>NZ_JARUXL010000002.1:0-65422 GCF_031451455.1 Caballeronia sp. LZ024 | reverse complement strand
CGATCCGGACAAGCCGGAAATTACGGCTTTTCATCATCACAGTCAGGCGCGCGATCTCATCACGAATGACCGTCGCTGGCTTTCGCGCAACACGATCCGCACGCAGAGCAACAACAAACTGCGCATGGAAGATTGGGCAGGGCAGGAAGGGATCAAGCTCAGCACGGAGCACTCGGGCAAGTCGCAGCTCAATCTCGGCTATTTGGTGAACCAGAAGCTTGAGCATCGGGGTGAAGGCTTTGAGCTTAGGACATCGGGCTGGGGGGTGATTCGCGCAGGAAAGGGCGTGATGGTGACTACCTACGACCGCCCTGGTGCCAACGGCGCGCAACGGGATATGCAGGAGACCATCGCGCAGCTCGAAAGCGCTTTGGAACTCGCCAAGGTACTTGCGAATTCCGCGAGCAGCGCGAAGGCCGAGCCTGCCGATACCGATGCCCAGCAGCAGATGAAAGACGACTTCGATGGGCTGCAAGAGCCGGCCTTGCTTATGAGCACGCCGGCGTCAGTTGGGATGATCGCGGGTCACGGCGTCCAGTTCGCGGCGAAGGGCAACATCAACGTGGTGGCCGGCAAGAACGCTGACTTCAGCGTCATGAAGCACTTCACGGTTGCCGCCGGCGAACTGATCTCGATGTTCGCGCAGAAGCTTGGCATCAAGATCTTCGCGGGGAAAGGGCCTGTCGAAATTCAGGCCCAGAGCGATGCGATGTCATTGTTGGCCGATCAGGACGTGTCGGTGTCGAGCGTCAACGGGACGGTACGCATCAGCGCCAAGAACGAACTCATTCTCGAATGCGGTGGTGGATTCATCCAGCTCAAGGACGGCAACATCACGCTCGATGGGCCAGAAGATTTGTTCTTCAAGGTCATTACGATCCAGAAGCAGGGCGCGGCGTCGATGAACTCACCTCTTCCGCAATTTCCCGTCGCGCCCAACACTAACCTATTTAGCCAGCGACTTGATGTCAGCCCCTTATTGGGTAAGGAGTTTTCGCTGCCGTTCCAGCACGTTCCATATGTTGTTAAAGATTCCACGGGGAGGATCGTGGATAGTGGAATGTTGAGCGACATCGGAAAGACGAGCCGCACCTTCACCGAACAAGCCACAACGTTGAAGTACCACATCGGCAACGATCCGTGGCGTCTCTTTCTCGATTCAACTCACGGCAAAATTGACGACGAGCCACTGCAATAAGGATGTGAATACATGGTTATCATTGTGACTGATTCGGAATCAACGTCTTCGACGTCCATTCCGAACGCTGATGCAGCGTCGAATATTCCGGTCAATAGTCCCGTGGATACAACGGTGCCGGCGGGCTCTAGCATGCCAAATGACGCGGCTGCATCGATATCATCGACAGTCGCGCTCCCCGTTAATCCGACTGAACAGTCGACGACGACACAAGCTTCCGTGATCGGTACTTCCGCAGACACGACGGTGCCTGCGGTAACACAATCGACTGCAGATCAGCCAACCGACTCACAATCTGACGGACCAGAACTCAACCATGTGTTTGTTGGTCTGGATGGCTCTCCGATTAATGGACTTAAGTACCGCCTGGAGTCTGATGGCGTAGTAGTTAACGGAGCAAGCGATGAGAATGGGAACGCGAGGCCGGTTACGTCGTTTTCGGCAGGGTCGGATTGTACTGTTTCCGTATTGGCCGACACTGGCATCTATAAGCAATTAGCTTGCTATACAGTACCGACGGCAGACACAACGGTCACGCTGATGAGCGGTAGCATGGTTCTGGAAAGCGAGACTCAGAAACATGGTGGGTCATCTGAAAATGTTTCCAACGAACCTCCGGTACCTACCCGTGATGAGGGTGGTACCAAGGCGCATCCCGCCTATTCTTCGCAAGACTCATCTGCAAGCGGAGGTAGCGCCGCGGGTTCGTCAAGTTCTACCGAAGGCAACGCGCAGTCTGCCGGTTCGCCAGCGAGTAGCGCCCAAGCGGCAAACGCTGCAAGCGGGAGTTCTGCACCTGCTGCATCAGCGACACCGGCAGCGAGTCCATCGCCGTCAACCAACAAATCGCATCCTCAGACGAGTGTCAAGCCCAAGGGGGGATCAGGAAATCCCATTCCTCCAAAGGCGACAATTGTAAAAAGGGATCAGTTGGGCCATCCGCAGGCGTCCCCAGTAGCAACGATTACAGATTGGGCATCTCACCAAGTTCACGCCGTGTGGCATTACATTGAAGATCTTTTTGGACTGGAGTCAAACCCGGTTGCGGGAAAGGCGGTTCCTCCAAACACGTCTTCCTCGTCCAATGGCAACAAAACCGCGGCTTCGCACACCCTAGCGGTCGTAAAAAATCTTGTTTCCATCGCAGAGGAACAGACTGAGCATACAATGCCTTCGTCTGCCACTGTTATAAACATCAAGCAAATCGCGGACGGCTCGATAACGTACGGTAGCAAGCCTTCGAAGCAATCTAAAGGCCAGTGTTATATGTTCGTAAAAATCGCACTTTGGCGGGCCAATACGATTAAATTTATAAAAAACAAAAAGGGTGATTTTGACGCGGCTGGTGGAAGCTACGCCAAGGTTGCAGGTGATTTTTTGATGTCGCAGGGATTTGAAAATGTCACCAGCCAGCTTCCGGATGCGCGATGGGCACTGCCAGGAGACGTAATTGTCTACCATGTAAAGGGCGACACGGAAACCGCAGACGGTCACGGCCAGCCCGGACACATAGACATCAGGACATACCACTATTATGTCAGTGATTTCAAACGAAACTATCTGTGTTTTAGTGGTGGTGGTGGCACTCATTTTTATGAGGTTATCGGTATCCATCGCAAAGCTGGATTTAGCGACCCGCTTACTTTGGCGAGAATGAGGGCATTTTTGAAAGTCATCCGTTCCCGAGAGGCTAAAGTTTTTTTTCGTTTGGTGACGACAAAACATACCGTGCTTCGCAGGGGGTATATAAGCTTCAAGGCGGAATCCAAGATTTCTCCACCTATCCTGCCGGCGCAAATCATCAAGGTGCGTATCAGGTGTCACGTGCGTCGTGGAATAGTGGCCATGCCCTAGCCACGGGCGCGTTACCGTCCGATTTTTCTCCCCAGACACAAGACCGCTACGCAATATGGTTAATGGAGGGCGAGCCAGGACGGTTTGGGCCAAAGACTGATGGCTATCCTCCCGTTCCAACGGCTCTGGGCTACATACGGCAGGGAGACATCGATCAAGCAGTGAAGTTGTTGCGTGCACGACAGTGGCCTTCGCTGCCTGGTGGAAACCAGGATCAGGGTTACACGATCGATGAAATGAAAGCCGATTTTTCCAAATATTTAAAAGAATATGGCGGAAACAATTAAGCGCAGGTCATTTAATTTTTTAGCAAACTCAACCAAATTTAAAATGAAGAGTTTTCTCTTAAAAATTTCTTTCGGGCTCGCCATTGCTGCGCTATCGATTTCTGCTATTGCTCAAACCTCCACCCATGAATACCTGGAATTAAGAGAAAAAACGATTAATGTTATGCATGCGCAATACGCAGACCAAGAAAATGCGCGATTGAGTCTGGCTGCGAACAGAGGGCTTCATAACCTGCAAATAAGTCTGCAAAAATTGGTAGGTCGAGTGAATATTAAGGGCTTTCCAAACAGCGGAAAAGGTGTTCTGGGATCGAGGGACGATGATCAATATGAAGGTCTGGATGGTATTGTAATTACTTCATTTGACGGAAAAACACAGCTCTTTGTGACAACGGTGCCAATTATGCAGGCGTGGCTCGCAGTCCATAAGAAAGATGTTAGCCGCTATCCCGACCTGGCCGAGCTTGTTGGTACTGAGAATTTTTACAATGCCACATCGACGATCAGTGGTAACGCAGCCGTATACGCCTATGGTGAAATCCCCGTGACTGCGAATAGTGGATTGATTGCGAGAGCTATTATTTTCGCTTTGGGGCAAGATGACCCCGCGCCCAAACCACCCAAAAATTTAGCTGTGTCGGTTATGTCAGGTGATCGGATTTATGTATTCACTGAAGCGATCGTTGCACCGGACATTCCAGAGTGTAAATCACTGAGCCAACAAACCTCTATGAGTTTTGAACAATGCTTTGCGCGAAAGATGTCCTCGCAACCAGAATATTCTCACTTAATCGGGCAGGCGCAGACATTGGTCGATCACGTATCTCAATCGCAGCAGCATTAGGGATATAAGCACGCGTCTTCCAAAAAAGAGGTAATTGCACCATGTCATGGTCTATTCCGACATTCAGAGAAGTCCAACAACCCGCGCCGATCTCGTTGCGGTTCTGGCTGCCGTCGCTTGTTGCCATGGCATTGGGTATCGCGGGCATCGTGTTACTGCTGTGGCCGCATGGCAAACCGGCACAAGGAATCCGTTTTTGGGCACTGCTCGTCGGCACACCGTTTTCCGCTTGTGCCCTTTCATTTGGTGCCCGGCTGGATCGTTGGGAGCACGAGCAGACAATTGCTGAAGAGATGGAGCGTGAGCAAGGGCGAATCGCATTGCTATGGCGGGTGTGGTCCCGTCGTCATCTCTGTGTCACCGCATCTTGCGCGGTCTTCCCGGTATCCGTTTCAGCGACTCAGATAGGTGACGCGGCTCCGGGAATGCCACTTAGTAGCGGACGCGCGAAAGGCTTCCCATGGACGAACGGCAAGCTCGAGGCATGGCGACGTACAAAACTGCTTGGCGTTATTGCGCATGGCTTGCGAGAGTCGCTTGCTGTGCGTCAAGAACTGCCGATCAAGGTGCTGATTGACGAAGCGTCACTTGAAAACAAGGACGCGTGGGCAGCGGCGACTAAAGACGCTTTCAGCAAAGTTGCGCCACGTTGCAGATTTACGGTCGAAGTGGAAGACGTTACCCGTTGCTCGCAATTTCTCACGCAGCAGGTGAACTTATTTAGTTATCCTTCGCAACTCGTTATTGCGGCACAATTCTGGCTCGATAACGACGAGAGCCCCGCATTCAGCGAGGGGGCCGCAGCGCTACTCTTTGACGCCGATTCCTCACCTCGTGGTTCTTTCTTCCGTCCGATGACAGCGTTACGCGATAAGCTCGAGACAGGGCTGCAACAGCTTTCTGAAATGCAGGTGAACCCGGGCACCGTTTCCCGTGTCTGGCTCACTGGTTGCGATGACGCTTCGGTCGACATCCGCTCACCACTCACGATCGATCCCAAGGCCTCGATACCGGAACGACTCCTCGATAACGTTCTTGGGACCCCGGGTCCGGCCAGTGCATGGATTGCTCTTGCAACGGCCCTCGAAGCTTCGCAGGGCAGCGGGCCACAACTGGTCGCCTGGCGCGAGCCGAGTTCTGAATCTGTGCACCTCTGCTTGGTTGCACCCGCTCCCGCGCCTCAAAAGGAAACAACCGTTTGAAGACTTCCAAAATGCACATCCTTGGCCGGGGGCTGCTGGCCGCGGCGATTGTTGCGATGCTCGCAGCTCTGCTCATGTATACCGTAGATCAGCAAGACCTGATCATGTGGTTCGTTCGGTATCGACCGGTCCTCATCGCTATAGCATTGATACTCGCAGTTGCGCTTCCTGTTGCGTTGCGGCGACGCCAGCAGGTGCGTCTAGAGATGCAGGAGGCATCCAAAGATCGGAGTATCGAGCCACCTCAGCCGACCGACCCGACTGCAACTGCCGCAAAAAGCAGGGCAGAGCAGGTCGTCACACAGGCGAAGGAACTGAAGTTCTACCTGCAGCAAAAGCGCTGGTTTCGCTGGGCCTACGCCCAGCCCTTGCTGCTGGTCACGGGCGACTCCACGACCGTTACTTCCTTGATGCCGGAACTGGCGACAAAGGGCTGGCTAGCCACCGACGACGCCGTGCTGCTGTGGGGCGGTCTAGGCGCCGACGGCCGTCCGGACGAGTTGTGGCTGCGCCAGATCCGTCGACTGCGGTGGATCCGCTCGGTTGATGCGATCGCACTCGTGCTGGATAACGGGACGTCGCTGTCGAACTCCGTACGCGAGAAAAATCCCTGGGGTCTTAACCTTGCACGCATCACCGAGTTCCTGCACTGGTCCGCACCCGTCTACGTCCTCGACATCGCCGACACCGATTCCATTCACCGCACCGACACCCCGGTCACCGGTTGCGAATTCGTCCGGTCCACGGACGCCTCCGCCATCGAAACCGCGCTGCTTGACCTGCGCGACCGCCTAGCCGACCGCAGCGTCCATCAACTCGCGGATAACGTCGACGACGCCTACGCATCGGACCTATCCACCCGGCTCGACACCCGAAGCGCGCCGCTCGCTCGCTGGATTGCGAGCCTCTCCGACTGGCAGCGTCGCCCGTTGCCGGTCATGGGCGCTTTCTTTGCCCCGTTGCCCGCTGCCAGCGCATCGACATCGGGTGCGGACAGTGCGTACCTGCCGCTGTGGCGCTACCTTGCCGACGCCGCGAGCCGCACCCCGGGCCGCCGCACGTTTTCAAACCCCGTCACGGTGTCGTCGCTGATCGCCTTGGCCCTTATCGGCCTGTGGAGCGCCGGCATGCTCGTCTCGGGCGTGACCAATGCGCGGGAACTGTCGCTGACGAACGACGCCCTGCGCACGCTCGACCGCGCGTCCGATACACCCGCGCGTCTGCGTGCGCTGCTCGATCTGCAGCAGCGCATTGGCCTGCACGAAGCGCGCGTGCAGGACCACACGCCGCTGTTCACACGTTTCGGCCTGAACCATGACCGCGCCATCCTCGACGCGCTCTGGACGCCCTACGCGCGCGCCGCGCGAGCGCTGCTTGTCGAGCCCGTGCAGCAGGACATCGAAGGTCAGCTCACCGATCTCGGCCAGATGTCGACCGTGCAGGTCGACGACCAGAGCAGCCAGATGGCGCAGGCCGGCGAGCAGGCGCTCAAGACGTACATCATGATGGCCGAGCCGCAACGCGCCGAGCCAGCCTTCATGACACCGCAGCTCCAGAATCACTGGAACGTCGACACCGGCTTGCGGCCCGGCGAGAAGCTCGACCTGTCCGCGCGGCTGCTGGGTTTCTGGACACGGCACTTTCCCGCGCATCCCGACTGGCGTATCCAGCCGCGCGAGGAACTCGTGGGCAACGCGCGCCAGACGCTGCTCGCGATCATCGGCGTCAAGAACTCCGAGGACACGATCTACGAGAGCATCCTCGATGCGGTCGGCCACAAGTATCCCGACCAGACGCTCGCCTCGCTGACCGCAGGCACCGATACGCGCGGTCTCTTCTCGACCTCGGCGACGGTGCGCGGGGTCTTTACCCGCCAGGCGTGGGAGGGGTCGATCGAATCCGCGATCGACGAGGCGGCGAAACGCAATGGGGTCGCCGGTGACTGGGTGCTGGGCAACAGCGGCGGCGACAGTAACAACGGCGCGCCGACAGGCGCCTCCACGGGAGCATCGACGCCGGAGGAACTGCGTGCAGCGCTGCGCGCCCACTATTTCTCCGACTACGCCGGCCACTGGCAGGACTTCATGAACAGCGTGCGGTTCGAGGCCGCGCCGACGCTGCCCGCCGCGGTCGGGCAACTGAAGCTCATCGCCGACGCGCGGCAGTCGCCGCTCATCGCGCTGATGAAGTCGCTCGCCTGGCAGGGCGGCGCGGGCGTGCAGCAGGCCACGCTCTCCGACGCGCTGGTCACCCGCGCAAAGAACCTGTTCGGCAAGAAGGACGACGCGCCGCAGCCGGCCCAGGCCGACCCGGCCGGACCGCTCGGCACCTCCTTCGGCACAGTGCTCAGACTGGTCGGCGAGAGATCGGGCACTGCCGCGCCCGCCGGTAGCGATCTGAGTCTGGAACGGTTCACGGAGCGGGTCACGACGCTGCGCCTGAAGTTGCAACAGATCAGCGACAGCGCCGACCCGGACGCTCAGGCCCGCCAGGTCGCGCAGTCGCTCTTCCAGGGCAAGGGGTCCGAGCTGTCCGACACGCTCGCCTACGCGCAACTCGTCGCCGCGAGTCTTGGCGAGCAGTGGGCGGGGATGGGCGAGACGCTCTTCGTGCGGCCGATCGAACAGGCGACGCAGACGGTGCTCGCGCCCGCGCAGGCGAGCCTGAACGACGCGTGGCGTCAGACCATTGTCGCCACCTGGAACCGCTCGTTCGCCGGACGCTATCCTTTTGCCAGCACGGCCAACGATGCGTCGCTGCCCGAACTCGCCCGTTTCGTGCGTCCGCAGGGCGGACTGATCGAAACGTTCCTCTCGACGCAACTGGCCGGCGCGCTGCAACTTCAGGGCGACCAGTGGGTGCCGGCGGCGGCCAGGTCGGGCGCGAGCGGCACGTCGCGCGCGTTCGATCCGGCGTTCCTGAAAGCGATCAACACGTTGCAGCAGATCGCCGGTCACTTGCTGGCTCAGGGCGAGCCGCAGTACGTGTTCGCGCTCAGGCCGGTGCCGACGTCGGGTGTCAGCGACACGCTGCTCACGCTCGATGCGCAGAAGCTGCACTACTACAACCAGCAGGAGACGTGGCACACGCTGACGTGGCCGTCGAAGGACCCGCAGAGCGCGGGCACGCGGCTCGAATGGCAGACCGATACGGCCGGCACGAACCGGGGCTTCGAGTACAGCGGACGCTGGGCGCTGGTGCGCATGCTCGAGCGCGCGACGGTCGAGTCGCTGGACAGCGCGACCTATCAACTGACGTGGCAGGCCAAACCGGCAAGCGTGGACCCGGCGCCGACCCCGGCGAAGACGCAGACGCCGACCCCGACGCTGAACGCAGACTGGGGCGAACCCGATCCGGCGGCGCTGACGGTGCAGGCGCCGCTCGCCCCCGCGCCGTCGAACCTCACGCATCCGTTGCGCTACATGATCCGTACCGACGTGGGCCGCGGGCCGCTCGAGTTGCTCGCACTGCGGGGCTTCGTGCTGCCCTCGCGCATCTTCGTCGAACACAGCGCGGCGACCGCGCAGCCGCTATCGAAAGGTCCACCGCCGTTGCCCCCGGCTGCCCGCGAGGCGGCAAAGCACGCGGAAGTACCGATCCCGCAGGGTCGCGCGCCGTCATGAGACATCAGGCCGATGACGCAAATAACTACTTCCCGCGTGGCGCGCACCGTCGCGCCCGCCTGAACGGATAACCGGACATGACTGAACCCACCCGCGACAACGAGATCCTGCGTTACTACGAAGCGGAAATGCGCTACCTGCGCGAAGCCGGCAAGGAATTCGCGCAAGCGTTCCCCGACCGCGCGCGCGAACTCGACCTCGATCGCGTCGGCGAGCGCGATCCGCACGTCGAGCGACTCTTCGAAGGCTTTGCCTTCCTGATGGGGCGCCTGCGCCACAAGCTCGACGACGAGTTGCCCGAGCTGACCGAGGGCCTCGTCAGCATGCTGTGGCCGCACTACCTGCGGATGATCCCGTCGCTCGCCATTCTCGAACTCATCCCGGAAACCGGCGCGCTGCAAAAACACGAAACGCTCGAAGCGGGACTGGAAGCCACGTCCGATCCGGTCGCCACCGAACTCAACGCGGGCGATGCCGCGATCGAGTGCGTGTACCGCACCACGCAGGCGGTCGAGCTGTATCCGCTCGCCTTGAGCGAAGCGGGCGTGTATGCCCGCGAGGATGGACGCTCCGTCATCCGTCTGCGTCTGGCGATTCAGACCCAGGCCGAACGCGAGCGGCTGCAGGTGCCGCGCCTGCGTCTGTACCTGAATGCAGACCGGCCCGTTGCGCTCGCCCTTTACGCCGCGCTGACCGCACAGCCGGTCGCGATGCAGGTGCGCGTGCCGGGCTGGCCCGAGGACCGGCCCGGTGTGCCGATGCCGATGCCGGGACTGCGCCTCGCCCCCTCCGGGTTCGCCGCCGAAGAACGGCTCTGGCCCAAGGCCGACAACGCGTTTGGCGGCTACCAGTTGCTGCTCGAGTACTTTACGTTCCCCGAGAAGTTCATGTTCGTCGACCTGCTCGGGCTCGACATTCAGGCAATTCCCGCGTCGGCGACCTCGCTCGATGTCGAGGTCGTGCTCGAACATCCGTATCCGGACGACATGCGCTTCAACGCGGACAACATCCGTCTGTACTGCACGCCCGTCATCAATCTGTTCCCGGTCGGCGCCGATCCGGTCACGGTCACGCAGCACGAAACCGAATACCGGGTGCGCGCGCGTGCCGAACACGGCTCGCTCGTCGATATCTATTCGGTCGATGCCGTGAATTATTTCGAGCGAGGGCGGCGCTATGAATATGTGCCGTTCGCGGCGTTCCGTCATCGCGGCGGCATGCTGCGCCACGACATGCCCGAGCGGTACTACCACACGCGCATGCGGCGCGGTCCGTCCGGGCGGTTCGACACCTGGATCGTGCTCGGCGGCCACGCCTGGGATCAGGCGAAGACCTTGCCCACCGAGACGCTGTCCCTGTCGGTGACGGGCACCAACGGGATGCTGCCGCGCAAGGCCCTGCGCGAAGCGGGCATCACGCGCATGCGCGGCGGCTTTACCAACATCGGCGCGGTGCGCAACTTGACCGCGCCGACGCTGCCCGTCTATCCGCCCACCGGCGACCGCTTCCAGTGGCGCGTGCTCTCGCATCTCGCGCCAAACTACCTGTCGCTGCTCGACGCGGAGATTTTGCGCGGCTCGCTCGCGCTCTACGACTGGACCGACGGCGAACTCAACAGCCGGCGCATCAACGCGATCACCGACGTGCGTCACCGGCCGCTCAGCAAGCTCGTCAAGGGCGGCCTGCTGCGCGGCGTGGAGATCACCGTGACGCTCGACGCGGGGCGCTTTGCGGGCAACGGCGATCTCGAACTCTTCGGCGGCATGCTCAACCGGTTCTTGGGCCTCTACGCCACACTGAACCTCTACACGAAGCTCGTGATCGTGACCCAGCCGACGGGGCAGCGTATCGAATGGCCTGAAACGAAGGGCGAGGGGGCACCGTTTTGAACGCGAGCACGATGCTGGCGGCCGACGCGCCGTCGCTGCTACCGGCGATTCTCGACGACGCGCCGCGGATGAACTTCATCCGCTTCTGCGAGCTGCTCGAACTGGCCGCGCCCGATGCGCCGCCGCTCGGGACGACGGATTCCCCGGCCGCGGACCCGATCCGGTTCCGTTCGCGCGCGCAACTGGGCTTTCCCGGGCGTGAAATCGATGCGGTGCGGTACGACACCGACCAACCGGCCGCGCCACCCTCGGTGGTGACGACGTTTCTTGGACTGTATGGCGTCGACGCGCGCATGCCCGCGTATTTCGTCGATGAGGTCGCGCAGAACCGCGATGGCGCCGAGCGCTTGTCGGCGTTTTTGGACTTGTTCCATCACCGCGTCATCACGCAGTACTACCGTGTCGCGCGCAAATACCGGTATCCGGTTGGGTTCAGGCGCGATGGGACGGACCCGGTGTCGCGTTATCTGCTCAGTTTCGCCGGCTTCGGGTTCAGTACATCGGCGCGTATTAGCACGCACATCACCACGCGCATCGGCACGGCCACGGAGAAGCAGCAGGCCTCGGTCGCACGAGCGCAGCTCTCGGAGATCGCCGACAAACGCCGGTTGCTCTCGATGCTCGGACTCGCGATGCAGAAGACGCGCACCGCGGAAGGCCTCGCCGGTGTGCTGCGGCATGCGGTGCCGGACGCGTCGATTGCGGTCGAAGAGTTCCACCCGGTGTGGCGGGAAGTCGACGAGGTCGAGCCCGCCGCGCTCGGTGAGCAATGTCTGCTCGGGCGCGGCTTCTACGACCGGGCGAACACGGTGCGGGTCGTCATCACGCCCGGGTCGCGTGAAACGGTACTGGCGCTCGTGCCAGGGCAGCGCGCGCATCGTGAGGTGATGGCGCTGCTGCGCTTCTATCTGGGCTACGAAAGCGAAGCGGATCTGGAGATGCACGTGCGTCCCGAGCTGATGCCGACGCCCACGCTTGAGCCGCGTCAGGCGAATCTGGGTTTTACGGCGCAACTCGAAGCGCCGGCTGGCGATGCGGCGCGTATCACGCAAATCACGCCTATCACGCGCATCACACGCGTGCAGCTCGGTCGCTGGAACGGCGCCGGCGAGGCAATCGCATGAAGAACAACAACAGGAACAGGGGCATCCCCGAAATGGACGCAAACATGAAGCGCGCGGCACGCTGCGCAAGTCTGGCGATCGCGATCTTGTCGGCTGTCGCCACGGCCGGATGCGGCGTTGCGCAGTCGGTCAGCGATAGCACCGTCGATGCCGCGAAGTGGGCCTTCACGACCCAGGTCAAGACGATGAACGTGGACCTCAAAAGCCGTGCGTCACTCAACGCCGACGCCCAGGGGCAATCACTTTCGACGGTGGTGCGGTTCTACCAGCTCAAGGACGCGAAGACCTTCGCGCAACTCAACTACGAGCAACTACAGTCCGACGATCTGAATCTGCTCAAGGCGGATCTGCTCGCGACGAAGGATGTCGTGCTGCGTCCGGACGCGAGCGCGAGTATCGCCGAGCCGATGAACCCGGATGCGCAGGTCGTGGGCGTGGCGGCGTTCTTCCGCGATCCGGGGCAGGACGCGGTGTGGAAGCTCACGATCGCAAAGCAGCAATGGAAGAAAACGGACCCGGTGAAGATCGAAGTCAACGGTAACGCGCTGGTGCTGGGTGGTTCGGAGTCGCAACCCGTAAGACATCAGGCGCCGTTGCAGAGTCCGCCGGCGAACGCGAAGCCGGCGCCTTCCGCAGCCGCACAGCCGGCTCCGTGGTGAGCGGGAGGGACCTAGGGCCCGCGCGGCCCACTCGCGTACCGCGATAAACCGCATGTCGGGACCGAAGCGGATCGCCACCATGTCGCGCGGCACGTCCTGCAGGACCCGGATCCCGGCATCGAAACCGTCGGCGACGATATCCACGAGTCGCGTGTCGACGACGAACTCCACGTGGATTTCCGGATAAGCCGCGAGAAAGTCCGGCAATACATTGCGCACCAGCGACTTCGCCGCGGATTCGGACGCGCTGATACGCGGCGAACCCGAAGGACGGTCGCGCTCGGACGCGACTTCGATGGCTCGAGTCACGCAGTCTCGATCGTCCTTTCTTCCTCGCCGGACATCGGCCCGAAGCCCGTCGGCACGATCACGAGCGGATGACCGGATGACGCGCTTGTCTCGTGCGCATCGGCCAGCGCGAAGGCCTCGGAGATGATGCGCTCGACGTCCTGGCGCATCATCGTCACCTCGAAGGGCAGATGGGCGGCAAACGGGTCCCAGTCGAAGCAGCCGACCACCGCCGAATGCCAGTCTTCCCGCGACAGGCGCGAGGCGAACTGCACGAGTCCTTCGAACGCGGTGATCGAGTTCATCAGCAGGCCGTCGGGGAGGCGGCCGAGCGTCTCGTAGCGGCGCGCGACCGCTTGCCGCGCAGACGACGCGTCATAGCCGAAGCACTCGACGGCATCGTCCGCAGGGAGCAGGCCGCGGGCCGCGAAGGCGTCGCGAAAGCCGGCGATGCGCATGTCGGTCGCGTATTCGTCGACGACGCCGCCAAGGAACACGAGTTCCCCGGGCGAGGCGCCGCGAGCGATCATCTTGTCGATCAGCGCATCGGTCAGCGCGCAGGCGCCGCCACGGTTGTCGGAGACGACGGAAGGCGCGTCGGCGCCGGGCAGGTCCACGTTGATGCAGATGATCCCGGCCGCCAGACACAGCGCGTTGAGCGGCGACGGGTCCCGCACGCCCGCGATGAACAGCACTTCGACCCGTTGCGATAGCAGTGTCTCGGTCACGCTCATCTCGACCGACGGATCGCGCTGGGTGCTCACGACGATCGGGCACAGGCCGCGGCTTCGTGCCTGCTCCTCGAAGGTCTCCGCGAGGCCCGCGAAGAAGCGGTTCCGGTAGTGCGGCAGGATCATGCCCGCGAGTCCGGAGCGCGAGAGCCGCAGTCCGCGCGCCTTCATGTTGACGTTGTAGCCGAGCTGCTGCGCGCTCGCCAGGATGCGGTTGGCGGTGTCTTCCTTGATGCGGTAGCGCGCCCACGTGCCGTTGAGCACCATGCTGACCGCAGACGTCGACGAGCCCGTCGCCTTCGCGATGTCGTAAATCGTGGACTTGCGTCCTGACTTGTTGCGGACCATCTGCCGTTCACTCCAAAAGCACGCCCGTTCTCAATTTACCCGATACCGGACACTGCCAGGCGCACGCTCGACGGCAGGGTATTTACCCGATTGACCCTTATGCTAAATGGATTCAGCATCCGTGTCACTGAATGCTGAATGGATTTAGCAAGACGTATCAGCTTCAGCAGGCAGCGCGCACTTTCCACGATCTAATTGGCCGTTCGGCGACAGTTGCCAGCGGTTCAGCGGAGGAGACAATGTCGAAGAAACTGGTACGCACCCTGTTTGCGGGCGTCGTTGCGTTCGCGCTGTCAGCCGGCTTTGCTTCGGCGTCGCCTGACAAGCCGGTGATCGGTGTGGTCGTGAAGATCGGCGGCATTCCCTGGTTCAACGCGATGGACGCCGGGATCAAGCAGCAGGCCGAGAAGCTCGGCGTCAAAGCTTTCATGGTGGGCCCGACGAGCGCCGACCCGGCGCTCCAGGTGCGCGCGATCGAGGACCTGATTGCGCAGAAGGTCGACGTGATCGGCGTGGTGCCGAACGATGCCGAAGTGCTGGAGCCGGTGTTGCAGCGGGCGCGGGCCGCGGGCATCAAGGTCATCACGCATGAGTCGCCGAAGCAGAAGAACGCCGACTGGGACTTCGAACTGGCGTCCGTCAAAGGATTCGGCGAAGCGTACGCGAAGAAGCTCGCCACGGCGCTGGGCGGCAAGGGCGAGTACGCGGTGTTCGTCGGGTCGCTCACCGTGCCGCTTCACAACGCGTGGGCCGATGCGGCGATCGCTTACCTCAAGGCCAACGATCCGGGCATGAAGCTCGTCGGCGACCGCTACGGCGTCGCGGAGGACGTCGACGCGTCGCGCAAGACCGCGCTCGACCTGATGCGTGCGCATCCCGACCTCAAGGCGATTCTCGCGTTCGGCAGCCAGGGGCCGATCGGGGCGGCGCGCGCGGTCGCGGAGAGGCAGGCGAAAGGAAAGGTGCTCGTGCTCGGACCGTTTTCGCCGGGACAGGGCAAGCGTCTCGTCCACGACGGCGTGTTGACCGGCGGCTACATGTGGAATCCGAAGCAGGCGGGCGAGGTGTTCGTGACGCTGGGCGTGATGGTCGCGAAGGGCGAACCGATCAAGGACGGCACGAATATCCCGGGCCTCGGCGTGGTTCATCCCGATGGTCACAATCTGATCGTCGATCAACTCGTCGAACTCAACGAGAAAACGGTAGACGATCTCGCGAAGTCGGGCCTCTGAGCGCAGCGTCTTCGCGGCATGCGTGAAAGAGCCGCACGACGGCTTGAGCGTGCTCGGATCAGGAGCGTTCCCATGACGACAGCAGCTTCCCCGGATCACCACGCGGTGCAGCCGGATCGGGCGGACGGTGCGGCGACTCCCGTCGACGCCGGCCGCACCGAACTGCTCAAGCTCGACAACATCTCCAAGATATTCGGCGGCGTGAAAGCGCTGCAGTCCGTGAAGTTCGACATCATGCCGGGCGAAGTGGTCTGCCTCGCGGGCGAAAACGGCTGCGGCAAGAGCACGTTGATCAAGGTGATCAGCGGCGTCTATCAGCCGGAAGCCGGGGCCGTGATGCTGATGGACGGCCAGTCCATCGAAGGGCTGAATCCGGCGAAGGCGCGCGACCTCGGCATTCAGGTGATCTGGCAGGACCTCGCGCTGTTTCCCGAGATGACCGTCGCGGAAAACATCGCATTCGAGCAGAACCTCGGACCGCGCCCGCGCCTCGTGAACTACCGGCAGATGAAGGACGCGGCGCGCCGTATCCTGGCGCGGCTGGGCGTCGCGATCGACCTCGACCGCTCGGTGCGCACGCTGTCGATCGCGCAGCGGCAGACGGTCGCGATCGCGCGGGCGCTCGTCGCGGACGCGCGGCTCGTGTTCATGGACGAGCCGACCGCCTCGCTGTCGCACGCGGAGACCGAGGCGCTGCTTGCGATCGTCCGGCGTCTGTCGGCGGACGGAATCGCGGTCGTGTTCGTAAGTCACCGCCTTGCCGAAGTGCTCGACGTCTGCACGCGCGTGACCGTGCTGCGCGACGGACAATACGTCGGCACGTTCCCGACCGCCGGCATGACGCAAACCCGGCTCACCGAACTGATGACCGGGCGCACGTTCGACTACGCGGTGCGCAGCACGGATCTCTCCGGCGCGCCGGTCGTGCTGCAGGTCGAAGGCCTGACGCGTCGGAGCGAATACGACGGGGTGTCGCTCTCCATCAGGAAAGGGGAAATCCTCGGCCTCACAGGCCGGCTCGGCGCGGGTCGAACGGAACTCGCGCTGACGCTCTTCGGCATGTCGCCGGCGAATTCCGGTTCGATCCGGCTCAACGGCGAGACGTTGTCGCTGCGCTCCAATAAACAGGCGATCCGCGCGGGCATTGCGTATGTGTCGGAAGACCGGCTTTCGCTCGGCCTCGTACAACCTCAGTCGATCGGCGACAATACGGTGGCCGCGGTGCTCGACAACCTGCTCGGCCCGGCGCGTCTGATCGACCCGGCGCGGCGCGGCGCGCTGATCGACGACTGGATCAGGAAGCTGGCCGTCAAGATCGGCAAACCGGAGGATGCGGTGTCGACGCTCTCGGGCGGCAACCAGCAGCGCATCGTGCTTGCCAAGTGGCTCGCGACCAATCCGAAGCTGCTGATTCTCGATTCACCGACCGTCGGCGTCGACGTGGGCGCTCGCGCCGGCATCTTCGCGATCATCCATCAGCTGGCGGCACAGGGCATGGCGATCCTGCTGATCTCGGACGAGATTCCCGAGGTCTACTTCAACGCGGACCGCATCCTGCACATGCGCAACGGCCGCATCGTGGCGGAGTATCTGCCGGGCGCGACCACGATGGACCGGATCGAAGGAGACGTCCATGCCTGATCTGCGCAAATGGGGCATCGGCTCGATCGAGGCGCTCCTGATCCTGCTCATCGCGGCGATGGTCGTCGGTCTGAGCATCTCGACCACGACCTTCCTCACGCTGCCGAACCTGTTCGATCTGCTCAACCAGAGTTCGGTCAACATCATCTTCGCCGCGGGGCTGCTCGTCGTGCTGATCGCGGGCGGCATCGACATCTCGTTCGCCGTGGGCGCGTCCGTGGTTCAGTACCTGACCGCGCTGACGGTCATCCAGCTCGGCGGCGGCAACTGGGCGATCGGCTTTCTCGCGGCGGCCGCATTCGGCTTCCTGCTGGGCGCCGTCAACGCCACGATCATCTACCGGTTCCGCATTGTCTCGATCGTCGTGACGATTGCGACCTTCAACGTGTTCTTCGGCGGCCTGATGTTCCTGACGGGCGGCGTCTCGATCTACGATTTGCCGGACTGGTGGACGCATCGCGTTTCGCTGATCCAGCTGAAGACGTCGAGCGGCGTCGCGGATCTCGCGCTGCCCGTCGCGGTGATGGTCGTCATGGTGGCGGCCACCTGGTTCCTGCTGCGCCGCACGACCACGGGGCGGCAGCTCTACGCGATGGGCGACAACCCGGACGCGGCGCGACGCGTCGGGATCAACATCGGCACGATGCACTATGTCGCGTTCGGCTGGCTGGGGATGATGGCCGGCATCGCCGGGCTCATGCAGGCGCACTACGTTCAGGAAGTCGTGCCCAATGCGCTCTATGGCCGCGAACTCGATGTGCTCGCCGCCGTGGTGCTCGGCGGGGCGCGGCTCGGCGGCGGACGCGGCACGATCCTCGGCGCCATCCTCGGCATCCTGCTGACCGCCATCACCGCGAACGGGCTGAACCTGCTCGGCATCTCGCCTTACGCGTTCAAGATGATCATCGGCGCGATCATCCTGATTGCCATCACGATGTCGAGCGGCGGCTTTGCGAAGCTCGTCGGATCGCGATTCACTTCGCCACGCGCAGAGGCCAGATCATGAAACTCCTGTCGTCACAACGCTCGGGCGTGCCGCTCGTGCCTCCCGATGTCGTCGGCCTGCTTGGGTTTCTCGCCTTCGTGATCGCGGTCATGAGCTTCGCCTCCGAGCGCTTTTTCTCCACCAGCACGTTCGTCTCGGTAGCTTTCCAGTTGCCGGAACTGGGACTCTTCACGCTCGCGATGCTGATGCCGCTGATCTCGGGCGGCTTCAATCTCGCGGTGACGTTCACCGCCAATATCGCCGGGCTGGCGATGGCGTGGGTGCTGCACTCGCAAGGCGGCGCCGACGCGGGCGCGGGCGCCATCGCGCTCGGGATTGCCGCAGCGCTCGCCACGGGCGCCGCCGCCGGCTGGCTGATGGGCGCGATCATCGCGCGCACGGGCGCAAGTCCGATCCTCGTCTCGCTCTCGATGATGATTTTCCTGCGCGGGCTGGGCGAATTCCTGACCCACGGCGGCGACATTTCCGGCTTCCCGCCTTTCGTGCGCGAGATGGGCAACGGCCTGTTGTTCGGCGTGCCGATCCCGCTCTGGATCTTCGCCGGATGCGCGGCGCTCTGGCACGTCGTGATGACGCGTTCGCGACTCGGCTTTGCCACGCGCATGATCGGCTCGAACCTGGAGGCCACGCGCTATTCGGGGATCGCCACGACGCGCGCCGTCACGCGGATCTACATGCTGTCCGGCCTGATGTGCGGCGTCGCCGGCGTCGTGATGGCCGCGCGCTTCAACTCGGTGCGCGTCGGTCACGGCGAGGCGTTCCTGCTGATTGCCGTCCTCGCCTGTTTCCTCGGCCGCGTCGATCCGTTCGGCGGCTTCGGGCGCGTCGTGCCGGTCGTGATCGCGCTCGTGATCCTGCAAGTGATCGCGTCAGGGCTGAATCTGCTCGGCGCCAACCAGCACCTCGCCACGGCCTTGTGGGGCGTGTTCTTGCTTGCCGTGATGCTCATCCGCTGGGCGTGGGCGAACGGCTTTTTTCAGTCCTTGGTCCGCAGACGCGTGACCGCTTCGGGAGGAGTCGCACAATGAATACGCTGGGTGTTCACGCTTTGGTATGGGCCGGCGATCTGACGCCGGAGTCGACGCGCAAGGTCATCAGCCAGACCAAAGAGGCCGGCTTCGACCTCGTCGAACTGTCGCTGCACGGGCCGAAGGTCATGGACCTTGCGATGACCCGCGGTCTGCTCCAGGAATACGGTCTTCAGATCGGCTGCTCGCGCGGTCTGACGCTCGACGCCGACGTGTCGAGCGACGATCCGGCAACCGTCGCGCGCGGACTCGCGCTGCTCGAAGAGGGCATCGGCATCACTGCGGAACTCGGCGGCAATTACTTTGGCGGCATCCTGTACGGCGCGATGGCGAAGTACGGACAGCCGCTCACCGCGCAGGGCCGTCGCAATGCGGTTGATTCGCTCAAGCGTATCGCCGACTTCGCGCTGAAGAAGAACATCACGCTCGGGCTCGAAGTGGTGAACCGCTACGAAAGCAATCTGCTGAACACGGCATCGCAGGCGCTCGCCATGCTCGACGACGTCGGCGCGCCTAACGTCGTCGTGCATCTCGACACGTATCACATGAACATCGAGGAGTCGGACTTCATGCAGCCGGTGCTCGCGTGCGGCAAGCGCCTTGGCTACGTTCACATCGGCGAAAGCAATCGGGGTTATCTCGGCTCCGGGACGATCGATTTCGCGCAGTTCTTCCACGCGCTCGCGATGATCGACTATCAGGGCGTGGTCACGTTCGAGAGTTTTTCGTCGACCGTCGTGAACGAACAGCTATCCAACGCGCTCGCGATATGGCGCAACCTGTGGGACGACAGCATGGATCTGGCGACCCATGCACGCACGTTCATCGCGGGCGGGATCAACGCGGCAGCGAAGGCGAGAGCCCATCACTAGACGCGTTGCGCTAACCCAGCGCGGGCGACCTCGAAAACGCGCGCGCCACGATGGCGCGCGTGCCGGGCGTCGTGCGCCAGTCGGACACTTCGCGATGATCGACCCATTGCACCGACTCGACCTCCGCGCCCGAGCGCACACGCGCATGGTCCGCGATGACCATGCGATACACGTGATGCACATGATGCGCCGAGACGTGTTCGAAGAGGAACGCGGCCGCCCGCGCCTCGACGCCGGTTTCGTCATACAACTCGCGGATCGCGGCGACGATGGGCAACTCGTCGTGTGCGACGGAGCCGCCCGGTAGCAGCCACATCCCCGTGTATTCTCTGACCATCAAGACCGCGCTTTGGCGGATCACCAGCCCTGTTGCTCGGATTCTCATTGTTTTGTTCTGTAGATTTCCGCGCGGCCACGTTCCGCGCGGGGCTCCTTCGCAAGCGTACATGGACATTCGCGAGGACTGCGACGCCGACGATAGCTCATCTGCCACCGGCTTTCAGTTCGACGACGCTCGAACGGTTATCGCACGGTTCGAAGAGCGCGAGAATTAGAAATATCCCTGCCGCTTCGCTGTGTCGAACTGGCGCACGCCGCCTGTGCTTTGGCGTCCAGCGCGCGGCTTCGCGATCCATAATGGAAGACGCGTGGGCGATGACACACGCATGATGGGGAAGACACGATGTCGAGCGATTGGAAACGCCGCGTCAGGCTGTTCGTCCAGCGCTTCTGGCAACCGACCAGCGCATGTATGACCTGCATGCCGGGAAGCTGGAGCAATGTCCTGAGCCTGGCGCACTGGACGATTGCACTGCAGACCGGTCTCTTCACGGGAATTCTGGCCGTGCTCCTCACGTTCACGCCGGCGTCGAAACTCTACGGCCACCGGTACGGCAATGCGCTCGTGGTCGGCACGCTCACCATGCTGGGCGATGCCTATTCGCACGTCAATCACTACGGCATGCCGTATGCAGAGGCGGTCGTCACGGGCGTGATTTCGGGTCTGCTAACGCTCGCTGGCTCGTATCTCTTCGAAGACCGCGCCCGCCGTCTTCGGGCAGCATGGGCGCGGATTGTCGGGTAGTGCGCCTTAGCCGCGCTTGCGCGCTTTGGTGCCGTCCGCCTGAACGGCGAGCGGTTCGGCAACGGTCAGAAGCAACAGCAGACAGAGCGTGGCCGTCCCGACCATATACAGGAACACGCTCGTCCAGCTATAGCGGTCCAGCAGGATGCCGACCGCGAGCGGAGCACACGCGCCGCCGATCTGACCGACGCAGTTGACGATGCCGAATGCAGTCGGATACGTCGATTTGGTGGCGAGGCCCATCGGATAGGCCGAGTAACCCGCGAAGCCGATACCCAGCATGAGTCCCGACGCGACCAGCGTCACTCCGAGATAGGCGACGCTATCGGGCGCGTCGATTAGCAGCACCATCATGATGACGGTGCCGAGTGCGCCGAGCATCATCATCGGCTTGCGCCGGCCGCCGAGCAGACGGTCGGAGATCACGCCGCCGAGCATGTTGCCGGCCACGGCGCCGATGAACGGCGCTGACGCGAGAAAGCCCATCTTCACGGAAGCAAACCCCTTGACCGTGACGAGATAGGTCGGAATCCAGGACATGAAGATATTGCTGATGCCGATCATGCAGCCATACCCGATCGCGACCCCGAAAATATTCCACGAGCGAAAGACCTGGCGAATCGTCTCGAGTTGCGGAACCTGCTTCGTGCGGTTGATCGCGTCGAGATAGGGCATGGGCGTTGCGCGCACGGCGCGTGCCGATTTCGTGTCGGTGTCGTTCGCGGGCGTTTCGTCGAGAATGTAGCGGCGCTCGGCAGGCGAGCAAAAGCGGTTCTCGCCGGGCGAATTCGTCACCAGCACCATCCATACGATCGCGAACAGGATGCCCGGGATCGCGAACACATAGAAGATTTCGCGCCATCCCCACAGCTGGATCACGACGATGCAGACCGAAGGCACGATGAGCGGACCCAGCTTCGACGCGGCGATCCACAGACCGGTCGCCGTGCCTTTTTCCTTCGTGGGAAACCACCGGTTGATCACGTTCGTGCAGCCGATCCCGAGCGGTCCTTCCGACAATCCCAGTCCGACACGGTACGCCTGCAGCAGAAACACGGACGACGTCGTGCCCATCAGTCCCGTGAAGATCGAGGTGAGGATCATGAAGATCGAGAACAGGAAGCCGGTCGTCTTTTCGCTAAGCCGCTTGTAGATGAGACCGACGGGAATCTGCACGAAGCCATACGCGAACGAGAACAGACTGACGATCAATCCGGCCTCGGTATTGGTGATGCCATATTCCTTCCTCAGGTACGGCAACGCGATGCCGAAGTTCGCGCGGTCGGCGCAGGCGATCGCCCAGATGCAAAAGATGAGCCCCATCACGACCCAGCGATGGCGGGTGCGTTTCTCCGTCATGGGCTCCGCTTTCGCGGAAATCGCCACGCTATCAGCGTTATTCATTTGAATTCCTCCCGATTGTCCGGCGTCGGCGACCACTGTCGCGAGCGCGGATGCCGTCTTCGTCATGCGAGCAAGCCGGCTGCGCGAAGTCGTGCAGCCTCGATGAGTTGCGCTGAATCTAGACGGCGCGTATCCGGCGGGGCTCGACGTCTGGCGATGTCCCGAGCGAACGGGCATTGATGCGGAAAGGGAATGTGATGCGGATCGAATTCACGCTGTTGTCTCCGGATTTGGGCTATTAGGGCTTTTTATTATTTTTCGATTGGAAAGCATATTTCGAAGGTCGCGCAACGACCGTTCCAATGCGCTTTCCGACGCTTCGAATTGTGGCGATTCGGAAATAGGCCGTCTAATCTTTTATTGCTATTACGTGATGCTCGGATTGAATCGATACGACACGCCGATTCGTGGATCAACTGATAGCGTTTTGGGATTGGACGCGCCTGCGGAAAAGGACGATCATCCGGCCACATTTCAATCTCACGGAGTGCCTCAATTGAAACCGAGCATCTTGCAACTGAATCCCATCCTCGTTCCGGCCATCAACGATAAACTGCGCGAGCTTTATACCGTGCATCGCCTCTTCGAACAGGACGACAAGGACGCTTATATCCAAGAACACGGCGCTTCGATCCAGGGCGTGATAACCGGCGGACACACGGGTATTTCAAACGCGCTCATCGAACGGCTTCCGGCTTTGAAGGTCATCGCGGTGAACGGCGTTGGAACCGATGCCGTCGATCTCGGCTTTGCACGTGAGCGCGGTCTTCCCGTCACGGGCACGTTCGGCGCGCTGACCGAAGACGTCGCCGACCTCGCCATCGGACTGATGCTGGCCGTCTGCCGGGAGATCTGCGCGGGCAACGAATTCGTGAAGACGGGAAGCTGGGTCGAGAATCCGCATCCGGGCGCGCTGCCTTTGTCCCGGCGCCTGAGCGGCAAGCGGGTCGGTATCGTGGGCATGGGCAAGGTCGGCCGGGCGATAGCGCAGCGTGTGTCTGCGTTCAACTGTCCGGTGTCCTACACCGACTTGCGCCGTATGGAGGACGTGCCCCATCAGTTCGTTCCCGATCTCCTGTCGCTCGCTCGCGGCTGCGACTTTCTCGTGTTGTCCGCCGCGGCGGACAAGGCGCACGGCATCGTGAACGCCGCCGTGTTCGACGCGTTGGGCAAAGACGGCTATCTCGTGAACATCGCGCGCGGGAAGCTGGTCGTCGAAGAAGATCTGGTCGAAGCGCTGACGAACGGCGTCATTGCGGGCGCGGGCCTCGATGTATTCGTCGACGAACCGAATGTGCCGTCGGCGCTGTTCGGCATGGATCGCGTGGTGCTGCAGGCGCATCGTGCGAGCGCCACGGTGGAGTCGCGCACCGCGATGGGCGAGATGGTGCTTGCCAGTCTGGCTCAGGCCCTGGCGGGCGAGCGGCCCGAGGGCAGCCTGACGACGTGAGTCGAGGCGCGAAGCCTTCGCCCTATAATGTCCGTCGACCATGACCTTCCTGTCGACTGAGAATGCTTGATCTTGGACAAGTGCGTTGCTTCGTTGCTGCCGCGACCGAATCGAACTTCAGACGCGCTGCGGCGCTTCTGAACATGACTCAGCCGCCGCTCAGCAGACAGATTCATTTGCTCGAAGACAATCTGGGCGTGAAGCTCTTCGAGCGCATCGGCCGCACGGTCAGGCTGACGACGGAAGGACGGGTGTTCCTCGCGGACGCGACGCGTCTGCTCAGCCTGGCCGAGCAGGCCGAAAGCACGGTCCGGCGCGCGAGCAAGGGGAAGACGGGGCGCGTGCGTATCGGGTTCACGGGCGCGGCCGGTTATGAACTGATTCCCGAGTTGCTGGTGGCGGCCGGCAGCGCGCTGCCCGATATCGACGTCGTGCTGCTCGAACTGATCTCCGTGTCCCAGATCGAAGCCTTCTCCGCGAACGCGATCGATCTGGGCTTTCTCAGGCCTTTGCCTTCAAGACAGAACCTGGAGTTTCTGCTGGTCGATGAAGAGCCTTTGATCATCGCGCTTCCCAAGGGCCACGCGTTGTGCCGTTATGAGCAGATCGAACTCAAGCAACTCGACGGTCAGCCGTTCATCATGCATTCCCCTACGCATGGAAAGTACTTCCATGACCGGATCATGGGCATGCTCACGAACGAAGGCGTAAATCTGAACGTCGCGCAATACATCGACCAGACGCCGACCATCCTCTCGCTGATTCGTGCCGGACTCGGCCTTGGGATCCTGCCGGCCTCGGCTCAACGATTCCACTACGACAACGTCGAGTTCCGGTCGATCGCCGACAATTCGACGCAGGCCGAAATGAGCATGGCGTGGCGCACCGACCAGGACAATCCCGCGGTCACGGCCTTCAGGCTCATGGCGGCGGACCATTTCGCGGCGAAGGCGCGGGCCTGACGCCGCATCTTCGCCGCGCCGTCACACCTCGGCGCCGACGCGCGTTCGCTGCGTGCCAAGCGACTCCAGCACGGACTGCACGACTCGTTCGACGCTCGGCCAGTTCCTTGCGTGCTGGTCCGCGACGTAATGGTCCGGCGACACGCTGCGATAGTGCGCCGGATAACCCCAGATCGCATCGTGAACCGTCGGCCGCGTGATGCTGCCGCCGATCACCGCGACGGTCGGCCGGCGGAACGCGGCGGCGACGTGCATCAGCATCGAGGAGTTCGTCAGCACAGCGGTGGCCGCTTCGGCAAGGGCGAAAACGATCCGCATCGGCACCGCGCCCGCCACCGAGCGAACGGGCACGCCCGGGCCCGCTGCGGCGATCGCTTCGGCGGCGCGCGCCTTATCGGCCTCGCTGCCGACGATCACGATGTCGCACGCATCGCCCGTGCTTTCGAGCGTCCGCGCGATTTGCGCGAGCGCGGCGCCGACCTGACGCGGGTCCCATACCTTGGTCGGCACGCCGGCCCCGATGCCGACGAGCAGGCGCACGGTACGCTGACCCGGCACGGCGGCCTTCCATATTTTCGCTGCGCGGGCGCGTTCTTTCCTGGTCAGGAAGAGTTGCGGACGCGCGTCCGGCAGCGCGGTCGCGCCCAGCAATTCGGCCTGCGCGAGCGCCGCGCGCCCGGATTGCCGTCGCGCGAAGTCGATGTACTCGTGGCATGCGCTATGGCCGCCGCGATAGCCGCGCACGCCGATGCGATATCGCACGCCCAGACGCATCATCAGCAAGGCGCCCATGTAGCTGCCGAGCACGTCGATGCCGACGTCGAAACCGCCTCGCGCGCGCAGCGCCGCGACCTGCGGCGACTTGCGCAGGAAGCGCAGTACATTGCCAGGCGAGCGATCTTCGACGAGCTTGTTGTTCCAGGGCGCGTCGATGTCGACGATCTCATCGATGAATGGATTGTTCTCCAGGATCGGACGTCCCCAACTGCCCACGCCGGCAATGAGGCGCGTCTTCGGAAAGCGCTTGCGCAACGCCTCGAAGATCGGCGTGGTGGTGAGCAACTCGCCGAAATCGTTCGGACGCAGCACGAGGATTTCGCGCGGCGTGTCGCGATGCGGGTCGTGTCGTGGAGGATAGAACCGGCCGATCATCCAGACCGGCATTTCCGTCAGCAGGCTTTTCCAACCCATTGCTTCTCCAGATTCGCTTTGGCTTTGAGCCGTCGAGTGGCATCGATGCGCCGGGCAAGGCCGGCCTATCGCCTGGATTGTGCATAAGAGCGGGCCTGCGTTCTGTGGCCGGCCTTACAGAAGTCCGGACGTCGTTTAGTCGAATTCCGCCATTCGATCGTGTCGGGTCAGCGCATACAGCGGGGTCGAAAAGCGTTGTCCGCGCGCCGACAGGCTGGGTCGCTGGCGTCGGCGGGAATGTCGTTCGGGCCGGCGGTGATATTGTTTGTTTTCAACCAGTTAGGCTCATGTCGAAGGGAGGAGGCCGCAGATTGGCACAGCCTCTGCATTGATAGTGACGGGCGCTGCGCAATGGATCGGATCCTGGCGCATGCGAATCTTCGACAAGCTTATTGGAGTCGTCATGAAAGCGAAATCCGTCGCCGTGTTGTTAGTCGTAAGTGCCGCATCGATGGCGGTTCCCTGCTTTGCCGGCAGTCACGCTCCGGCTTCCCCGAGTCGCGGATGCACCGGACTGCCCGTAACGCACCACGCCCGGACCGCGCATGCGAAGGCCATGAAGGAAGGCCAGGGCAGCGCGGTCGACGGGATGAGCGGTGGCGTCGGCGGCGACGAAGCGGGCCGTTCGCAATCCGGCCGACGCGCCCCGAGCGACAGCATCGACGCGATGTATCGCGGGGGCTGAACGGCGGTCGATCTGTCTCAGATCGACGCGGACGCTTGCTGCAAATACGGCGCGATATTGCGCATCGCGCGCGACACATAGTCTTCCTTCTCGGCGACGGGCGCCACGTAGTGCAGGGCGTTCGCGGCCGCCTCGACGCCCTCGAAGCGCGCGATGATCCATGCCGCAAGGTACTGCGACGCAAGGCAGCCTCCGGCGGTCGCGACGTTATCCCTCGCTACGAACGGCTGGTTCAGCACGGCGACGCCTGCTTCCTCGACCCACGGTTTCGTCGTCAGGTCGGTGCATGCGGGCACGCCGCCGAGCAGCCCCAGCTTCGCCAGCACGAGCGTGCCCGAGCACTGCGCGCCCAGCAGTTGACGCGCCGGATCGAACTGCATCTGCGCCATTAGCGCTTGATCGGCGACGACCTCGCGCGTCAGCATCCCGCTGCCCACGATGACCGCGTCCGCCGCATTGGCCTCACGCAGCGATATGTGTCCTTCGATCACCACGCCGTTCATCGACTTGACGCGTGTCTGCGGCGTCGCGATCGACACGCGCCAGCCCGGCTTCCTGATGCGGTTGAGGATGCCGAGCGCGATGAACGAATCGAGTTCGTTGAAGCCTTCGAAGGTCAGAATGGCGATGTGCATGATGGTGTGTCCGGTGCGTGTCGAGTGGTCGTTGAAGATATGGTATTTGCGGAGACCAGGACAATCAAATAATTGTCATGGATACAGCTTCGAATGAGGAGCATGTCGCCTCGAAAACGCCATCAAGAAATCTCGTGCGCCGCCGTTAACGACATGTGGATCGCTCGCGGCGTGTCATGCGCGGGCGGCCTGAATACTCGGAAAGGCTCCAGAACAAAAACGATCGCACCTTCGGAGTGAAACGTGCCGATATTGCTGTACCAGCTGACTATCATCGGGACGTTGATCCTGACTCGAATTCTGGCGCCGAAGCGGTTGCAGGCGGCTTGCCTGATCTGGACCGTTCTGACGGTAGTGAATCTGTTCTGGCCGCCTCTGATCATCCTCCAGTTGTTCGTGATCTGGATGACATTCGCCCTGATCAAACCGCGCGAATCCACCGCGGAGAAGGGAGCATCCAAATCGCGCGATGCCGATGTCAAAGCGCGGGCCGATGCAGCGTCCGCTCGATTCGGGCCGTCGCAGCGCATCTATGGGGAATCGTTGGTGTCGAATGGGGCGCCGGTGATCGAGGAGCGCGCGAATGCTGCGCTGGAACAGCCGCCTCCCTATGTGCCCTCGCGTATCGATCTGAGGTTCGATTCGCCCGCCGTCCAGACGTTGATTCATCCTTTACCCACGAATCTCGCGGATCGTGCTTTCACGCAGGCAGACCCATCGCCACGCGGCGATGGGCGGCGCGAGATCGAGGAAACGGCGATCGGCCTGCAGGTGCCGCTGCTTGCGCATTTCACGCGCGCATGTAATCTCGAGTCCATCCTCAAGCATGGATTGCGATCGATCGAGAAAGCGCAGGCTGCGGGCGTCAGGCTGCGCGTCAACGACGCGCTCCGTCTGGATGGCCGCCCTGACGCGATCTCCGTTTCGATTGCGTTTCCGAACCATAAAATGTTCTACAGCTATCGGCAGAGAGATCCCGAAGAAGAGTGGGTGGTCCTGCTCATCGATCCCGCGATCCTCTGGATGAAAAGCTGTGGATTCTGTCAGCGCAACGCGTCCGACCATCGAGTCCGCGAACTTCCGCTTCGAAGCCTCATGAACGCGAGCGCGTTTCGCAGCATGTTCGATCCGGTCGCCGATCTCCCGACGCGGCAAGAGCAGAAGCTGACGGATTTCGATCCAACGGACCCACAGGCGGAAGTGCTCGTTTTCGATACCATCGAGCCTCGGTTCATCGAGGGGATTGCCTTCGATAGCGCGGAAGTTCAGGCCGCTTGCGCTCATTTAGTCGGCGACCGGCGATGCGCGGTTTTCGACCGGAATACCGGTCCGTTTGCTTCGCGCGGCTACGCGCGCAAATGGAGCCACTGACCGGAAAGATAATCAGGACCGGTTCTGGGGTAAATTGTAAAGCCTCAAACACGACTGACGCCGCATCGGCTCATCATGCGCAAGAGCGGCCCGACACGGAGTCGAGGATGAACGTCAAACGCACTGCCACTGTGCTGCTCTTTCTTCTCATAGGGACGAGCCATGCGTCTGCACAGGCGGAACGTCTGTCCGATGCACAGATCGCGGGCGTCGTCTTCGTGGCGAATCAGGGGGAAATCACAGCGGGCGAGGCGGCGTTGCGCAGAACCCGCTCGAGGAGCGTGCAGGCGTTCGCAAGCCGGATCGTCGCCGAGCACGGGCAGGTCAATCAGGAGATCGTCGCACTGACGCAGAGGCTCGCGGCCAGCCTGCAACGAAGTGCCACGAGCGACGCGCTCACCCAAGACAGCAATGACGACCTCCCGAGACTCAACGCAGTCGACGCACGTGGCTTCGACGCAGCGTACCTCGATCGCGAAGTCGACTCGCTCGGCAGGCTGGTCAATGCCACCGACGCCTTCATCCGGACGACGACCAGCGCCGATCTCAAGATGCTTCTGGTCCGGGCCCGGCCGTCCTTCATTTTTCACCTCGACCAGGCGCGGCGATTGAAGTACGCCATCGGCTCTCCGGAAATCGGTCGATAGGCTCATCAAGCATCCCTTAGTACGTTCGTACTGAAACGTTCGACCGCGCACATCGCGCCCAGAAGATCGACCGTTCGCACTCCGCGTATACCCCGCAACAATTCGATGGTCTCCGTAAGAAACAGGTAAGCGCAGCCCCATAAGCTGAGGGTGAGAATTCTGGTGCGGGAGTTCATCATCATGCCCCGCGCGAGGATGGATCCCGGCCATCGTCGAGCGACGTATGGACATCGCGTGAGAATGATAGGAGACAAGGATGATCGACGACGAAGTGCGCAGAATCAAGCAGGTCCGCCAGTATTCGAAACTGGTCAGGGACCGCTCGCGACTCGGATGGACGCTGACCGCGGCGGTCCTCATTGTCTACTACGGATACGTGCTGCTGATCGCGTTCAACAAGGAATTTCTCGCTACGCGTACCGGCCACGGCGTCATGACGCTTGGCATTCCGATCGGTTTGTTCGTTATCCTCTTCACCGTGGTGATTACCGGTCTGTATGTGCGTCATGCCAACCGGACCTACGACGAACTCACCGAGCAGATCAAGCAGGAGGTCGCATGAATTCCAAACGCATCTTCACAGCGGCGAGCCTCCTCGCGCTATCGGAAACGGTCTTCGCAGCCGGTGGCGATCTCGGCCAGACCGTCCGGCAAGCGACAAACTGGACCGCCATCGGCATGTTTATCGTATTCGTCATCGCGACGCTGTTCATCACCAAGTGGGCGGCAAAGAAGACCAAATCGGCTGCCGCGTTCTACACCGGCGGCGGGGGCATCACGGGCTTTCAGAACGGCCTCGCCATTGCCGGCGACTTCATGTCGGCGGCGTCCTTCCTCGGCATCTCCGCCGCCGTCTACGCAAACGGCTACGACGGCCTCATCTACTCCATCGGCTTTCTCGTCGGCTGGCCCATCATCACGTTCCTGATGGCCGAGCGGCTGCGCAACCTCGGCCGTTTCACCTTTGCCGACGTCGCCGCATACCGCTTCAAGCAAGCGCCCATCCGCGCGTTCGCCGCTTCGGGCACGCTGGTGGTGGTCGCCTTCTATCTGATCGCGCAGATGGTCGGTGCCGGTCAGCTCATCAAGCTGCTCTTCGGGTTGGAATACTGGATCGCTGTAGTGATCGTGGGCGCGCTGATGATGGTGTACGTCCTCTTCGGCGGCATGACCGCGACGACCTGGGTGCAGATCATCAAGGCCTGCTTGCTGCTCGCGGGCGCCTCGTTCATGGCGTTCATGGTGCTCGCGCAGTTCGGCTTCAGTCCCGAAGCGTTGTTCGCGAAGGCCGTCGAGGTGCACGAGAAGAAAGACTCGATCATGTCGCCCGGCAATTTCATCAAGGACCCCATTTCGGCGATCTCGTTCGGCATCGCGCTGATGTTCGGCACCGCCGGCCTGCCGCACATCCTGATGCGCTTCTTCACCGTGCCGAATGCCAAGGAAGCGCGTAAGTCGGTGTTCTGGGCGACGACGTGGATCGGCTATTTCTATATCCTGACCTTCATCATCGGCTTCGGGGCGATCGTGCTGGTCGGCACGAATCCGGTTTTCAAGGATAGCGGCGGCAAGTTGCTGGGCGGCGCGAACATGGCGGCCGTGCATCTCGCGAGCGCCGTGGGCGGCAACGTGTTCCTCGGCTTCATTTCGGCCGTGGCATTCGCGACGATCCTCGCGGTGGTGGCCGGGCTCACGCTCGCGGGCGCATCGGCCGTGTCGCATGATCTCTATGCGACCGTCTTCAAGGAAGGCAAGGCATCGAGCGCAAGCGAACTGCGCGTCTCGCGCATGACGACGGTCGTGCTCGGCATCGTGGCGGTGGTACTCGGCATCGTGTTCGAGAAGCAGAACATCGCCTTCATGGTGTCGCTTGCATTTGCGGTGGCCGCGTCGGCGAATTTTCCGGTGCTCTTCATGTCGGTGCTCTGGAAGGGATGCACGACGCGAGGGGCCGCCGTCGGCGGGTTCCTGGGACTCTTGTCCGCCGTGGTCCTGACCTTGCTCTCGAAAGCGGTGTGGGTCGACGTGTTCCACTACGCGAGCGCGCCTTTCCCGTACGCATCGCCTGCGCTGTTCTCGATGGCGGCCGGCTTCTTTGGCATCTGGTTGTTCTCTGTCACGGACAAGTCCGCGAGAGCGCGCATCGACAAGGCCGGTTTCGAAGCGCAAACGGTTCGGTCGGAGACCGGAATCGGCGCGGTGGAATCCGCCGGGCACTGACGTTCTTGCCCGCTTAAGGCGGCGTCGGGTCGGTCACTTTCCCTGCGGCAAGGAAAGTGACCGCGCTGCGCGGCGTACTGGTCAGGACCTCATGCGCGGCCGGCAGATCATGAAATACTGCGACGAAAGCCACCACGGCGTATGCGGCACAGGACTGAGATGCACCGCGTCGATCACGAACCGCTCGCTCACGATCGCCCGCAGCTCGCGAAAATCAAAACCCTTGTGCGTCGTGCGCGGATTCTGCGGCCGGCAAACCGGAATGCCGACCATCGACTTGAACAGTTCGCCCGGCGTGTATTCCGACTTGAACGATCGGCTGCGGATCATCCAGTTCGACACCTTCGGCGCGATCGCGAGCCCGTACATGATCGGCACCGAGATGACGAGCGCGCCCGCCGGCTTGAGAATGCGCGCGGCGTCGTCGAGCAAAGCTTCGAGTTCGTTAGGATAGAGATGCTCGCAGACCTCCAGCGCGGTCAGCACGTCCACGCTCTGCACCGCGACCGAATCGAGCGATTCGGCGTACCTGACTTCGGGGAAGGTCGGCGCCATGTACGGGTCGTGACCGACGAGCGTCACGTCGTGGCGCGCTTCGCCAAGCGTATGCAGAAAGAGTCCCGGCCCGGCGCCGAAATCGACAACCGTGCCGCTCGCCGCACACAGCTTGGTCACGAGATCGATCGCCAGGGTCATGCGCGTTCGATGAGCGAAGCGAGCGAGCGGATTTCCTGATTTGACCGTTTGTTCTTCGTAAGAAATTTCGCGCATCGAAGTGTCCCCACGTATCGGTTAGTTTTTGTTGAACGGCCCGGCTTTTACCCAGCGTAACGAACCTGTTTTTATTTATCGTTTGGGCGATCTTGCAACCGCCGGCGACGCCGCGCAACGCTTCCCCGTAGGCGTTTTTCGCCGAACTTCCGCTGAGTTCCGCCACGTGTGTCGGATTCGCACAGACGTCGAAAAGCGCGCTGATTCGGCATCCAGCGTGCGCTTTCATACGGACACGACGCTTTACTTTCCGGAAGTCGCGAGGTCTTCTTCGATGAAGCGCAGGACCGCTTCGGTCAGCGCCTCGCGCGGATAGTCGTTCTGCGTGACGAAGAGCGAACCCACCATCGCGTGGGTTCGGGCAATGGGCACGGCGAGCGCCCAGTGATCCGCATTGACGTAGCCCATGAGCGTGCTCCCGGGCACGATCTGGTCGTAGAAGATCATTTGACTGTCGTTGCGCGCGTCGATGCGCGCGAGTTTCTCGTAGCTCGACTTGAGGATCGAAGAAATGCGTTCGGGCTGCGGATACGTCACGAGCGAGTAGTAGCGAACATCGCGTGGAAGCGGGTGGTTTGCCATCCACGCCTGGCGTGTCGCCGGTCGCAGGCTTTGCACGGCGCCGCCGTCGCCCGACGTGCACGTTGCGCCCGGAAAGTATCGCAGCATGTCCGCCTGGAATTGCTCGGCGTCGTTGGCGAGCGGCGAGCCGCCGATCGCCCCGGCCGCGCTTACGACGGCCGCCACGCGGCCGCGGATCTCGGGATAGTCGACCACGGCCTCCAGGATGTCCGGCGCACCCTTCGAGTAACCGATCAGAACGAGCCGCGATGCGCTTCCGGAAAGCGGCATCGCCAATATGGCATCGCGGATCTGGCGTGCGTTGTTCGCCGAACTCGACAACCCTTCGACGTCGAGCATGATCGCGTCGTAACCGGACTGCCGCAGTTGTGTCACCACGGTGCCGGGCGAGTTCAGCCACGGCTTGAAGCAATCGTAGCCGACGCCCGGCACGACGACCGCAATGAGATTCCGCCCGGATTGCCCCAGATCGACCGGCTTGCCCGCGCCGGCGGGCTCGTTGCCCACGCGTGTCAGGGCATCCTCGCATGGACGATGATCGGCGAGGTCGGAGCCGTGCGCTTCGAGAACCGCGCAGTAAATCTCGCGGAATCGTGCGCGCTTGTCCAGCACGCCTGCCTGCGATGCCGGTACGAGCGCGAGCGGCGGCGTATCGGTCGAGTAGGGAACGAGCGGCTTCGTGGCGCACGCGACCGACGCAACGCAGGCGGCGACCGCAGCCATCCTGACGCCGGCATACCGAAGCGCACCCAAGCGAGGAGCGAATCGCGCGATGCCGCTACTTGCCTGCATCGCTCGTCTCCTTGCGTGCGGCGGACTCGCGTGGGTCGAGATAGGGCACCCAGTCCAGAATGTCGACGTTCGTGAAACTCAGGGGCCGCGTTGCAAAGAACATCACGGCGCGCAATCCGTCGGTATGGTAAAGCGCGCCGTTGAGCGTCGTCCGAGGATGGGCCCGCGGTGCCGGACCGACACCGTTCACGAAGCCGAGCTTGTCGAGCCCGCCCGAATACATCATGTCCTGAACGATGAAGTTTCTGGCCTCGTCGACGTCGCCGTGCAGCACGTCGCTGGTCGATCCGTTGCGCGCGAAGCGCCCGCCGACCGGCCGTCCGACCTGCGCCACGTACACGACCTCGCCGTTGAAGCGAATGGGTGTGAGCCACGCGCGTATCGACGTCGCGGGCGTGCCCGTCTGCGCTTCCCGGCGAAGGACGACGTCCGGCCGGCGTCCGAAGGCCCATTGATCGAGATCGCTCTCGCGCAGGTTGCGCCGATAGCTGCGCCGCACGAGCGCCGCGCCGATGTCGCCCAGATTGCCGACCACCACGACGTTCAACGGGTCCGCGCCGGTCGTGGCGTGCGGATCGGTAGCGCAGCACGGCAGCCGTTCGAGCGCGGCACGCAGCGACGCGAGGTCGTGGTAGTCCGTGACCTCGGTATCGGGGTACTGGTACAGCGTCAGCGCGAGGCGGGAGTCGGGCGTGTCGTCGGGCACGCTGACGAAGAGCGAGAAGGGCACAAGCGTCCTGCTTCCGAACAGGTCGATATTGAGGAGCTTGGGGTCGCGATCCGGATTGGTGAAGACGATCCCCGCGCGCGTCTCGCCCGGCGGCACCGGATTCTTGAAGCCGAGCTTGTTCAAGTGATTGTCGATGTTCGCGTTCGTTGCGAAGCCGAGCAGCGTATGCATCGACCACGCGACTTCGAGCGGCGAGAAGTAGTCGGGATCGGTGCCCGAGTGCAGCAGCCACAACGGTTGCAACGTCCGGTTCTGAACTTCGATCCAGACGGGCTGCATGTTGTTCTTGTTGATGTCGGCGCCCAACATCCGTTGGCTATCGGCCGACGAAAGCACGGCCGCGCTCACCTGGACATCCTGTTTGGTGGCGCTGACGGCGCGCTTGCGCAGCGGCGCATCGTCGACACTCGCCGGCGCCGTCCACGTCCCGCAAGCGGCCAGAACGAAAAGTAGGGCCACGGCGCCGGCCGCACGAATCCACGCACGATGCGACCGGCGCGGCGCGCTCATTGTTTCGCTCCCGCACGCGGATGATTGTTCGGCTTGGCATTCACTTCCCATGGAAAAATCCCGATCTCCGAGAGCGACGTGGGATGGCGGTCGAACACGAGCACCTGGCGATAGCCGTCGGTGTAGTACGGATCGGTCGTGAGATTCTCGCTCGGCGCGCTCTGCGAAGCGGCGCCCACGCCCTTGACGAAGCCCAGTTCGACGAGGTTCTGCGAGTAGGCCATGTCCTCGGCGAGCGCTCGGCGCGCCTCGTCGACGTCCGGGTCGATCTTGTGCGTGGTGAAGGTCGGCGAATGAAACGTGAAGCGCACGCCGATATCGCGGCTGATCTGGCCCACCCACACGAGCTTGCCGTGGTAGCGCATCGGACTCAGCCAGAGCCGCAGATGATTGCGCTGGTGAATGGTGTCGCGGGCTTTCTGCAACGCGAGATCCTGGGCCCGGCCGAACAGGTAGAGGTCGCTCACGGGCGCATTGACGTAGCGATCGCCGGACAGCGCGGAGGTCACGGTGCGCATGATCGCGCCCGACCACTTTTGTTCGGTCGGGCTCCAGCCGCGGCGCACCAGTGCGGGAAAGGCGTCGTCGAGTCCGCCCACGACGACCAGATTGAGCGGATCGCCGGTCTTCGAACCGTCCTTGTTCGTGGCGCAGCACGGCAGGGCTTCGAGTGCGGCGCGAAATGCGTCGTCATCCGTGTAGTTCACGATCTGGTCGGGCGGATACATCTCGCGCCGGAAGACTTCGCTCACGTGGTAGTCGGCGTAGAAGCCGGGCACGATCACGAGGATGGAGAAGGTTCGCGCTTGCGCGCTCGCCACGAGATCGAGCTGGACGAGCTTGGCGCCTTCGTCGAGATGCGTCAGCACGAATCCCGACTTGGTTTCGCCGGGCTGGATGGGGTTCTGGAAGGCCAGTTCGCGAAAGCGCTGCGCGAGTGTGCCGCCGGCATGCGCCGGATCGCCGTTGCCGAATGCCTCGGCTGCTTCCGATGCGGGAAAGAAATTTGGGTCGAGACCCGGGGACATCAGGAAATAATTAAGCGCTTCGTCGTTTGCGACTTCGATCCAGACGGGTTGAATTCCCTTCTGTGCGAGCGGCACGCCGTAGACGGACGCGCTCTCCTCGGCCGATAGCACGGACGCGGATACCCGCAGTCCGCCTTCGGTGCGGGTCGCGGCGCGGATCTTGTAGGTGAGCCCGCTTTCGGCCGGCGGCGTGATGGCGCAGGCGGCCAGAAACAAGGCGACAACAACGGCAGCCAGCAGTCGATTCACGATGCGGTTCATCGCGTAACCTCATTGCCGCTAGGCAGATGCCAGGGATCGTTGTGATGCGTCCTTCTCGGGTGTTAGCGGAATTATAGTGTGCAAGTCCGGTAATACCGCGGCTGAAATGTCGATGACAGCCGCGTCGTGCTTTTCGGCCGCTCAGCGCCACGCGACGGTGGCGACGGGCGTATGCGCGTCCATCCAGTCGTACACCTCCGTGGTGCTTGCCCACGCCCACGTGCGGGCGGCGGCCTGCTCGCGTCGCTCGACGGAGGCTCGATCCTTGTTCAGGTCGTGGTCAGAGTTGAAGCTGCCGGCCTCGTTTTGAAGTGCGCCGGCTTTTGCGTGAGTAGACATGTCTTGCGTTCCTGTGATTGGCGAGCAGCCGTCGGCATGCTCGTAACATCGAAAATGATTCGTTGATTCGCGTCGTAGCCGTGCGTCAGATCAGCTCGGCCACGAATTCGTCGGCGCGCGTCCATTCGCCGTGCCCCGAAGCCGGATTCAGGTGGCCGGCCGCGCCGATATTCACGACACGGCTGCCCCATGCATCGGCGAGTTCCGCGACGCGCTCGATTCGGCCGAGCGGATCGTTGGTACTGGCGGCCACGATGCTCGGGAACGGCAGGCGCTCGCGCGGAATCGGCAGCCAGCCGTGCTCAAACAGCGTCTCGACCGTCGGATAGCCCTCCGGCATCGGCGACTCGAAATCGGGCGGCGTCGCGAGCAGGGCGCCCTGAATTTCCCGCCGATGCAGCCGGGCCCAGTGCACGGTAATCATCACGCCCGCGCTGTGCGCGACGAGCACGACCGGACCGTCGATCCTGGCGAGGGCCGCATCGAGCGCGGCGACGCGGGCCGCGCAGTCCAGCTTGTCGCGTTCCAGCGGAGGCACCGAGCGCGCATTCGGAAGCCTGCGTTCGAGTAACGTCTGCCAGTGGTCTTCGACGTGATCGCGCAAGCCCGGAACAATCAGGACCGTGGGCGTTGAAGTAGATGTCATGGATCGTTTTTCCCCGTGAAGGCTCATTGTTTTGCCGCTTGTCCGCGCAGCGCGTCGATGCGGCTCAGGTCGCGCGTGTATCTCGACCGGCCGATCGCGAAGGCCACCATGGCCGCGAGGCTCACGAACGGAATGATCTGCAGGGCGCCCAGGAGGCCGATCCGGTCGGCGATTGCGCCCGTGACGAGCGGACCCGGCGCGAGACCCAACAGGTTGTTCGCAAGCGTGAGCGTCGCGAAGGCGGATGCGTGGATCGACGACGGCGTGAGGTTGGCGACCATCGCTCCGGCCGGGCCGGACGTGCCTGCCACGACGAGAATGCCCGCGCCGAGCAGCACGAGTTGCAATGCGCCAGCGTCGAGACGGAACCCGATCGACAGCAACACGAACGAGATCAGGCAATAGGCGACGGCCGTGACCCACTTGCGCGCGGGAACCTTTCGGCAGATTCGGTCGGTGGCGATACCGCATGCGACCATCCCGACTCCGCCCAGCAGCACGAAGACCGCGGCGCCGGCGGCGGCTTTGTCGGCGGGCAGCCCGTAGTAGCGATTCAGGAAGCTCGGCATCCACGCGATCACGGCGCCCATGATGAAGAGCTGCAATCCGCTGCCGACATAGGCGCACACGACCGAGACCGTCGAGAAGAGGCCCGCCAGCAGTTTGCGCAGGCTCGTGCGCATGCCGCCGGCGTTCTGGTCCGCGGCCTGTGCGTCCGGATACCGGGCGGCAATGCGCTTGTCCGACACCATCAACCGATAGGCGATGACCAGCAAGATGCCGAAGCAGGCCATCGCGGCGAACGACGCGCGCCAGCCGAAGTGCACCGCGACGAAGCCGCCGAGCGCCATGCCGAGCACCGAGCCGAATGCCCCGCCGGCCATGAAGGCGCCGGTGAGCGTGGAGCGCAGATGCGCCGGGAAGATGCTGAGAATGAGCGCGATGCCGACGCTTCCGTAAGCGGCTTCGCCGAGTCCCACGAAGGCGCGCGCGACGAGCATCTCGCCATAGTTGGTCGCGATGGCGCAGCCGAGCGTGGCGAAGCTCCAGAGCGCTGCCATGACGATCAGGCTGCGCACGCGGCCCCAGCGGTCCGCGAGCACGGAGAGCGGGAAGGTCAGCAGACCGACCATCAGCGCGACCACGCCGCTCAACGAACCCAGTTGCGTGTCGGACAGACCCCAGGACTGTTTCAGCAAGGGAAAGACCGCGTTCAGGACCTGCCGTGACATGTAGTCCGACAGCAGCAGACCGAAGGTCAGCGCGAACACGACCCACGCGTATTTGCGCGAGATGGCCGGAGCGGCGACGCCGCTCGTGGCCGGCTTGATGCAATGAATATCCAAGATCGTCTCCTCCGATGTCTGGCGTGCGGCCTCGTCATGCGCCTGAGCGCAGCGGGCCGTTTGTTGTTGTGGCCGGCAAGCGCTGCTTGCCCGGCCTTCGCCATGGAGTGTTAAGTGAAAGGTGCGGGCGCGGCGTTCAAGACCGCGTCCGCGTGGGGGTGTCAGGCAGCGCGCAGCGGAAGATTGACCTGGCCGGCCTTGCGGTTCGGCGCCATGCCCATCTGCGCGAGCGTCTCGTCGGCGTCCTTGTATTGCACGCCGATCTTGTAGATCGCGCGCGCCTCCTTGCCGCTCGCAATCTCGCGTCCCAGCTCCCGGGCGACGCGCACGCACTGCTCGATCTGCTGCACCGACGTCATGCGGTTGCCGTGCTGGTCGATGATCGTGTCCTCGATGCCGCAGCGCGGATGCAGGCCCATCGACATCGCCATCATGTTGAACGGCAGCACGTTTTTCAGCAGCGACTCCGCGGTCAGCGTGCAGCCGTCCGGCGCACGGTGTACGAAGTTGAAGAAGTTGAACGGGTTCGGGCCGTCGAAGCCGCCGCCGATGCCGATCCACGTCAGGTTCAGCGGACCCGTGTACACGCCCTTGCGCACGAGGCGTTCGAGCGTCTCCAGCGCATGGATGCCCGTCAACTGGAAGTGGGGCTGGATGTTCGACGCCTGCAACCGCCGCAGATGCTCCTCCACCCACGCCGGGCCGGCCGGCACGGTCATTTCGCTGTAGGCGGCGTGAATCGCCTTACTCGCGAGCGAGGTGCCCTCCAGGTATTCCGGATACAGCAACTCCATGATGTTCATCTGCGTGGTGTTGATCGCCACGGTCACCTGATCGGGCTTCGGATCGAGATCGGCGAGCATGTGACGCGTGTCGTCGGACAGCCACTTCGCCGCCTGACCGTCGTCTTCCGGCGCGAACGAAATCGAGCCGCCCACCTGAATGATCATGTCGGGCACCGCGGCGCGCACGCCCGCGATCAGTTCGTTGAACTTCGACAGGCGCTTGGAACCCTTGCCGTCCAGTTCGCGCACATGCAGGTGCAGTACCGTGGCGCCCGCGTTGTAGCAGTCGACTGCCTTCTGAATCTGTTCGTCCATCGTCACCGGAATGTCATCCGGGAAGTCGGCCGGCATCCATTCGGGGCCGTAGGGCGCGACCGTGATGACCACTTTGTCCTGGTTCTCGGGGTGCAGGGAATCGTCGAGGAATTGCATGTGTTGCTCCAGCGTAAATAGGATCGATGTAAGGCAGGCAGGCGGCGTTCGGGGCGCCTGAATCAGTAAGGCACGTCGCCGACGATTCCGGCGCGCTCCATCTTGCGATGGCACGGCGGGTAATCCATGACCGCGTAGTGTTGCGTGCTGCGGTTGTCCCAGATCGCGATGCTGTTCGGCTTCCAGCGCCAGCGGACCTGGTGCTCGGGGATGTACGCCTGGCTGATCAGGTAGTTGAGCAGCTGGCTCGCGCCCGGATTGGCGTCCTGCCCGAAGCGCACGCGCGAGGCCGTGTGATAGTTGCTGAAGTGCGTCGTGAAGGCGTTCACGAAGAGCGTCTTCTCGCCCGTCTCGGGGTGCGTGCGCACGACCGGGTGCTCGGCATCCGGAAACTGGGCTTTCAGCGCGAGGCGCTTTTCGATCGGCATCGCCGCGCCGAAACTCGCTTCGATGCTGTGGCGTGCGCGCAAATCGGCGATCTGCGTCTTGATGTGCTCGGGCAGGTTCTCATAGGCCAGCACCATGTTCGCCCAGATAGTGTCGCCACCGACCGGCGGACATTCGACGCAGCGCAGCACGCAACCGAACGGCGGGGCTTCGCGCCAGGTGGCGTCGGTGTGCCACGCGTTTTCGTAGCGGTCGTTGGGCTGGTCGGGATTCTTGTAGATCCGCACGAGGCCCGGATGCTCCGGATCGCTGCCGGCGACCGGATGGTCTTCGAGTTCGCCGAAGCGGCGGGCAAAGGCAACGTGCTCGGCACGGGTGATGTCCTGATCGCGCAGGAACACCACGCGATGCTTGAGCAGCGCGGCGCGGATCTCGGCGAAGAGGCCGTCGTCGTGCACCGCGTCCGCGAGGCGGACACCGGTCAGTTCTGCTCCGATCGAGCAGGTGAGTTGTTCGACGCGCATCATGGTCTCCTACACGACGAAAATGGATGAGCCGGTGGTCCGGCGCGATTCGAGGTCGCGATGCGCCTGGGCGGCATCGGGCAGCGCATAGCGCTGGTTGATCTCGATCTTGATGCGGCCGGCCGCGACGTGCCCGAAGAGCTCGCTTGCCAGCGCGTCCTTCTCGGCCGGATCGGCGATGTAGTCGGCGAGCGCCGGGCGGGTCAGATAGAGCGAGCCCTTCATCGCGAGCAATTGCGGATTGAACGGCGGAATCGGGCCGGACGCGGTGCCGACGCAAACCATCAGGCCACGGCGCGCGAGCGAGTTTAGCGACGCTTCGAAGGTGTCCTTGCCCACGCTGTCGAACACGACGTTCACGCCTGCGCCTTCGGTCAGCTCACGCACGCGCTTTGCGACGTCCTCATGGCTGTAGTCGATGACGTGATCGCAGCCGTGCGCGCGGGCGACCTCGGCCTTGGCTTCGCTCGACACCGTGCCGATCACCTTGATTCCCAAGAGACGCGCCCACTGTGACACGATCAGCCCGACACCGCCGGCGGCGGCATGCAGCAGGATCGAATCGCCCGGCTTGAACGCGTGGATGCGGCGCATCAGGTAGGACGCGGTCAGGCCGCGCATGGTCATCGCGGCGGCGGTGGCGCATTCGATATCGTCCGGCAGCCGGATGAGGGCGGCCGCGGGCACGAGCCGCTCGGTGCTGTACGCGCCGAGCGTGTTGATGAAACCCGTGTAGGTCACGCGATCGCCGACGAGCAGCTGATCGACGTCCGGTCCCACCGCCTCCACCACGCCCGCTGCTTCCACGCCCATGCCGGCGGGCAGGGGGACGGGATAGAGGCCGCTGCGGAAGTACGTATCGGCGAAATTCAGGCCGACGGCCTCATGACGCAGCCGTACCTGCCCGGGACCGGGCGTGCCGACCGGCACCTCTTCCCACGTCAGAACCTCGGGACCGCCTGTTTCGTGAAAGCGGATTGCGTATGCCATGTGTCTCTCCAGTCATGCGTGCGAGCCGTCGGGCTCGCTGATTGAGTAGCGGTTGCTCGCAGCCGGACCCGCCGGCGCCGCGCAATTGAATTCGTCGTTGATTTCGGTCCAGTCGGCGTAGCTCAGATAGCGTCGCGCCGCCGGAAGGATCACGCCCTGTTCGCGGCCCATCCATTCCGAAACGAACCGCACATAAGCGCTCACTGCCTGTTCGAGTGCATCGGCCGTCGATGCGGCATGCGGGTTTCGTCCGATCATTCCGGCCAGCCCGTCGAGCAGTTCTTCGTCGCGCAGATGCAGGCGTTCGAGTTCGTCGAGTTCGGCGTTGACCACCGATGTCCGTTTGCGAAGGCGCCGGAACAGCGACTCCTTCGCGTTCGCCCCGAAGCCTCGTGCCGCAAGGCTGTGCAGCCTGTCGACCGCTTCGCGCAGCGTCCCGGCCTGCGGAACGCCGCCACGCTCGCGCTCGGCGCGGATCGCGTCGAGCCATTCGTGCAAGGCTTCGGCGAGCGCCCGATGCGCGCCGAGCAGAACGCCGATCGACGCCTGCACGGCCGGCCGAGCGTCGCTGCCGCACGTCAGCATGGCGGGCCTCGACGCGTCGGGTGTGCCTGCGACCGGCGCGGCCATCGCCGGCCGGGAGGCGGCCGCGAAGATCAGATCGCAGCCGTGCCTGCGTGCCTGCGCCAGGGCGGGATCGCATGCCTGCTCGCTCTGGGCGACCACCGACGCGCTGGGCACGCCTTGTGCGCGGGCGCCGGCTTCGGCTCGTGCCAGCAGTTGGGCGGCGTGTTCGTCGGCCGGCCCGGGCAGCACCGCCGGCGACACGTACAGAAACGTGATGCGCGCGCCGATGGCCTGCGCAAATTCCGTTGCTTGACCGATCGCTTCGATGCTGGTGTCGGTGTCCTCGACAGGGACGAGTAGATGTCGGTACATGGCGTTTTGCGCTGGTTTGGGCGTGTGCGTGAACTCATCTGCATCGTAGTTCACGCAAGCCCCGCGCGACCCTCTCCCGGCGGGAGGGGCTTGACGCCTCCCGGTGATTCGACCCATGCTGTGGACCTGATTCGCGACCGAAGCGGCCGTTCCAGGTCGCCGATGGCATTCCGACCGACCTTTCCCGATGGCATCCATCTCAAGCGGCTCCCCACCCTCGACGACCGAGCTCGTCCTGAAGACCATCGCGCCGCGCGCACCGCTGAACCTCGTCGCGCGGGCACGGTTGAGCGCGGAAGCCGCGGACTACCACGATCTCCAGGTGACGCTCGTGCAGGCGCCGGCCGGCTACGGGAAAACCTCGCTGCTCGCGCAGTGGCGGCGCGAATACCTGTCGCGCGGGATCGCCGTGGCGTGGCTTCTCGCCGACGAGCGCGACGACCCCGAACGGCTCTTGCGCGCGCTCCTGCAGGCGGTGAGGACGGGCTGCGCGCGGCCGGCTTTCGGCGCCTTGCTGCTCGACAGCGCGATCGCATCGGTCGGGGAACTGGATGGCGCGACGGGCTGGCTTGCCGAGCTCGCCGTGCTGTCGCTGGACGTCGTGCTGATCGTCGACGAGGCCGAGCGGCTGCCCCCCGCCGGCGCCGAGATGCTCGCCTACGTGCTTCGCAATGCGCCGCAGAACCTGCGCGTGGTGGTGGCGGCAAGACGCGGCCTCGAGGCCCCGCTCGCCGATCTCTTGATGTACGGCCAGGCCACGCTCGTCGGCCCGGATGCATTGCGCTTTCGCCTCGACGAGACGATTGCGCTGATCGCAGGCCGCTTCGGCGAGCGCGTCGACGCCGACGCGTGCGCGCGGCTTTTCGAGGTCACCGACGGCTGGCCGCTCGGATTGCAGCTCGCGCTCGCCGCGATGGCGCATGCGTCGGACCCGCGCAAGGCGGTCGAGACGATCGCGTCGGGCTCCGGCAGCTTGCGCGAACATCTCGTGGGCGCCTTGATCGCCAATCTTTCTTCCGCAGACGACGCCTTTCTCACGCGCATCAGCGCCGTGGACATGCTGCACCCGGCGTTGTGCGAGGCGCTCACCGACAATCCGCACGCGTCGGAACACCTCGCGCGGCTCGTGCGCGAGACGCCCGTGTTCATCACGGTGGAGGACAGCGCGTGGTGCCGCCTGCATACGGTGGTGCGCGACGCGCTGCGCGTGCGTCTCGCGCGTCTGCCTGCCACCGATCGCGAGGAACTGCATGCGCGCGCCGCGAGATGGCTCGTCGGCCAGGGGATGATCGAGGAAGCCGCGCATCATGCGCATGCGGCCGGCCAGCACGAGCTTGCCTACGACCTCGCCGAACGCAGCCTGCACGAAGCGGTGCGGCAAGGGCATCTGAGCGTCGTGCTCGACTGGCTCGATCTGCTGCCGGAGGAGGAATTGGAGCGGCGTCCTCGCTTGCGGCTCGCCGCGGCGTGGGCGCTGGCGGTCGGGCAGCGCCACGAAGAGGCGCAGCGCCAGGTCGAGCGGATTCTCGCGGGGCCGGCCGTCGGCGACGAACTGCATTACGAGTGCGCGCTGATCCTGAGCGCCGCCGCCTATTTCGCCGACGAACCCGACCGCTTCGTCGAACTGTTCGAGCCGTGGGCCGGGTCTCCGCCCGATGTCGAATCGTGGCTCGCGCAGGTTCACGCGAACCGGCTGGCGGCGCGCGCGATGCTGCTCGGCGAACCGGCGCAGGCGCGCCGCGCGCAGCAGCGCGTGCAGCAGGGCGGCGGTGTCGAGCCGCTCGGCTATCTGCTGCGCTGGGGCGAGCACATCACCGGTTCGAGCTATCTGTGGGAAGGCCAGATGCCGCTTGCCGAAGAGGTGATGAAGCCCGCGCTCGCGAGTGCCGAGGCAGAACTGGGACGCCGCCATCCGCTCAGTTGCATGTTCGCGGCGGCGTGCGCGGCCATCGCGTATGAAGACGATCGGCTCGACGAAGCCGCTGCGTTGCTCGCCAACCGCCTCGACATGCTCGAACGCGCGGCTACGCCTGAAACCGTGACGCTCGCTTATCGCACGGCGGCGCGCCTTGCCGCGGTGCGCGGCAGCGAGCATCGCGCGCTCGACATGCTGGAAGCAATGCACGCGCTCGGCGTGAGCCGGCGCCAGCCTCGCTTGTGTATCGCGAGCCTCGTCGAGCAACTGCGCATGCACGCGGGCCGCTACCGCGCCGAGACGTGCCTCGCGCTGGTGCGCCGCATCGACGACATCCTGGCTCGAGAGGCGGGTCGCGGGCCGCTCTGGCGCGAGTCGGTCGCGCTCCTGCAGTCGCTTGCGCACGCCGATGCCGCCATCGCCGCGCGAAACTGGCCGCAGGCGCTCGAGGCGCTCGACACCGCCGCCAGACAGGCCGACGCAATGAAGATGGGGCGTTATCGCATCGAGATCATGGGCTTGCGGGCATTCGCGCAACAGCAGACGGGTATCGATGCAACGCCCCTCCTGCTCGAAGCGGTGAATCTCGCGCAGACCTTCAGGCTGGGCCGCACGCTGCTCGATGCGCATCCCGCGCTCGCGGACTGGGCGCGGCGCGCAGGCAGCGCAGCCGACATCGCCGATGGCGCGCGCCCCCCGGCTTCGTTGCCGAATGTGCGGCCGCGTCCGCAGGACACCGGCGGGCCGCGCGCGGTGCCGTGCGTCGTCCTGACGCCCAAGGAGCGCGAGATTCTCGAACTGCTCGCGCGCAATCTGACGAACAAGGAGATCGCGCGCGCAGGCGCGATCGGAGAGGGCACGGTCAAGTGGCACCTCAAGAACCTGTTCGGCAAGCTCGATGCGAGTTCGCGCAAGCACGCCGTGCGCCGCGCGGCGGTGCTGGGCCTGCTTGAAGGCACGATCTAACGACTGCCCGCCACCCGCCGCTCTCACGCGGCTTAGATGCTCACCGTCCAATCCCCCTCCCTCCGCGAGAGGGGCCGGAAGTCGTCTCCTTCCGTATTCTTGCTGCATGACTTCACGCGCCATTGCAATGTCGTCCGCGCTGCTTGCAGATCGCGGCGCTCGCAGCGCGCCGACTGACTTGCCGATGGCACGCGTGCAGGTCGAAAAAGAAAACATCCGGAGACCCCTCATGAAATCCAGACTTTCCTGCCTCGCTGCATTACTGGCCTGTTCCGGCGCCGCTCACGCGCAAGGATCGGTGACGCTGTACGGTGTACTCGACGCCGGCCTGCTCTATCAGAGCACGTCCGCGGCTTCCTTCGCACCGAACGCCCCTAACACGGGCAAGATCTATCGCTACAAGGATGGCGGCATCTACGCCAGCTTCTGGGGCCTCAAGGGCAGCGAAGACCTCGGCGGCGGATACCGCGTCAACTTCAAGTTGCAGGGGACCTTCGACACCGGCAGCGGCAGGTTCGGCCTCTCCGACACGCCCGGTGTTCCCGCGCAATTCAACCAGTTCGCGACGATAGGTGTTTCCGGTCCGTTCGGCACGTTCAATGCGGGCCGCCAGATCGTACCGATGGTCTACGCGATGTTCGATACCGACGTGCGCGGAGCGCAGTACTTCGGCAGCATTCTCACCGCGTGGCTCGGCATGAACCAGGCAGCCGGCTGGCCCGGTAACAGCACGAACGGTCCGATCGGCGCGCTGTACGACAGCAACGCGCTCGTCTACGAATCGCCGAAGTTCTATGGCGCTTCGCTTGCGCTGGAATATGCCCCGGGCGGCGTCGCGGGCCAGTTCCAGGGCGGCACGCGCGAGTCCGCCGTGCTGAAGTATTCGAACTACGGCCTGAATCTGTCGGCGGTCTATTACAACGGCCACGACGCGAACCCGCTGCCCGGCATTGCGCCGTCGGGGCTCAACAACAACCGCTTCGTGTACCTCGGCGCGATGTACACGTTCCGCGACTTCTCCGTGTCCGGCTCGTACAGCCACGGCAAGAATCCGGCGAACACCGGCCGCGCTGACTACGATCTTTATTCGGCCGGCCTTGGTTATCGGTTCAATCCCGTGCTGAAAGTCACCTCGGGCTTCTACTACCTGAAGGACAAGAACAACTCGACGAATCATTCGAGCGAATTCGCGGTGGGCACGGAATACAGCCTGTCCAAGCGCACGCTCGCATATGCGCAGGTCGGCTATGTCGACAATCACGGCACGATGAACCAGACGATCGTGTATGGACAACCCGTGGCTCCGGGAGAGGGGACCACGGCTGCAATGATCGGCATACGCCACAACTTCTGAGCGTAGCCGCGCGGCCGTTGCGATCCGCAGATCCTATGAACAATAACCGGAGTCATCCATGAAGAGAATCAAGCCACGCAGTTCAGGTTGTGCAGCGTTGATCGTTTTGGCATCGGTCGGCGCCAGCCTTCAGGTCGGCGAAACGATGGCGGCCACAAGCGAGCCTTCGGTGGCGTCGAGTGCGGCGCCCGCGAGCAGCAGCCGCTCAGCCAATCGCGCGCTGCGCAAGCGCGTGTACGCCGCATTCGCCAAGGACAAAAGTATCGATGCAGGCGACATCGGCGTCAGCGCAACCGACGGAGCCGTCACGCTGACGGGCACCGTAGCGGACGCCGCGCAGATCGAAAAAGCGGGCGCGCTGGCGAGCAGCGCGGCCGGTGTGCAGTCCGTGAAGAACAAACTGACCGTCAGACGGCCGTTCGGGCAATAGTCCGCGCCGCTTCGCATCAAGGGAATCTAAGTCATGATCGAATCAACTCAAGCGGCGTATGCGTACCCGTTGCTCATCAAGCATCTTCTGCATACGCCGCTCGCGCATGCGCCCGATCAGGAGATCGTCTATCGCGGCGACACGCGCCTGACTTATCGCACGATGAGTGAGCGCATTGCGCGCCTCGCACACGGCCTCGGCCGTCACGGCGCGAAGATGGGCAGCACCGTCGCGGTGATGGACTGGGACAGCCATCGCTATCTCGAATGCTATTTCGCCGTTCCGATGATGGGCGCCGTGTTGCAGACGGTCAACGTGCGACTCTCGCCGGCGGAGATCGCCTACACGATCAACCATGCGGGCGCGCAGATCCTGCTCGTTCATACGGACTTCCTGCCCGTCGTCGAAGCGATCAGAGATCAGCTCGAAACGGTGCGCACCTTCATTCAAATCGACGACGAAGGCAGCGAAGCCGTCGCGCACCCGATCCCTTTCGCGGACGACTACGAGACCATGCTCGCGGCAAGCGAGCCCGTCTATGACTTCCCCGATTTCGATGAAAACACGCCCGCTACCACGTTCTATACGACGGGCACGACGGGTCTGCCGAAGGGCGTCTATTTCTCGCATCGTCAGCTCGTGCTGCACACCATCACGGGGATGGCGGCGCTGGCAAGTCCCGTATCGGGGCAGCGTTTTCACCGCGGTGACGTGTACATGCCGATCACGCCGATGTTCCACGTCCACGCGTGGGGCATGCCTTATATCGCCACCGTGCTCGGCGTAAAGCAGGTTTATCCGGGCCGTTATCTTCCGGATCGGCTCGTCGGGCTCGTGCGCGATGAAGGTGTGACGTTCTCGCATTGCGTCGGCACGATCCTGCACATGCTGCTCGACTGTCCCGAAGCGAAGACGGTCGATCTGAGCAAATGGAAAGTGGTCATCGGCGGAGGCGCGCTGCCTCATGGACTCGCGCGCGCCGCGCTCGATCGCGGCATCGATATCTTCGCGGGCTACGGGATGTCGGAGACCGGGCCTCTGCTGACGCTCGCGCAACTGCAACCCGGCAGTGAGGCACTCGACGCCGACGAGCAAGTGCGCCTGCGTTGCAAGACGGGCCTGCCGTTGCCGCTCGTCGATCTGCGCATCGCGGACGAGGAGGGCGCCGACGTCGCTCACGACGGCAAAGCGAGCGGTGAAGTCGTCGTGCGCGCGCCGTGGCTGACGCAGGGCTATCTGAAGAACCCCGAGGCATCGGACCAGCTTTGGGAAGGCGGCTATCTGCACACGCAGGACATCGCCAACATCGACGGGCAAGGATATCTGCAGATCGTCGATCGCATGAAGGACGTCATCAAGTCGGGCGGCGAATGGGTGTCGTCGCTTGCGATCGAAAGCCTGATCTCGATGCATCCGGGCGTGTCGGAAGCGGCGGTGATCGGCATCAGCGATGCGAAATGGGGCGAGCGGCCCGTGGCGCTCGTCGTGCTCAAGCCGGAGTTTGCACAGACAGTCTCGGAAGACGACATCCGGAATCACGTGCTTGCGTTCAGCAAGACGGGCCAGATTTCCAAGTACGCCGTGCCGCAGGTCGTGAAGATCGTCGAGCGACTCGAAAAGACGAGCGTCGGCAAGCTCAACAAGAAGCGGCTGCGCGAACAGTTCGCTTAAGGAAAGCGTCGAGAGGATGGGGCAAGGCAAGGCACGGCACCCGATGACGGTACGCCGTGCCGCCTCATTACTTGCTCGCAGGTTCTACGGATATCGCCAGTGCTTCCGTGTAGACGGCCTCCACCTGATCACCCTTCTTGATGCGGTTAAGACGTTCGGGATCTTCCACTTTGAGGTCCACCGTGTTGCCTTTGGGTCCCTTGAGCGTGACCGTCTTCGCCTTGTGATTCACGGCGACCACATCCGCCACGATCGTGACCTCCCGCCCGACCTTGCCGCCCGGCTTGGCGCCGGCAGCCGAGCGCTGCTCCGAACCCTGCTCGGTGTGCGACGCGGTCCCTTTCTCCTTCATGAGGCTGACCGTCAGGGACTCGCTATACGCGACGGTCACGACATCGCCCAACGCGATCTGGTCGAAGTTGCGCGCTTCCTCGGTGACTTCGAGTTCGACGACCTTGCCCTGGCGCGTCTTGAGCGTGACCGTGCGAGTGGCGCGGTCGATGCCCACCACTGTCGCGGTCATTTTGGTGAGGCCCGTGACGGTCGTCTGGTCCTGTCCCTTGGTGACTTCGACATCCGTCTGCGGCTGAGCCAGTGCAACCTGCGCGAGCAACGCAACGACGACAATCGCGAGTCCTTTCGTGGTCTTCATCCTGGTTCTCCCATGAAAAATGCATGTCGCCTTCATGCCGAAGGCGGGCGGTCCGTGCGTTGTCAGCGGGGCCTTGCCCCGGCCATTAAATTCGATCGACGCAATCAGGAACCCATCAGGAACGCTCATCCACACGCGTCCAGGACGAGTCCGGATCGAATTCGGTGAGAGGTGCCGGTGCCCGGCCACGATCCTTCTGATAGATGACTCCGTTGTTGTTGACGATGAACGTCATCACGCCGCTCGTGCCGTATTCGGCGGGAAAGGCGACCATCGCAAAGCCGGCAATCATTCTTCCGTTGATGACATAGTTGTACGCGCCTCCAGGCGCGCTCTTGCCCTGCCGGGTGAGAATGCGATAGTGATAGCCGTGATACGCATCGCCCGCCCGACGTTCCTTGAAATGCTCGGAGCTTGCCGCGATCAACGGCCCGAAGGGACTCGGCTCTTCGCCTTTGTCGGCATCGGCCGGCCAGTAGAGACCGTCCTGTCTGCCGGGCGAACTGCCGAGCTTCCTCGCGTATTCCAGCACGCCGTCGCCGTTACGATCGCGCGTGGCGTACTGCCTTTGCGCATCGAGATACGCGCGCATCACGACAATCGCTTCGCGCTCGTTCGCACCAATCCGGCGATTCACGATTTCCTGCTCGCCGAGTTCCGTTGCGAACCGCCAGGCGCCTTTCTCGCGAACGAGCGGTATCGGCAACGGCCATGCTTCGTCGCCGACGAGCAGCGTGCGACGGTCCGGCGCGGTTTCGTCCAGTGCATGAAACGCGTTGAGTTCCGCGAGGGCGTTCTCGCGCAGGACGCGGTTCTCGGCCGGGTCCGGCGATATGACGAGCCGCTTGTGCGCTTCGCCGAAGATCGCGACCAGCGCGGTTTCATCGTTCGCCTTGAGTGCCGCCGTCAGCGCGCTGACGGCGGCTTCGGGCGTCGGAAACGTTTCCTGACCGGCGGCGAGACTCAAGGGTGGCATGCAAAGGCCGAGTGCCAGCGCGATGCCGCCCAAGGTCCGGACGATCGCCGGCCAGCGAAGCAGACGCGCGCGTGTGCCGATCTTTCCGGATCCGTGCATGATGGTCTCCGTTTCGTTATCGGCGGCCAGCGCGACCTCCGCCCCCTCCGCCCCCACTGAAGCCTCGTCCGCCGCCGCCCGAATAGCTACCGCCGCGCCCGGCGCCGCCGCCAGCGGAAGCGCCGGCGCGTCCGCTGCCGCTCGTCCGGTCGACTGATGGACTGCGCGTGCTCGCCATCGACTCGCGGCTCGCCGCTCCGCGCGAACTGTTCGCCTGTGCATCGCGCCCCGAGCCGTAGCCGCTGAAGGCGTCGCCGCCGCGGCCTTGCGACGCCGCGTTGCTTCGGGGCGCCGAATCCTGCGTCGATGCGCGCGGCGTCGTCTGCCGGTTGCCTGCCGCGCCTGCGGTGCCTGCTCCGCTGCGGGTCGAGGTGTCGCCTACGCGCGGTGAATTGGCGCGCGCCGTGCTGCCGGATACCTGACCCGGCTTCTTCTCCGACTTCCACGTACTCGACTGCGCCGACTGCCGATTCGTGCGATTGGTGTTCGCCGCGTCGACATTGGTCCGGTTGACGTCGCCCCGGTTGACGCTCTGATCCCGGTTGATGTTGATCGTGTTGTTGCCGCCGCTGTAGTTGGCTTCGTAGCGACCGCCGCTCCATGCGGCGCCGATGGCCGCGCCCCAGATCAGGCCGGTTGCGAGCGCGGCGCCGGGTGCGTAGGGATAGTAGTAGACAGGATACGGCGCGGGCGCATAGCCGTAGACGGGATACGGGCTGCTGACGACCACGGTCGACGGGTTGTACTGCGGCACATAGATCACTTCAGGATTGGCCGGCACGATCTTGACGACTTCCTTTTCCACCACGACTACCTGCTTGTCGTCGGATTTCAGGTTGCCCGCCGATTGAGTCTGACGGCGAAAGCGCTGGATGGCCTGAAGCACGCCATTCTGGTCGGCTACCACGGCTTCACCGAGGGCCGCCGTCCAGTCGAGCTCGGCGCTCATCTTCTTGATGACCTCGGGGTAGTTCAGCAGCGCCTTGATCGGTTCCTGCCACGCATCGTTGACCGGGAGATTCTTGTCGCTCTTGCGGCGATCGAGAAACCGGTCCGCCTGCACGATTTCGAGCGGGTAAGTGGCGGAGGGCAGGATGATCGCGATCAGGTCGTCCGGGTAGAGGGCGATCGGTCCGACGAGCTTGTCGAGATCGGCAGCCGACATCGGCGCAGGCTCGCTGCCGCTTGCGGCCGGCGCCTGAGCGAGTGCGCTCCCCGCGGGAAACACGAAGCAGGACAGCAGAAGCACAATCAGGATGTTGCGCATGGCTATCACCGTTCGATGTCACGACCGAGTCACATTTCTCTGCTTCTGAGGTTCAGCCCATTCCGTGGTCGATCAGGCGAGGTCATTGAGGATGCGTCGCGCCCGGCGCCGCCTTGCGAAGAAGGTTTCGATTGCAACGTGTCCGGAGTCGAGCAAGGACGGAGCGATCTCGAAGCGGGCCGGGCGGAAGTCTTGTTCATCCATTCTAGGACATGCACACGCCCATAACAGCGCTGAACGATTATGTATTACCCGGGTATGATCGATTCGATCGCTAAAAGCTCACTGCAAATCCGAACGATACGCCGTGAACATTGTGGCCGAACACGTAGCGCACCATCGCACGCGTGCGCGTGATGATCACGGGATAGGTGCTGCTGTCGAGTTCCAGGCCGACACCCAGCGACGTGAGATCGTTGAAGCCGAGTGCGCCTGCGCTGTCGCCGAAATAATGGGAGTACGCCGTTTCCAGGACATAGCGCACGGGCTTGTCGAGTGCTCGCAGGCCCGTGGGCGCGCGCCAGCGCGCCCAGAGGCTGAACTGCTGTGCCGTCGCCGATCCCTGTACCGCTGCCGACGATGCGCCAAAGCTGCGCAGATAGATGTCGGTGGCCCGCAGTTCCACGTCGATTTCGTACTTCTCGCGATAGTGCTCGTAGTCGAGCACTAGCGAGCCGCCATAACCATAGGCGTCGAGCACGCCGTCCTGAAGGAACTCGAGGTTCGTGTCCTTGATCTGGTTGATGACCGTCTGGGCGATCCGCAGGTCGCTCGCCACCCGGCCGAGCGTGCCGTTGAGAATGGGCCGGAACTTGAGTTCTTCCGTGATCGCGAAGTCCCAGCCGATCCCGATGGTCGTGCTCGCGGTGTTCCATTTGGCGGGAAGCGGCCGTTGCTGGACGCCCTCGGTCGCGACGAAGGTCGGATCGTAGCGGCTGTAGGCGACCGTCCCTTCGAGATAAAGCGGAAAGGATCTGCTGATCGTAAAGCCGCCGCCCAGTTGCGTCTGACCGAAGCCCGGATTGCCCGTGGCGCCGTTATTGATCGACAGGGAACTGGTCGTCACGTCGGGCACGGTGGTGTACGTCATGATCGCGAGCACCGCGTCGGCGTGCTTCTTGACGTTGGTGCCGAGTATCAGCGGCGCCTGAGGCTGACCGCCGCTCGACTGGGCGTAGCAAGCGCCGCAGAGCAGGGCTTGGGCGAAAATCGCCGATACGAATGATAGCGCGTGCCTGGAGGTCGGACTCGAGTTCGACATGTTCGGCGTGCCTTGTGTTCGACCGGTGACGTCCGTTGTCTAACGATCAAGCCGGATGTATGTCAACGATTAATCCCTTCCGATCTTCCGTTCTTGTTTGCGTTCTTCTTTGCGGCGAAGGCACGGCCGAACGCTGCGCATAGCGGCGTCGTGCGTCCGCAGAATGTACATGAGCCGGATCGAAAGCTGCAAGCACCGGGTCTTTCTCTGCGCAGTGGACGCGCTAGCCGGTCATGCCCTTGCGTGCGTTCATGGCGCAGGCGAAGAGGCGCGCTACGATCCACCTATAATTCAGACGCAAGCTTGATGCGCACCTCGCGCACTCGAGCCCGGCTGCCAACGGCGGGGAGAGCTTCTCGTGAATGCCTTGATCCAGGAGCGCAATGTCGACGCGCGCGAGCCCGTTCTCGATACCGTCGACCGGGTTTCGGAGCTGTGTTTCGGACTCTTCATGGCGCTGACGTTCGTCGGCACCGTGTCGGCGACGACGACCGGCGAGGATGCCGGGCAGAAGATGCTCTACACGGCGCTCGGCTGCAATCTCGCCTGGGGACTCGCCGACGCGCTCATGTTCCTCGTCCGCACGCTGACCAACCGCGGCCGGCGGCTGACGCTCGCGCTCGCCATCCGGAGCGCGCCCGACGCGGCAGCGGGACGTCGCGTGTTGCGCGACTCCTTGCCGAAGTTCATGAGGTCGCTGGTCTCGGACGAGGACCTCGATTCGATCCGGCGCAATCTCGCGGCCACGACGAATTTGCCGGACCGCCCGCGTTTAGTGCGCGACGATTTCGTCGGGGCGCTGGCGATCTTCGTCATCATCGTGCTGTCGACGTTTCCGGTTGCTTTACCGTTCATTGTTTTCAGCGACGTACCGACTGCGTTGGTCGTTTCGCGCATCCTGACGCTCGTGATGCTTTTTTGCGGCGGGCTGGCGCTCGGTCGTCACGCCGGGTGGGGCGGATGGAAGGCCGGCCTTGGAATGGTGATCTTCGGCGTCCTCTTGACGATGGCGATCGTCGCGCTGGGCGGCTGAGCGATGTGCCTGCGAGGAGGTCATCGTGTTGCTCATGCCGGCGCCGGACACCTGTCATATCGTCGACGCGACCGTGCTTCAGGCCTTTCTCACGCGCGAGGCAGAGCGTCACCGAGTGCGTGACGGCTCCATGAGCACGCAATCCATTCATCTGGCGCTATCGATCGAGTCGATCTGGCTCTAACGAGCGATTTTTGCGCCGCCGATACTGTCTGCAGACTTGCCGGCACCCTGCCGAGCGGGCGAACAAAGTCTGGAGACGACAATGCTGAGATACCTGATCGGCCTGGGGCTGCCCTATGCCGGCGTGATCGGCTTCCTGCCCTGGATCGCCACGAAAGACGCCTACGTTCTCGGCGTTCCGCTGCTGTACGCCTGGATTTTCCTCTGGTTCGTGTTGACTTCGGGGTGCCTCTTCGTCTGCTGGCATTTCTTCGATCGTCACATACCCGATACCGATCCACGCAACGCCTGAGCCGGGAGTTCCTGCATGTCCACCCTTGTCTTTCTCGGATTCATCGCCTTTTCGCTCTATCTCGCCGTTCGTTCCGGCAAGGGACGCGGCGGCCAGAGCGTCCATGACTTCTTCGTCGCTTCGCGGCAGTTCGGCGCGGCGCTCGTGTTCTTCCTCGCGGCCGGCGAAATCTACAGCATCGGCACGATGGTCGGCTTTCCCGGCGGCATCTACGCGAAGGGGCCGACCTACGGCATCTGGTTCCTCGGCTACATCCTGCTGGCCTACCCCATCGGCTATTTTCTCGGACCCAAGATCTGGCAGGCCGGCAAGCGCTATAACGCAATCACGTTCGCCGATCTCTTCAAGGGCCACTATCGTCATCGTGGCGTCGAACTGGTGGTCGCGGTGTCGTCGATCCTGTTCCTGATTCCCTGGGGACAGTTGCAGTTCACCGGACTGGTCGCCGCCTTGCGCGGTCTCGGCTGGCACTTCGAGCCGTTGCATCTGATCCTGATCTCGGCCGCGCTGGCATTCACCTACATCGCGATCTCGGGCGTGCGGGCCTCGGCCTACATCGCCATCCTGAAGGACATCCTGATGGTGGTGGCGATCATGATCACGGGCGTCGCCGTGACGTGGGAATACGGCGTGCACGACGTATTTCACGCGGCGAGCCAGCACGTCAGCAACACGATGAATCCGGAGCAGCTCCACTTCTCGATGAGCACCATCGTGTTCCAGGCGCTTGGCTTCTACATGATGCCGTTCGCCGCGCAGAACTTCTTCACCGCGAAGAGCGCGAACACGATTCGCCGCACGCAGGTCGCGATGCCGCTCTACATGCTGATGTATCCGTTCCTCGTGGTGGCCTCGTACTATGCGATCAGCGCGAACCTGAAGCTCGCGACGCCCAACGACGCATTCTTCACCGCCGTGGTGAACCTGCTGCCGGGCTGGCTCGTCGGACTGGTCGCGGCCGGTGCGGCGCTGTCGGGCCTGCTGGTGCTCGCGGGAATCTGTCTTGCCATCGGTCCGATCGTCACGCGCAACCTGCTGCCGAACATGCCGGAAAGCCGCCAGAAGCGCGGCGCGAAAATGGTGATCGTGGTGTATCTGGTGGTGTCGATCATCACGACGCTGCTCACGCCCAACCTCATGCTCACGCTCATCAACACGACCTACTACGGCGTCACGCAGTTCCTGCCGGGTGTGCTCGTGATCCTGTTCGGACTGCGCGTGCGGCCGGCCGCCATCGCGCTCGGTATTGTCGTGGGACAGGTGCTCGCGATCATCCTCTACACGAAGGGCGTCGACTTCGGCGGCATCAATTTGGGCCTCGTTTGCCTCGGCGTCAATCTCGCGACGGTGGGCGTGTTCAATACCGTGATCCGGTCGCCGAGGCCCGTCCATCTTTCCTGAACGCATTGCTGTCATCAACGGGAGAACCATGTCCTCAGCACCAACCGCACGCCAGGCCGCGACGACCGTCTTCGTTGCACGACGCATCCTGACGATGAACCCCGCGCAGCCGCGCGCGACGCACGTGGCGGTGCGCGACGGCCGTATCCTGGCCGTCGGCAATGCGGAAGACGTGCAGCAGTGGGGCGACTGCGCGATCGACCAAACCCTTCGCGACAAGGTGCTGATGCCGGGGCTCGTCGAAGGCCACTGTCATCTGATGGAAGGCGCGATGTGGGATGCCGCTTACGTCGGCTATTACGACCGGCGCGGTCCGGACGGTACGCTGTGGCGCGGACTGACGTCGATGGAATCCGTTCTCGACCGCCTGCGCGAAGCCGAGCGTCGCATGGACGACGATGAAGCGCCGCTTCTCGCATGGGGCTTCGACCCGATCCTGTTCGGCACGCAACGCCTGACGGTGCGCGAACTGGACTCGGTTTCGGCGACGCGTCCGATCGCCGTGCTGCATGCGAGCGTGCATCTGATGAACGTGAACAGCGCGATGCTGCGCCTGGCTGGCATCGACGAGGACACGGACATCGACGGCATCGTGCTCGACGAAAGCGGCCAGCCGACGGGCGAGTTGCAGGAGTTCGCGGCGATGTTCCCGGTGTATCAGGTGATTGGCGGGAAGCTGTCGATTGCGGCGAGCGAGAAGCCGGACGCGATCTGGAACTTCGGGCGCGTGGCGCAACTCGCGGGCGTCACGACGGCTACCGATCTGGTCAACGATCTGTCGCCGCTCGGCAACGAGACGCTGCACACGGTGACGGGCGACCCGGACTATCCGGTGCGCATCGTGCCGGCGCTAGCGCCGCAGCGCAGCCCGTCGACGGGACCGGAAGCGCTACGCGCAGCGATGTCAGCGAATACGGACAAGCTGCGTTTCGGCCCGGTGAAGTTCATCGTCGATGGTTCCATTCAGGGCTTCACCGCGCGCGTGAAGTGGCCCGGCTATTTCGGCGGGCAGCCGAACGGTCTGTGGCTGATCGCGCCGGAGCAGCTCGCCGGCGTGCTGGCGCCGTTCCACAAGGCCGGTTTGCAACTTCACATCCACACGAACGGCGACGAAGCGACCGAGGTCACACTCGACGCACTGGAGAAACTGCTGGCCGAGACACCGCGTCCCGACCATCGCCATACGCTGCAGCACTGCCAGATGGCCGACGCCGCGCAACTGCGGCGCATTCGCGCGCTCGGACTGTGCGTGAACTTCTTTTCGAACCACATTTACTACTGGGGCGACGCCCACTACATGCAGACGATGGGCCCCGACCGCGCGAATCGCATGGACGCGGCCGGATCGGCGCTGCGGCTCGGCATTCCGTTCGCGTTCCATTCCGACGCGCCGATCACGCAACTGAGCCCGCTCTTCACGGCGTGGTGCGCGGTGCGCCGCCGCACGGCTTCGGGACGCCTTTTGGGCGCGGAAGAATGCGTCCCCGTCGACGACGCGCTGCGCGCCATCACGCTCGGCGCCGCCTATACGCTGAAAATGGACGATGTCGTCGGCAGCATCGAAGTGGGCAAGTTCGCCGACTTCGCCGTCCTCGACGAGGACCCGTCCGAATGCGCGCCGGAGCGGCTGAAGGATGTGCGCGTCTGGGGCACGGTGCTCGGCGGGCGGGTCTTCCAGGCGCCGGCGTAATGTCGATCGCAACGAGCGCGCCGCTTGCGCCGATCGAACTGGTCGTGCTCGGCGGCTATCTCGGCGCCGGCAAGACCACCGTGCTGAACGCGCTCCTGACGCAGCCGCACGGACGTCGCGTGGCCGTGATGGTCAACGATTTCGGCGAGGTCAACGTCGACGCGCGGCTCGTGCGTTCGCAAAGCGAGGACCTGATCGAGCTTCAGAACGGCTGCATCTGCTGCTCCATCGGGGGCGCGCTGGTGGACGCGTTGCGCCGCGTCGCCGCGAGGTCGCCGCGGCCGGATCTGCTGCTGATCGAAGCGAGCGGCGTCTCCGATCCGCGTCGCATTGCGCAGATCGGCCTGGTCGGGCGGGATTTCCGCCTGCACGGAATCGTCGTGATGGCCGATGCCAGCGGGCTCGATGCCACGCTGGCGAATCCGCTCGTCGGCGAGATGGCGCGCGAGCAGATCGCGGCCGCGACGGTCGTGGCGGTCACGAAGCTCGACTTGCTGCCCGAGACCGCGCACGCGCCGGTCTTTGCGACGATCGCGTCGATCGCGCGCACCCGGCTGATCGTGGCCGCCGATCACGGCGCGGTGGCGCCGGAACTGATCTTCGGAACGGCCGCGACGCCCGATCGCGCTGACGATCGGCCGCTGCGGACGTCGCCGATACCGCGCCGGCTCGAACTTCGCAGCCTCTCCGTGCGGCTGGACGGCCCGGTGCGCAAGGCCGCGCTCAAAACTTTCCTCAAGTCCTTGCCCGGCACCGTGCTGCGCGCGAAGGGGATCGTCCGGCTGGACGACGACGGCGGTCTCTACGTTTGTCACGCCGTCGGGGGACGCGTGGCGCTGTCGCGAATCGCAGACGAACACGCGGTGAACGACCGCGTGCTGGTCCTGATCGGCAGCTTCGATGCGCACGCGGAGCAGGCGCTCGCCGACGCCGCCCGCGCGATGGCGCGGCAGGAAGCCGAACGCTGATCGACGTAACGCCTTCGTGATGCGCGCTCGCGCGTCACTGTGCTCGGTTCCTCGCCCGCTGGAACGGCTATCGGAGCAGCGAGCGAAAAATCCCTCTTCCAATTGATGCCAGAAAGCGATGCCTTCCCGGGATCGCATGTCTGCGCGCGCGTTTTCCGAACTGGAAAGCAAGCACGACGGTGTTCATAAACCGTTTCATGTTTGCCGAGTTGGTTTAAGAAGTGTCTGACTGAAAGGTCGATGTTGGCTGGATACAATTTTTTACATCCTAATCCAGCAACGACTACTGATGACCGCCAACAAACGCCCCGCAAACCAAGTCAATATTTCCGAACTCACGGCCAATGTCACCCACGCGCAGTTGTCGCGCCGCAAATTTCTTTCGTATTTGATCGCCGGAGCGAGCGGCGCGGCGCTGGTCGCCTGCGGCGGCGGGGGCGGAACGGAGGGCACGGATGCCCAGCTAAAGGGCGTCGACAAGGCAACGGCCGGCGCCTCGCCGGATGGAACGACGATTCCATCGGGCACGTCGATCACCGACAGTTCGGGCAACACGTGGACGCTGGTCAGCAATCGCGTCACGAAAAACGGCACGTCGGTCGCGACCGGCTCGCCCAAGCCGCTGACGCTGATCCTCTGGTACGGCGGCGTCATCTACGCACAGAACGCCGACGGCACCTGGTTCCAGAGCGGCACTACGTGGACGTCCATCGGCACGACCGATCCGCGCACCAAAGGGAGCGCCGCCGCGTCGGCGCTCTTCTATGGCATGAACGGCCACATGGCCTACAACAGCGGCATCTACAAGACGACCACGCCGGCCGCGCAACTCGCGTTGCTCAAGGATCTCGGCGCCAAGATCTATCGCTGCGACGTCGCGAGCGGCGGCATGTCGCAAGTGCTGGCCGACGCGCTGAACGGTCCGTTCGCGGGCAGCGGCGTTCAGATCATGCCGGTGCTCAACCCGAAATCCGCTGGCTGGGATGTCGCGAGTTCGGAATCGGCGGCTTACACGCTCGGCTATAACCTCGCCGTCAACTGCACGAAGCCGCTGAAGGGCCTCGTGAAATACATCGAATGCGGCAACGAATGCGACGTCCCGCTAAAGATCGGCGGCAACGGCGCCTCGTGTGCGGACTGGAATCCGGCTTACTGGCCGTCGTTCCGCGGCGTGATCCGCGGCATGATCGACGGCGTGAAGGCAGTCGATCCGGCGATCCAGGTCGGCGTGGACGTCGGTATTCCGATGGCCTATCGCGCGCTGCAGATGTTGTGGAACGGCATCTCGCCGAACGGTACGCCGAACGGCGTCGGCGGCGCGGCGCTCGTGCGCTGGGACATCACGATGTATCACTGGTACAAGAGTTCCTACGACATCCAGTACGCAGGCGGCTCGGCGTCGGTCGACATTCTGCAGGTGCTGAAGGATTCGTTCGGCAAGCCGATCTGGCTGACGGAGTTCGGCTGGTCCGGCTCGCAGGACACGCCCGATTCGGCGGCCGCCTACGTGACGAAGGCAATGACGCAGTACAAGTCGGTCAAGGACAAGTACAACCTCCAGTGCATCATGATGTACTGCCTGATCGACGCGAACTACGGCCTCATCAAGGCGGACGGCGTGACGAAGACTCCGGCCTACGCGGCCTACAAGAACTTCGTCGCGGCCAATCCGGTTTAAGCGTCGAAAGCGCGTTCCTAAGGCAACCGGAACGCGCTTTCTCTGAACCCGACCCGGCGCAATGCCGGGTCGAAGCTACACCGCGAGCGCCGCGCGCCCCTCGCGCGGCGTCATGCGGGCAAAGAACACCACCGCGGCGGCCACCACCGACATCACCGCAAGCCCCGTGAGCCCGCCCTGGATCGACCCGGTCTTCTGTTCGAGAAAGCCGAAGGTCGCGGGCGCCACGAAGCCGCCCAGATTGCCGATTGAATTGATCAGGGCGAGCACCGCGGCCGAGATCCGCGCATCGAGGTAGCCCTGCGGAATCGGCCAGAACAGCGATGACGCGGCCTTGAAGCCGGTCGCGGCGAAGCAGATCGCGACGAACGAGAACAGCGGGCTGCCCTGGCCGGCCGCATACATGCCGGCCGCGGCGATCAGCAGCACGCACGCGACCCAGGCCTGCTGGAACTTGAAGCGCGCCGCGAGCATCGCGAAGAAATACATCGCCGCGATCGAGATCAGCCACGGGATCGAATTGAAGAGGCCGACCTGGAAATCGTTGAAATGCCCCATCTTGCGGATGATGCTGGGCAGCCAGAAGGTCGCGCCGTAGATCGTCAGCGAGACCGAGAAATAGATCAGGCAGAAGATCAAAATCTGCGGATCGCGCAAGAGACTCCAGACCGACGGCTTGACGGCATGCACGGCATCGCGAACGCGCTGCTCTTCCTCGATTTCGGCGACGACCGCGTCCTGCTCTGCGCGGGTCAGCCATTTGGCGTCGCGCGGCTTCGAGTCCAGCCAGAACCAGACGAAGCCAGCCAGCACCACCGAGGCCATGCCTTCGATCACGAACATCCACTGCCAGCCGTGCAGGCCGCCGCCGCTGATCAGCATCAGTGCGCCGGAGATCGGCCCGGAGAGCACCGAGGCGAGCGCCGAGCCGCTGAGAAAGATCGCCATCGCCTTGCCTCGCTCGTCGCGCGGCAGCCACTTGGTGAAGTAGAAGAGCACGCCGGGAAAGAAGCCGGCTTCCGCCGCGCCGAGCACGAGGCGCATCGCGTAGAACGACATCTCGCCCCGCACGAACGCCATGCCGACGGCGGCCAGACCCCACGTGATCATGATCCGCGTGAGCCACGCCTTCGCGCCGAAACGCTGCAGCAGCATGTTCGACGGCACTTCGAAGATCGCGTAGCTGACGAAGAAGAGTCCCGCGCCGAGTCCATAGGCCGCGGCGCCGATTCCCAGATCGGCGCTCAGGTGCTGGCGCACGAAACCGATGTTCACGCGGTCGATGTAGTTGACGATGAACATCACGACGAAAAGCGGCAGCACGTGCCACTTGATCTTGCTGACGGCGCTCGCCAGCGCGTCGGCTCGCTCCGGATGGGCGGGGGCCGGGGTGGTTCTGCTCATGGGTTGTCTCCGTAATGGGCAATGCGTATCGCGTGTCGAGCGTCTGCGCGGATCAGAAGCGCGGGTTCTTGCCGCTGAAGTCCGGGTCGTACTTTCGCATCTGCTTCAGGTCGTCGCGATTGCGCACGCCGCACGAGAGATACTGCGCATGCAGTTCAGCCAGCCGGTCGCGATCGAGCTCGACGCCGAGACCGGGCGTGGTCGGCACGCGCACCGCGCCGTTGTCGAAGCTCACGCGGCCGCCCTTGATGACTTCCTCTTCCTGCCAGGGGTAATGCGTGTCGCACGCATACGTGAGGTTCGGCACGCTCGCCGCGACGTGCGTCATTGCCATCAGGCTGATGCCAAGGTGCGAGTTGGAATGCATCGACATGCCGAAGCCCCAGAGCTTTGCCATGCGCGCGAGCGTCTGCGTCGCGCGCAGGCCGCCCCAGTAGTGATGATCGGAAAGCAGCACCTTGATCGAGCCCATGTTGCAGCCGCGGCGGAAATCGTCCATTGTCGTGATGACCATGTTGGTCGCGAGCGGCAGCTTCGTGTGCTTCTGCAGTTCGGCCATGCCTTCGAGTCCGGGGCACGGGTCCTCGTAATACTCGAGGATTTCGTCGAGTTCGGGCGCGGCGTTGATGCTCGTTTCGAGCGTCCAGTTGGCGTTCGGATCGAGGCGCAGCGGCATGCCGGGGAACGCCTTCGCGAGCGCCTGCATGCAGGCGATTTCATGTGCCGGCTCGAACACGCCGCCCTTGAGCTTGATGCTCTGAAAACCGTACAGGTCGATCATGCGCCGCGCCTGCGCGACGATCTGCTCCGGGCTCAGGCCTTCGCCCCAGGCATCGGGCGCATAGGGTTTCTCGATGTGCTCCGCGTACTTAAAGAAGAGGTAGGCGCTATAAGGCACGGCGTCGCGTACCTTGCCGCCGAGCAAGTCGACGATCGGTGCGCCGACGATCTGCCCCTGCAAGTCGAGCATCGCGACTTCGAGCGTGCTGATGACCTTCGGCGCGTTCTTCGCGGCATGCGAGCCGGGCGCGAGTTCGAATTCGACCGCGCCGGGACTCGCCTTGATCGTCGCGCGCACGCGTTCTTCCATGCGGTTGAGGTCAAACGGCGAGAGGCCGATCACCAGCGCCTTCGCCTCTTCGAGCACGCGCAGCATCGGTTCGTCGCCATAGGTCTCGGAGATGCCGACGCGGCCATCGCTCGTCTCCAGTTCGACAATCGCGCGCAACGCCCACGGTTCGTGGATGCCAGCAGCGTTAAGAAGCGGACCATCGCGGAAGGCGATCGGCGTAAGGCGCATTTGCGTGACGGTGATGTCGCGAGTCATGGTGGCAATCCGGAAAAGAAGGAATGAAGCAGACAGACTCATAGTAAAGCACTAATATATTAGTGTGTTACTGGGGAAAATACTCACGTCCGTTCTGCCCCAAAATGCCGCGCAGCCGCTTGGGGCGGGGCTGGCGTCGGCTATAGTATTAGTATCTCAGTGATGCGGTGCCGCCGGAACCGGCCTCCACCAACGCTTTTGCTCTCCCCATGAAAACCAACGCTTCCCCGTCGACGGCGACCCGGCTCGACCGGTCCCGCCATGCCGCGCCGCAGGTATTCGAACGACTGCGCGCGATGATCCTGTCGCTCGAACTGGCGCCGGGGACGGTGCTGTCGCGCGCCGAACTGGCGATGCAATACGGACTGAGCCAGACGCCGGTGCGCGACGCATTGATGAAACTCGGCGAAGAGGGTCTCGTCGATATTTTTCCGCAGCACGCCACGGTCGTCAGCCAGATCAACGTGACGTCTGCGTTGCAGGCGCACTTTCTGCGCCGGTCGATTGAACTGGAAGTCGTCCGCACGCTGGCTGAACAGCGCGACGCCGCGTTGATCGCCCGGCTACGCGCGACGATCGCAAAGCAGTCGGAACTACGCGACCTGAAGAACTACGAGCAGTTCTCGCTGCTCGATCAGGCTTTTCATCGGCAGATGTACGAGGCGGCGGGCGTGCCGCAACTCTGGGATCTGGTGCGCAGGCTGAGCGGCCATATCGACCGGTTGCGTCGCCTGCACCTGCCGGTGGAAGGCAAGACGATGGCCGTGGTGCGCGATCACACCGAGATCGTCGATGCGATCGAAAAGGGCGGAGCGGAAGCCGCGCAGGCCGCGTTGCGCAAGCATCTTTCGGGAACGCTCAACCAGGTTGATCAGATCCGCACCAGTCATCCCAACTTTTTGACGGACGATTGACCCGACGCTATCGCGGCGTGGCCGCCGGCCTCGTCGCTGCATCGACGGCGCCAATTTTCTTCGCGGTCAAACCGTATCGTATTCAGCGGGCTCGCGGCACAGCACGTCTTCGGCTCAGGGTTGCACGGTGCTGGTCGTAGAGGGGAAGGCTTCCTCGGTCGTCGCGGGATGAGCGTCAACGGCTCACTGCCGGGATCAAGTCCGCTTCGCTGAGACGTGGCTAGCGATCGACACAAAGTTGGCTGTCTTGGCCGTGGCACCGTCTTCGCGCGTAGCAAGTGCGAGACGAATCGAAACATTCGCGCCTTGTATGTCGACGTATCCGACGCCTTCGACCTGAATCTGGCAAACCGATGCAGGCACCAGCGAGACGCCGAACTCGGCAGCAACCAGGTTGACCACGGACGACAACTGGGGCGCCTGCTGACCGATAACGGGTTCGAAACCGGCATCCCGGCATGCGCCGATGATCACGTCGTGCAGCGTGGGACTCGCCTCACGCGGCAGCAGGACAAAAGGTTCGTCCGCGAGCGCGGATAGCGGCGCCTTCTTCTTGCCCGCCAGTCGATGACTCGCCGGTAATACGATCTTCATCGGCTCCGTGGCGATGTGATGAAACGAAACGCCAGCCGGTGACTGACTTCCCAAACGGACGAACGCGACGTCCAGGCGCTTGTCGTTGAGATAGCCGAGCAGTTGCGCCGTATTCCCCTCGACCAGACTGAGGCTGACGCTCGGGAACGACTGCCTGAACTCGCGAATCAGCTTCGACACGACCGGGTTGAATGCGGCGGATCCGGTGAAGCCGATATTCAATTGCCCGACCTCGCCGCGGCCCGCGCTCTGCGCCTTCTCGATCGCACTGCGCGCATCGCTCATTAGACGCTTCGCGTCGATCGCGAACGCTTCGCCGGCCTCCGTCAACACCACGCCGTGACCCGTGCGACGAAACAGGCGAACGCCGATTTCGCTCTCCAGCGCATGAATTTGCTGGCTGAGCGGGGGCTGTCCGATGCCGAGCCTCTCGGCGGCGCGCGTCACATTGCGCTCTTCCGCGACGGCCAGAAAATATCGAATATGCCGGAGTTCCATGCGATATATATAGAATCAATATCAGATAGACGAGATAGATATTGGACAGTATATCAACGCTGCGACAAAATGCTGCTATCGCGCAATGCGCGGGCAAAAGAACTCATCCCCGAATACATCGCCTGCTGCTCTTAGGACAGGCGGGACGAGTGGCGCCCGTTGCCGTGTGTCCGCGGCGTGCGATCGTCAATCAGATAGAAGGATGGGATGAGTCATGGCTGAAGCCGTAAAAAAACCAAGGCCCGAATTCCGTAACATCGGGATCGGTCAAATCGCGAAGTATCGCTTGCCGCTAGCAGGGAAGGTCTCGAT
>NZ_JARUXL010000001.1:3112825-3412868 GCF_031451455.1 Caballeronia sp. LZ024 | reverse complement strand
CGGAGCGACAACCATGACAACCTGACGCAGCGTCAATCATCCCGACCGACCGGCCAAGATGATTGACGGTAAACCGGACATGCTGCTTGACGGTATCCAGCCGTATGAAGTTCAGCGGACGACTTTGGTCTCACTGTGAACGAAGCCAAATGTCTACTCGAAAACGAAATGCCCCACAGTCCTCACTGAGGATGCCTAATTCGACCGAGCACCTGATGTTTGGTGACTGGAAATGGAAGGGCCTGTACGCGGTCAGGGAACGGAGGCTGCTCGCGACGTGGGTCGACTCAATCGAACAAGCTGTCGGTGGGGGGCCGGGGCCAGCAAAGCATCGCTCACCGCCAGATGTTTCAGCGAGCACCACGGTCCGACAGAAAGCAATATTCCGGTCCATTTACTGGCCGGATGGGCAAACTCTTCGAACAGCCAAAACCAGGTATGTTGGGTGCATTTAGAACATTGCTCGAAAGTCTAACCCGTCCAACGACGCCGACCCCCTCGAACATCAGCTCATGCTCGCAGTATTTGGACGCTACTCCGTTAATATTCGGAAGAATATGCCGTAATATTGAGCAGATTGCCTGACTAACTGCCGAATTTGACCGGGGCGGTCGTTTGGCTGCTGAAGCGCGTCTGGAGCGGGACGCGCCGAGGAAAACACGCTAACAAATAAGCCCTTAACCGGGGAGACCGAAGTTGAACATCCAGTCGTTACTTGCGGGCGTACCGACGCCCGCACTCGTCACGGGCGCATTTCTGGCCGCCCTCGTGGTTGCTGTCATTGCGTTTTTCTTCGGTCCGGCGATAAGGCATCTGGCTCGGCTGCGCTCTATTCAGCGTCGCATTGAAAGGTTTGAAGACGGAAATTACCCTTCACAGTTTGAGGCGGTATTCGCTGCCGACCGTCGGCTCGCACATCTCTGGAAAGAGTATGCCGAATCGTTGCACGTTCAGCGTGAGGAGCGCGATGGACAGATGGTCGTGCGCGCCGTACGCGCCACCGTGCCCGCCGAGCTGTATTTCAACAGCCAGGTTGTCGTCGACAGCCGCTTGCGCACCGAGTTTTTTAAGCATGTTCCCGGAATTTTTACTGGCATCGGTATCATCGGGACATTCAGCGGGCTGATAGAAGGCCTTCACGCTTTCCAAATTAGCGATAACGCGGCGACTGTGCGCGGCAGCCTCGAATCACTTATGCATTCGGTGGGAGAGGCGTTTCTTGTGTCCGCCTCGGCAATCGCTGCGGCGATGCTAACCACGCTCTTCGAAAAGCTTCTCCTTGCCTCGCTGTACCGACGTACAGAAGAAATCGTTCATGCAATTGACGCGCGCTTTGAGGCGGGCGCCGGCGAAGAATACCTGGCGCGCCTGGTCAAGGCATCGGAGGAGTCGGCGAGCCAATCCAAAATATTGAAGGACGCTCTCGTCAAGGAGATGGGCGAGCTGCTGCGTGAGTTGACTAACGCGCAAATCGAGGCGAGCAAAGAACAAACCGCACTGGTCGCGGAGGCGGGTCGCCAGAACAATGCGGCTCTTGGACAGGTTATCGCGGAGAGCATCCAGCAGGGTCTCAAAGGCCCGCTCGATGAAATTGCAGCAACGGTCAAAAGCGCCAGCGGCGACCAGAGCGCAAGCGCCGGACGGATGCTGCAGGACGTGATGACGAGCTTCAGCCAACGTCTAAACGACTTGTTTGGCGGCCAGATTTCGGGGCTTACCGAACTTAACCAGCAAACCGCCCAGAGCATCCAGCAAGCCGTTACCACCTTGCACACCCTGGTCTCGAACATCGAAGCTTCGAGCCAACGTTCGACAGATGCGATGGCGCAGCGCATGGCGGAGGCCATCGAGAAGATGGAGTCGCGACAGGAGGCAATGAACGCCCAATCGGCTGCATTCATCGAGCAACTGCGTCAATTAGTCGCGACATCCCAGTCGGAGACGAGCCAGAAATTGCAGACGACACTCGAAACGCTTGGCACGCATATGGGAGAGATGCTGACCACACTGAGTGGCGCGCAAAAGGAAGTATTTGAGAATAATCGGGCACGCGAGAGCGCCATGTCTGAGCGTGCCACTGGGGCTGTTACAGCAATGTCCGCATCCGTCGATGCCGTTGTCAAGGAACTGAGTGTTGCGACGACGCAGATGGCGCAAAGCGTCGCTACCTTGACCCAGTCCACCGCTTCATCGGTAGACCGTATGCACGCCGGCGCTGAAGCATTGGGTACGGCGTCGCGAAACTTCGCCGCCGCTGGCGAGCGCGTCGCCAGCGTCATGGGTCAAACCGCCGATGTCTCGACCAAGCTCGCCGCAACGGCTGGGAATCTGACAAGCGGGGCGGGAGCCATCCAAGAACTTCTGGGCGACTATCGCGCTCATCGCGACAGCATCGGCCAACTTGTCACGGAGTTGCGCGCCACCGTCGAGTCCGCACGAAGAGAGGCCGCATTGACTGGTGACATTCTCAATCGAATCGAAACATCTACCGGCCATCTCGGCGCGGCGCAAAAGCAGGCGGACGAATACCTCGCCGGTGTGAGCCGCGTTCTGGCAGATGCACACGGCGCGTTCGCGACTGAAGTGAAGCGCACGCTGGATAAAGCGAATGCCGAGTTCCATACAAAACTGACTTCGGCAGTGGGATTGCTTTCGTCAGCAGTCGGTGAGCTGGAAGTCACGCTTGCCGCGATGGGAACCCTGACGCCGGCGCGGAGGTAGACGATGTTTGGAAGTCAAATCGTCGTCAAGCGAGGAAGCCGTGACGAGGCGGAGAAACCCTTCTGGATTTCCTTTGCTGACTTGATGACCGCGCTGATGGTGCTCTTTCTCGTGGTCATGGGGGTGGCATTGCTCGCCGTGACGAAGAATGTAACGGAGAAGGAAAAGCGCGAAGAACAGCATCGGAAGGACATCGAGCTAATTCTTGACCGGTTTCAAGCTGCATCCAAGCGCTACAACGGCATCAAGATAGACCGTGACCGGCATGTCATCGATTTTGGAGACCGCGCGCGCTTTGCATTCGGGAAATCAAATCTGGCACCCGAGCAGGAAGCCGTGTTGCGTCAATTCGTTCCCGAAATCCTGACCTTGGCGAACGGTGACCTGGGCAAGCGCGTGCTTAAGCGCGTAGTTGTCGAAGGCTACACAGATAAAACCGGCACATACCTGAGCAATCTTAATCTCAGCCTTCAGCGCAGCGAGCGGGTGTTGTGCAGCATGTTTGCTACGGCAGGTACGAGTCTGCTCGTCGAGGACCAGAAGGAAGACGTACGAAACCTGTTCCTGGTCGGCGGATATTCGTTCAATGACTCAAAGGAGACGGACGAAGAGAGTCGCCGCGTCGAGATGCGTCTCGAGTTCCTGGGTGTTGGGGAAGAGAGAGCTCCAGTCCCGCTGCAATCGGGGAACTTTGGCGACTGCGCACTGCGATGAATGCACTGAACTACCTCGCGTCCTTACTGCAATCGTCCGTCATCGAGGAGACACAACCGGTTCGCCTGGGCGGCGAAATCGACGCACTTCTCGAAGAGCTGAAAGCGCGTGCGAAATCAGGTAGCCGCCGGGAACCCGTGCACGACCATCAGCTCGATGCGGTCCGGCGGTACTGGAGCAGCCAGGAAGTGCCCACGTTCCGCGATGCATACCTACTGTCCTTTGGCTTATGCATTCCGCACCGCCCCCAGGGCGAGTGCGTAATGGAGGACCGACCACGCTTGCAGCGCGTCCTCGACAGTGTTGACGGCTACATAGCGAGGACCGCGTCATACAGACGCTGCTATCAAGGGCTCGCAAAGAGCTATTTCACTTACGACGTGGACGCGCCTGAAGCGGCGCCCGCCGGAAAGAAAAATTGGTTGACTTTGCGCGACTATCTTCACGACCGTAACCGTGAGATACGAGACAGCAGACCGGGCCCCGCATGGGTCGACACAGCAATTGAGAATCGACAGCTTTTCAACGAAGCGCCCTGCACTCCCTATGTGAGCCAGCTGCTGCGCGGAGACGAATCGCATATCGACCGCATTTGTGAGCAGCTTCAAATCGGAAAGGAGTCGTGGTTTCTACGCCAGCTCGTGCTGACGCAAGTTGAGGGTGCGACGAAACTCGGCGACGACGAGTTTGTGAGCCTACTACCTCGCTTGCTCGGCCTGCTGGCCCATAACGAAGTGCTCCGCGACCGAGGAACAATTCTGGTCCTTGACCGATACGCCCGGGTCTCTGGCAGCCCGCTCCATCCCAGACTTCGCGACCATGCTGTTACCTGGTGGGGCAATCCGTGGCTGCCGTCGAATGCGACACGATGGGGTGGCGTTGCGCCCGCGGCTCGAACGATGGTCTCTGACTGGCTGAAGCTCGAATTTATCGAGACCTTCTTTACGAAGCTGGCAGAGGACGGGCTTGCCGACCGTCGCCGAATGGAATTTTGGAAGCGATATGTCCAGTCCATTGACGACATCGAGTTTGCATTAGGCTCAACCGCACGTAATTCCCGTGAACCTGACCTCGTCGCGCTGCGTAAGAAAATGAAGGGCCTGACTCGCGAACTCGACGCCTCCGGTGCCAACAACGCTTTCATCATGACGATGGGTAAGCTGGTCGCGGTGGAGTTTAGTGGCCTCGGAAACGCGTTTTATGGCTACGACGCCAGTCGTTCGCTGCCCTTCAATACGAGTCAGACATTGAAGCTCGGGAAAGACGAGCGGAATTCACTCAAGCGTTCGAATCGCATGCTCTGGCTCAAGCATGGGGACGGCATTCATGGCTGGAATCGCTGGGAGGATATGTTCGAGGCGACGCTTCGTGAGAGTTTTCAGATTCTCCCCTCTGTCGACATTTCACGTTCTTCTACCAGAAGCCAAGCTGCTAACGAACGCACGCGGTCGACGAGTCTGGGCTCGTCTCGCGAGAACACTCGCTCGACGCAAATCCACACTGCAACGCACGAATCCTACTCGCATGTCGCGCTCAAGCGATTCGCAGCAACGCATGGTCTGCAAATCGACGACCGGACTGCACTCGGCGGAAACTTGTGGGTGCGCGGAGACGAGGAAGATGGGCGTATCGGCCAAGTCCTGTCGGATTGGGGCTTCCAGGTGAAGCCGGGCAAGGGTTGGTGGAGATAAGGCGAAACTGTGTTCAAGTTATTCAAGCAGGCAAAAGCGCAAGATGTCGCCACCTGGAAGCGGCGGTGGTCGGATAAGGGCATCGTTCTGACTCGTCGAATTGAAGGCCCGGGTGCGATGGTCGACGGAGACCTCGTCGGTGGCTACCTCACGCAGCTCACCGATGACGGCCTCGCCAACGCGGTCGAGGACGGCTTCTTGTTGGACTGGCAGTCGGTATATGAAATCCTCGAGCGGCAGGACTACGGGCAGCTGCGCGACGTTCTTCGAATTCCACCGTTCACCGAGTTCCGTCCATACCTGCGAAGCGGCCATTCGCTGGTCGACCGCGAGTTCGGTATTGCGGTAGATGGATGGCGCGTCGATGGTGGCCGCGAACTTCAGGGCACTCTCACGGGGCCGGTGATGTCGGAAGGCACCACAGAGACGCTGATGCGCCCCGCGCAATGGAAGCTTTTCAAAGCGGTGGTTGCGTTCTCGCGCCGTGGTGACGAGGACCGCTCCGATTTGGCCAACCGGCAAGGTTGGGGGCGGATTCGCAAGCTCGCGCTCGACGCCGAAGCGGGACTTGATGATTTTCTCTACCGCTCGGTGGTGTTGAGTCCCGAAAAGCTCAATATCGGTCTGAGGCGGTCGGTCGAAGTGGCGGACGACCACGTAGTCGAAATCGAGCCAAGCTTCGACGGCGCACCAGACGACTGGCTCGACACCTTTGACAGAGCTCGCGAGATTCGTGACCGATACGACATCACAACCCGAGAGGGAATCGTCCAGGTTCTCGTCACGCCGAAAGTGAAGACGGTGCTTCGTGAAATCAAGCGCTTGCCTGGACGGCGCGTCGCCGGCTCACGGGCACAGGCGTTTTTGCTCAATCCTTACGCGGCGCTGGGCGCTGATGCCGTCGACGTCATCGAAGGGTCGCAGTTCGAACGTGCTCGCGAAGACGCCGGTCTCGACTACGAACGCTTTGTACCGACGTTCGAGCGCAACGCTGCGGGCTATGCACTGCGCGTCGGCCTGCTTGTCGAATCGGCCGTGGCGAGTGGACCTACCTCCTCGAAGACGCATTGGCTCGACGACAACGAACTTTCCAACTTCGTCTCGGCTCTTTCGCGGTCGCTCGCGCTTGGCCACCAACTGCTTGCCTGGCAGGGTTACGACCTTGCTCTGCAGGGGGATTCGGAGCAGCACCTCAAGGAATTGTCGGCTGCACTCGCGCAACGGCGCACTCCTCCCACGCTGGTTTCCTACGCTCAGGTCCATGACCTGGGAGGCTACTCGACACGTATCGAATCGATTGGTGTAGAGAAGCCGTACCATTCGCCGTATATCGCGAAGAAAGATGAAGGTGAGGGTTGGTTCCCTGAGAACATCCTGCCCGTCGTTGTTTACCAGCCAAAAGACGGTGGCGAGCCGGTAGCGGTGCCTACCAACAAGCCGGCCATCGAGAAGCTGAAGAATAACGTACAGGACGCCGACGCGAAAGGCGTGGCAAAGCTCGACGTTGGCTGGCTCAAGGACCCTATTTCGCTATCGGATGCGAAAGAAATCATCTCCACGTTCGAGAATCTTTTTTCCGACCTGGAATCGGGTAAGCAGTTTGACCCGGAAAAAACCCGCAAACGGTCCGGCGAACGGGCCACCAAAAAGCAGCTTGTTCTGCGCGCAAACATCCAGGCACTCGAATACGAGGAATTGCGCCGGGAGGCGCTGCAGTCGGTACCAGCAAGTCCGAAGCTTCCGCAAAGCATTCGCCCGGGGCTCGCCTTGCTGCCGCATCAACAGGCAGGCCTCGCCTGGATGCAGCATCTCTTCAGTCTGCAAACCGATTACCAGGTTCGCGGCGCTATCCTTGCCGACGACATGGGGCTGGGCAAGACCTTCCAGTTGCTGGCGCTCATGGCCTGGTTGCTGGAGCAGGACGCCGCCATGAATCCCATGCTGGTGGTCGCGCCTGTCTCATTGCTGGAAAACTGGGCTGAGGAAGCCAACAAGTTTTTTCAGCCGGGTGCATTGCCGATGTTGACTGCGTATGGCGATAGCCTTGCCGAGTTTCGCGTACCGCGCGGCCAGATAGACCAGCGTCTGCAGGCTGAGGACGGTCTGGTGAAGTTTTTGAAGCCCAACTGGATTGGCGATGCCAAGGTGGTGTTGACGACGTATGAAACTTTGCGCGACCTGGAGTTTTCGTTCGCTGCGCAGAAGTGGTCGTTGATGGTGTGCGACGAGGCTCAGCGCATCAAGAACCCGGCCGCAATGGTGACCCGGGCAGCCAAGAAGCAGAACGTGGCGTTCAGGATTGCCTGCACGGGCACGCCGGTCGAAAACACACTCGCCGATATGTGGTGTCTTTTCGACTACGTGCAGCCGGGCTTGCTGGGTGCACTGAACGATTTTGGTGAGCGATACCGCAAGCCAATTGAGGCAAAGACCGACGAAGAAAAGTCCCGTGTTGAAGAGCTGCGCGCTCGCATTTCACCCCAGATTCTCCGGCGCCTGAAGACGGAGGTCGATACAGGACTCCCACCGAAAATCGTGGTCGACGACTGTCGGCGGCTCCCCATTTCTAGCGTTCAGCGCAACCTTTATGCGAAGGCGGTGGATGGCTTCAAACGGCGAAAAGAGCCCGACCATACGACGCCGTTCAAAAATCACCTTGGATTGCTTCATTATCTCAGGCTGGTGTGTACCGACCCGAGAGTGCATGGTTTGAGCGTGTTCAAGCCGGAGCCGATGGGCGACTATCGCGCGAAATCTCCGAAGCTCGACTGGCTGCTCAAGCAGCTCTCCGAAATCAGGGCGAAGGGCGAGAAGGCAATCGTCTTTTGCGAGTTCCGGGAGATTCAGCGACTTCTGCAGCACTACATCGAAGCCGAGTTCAGCTATCGACCCGACATCATCAACGGGGACACGAGTGCGTCATCGACTCACGTCGCCAGTCGGCAGAAGAGAATCAAAGCCTTTCAAGAAGCGCCGGGCTTCGGCGTTTTGGTGCTTTCGCCTGTGGCCGTTGGATTCGGCGTGAACATCCAGGCGGCGAACCATGTTGTTCACTACTCACGCACCTGGAATCCCGCCAAGGAAGACCAGGCGACCGACCGCGCGTACCGCATCAATCAGAAGAAGCCGGTGTATGTCTACTATCCAACTGTTTGGGCGGACGATTTCACGACGTTCGATGTCAAGCTTGACCAGTTGCTTGCCCACAAGCGAGGGCTATCAGAGGACATGCTTAACGGTGCGGGAGACGTAGCGCCGGGCGACTTCAATATCGCAGACGTTGTGCCGCACTCACAGGCCAGCGACCTGGATGAACGCATCACTCTCGATATGGCGCTTCGGATGGGATGGCAGCATTTCGAGTGTCTTGTCGGCGCGCTCTGGAGTAAGCGTGGATTCGACTGCTACAGAACACCGGGCACGAATGACAATGGTGTCGACATCGTAGCCATCGACGGCGCACGAGGTCAGCTAATTCAGGCCAAAACCAGTGGAATTGATGGTACGAAACTTGGCTGGGACGCCGTAAAAGAAGTTGTGGCGGGTGAGGCCTTCTACCGACGCAGGCACCCGAACGTCTCGTTCGAAAAAGTCTGCGTCACAAATCAATTCTTCAATGCGCAGGCACAAGAGAACGCCAGTTTGAATGCGGTACAGTTGATTGACCAGGCGGACCTTGCCGACCTGCTTCAGACGCACGGAACAACTATGCTCGAGGTCGAACGGATGCTGTTCGTCGAATGGCAGTCGGCGGACCTTACGGATTAAATCAATGAGATGACCACCAGGATAGTGCCGTCTTAAGCATCGCCGGCAGGTTCGCTGCCGAATATGGACGACCGCCGTTATGCATGTATGGACCTGCAGCCTGCGGTCGCAGCAAACGGGGCGCGCTCGGCCCCGGTGGTTATCGCCGGAGCTTGAGGTCCGCGCCGCCGGTCACACCGACCCGGTGTTTGGGCCGGCGCGACAAGGCTCGGGTTTCCAGTGACTTTACCGTATGAGCTTCACCGACTGGTTCATGGCGAACCGACGTCATCACAACATCACCGGTCACCTGGTTCGGTCTCGGCTGACGGCTGGCTGGTCGGCAAGTTGTCGTGCCACGCGGCATAAGTAATCGACGTTCCTTTGAGTCGCCATGAATTGCGCCCATTGTCCGTTCTACCTAGGACCGTAGCGGATGCTGCACTGGGACTGACAAACGCCACATCCTGCGCGAAGACCAGATGGGAGCCGTCCGACGACTGTTGCAAGGAGCCAAGACTTTGCAGACTTTCTCGCAACTGCTGATATGAGTGTGGCTGTCCCGACCATCCCAACCGCGCTTGCGACTGTGCGAGAACGGTAAACGAGCTGGTGCCTTTCCGCGCGAGTGCGACGAGACCGTGCTTGGCACTTTCGAGCTCGAAGTAAATGCCGTCGCTATCCGATGACAGCGCGGCCAGTAGCTCCTTCGCAACTTCTGACTTGCTCTTTCGTTCTTCCAGACGCCAGTGCGTCTCGAACACGTTCATTACCAAAGTCTGCTGCGCTTGCATTACATCGGCGGTCCACTCCGGATGCTGCAATACCTGAGTAGTAAGGGCGAAACCGGAAACGCCCCCTTTGGTGAAGTACGAATTTTTCTTCCAGGCAAACTCGCGGTTGCTCGCCGAGCTATTTTTCTTGCGACTTAACAGAACAAGGTTACCAAGCCGATGGACCCAGCTTTGGTAGATTTTCGTGTCGGGAACCCATGTTGCCCATTGACTGTTCGGAGCGGGCTGTTGGGGCATCACGTGCTCCACCGAGACGACGTCATGCTCGTAGACCGCGGAGCCATCGGACAAAAGACGGTCCAGGCGCAAAAGCAGCAGCGCCACTGCCCGCGCGGAATGGGTGTCATACAGCGGGCCGTTCAGCACCGAATAGGTGTCGTATTGCTCGCTCGGAGACAGTTGCAGCGGTGACGCCTCGGCGAACAGATTCTGGCCATTTTCGATAGCCCCCGTCAGTGCAGAAAAACGCTCTACACGACCATTGACGCCAGTTTTTCGCGCGAGCATCGAATACGCCAGGCGTTCGAGGTCACGGAAGAAAGCCAGCATCGTAGCCGGTTGCTCGGCATGCCGTACGTAAAACGCCAAGGCAGGCGGCAGCCAGTCCTTGAATTCCAGCTTGTTGAGCCAACGCAGATGCTCGTTCACCAGCTCCGCATGCTGTGTGCTTGCGTAATCCGCGCCGCTGAGTGCGGCAAGCGCCTGCGCCATCGGCAGCAAAACCGTGTCAACAAAGGTCTGCGGCGTGGTCGCCTGTGTAACGTGCTCCTTGAACTCCTTCAGCAAAGTCCCTTGAGGTTTGGCTTTGCGATAGACCATGCGAATGTGGCTGAACAGGTCGCCGAACTCGTCGCGCCCCAGGTCCTCCTCGGCGTCTTCCCATTTCTTCGTGTACGTCTCACGAAGCCCAGATTCGATGCCCCCAATGATTTCTGCCTTCAAAATGTCCGTTGCACTCAAGTCCAGGCCGCGACTGTTGAGAACACCGAAGATGCGGTACGCCGAATCGAGGTCGGGAGTCGCTACGGTGACGAGGTAGCAACGCGTGATGATGAACTGAACGAGCCGTATGAGCTTGGGTTCTCCCAGGTTCACCAGTCCGCTCATGAAAACCTTGGCGTTTGCCCGCAGGCGCGCCTGCGCACTAGGCAGCGTCGAATTGAGTTCAATGAGTTTAGTGAGACCGTCCTCATGTTGAACATATTGACGGAAAAAGTCTCTGTCTCGCTCGCGCAATGAAAGCCGGTAGCTCGCCTCGGTGGCTGAGACAACGTCGCCGTGCTCGTAAATACGCTTGGTGATGCCGGCTTGCACCGCACGGTCACTGATTGTGGCTCTGATGGCTGAAAGCATTAGCGTCAATGTCGTCAGGCGCTGCTGGCCATCGACTACGGTGGCGTCAGGCGACGTTTCGCTTTTGATGAGAACGATGCTTCCGAGAAAGTAAGGCACACCGTCGGCAAGTTGTTCCGGGGACGCGTCGAGCGCACTTAACAAGTCGTCCAGGAGCTCTTGCGCCTGGTCGTTTCCCCACGAGTAAGGGCGCTGATAGCCGGGGATGGTAAATACATACTCGTCGCTGAAGATTTTTTGCAGCGTTTGTTCTTTTGCCGTGAGGGTGTGCGACACCTGAAATCCCCGGGAAGTAATTCGAAGCGTTTTGAGATTGCCAATATACCGGTTTTTCCAAGGTCCGAGCTACCCTCGCGGCTCCCGTTGCGGCGCGTTCGACGTCCGAGAAATCGAGCATTTCACCACCGCTTCCGCCGACGGCCATCCGGACTTTCAAGTCCTTTAGTAGCTCGGCCAACCGACTTCTCCCGGTGTTCGGAAACAAATGCGTCATGCGGTGGCGCGTGGTGATTGCAAAGGCATGCGCAGGAACGATGGTGCGTCGTGCGCGAATGGTCGCCTGAACAATGCACCGGCAAAAGTCAGAGTCGGATTGCACGCGCGACCAAGGCTTTGCGACGAATCGCCGTAGCGCGTACCAGTACGCGTGTGCAAACTTGGCGAATAGTGCCTTGCCCGATATACGTTTCCTGACGGCGATGACCGCATCGCTTCAGTGCTCACTGCATTCTTTCCAGCCGCAACGGTTGCGGAACCTCACCGCAACATTCACAATCGACGTGCGCGTGTGTTTTTACACGCATTTCATGGTATATGGCTATGCGGAATCATGCGAACCCTGTGACTGTCGACGCTCTTTGGTCAAAACTCGCCTCACGCGCCATCCGGGTCGCGTTGGCGCGCCGGGACGTGAGCTACGCGGAACTTGCCGATGCGCTGAATACTATGGGCTTGTCCGAGTCGTCGCGTTCTGTGGAAGGGAAAATCCAGCGCGGCACCTTCCGCTTTTCCTTCTTCCTTCAAACCTTGGCCGCCTCGGAAAGCCAATACCCCGAGCAATGGACTGTTCCGCTGCGCAGTGGCGCAAGCTGGGAAAAGTGCGCTGCTGACGTCATTCAGGCGGAACTCGTGGCCCAGCCATGGCTGAACCATATCCTGCTTTCTCAGCGCCTGGCCGAAATCGGCGTCGAGGTTGCCGCCGAGACATTGAAGAGCCAGATAGTGGACGGAACGCTTTCCACTGCATTGTTTCTTCAATGTGCCACCGTCTGTCGATTCCCTGACCTCCAGTTCTTTCTCGACAGTCAAGACATGATGGACGCCGCGCTCGCGGGAGCGTCGGCTCGGTAAGCCAGCGCCGCGGACAAAAATTTCTTGCTTTTCTTCATGGCATGTCTATATTTCGCCCTGTGCGGAGCGCGTGTAGAAACGCACGGTGGCGGTGGCCGGTGAAGACACTTTGGTCGTCAGAGTGCGTCGCGGGCTGCTCCGGCAATGCGGACCGGCATCATATTGCGTGATGGAACGCCCTGCCCCTTGAGACTTGGAGGTGACCATGCCTGTCTGGAGAGTGGCGGATGTGAGCGCTGAGCCTGAGATGTCAATTTCCGACTGGCAAATCCTGGAAACGCAACTTGGCTCCAGGCATTTCGTGGGCTGCGATGTGCGCAACCTCACCGGCCGTGTCAGCACCGCCATTCAAGAGTTCGACCCGGCCGTACTACGCGGCATCACGTCGTCCGGGCGCGTCTATCAGCTCGTTGGGCCTCGTGGATGGTCCGAGAACGGTCGGTATCTATGGGAACGGTGGTGCAAGGTCAACGACATCACGTCCTACACAGATGTCACGGCCGAGTCGCTAGCGGAGAAGCCGTGATGACCACGCCGGCTGAGCGAACCAAAGCAGTGCTCGGTACCCGCGATTTCCTGGAGATACTTTCGCGCGCGGACGAGGTTACGATTCACGGCCTTGTACAGTCGGTCGCTGCGAGTCTTCTGCGGCACTACCCTTTGAAAGTCGACCTCGATTTATCGGCAGCGGCGCTTCCGACAGTCTGGGCGCCGCCATCAACGCCCGGTGGCAAAGGCGAGCATGTCGCACTCGAGTTCAACCTGGTGCATCAGACATGGACCGTTAAGAAGTAGCATTTCCAGGGAGACGCGAAGATGGCACGGATGGCGAGTGATGGAAGCCAGGATAGTCCGCATCACGACGACCGGGCCTTGCGAGTTATACACATGGCCGCCGTGGCAGCAGTCTTGTTCGACCCCACAGCCGCTGCTGCGCTTCTTGAGATTCCAGATGCAGAGCTGGGCAGGCTTTTCAAAATCCGTCTCATGCGAATCGCTGGCCTGTCCACGGCCTTGGACCTGGAAGTCACCTCGACTCCTGGTGGAATGCGGTCGGCATTGAATCGGGGCGAACGCGGTTCAAAGCGCGGTAAGTCGGCACGTTATGCCCTTATCGCCAAGGGAAAGCTTCTGCACTTAACAGACTTCCTCGCGGCCTCGGGCATCTCCGAGCACATGCTGGTCAAGGACCTCGCCGCCCGTCGCCTGTTCAGCGTTGAGATTGGGAGGGACGCCTACTATCCGGCGTTTTTCCTGGTCGATGAGTTGGACCGTAAGACCTTGGCGAAGGTATCGAGACGGCTGGGCAACGTTGCCGGCTGGCGCAAATGGAAATTTTTCACGACGCCAAAAACGAAGCTTGGCAATTCGACGCCGCTACAGGCACTCATGCGGGGCGATGCAAAGCAGGTACTGCAAAGCGCTGCGGCTTTCGCTGAGGGATAAGAGCAGCCGATTTTGGCGAGAAATGCCGCGGTCACGCTGCGAAACACCGAGCTTCATTCGAACCTTCGATGTCGAGAGCTAATTGTCGCTGGTCATGCCGGCACGCCGATTTCGTGTAATCCGAGCTAGCATCGCGTTGGCGCCAGGCCTCGCGTGACATGGCCGGGCGGTACAGTCGCCTGCGTCCTGTTCCCGTCAAAACCGCCGTATGCTTTGGTGATTCTGACGAAAGCAGTCCTGAGGGTCAGAACTTCAACTGATTCTCGGAATTGAATCTCCGAACGCACGCGGCCTGAAAGCACATCTTCAATACCCTTCGCAATATCGCCCAGCACGAGCGGCTGGCGGTGCTCGGCTTTGAGCGCGTGGTAGTAGTCCAGCTTGCGCGTGTCGATAAGCGCGACGAACGGTCCGCCATTTTTCGTCAAGCCTTTCTCGGCGCCGCCGCCACATCGTCTGCCAGTTTGGTGTGCTGAGCGCTGGCCTCGTTGAACGCAACATCTCGTGAGTGCGAATCGGCATACGTGTCCCCTTCGGAGAAGTCGCCATCATTGGCACACGAAAAATCGCGAAGCGGCCCCGCGTCGATGCAACGTAAAACAAATATCGTCCTTACCTCGCCGGCGCGCGGGTGTACGGCGCAACATGCTCACTTGCGCGACATATACTTGATTGCAAGGACGCACATACCATCCGCCGCGCGCAATGCCGCTGGATGGTCGGGGCCGCCCCATCCATCGATGGGCTTCGGTGATGGCGTCGCTTGCCGCTCACGCTGGCGAGGTGCTGACCGCCGGGGCGTGGGGGGCACTCGAGCACTGGGGGGATGCCGTGAGAAGCTCGACGCGCTGGCGAAGATAGAGGCGCGAGGCGAAAAGTCTGTCGGGCGAGGCGGCTCCATACCGAAGCGGGGTGGCAGTGGCTGAGTGAAGGCGCATCCCGGGCATGCCAGGGAGGGCTGGGCTCAGCCTCACCACCCGAAGCGAAGAAATATGCATCTGTTTTTTGGCTGAGCCTGGTGGAATCAAAAGCAATGAGCCACGAAATCATGCCTGCGGCGCAGACACGAACAGGTCATGCCCAGCGCGCGCACCAAGCACGGCAAGTCGGCCAAGGTCTGCAATACGAACCAGCCCGCCTCGAGTGGCGCCGTCAGGTAGACGCTGCGCTCCGACCAACTCAATGCCAGGCAGCAACCGCGACAACGCGGATGACTTCGTGCCCATCGCGCGCGCGAGGTCAGCCAGTGGCACGTAGGTTTGCCGGAACGAGAGCAGTTGATTCGGCAATACGACACGACACGGCTGCCCGCGAAGCTGAATCGATTCCGACTCGAGCAGGCCTTCGCCAATCCAGTGAGCGATGCTTTCCCATTTCCAACCTGTGGCTTTCGTCAACTGCTGGATGGACATCCCGGATTCTAGTAGCGGCGTGCCGAAGTATTCGGCGACATCCGAACGCCGGAATGCCATGTCGCCCAACGTCCGGCCGCGCGCGACAGCTTTCACGTGACCTGCTGCAATGGCCTGCATTAGAGACTGGATGGCCTGCCTGTCGCCCATCCTCCGGCTCGTCAGCTCCGACCACGTGAGCTTCGCGTCATCCACGATAGCTGCGGGTTCCGCTGCCCGGCTGACGCGCGAATACAAATCCAGTACCGACTGGCGCTCGACTTGGCCCGCCTTGAACAGGTCTTCGCGCCAGCGCACATCCGACAGAATGACCTTGGCTGCCTTCATGTGGGCAAGTACCGAATGAGGTACGCCTGCCAGTTCGCAGGCGTGCTCATCAGAAACCCACTCCGCGCGTCGCTGCTGGATACGAGCAACTTCCGCACGGGGGATTTCGTAAATCTGTCCTCGGGTTCCGAGTCGGCGAGTGCGGAAACTGCACTCCCTGATTTCCATCGACTTGCGCAGACGAGATGCGCTGACGCCGATAGCCTTGGCTGCATCCGGCAATCGGACATAGTCCGTCGCAGCTTCGGCAATGGACTTCGTCGCATCCATTCCAAGCACACCGTCGAACTTCTCCGCTGCGACGTCAACGACCGCCTGCATGAATGGCTCCAGCGCAGTGCCAACACAAAGCCCGCGCAGGCTGGCATACCACGGGCCGAGCAGGGAGTTCAATGTTCGGGCATCCTGCTTTCCGGCAGCAATGCGTCGCTCTACATGTTTCTGAAACCCAGTCGGCCAGTCCTGCAAAAACGGTTCCAGAGGCGCCAGAAATTCGATTGCTTCGGTGATGGATTTCGGGAGCGCGGCACCGCGATGTGCCCCGGGAGCCGTGGGGTCTGCATGCAGGCAAAGTGTTCGAACCAGCTTGGCCAGACTGGCGATGTCGACATGGCACACCCCAGGCGCAACACCACCGGACTGTTCTCCTGAGCTGCCAATCAGCTCCGAGAGCCAGTGTTGGGCCGGCGTTGCGGCAACTCGTGGAAGCCGGCACAGGTCTGCACCGCAATCGCACTGGTCGATGTGGTACCGGTGCGGCGAAAGATATTCCCCGCACTCGTGGCACTGGTCGACCAGGTGGATGCCGTGCCTTGGACAAGCTGTGACGTAGGTGTGCTCCCAGTAGTGCCGCAGGTAACGGTCTTCGGACAAGCAGGCTGGGCACACTGCATCTGCCTGGGCACGATGCAAGCGTCCCCAGCTACGGCACGCGGCATCCTGATGGCTTGCGAAGTGCGTCCACGCGCTTTCCAGGCCGAGCCGGGACGCAACAAAGTCGGCATGGCCGAGCAGTGCATTGCGATTGCGCTGTACGCCAGCAAGCCCAGCAAGTTCGCGCCAGTTCGACAGGACGTTGTCTGGGGCGAGCCGGCGATAGTAGCCGAGTCCGGATTCGTCGTTTTTCGGAGGGTAGGTGACCGCGAGGCTCATTGCACAGCTTCCGGTTTGTTTTTGATGATGGGCACAGCCAGGTCGTTTTCGCGCACTACCTGCAAAAATGCCTGATGCAGTGCGGCGGGAGCGACTGCGCTTTCAACCGTATCTGGACTTTCGAACGCCGGAAAATTGGGAGAACCGGTTGCCGTTACTCCCTTGAGGGCTTCGTGGCAATCAGCAAACGTCAGCGTGTGCTGGGCATCGGAAGCCATCCTGTCTGCGAGTTCCTGCATGAATCGACTCACGATGCCTATCAGCCCTCCGCTCAGCAAATAGCACTGGTACGTGAGTGCGGCGGGTGACAACGCAATTGGGAACCGGTGTTCCGCGAAGAGATTGGCGAAAGCGGCAACGCAAGAGTGAAATGCCCGCATGTCATCGGCGACTCGGGAGTCGTAAGGCAGAAGAAGACGCGGCGCGGATGCCCGCAGACGCAACTGTTCGTTGTTATCGAACAGGATTTTCAGGCGCGGCACGCCAAACAGAAGCAGCGTCAAGTTATGCGAGTCGGCCAATGCCTTGAACCAGTCAGCGGCCGCTCGTACGGGAACGCGCGAACCTTCTTCTACGAGATGACTGGCTTCTTCGAAAATAATCACCCGCGTACCGACCAGCTTCAACTGTTCGAGCATGCGGGTGCCCATGGCTCCAGACGTGATGCTGCGCTGAACGGGCATGCCAAGTGCACCAACCACGCTCTTCGGTAGCTCCAGCGTGGTGGCTGGAGTGGGAACTGGAACAACGAGTACCGGGACCCGACGCCGCCCATCAATCTTCGTTTCGCCAAATTCGCGCACCAACGCGTTGATAAGCATGCTCTTGCCCACTCGTGAAGGACCCATGATTCGCTCGATGCGACTTGCACGGCCGCCCAGCGCATTTTCGATGCGCTGCTTCAGCGGCTGAAAATGCTCCATGAAGTGCGGATGCGGAAGCTCGCACGTCCCGATGGCGGCGAGCAGTTTTTGTGCGGGTGTCAAATCAACTCCTCCCCGCTGTTGCGGTTCAGCATGGCAAGTGGAGGGATGTCGGCAAACGACGCGGTAGCCGACGGCGCTGCAGATGGCTCGGTGTGCGACGGCTGCGCCGAAGGATGCAGCGGTGGTGCTGGCCGCCGGGCCGCGCGCTTGACGGCTTCGGTTTCCCTGGTGCGGGCCTTTGTTTCCTGGTTTTGCTGGCGTCGGCTCGGTCGTTTTCGCTTCGGCGCTCGTGCGTCAGACATAATCTCCTGGTGCAGGTCATGGTCGAACTTTTCAGCCTGGGGAGCGGGTTTAAAACCTGCCCTGTGCTTTTTGAGCTTCTCCTTAGCCTCTGCGAACGAGTACGCAGGCGTCTCCTCTGTCGCGAGCTCGTTCTTCAGCTCGATGAGCGGAACGTCATCGCCGTCGTAGATGTAGACCTCGCGGAAATCGTCGCGGTTGTAGAGCACGTGCAGATACTGCTGCTCACCATGCTTGTCAATCAGACCAGGCAGGTTCTCGCCCTTGAAATGGAATCCATCAATCGTAATGCCGGTTTTGCGACTTAGTCGGCGTTCAACGTGTGAATAAAGCGCGGCGAGCCATTCGGCTCGCGACGGGGGCAACGAAATCGCGTAGCACGAAGATTCGAAATGCTTCCAGCGCTCGCAAGGCGTATCGCCTTCGAGCGATTCGGACAACACCACGCCCCATTCCAGGCGTTCGAGCGGCTTGTGAATCCATTTCTCGTAGTACCAGCGGACAATCCAGCGTTCGAGCTCTTCCTTCGTCTTGAAGTGGTCGCCCAGTTTGTCCGGGTCGCGTGTTCCGTCCTTGTCGTCAAATCTCGTACTGCCGATAAGCTTGCCGATTGCTTTCTTCAGCGAGAGATTCAGGCGTTCAATGAAGGGCTTTTCCTGCCCAGCCCGGCCCCGGCAATACCGGGTCTCCGTTCCGAGTTTCTCGAGGTTATCGATACGCGCCGACTTGTTTTCTGGACCGTTGTCGAAAACCAGGAGGCCGGGTGTCCCGCAGATGTTCATCTCGTGGTCGACCCCCAGCTCTTTGAGCTGCTTCAGCTTGAGCGGTGCCATGTACATTTCGATGCATGCGAGCGCCTCGCGTTCGGTCGGCGACCCTACAACCAGGCGCCAGCCAAGTGGGTAGCTCGTCGCACAATCAATGGCATGTATCAGCCAGAGGTCGCTGGTAACCCCATCTTCCGTTTCGACATAGAACGGCAGATGCACGGCATCCTGTTCTACGCGCTGGAACGGCAGGTCAGCGATGATGCGCTTCGCTGCGATGGATTTGCCCGCAATCGCGTCCTCGGGAAGCATCCGGTCGTGCTCAGGGTCGGCGGACAGGTAGCGCTGAATGGTCTTCTGGATAAACCTGAGACTGATTGGGCGCGCGACCTTCGGGTGAAGCTCGCCATGCACCCGCATGTTGACTTCGTTCAGAACGTCCACCAGCGTCAAACGCGAATGTGGGACCAGGTAGAGGTCCTCGGCAACCACACAAATTGTGTTGATGACTTCGATGGGGTGCCGCAACGACCGGTTTCCCTGATTCGCCTTACCTCGCAGCATCGGTTCGCCAGCCAGGTCGCGTTCGCGATACCGGTACATCGTTGCCTGCCTGGGCAGCGGGCGTGAATTCTGTGAGGCGTTCTTCTGATACTCATCAGCCATCAACTGGTAGGCATTCCGGAAGCTGACGCCGCGCTGTTTCTGAATCTCCTTGATTCTCCCCATGATTTTGCGGGCGAACTGATTATTTTCATGCAGCTCAGCATCATCAGGTTGCGCGGCAAGGCTGTAACGCGGCTTGCCTGCGCGCAGCACGGTTATCTTCCCGCGGTAAATTTCGTCATGAATCTCCGCGATTGGGATGTACCGGTCCTGTCTTTCTGTGGAATCGAACACCTTGATGCAGCCGCCGTGCGGATGAGGGTCTAGCACTTCCTTATAGGCATCGTGATTTCCCGGTGGGGCGAGCCGGTCTCGCAGGTGTAGTTTGGGAATCATGCGTTCATCTCCTGTGCGTCTTTCATTTCTTCGAGGAGATACAGGTGCGAGAGGTCGCCGTATGCCAGGCTGACCTCAAGCGTTGAGCAGATGGTGTGATGCGCGATGTCGGCCGATATGACGCCGCCGACCAGCAGGACGGGAATCAGGCCAGGCAGGAGATGAACGTCCGCGCACACTGTGCCGACTGATACGGGGCCGCCCTCGCAGCGACGCGTGACGCGTGCAACGAGCTCATCGGTGAGATAGGTATCGAGCCGGTGAACGGCCTGCTTGAGTACGCCGGGATTCATCCGGAGGGGATGCCTGCCGTCTTTGGGCACGACAACGCTGCGCAGCGGATAACCATTTGCTGCTAGGATGGGGCGCGCTCGCGCGATTTTGTCCCAGTAGACGTCGTCGCCTTCGTTGCCTTCGCCCTTGACCTCAAGGGCTTGATGCAAACCATCTATCCAGTCGACGCTGAAGTCCGGCGTGTAGAACGTCGGGCCAGGGATTTCACGATGCTTGTGCCAAGCTGCCCGAAACGCGTCGCGCGTGAACAGCATGCGCTGGTCAATCAGGTCGACGGTAAATGGCTGTGGGTGGAACGCCTTGACGCGCGGGTCGATGATGAGCAAATGCGCAATCAGTCGCTCGTTATTGAGCTCGACCTTGAAGTGCCCGCCAGCCTTCTCACTAAAGGAGCTGTTTCGCGACTTGCCGTATGTAGGTGCGGTTTCGCGAATGCCGCTGTTCGCGGAATTCAAACGTCCGCGGCGACCGTAGGTGTAAGCGATGCGGCTCATCGCGCACCTCCTGCCGTCAGATGCAGCCTGGTCAAAGAAGTGCGAGCGGCGGCGATGCTCGAAGCCATGCCGCCCCGTCCGAGCCGGTCTGACGATGCGGCGGGGTGATGTCGGTCGTACACGATGCAGTTCAATGAGTGATTAACTGCAGGGCTTACGGCCGGATTTTTATGAAATTTAGCGCCTGATTGGGCGACGTTACACGCCGAGCGACTGGGAACGACCGGTGTGACGAGCGCCCTTTCTGCGAAAATATTTTTCGCGTTACATCGTTGTAACGTAAGCGTTACACAGCGTCGAAAATCGGAATTGCGGAGCGTGACACGGCGCGTACGAAGACCGGGAACCGCATTGCAGGCAGGCGAGACAGGGCATCGAACCTTGCCCAGTTTGTGGCAGTGGCGGATTGGGCGACAGCCAGTGTCCTGGCCCGATTCCCGAGTGTGGGTCCTGGCTGCCCGTTGCTGCCTGGCGCAGATGACAACAACATCCGTCGAAACGGCGACGGCAGAAGCGCGATGCTTCGCGTCGCGTTGCCAGACACCCCGCCGAGCCCACCAGAAGATGACCTGTCCCATCGCCTGCTCCTGCGTCGTACCCTCTCATAAATAGGGCTCGACCGCATGGGCGGGCAAACTACGAAGGCAGGTTCATTCTCAAAACAGCACGCCAGCATTGCGCCGACGCCGGTTTACCTTAGGAAAAGCCGGGGGGATTTTCAAGCTGAATCGGCACAGTGACCGTTTCGCCCGCCGCGCCTTTCTTGTCCGATATTCGCTGACGCATTGCTCCAGCTGCTCATAAAAAACAGACCCGCGTCAGTTCGTTTGTCGCCCGCACAATCCACGATATACGAAATCAGCCAAGCATAGTGGCGCGACTTTGCATTGGCCTTTACGTCGCGCTGAGCAACTGGCGGTTGCGAGATGAATAGCCGCCAGCTTGAAACTGCACCGCTCTACCGCCTCCAGATTTGGCAACACGGGCGGCCATCGCTTGGCCTCGTCTCTATGCGAGGTTCATACATAGGACAAGTGCAAGCAGCCACGGAGGGACGCCAAGCAGAGCTGCAACCATCGCACGCCTAACCCATATATGCTTTTCACACGCGATTTGTGCGTTCCGATGAATCTGCATCGCGCAATCGCGAAAAAGTTCATCGTCAGTGGCATCTCGAAGTGCATCGGCGTATCGCCAGTTGTCCTTGACAGCAATACGACCAAAGAAGATGAGTGACTCGGCCGGGCCGGCCACCCGCGGTATCACGGCCATAGCAGCGCACACGAGTGCGACAATAACCAGGAAAGCGGCGGTTGATGTCGCAGCGTAAACCCATGGCGATTTGACAGCCGCAGCACCGAACGCAGCTGCGAGTCCGCCGAGCATGGCGATACCCATTGTTGTCACAACACCAACCTTAATTTCAGCGGCTGCTATCCAGCCGAGGTTTCGCTCTAGCACCCACTGAGAAAAGAGGAGGCGACCCGTGCGTTGCTCTGAAGCCGGTTTTTTAGAATCAACGTCGAGCAATTTCTCACCTCTTGTTTATACGAAATATCATCAGCAAACCAAATCAATTGCAGGAACTGGACTTCGACATATTGCGGCTTTCCGCGGACACCTCAACCTCTCTTTACAACTTGAAAACGCAGCTGGAATGCGAGCAGTATTGACGAACGCGTACCTCAACAATGTTTTCTCGCTGCGCCCAGTCGATTCTCATTGCTGTGTACGCCGCCCGCGCGTTCCTAGCCTCACCGACTCCGTTACTCGGTCGCCCCGACAGGCTAAGGACTACCTGAAGACGCCGAGTTCATTGATGAGCGACCGCAGTCGATTGCATGCTGGTCCCATCGCCGCCGCGAGCCCTTTCCCGTCCGCATATTTGTAGGGTATCGTCGTAATCCCTGACAGGTCGGTTGGCAGGGACACTTCTTCACCTCTCGGTTCCATCAGGATGGCGCGTTCGCGGCCCAGTCTGCCCATAAAAAAACCAAGCTCAAAAATCACGTTATCGCGCGGTACGGCACGTTCTGCTCCGCGCATTTCTGTGACGTCGTCCGGCTGTACGATAGCAATGGCGAAGTCGCTGACATCCAGCTCCGCTTCGAGCGACTCGATGGGGTAGCGGGACGCTTTGAAGACGTCACGAGTCCACAGCGTTACGCTATAGTCGTCGTATTCGAAGGCGTTCTCGACTGCCCGCGCAATGGGAAGCGCCTCGACCGATGAGATGACGAATATTCGAATTTTTTCTCGTGCTTGCGCAACCAGGCGATTGCGCTGAAGAAGGCGGCGCGACAGCTCTTTGGCAATCCAGCGCCAGATGTCCGGATGCGCCTTCCCCAGAGAGACGAGCTGCGGTTCCGTCAGCTTGCCAACGACACCACCATCGACGGAAATGACACTTGCGGACCGAAGCTGGAATGGTAAAAGCGCAGCCATTTCGCCCACGTGGTCTCCTGCTGAACGCTGAGCGACCTTTTTCCCATTGACGGAAACATCAAACGTACCTCCAAGCAGGAAATACATGTCGTTATCGTCGGCACCCTGCTCGATGAGAGCTTCGCCAGCCTTGATGTCAACGAGTTCGAGCAGGTCGGCCAAATCCGTTGCAAGTTGCTCGTTGCCGGCGATAGTGCGCTGCTCACGTAGAGCCTCAATAAGACGGCGACGGCCAGTTTCGCCTTCAAATCGTTCTTTCATGGTGTCAAATTCAAGTCGGTAGTTCGGCGGGTTCCCGCTCGACAGCCTTGCCGGCGTTCTTCCGCAATGGGCAATCGTCGCAAGTGCCGCAGCATGTGGTGTCTTTGAACGCATCCCAAAACGCGGCCTCAGCTTCCTTCCACGCGGCCATTGAAATAGCGAGTTGAGCAGCCTGCGAAGCATGGTCGCCACACGAGCGAAATTTGCTCCGGCGGCCTATTTGTCCCCGTACGCAAATGCACGGTTGCCGCTTGTTGGTGACGCGCCCGCTTTCTCGCCATACCGTGTAGAGATGTACGCCGTCGATGTGCAGGCGGAGAGTCGGGCCATTAGGATGGGACACTTTGGGTCCCGCCTTCACCAGAAGACGACCGTCCTGCAACGCTTCCGAGACGACTTGACTAAGCGCTGCCGCGGCTGCCTCCGCATGGTTCTGATGATGCGCGGCCGAGCCGTGTGCCCATCCGTCTCCCGGCCAGCGCCTCAGCTTTGCGACGCGCTCCTGTAGCAGAAGAAATTCGCGCAGTGTCTGCCACCACCGATGCGCTGCTGTGGCGTCAGCTATTCCCATTGCGTCATGTTCCCGCCAGTACAGGCAAAAAGACCCGTCGCTATTTATGTGTCGCTCAGGGCAAAACGCGGGCAGGCGAGAAGGAGTCTTTTCTTTTGCGAACACATCGTCGCCCTGTTGATAGGCGACGATGTCGTAGCTAACCACGCGCCCATCGGCCCGACGGATATTTACCGTCAGCTCGATTTCGGCCGAAGCCTGGTGCGTAACTGTCGCCGAATAGTCGGCGGCCACGTCGGCGACGAAACTGAGCGCAGACATGAGTGCGAGCTCAACCTTTCGAGTGCGGGCGAACGGAACGTTCAGCTGGGCGGGGAGCCGCGGACGTACTTGTGTATGCCGCTCGTTTCGCCGCTTCGCCGGTATCGTCTCCCTTGTCAGCAAGAGCTTCGACCGCTTCGTTATAGTCGAGATTCCTGCGCTTCCGCGTGGTGCCGAAGAGCTTGCGAACCGCGTCCGACGCGACTTCATAGGCCTCGGGGCCGATGGCCGTCTCGACCCCGTTGCACCGCATTTGCTGCGCTTCAGAGCCGAGAACGCCGCGGCTTACGGAGCAACGCACACGGTCACCGTGGATGCCAAGCCTCGTAAGTGTCATCGGGCCATATTCGAAGCCGATGCTGAGGCCAAGCCCCCCCGTTTTGTAACCGGCGTCCGCGAGTTTTTCTAGCGCGAGTTCGAAACTGCTTCGCAGGGCGCCGGCCAGCAGCGTGGCGCTCCCTACCGTTGCCTTTTCGTCAGTCGTTTGCGCGGTTCCTTCACAAATCAGCCCGTGAATGCAGTCGCCGATGAAACGCACCCGGCGTCCCTTGAAATCGCTGGTCAAGACGCGTTCGAGTTCAGCCCGAACAACGTGCAGGACGCGAACGACATCGCCAGTGTTGTCATCAATATGGTCGCTCACATATCGCGTGAACCCATCAATATCGGCGTAGATGCTGATGGACTCCTGGCGCCGCGAGTTTTTCGGCGTGAGCTTGACAATGTCGATGTCGCAGAAAGGCGGAGTGTGTCGACTAAATTCGAATGCGCCAATCGGATTGTTGTCGAGGTCCTCACGCCACTCTTCGACAATCTCGTCCGAGGTGACTTCCAGCGCAGCGGCCTCTTCGCACTCTTCGATTTCCTGTCGGGTCAGTCGTGTCGTCTTCGGCTCTTCGACCTCCGGCAGGTTGAGCGCCCGCCGGGCTTCGTTTGTCAAATAGATGCCTTCGGCCGAACCGCCACCGGCGAGTTTTGCGGCATGGTTCGCCGGGTCGCCCAAAAAGAGTGGTTCACGGTACCCGTTCCGTCCGTTGTTGACTGCGAGCGATTTGCCGCTATCGATACCGACACGGACACGTGCCGAGGGAATCTTGTCTTCATCGTCTCCCGTCTCTTTAAGCACATCGATAATCAGTTGAGCGATGGCCACAGCGCGGCGGACACGCTTGGCCTCAGCGTCGGTCTCGGTGTTATACGGCTTGGTGACGAGAGAATGCAAACGCTGATTGTGGAAGTCGACCCGGCGTGCGTCGACACGGCTCAGAATGCGGCTGACCGCCCGATAGTGGAGGTTCAAGAACCGCAATGTGCGCTTGTGGCAGGTTTCGCCCTCCGTGGCCGTGGAGTTCAGCATGTCGTCAAGATTGATGATGTCCGCGTACAGATGGACCCCGTCAACCCGATAGGCCTTGTTCGTCGGGATGTTCTCGAGCGCCAGTTCGCGAACATAGTCTGCAACAACGACACTTTTCACATCATCGATTTTGGCTTGGATGTCTTTCTCCGCGCGGTCGTAACTCCAGGTGCCTACCATCTCAATACTCCGTTCAAGGTGAGACCCGCATGGACAAGTATCACGTCGACGGGTATAGTTTTAATATACATACAGTAACTTTTCCCGTCAAGTTTCTATACCCACCAAGATGAGCGATGTAACGCCGAAGATGAGATGGGGGACAGAACGTCGCCTCGAATTTATTGAATTTCGTGTCTTCTGGGACGGTGGCGTCAACCGGAGCGATTTGACAGAGCGATTTGGGGTATCGGTCCCACAGGCGTCAGCCGACCTCAGCCTCTATCAAAAACTCGCACCACACAATCTCGTCTATGACGCCAGAGAAAAGCGATACACGGCGTCACCGGCCTTCGCCCCCCATTTCCTCAACCCGAGTGCAGATGCTTATCTCGCTCAACTTCGGTCGGTGGCAGAAGGGCTCATTGACCCAACGGATACGTGGCTGCAGCGCGTGCCATCCATCGACGCGATGCCGATTCCAATGCGACGCATTGAGCCAGCGGTACTGCAAGGCATGCTTGAGGTGATGCGAAGCGGGCGCTCGATTGAGATTAATTACCTGTCGATGAGCGTGTCGCGCACTGGAGAGATGTGGCGACGGATTACGCCGCATGCCTTCGGATTCGACGGCGTGCGTTGGCACGCACGAGCGTTCTGTCACATCGATGAACGGTTCAAGGACTTTGTCCTGTCAAGATGCAGGGCGACTCGAGAGCCGGGTGCGGCGGGAGCAAGTCCAGAAGCTGACAACGACTGGAATGAGCATTTTGAGGTTCAGCTGATTCCAAATCCAAACCTTGGTGCCGCCCAGCAACGAACTGTCGCGTTCGATTACGCCATGAGCGAGGACGGCATCAGCCTGCCCGTGCGTCGTGCGCTGCTTTACTACTTCTACCGGCGCCTCCGACTCGACTACATTGAGCTAGACCTCGACCCCAATCGCAGTCCGGTGGTGGTCGCAAATCGCGAGGAGCTGATGAAGGCGCTCGGCCTTACCGTCAAGGACGCCCGAGGTTCCTGTGAACGATAAGAAAGGGTGCTTACTAGCACCGGACGACTCCTTTCCTTCTCTTCCAGAGAGAGTCAGACCTACGGATGGGTTTCTTGATTCTGACTGTACGGCACGTTCACCTTGACCGGACATGAGCACTTTACGCGCGAGATGTATGTGTCATCCATCTCAAATCCGCGAGTTATGTCTAGAATGGCGCGCGGTGAGGCGCGTAATGCGAAAATTCAACGTGATACCGTAGATGCGTAATCATCGTGTGCATAGTATTGAACTCATAAAATTCGTCACCATGGCCCGTCTAAATGTCTACAAGACCAAGCGGCCCCACGGTTCGCTCGGCTATCTGGTGCCGGAGCAGTTCGCGCTGATGCACGGAGCAGCGAAAGCTTTCTAACCCGAACTCTAACTGTGCTTCGTACTAGAACTGAGGCCAGTTAAGACCAACACGATAAAGACAAGTAATCACGCATGAGCCAGCTACAAAGTATCGAAGCTATCGAAAAGCGCCTCTGGAGTGCCGCCGACCTGTTGCGGGCTAACTCGGGTCTCGCATCCAACGAATACTTCATGCCCGTCATGGGCTTGATTTTCCTGCGCCACTCATACAGCCGTTACTTGGCCGTGAAGCCAGGCATCGAAGCCAACCTGCCCCGTCGCGGCGGCAAGACCCGCGCGCTGACCAAGGAAGACTTCAGCCAACAGGGCGCCATCTACCTGCGTCCTGAAGCTGAGTTCGATGCACTGGTTGCCCTGCCTGACTCCGCCGACCGCGCCGGGGCCATCATCGCCGCGATGGAAGGCATTGAAGCTGACTACGAATCCCTGCGCGGCGTGTTGCCCAAGGCCGAATATCACAAAATCGCAAATGCTGACCTTGGCGAACTGCTGCGTCGGCTTAATCCCGAGGAACTGAAAACCGCCAACGGCGACATCTTCGGGCGCATCTACGAATACTTCCTCACTCAGTTCGCCGACCAAGGCGCGCACGATGGGGGCGAGTTTTTTACGCCCATCTCGCTGGTGCAGATGATTGTCAATGTGATTGAGCCGTTGCACGGCAGAGTGCTTGACCCAGCTTGCGGCTCGGGCGGCATGTTCGTGCAAAGTGCTCACCTTGTAGAACGCAATCACAGCGACCCGACCAAGGCGCTGACCTTCTTCGGCATGGAGAAAAACGCCACCACCATCCGCCTGGGGCAGATGAATCTTGCTGTCCACGGCTTGCAGGGGAAGATTGCCGAGGCCATCAGTTACTACGTTGACCCGCATGAACTACTGGGCAAGGCCGATTATGTGATGGCCAATCCCCCGTTCAACGTGGACGAAGTGGATGCGGAGAAAGTCAAGAACGACCCGCGCCTGCCGTTCGGCCTGCCAGGCGTGAATAAGGCGGGCAAGGTCAGCAACGGCAACTACCTGTGGATTAGCTATTTTTACAGCTACCTGAGCGCGAAAGGTCGCGCGGGTTTCGTCATGAGCTCACAAGCCAGCAGCGCAGGCCGCGACGAAGCGACCGTGCGGCGCCAGTTGGTGGAAACCGGCCATGTCGATGCGATGGTCTCCATCCGCAGCAACTTCTTCTACACTCGAACGGTGCCGTGCGAGCTATGGTTCTTCGACAAGGCCAAGCCTAAGCGGCACCAAAACCATGTGCTCATGCTCGATGCGCGCAATGTGTATCGCAAAGTCACGCGCAAGATTTACGACTTCTCGCCCGAGCAACTCGCCAACCTCACTAGTATCGTCTGGCTCTATCGCGGACAGACGGAGCGCTTCCTGCAACTGGTGGGCGAGCACCTGCACAGCACCGTGAATGGGGCGCTCGCCAGCGTCGAACCCTTGCAGGCGTACCTGGCGCAGACGCGCAAACTCGCTGACTTGCTCGACACGGACGCCACCTTTAAAGATGCGCTGGCCACCTTGAACGCCGACGTCACCGCCTACAAAAAAGCCGTTGGCGAACACGCGAAAACATCCATCAGGACTGACGCAGACAACGCCACCTTGCACAAAGCCAGCGAAGTCCTCGCGCCATTGGCAGAGCAAAGCCGCGACCTCATCAAGAATGCCGACCATCTCTACAAACTGGCCGGACACGCAATTGATGCGTTAAACGGCGAAGGCAACGGGCGCGAACTCAACCGCATTCGTAAAGACGCCGGCGAAGCGCGCAAGCTCGCCGTCGAAGCATTAAAGCAGGTGCGATATTTCCACCGGCAAGCCTTGTGGTTACAGGAGCGTTTCCCTGAAGCGGAATTGCGCGACGTACCGGGCTTGGTGAAGCTGGTCAGTCGTTTGGAAATCGAGGCAAACGACTGGAGTCTCACGCCCGCTCGATACGTCGGCGTCGCGCCTAAAGAAGTCGATGAAGACTTCGACTTTGAGGCGACCTTGAAGGACGTTCACATCGAACTGAAAGGCCTGAACGACGAAGCTATGGAACTGGCTGCGAAGATTGCAAGAAACTTTGAGGAGTTGGGCGCGTGAGTTGGGAATGGGTGAGTATTGGTGAATGCGTCGAATTGGTAAGTGGCCCTGCTTTTAAGAGCGAGAATTTCACCGACGACACGGATGACATACCTCTGGTGAAGGGCGAGAATGTTCAGCAAGCGTATGTTGATTGGGGAATTGCAAAGCGTTGGCCGAAAACCGACGCAGATACATATGAGCGATTTCTGTTGAGGCCGAACGACATCGTGCTGGCAATGGATAGGCCGTGGGTGCCTGCCGGTCTTAAATGGGCGTTCATTACGGCCAATGACCCGCAGGGATTGCTAGTTCAACGAGTTGCGAGACTTCGTGCAAACGCTGGCTCGTTCCCCGGTTTTTTGAAATACATCATCGCTTCGGAAGAATTCACCGGCTATGTCAAGAATATTCAAGGCGGGACAAATGTGCCGCATATCAGCGGCGAGCAAATACGTTCTTTCAAGTTTCGTCAACCACCATTGGCAGCTCAAAAAAAAATAGGTGACATTCTTTCCACCTACGACGACCTCATCGCAAACAACCGCCGCCGCATTGCGCTGTTGGAGCAATCGGCGCGACTGCTGTATCGCGAATGGTTCGTGCACCTGCGCTTTCCGGGGCATGAGCACGTGAAGGTAGTGGATGGGGTGCCGGTAGGGTGGGACCGAAAGCCTTTAGGTAACGTTGCCAAGCTAAACTACGGAAAAGCGCTAAAGGCGGAACACCGCGAAGCTGGGAATTTTCCTGTGTATGGCTCAAGTGGCATTGTTGGCAACCACAAGGCGGCGTTATCCGAAGGCCCCGGAATTATCATTGGTCGCAAAGGCAATGTGGGAAAGACTTTCTGGTCATCTAGTGGTTTCTTTCCGATTGATACGGTCTACTTTGTGGATGCAGAAACTAGCAATCTGTACCTCTATTACGCCTTGCAGAATGCGCAGTTCATCAGCACCGATGTTGCCGTACCGGGCTTGAATCGCGATTTCGCACATAGCCGTCCAATTCTGATTCCGCCGGCACAAATGCTTGATGAGTTTCTGGAGTCGGTCACTCCGATGCACCAGCAAATAGACAAGTTGACGCTGTACAACGCTAAATTACGAGAGGTTCGTGATTTACTTCTTCCTCGTTTGATGAACGGCGAAATTCAGGTGTGACAGGGGAACGGAAGCGATGGCTTACAACGAAGACACGCTGGTGCAACAAACTACAGCCGACTATCTGGAGCAGCAGCTCGGTTGGCGCAATGTTTACGCCTACAACACCGAGTCCTTTGGCGCAGAAGGCATGCTCGGTCGCCATTCTGACAAGGATGTGGTGCTGACGCGTATCCTCGGCGAAAAGCTCATCGAATTGAATCCCGGTCTGCCGATGGAGGCGTATCAGGACGCTATGCGCCAAATCGTCGAAGCGTCGGTCGGCCAGACGGCCATGGCGACGAACAAGGAGAAGTATTCGCTGCTGCGCGATGGCGTGAAGGTCGAGTTCCGCAACGCACAAGGCGAGATGGACGCGAAGACCCTGCGAATGTTCGACTTCCAGGATGCCACGAACAACGACTTCCTCGCCGTGCGAGAGCTGTGGATTAGAGGCGACCTGTATCGCAGACGTGCAGACATCATCGGGTTTGTGAACGGCATCCCGCTGTTGTTCATCGAGTGCAAGAACATCCACAAGAATCTGCGCAACGCCTACGACAACAACCTGAAAGACTATCAGGACACCATCCCGCACCTGTTCCACCACAACGCTTTCCTGCTGCTGGCCAATGGCACAGAAGCGCGCATCGGCGCGCTGGGCGGCAAGTACGAGCATTTCTACAACTGGAAGCGGCTGGAAGAAAGCGAACCAGGTGTCGTGGATATGGAGACCTTGTTAAAGGGGGTGTGCGACAAGCGCAATTTCCTCGACCTGTTCGAGAGCTTCATCCTCTTCGACGAGACGCCAACCGAAACCGGCACGAAGACAGTCAAGATTGTCGCCCGCAATCACCAGTTCATCGGCGTGAACCGAGCTATCAAAGGCATTGCCAACCGCGACAAGAACGCCGGAAAGCTCGGCGTGTTCTGGCACACGCAAGGTTCTGGCAAAAGCTATTCGATGTTGTTTTTCACACGCAAGGTGCATCGGCGCATCGGCGGCAACTTCACCTTCATCATTGTCACCGACCGCGAGGACTTGGACTCGCAGATATACAAGACCTATGTGAGCTGCGATGTCGTTAGTGAAAAGGACGATGCACGCGCTTCTGGTGGCTCACACTTGAAAGGGCTGCTTACGCAACACAAGAGCTATGTATTTACGTTGGTCCAGAAATTCAACGAGAAAGTTGAACCGAACAACCCCTACTCCAAGCGGGAAGACATCATCGTCATCAGCGATGAAGCACACCGCACGCAATACGGCACGCTGGCGCTAAACATGCGTAACGCCTTGCCGTTCGCTGGTTATATTGGCTTCACAGGTACGCCTTTGATGAGCGGCGACGAAATCACGCGGCAGATGTTCGGCGAATACGTGTCCACCTACAACTTCCAGCGCGCCGTGGAAGATGGGGCGACCGTGCCACTGTACTATGACGCACGCGGCGACAAACTCAAGGTTGCCACCGACGACCTGAACCAGCGCGTCGCTGATAAGCTGGCCGGGTTTGATGATGAACTGGCCGACGACCCCGATGCACAGCGTCGGTTGGAGCAAGCTCTCGGCAAGGATTACCACGTCATTACTGCCGGTGAACGTCTCGACCGTATCGCGCGGGACTTCGTGCGGCACTACGCCGCTGGCTGGGAGTCCGGCAAGGCAATGTTCGTTTGCATCGACAAGGTAACGTGCGTTCGCATGTACGACCTGATAAAGAAATACTGGCAGGAGCATATCCAGCGCCTAGCTGCCGAACGCGACAAGCTAGCAGATGACCAGGAGATTGCGCAGCGCAATCATCAATTGCATTGGATGACCGACACCAAATTCGGAGTCGTTGTCAGCGAAGAGCAGAACGAACAAGACCGTTTCAAGAAATGGGGCTTGGACATCACGCCGCACCGTAAGTTGATGAAGGAAGGTTTCGAGATTGCTGGCGAATCGAAGCGACTCGATATGGAGTCTGCCTTCAAGAGCTCCGAACATCCGTTCCGGGTCGCGATTGTCTGCGCCATGTGGCTGACCGGCTTCGATGTGAAAAGTCTCGGTACGCTATATCTCGACAAGCCGTTGAAAGCGCACACGCTGATGCAGGCGATTGCTCGCGCCAACCGTGTGGATGAAGGCAAGACTAACGGTCTCATCGTGGATTACTGCGGCATCCTGAAAAACTTGCGCAAGGCTCTAGCCACCTTTGCTGCGGGTAGCGGGAACGGTGGAGAAGATGGCGGCATCGACCCGACGCAGCCGCAAGAAGATTTATTGACGAATCTAGACGAATCGCTGGCCGGTATCAGCGAATATCTGGCTCAGCGCCAGGCCCCGTTGGGAGACGTCATCACCAAGACTGGCTTCGCACGCAATGCCGCCATCGAGAACGCCAAGAATGCAGTCAATGAGAACGACGAGGAGCGCAAGCGGTTCATGGTGATGGCACGCGATGCCTTCGGCAAGTTCAAAGCTTGCGTTCACTTGCAAGAAGTCAATACCCGTCGCGACGGCGTGGAGGCCGTCAAAATCATCTACAAGTCGTTGTCGAGGGATGTGGAGCACGCGGACATTAGCCACATCCTGCAAGCCTTGCGTGAGGAAGTAGATGCCGCCATCCAGCACGCCGACGCCAAGTTGGAAGCTAAGCAGGAAAGCGTGTTGTACGACATCAGCCAGATTGACTTCGACAAACTCGCCAAGGAGTTCCAGCGCACCAAGAAGAAAAACACCACTGTGCAGAACCTGAAGGCTGCGATTGAATCGCGCTTGGCGCGCCTGTTGGCGTTGAACCCGATGCGTAAGGACATACAAGCGAAGTTCGAAGAATTCGTCGCCGAATACAACAACGAAAAAGACCGCGTGACCATCGAGACTTCGTTCCAGCAACTTCTGGTCATCACCAAGGCGCTGAACGAGGAAGAGCGCCGCGCCGTGTCGATGGGTTTGGACGAAGAAACGTTGGCGTTGTTCGACTTACTGAGTAAACCGGAACTCGACAAGGCGGGCATCGAGAAACTGAAGGCCGTGGTAGTCGGTTTGCTCAGCACATTGAAGACACGTTTGGCTGATATTTCTGATTGGCAGGCTACCGAGGCCAACCGCGACACGGTGCGACTGACAATTCACGATTACCTGTATTCGGACGCGACCGGCTTACCAGTGGACAGCTATGACGAAGAAGACGTGGATACGTTAACTGACAATGTCTTCCAGCATGTCTGGCGCGCGTATCCAATGCTGCCTTCACCGCTGTACGCCCACTAGATTAGCCCGTTAAAGACAAGTGGCCACGTGGTTAGTGGCCATTTATCTTTCTGACATCGTATTGCGACAACAGCCGCACACGCGTCAATAAACCAAGCCTATCGAGGTATTGCGTCAGATAATTTTCTCAGTTTATGCGTCCTTTTTTCTCAGGATATGCGTCCGTCTACAACTCCCCTCAAACATCAATATTCCCCGCCCGCAACGCATTATTCTCGATGAACGCCCGACGCGGCTCGACATCGTCACCCATCAGCGTAGTAAAGATCCCATCCGCCGCGATCGCGTCTTCGATCTGCACGCGCAGCAAGCGCCGCACGCTCGGATCCATCGTCGTTTCCCACAACTGCGACGGATTCATCTCACCAAGCCCCTTATACCGCTGCTTGGTCACATTGCGTTCGGCATCGGCGATCAGCCATTTCATCGCGCTCTTGAAGTCGCTCACGGCCATCGACCGTTCACCGCGCTTGATCAGCGCACCCGCGCCGATCAGCCCCTTGAACGTATCGGCCGTGGAAACGAGCTGCTTGTAATCCGCGGTGAGCTGGAAATCCTCGTCGATCACCGACACCTTCACATTCCCGTGATGCCGGCGCTTGATGTGCAGCGATCGCACTTCGCGCACCGGATCATAGGCCGCCTCGACGGTCACTTCGGGCCGGATCGGATCGGCGCGCAGCGTGTCCTGCAGCGTCTTCGCGGAAGCCGCCGCTGCCTCTTCCGACGACAGATCCAGCACGATGCCGTCCATCACGGCTTCGAGCGCGCTCACGTCGTAGAAGCGGCTGACACGGTCGACCACCGCCTGCGCCAGCAGATACGCACGCGCCAGTTCACCGAGCGCATCGCCGGAAATGGGCGCCGCGCCGTCCGAAGGCACCAGTTCCGAACCCTGCAGCGCCAGTTTCAGCATGTGCTGGTTGAGTTCGTGCGTGTCCTTCAGATAGCGCTCGTCCTTGCCCGCCTTCAGCTTGTAGAGCGGCGGCTGCGCGATATAGATATATCCGCGCTCGACGATCTCCGGCATCTGCCGGTAGAAGAACGTCAGGAGCAGCGTGCGGATGTGCGCGCCGTCGACGTCCGCGTCAGTCATGATGATGATGCGGTGATAGCGCAGCTTCTCGATGTTGTAATCGTCCTTGCCGAAGCCGGTGCCGAGCGCCGTGATCAACGTCACGATCTGCTCCGACGAAATCAGCTTGTCGAAGCGCGCGCGCTCCACGTTCAGCACCTTGCCGCGCAGCGGCAGAATGGCCTGGAATTTCCGGTCACGCCCCTGCTTCGCCGATCCGCCCGCCGAGTCGCCCTCGACGATATAGATTTCCGACTTCGCCGGATCCTTCTCCTGGCAATCCGCGAGCTTGCCCGGCAAACCGCCGCCGTCGAGCACGCCCTTGCGGCGGGTCATTTCGCGCGCCTTGCGGGCCGCGTCGCGCGCGCGCGCGGCATCGACGATCTTGCCCGTGATGATCTTCGCGTCGTTCGGCGTTTCGAGCAGATAGGTTTCGAGCGCCTTCGCGACCACTTCCTCGACCGGCGCGCGCACTTCCGACGACACCAGCTTGTCCTTCGTCTGCGAGCTGAACTTCGGCTCCGGCACCTTCACCGACAGCACGCACGACAAGCCTTCGCGCATGTCGTCGCCGGTCGTCTCGACCTTCGCCTTCTTCGCGATCTCGTTGTCGACGATGTACTTGTTCATCACGCGCGTCATCGCCGCGCGCAGGCCGGTCATGTGCGTGCCGCCGTCGCGCTGCGGAATGTTGTTCGTGAAGCACAGCACGCTTTCGTTGTAGCTGTCGTTCCACTGCATCGCCACTTCGACGGTCACGTTGTCCTTCTCGCCCGTCGCGTGAAACACGGTCGGATGGAGGACCTGCTTCGTCTTGTTGATGTAGTCGACGAAACCCTTCACGCCGCCGATGAACGCGAAATCGTCTTCCTTGCCGGTGCGCTGGTCGGTCAGGCGGATGCGCACGCCGTTATTCAGGAACGACAGTTCGCGCATGCGCTTCGCGAGAATGTCGTAGTGGAACTCGACGTTGCCGAAAATCGTCTGATCGGCCATGAAATGCACTTCGGTGCCGCGGTTTTCCGTATCGCCGACAACGGGCATCGGCGAATACTGCACGCCGTCTTCCTCGACGATCTCGCGGTTCTGCACCACGCCGCGGTGGAATTCCATGAAGTGCTTCTTGCCGTCGCGCCGCACGGTGAGCCGCAGCCACGCGGAGAGCGCGTTCACGCACGACACGCCCACGCCGTGCAGCCCGCCCGACACCTTGTAGCTGTTCTGGTCGAACTTGCCGCCCGCGTGCAGTTCGGTCATCACGATTTCGGCGGCGCTGCGCTTCGGGTCGTGCTTGTCGTCGCGCTTGAGGCCCGTGGGCACGCCGCGGCCGTTATCCGTGACGGAAATGGAGTTGTCGGCGTGAATCGTGACGTGGATGTCGTCGCAATAGCCCGCAAGCGCTTCGTCGATGGAGTTGTCTAACACTTCGAATACGAGGTGATGCAAACCGGTGCCATCCGACGTATCGCCGATATACATGCCCGGGCGCTTGCGCACCGCCTCCAGACCTTCGAGGATCTGAATGGACGAGGCGCCATAGCTGTTGTCGGGTTGCGAATTCGTGTTTTCAGTCATGAAATTTTCCGGTTCTGCGTCACTGCTGGGTTGCTGCTCGAGACTTTTCGAATCACCTTAAAAACGCCAAAGGGGCGCGCCGCCCCTTGGAAAGTTTTCGGTTCTGAACGCGTCAGATGCGCATCGGCATCACCACGTATTTGAATTCCTCGTTTTCGGGAATTGTGATCAGCGCGCTGGAGTTGGCGTCGCCGAGGCTCACTTGGAGGTTGTCGACCTTCAGGTTCGCGAGCACGTCGAGCAGATACGTGACGTTGAACCCGATGTCGACGCTGTCGCCCTGATAGGCGATTTCCAGTTCTTCCTGCGCTTCTTCCTGGTCGGCGTTGGTCGACATGATCTTCAGCTGACCCGGTTCGACGAGGCAGCGCACGCCCTTGAACTTGTCGGACGTCAGAATGGCCGCGCGTTGCAGCGAACGCTGCAGTTCTTCGCGGCCGATCAGGAACGTGTTCTTGTGCGACTTCGGAATCACGCGCTGGAAGTCGGGGAACTTGCCTTCGACGAGCTTCGACACCAGTTCCACCTGCCCGAAGGTGAATTTCACCTGCGTGGGCGCGATGTCGATCTTGAGGTTGTCGTCGATGTCTTCCAGGAGGCGCTGAAGTTCCAGAATGGTCTTGCGCGGAATGATGACTTCCTGGCGCGGGAACGACCCTTCGATCTTCATCGACGAAAACGCGAGGCGGTGGCCGTCTGTTGCGACCGCCATCAGCTGGTCGCCGTCGACGACGAGCAGCATGCCGTTCAGGTAATAGCGGATGTCCTGCTGGGCCATCGCGAAATGGACCATGCCGAGCAACTGGCGGAACGTCTTTTGCGGAACCGACAGGCTCGCGCCGAAGTCAGTAGACTGGTTGACGGTCGGGAATTCGTCGGCGGCGAGCGTCTGCAGCGCGAAACGGCTCTTGCCCGAGCGCACGGTGAGGCGCTTGTCGGACAGGTCGAGCGCGACTTCACCCGGCGGCATGGCGCGCAGGATGTCGAGCAGCTTGCGCGCGGCAACGGTGGTGGCGACCTGATCGCTGCCGACGCCGAAATCGGCGCGTGTGGTGATCTGAAGCTCGAGGTCGGTCGAGAGGAACGACACGTCCGCGCCATTCTTGGTGATCAGCAAATTGGCGAGGATCGGCAACGTATGACGGCGTTCGACGATACCGCTCACGGTTTGCAGCGGCCTTAGAAGATTATCTCGTTCGGTCTTGACCAGTTGCATAGAGTTCCTTCGTTGATGTGACGGCCTGCCCGACGGTCGTGCCACCGTTTTTGCCTTCGGACAGCCTCGTAACACGCGTTGCCGGCCCCCCGCCGGTTTCGCGCGAAGCTTGGCGCCTGATGCCGCCCAAGGCCCGCGGGCGGTCAAACCCGTATTGTGCCTCAAAACGGAACCGCTCCCTAGAAATGGGGGCATTTTCGTCAATAAACAGAGGCTTGGCGGCGCATTTTTGAGGCGCGTGTTCTTTAGCCCCGGATCAGCCCTTCATCAGCCCTTGAGCGTCTGTTCGAGCACGTGAAGTTCGTGATTCAACTGCGCGTCGGTGCCGCGCTCGGCGCCGATCTTGCGCACGGCGTGCAGCACGGTCGTGTGGTCGCGTCCGCCGAAGAGTTCGCCGATCTCCGGCAGGCTTTTCTGCGTCAGTTCCTTCGCCAGATACATCGCGATCTGGCGCGGCCGCGCGATGTTCGCCGGACGCTTCTTCGAATACATGTCAGCGACCTTGATGTTGTAGAAGTCGGCGACCGTCTTCTGGATGTTTTCCACCGAAATCTGGCGGTTTTGCACCGTCAGCAGGTCTTTCAGCGCTTCCTTCGTCAGCTCGATCGTGATCTCGCGGCCGTGGAATTTCGAATACGCGAGGATCTTGCGCAGCGCGCCTTCGAGTTCGCGCACGTTCGAGCGCAAATGCTTCGCGACGAAAAACGCCACGTCTTCCGACAGGCTCACGCCTTCGGACTGCGCCTTGCGCATCAAAATCGCGACGCGCATTTCGAGTTCGGGCGGCTCGATCGCGACGGTCAGACCGGAGTCGAAGCGCGAGATCAGACGGTCGTCGATACCCGAGATTTCCTTCGGATACGTGTCGCTCGTGATGATCACCTGCGCCTTGTTCGCGACGAGCGCCTCGAACGCGTAGAAGAATTCTTCCTGCGTGCGCGACTTGCCGGAGAAGAACTGGATATCGTCGATGAGCAGCAAGTCGAGCGAGTGGTAGTAGCGCTTGAAGTCGTCGAACGCCTTGCGCTGATACGCCTTCACCACGTCCGACACGTATTGCTCCGCGTGGATGTAGCGGATGCGCGCGCCGGCCTTGTCCATCAAAAGCTGATTGCCGATCGCGTGGATCAGGTGCGTCTTGCCCAGGCCGACGCCGCCATACAAAAAGAGCGGGTTGTACGAGACGCCGGGGTTGTCCGCGACCTGGATCGCGGCCGCGCGCGCGAGCTGGTTCGCCTTGCCGGTCACGAAGTTGTCGAACGTGAGCACCGGGTTGAGCTTCGAGCGCTCGTATGCGGAGTCGCTTTCGCCGCCAGGCGCGCCATTGCCGCCGGGACGCCACGTGCGGCGCGCGGCGGCGGCCTCGTTGGCATCGAGGCTCGGGAGGTCGAGGTCGGCGTGGTCGTCGTGCGTGGCCTGCGCGTGCTGCGCGGCCTCGGCCGCGAGCGCGTTGATGTGGGCGCTCGCGTTCGCGTGGTTCACCTGCGCACCGCCTTGCATGCCCTGCATGCCGGCCCCTGACGGACGCGCGAGCGGCGGGCGCGGCATCGGCACCGAAGACGCGCCCGACGACGCGCCGCCAAGTGCATTGCGCGCGGTCGCTTTCGGATCGAGGACGAACTGAACGTCGATGGGCGCGTGCCAGAATTCGCGCGCCACGTCGGCGATACGGCCGGAGAACTGACTTTTCACCCAGTCGAGCTTGAAACGGTTGGGCGCGGCGATGCGCAAGGTGCTCGCATCGGCATCGAAGTCGACCAGGGCCAACGGTTTGATCCACGTGACGTACTGCTGCGGCGTGAGTTCGCGCTCCAGCAATGCGGAACAGTGTTGCCAGAAATCGTTCATCGAATGCAGTCGTTATGGTTGCGCCGCTCAGTCTCCCGCCGCTCCTGTCGCAAATTTGCGACAAGCTCCGGCGCGGCAAGCAGACATTGCTTCGGAGGCTTACGCCGCAAGGGTTTGCGGGCGAAATGCGGGCCGAAGCAGCGGGCAGATTCTTGGGATTAAGGCGAGATTCTAACGCCAAACTGCCACGCAGCGCGAGTTATCCACAGGGTCAAATCAGCACGGCGAACGATCGCGCACGCGGCGCGCAAGCGCTTGACATCCCGCGTAAGCTATTGACGGTCAAGAGGAAAAGGGTTTAAATAGCGGGTTCCGCGAAAACCGAATTCCTGAACCACCGGCCATTGCGCTTTCTGCGGATGCCCGCGCGGTCGATCAACACCCAAGTGAGAGCACCATGAAACGTACTTACCAACCTTCCGTGACGCGCCGCAAGCGCACCCATGGCTTCCGCGTCCGTATGAAGACGGCAGGCGGCCGCAAAGTGATCAACGCACGTCGCGCGAAGGGCCGCAAGCGCCTGGCAGTCTAAGGTTGCTTTTGTCGGCACGCGCTGACCCGGCGTGCGAACCGGACATGCGCCGCGCGGAAGGCTCCTCACAGGACACCATTCAGTTGCGAGCGCAGGCCGCGTTCCCCAAGGCCGCAAGGCTACTGAAAACGGATGAATACTCATCCGTTTTTCGTTTGCGCCCGTGGCGACGCTCGCCGCACTTCGTGCTGTACGGCAAGCCGACCGGCAACGAAGCGCGTCTCGGGCTCGTCATCGGCAAGAAGCAGGCGCCGCGCGCCGTCACGCGAAACCTCATCAAGCGGCTCGCGCGCGATGCGTTCCGGTTGCGTCGCGCGGAACTGGGTGGGTGGGATATCCTTTTGAGGCTGCACGCGAAGATCGACCGCAAGGCCATGCCGAGCGCGAAGTCGCCGCCGCTTAGAACGCTGATGCGCGGCGAGATCGACATGCTGATCGACCGTGCGGTGCGCGAAGCGGCACGTCGCGCGGTGCAGGACGTCGCAGCCCCGGCCGTCGACGATTCACCGAAGCCCTCCGGGCAATGAGGCGCACGCGGTATCCGGCTCGCTCGCGCGAGTCAGAAAAACCCGGGGCGCGAAGCTTATGCAAACGGCACTGATCGCGTTGTTGCGCTTTTACAAGCTTGCTGTGAGCCCTCTGCTCGGCAACCGCTGCCGCTTTTTCCCTTCCTGTTCCGACTACGCGCGCGAAGCAATCCAGTATCATGGCGCCGCGCACGGCACGTATCTCGCAGCTAAACGCCTGTGCCGCTGTCATCCGTTCTCGGCTGGCGGCATCGACCTGGTCCCGCCACCGTCGCCGGCTTCACGACGCGATTCCCCGCCCGTCAGCCGACCGGCGGGCGAATCCGCATCAGAAGAACTCACTACCAAACGGCGCTAAAGCGCTTTTCGATCGACACTGAGACAACGCATGGATATCAAACGTACCGTCCTATGGGTCATCTTCTTCATGTCGGCTGTCATGCTGTTCGACAACTGGCAACGTGACCATGGGCGCCCGTCGATGTTCTTCCCGAACGCCGTGCCGACCAAGACGGCCGGCACCGCCGCACCGGGAACCACGACGCCGGGCACGCAACCCGCCGACCTGCCCGCAGCGACCAGCGGCGTGACCGCAGCCGCGCCCGGCACGGCGACGCCGCCCGCGAACGCGGCCGCGCAGCTCGTCAAGTTCTCGACGGACGTCTATGCAGGCGAGATCGATACGCGCGGCGGCACGCTGTCCAAGCTCTCGCTCGTGAAGGAAGGCGACGGCAAGCAGCCGGACCTCTACATCACGCTGTTCGATCACACCGCGACGCACACGTATCTCGCGCGCACGGGCCTGCTCGGCGGCGATTTCCCGAATCACAACGACGTCTTCACGCCGGTTCCGGGCCAGACGTCGCTGTCGGGCGATGCCAAAACGCTTTCGCTTGCGTTCGAATCGCCGGTGAAAGGCGGCGTGAAGGTCGTGAAGACCTACACGTTCACGCGCGGCAGCTATGTGATCAACGTCGATACGAAGATCGAGAACGTCGGCACCGCGCCGGTCACGCCGAAGCTGTACATGGAACTCGTGCGCGACAACACGCCGGTGGAAACGCCGCGCTTCTCGCACACGTTCATCGGGCCGGCTGTCTACACGGACCAGCATCACTTCCAGAAGATCGACTTCAGCGACATCGACAAGAACAAGGCGACCTTCGAGCCGTCCGCCGACAACGGCTGGATCGCGATGGTGCAGCATTACTTCGCGTCGGCGTGGATTCCGCAGCAGGGCGTGAAGCGCGACATCTACGTTCAGAAGATCGACCAGCTGTATCGCGTGGGCGTGCAGATGCCGGTGCAGACCATCGCGCCGGGACAAAGCGCCACTGTCGACGCGCGTCTTTTCGCCGGTCCGGAAGAAGAGCGCATGCTCGAAGGCATCGCGCCGGGGCTGGAACTGGTGAAGGACTACGGCATGGTGACGATCATCGCCAAGCCGCTCTTCTGGCTGCTGGAGAAGATCCACAGCTATGTCGGCAACTGGGGCTGGTCGATCGTGCTGCTCACGCTGCTCATCAAGGCCGTGTTCTTCCCGCTGTCGGCGGCGAGCTACAAGTCGATGGCGCGCATGAAGGCGATCACGCCGCGCATGCAGCAATTGCGTGAACGCTTCAAGAGCGATCCGCAGAAGATGAACGCCGCGCTGATGGAGTTGTACAAGACCGAAAAGGTCAATCCGTTCGGCGGCTGTCTGCCGGTCGTCGTGCAGATTCCGGTGTTCATCTCGCTGTACTGGGTGCTGCTGTCGTCGGTGGAAATGCGCGGCGCGCCGTGGATCGGCTGGATTCACGATCTGTCGCAGCAGGACCCGTTCTTCATCCTGCCGGTGCTGATGGCCGTGTCGATGTTCCTGCAGACGAAGCTCAACCCGACGCCGCCCGACCCCGTTCAGGCGAAGATGATGATGTTCATGCCGATCGCGTTCTCGGTCATGTTCTTCTTCTTCCCGGCCGGTCTGGTGCTGTATTACGTGGTGAACAACGTGCTGTCGATCGCGCAGCAGTATTACATCACGCGCATGATGGGATCGAGCAAGAAGGCGGCTTGACGCGCCCGATGCTTCGCTCATGCAAAAACGCCCGGACTTTAGTCCGGGCGTTTTTGTTTTCAGCTCTAGCGCTAAGGGCTAGCGTTAAACGCTACCGTTTCCCCGCCCCATAAAACTGCTCGATCAACTGTTCGACCAGATACCGATGATGCGGCGAAAGCGCCTCGATCTTCGATGCCAGTTCCAGCATCTCTTCCGACGCCGGATATTTGTCATCCCGCGCGAGCGGCTTCGGCACGCTCTGCGGATTTCCGCTCGGCGGCGGCCCGTAGTGCAGCCAATGCTGATCGACCTTGAACCAGTCGGCGAGCGTCTGCAATTTATCGACGGTCGGGATGGAGCGCCCGGTGAGCCACTTGTGGGCAGTTTGCGGCGACACCGGTTCGCCGTGATAGCGCAGATTGAAACGCAGCGCGAGGTCTGTCGCGCCCCGCATTTTCTCGGAAGCGCGGGTCATTGAGAATTTGAGCCGATCCGAGAAATCGGCCTTTTCTTTTGCGGTTGGCATGGTCGCGATTGTGCGAGGCAAACGCTGACTGGCAGTCAACCATCTACGATAGATTTTGCGAACAATGTACGCGACTTATCTTGTCTGGGAAAATAAACTGACAAATCTGTCTCGCGCATGCGTGGAACCGAATGCGGTTCAGCTGTTCGATCTACGTCTCGAATTGTTGCGATCGGCGCCGCAATCGCTCAACGACAGCGTATCTCAATTAAGATAAACACAGAAAACTCCTGTCCTGTCCGACGTGCCGGGAGCGCGAAAAGCCCCGCGATACAATGCGGGCACCGCCAAATCCCGCACCAGAGCCCCGCCGACCATGTTCAACAACGACTCCGATCCCATCGTCGCCATCGCCACCGCTCCGGGGCGCGGCGGGATCGGCGTCGTGCGGCTGTCGTTCGGACGCGCCGGCGAAGCGGCGGCCTCGCACGCGATGCACGCGCTCTGCGGCCAGTTGCTGGGCGCACGTCACGCGAGCTATGTGCCGTTCATCGACGGCAAAGGCGAAGCGCTCGATCGCGGCATCGCGCTGTATTTTCCGGCGCCGCACTCGTACACCGGCGAGCACGTCCTCGAACTGCAGGGCCACGGCGGCCCGATCGTGCTGCAACTCGTGTTGCAGCGCGCGATCGAGGTCGGGCGCGAATTCGGTCTGCGTCTCGCCGAGCCGGGCGAGTTCACGCGCCGCGCGTTCCTCAACGACAAACTCGATCTCGCGCAGGCGGAAGCCGTCGCCGATCTGATCGAAGCGAGCACGGAGGCGGCCGCGCGCTCGGCCGGACGCTCGCTCGACGGCGCGTTCTCGCGCGAAATCCACGCGCTCGTCGAGGACGTGATCACGTTGCGGATGCTGGTCGAAGCGACGCTCGATTTCCCCGAGGAAGAGATCGACTTCCTCGAAGCCGCCGACGCGCGCGGCAAGCTCGCGCGCATCCGCGAGCGGCTCGCGACGGTGCTCGCCGACGCGCGCCAGGGCGCGCTCCTGCGCGAAGGGCTCTCGGTGGTGCTGGCGGGGCAGCCGAACGTCGGCAAGTCGTCGTTGTTGAACGCGCTCGCGGGCGCGGAGCTTGCCATCGTCACGCCGATTGCGGGCACCACGCGCGACAAGGTCATGCAGACGATCCAGATCGAAGGCATTCCGCTGCATGTGATCGACACGGCCGGCCTGCGCGAGACCGAGGACGAAGTCGAACGGATCGGCATCGAGCGGACCTGGGGCGAGATCGAACGCGCCGATGTCGTGCTGCATCTGCTCGACGCGCGCACCGGCGTGACCCTCGAAGACCAGTCGATTGCCGCGCGCTTTCCGGCCGGCGTGCCGGTGGTGCGCGTGTCGAACAAGGCGGATCTGGCGGGCGTGGCGGCGTCGGTGACGCAAACCGAAGGCGGCGGCGATGCCCGCGACGTGCGCTTGTCGGCGAAAACGGGTGACGGCATTGCGCTGCTGCGCGGCGAACTGCTGAAGATCGCCGGCTGGCAAGCGGGCGCGGAGAGCGTTTATCTCGCGCGCGAGCGGCATTTGATCGCGTTGCGCACGGCCGCGGAACATCTCGCGCTCGCCGCGGATCACGCCGCTCAGAACGCCCAGGCGCTCGACCTGTTCGCCGAGGAGTTGCGGCTCGGCCAGGATTCGCTCAATTCGATCACGGGCGAGTTCACGTCGGACGATCTGCTGGGCGTGATTTTCAGCCGGTTTTGCATCGGCAAGTGAACGGCCTCTCCTAAGTTTGCGGCCGTCCCGCCTCGCGCAATTCCGCGGTAAGTCGTTCGCTCTCCGCCGGGCGCCCGTGAAACGCAGCCGGCGTGCTCTGGAACATCTCGATCCGATACTCGCCGTCGCACAGCGACAGCACCATCGTCTGCACCGTGTTCAGTTCCGGATTCAACTCGTCCGCGTCGCGCGGCCACATGCCCGCGACGCCGCGCAGCATCAGCGTCTGCCCGCCCGCCATGCGCCGCACTTCCCGCACTTTCACGACGAAACGCGGCGTCGGGTGCTGCGCGAAGATCGGCGCGAGATGCGTTTCGATGGCCGTGCGTCCGTCGATGGCGCTTCCGTCGAAGCCCACCATGCTGCCGCGCTCGCGAAACAGCGCGGCCATCGCGAGTGCGTCCTGGCGGTTCCACGCAGCGAGTAGCGCGAAATACACGCGTCGCGCGGCGCCGGTCCAGTCGTCGATGTCCGTCATGTCGCCCTCTTCCATGCCGCCGCGAAGATGCCCGCGCCCATCAGCAGCGCGCCGCCCGTGCGGTTCACCGCGCGCTGCACCGAAGGCTTGCGGATCGCCCGCCGCGCACCCGACGCCACGAGTGCATAAACGAACGAGTTGGCCGCCGCGATACCAACGAACGTCGCCTCGAAAATCGCGATCTGGGAGACGCTCGCCTGATGCGGATCGATGAATTGCGGCACGAACGCGACGAAGAAAATCAGGCTCTTCGGATTGAGCGTCGTCACCGCATACGCGTGCGCGACGATGCGCGACGTGCGCAACTCGCCGGGCGCCTTCAGGTCGGCGGCGTCGGCGTTCACGACGGGCGCGCGCCACAGCTTCACGCCGAGGTAGACGAGATAAGCCGCCCCGACCCACTTCACCAACATGAACCATTCCGCCGATGCGGCGAGCAGCACGCCGAGGCCCAGCATCGACGCGGTCATCGCCGTCAGGTCGCCGAGTGCGACGCCGAGCGTCGTCGCCAGCGCGTATTTGCGTCCGTGTCCGAGCGCGTAGGACACGACCAGCAAGACGGTCGGTCCGGGAATCGCCACCAGAATTGCCGAGGCGATGGCGAATGGCAGCCATTGTGCAAGCGTCATGCGGGTGTCTCCGTGATGGTCATACGCCGATTTATCCACGAAGCGACGAGGCTGACAAGCCCCCTCGGCGACTGGCATGTTTCGTGGCAGCCCCGCGCGCCTTTTCGATGCAGCGCGCGTTAAGCGACCTGCCGATTTCCCGTCATGGTTTACCTGACACACATTGCAACGCACCAAGCGAACTGCACGGCGTTCAGAAAATGATTGATGCGTGAAAGCGTTGAATGAGGCAGAACGGATTATTAGCAGACTTTTTAAAACCGGCCTGCGACATTCTGTCGTGTTGCGAGCGCACACAAGATGTGCTTGTAACTTGCATTTTCTCGTCTAGGATAAACGCTGCGGATTAAGCCTATTAAATAGATAGCTAATTCCCGATACAAATCCGCTTGGAGGCAATACATGAAGAAACGCGCCAGTGCTCTTATTGCGATGGTCGGTTTGTTCGCCGCTATGTCTACGGCACATGCGGATAGCGTCCAGCCCCAGCAGACTTTCAAGTTCAAGCCCAATTCATACGGCTGTCTCTCGAAAGATAAATTCGATTCCGCCGATCAGCACGCTCAGGCGGGCGAACAGCAGAAAATGCGGCAGTTCTTCGAAGGCTTCGAATGCATTTCGACGCCCGTCGATTCGCATTTCCGCGTGTTGCGCGTGGTCGGCCACGATGTCGAATTCGTCAATGCGGCGAATAACGACAAACAAGGCATGTGGACGACCGATCGCTTCATCGATCAATAGCATCAGCATCAGCGCGTTTTAATCGGCGATAAAAAAACGCCGATGCGATGATTAATCGCATCGGCGAAACACCCTCGTCGGAAACTGCGTTTAAACCACGCGCTTGCTGCGGCGGAATTGATCGAACAGCACCGCGAGCAGCAAAATGCCGCCGCGAATCAGGTATTGATAGAACGTCGGCACGTTCATGAGGCTCATCGCGTCCTGCACCGAGCCCATGATCAGCACGCCGACCAGCACGCCCGAAATCGTCGCCACGCCGCCCGTCAGCGACACGCCGCCCAGCACGCACGCGGAAATCACCCCGAGTTCCAGTCCGACCGACGTTTTCGGATCGCCAAGACTCATGCGCGACGCGAGCATCACGCCCGCGAAACCGGTCACGAGTCCTTGCAGCACGAACACCGTGATCTTGATGCGCGTGACCGGCAGCCCCGCGAGCAGCGCCGCCTCGCTGTTGCCGCCAACCGCGAGCACGTTCTTGCCGAACACGGTCTTCTTTAGCAGAAAGCCGAACACGACGAAACCGACGATATTCGACCAGATCGGATACGAAATCCCCAGCAACGAGCCGCTGCCGAGTTCGAAGAACGATTCCTCGGAGATCATCACCGCGTCGCCGTGCGAGGTGATGTAGGCGAGGCCGCGCACGACTTCCATCATCGCGAGCGTGACGATCAGCGAATTGATCTTGAATCGCGCGATCAGCACGCCGTTCACGAGCCCGACCGCGCCGCCCGCGAGCACGCCCCCGGCGATGCCGAGCGTGACGCTGTGCGTCGCGGTGATGAGCGTCGAGGCCGTGACGCCCGAGAACGCGACGATCGACGCCACCGACAGGTCGACTTCCCCGAGCGCGAGCACGAACATCATCGTGACGGAGATGGAGCCGATCAGCGTGACCGAGAGCAGCAGGCCCTGCATGTTGCGCGAGCTGAGGAACCCCGGCACCGAGAACGACAGCGCGACGAACAGGATCACGAACACCATCACGATGCCGGACTTGTTGATGAGATCCCACGTCCGCGCGGCGCGTGCGCGCGCGCCGACGCTTTCCTTCGGATTGGGTTGATTGGTCACGTTGGTGGTTTGCATGATGTCTTTTCCGGTTTCAGCCTGGCAGCGCGAGCTTGATGAGTTGATCGGGCGACGCTTCTGCCTTGCGCAAATTGCCGACGATCTTTCCTTCGCGCATCACGAGCACGCGATCCGCGACGCCGATCACCTCGGCCAGATCGCTCGACACGACGATCACCGTCCGTCCCGCTTCCGCGAGTCCGTACAGCAGGCCGTAGATTTCGCTGCGCGCGCCGACGTCGATGCCGCGCGTCGGTTCGTCCATCAGGAAGACGTCGATTTGTTCCGCGAGCCAGCGCGACAGGATCACCTTCTGCTGGTTGCCGCCGGACAGCGTGCCGATCGGCGTATTGCCGTTGCGGGTCTTGATGGCGAGCTTCGCGATGAATTCGCTCGCGGTCGCGGCTTCCTTTTTCGCGTCGAGGATGTGCAGCGCGTGGTGATGGCGGCGGCAACTGATATTGAGGTTGTCCGACACCGACGCGATCGCGACGATGCCTTCCTGCTTGCGATCCTCGGGACACAGCGCGACGCCCGCGCGCACGGCGTCGCGCGGCGTGCTGAACTTGCGCGTCTCGCCCTTCAGGACGATCTCGCCCGCCGCCGGTTTGACCGCGCCGTAAATCAGCTTCATCAGCTCGGAGCGCCCCGCGCCGACGAGCCCGAAGAAGCCGACGATCTCGCCTTTGCGCGCCTCGAACGACGCCGGTTCGGACAGCCCCGGCCCCATCAGCCCTTTCACCTGAAGCTGGACCTCGCCGATGTCGCGCGTGCGGTAGCCGTACACATCGCGAATCGAGCGTCCGACCATGCAGCTGATGAGCCGGTCGCGATCGAGTCCGTCGACTTCCTCGAAGGTCTCGATGCGCCGGCCGTCGCGAAACACCGTCACGCGGTCGCACAGTTCGTAGACTTCGTCCATCCGGTGCGTGACATAGACGATCGCGCGGCCTTCGGCGCGCAGTCCGCGGATGATCCGGAACAATTGCTCCGTTTCACGCGACGACAGCGAACTCGTCGGTTCGTCGAAGGCGATCACGCGCGCGTTGCGCATCAGCGCCTTGCCGATTTCGATCATCTGGCGCTGGCCGATCGACAGGTGCTTCACCTGCATGTTCGGATCGATCTTTTCGCCGAGGCGGTCGAGTTCGCTGATCGCGCGCTTAACCAGCGCGCGCTCGTCGAGCACGCCGAAGCGGTTCGGCATCGCGCCGAGCATCAGGTTTTCCGCGACCGTCAGTTCGGGCACGAGATGCAGTTCCTGATAGATGATCGCGACGCCCGCCGCGATCGCCGCTTTCGTCGACGAAAACTGCTGCTCCACGCCGTCGAGCGACAGGCTGCCGCCCGCGGGCTGGTTGACGCCCGACAGCACCTTGAGCAAGGTCGACTTGCCCGCGCCGTTTTCGCCCATCAGGCCGTGGACTTCGCCGGTGCGCACGCCGAGCGCGACGCCGTCGAGCGCGAGCACGCCGGGAAAGCGCACGGTGATGTTGTCGAGCGAGAGATAGGGATCGGCCGTGGCCGTCACGGTATCCGTCATGGAAAACCTCGTGGCAGGAACAGAATGCGGGCGCCCCGCGTCAACGTGGGACGCCCGCGCGAAGCAACTCAGATGCCGAGTTCCTTGCGCACTTCCTGCCAGTTGCCGCGCACCATCAGCTTGCCGGTGGTCTGCGTGTCGGCGGGCGGCTGCTTGCCGTTCTTGATCCAGTCGATGAGATTCTGCGTGCTGTCCTTGCCGTGCATCGTCGAACTCACCGCGATCGTGCCGTAGAAGCCCGTCTGCTCCTTCTTCTGGAACTCGGCGAACGCTTCGCCTGCGCCATTGATGCCGACGCCGATCACGTCCGTGCCCGGAATCTTCAACTGCTCGGTCGCGCGCACGGCGCCGAGCACGGTTTCCTCGTTGATCGCGTAGATCACCCACTTCTTGATGTTCGGATGCTGCGACAGCACCGGCGATGCCGCGTTGAAGCCGCCTTCGTCGTCGGTGGTTTTCTGCGGGGCGTCGAAGATGTTTTCCTTCTTGAAGCCGCCCTTGACGAGCGATTCGGTGGCGCCGTCGGTGCGCAGCTTCGCGGTCGGCAGTTCGTAGTTCGTGATGCGCAGCGCGCCGACTTCTTCCGGCTTCCAGCCGCGCCGCTTCATTTCGTCCGTGATCGCCGTGCCGACCTGATTGCCGATCTTGAACGCCGACATCCCCAGATGCGGCACGTTCGAGAGCGGCTTGCCGGTCGAATCGACGAGCTGGTCATCGACCGTCACGAACTTCATGTTGTAGCGCTTCGCGCGCTGCTGGATCGCCGGTCCGAGACGCACGTCGGGCGCGCAGATCACGAAGCCTTGCGCGCCCTGCGCGCCGAGGTTGTCGATGGCGGCGAGCACTTTCTCGCCGTCCGGCGTGCCGATGTTCACGACCGAGAAATTCTCTTTCTGGCCGAGCGCGGACGCGGCCTTCTGCTCGTTGATGAACCATGCCTGCTCGGGCATCTTCACGAGAAAGCCGACCTTGACGGGCTCGTCGGCGTGAGCAGACATTGGCGCGGCGAACGGCACGGCGAGCGTGGCGGCGGCAATCGCGGACAGGGTCAGGCGGCGAAGCTTCAGGTTCATCGTTGTCTCCTTGGGTTGAATGCGTGTTGCGGGCGCAGGCTTGTCAGCCCGTTCGCCGGTTTTGCTGCGGGTCTTGCGTCTTCTCTCGGTTCTAGCTCGCCACGTAGGCGGTTTTCGTCGTCGTATAGAAGTCGGTATTGTCGAACGGCACGTGATGATCGACGCCCGTCGTCGGCAGGTTCACCGTCACGAGCGCGCTCTGGCTGTAGCGCCGGAAATGCGTCGCGTGCTGGAGCGATTGCGTGCAGATGCCGGCGCACAGCGCGCGCGGCGTTTCGTTCGCGAGATGGAGCGCGTGCGCAGCGTCGTCGGCGCGGATCACGACCGCGACCGGCCCGAAAATCTCCTCGCGCGCGATGCGCATCTCGTGCGTTCCGGCGAAGAGTGCGGGTTGCAGGAAAAAGCCGCGCGTCGCGCGTTCCAGCGGCGCGCCGCCGTGCAGCAGTTGCGCGCCTTCCTTGCGGCCGCTCGCGATGGTGTCGAGGCTTTTGCGCAACTGCGCTTCGTCGGCGAGCGGGCCAATGTCGACGCTCTTCTTCAACGCGTGATCGACGTCGAGCGTGGCGAGGCGCGCGAGCATCGCATCGACGAAACGGTCATACATGCCCGCCTCCACGATCAGCCGCGACGACGCCGTCGCGCGCTGGCCCGCCGAGAAATAAGCGCCGTCGATGGCGGCGTCGACGGCGGTGTCCAGGTCGGCGTCGTTGAGCACGACGAGCGGATTCTTGCCGCCGGTGTCCAACTGCACGCGCGTCTCGCGCGCGGCGGCGGCTTCGCGCACCGACGTCGCCGTCGCGGCCGATCCGGCGAAACACACGCCCTGCACGAGCGGATTCGCGACGATCCGCGCGCCCGCCTGCCGCCCGCTGCCGAGCACGAGGTTGAAGACGCCGGCGGGCAGGCCGGAGCGGCTGACGATATCGGCGAGCGCCCACGCACAGGCGGGCACGCGCTCCGCCGGCTTGAACACGACGCAGTTGCCGAAGGCGAGCGCGGGCGCGATCTTCGACGCCGGAATCGCGAGCGGAAAACTCCACGGCGTGACGACGCCGATCACGCCGAGCGGCTCGCGCGTGATGTCGATATCGACATTCGGACGAACCCAACTGCGATGCGCGCCGCCGATACGCAGCGCCTCGCCCGCGTAAAACCGGAAGACGTGCCCGGCGCGCGTGACTTCCGCGATTGCCTCCGGCAGCGTCTTGCCCTCCTCGCGCGCGAGCAGCCGGCCGAGTTCGGCCCGGCGTGCGAGCAGTTCGCCGCCGATCGCGTCGAGCGCTTCGGCGCGCCGCATGCCGCTCGAACGCGACCACTCGGGAAACGCGGCGCTCGCGGCGTCGATGGCGGCGTCGGTCTGGCGCGCGTCGGCCCGCACGTACTCGCCGACGGGCTCGTCGAGATCGGATGGATTCAGCGAAAGGCCCACGGTCGCGCCCGTCTCCCAGCCACCGTTCAGGTAGTGCTTGAAAAGCTCGGGAAGATGGGATTCGCGTTTCATCGGCTGTCGACGTGAGCGCTCGTGTCTGGAAGTGCTCGAAGCTTAAGCAGTCACGCGATGACTTTCCAATCAGTTTTCGGCCCATCGCCATATCAACGTTGGTATGGCATCATCGGCGCAACTTCACCTCCGGGCGACGCGATGGCGCAAAGTTATTCGAACTGGTTCGTGCGGGCGCGGCTGAAGACGCGTCAGTTGCTGTTGCTCGCGGCGATGGAGGAAGAAGGCAACGTGCGCCGCGCCGCCGACGTGCTCGGCATGACGCAGCCGGCGGCATCGCGTCTCCTGAAGGAACTCGAAGACGTGCTCGACGTGCGCCTCTTCGACCGCACGCCGCACGGCATGCACGCCACGCTCTACGGCGAAGTGATGATCCGCCACGCGCGGATGGTGCTGTCGAATCTGAGCCAGGCGCACGACGAGATTTCCGCGCTGCGCTCGGGACTCGTCGGTCAGGTGCAGATCGGCTCGATCGCGACCGCCGCCGCGACGATGGTGCCCGTCGCGATCTCGCGCGTAAAGGAGCGCTATCCGCATTTGCAGATCTGGTTGCAGGTTGAGACGTCGGACGTGATGTTGCCGCGCGTGGCCGAGGGCGAACTCGACATCATGATCGGCCGCGTGCTCGAACGGCAGGGTCAGTTCAAGGACGCCGTGCGCTACGAGCCGCTTGCCGCCGACGAACCGCTGTGCGTCGTCGCGCGCCCCGGACATCCGATGGAACTCGCGACCGGTCTGACACTGCGCGGGATCGTCAACGCGAGCTGGGTATTGCATCCGCCGGGCAGCGTGCTGCGTCACCGCTTCGATCTGGCGTTTTCGCAGATCGGCCTTAATCCGCCGCAAAATGTCGTCAACACGAACAATTTTCTGGCAATTTCGAGCTTGCTCCTGCAAAGCGACATGCTCGCCGTCGTTCCGGCGGAAGTCGCGCAGCAGTACGAGGAATCCGGCGTGCTGAAGCGCGTCGCTATCGATTTGCCGTGCCGGATGGACGCTTTCGGTATCATCACGCGGCAAACGCAATTGCTGTCGCCAGCGGCGACGGTCATGCTCAACGCATTGCGCGACGCGGCCACCGAGGTGTACGGCACGTCCTTCGATCTTTCATCTGCTTGAACCTTTTCACACCGGCCCGCGCGGCCGGTCTTCCGGTGTTGCATGGCCCTCAAATCGACGATTTACAAAGCGGAACTCCAGATTGCCGACATGGATCGGCACTATTACGGCGACCATTCGCTGACCATCGCGCGTCATCCGTCCGAAACCGACGAGCGGATGATGGTGCGCGTCGCGGCGTTCGGCATGTTCGCCGACGAACGCCTCGAATTCTGCAAGGGTCTCTCCGATACCGACGAGCCCGATCTCTGGCAGAAGGACCTGACCGGGCAAATCGAGACGTGGATCGAGGCGGGGCAGCCCGACGAGCGGCGCATCGCCAAGGCGAGCGGGCGGGCGGCGCGCGTGATCGTGATCGCCTATGCGGGGCGCACGTCCGACATCTGGTGGCAGGGCGTCAAAGCCAAGGTCGAGCGGATGCAGAACGTGACCGTATGGTCGCTCAAGGATGGCGTCGCCGAGTCGCTCGGCAGGCTCGCCGAACGCACGATGCGCCTGCAGATGACCGTCCAGGACGGCGAGGTGTCGCTTGGCAGCGCGACGGCCGATCCGGTCGCGGTCGAATGGACGGTGCTGAAAGCGGCTTCGAAATGATCGAACCGACGCTCACGCGTCCGGCGGCCCTTTCAGTTCGATCATGTTTCCTTCGGGATCGAACAGGTACAGCGACGGGCCGTAGCCTTCCGCGCCGTATCGATTGGCTTCTTCGCCAATGCGCGCGCCGTTTTCGGTGAGATGCTTGCGCAGCGCGGCCGGATCGAACGGTTCGACGCGCACGCACAGATGATCCATGTTGCGGCCCGCGCCCGGCGCGCCGCTATCCGGCCGGTCGATTTTCGCGCCGGCCGCGAGCAGGTCGATCAGCGAACGGCCCGCCCGTAGTTGCACGAGGCCGAGATCGCGCTGCGCTTTTTCGATCGGGCATCCGAGCGCCGCGCCGTAGAAGCGCACCATGGTGTCGAGATCGGCGCAGCGGATCACGACGTGATCGATTTCGCGGATGGTGAAGTGCATCGTCGCTCCTCGTTCCGGTGGGTCGGGACGAGTGTAACGCCGTCACGCGGACGACTCACGGCGCGATGCTGCGCAAAACGCGCAGGCGAAAAAAAACCCGCTCGTTGCGGAGCGGGTTGAATCCATATCAGGAGGAGACATGGAGGAGACAGTTCCAATCATACACAGCGGGTTGGTGCGATGCAATGAAAATCGTAGTAAAAACCCCTATGGCGCCCATTTGTCGCATCTGCGAGACACTTCGCGCGGGCAAGCCTGAAATGACAGCGCAAGAACCGGCGGGTACGCTTGGAGCCACGGCTCTACAGTGATCACGTACCCAGAGCCCATCGAGGTCGTGATGAACACCGCTTTCCAGATCCCATCGCAAACCGCCTTTTCCTCCGACGAAAGCCGCTGGCAGGCCGTCGTCGATCGCGACAGCCACGCCGACGGCGCATTTTTCTTCGCCGTGCGCACGACAGGCGTTTTCTGCCGTCCTTCGTGTGCGTCGCGGGCGCCGCGCCGCGAAAACGTCGAATTCTTTTCGACGACCCACGCCGCCGAATACGCCGGCTATCGCCCGTGCAAGCGCTGTCAGCCGACGAGCCTGCCGCGCGAACTCGCGATCGTCGAGCGGGCGTGCAAGGCGCTCGACGCCGAACCGCAAGAGCGCATGACGCTCGCGCAACTGAGCGACGCCGTGCACGTCAGTCCGTTTCACTTGCAGCGTCTGTTCACGCGAGTGGTCGGCGTGTCGCCGCGGCAATATCAGGCGGCGCGGCGCGCAGAAGCGTTGCGCGCCGGCCTGCAACGCGGCGAGAACGTGACGCGCGCCACCCACGACGCCGGTTTCGGCTCGCCCTCGCGGATGTACGAAGCGGCGTCGGCGGAATTGGGAATGGCGCCGTCGGTGTACCGCAAGAAAGGCGCCGGGCTCGCCGTGCGCTATGCCACCGCGCCGACGCCGCTTGGCACCGTGCTCGTCGCCGCGACGGACAAGGGCGTCTGCAAGATCGCGTTCGGCGACGATCCGGCGGCGCTCGCGCTCGAACTGGCGGCGGAGTTGTCGGAGGCCGAGCGTATCGAGGACCGCGAGCGCATGGAGCCGTTCCTCGCGCAGATCGACGCGTATCTGAACGGCACGCGCGAGCGCTTCGATCTGCCGCTCGACATCGGCGCGACCGCGTTCCAGCAGCGCGTGTGGGACGCGCTGCGCCGCATTCCCTACGGCGAGACGCGCAGCTACACCGACATCGCCGACACGCTCGGCTCGCCGCGCGCGGTGCGCGCGGTGGCGAACGCGTGCGCATCGAATCCGGTGGCGCTCGCGATTCCGTGCCATCGCGTCGTGCAGAAAGGCGGCGGACTGTCGGGGTATCGGTGGGGCGCGCCGCGCAAGGCGGCGCTCTTGAAGACCGAGCGGGAGCGCGGCGAAAACAAGTAATGCGAACCATGCGACGTCACGCAGGGCGTAGCAATCGAAGAAGCGTCCATCGGTCGCGCGCCGGGGCCCGACACAACCGGCGCGGCGACTGTCCTCGTGAAATTCCGGTCGAAAACCGCCGCGCAAGCCCTCGCAGAAGAGTCGTGAAAATCCCGCAAACCCTTGCGGGAACTGGCTTCAAGCACGCAAAACACCGAGATGTTAAAGTGCCCGCTACCCAAAATATCGGATCGGGCCTGGTTTCATCGCGCCCGGTCGCACGCGTCGCTCAATGCCAAACAAGAATTCCGTTCGCCCCGCCACCGACGCCTTCCGGCATCGCCTCTCGGCGCTCGCCGCAGGTCCAGGCGCCGATGCGCTGCGCCAGGGCCTGCGCGGCATCGAGCGCGAAAGCCTGCGCGTCACGCGCGACGGCAAGCTCGCGACGACGGCGCATCCGCGCGCGTTCGGCTCGGCGCTGACGCATCCGCAGATCACGACCGACTATTCGGAGGCGCTCGTCGAACTGATCACCGACGCGAAAACCGATTCCGCGGCCGCGCTCGAACACCTCGACACGCTGCATCGCTTCGTCTACGGCAAGCTCGGCGACGAGTTGCTCTGGAACGATTCGATGCCCTGCGAACTGCCGCCCGACGACCAGATTCCGATCGGCTGGTACGGCACGTCGAATATCGGCATGCTGAAGTACGTGTACCGAAAGGGCCTTTCGCTGCGCTACGGCCGCACGATGCAGTGCATCGCCGGCATCCATTACAACTATTCGCTGAGCGAGGACGTCTGGCGCGCGTGGCAGTCGCTGGAAAAGGGCAATACGCAGTCGGCGGTCGACTTCCAGTCGGAGCGCTACTTCGCGCTGATCCGCAATTTCCGCCGCACGAGCTGGCTCCTGATGTATCTGTTCGGCGCGTCGCCGGCGCTCGAAGCGGGTTTCGTGCGCGGCAAGCCGCACGCGCTCGACACCTTCGACGCCGACACGTTCTATCTGCCGCACGCCACGAGCCTGCGCATGAGCGATCTCGGCTACACGAACAATCCGGCGCAGTCGGCGCTGCTGCCGAGCTACGACAACCTCGACGCCTATCTCGACGTGCTCGGCCGCGCCGTCAGCCAGCCGTATCCGCCGTATGAGGCGATCGGCACGCAGCGCGACGGCGAGTGGATCCAGATCAACACGAACGTACTGCAGATCGAAAACGAGTTCTACTCGACGATCCGTCCGAAGCGCGTCATCCAGCCGGGCGAGCGGCCGCTGCATGCGCTGTCGGCGCGCGGCGTGCAGTACATCGAAGTGCGCTGTCTCGACATCGATCCGTTCGAGCCGAGCGGCATTTCGCTCGAAACGTCGCGCTTTCTCGACGCGTATCTGCTGTTTTGCGCGCTCGACGACAGTCCGCTCCTGCCGCGCGAAGCGAACACCGAAGCCAACGACAACTTCAGCCGCGTCGCGAAGGAAGGCCGCAAGCCGGGGCTCGAACTTTCGCGTGACGGGCGCGCCGTGTCGATGCAGGCGTGGGGCACGGAATTGCTCGACCGGATCGCGCCGGTCGCCGCAACGCTCGACGCGCTCAACGGCACCGACGAATACATGCGCGCGCTGGCTACGCAACGCGCGCGGCTCGCGGACGTCGCGCTGACGCCGTCCGCGCGCGTGCTTCAGATCATGCGCGACAAGCAGCAGAGCTTCGGCGCGTTCGCGCTCGACCTGAGCGAGCAGCACGCCGCGTTCTTCCGTTCGCGGCCGCTGCCCGAAGCCATCACGCGCGAACTGGATGCGCTCGCGGCGAAGTCGCTCGAGCAGCAAGCGGCCATCGAACGCGACGAAGCCGGCTCGTTCGACGCTTTTATCGCCGCTTATCGCGCGTACACGCTGAATCGCGTCAGCGTCTGATTCCACCGTCCGTCTTTTTTCCTTGCCGCGCCGTCCGTCGGGCGGCAAGGCTTACCCCTTTTGCAACAGAGCGCAACCTGCCGAAACACGCGGATCGCCGTCGGGTCGAAATTAGTGTCTTATCGATCAACGCTCTGAGGAGAAGAAAATGAAAAAGACGATGCTATCGGCATCGGCGCTGGCGGCAGCGGCGTCGATTGCGCTCTTCGCCGGCTGCTCGACGCAAGGACAGGTCAGCGGCGACACGATGGAGCAGGCGACTTCGCCGCTCACCTGCACGAGCCGGGCGGAATGCGACGCGTGGTGGGGCCGCGCGCAGGTCTGGGTCACGAACCACTCCGAATACAAGCTGACGACCGTCACCGATTCCATCATCCAGACGGCGGGGCCGTCCGGCGGCAAGCGCGCACTCGCCTACCAGATCACGAAGACGCCGAGCAACGAAGGCACGGCGACCATCGGCTTCGCCGCTCACTGCGACAACATGCTCGGCTGCGAGCCGAATCCGTGGAAAGCGGGCGCCGACTTCAAGCAGTTCGTGCGCGGCGGACCGTCGTCGCAGGCCGGTGCCGCCGCGACCGCACCCGGTAACGCCCTGCCGCCCGTCGCGCCCGCCGCGCCGCCCCGCGCGCAGTCGAACCCACCGGTCCAGCCGATGCCGCGCGCGCTCGAAGCGCAGCCGGGACAATCGGGGCAGGCGCTGACGCCGGAATAAACCGCGCCGCAAAAAAATCGGCTCCGCGACATATGTGCGCGGAGCCGATTTAGATGCAGTAGCGCGAAGATAGACGCTCAATGCCCCATCGAAGGACCCGCACCTTTTCTCGGCTTCGTCAGCCAGACGAGCACCGCCAGTCCGACGAATCCATAAAACGAAAGCCGGAAGAAATCGTTGGTCGACATCATGTACGCCTGCGCCGTCACGACCCGTTCGAGTTGCGCGGTGATCGACTGCCCGGCAAGTCCGAGGTCCGACAGCACGCCGGAATAGGCGCTCGTATTCGCCGAATAGGCGGTCACCGACTCCGTCAGCACCGCATGATGGCGAATCATGTCGTTCTCCCAGTACGTCGTGCTGACGGCCGTGCCGATCGCGCCCGAGAGCGTGCGCAGGAAGTTCGACAGGCCCGCCGCGCCCGCCAGCCGGTCATCGGGGACGCTCGAGAGCGTGATCGTCGTCATCGGGATGAAGAAGCATGCCACGCCGATCCCCTGGATCAGCCGTGGCATCACGATCTGGTCGAAAGGCGTGTCGAGCGTGAACGTCGAGTTCCAGTGCGACACGAACGCGAACACCAGAAACGCGAAACTCGCCACGACGCGCAGATCCAGCCGATGCATGTTGCGCCCGAGAATCGGCGAGATCACGAGCGCCAGAATGCCGACCGGCGCGGTCGCGAGGCCGGCCAAGCCCGGCGTGTAGCCCATCACCGTCTGTAGCCACAGCGGCAAAACGACCACCGAGCCGAAGAACGCGAGAAACCCGAGCGACGTGATGAGCACGCCCATCGCGAAGTTGCGGTCGCGAAAGAGCGAAAGGTCGACTACCGGCTCCTTTTCGGTCAGCTCCCACGCGAACATGAGCGCGAGCGCGATGGCCGCGACGATCGCGAGCGTCACGATGAAGTTCGAACTGAACCAGTCGTGGTCCTTGCCGAGGTCGAGCATCATCTGCAGGCTCGACACGCCGATCACGAGCAGCGCGAGCCCGACGGCGTCGATGCGCTGTTTCGTCGTCTTCGTCTCGTGGCCGCGCAGCAGGAAGTACGCGATCGCCGCCGAGAAAATCCCGATCGGCACGTTGATGTAGAAGATCCACGGCCACGTGAAGTTATCGGTGATGTAGCCGCCCATCACCGGGCCGAAAATCGGCGCGACGATCACCGTCATCGCCCACAGGCCGAGCGCGAGACCGCGCTTTTCCGGCGGATAGCTGCGCATCAGGATGGTTTGCGAGAGCGGCACCATCGGTCCGGAGACGAGCCCCTGCAGCAGCCGGAACGCGATCAGCGACTCGAAGTTGTGCGCGAACCCGCACAGCGCCGACGCGATCGAGAACAGCACGACGGAAATCGTGAAGAGCTTCACTTCGCCGACACGCCGCGCGAGCCAGCCGGTGAGCGGCACCGCAATCGCCGACGCCACCGAATACGACGAAATCACCCACGTCCCTTCGCTCGTCGCGACGCCGAGACTGCCGGAAATCGTCGGCACGGCGACGTTGGCGATCGAGGTGTCGAGGACTTCCATGAACGTGCCGAGCGCGAGGCCCATCGTCAGGAGCGCGAGCACGCCGCCCGCGAGCGGCGCGGGCGCGCTCGGCACGGAGTCGCCTTCGGGATGCGCTGCGGTTACTGCCATAGTCGAAAATCTCCAGCAAAACGTTCTTGTTTTAGATGCAGCGGCATTCTCTGCTCAGACAGGCATAAGGGCAAAAACTTGCCCGTGGCGCCGGAAAATCAGCCGCTGTCGTCCTCGCCGAGGTCACACGCAGCGGAAGACGACCCCGCCGGCGCGTTCGCGATCAAGCGGGCGAGCAGGCTCGTGAGTGTATCGAGTTCGGCGCGGCTGAAGTCTCTCAACTGCTCGTTGAGCACCGCAGCGCCGATCGCCGGAAGCCGTGCGGCGGCATCGGCGCCGCGCGTCGTCAGCTTGAGTTCCACGATGCGCCGGTCCGACTCGCTGCGCTCGCGCGTCACGAAGCCTTTCTTCTCGAGCCGGTCAAGCATGCGGGTCATCGACCCGCTGTCGTAAGACATCTCGCGCGACAGTTCGAGCGGCGTATGCGCGCGCCCATCGGCCAGCATCAGGATCACGCCGATCTGCTGCGAAGTCAGGTCAAGCGGGCCGAGCGCCCGGTCCGTGCGCGCGACCAGCACGTTGCGCGCCTTCGCCAGGTAGTAGCCGAGGCTCGTCTGGAGCTGGATCGTCGAGGGGTCGTAAAGGGGTTCGCTGTTCATCCGTGTCGACAATGGGGACGCTCGTGCGTCGTCAAAACAACGATCTCAAAAATGTTGCGGCAAGTATCTTGAAAAATACTTGCACAGTCAATATTATTTAACACAACGAGTTATGCGTTTAATGCGCCGCCCGAAACATGTCTTGAACGCTTGCCGCATCGCCGAGACGATGCCCCGAAGGATTCCCATGACCCGCTTTGTACGCACCGCCCGCCGACGTTTCGGCCAGGTCAGCAACACAATCGCCAGCGCTTCCCGTCACGTCGTTCCGCCGAATCTGACGTCGTGGAAACTCGCGCTCTACGTGTTCGTGTTCCTGTTGCCGGGCGGATCGTTCGTGGTGCTGGGCATGGGCTGGTTCGAGAACCGCAACCGGCGACGCGCGGCGAAGCCCCGCCAGCCGCAAACGCCCACGCAAGCGCGCGTAACGAAACTGCTGCCGGGCCCGACGCCCTGCTCGCACGGCGAGTGCTGAGTCGCGACTCGTAAACCGCCGTAACCTTTTGGCGCGGCCGGGTAACCCACGCGCCCTTTCAAGCCGCTACCCTAACGTCTGCCTGACGCCCGCTTTGGCCCGCTTGTCGCGGGCGTCGTCCCTGTTCCGTTACCATCCCGGATCGCCGCGATTTCCGCCTGCCTCAGCCGATTCGCGCCGCTTCGACAGGATCATCACGCAGATGCCGTTTAGCCACATTCAGTCCGCCACGCCCCGTTTGTCCGTATTGGCGCTCGCCGCCGCGATGACCCTGCTCATCGCGGGCTGCGCGGTCGGCCCCGATTATCAGCGGCCGACCGCTGCGGTGCCGGCAACCTACAAGGAAGCGCCCGAGGGCTGGAAGGTCGCGCAGCCGTCCGATCGCGCCGATCGGGGAAACTGGTGGTCCATCTACGACGATCCGCAACTCGACGAACTCGAATCGCGGTTGAACGCGTCGAACCAGAGCATCGCGCAGTTCGCGGCGGCCTACCGGCAGGCGCGCGCGCTCGTCGGCGAAGCGCGCGCGGCCTACTTTCCGACCGTCGGCCTGTCGGCGTCCGGATCGCGCTCCGGCACCGGCACCAATGCGCGCACCACGTCGGCGGGATCGAACGGCACGTCGATCGGCAACAGCTTCAGCCTCGCCCTCGACGCCGCCTGGGAACCGGACCTGTGGGGCAGCGTGAGCCGCTCGGTCAACGCGCAGGAGGCCGGCGAGCAAAGCGCCGCCGCCGATCTCGCGAACGCGCGCCTTTCCGCGCAGGCCACGCTCGCGCAGAGCTACTTCCAGTTGCGCTCGCTCGACGCGCAGCAAAAACTGCTCGACGACACCGTCGCCGCCTATCGGCAATCGCTCCAGCTCACGCAGAACCAGTACGCGCAGGGCATCGTCGCGCGCTCGGACGTGATCCAGGCGCAGACGCAATTGCAGTCGGCGCAGGCATCGGCGATCGATAACGGCGTCGCGCGCGCGCAGTTCGAGCACGCGATCGCGGTGCTGGTCGGCGAACCGGCTTCCACGTTCTCGCTGCCCGCCGCGCCGCTCGACGCCACGCCGCCGTCCGTGCCGGCGCAGATGCCGTCCGCGATTCTCGAGCGCCGGCCGGACGTCGCATCCGCCGAGCGCAAGGCCGCGGCCGCGAACGAACAGATAGGCGTCGCGATGGCGGCGTTTTTTCCGACGCTCACGCTGTCGGCGTCGGGCGGATTCCAGAGCTCGGTGATCTCGCAATTGCTGCGGGCGCCGTCGCGTTTCTGGACGCTCGGGCCGGACATCGCCGCGACCATTTTCGACGGCGGCCTGCGCCGCGCGCAAACCGAAGCGGCGCGCGCCGCCTACGACCAGAACGTCGCGACGTACCGGCAGACGGTGCTCACCGCTTTCCAGGACGTCGAGGACAATCTGGCGTCGCTGCGCATCCTCGAAAACGAGATCGTGGTTCAGCAGCAGGCGGTGCAGTCGGCGCAGCAGGCGCTCGCGATCGTCAACAATCAGTACAAGGCCGGCACCGTCGGCTTCGTGAACGTGCTGACTGCGCAGACCACGGCGTTCGTCGCGCAGCAAAAGCTCGCAAGCATCGCGGGACAGCGGATGGTGTCGTCGGTGGGACTCGTGAAGGCGCTCGGCGGCGGCTGGGACGTCGGGCAGATGAATCGCGAGACGGGCGGCGTCGAAGCGCCGGCGCCCGTGGCGGCTTCGTCGGCGGCTGGCGATGCGCCCGGCCGCACGACCGCGGCAACCGGCGGCGCAACGGAAAAACGCGCCGCCGGCTCCTGACGCAGACGCGCGGCGCACCCTGCGTCGATGGCGGATGCCGCGCCTCTGCGGGCGTCCGCCGCAAAAAACCGGCGGCCGCATTCATCCCATCAGCCGAATAACCCCTTTTTCCCTCCCTTTATCCCCCGATCGTCGCCCGTCGCGATTCGCAATAATCACCGTCATCGAAATTAGGCAATTTGCCGGCGAGCACGGAGCGACAACGCAGTGGCAGAAGAAAGCGATCTCGAAAAGACCGAGTCAGCGACTCCCAAGCGCCTTGAAAAGGCGCGGGAGGAAGGCCAGGTCGCGCGCTCGCGGGACTTTGCGTCGTTCGCGCTGCTGGCGGCCGGATTTTTCGGCGTCTGGGGGCTGTCCGGCTCCATCGGCGCGCATTTGCAGTCCATCCTGCGCGACGCGTTCACGTTCGACCGCGCCTACGTCCTGGATACGCACCAGATGATGATCGGCGCCGCGAATGCCAGCAAGGAGAGCTTTCTGGCGCTCCTGCCCGTGCTCGCGATGACCTGCTTTGCCGCTCTCGCCGCGCCGATGGCGCTCGGCGGCTGGCTTCTCACCACCAAGACGCTCGCGCCGAATTTCGGACGGCTCAATCCGGTGAGCGGCCTCGGGAAGATCTTCTCGATCCAGGGACCGATCCAGCTCGGCATGTCGCTTTTGAAGACGATCGTCGTCGGCGGGATGGCCGGCTCGGCGATCTGGGCGCGCAAGGCCGAAGTGCTCGGGCTCGTCACCAAGCCGCTCGACCTCGCGCTCGCGGAAGCGCTGCACATGATCTTCGTGTGCTGCGGCATGGCGATCGCCGGACTTTTCCTAATCGCCGCGCTCGACGTGCCCTATCAGATGTGGTCGCACGCGAAAAAACTGCGCATGAGCAAGGAAGAAGTGAAGCGCGAACACAAGGAAAACGACGGCGATCCGCACGTGAAGGGCCGCATCCGCCAGCAGCAGCGCGCCGCCGCGCGCCGCCGGATGATGCAGGCGATCCCGACCGCCGACGTGATCGTCACCAATCCGACGCACTTCGCCGTCGCGCTCAAGTACACCGACGGACAGATGCGCGCGCCGAAGGTCGTCGCGAAGGGCGTGAACCTCGTGGCCGCGCGCATCCGCGAACTGGGCCGCGAGCACAACGTGCCGCTGCTCGAAGCGCCGCCGCTCGCGCGCGCGCTGTATCACAACGTCGAGATCAACCGCGAGATTCCGGGCGCGCTGTACGGCGCCGTCGCCCAGGTGCTGGCGTGGGTGTATCAGCTGCGCCGCTTCCAGGAAGACGGCGGCGCGAAGCCCGACGAGCCGTCCGATCTCGACGTGCCGAAGGAACTCGACAAGGGCGGCGTCTCCGATGCCGACGCAGAACAGGAAGCCGCCGACGCGCTTTCTGCCGACAACACTACTGATGGAGCCGCAGCATGAACGCGCGCGCTGGATTTTTCGCCAAACGGCCCGACGCGCTCGGGAGCCAGAACCTGAGGGCGCTCGCCGGCCCGATCCTGATCTGCATGATCCTCGGCATGATGATCCTGCCGTTGCCGGCGTTCCTGCTTGATCTGCTGTTCACGTTCAACATCGCGCTTTCGGTGATGGTGCTGCTCGTCAGCATGTATACGCAAAAGCCGCTCGACTTCGCCGCGTTCCCGAGCGTGCTGCTCTTTTCCACCTTGCTGCGCCTGTCGCTGAACGTCGCGTCGACGCGGATCGTGCTGCTCGAAGGCCACACCGGCCCCGACGCCGCCGGCCAGGTGATCGAATCGTTCGGACACTTTCTCGTCGGCGGGAATTTCGCGGTCGGTATCGTCGTGTTCGTGATTCTGATGATCATCAACTTCATGGTCATCACAAAGGGCGCGGGCCGGATCGCCGAAGTGGGCGCGCGCTTCACGCTCGACGCGATGCCCGGCAAGCAGATGGCGATCGACGCCGACCTGAACGCCGGCCTCATCAACGAGCAGCAGGCGAAAAAGCGCCGCGTGGAAGTCGCGCAGGAAGCCGAGTTCTACGGTTCGATGGACGGCGCGAGCAAGTTCGTGCGCGGCGACGCCATCGCCGGCTTGCTCATCATGGTCATCAACGTCGTCGGCGGGCTGATCGTCGGGATGTTGCAGCACGACATGGACTTCGGCCACGCGGCCACAAACTACACGCTGCTCACCATCGGCGACGGCCTCGTCGCGCAGATTCCGTCGCTCATCATTTCGACGGCGGCCGGCGTGATCGTTTCGCGCGTCGCGACCGAGGAAGACATCGGCACGCAGTTGACCGGCCAGTTGTTCAACAACCCGCGCGTGCTGATGATTACAGGCGTGATCATCGGCGTGATGGGGCTGATTCCGGGCATGCCGCACTTCGCGTTCATGCTGCTCGGCGGCGGACTGATCTACGCCGCGCGCTCGATGAACAAGCGCGCCGCCGATAAGAAGAAGAACGGCAATATCACCGATGTCTCGCCGGCCGCGGCTGCGCCGGTCGAGAACGCGGAAGCGTCGTGGGACGACGTCGCGATGATCGATCCGCTGGGTCTCGAAGTCGGCTACCGGCTGATTCCGCTTGTCGACAAGAACACCGACGGCGAATTGCTCAAGCGCATCAAAGGCATTCGCAAGAAGTTCGCGCAGGAAATCGGCTTTTTGCCGCCGGTCATCCATATCCGCGACAACCTCGAACTGCGTCCGAACGGCTATCGCATTTCGCTCAAGGGCGTGGAAGTGGGCGTCGGCGAGGCGTTCCCGGGACAGTGGCTCGCGATCAATCCGGGACAGGTGTCCGCCGCGCTCCCCGGCACGCAGACGCAGGACCCGGCGTTCGGACTGCCGGCCGTCTGGATCGATACCAACATGCGCGAGCAGGCGCAGGTCTACGGTTACACGGTCGTCGATGCGAGCACGGTCGTCGCGACGCATTTGAACCATCTCGTCGTCACGCACGCGGCCGAGTTGCTCGGGCGTCAGGAAGTGCAGGCGCTTCTTGATCGCATCGGCCGTGACACGCCGTCGCTCACCGACGACCTCGTGCCGAAGACCGTTTCGCTCACGACGCTGCAAAAGGTGTTGCAGAACCTGCTCGACGAAGGCGTGCCGATCCGCGACATGCGCACCATCCTCGATTCGCTGCTGGAGCACGCGCCGAAGATCGGCGACGCATACGAACTCACGGCGGCGGTGCGGCTCGCGCTCGGCCGCGCGATCTCGCAGCAGTGGTATCCGGGCGGCGGCGATCTGCAGGTGATGGGACTCGATCCGACGCTCGAGCGGGTGTTGTCGCAGGCGCTGTCGACGGGGGCGAATCCGGGGCTGGAGCCGGGGCTCGCCCAGACGCTTCTCAATTCGACGCAGAACGCGATCATGCGCCAGCAGAACCTCGGCTTGCCGCCGGTGCTGCTCGTGCAGCATTCGCTGCGGGCGATGCTCGCGCGGTTCCTGCGGCGCAGTCTGCCGCAGTTGAAGGTGCTGTCCTACGCGGAAGTGCCGGATACGCGCAATGTGAAGGTGGTGAATCTGATTGGGGCGTAACGCGCCTCAACACTCCACGATATTCACCGCCAGCCCGCCGCGCGACGTTTCCTTGTACTTGGTTTTCATGTCGGCGCCGGTTTCGCGCATGGTCTTGATGACCGAATCGAGCGACACATAGTGCGAACCGTCGCCGCGCATCGCCATGCGCGCGGCGTTGACGGCCTTCACCGACCCCATCGCATTGCGTTCGATACACGGAATCTGCACCATTCCGCCGACCGGATCGCAGGTCAGCCCGAGGTTGTGTTCCATGCCGATCTCGGCGGCGTTCTCGACTTGCGTCGGCGTGCCGCCCATCACGGCGGCGAGCGCGCCCGCGGCCATCGAACACGCGACGCCCACTTCGCCCTGACAGCCGACTTCGGCGCCCGAGATCGACGCGTTCATCTTGTACAGGATGCCGATGGCCGCCGCCGTCAGCAGAAAGTCGATCACGCCCTGCTCGTTCGATCCCGGCATGAAGCGGTCGTAGTAATGCAGCACGGCCGGGATGATGCCGGCGGCGCCATTGGTCGGCGCGGTCACGACGCGCCCGCCGACCGCGTTTTCCTCGTTCACCGCGATCGCGTAGAGATTGATCCAGTCGATCATCGAGAGCGGATCGCGCAACGCCTGTTCCGGCTTGCCAGCCAGCGCGCGATACAACTGCGGCGCCCGGCGTTTCACCTGAAACGGCCCGGGCAGGTTGCCGTCGGCTTCCGGGTTGCCGATGCCGCATCCGCGCGCAACGCACGCCTGCATCACGTCCCAGATGCGCAACAGGCCCGCGCGGATGTCCTCGGCGCTGCGCCAGATGCGCTCGTTCTCCCACATGAGCTGCGCAATCGACTTGCCCGACTCGACGCACATCGCGAGCAACTCGTCGCCCGTGTGAAACGGATACGGCAACTGCTCGTGCGCGGTCAGCACCGCCGTGTTCGCCGCGCCCGCCGTCACGACGAAGCCGCCGCCCACCGACAGATAAGTCGCCTCGCGAAGCAGCGCGCCGCCCGCATCGAATGCGTGCAGCTTCATGCCGTTCGGATGTTCGGCGAGCGCCTGCCGATAAAACCCGATGTGCTCCTTCTGCACGAACGGAATTTCGTGCGTGCCGAGCAGCGCGAGCTTCTTCGATGCGCGCACGGATTCGAGTCGCGGCGTGATCGTCTGGGCGTCGACTGTATCCGGCGCGTCGCCCATCAAGCCGAGCATGACGCCACGATCCGTGCCGTGACCCTTGCCCGTCGCGCCGAGCGACCCATACAGGTCGCATTTGACCGACGCGACCGCGTCGAGCAATCCGTCGCGTTCGAGCCCTTGCACGAACATCAACGCCGCGCGCATCGGCCCGACCGTATGCGAACTCGACGGACCGATGCCGATTTTGAAGAGATCGAAAACGCTGACTGCCATGAAGGTTCCTGGTTGATTCCGGAGTGATTAGCGCGCCGGCAGCGGCAGACAGACCGCGAGCCAGGCGGGCGGCGTCGCGGCGAGCCGCAGCGCCACCGGTGCATAGCGGCCGTCGAGACGCGCCGCGAGATGAAACAGTTCCGCCGCATTCTTCGGGTCCCACTGGCCCGAATAGCCCGGCAGACCCGCTTCGCGCCGTTTGGCGTCGAACGGCACGGACGAATGAACGAACTCTTCGTGCGTCTTCGTGCCGAGCGCATACGGCGTGAGCCAGTTGAGCGCGGCGGCGAGCGTCGCGCCGGAAGGCGCGCGGTCCGCGATCCAGTTGCGGTTATGACGCCGCGCCGCGAGCGCCGCCGTCACGAGCGGCTGAAGATCGTAGGTGACATAGCGCAGCGCGTCGCGCTCGGCGAAATCGACGGTCGAGCCGTCCGGCGCAATGTTGTCGCCGATATGCTCGACGAAAAGACGCTGCGCCGCGTTGATCATCTTGCGATCGTCGATGGTGAACGCGCCCATCGAGATCAGCTTCACGCGATGACTCTGCCAGTTGTTGCGATACGTGCCTTCGAGCGGCCGTTTCTGCTTGTCGATGTCCTCGACATAACCCGTCACCATCTTGGAGATGAACGCGTTCGCCGCATTGCGCGTCTTGACCGGCAGCGCGCTCGCAGTCAAATCATAGGCGAGGATCAGCGACTCGAAGTTCGTTTCGTCGATCGGATTGAAGCTCGGCTGGTAAGTCGTGACCCACGCGAGCAGGAAGCGCTCGACGAGCCGCAGATAGCGCTCGTCGCCGGTCGCGCGCCAGGCGAGCGCGGCGTCGCGCATGAGGCCGAGGTCCTTCTCCGCTTCGACGCTCTCGTCGTAGATGCCCTCGTGCGGCAGCGTGCCTTCGGTGTGCAGCTTCGCGCGCGCCTTCGGCTGGTCGTTGACGTGCGACTGCACCATCTTCACCAGCGCCCGCACGCCGGGATCGGCATTGGTGCGCTCGCTCGACTGCATCGCGGGCGCGGCGCAGAAATTCATCGCGGCGTGCGCGCCCTGCGTCGCGACCGCGGCCGTCAGCGCAATCGCGGCGAGCGCTGTCTGCATGTGCCATCGACGGCCCGCCTCGTTCCCCACTCGCACCTTCAGCGCCATGCGAACTCCCTTGATTGGCTTTGGTTCGGGGTGAGATGTTAGCCGGGATTGGGCGGCTGAAGCAAAAACCGCCCGAAGCTTCCGGGCGGTCTGGCGATGTCCACGTCAGTCGTCGTATTCCGACACCGGCACGCACGAGCACATCAGGTTGCGGTCGCCATAGGCGTTATCCGCGCGGCCGACCGGCGGCCAGTACTTGCGCGCGACGAGCGACTTCAGCGGATACGCCGCCTGCTCGCGCGTGTACGTGTGCGTCCAGTCGTCGGCGGTCACGACGGCCGCCGTGTGCGGCGCGTGCTTCAGCGGATTGTCCTCGCGATCGGCGCGCTCTTCCTCCACCGCGCGAATCTCCTCGCGAATCCGGATCATCGCGTCGATGAAGCGGTCGAGTTCTTCCTTCGACTCCGATTCCGTCGGTTCGACCATCAGCGTGCCCGGCACCGGGAAGCTCATCGTCGGCGCGTGGAAGCCGAAATCGATCAGGCGCTTGGCGACGTCTTCCACCGAAATGCCGCTCGATTCCTTGATCGGCCGCACGTCGAGAATGCATTCGTGCGCAACCAGTCCGCCCGGTCCGCTGTAAAGCACCGGATAGTGCGGCGCGAGACGATTCGCCACGTAGTTCGCCGCGAGAATCGCGCTTTCGGTCGCGGCGGTGAGGCCCTTCGCGCCCATCATCGCGATATACATCCACGAGATCGGCAGGATTGCGGCCGAGCCGTAAGGCGCCGACGACACCGCGCCGATACCGCTTTCGTCGCGCTGATAGCCGGTCGAGTGCTGGTTCGGCAGGAACTTCGCAAGATGCGCGCCGACCGCGACGGGGCCGACGCCCGGTCCGCCGCCGCCGTGCGGAATGCAGAAGGTCTTGTGCAGGTTCAGGTGCGACACGTCGCCGCCGAACTGGCCGGGTGCGGTCAGGCCGACCATCGCGTTCATGTTGGCGCCGTCGACGTACACCTGGCCGCCGTGCGCGTGCACGATCTCGCAGATTTCGCGGACGTTGCGCTCGAACACGCCGTGCGTCGACGGATACGTAATCATGATCGCCGCGAGATTCGCCGAATGCTTCTCGGCTTTCGCCTTGAGGTCGTCGATATCGACGTTGCCGTTCGCATCGCACGCGACCACGACAACCTGCATGCCCGCCATCTGCGCGGACGCCGGATTGGTGCCGTGCGCGGAAGCCGGAATCAGGCAGACATTGCGATGCCCTTCGCCGCGCGACTCGTGGTACGCATGGATGATGAGCAGCCCCGCGTACTCGCCTTGCGAGCCGGCGTTCGGCTGCAGCGACACGGCCGCATAACCCGTGCACGCGACGAGCATCTGTTCGAGCTGATCGATCATCGTGCGATAGCCGACGGTCTGCTCGGCCGGCGCGAACGGATGGATCTGCGCGAATTCGGGCCACGTGACCGGCAGCATTTCCGAGGTCGCGTTGAGCTTCATCGTGCACGAGCCGAGCGGGATCATCGTGCGGTCGAGCGCGAGGTCCTTGTCGGCGAGACTGCGCAGATAGCGCAGCATTTCGTGCTCGGAATGGTGACGGTTGAAGACCGGGTGCGTGAGGAATTCGCTCGTGCGATGCAGATGGGCGGGCAGCGATTCCTTGAGCGCGCCATCGAGCGCGTCGATGTCGAAGGTTTCCGTCTTGCCCGCGACTTCCGCGAAGAGCGCGAAGAGCTTCGTCAGGTCGTCGCGGGTGGTGGTTTCGTCGAGCGACACGCCCACATGCTGCGCATCCACATGACGCAGGTTGATGTGCGCGGCGGAAGCAGCCTGATGCAGCGCCGTGGTGTTCGCGCCGCTCTGGATGGTCACCGTGTCGAAGAACGTTTCGTTTGCGAGCGCGTAGCCGAGCTTCTGGACGCCCGCCGCGAAGATCGACGCGACGCGGTTCACGCGCAGCGCGATCGTCTTCAGACCGTGCGGGCCGTGATAGACCGCGTACATGCTCGCCATGATCGCGAGCAACGCCTGCGCGGTACACACATTCGACGTCGCCTTCTCGCGGCGGATGTGCTGTTCGCGCGTTTGCAGTGCGAGACGCAGCGCGTGCTTGCCCTGCGCGTCGACGGTCACGCCCACCAGCCGCCCCGGCATCTGGCGTTTGAATTCGTCGCGCACGGCCATGTACGCCGCGTGCGGACCGCCGAAGCCGACCGGCACGCCGAACCGCTGCGTATTGCCGACCGCGACATCCGCGCCCCATTCGCCCGGCGGCGTCAGCAGCGTGAGCGCGAGCAGATCGGCGGCGGCGACCACGTAACCGCCCGCCGCGTGAATCGCTTCGGTGAGCGCGCGGTAGTCGCGCACGTCACCGTTCGCGCCCGGGTATTGCAGCAGCACGCCGAACGCATTCGCCGAAGCAGCGTCCTCGGCCGGCCCGACCTTCACGTCCACGCCGATCGGCTTCGCGCGTGTCCGCACGACTTCGATCGTCTGCGGCAATACGTCGTCGGCGACGTAAAACACGTTCGACTTCGGCTTGCCGACGCGTTGCAAAAGCGTCATCGCTTCGGCGGCGGCGGTGGCTTCGTCGAGCAGCGACGCGTTCGAGATCGCGAGGCCGGTCAAATCGATCACCATCTGCTGGAAGTTCAGGAGCGCCTCCAGGCGCCCTTGCGAAATCTCCGGCTGATACGGCGTGTACGCCGTGTACCAGGCCGGATTTTCCAGCACGTTGCGCAGGATCACAGCCGGCGTGTGCGTGCCGTAATAGCCCTGACCGATGTACGTCCGGAACACCAGATTCTGATCCGCGAGCTTCCTGAGCGACGCGAGCGCTTCAGCCTCGCTCTTCGGCTGCGCGAAGGGACCCAACGCGGCGCCGAGCGGCAAGGTTTCCTGACGGCGGATCGACTCCGGGATCACCGCGTCGATGAACGCCGCGCGCGAGGCGAAGCCGAGCGCGTCGAGCATCGCGCGCTGGTCGGCGGAATCGGGACCGATGTGCCGCTCGGCGAATGCATCGTGGCATTCGAGCGCGGCGAGGGACAGGGATGAGCGGTTCATCAGGCGATCCGGAGTGTCGAGCTTCATGTGAATTCCTGCGGGTGCGGTTTCCGGCGGCTTGCGTCCGCGAAAACCGCACCGTCGATTAAGAGATTATTCGCCGATCGACTGGCCGTAGCCGGCGGCGTCGAGCAGCTTGTCGAGGCTTGCGTCAGCGGCCGGCTTGATCTTGAAGAGCCAGCTTTCATACGGCGCGCCGTTGATCTGGTCGGGGCCGCTCGTCAGCGCGTCGTTGGCCGCGACGATTTCGCCCGAGACCGGCGCGTAGATGTCGGACGCCGCCTTCACCGATTCGATGACCGCGATCGCGTCGCCCGCCGTCACGGTCTTGCCCGCCGCCGGCAGTTCGACGAACACGATGTCGCCGAGCGCTTCCTGCGCGTGATCGGTGATGCCGATGGCGAGCGTGCCGTCAGCTTCGGTGCGGACCCATTCGTGCGATTCGGTGTATTTCAGTTCGGCCGGGATGCTCATTGGATGCTCCTGTGCGTGGTTCTTGAGAGTAGGGTTCGGACATGCGCTGCGCCGTGCGGCGCGGCCTCGTCAGAGGCTCGCGAGCACCTTGCCGTTGCGCACGAAGGGCAGTTTTACCACGCTAGCGGGAAGTTGCTTGTCGCGGATCACGACCTGCACGACGTCGCCCGGATTCACGCTCGCCGGCACCCGGGCGAACGCGATCGATTCCTGCATCGACGGGGAAAACGTGCCGCTCGTGATCTCGCCCTCGCCCGCCGGCGTGACGACTTTCTGGTGAGCACGAAGCACGCCACCGGCGCGGCCGTTTTCCTTGTGCAGAATCAGTCCGACGAAATTCGACTTCTGGCCGTCCGCTTCGAGCGCCGTGCGCCCGATGAAATCGCGCGACGATTTCATGTCGACGGTCCACGCGAGGCCCGCGTCGAGCGGCGAGACGTTTTCGTCCATGTCCTGGCCGTAGAGGTTCATGCCGGCTTCGAGCCGCAGCGTGTCGCGTGCGCCGAGGCCTGCGGGCTTCACGCCCTGCGCCTTCAGTGCGTCCCAAAGCGCTTCGACGTGCGCGTCCAGCACGAGGATCTCGAAGCCGTCCTCGCCGGTGTAGCCGGTGCGGGCGAGCATCAGTTCGCCGAAGGGCGTCGAGGGGAACGTCACGGCGTTGAACGGCTTGATCGATTCGGTCGCGGCGCGCGTCTCCGGCACCACTTGCCAGACTTTTTCGCGCGCGTTCGGACCCTGCACGGCGACGATCGCCAGATCGCGGCGCGGCGTGATCGTCAGGCCGAATTCGCCTTCGGCGTTCAGCTGGCCGAACCACGCAATGTCCTTCTCGGCGGTGCTCGCGTTCACGACGACGCGAAAATGGTCTTCGGCGAAAAAGTAGACGATCAGGTCGTCGATCACGCCGCCTTTGCTGTTGAGCAGGCAGGAGTAGAGCGCCTTTCCGGGCGTGGTGAGCTTGTCGACGTTATTGGCGATCGCGAGCTTGAAGAAGTCGCGCACCGGGCCGCCGGTGAAATCGACGACGCGCATGTGCGACACGTCGAACATGCCGGCGTCGGTGCGCACGGCCTTGTGTTCGTCGATCTGCGAGCCGTAGTTGACGGGCATGTCCCAGCCGCCGAAGTCGACCATGCGCGCGTTGAGCGCGAGGTGAGCGGCGTGGAGGGGCGTGTGTTGAAGTTCGGTCATCGGGGCCTCGGGTCGCAAAAACAAAAAAGGCCATGCTTCGACTTCACCGGCGGTTTCGGCTTTTCAGGCTGCGTCTTTGCGTGATCGCAAATGCAGCATGCAAAGCCCAAACCGCGTGGCGGATCGAAGCATGACCCCTCTGTCCTCGGTACCTGAGAGATTGCGCGGACCCGGTATGCGGCCCATCGCGCGCCCCTTCGGTGGGCACCAGCCGATTGTTTCCATCCCGGCCGTGCCGCTCTCCAGAGTGCGAAGAAACGGTTCTGAACGAACGATTTCCTCGACGCGGCCGGTCCTTTTGCCTGAGAGTTTGCGGGTGTGCCCCTTCGGCGGCGCGGCGCGCAAAACCTGCGGCCACGCGCTCTCCCGACGCGTGCGGCGAATTTACGCGACCGTATTAGGCTTGTCAAACAGATTAGGAAACCGCCGAGTGGCACGCCGCCCGGGCTTCACAGCCGCCTGAATGCCACGCGCCGCCCTTCGGCGTCGCTTTCCATCGCGAGTTCGATGATCGTCATCACGTCGACCGCGTCCTGCGCCGAAACCGGGAACGGCTTCTTGTCCTGGATCGACGCTGCCAGCGCGCGATAGTAGTCGGCGTAGGCGCCGTCGCGCGTGGCGAATTCCTGGCGCAGATCGTGATCGCCGTCGACTTCGCGCAGGAGGCCGGGCGGATTTTTTGCGAATTCGGCGTCGCCCGGACGCAGGCCCGCTTTCAGCTGATCTTCCTGCGTGTCGAGCCCGTTCTTCACATAACTGCCGCGCGTTCCGTGGACGGAAAACCGCGGCGGTTCGAGCGCCGCGAGCGCGGTAGCGTGCAGGACGACTTCCTTGTCGCCGTAGCCGAGCAGCAGATGCACGTAATCTGGCGCGTGCGCGTGGTCGCGGTGCTGCCGGACCGTCGCGAAAACGGTCTGCGGCGCGCCGAACAGCGTGAGCGCCTGATCGATCAGATGCGGCCCGAGATCGAACAGCAGACCGCCTCCGCGCGACGTTTCCTCGCGCCATCGCTGCGGCACTTTCGGGCGGAAACGGTCGAAATGCGATTCGAAATGCGTCACGCGTCCGAGCCGCCCGCTTTCGATCAGCGCGCGCAACGTGATGAAATCGCCGTCCCAGCGCCGGTTGTGAAAGGGCGCGAACAGCAGGCCGCGCGCGGCCGCGAGATCGGCGAGCGTGCGTGCGGCGGCGGCGGACAGCGTCACTGGCTTGTCGACGACCACGTGCTTGCCCGCTTCCAGCGCCCGGCGCGCGAGGTCGAAGTGCGTGTCGTTGGGCGTCGCGATCACGATGCATTCGATTTCGTCGATGGCGACGAGCGCGTCGAAATCAGCGACGATCGCCGCCTTCGGATAATCGGCCTGCGCGCGCTCGGACTGGCTCGTCGCGATCGCGGCGACGCTCGCGCGCCCGCAGTGCTCGATGACGGGCGCGTGGAACGTCGCGCCGGCCAGGCCGTAGCCCATCACGCCGACTTTCAGTAGGGAACTCATGCGGGCATCCTCGTGCGTGGGTGTCGCGATATTGTGGCACGCCATGCCATGCCGGACGGCATATTTGACCGGTCGATGGCGGCGCACAGGGCCAGATCGAAGACGTCGATCGCCGTGTTAACATCGCGTCTCTCGAAATTGCGTGCGTCTCGACGGCGCCCGGTTTCGCTGTCCATCCGGCGGTGTCGAGAGCCTTCCGCCCAACGCCTCTCAAAGTCCACACACGATGTCCGCAGGTCTGAACGCCGCGCAAAGCGAAGCGGTGCGTTATCTCGATGGTCCCTGTCTCGTGCTCGCCGGCGCCGGCAGCGGCAAGACGCGCGTGATCACGCAAAAGATCGCCCATTTGATCGAGCGTCGCGGTTTCGAGCCGAAGCATATCGCCGCGCTCACCTTCACGAACAAGGCCGCGCTCGAAATGCGCGAGCGCACGGCGAAGCTGCTCGAAGGCAAGACGCTCACGACGCCCGGCAAGGAAGGCCGCAAGGTGCCCGTCAACCAGTTGACGATCTGCACCTTTCACTCGCTCGGCGTGCAGATCATGCGTCAGGAAGCGGCGCACGTCGGACTGAAGCCGCAGTTTTCGATCATGGACGCCGACGACTGCTTCGGCATGGTGCAGGAGCAACTCGGCACGACCGACAAGGGCCTGATCCGCAAGATCCAGTCGATCATCTCGCTCTGGAAGAACGCGATGGTGTCGCCGGATCAAGCCTCCGTGCTGGCCGCGAACGAGGACGAGCATCAGGCGGCGATCGTCTACCGCAGCTACGCGGCGACGCTGCACGCGTACCAGGCGCTCGATTTCGACGATCTGATCCTGCGTCCCGCGCAGCTTTTCGCGGAAAACGAGCAGGTGCGCGACAAGTGGCAGAACCGCCTGCGCTATCTGCTGATCGACGAATATCAGGACACGAACACCTGCCAGTATGAATTGCTGAAGCTCCTGGCCGGCCCGCGCGCGGCATTCACGGCCGTCGGCGACGACGATCAGGCGATCTACGGCTGGCGCGGCGCGACGCTCGAAAACCTCGCGCAACTGGGCAAGGATTTCCCGAAGCTGCATGTGGTCAAGCTGGAGCAGAACTATCGCTCGACGGTGCGCATTCTCACGGCGGCGAACAACGTCATCGCGAACAATCCGAAGCTCTTCGAGAAGAAGCTCTGGTCCGAGCACGGCATGGGCGACACGATCACCGTCACCGGCTGCAACGACGAAGAGCACGAGGCGGAATCGGTCGTGTTTCGCCTGTCGGCGCACAAGTTCGAGCGGCGCGCGGCGTTTCGCGACTACGCCATTTTGTATCGCGGCAATTTTCAGGCGCGCATCTTCGAACAGGTGTTGCGCCGCGAGCGGATTCCCTACGTGCTCTCGGGCGGACAGTCGTTCTTCGACAAGGCCGAGATCAAGGACATCATCGCGTACCTGCGTCTGATCGCGAATCCCGACGACGATCCCGCGTTCATCCGCGCGATCACGACGCCGCGGCGCGGGGTCGGCAACACGACGCTCGAAGCGCTCGGGTCGTTTGCGGGCGCGGCGAAGGTGTCGCTGTTCGAGGCGGTGTTCATGGGCGGCATCGAGGCGCGGCTTTCCGCGCGGCAGGTCGAGCCGCTGCGCACGTTCTGCGAATGGATGCAGCGCCTCGCCGACCGCGCCGCCCGCGATCCGGCGACGACCGTCCTCGACGACATGATGGAAGCGATCCACTACGAGGCGTATCTGTACGATGCGCACGACGAGCGGCAGGCGCAGTCGAAGTGGCAGAACGTGCTGGAGTTCTGCGAGTGGCTCAAGCGAAAGGGTACGAAGCCGGAGCCGTCGGGCGACGCGGAGCAGACGAGCTACGACAACGCCGACGGTTTCGGTGACGAAGGCAAGAACCTGCTCGGCCTGATCCAGACGGTCGCGCTGATGTCGATGCTCGAAGGCAAGGACGAAGACCCCGACGCGGTGCGGCTCTCGACGGTGCACGCGTCGAAAGGGCTCGAATATCCGCACGTGTTCTTGGTGGGCGTCGAGGAAGGGATCATGCCGCATCGTGGCGGCGCCGGCTCGGACGACGGTCCGGTCGACGAGGGGCGTATCGAGGAAGAGCGGCGGCTGATGTACGTCGCGATCACGCGGGCGCAGCGCAGTCTGCATCTGAACTGGTGCAAGAAGAGAAAGCGCGCCCGGGAGACGGTGGTGTGCGAGCCGTCGCGGTTCATCCCCGAAATGCTGCTCGACGACGCGCCGCCGCCGACCGAAGACGAAGCGCCGATGACGCCGAAGGACCGCATGGCGATGCTCAAGGCGATGTTGCAGAAGTCCTGACGCCGGCCTTAAAGCACAAAACCCTGCCGGTCTAAGCTGACCGCGCAGGGTTTTTTGTGGGTGCGCGGCGCGCCGTCTACTTCGCCGCGCTCACCATATAGTCGACGGCGGCTTTCACATCGGCATCCGACGCGTTCGATCCGCCCTTCGGCGGCATCGCGCCCTTGCCGTGCAGCGCGTAGTTGTAGACGGTGTCCATCGGTTCCTTCAGGCGCTCGGCCCACGCCGCCTTGTCGCCGAATTTGGGCGCGTTCAGCACGCCAGCCGCATGGCACGCCTGACAGACCTGCGTGTAAAGCGCCTTGCCGGCCTGCGATGCATCCGCGCTTTGCGCGCCCGCCGCCGGCGCGGGAGCGGCCTGCGGCACCGAAGCCAGCGCGGCGACCGCCGCCGCAGCCTGCGAATTCTCCTGCGCACCCGATGCCGCCGCAGCGGGCGCGGCACCGCTCGCGGGCGCTGCTGCAGCCGCGGCCGCGCCCGATGCCGGTTGAGCCGGCTCCTCGAGCTTGCCGCCGCTGTTGTTCCCCATGTAGACGACCGCGCGTCCGATCTCGAAGTCACTGTAGTCGTCGGGGCTCGTGCCGCCGCGTGCGGGCATCGCGCCCTTGCCGTTCAGGGCGTTGTGCAGGAGCGTGTCGTAACCCTCGGCGATGCGGGGCGCCCAGTTGCCGGCATCGCCGAACTTCGGCGCGCCTGCGGTTCCGGCTGCGTGACACGTCGAACAGACGGCCTTGTAGACCTGTTCGCCCGTCTTGAAGACGCGCGGCGCGTTGGCGTCGCGGATGTCGACTTGCGCGACCGGCGCGATGCGCGAGGCGACGGAGGCATCGGAGAACAGGTCGGTGCCCGCGCCGGTGCGCGTCGTGTTGTTCACGTACACGGCGAGCAGAATGATGATGACGATGGGGACGGCGAACCCGGCGATGACCGCTGCGATAAGCTGGCCGGGTGTTTTGATCGGGGCTCCGTGGGGTGCTTCACTCATGCTTGTCTCGTCTCCCGTTTTTAGTGTGAGTCCGTTCAGCGACAGCGTGACAGCAACGGCAACTTCCGTACAGCACGGACGATTATAGACGGAACGCTTAACTGGCGGCGCGCGCCGCCGGATGGCGCTGGCGGGCGTTTACCCGCATCGCGCGAAGGCGCCGCGACGGGCCGCGAACTGCTGCTGAAGCCCGCCGGATGGACGGATCGGCGGAAAACGGGTATCCTCTCGGACTCGCATCGGCGCTGCTTTCAGGCTTCTTTACGCTGAATCGTCCAGCGCCTTCGCTCCGAAGCGCCCGTAGCTCAATGGATAGAGTACTGCCCTCCGAAGGCAGGGGTTGCTGGTTCGATCCCAGCCGGGCGCACCAAAAGGCACCAAGATTCTCGCGCGCGCGACCTTTAATCCACGCGTCGCCGACGAGGCCATCGCCCCCACGCAACACTCCCCGCCGGTAAAAGCCGAATAAGCACCTTTTTCGGCACCTCTTCAGTCCTTCGAATTTCCGACGCCACGGCGATACTCTCGTCACGGAACAATCGCGCGCACAGCGGCAAATCGCGGACTGCGCGCCACGCATGGCAAACAACTCACGTGACACGCAAACTCTTCATCTACGGCGCAGGCGGCTTCGGCAAAGAGGTCATGGACGTCGCCCGCCGCCAGAACGCGGTCACCGGACGGTGGTCGGAGATCGCGTTCGTCGACGACATCTGGGAGACGCCCACGAGGCATGGCGCCCCAGTGCTGCGCTTCGACGACGAATCCCTGCGCGCGCAATTCGACTCCGCCGAGTTCGTGATCGCGGTCGGCGAACCGGCGGGCCGCGAAGCCCTGGCGAACAAGCTCCGCGACGCGGGTGCGCATTCGGGCATCGTCGTGGACCTGAGCACGATCGTCGCGGACAGCGCGCGACTCGGCGAAGGCGTCGTCATCACGCCGTTCTGCTCGATTTCAAGCGACGCGCGACTCGGCGCACACACGAGCATCAACACGACGTCCATCGTCGGACACGACGTCGAGATCGGCGACTATTCGGTCGTCTCCTCGATGGTCAATCTCGGCGGCTCGTGCGTGGTCGGCCAGGCAAGCTACATCGGCATGGGCGCACTCGTGAAGGAAGGCGTGCGCATCGGCTCCAACTCGATCATCGGCATGGGATCCGTCGTCTACGGCGACATTCCCGACAACGTGATCGCTCTCGGCAATCCCGCGCGCGTTGCGCGCCCCAACACCGACCGCAAGGTCTTCAAGTGAAACCGGTAACGAACATGACGAACAGGGAAACTTACGACAAGGTATTCATGGACTGCTTCTCGGTCCCTCACGACGCGCTCAACGCGGAGTTCGTCTACCAGTGCGTGCCCGATTGGGATTCGGTCGGCCACATGGGCATGATCGCGGCCCTCGAGGACGCGTTCGACATCATGATGGAAACCGAAGACATCATCGAGTTCGGTTCGTACACGATCGGCATCGAAAAGCTGAAGAAGTACGGCGTCGAGGTATGAACGTGTCCCTGGTCAGCCGGCAATATCCGCAACGCACCGCCTTGATTGCCGAGGATGGTCGCGTGCTCACCTACGAGGCTCTGCAAGCTGCCATCGGACAGTGGGCAGCGGATCTGCCTGCGCACCAGCTCGTTTTCATCGTCGGCGACAACGATCTGCCGACTGTGCTGTGCTATCTCGCCGCGCTCGAACGCGGCGCCGTGCCCTTGCTGCTCGGCCGTTCGATTCATGCAAGCGCGCTCGGCGCACTGTATGACGCTTACCGTCCGGCGCAGGTATTCATTGCGCGCGACGCCGCGTGGGCGCCTCCAGGCGCGGCCCTCGTGCGCGAGATGGACGGTTACGGCCTGTACGGCACGCAGGCGGCGGCCGAAGGCATGAGCCCCGCGCTGCATCCCGACCTCGCACTGCTGCTTGCCACCTCGGGTTCAACCGGCTCGCCCAAACTCGTGCGGCTCACCGCAACGAATCTGATCGCGAACGCGACGTCGATCGTCGAGTATCTCGAACTGACGCCCGACGAGCGCGCGATTACGTCGCTGCCGCTCAACTATTCATACGGCCTCTCGGTCCTCAACAGTCATCTGCGCGCAGGCGCGTCGGTCGTACTGACCCATCGCTCGCTGATGGACGCCGCGTTCTGGCGCACGCTCAACGCACATGGCGCGACGAGCCTCGCCGGGGTGCCGTACAGCTACGACATGCTGTTGCGCCTGCGGCTCGCGCGTATCGACATGCCGTCGGTGCGCACGCTGACTCAGGCCGGCGGACGCATGCGTCCGGAGAAGCTGCGCGACGTCGCGCAAATCTGCGAGACGCGCGGCATCCGTTTCTTTCCGATGTACGGCCAGACGGAAGCCACGGCGCGCATCGCGTACCTCGCGCCCGCCGAGGCGGCGATCAAGCCCGCCAGCATCGGCCGCGCGATTCCGGGCGGCCGCCTCTGGCTCGAACGCGACGACGGCAGCCTGATCGAAACGGCCGGCGAGACGGGCGAGCTCGTTTATGCGGGCGCGAACGTGTCGATGGGCTATGCCGAATGCGCCGCCGATCTCGCTTTGCCTGACGTCAATCAGGGAACGCTGCGCACAGGCGACCTGGCGCGCTTCGACGCGGACGGCGCGTTCTTCATCGAAGGGCGGCTGCACCGCTTTCTGAAGGTGTTCGGCATTCGCCTCTCGCTGGATGCCGTCGAGCAGCTCGCGTCCGAACTCGGCGTGGAATGCGCCGCGAACGGCACGGACGAGCGCCTCGTGATTCACGCCGTGGCGCCAGCCGCGCATGCCCTGTCCGAGGCCGCGACTTCCGCCGCGTGGGCGCAGTCGCTGCGTGCCGACCTGGCGCAGCGTATCGGCGTGCACGCGTCGGCAATCGTCGTCAATCCGCTCGCGGCGCTGCCGCGCCTGCCGGCCGGAAAGGTAGATTACGCATGTTTGACAAGTCTGTCCTGAGCGACGTCCTGCAGTGGCCCGTCTACGGCCTGCGTCAGTCGGACAAGGACGCGATGCTGGGTGCCGAATTGCGCCGCCTCACCGCGCTGCATTATGAAGCGTGCCCGCCGTATCGCGCGATCCTCGACAAGCTCGCTGCCGTGCGGACCGCGCAGACCGAGCCCGCTTGCGACGCGCTCGACGCCCTGCCGTTTCTGCCCGTGCGTCTCTTCAAGCACGAGCCACTGTTGAGCGTGCCGCACGAAGCGGTCGTGAAGACGATGACGTCTTCCGGCACGAGCGGACAGAACGTATCGCAGATCTTTCTCGACCGGCACACGTCGATGCTGCAGGTGAAGGTGCTCTCGCGCATCGTCGGCGATCTGATCGGTCCGAAGCGCCTGCCGATGCTCGTGATCGACTGCCGCGCCACCGTCGCGAACCGCTACCGTTTTTCCGCGCGCACCGCCGGCATTCAGGGCTTTTCGATGTTCGGCCGCGACGTCGAATTCGCGCTCGACGACGACATGTCGCTGAACCTCGAACGCGTGCGCGCATGGCTCGACAAGCACGCCGGCGAAGACATCCTCGTCTTCGGCTTCACGTTCGTCGTCTGGATGCATTTCGTGCGCGCGCTCGAAGACGCGGGCGAGACCCTTCCGCTCGAACGCGGCGTGCTGGTGCACGGCGGCGGCTGGAAGCAATTGCAGTCGCAGGCCGTGGATAGCGCCGAGTTCCGCCGCCGGGTCGGCGCGATCACGAACATGGCGCGCGTACACAGCTACTACGGCATGGTCGAGCAGACCGGATCGATCTTCGTCGAATGCGAGCATGGTCATCTGCACGCGTCGGCATGGTCCGATATTCGGGTCCGCGACCCGCTCGACTTTCGCCCGCTGCAACGCGGCGAGCGTGGCCTGATCCAGCTCGTGTCGGCGCTGCCGCACAGCTATCCAGGCCATTCGCTCCTGAGCGAGGACGAAGGCCAGATCGTCGGTATCGACGACTGTCCGTGCGGACGCAAAGGCACGTACTTTGCGGTCCATGGACGCATTCAGCACGCCGAGACACGAGGTTGCAGTGATACCTATTCCCGCTGACATCCGAAGCCGCATGACGGTACTCGCCGGCGACGCGCAGTCCGTCTCGTGCGCCCCGACGCCGGTCTTCGATGCGCCCCGCATGGACTTCCTCGCGGATCTCTCGCGCGCGCTGCTGACGCATCCGCGCGCCCGCACGCTGGCCGATGTCGTCAGCTTCGCTTACTGGTGCCGCCGCGCGAATCTGGCGCAACTCGCCGCGACCCGCCGCAACGCCGATCGCGGTTTCGACGGCGCGGTGCGCCTCGGCCTCGGACTTTCGTTCCATGTCTGCCCGTCGAACGTGCCGGTGAATTTCGCCTTCTCGCTGGCGTTTGGTCTGCTCGCGGGGAACACTTGTGTGTTGCGCCTGCCGTCGAAAGAGACGGAAACCGCGCAGCTGCTCATCGAGACGATCTCGGCGTGCCTTGCGCGAGAACGGCATGCGCCGCTCGCCAGCGCCATGCTGCTCGTGCGCTACGATCACGACGACGCGATCACCGGGTTCTGGATGGCGCAGGCGGATGCCCGCATCGTCTGGGGCGGCGACGCGACGGTCGCGCACATGCGCAGCCTGCCGGGCCGCCCGCGCTCGCGCGAAGTCGCGTTCTCGGACCGCTATTCGCTTTGCGCGATCGACCCGCGCGCCGTGCTCGAACTCGATCATGGCGGCCTGCTGGACCTGTGCGCGCGACTCTACAACGACCTGTACCTGATGGATCAGGCGGCGTGCTCGTCACCGCAACTGATCGCGTGGATCGGCGCGGCCGACGACGCCGCCGCGGCGCAGGCACGTCTTTGGCCCGCGCTCGCCGGGCACGCCCGCGCGCGCTATGCGATGCGCCCCGTGCAGGTGATGGACAAGTTCGTCGACGCGTGCCGGCACGCGCTCGGCAACCCGCGCGTCGCTTCCGTGGCGTGCCACGACAACGTGCTGTATCGCGTTGCGCTCACCGGACTCGCCGCCGATCAGGATACCTGTCGCGGCTACTTCGGTACGATCCACGAGGTGACGCTCGATACCCTCGACCCACTCGCGCCGATCGTCAACGAGCGCTATCAGACGCTCACCTATTTCGGCATGGAGCCGGCGCAACTGCGCGAATTCGTCACGGCTCAACGGCTGCGCGGCGTGGATCGCGTCGTTCCAGTCGGCCGCGCGCTCGACATGAACATCGTCTGGGATGGCTACGACCTCGTCGCCAGCCTGTCGCGCGTCATCGACGTGCGTTAAGCCCGCATCAATCTTCGAGGAACAGATGGACACCGCTCACGACACCCCGCCGCACGGCTTCAGCCTGAACTGCATGGAATTGCAGGCGTATCAGCCGAACCGTTATCCCTACCTGATGATCGATCACGTCGATGAAGTCGTGCCCGGCAAATCCGCGCGCGGCTACAAGAACCTGACGATGAACGAGTGGTACTTCCCCGTGCACTTTCCCAACGGCCCGAACATGCCCGGCGCGCTGCAACTCGAAGCGCTCGCGCAGATGCTGACCGTCGCCATCACGACGCTGCCAGGCCTCAAGGGCAAGGTGACGCACGCGCTGCAACACACGGTGCGCTATCGAAAGGAAGTGCTGCCGGGCAAGAAGTTCGAGATCGAAACGGAAGTGCTGTCGTGGCGGCGCGGCATCTGCAAGGGACGCGGCGTCGCGCGCGTGGACGGAGAGATCGCCTGCGAGGCGGACATGCTGATCGCGATTCCCGAGATCCTCGAACAGTTCACCCCGAAGAAGCCGGCCTGACCATGAGCGACTTCGCGGACATCGTGATCATCGGCTCGGGTGCGAGCGGCGCAGCCGCAGCCTGGCGGCTGTCGCGCGAACGCCGGCTGCGCATCGTCTGTCTCGAGCAAGGCGGACCGACGCGGCCGGCCGAATACCCGTCGACCCGCACGGACTGGGAACTCGCGCGCGCGGGCGCGTACAGTTCGAATCCCGCGACACGCAACAATGCAGCCGACTATCCGATCGACGACTCCGCGTCGCCGATCGCCATCGCCAACTACAACGGCTTCGGCGGCAGCACGATCCTGTATTCGGCGCATTTTCCACGCTTTCATCCGTCCGACTTCCGCACGCGCAGTCTCGACGGCGTCGGGGACGACTGGCCGCTCGACTACGCCGCGTTGCAGCCGTTCTTCACCGAAAACGAACGCATGATGGGCGTAGCGGGACTCGTCGGCGACCCGGCCAATCCCGAGTATGAGACGCTGCTGCCGCCCGTGCCGCTCGGGGGCGCCGGCCGCGCGATGGGTGCGGCATTCAACCAGCTCGGCTGGCACTGGTGGCCTTCGTATGCGGCGATCAATACGCATCGTCATGGCAGCCGCGCGGCGTGTATCAACCTGGGCCCGTGCAACACCGGCTGCGCACAGGGTGCGAAGGCAAGTGTCGATGTCACGTACTGGCCCGCCGCGCTCGCGCAGGGCGTCGAGGTGCGGATGCATTGTCGCGTGCGCGAAATTACGCTCGATGCGCGCGGACTCGCGAACGGCGTCGAATATCTCGACGCGCAGAACCGCGAACAACGCATCGATGCACGCGTGGTCGTGCTCGCGGCAAGCGGAATCGGCACGCCGCGCCTTCTGCTGAATTCGAAGTCGAGCGCGTTTCCGGACGGACTCTTGAACGACAACGGCCTGGTCGGACGCAATCTCATGCTGCATCCGCTTGCCTACACCGAAGGCGTGTTCGAGGAAGACCTGCGCTCGAGTGTCGGCCCGCACGGCGCGTGCATTCTGAGCCAGCAGTTCTATGAAACGTCCCGCGAGCGCGACTTCACGCGGGGCTACACCATGCAGGTGCTGCGCGGCGCGCCGCCAGCGGAATCCGCGGTGTCCGGACACTTCATGCGGCAGGTGCCGCTCGGTCCAGGCCATCACGCCCGCTTTGCAAAGCTCTACAACCACACCGTGGGCATCGCCGCGATCGCCGAGGATCTGCCGGACGCCGACAACCGTATCGAGCTCGACTACGACCATCTCGACTCGAGCGGCATGCCAGGCGTGAAGGTGCATTACCGGCTCGGCGAGAACACGAAGCGCATGCTGACGCACGCCATCGACATGAGCAAGCAGGTGTTCGCCGCGGCGGGCGCGAAGGTGATTTCATCGTTCGCACCGGTACGCCATACCGGCTGGCATTTGATGGGCACCGCGCGAATGGGCGACGACCCGGCGACCTCGGTCGTGAACCGCTATGGTCAGGCCCATGCGGTGAAGAATCTGTTCATCGTCGACAGCAGCGTGTTCGTCACGTCTGGCGGCGTCAACCCGGTTGCGACCGCGCAGGCGATCACGCTCATGGCGACCGACTGGCTGGCGCGCCATCTCGATTCGCTCGCCGATGCGCCGTCGCGTTCGCCTGCGAAGGCGGCGTCTTGCCAGTCCCAACCCGTTTCACTTGTCACGCCATGATCGATCTCGTACTCGACACCATGCTGCCCGGCGATGCAGCACTCGGTCTGCCGCCGGCTTCCCGGCTGGACTTCGAGGGCTATCTGCTTCGTCATCGCGCAACGGCGCAGTCCGACGCTTTCCTCGACGTGCTTGCCCGAGTCGCGGTAGAGCGCAACGGCGCGCCGTTCGAGGCGCTCGACGCGACCGCGCGCCTGGCCGCGATCAACGCCTGCAAACTCGCCGACGTGCGCGCCTTCTCGGCGTTCGTCACGCATGCGCTGCGCGCCTATTACACGGATCGCGCGGTACTCGCCTCTATCGGTGCGGGCGCGGCGCCGCCGTTTCCCGACGGCAATCCACTCGGCGACGACGACTGGACGCTGCTCGAACCCGTTTATGAGCGCGGGCCTATCTGGCGCGAGATCTGAACCGATGAACCATCAGGACCAAGGCATGTTGCTCAAGGACAAGATAGCAGTGGTGACGGGCGCCAACCGCGGCATCGGCGACGCGATCGTGCGCACGTTTGCCGCACAAGGCGCGCGCGTCATCGCGTGCGTGCGCGATCCGCAGGCGCCCGCGCATGCCGCCTGGCTCGCATCGCTCGCCGACGCGGGCCACAGCGAGGTGCAAACCGTGCCGCTCGAACTCGCCGACGAAGCGTCGGTAAAAGCGGCCGTGAAGGCGATCATGGCGCTCACGTCACGCGTGGACATACTCGTGAACAACGCCGGCACCGCGAGCGGCGGGCTGATGCAGATGACGACCATGGCGGAGTTGAGGCGCGTTTTCGATGTCAACTTCTTCGGTCAGATACTGCTGACACAGGGCCTTTCGCGTCTGATGGCGCGTCACAAGTCCGGCTCGATCATCAACCTGGCCTCGACCGCCGCGTTCGTTCCCGATGCCGGGACGCTCGCCTACGGCACGAGCAAGGCGGCGTTCGCGCGCGCAACCGAAAGCATGGCGACCGAACTCGGCGCGTCGGGCATTCGCGTCAATGCAATCGCACCCGGCCCGACGCGCACCGACATGTACGAACAGATGACGCCGGCCGCGCGCGAGCGGCTCGTCGAGTCGTCGGCGCTCAAGCGGGCGGGCGAGCCGCAGGATGTCGCCAATGTCGCGCTGTTCCTCGCCTCGGAGCTGTCCGCGTTCGTGAGCGGGCAGATTCTGCGGGTGGACGGCGGCATCGTCTGAACAGGAAATCACATGAACCACTATTCCGAAATCGAAAACATGGCGCGCACGATGCGCCGCAAGATGCTCGACATCAGTCACCAATGCAATCTCAGTACGCATCTGGGCGGCGGCCTGTCGATGGTCGAGATCATGGCGACGCTCTATGCGCGCGTGCTGCGTTACGACACGAGCGATCCGCGCTCGCCCGAACGCGACCGTTTCATTCTCAGCAAGGGACATGGCGTGCTTGGCTACTTCCCGGCGTTGCTCGCCGCAGGTCTGATCGACGAGGCCACGTTCGCGACGTTCCAGACCAACGGCAGCGACCTCATTGCTCACCCGGTGATGAACCTCGATCTCGGGATCGAATCGTCGAACGGCAGCCTCGGGCAGGGCTTGTCGATGGCGGTCGGCATCGCGCTCGCCGCGAAGAAGCGCCATAAGTCGTTCGGGACGTTCGTGCTGCTCGGCGATGGCGAATGCAACGAGGGCTCGGTGTGGGAAGCGTCGATGTCGGCGGCGCAGCTCGGCCTCGACAACCTCACTGCGGTGGTCGACTACAACCGCCTGCAGAGCGACGGCGACGCGCGCCAGATCATCGATTTCGGCGATCTCGCCGCACGCTGGCGCTGCTTCGGCTGGGACGTCGCCGAAGTCGACGGTCACGACATCGCGCAGCTCGTCGCCGCGTTCGAGGCGCCGCGCCTCGCGGGCAAGCCGCGCGTGCTGGTCGCCAATACCGTGAAGGGCAAGGGCATCTCGTTCATGGAGCACAACAACGAGTGGCATCACAATCGCCTCACGCGAGCAAGCTATGAGCTGGCGCTCGCCGAGCTCGAAGCGCGGGAAGCACAGCAATCGCAAACGACGTGCACGCCTGACGTCGGCGTGACAGCGTAAGGGAGCAGCATCATGCTGGAAATCAATGCAAGTAACGCGCGGCAGTGGTCGCGCCTCGGGTCGCGCGGGACGTTCGGTCAAGCCGTTCTCGCACTCGGCGAACGTTATCCGGATCTGATGGTGATGTCGGCGGATCTCGGCACGTCTTCCGGGCTCGATCGCTTCAAGAAGGCCTTTCCGGACCGCTTTCTGAATGTCGGCATTGCGGAGCAGAATCTGGTCGGCATGGCCGCCGGCCTTGCCAAGGAAGGCTACAACGTCTTCGCGACCTCCTTCGCACCGTTTATCTCGATGCGCGCCGCCGAACAGATCCGCATGAATCTCGGCTACATGGAGATGAACGTGAAGGCGGTGGCGATCGGCAGCGGTGTGTCGATGGGCTTTCTGGGCAATTCGCACTACGGCATCGAAGACGCGGCCGTGATGCGCGCGATTCCCAACATGACGGTCGTGTGTCCCGCCGATTGCGCGGAGATCGTCAAGACGGTGGAAGCCGCCGCGCAATTCAAAGGGCCGATGTACATCCGCCTGACGGGCGCGGTGAACAATCCGCCCGTCTACACGGAAGACTACGCGTTTCAGATCGGCCGGGCCATCACCCTGCGTGAAGGCGCGGACGTGACGATCATCGCGAACGGGTCGATGGTGCACGAGTCGCTCGGGGCGGCGAAACTGCTCGAAGAACAGGGCATCGCGGCGGGCGTGGTCAACATGCATACGATCAAGCCGCTCGATACGGCCGCCGTGGACGCGGCCTGCGCGCGGTCCGGGCTGATCGTGACCGTCGAAGAGCATTCCATCGTCGGGGGTCTGGGTAGCGCGGTTGCCGAATACAAGACGGCGTTGCGCCGCGCGCCGCCGCAACTCATCATCGGTCTGCCCGACCGCTTCGACAAGGCAGGCGACTATCGCTATCTGCTCGAAAAGCACGGGCTCGTTGCGCAGCAGATCGCGCAACGGATCCGCACGTTCATGGACGGCGCCGACGACTGAGCAGGCTGTCGCTGTCGCGCTGTCCGGTGAACGGAGGCGCGGCAGCTTGCGCAGACGCAGACTCGCGCGAAAGCGCAAAAAAACGCGGACCGCTCGGAGTGGTCCGCGTTTGCGTTTAAGGCAAGGTTGCTGGGGTAGGCCTGCGTATTCGAGGCCGCGTGGCGCTTACCCCGCGTTCGCCTCGATGATCGAGACAATGCGTGCCTGCTGTTCCTCGGTGAGCGTCGGGAAGATCGGCAGGCACATCACCTTGCTGGCGGCATCGGCCGCGACGGGCAAGTTCGCGCGCGGCGCCGATGGCAGACCGCGGTACATCGGGAAATCGGAGATCAGCGGGAAGAAATAGCGGCGCACCATGATGTCCTGCGCGCGGAACGCCTCGAACAGTTCGTCGCGCGAAAGCGGATAGTCGTCCTCGACGAGGATCGGAAAATACGAGTTGTTCGATTCCTGATCGACACAAACGGGCAGCAGACGGATGCCGCGCACGCGCTCGAGTCGAGCGGCGTAGCGCTGCGCGACAGCGCGCCGCCGCGCGAGCGCATCGTCGATATGCTGGAGTTGCAGCATGCCGAACGCCGAATTGATCTCGCTCATCTTGCCGTTGATGCCGGGCGCCACGACCGTGGTTTCATCGACGAAGCCGAAGTTCTTCAGCCGGTCGATGCGCAGCTTGGTCTTCGCATCCGGGCTGATGATCGCGCCGCCTTCGAACGTGTTGAAGACCTTCGTCGCATGAAAGCTCAGCACGGAGAGGTCGCCCGCACGCAGAATGCTGCCTGCTTCGGTGCGTACACCGAACGCGTGCGCGGCGTCGTAGATGACCTTCAGGTTGTACATGTCGGCGATGCGCTGGATCGCGTCGACATCGCACGGGTGCCCATAGCAGTGCACGGGCAGGATCGCCGTCGTGTCCTTCGTGATAGCCGCTTCGATTTTCGCGGGATCGAGATTCAGCGTGACGGGATCGACATCCACGAAAACAGGCTTGATGCCGTTCCACATCAGCGAGTGGGCGGTCGCGACGAACGAATAGGGCGTCGTGATCACTTCGCCGGTGATGCGCAGCGCCTGCAGCGCCGTGACGAGCGCGAGCGTGCCGTTGCTGAAGAGCGACAGGTGCGGCACATCGAGGTACTCGCAGAGCGCATGTTCAAGCCGTTGATGGAACGGGCCGCCGTTCGTCAGCACCTTGCTTTCCCAGACCTGCTCCAGATAGGGCAGAAACTCCTCCAGCGGCGGCAGATGCGGCTGAGTCACGAAGATGCGCTCATGCTGCTGCAGGGCAAGGACGGCTTCGTGGGGCAGGCTGGCATTCATGATGGCGCTCGTCAATTCGTTGTCTCGTGGTCTTGCGTCAGTTGCGCGCTGGCGTCCATGCTGGCCGGCGCCTCGAATGCCGACACGGTCAGACGAGTTGGCAAATTATGCGGCGGGAGACAGGTCGTTAAAGCATCGAAGTGATGCCCAAACATCCACCTGTTTGCGCGAATGGACCGGCATGTTTCAAAGGAAACTTCATGCTCGGGCACGCCGGGTCGATACAGGTCGGCCAGAGCGCCATCAAGCCGCCGACTCGGGCGAGTGTCAGCACAAAGAACGCAGGGTTCCGCCACATGAACATCGCCAGCATTCCCCCTTCGCGCAAGGGTCATCCGTACTACATCATGGCCCCGGACTATCGGGAAACGTCGGCGGGTATCGTCGTCATGCACACGCTTTGCGATGTGCTCAATCGCGACGGCTATGAGGCGTACATTGCCGGCACGACCGTGGTGAACCCGCAGTTCGACACCCCGCTGCTCACGCTCGAAGTGCAGACGTTGCACCGTGCGCAGGGGCGCACGCCGATTGCGGTCTATCCGGAAGTCGTGTCCGGCAACCCGCTGAATGCCGAAGTGTGCGTGCGCTACATTCTCAACCGCATCGGGTACATCAGCGGAAAGCCGCTCAACGAGGGCAAGGACGACCTGTTCTTCTATTACTCGGAGAACTTTCTCGGCGACGCGAAGAAGAGCGACGTCGATTTTCTCTTTCTCCCGGTGCTCGATACGGAACTGTTCAAACCCGACCCGGCGCGCACAAAGGACAAGACCTACGTCTTCCAGTACCGCTATCCGCTGGACAAGATCGACTTCTCGCTTTTTCCGGCCGGGACCGAGTTGCTGTCGATGGCGAATCCGGTGTCGCTGCCCGAACTGGCAAAAAAACTTCAACGGGGACGCGTGCTGTACTCGTATGAGCTGTCGTCCGTCTGTCCTGAAGCGATGATGTGCGGCTGCCCGGTCATTTTCCTGCCCGATGGCGGTCTGACGGAGGTGCCCGACCAGTTCGCATTCGGCGCCAACGGCTCGGCGATGTCCACCGAGAAGAACGGCTTCGCACGGGCACTCGCCACCGTGGACACGGTTTATCCGACCGTGCTCGCCATGAGCAAGGTGTTCCGGGCGCAGCTTCCCGTGTTCCTGGAGAAGACGCAGCACGCGGCGCGCAAAACGAGCCTGCACCGCGGTTCGTCCGACACGGCATCGTCGCAGGCAGAGGTGGCGCAGCCGCCCAAGCCGATCATCGCCGTACTGACGACGGAGCCCGTCACGCACCGTGCGGTCAGCGCGCGCCTCGCGCGGCCGTTCGAGCTGCTCGCGGATCACTGGCAACTGAGCTGGCCGGTGCAGGACAACGCAGGCACCCTCGGCCCCTTCAACATGCTTCTGATGCAGCGCCGTTTCCCGATGGTGGTTCCGCCGCAACAGCTGGAGCAGTTGTTCTCGACGGGCAAGCCGGTCGTCTACGAGACGGACGAGCCTATGCACGATCTTCCCGCCGACCACCCGTTGCACTTCATGAGCCGGCAGACCGCGCCGAAGACCGAGTACGTCATGCGCCGCGCGCATGCGCTCGTGGTGTCGACGCCCGCACTCGCGGATGCGCTGCGGCCTTACAACGCCAACGTCCATGTGCTGCCGACGAGCGTCGACTTCGAGCGCTTCTACAGTCCGGTGCGCATGCATGGCGGCAAGGTGCGCATCGGCTTGATGGGCTCGGCGATGAAACCGTGCAACTTTGCGTTGATCGAACCGGCGCTGAACGCGATTCGCGCGCGCTTCGCAGGCGACGTGCAGTTCGTGTTCGTCGGCGCGCTGCCGCCCGATGCGTGGATGGGCCACGAAGACGTCACCATGACGGGCACGTCCGGATCCTATGCCGCGCATGCCGCCGCGTTGCGGCAGCTCGAACTCGACCTCGCGCTCATGCCGCTCGCGGCATCGGCATCGGTGGATGGCGGGCTGCGCACGGAGTGGCTGGAATACTCGGCAGCGGGCGTAGCGACGGTCGGCAGCGATCATCCGGCCTACAACGAACTGGTGACGAACGGCTGCTCGGGCTTGCGTGTGCCGTCGGAATCGACCGATGACTGGATCGACGCGGTCGCGCGCCTCATCGACAATCCCGCACAGCGACGCGGCCTCGCCCGCACCGCACAGGCCATCGTGTACAAGAGCGGATCGACGCAGTCGCAACTGTCGCGCTATCACGAGGTCTATCTGCGCTGCCTGGGGCTAAATCCCGGCAAGGGGTCCGTCCCCGCCCCGGAACGGATTCCGGCCGTGCTGATCCTCGATCCGCAGGGTGACGCGCAGAAGGTTCAGCACAGCCTGAGGCTGCACGCGGATGGCCCGCACAAGGACCATATGACCGTCGTGCTGACCACACAGCAAGGCGCTCTGCCCGAATGGGGCGACGATCTCCGCTATCTGCAGGCGACGGCGAATGAGTTCCCCGGGGCGATGGAGAAGATCTGCGGGCACGACGAATTCGACTGGCAGGTGGTGACCGAAGCAGGCGTCGCGCTGCTTTGATTGCCCCGGACGGGACCGCAGCGCGATCGCACGTTCCCGTTTTGTCTTGTTGCGAACTCAGGTGGCGGCGATCCAGATCGTCCCTCACCCGAACCCCATCTGCGCCAACCCTCTGCGATACGTCACCGACATCCGGTGGCGCTCCTGATGCAACCCCGCATCGAGCGCGAGCGTCAGCGCTCTCGGCCGTGGCGACGCCACGTAGCCCGCCCATTCGACCCGGCGCCATCTTCCTGCGCTTCGCCGCCAGCGGCCGCTTCACGCGATAACCGTCATCCCTCATCGCGCCGCCCTGCCCTCGATCTCGCTCATCGCGCTGAAGCATCCGCAAAAAGCGCCGTTAATCACCTGTCCGAGATGCATTCCCGCACGATCCACAGCAACATGCAAAAAGTTGCAAAATATCGGTCGTCGAAGACGATCATCGCGACGGGGCCGCAAAACGACAATAGCACCACAGGTAAAGACGCGCGCAAAAGACCATCGCAGGAAGCAATCACCACCAGGGGTTCAGTATGGAGCAGGCGCATCAACCGGCACGCCGGGCCTATGCCTTCGCATGGTCCGGCAACCGGAATCCCGAACGCGAGCAGGCCATGCTGCGTATCGGGATGGGAGCGGCAGTTCTGCTGGCTTATGCGGTCTATGCATGGCAGCACCCTTCGGCAAACGCATCGCTGATCACGCGGATGATCGCGCTCTACGTCTCTTACGGCGCCATCACGCTGTGGCTCGTCATCCGGATGATGTCGCTGTCCAACGTCCGGCTCGTCATCACCACCATCCTCGATCAGGCGCTGCTCGGCGCCATGCTCTTTCTCTGCGGCACGCTCGCTCTGCCGCTGCTGTGGGTCGTCTTCTGGTTTCTGATCGGCTCGGGATGCCGCTATGGCAAACGCACGCTCGCCATCTCATGCGCGACGGCGCTCATCGCGATCATCGCGCTGGCGTTGTGGCAGCCGTGGTGGGTGGCGAACCGCGCCGCCGCGCTCGGGCTCGCCTTGAGCGTGCTGGGCGTGTCGGTGTATCTGAGCGTGCTGGTCGACAGGCTCGGCAGCGCGAATCGCGTGCTGGCGCGGCAGGCATCGACGGATCCGCTCACGGGTCTGTTCAACCGTTACGCGCTGGAACAAGCCGTGAATCGCGCGATGTCCGCGCCCGAAGCCGTCGACGCTCATACCAGCGCGTTGCTGTTGATCGATCTCGACGGCTTCAAGGAAGTGAACGATACCTACGGCCACGCGGTCGGCGATGTGCTGTTGCAGTCGTTCGCGCAATTGCTCGCGCGGCGTATGCGCAAGACCGACACCATCGCGCGGCTGGGCGGCGACGAGTTCGTCGTGCTCGCGCGCGACATGCGCGATCGCAGCGCGGTGCTCGCGCTGACCGATGGCATTCATTCGGCGCTTGCCGATCTGACTTTAGTGCAGGAACGGCCGGTGAGCGTATCGGCGAGTATCGGTGCCTGTTTGCTTTCCGGCGCCGCGCAAGCCCATGAGGCCGGTATCACCGCGGTGCTCAGGGCCGCGGATCGCGCGATGTATCGCGCAAAGAGTCTCGGCGAAGGCAAGACGGTGTTTGCCGAAGCGCATGACTTCGAGATGCATTGAATGTTTGCGAGCGCGCTGGCAAATCGAAGCGCGCGCGGCCTGACGCCGCGCTTGTTCGCTCAACTTTCCGGCATCGGCGCGCTTTGAAGCGGGCCGCCGCACGTCATTCACTCAGGCGCGCGGCCCCGATTCGGAACGCCGCGCGCCTTTACAACGTCGACGCTCAGGCTTCCACGCTCGACCACGCCAGTTCGCGCAGCTTCGCGCGCAGGCGGGCGACAGCCTGGCTGTGCAACTGGCACACCCGCGACTCGCTCACTTCCATCACCGCGCCGATTTCGCGCAGATTCAGGCCTTTTTCGTAGTAGAGGCTCATCAGGAGCTTCTCGCGTTCGGGCAGCTTGTCGATCGCATCGACCAGCGCCGAGCGCAGACTGCCGTCGAGCAGCGCGGACAGCGGGTCCGATCGGTCGACGCAATAGCGGTCGAGGAACGGCTCGTCGTCGGCGGAGCGGTCGAAGTCTTCGTAATAGATGAGCTGGCTGCCATGCAGGTCCTGCAGCATCGACTGATATTCGTCGAGCGGCATCTTCAGATGCTCGGCGATTTCGGTCTCGCTCGCGGAGCGGCCAAGCGACTGCTCGACCTTGTGCACCGCCGATTCCACCTCGCGCGAGGTCTTGCGCATGCTGCGCGGCAGCCAGTCGTTGGCACGCAGCTCGTCGAGCATCGCGCCGCGAATGCGCTGGCTCGCGTAGGTCTCGAACTGCGCGCCCTGATCTTCCTTGTAGCGATTCGCGGCGTCCATCAGGCCGATCATGCCGGCCTGGATCAGGTCGTCGAGATCGACGCTCGCCGGCATCTTCGCGACGAGCTGGAGTCCCAGCCTGCGCACGAGCGGCGCGTAGCGCGTCAGCACTTCGGATTGCGAGAGCTTTCCCTGGGCGTTGTACATCTTGATCCCCTCTTTCCCTATGTCACATCGACGCCGTGCTGCTCAACTCGTGAGCGGCCGGGGTCCCGGCGCGGTATCCGGACTGTTCGTCCACCGCGCCCGTCATTGCTGTCATGCCTCTTTCGATGTCGTCCCGCCGGAATGGCGCGGGCCGCATCGGCCAGTGCAAAAGTTCTGCGGCAATCTGCCGGTAGTCGCGCGCAGCCGGTGTCGCCGGAAAGGCTTCGACGGCACAGCGCGCGAGTTCCCGCGCCCGCGATACGCGCGCATCTTCCGCGACGTATCCCGCCTGTGCGAGCGACACGGCGAGATACCGGCTCGCGACACCCGACAGGTTTTCAAACGCGGTGGCCGCGTCGGTTGCGTTCTGCACGTGATTCACGAGCACGCGAAACTGCCCGATAGCGTGCGCGTAGTGCAGGCGCTTCATGCATGCGTAAGCTTCGGTGATCGCTGCCGCTGCGACGCGGGTCACGATCAGGAAGTCGTGCGCCTGCGCCGCGAGCGACGACAGCGCACCATTGCGATCGAGTTGCGTGTCGATCAGCACGATGTCGGCGGGGCCGTCGAGCAGTGCCCGGCACTGGCCCGCGTCGTGGCTGATGCGTTCGTCGCGCGGCGCCGCCAGGAGCGAAAAGCCGAACGGCGTGCGCGTCACCGCGTCCTGCAGGAAGCGCCGGCCCGACATCACCGAGGCGAGCGCGCCCGTATCGTTCAGACCGAGCATCTTGCTGAGCGAGCCGGCGTTCTGGCGCTCGTCGATCACGAGGACGTCGCGGCCGTGGATCGCGAGGGCCGCGGCGAGATTCGCCACCGTCGACGTGCAGCCGATGCCGGCCGGCCCGCCGGCCACCGCGACGACGCGCGATCCCGCGTTCGTCAGAAGCCGTCTCAGACCTTCCGCCTGATCGAGCACGAACTTATCCAAAGTGAACCTCATGCAGTTCGGTGGAAGCACGCGCCGACAGCGCGGACAGCAACGCGGGCACTTCTTCGTCCTGCGGCACGAAGGGCGACCCGTCGCGCGGAATGCAGAACGCGCTCTTGATCAGGAAACGCTTGGTCGCGACGTACAGGTTCTCCGGCACCTTCTGTCCCGTCGATACGTAATGCACGGGCAGCTTGTAGCGGATCACGGTGTCGAGCACGCCGCCGAGGTTCGTGGCTTCGTCGATCTTCGTCAGGATGCAGCCCGCGAGCGGCGGCTGGTCCGGCGTGCTCTGGTAAGCCTGCACGACTTCGTTGAGCGTGTCGCCGTGGCTCGTCGCGTTCAGAAGCAGAAGGCGCTGCACCGGATGACCGGCGCCGCACAGCATCGTGATCTGGTCGGAGACCATGCGGTCGCGCTGGCTCATGCCGATCGTGTCGATCAGCACGATATGTTTGTTGCGCAGCTCGGAGAGCGCGAGTTGCAGGTCGGCGCCGTCCTTCACCGCGTGCACCGACACGCCGAGAATCTTGCCGAAGATGCGCAATTGTTCATGCGCGCCGATCCGGTAGCTGTCGGTCGTCAGGAGCGCGACCTTGCTCGCGCCGAAGCGCATCACGCAACGCGCGGCGAGCTTCGCGGTGGTCGTCGTCTTGCCGACGCCCGTCGGGCCCATCAGCGCGAACACGCCGCCGCGATCCATCATCGCTTCTTCGCTGTCCATCACCGGCAGGTTTGTTTCGAGCACCTGCTGCACCCACTCCAGCGCGGCTTCGACGTGCTCCATTTCCGGCATGTTGTCGATGACCATGCGCACCAGTTGCGCCGAGAAGCCGGCGGCGAACAGGCGCTTGGTCAGCGCGGCGTTGGTCGGGCTGCGGCGCTGGCGGTCGCCCCACAGCAGACCGGCGAAGTGCTCTTCCATCATCCCGCGCATCGACGACAGTTCGTTCATCACGGTGTCGTTGACGACCTGCTCCATGCGCGCACGGATCGCTTCCGTGACGGCCGCGGCCGCGCTCGCCGGCAGGCCCGCAAAAGCGCCTTCCTGTGCCGGACGCGCCTGGGACGTCGAATGCGATGCGTCGTCGGACGGCTCCGGCTGCGGCATCTGCACCGTGACGATCTTCTGCGCGGCGCGGCGCGCGGCGATCTGCGCGGCTTCGCGCGCCCAGTCGGGCGTGTCGATCTTCGAGTGCTGCGGCGGGTTCGGCTGGCGCATGCGGGGCGCTTCCGGCGTCTCGGTCTTCTCGACGGCGGACACCGGAACCGGCGTACCGAGGCCCTTGGCGATCGCGCTGGCGGGCGTCATGACGCGGTTCGGCGGCGTCGGCACGGCGGCCTGCTGGGCGACGCGCCGGGCATGCTCGATCAGCCACGGATTCGATTCGGCCATCGTGCGCGGCGCTTCGTCGAAGGCGTTGCGGCGCTTCGGCGCGAGTTCCGGCTGCGCTTGCGTGTGGTCGTCTTCGTCCGCTTCGGAGTTCGCACCGAAAACCGACGAGAACACGTCGCCGCTCGCATAGGGGTTCATCGCGCCGGCGCTCACGATGGCCTTCGCGGCCGCAGCGGCCATCGACGGCGCGGCCTCCCCGGCGACGGGCGAAATCTTCGCCAGATCGCTGTCGGCGACGCTCACGATCTCGACGGTGCCGTCTTCCAGCGTGCGATTCGAGAGGACGACCGCATCGGGGCCCAGGGCTTCCCGCACGAGACGCAGTGCGTCCCGACTTGTCGCGCCGACGAATTTACGAATGTTCAAGCTTGCCCCCGATGAGGTTTGACGACTTCAATCTTTGCTGACGGGCGCGGCGGCGAAGGCCGCAACCGTTTTCCATGGAAGTCATTATTCCGAATGTCGGCGAGGGACTATCTGGCGATAAGGGGTGAGAAAGCGGGGTAATTCGGATGATGGGATTTGGCCGCACCGGCCAAAAAGGCGCCGCGCGCGTTCCGGCGCGGCTCCATCGGGATTTGCGCCTCTGGCTGAACGCGGGCCGCTCGGCGTAAGCTGTCGGGTCGGATCACCGCCCGAAACAATCACGGAGATTTCACCGCATGGCGTCCGCAGTCGCTGCTTCTTCCTCCTCCTCCTCCGATTCCCCGACCACCACCGGCGCCCGGCTCGTCGTCGATGGGCTCGTCACGCATGGCGTCGAGCGCGTGTTCTGCGTGCCCGGCGAGAGTTTTCTCGCCGTCCTCGATTCGCTGCACGACGAAACCGGTCAGATCCAGACGATCGTCTGCCGCCATGAAGCGGGCGCGGCCAACATGGCCGAGGCCGTCGGCAAGCTAACCGGCCGGCCGGGCGTCGCCATCGTCACGCGCGGGCCGGGCGCGACGCACGCGTCGATCGGCGTGCATACCGCCTTCCAGGACTCGACGCCGATGATCCTCCTGATCGGCCAGTGCGCGCGCGAGCACATGGACCGCGAGGCGTTTCAGGAGATCGACTATCGGCGGGTGTTCGGGCAGATGGCGAAGTGGGTCGCGCAGATCGACGACGCGCGGCGCGTGCCCGAATACCTGAGCCATGCGTTTCATCTCGCGACCTCCGGGCGTCCCGGTCCGGTCGTTCTCGCGCTCCCCGAGGACATGCTGAGCGAGCCGTGCCCGGCCGTCCCGGGCGCGCCGCGTTATCAGCGCGTGGCCGCCGCGCCCGCGCCCGCGCAGATGGAACGCCTGCACGCGATACTCTCGGCGGCCGAGCGGCCGTTCGTGATCGCGGGCGGCAGCGGCTGGACCGAAGCCGCGACGCAGGATGTCGCGCGCTTTATCGAGCAATGGCAGTTGCCCACGGGCTGCGCGTTCCGCTTCCAGGACACGCTGAACAACGAGCATCCGAACTATGCGGGCGACGTCGGTCTCGGGATCAATCCGGCGCTTGCCGCGCGCATCCGCGAGGCGGACGTGCTGCTCGTGATCGGCCCGCGCCTCGGCGAATCGACGACGGGCGGCTACACGCTCCTCGACATCCCGAAGACGAAGCAGACGCTCATCCATATTCACCAGGGCGCGGACGAACTCGGACGCGTCTATTCAGCCGACTTGCCGATCGTCTCGGGGATGCCGGAAATCGCATCGGCGCTGGCCGCGCTCGCGCCGCCCGCGACGCCCGCCTGGTCCGGCACGGCCGCCGCCGCTCACGATGCGTATCTCGAATGGCGCAAGCCGCGCCCAATGCTCGGCGATGTGCAACTCGGCGAGATCATGCGTCAACTGAGCGAGCGCCTTCCCGCCGACGCCATCCTCACCAACGGCGCCGGCAATTACGCGACGTGGCTGCATCGGCATTACGCATACCGGCATTTCCGCTCGCAGATCGCGCCGACCAGCGGCGCAATGGGCTACGGCGTGCCAGCGGCGATCGCGGCGAAGTCGCTCTATCCTGCGCGCACGGTTATCGCGTTCGCCGGCGACGGTTGCTTCATGATGTCGAGCCACGAAATCGCCACCGCGATGCAGTATGGGTTGCCGGTGATCTTCATCGTCGTGAACAACGGGCAATACGGCACCATCCGCATGCATCAGGAGCGCCACTATCCGAACCGCGTGCACGGGACCGGGCTCACGAACCCGGATTTTCCCGCCTACGCGCGATCGTTCGGCGCGCATGGCGAACGGGTCGAGACGACCGACGCGTTCATGCCCGCATTCGAGCGCGCGGTGAGTTCGGGGCTGCCGGCGGTGATCGAAATCCGCATTCCGCCGGATCAGAGCACGCCGGGCGCGACGCTCGACCAGATTCGGCAGAACGGGGCAAGTAAAACGCGCTGACACCGATCAATTACCCTTACACTTTCCTTGCGAGCGTGTTCCTGCGGCAGTACAGTGACCGCTCGACAACCAGCAAGGAAATTGAAATGCTCAAATTTCTGACAGTGGCCGCGCTGATCGGTTTTTCCGGCGCGGCATTCGCGAAGGCCGACTGCACGGCTCATCCGAAGAGCGAATGGATGAAGGAGTCGGACGCGCGCGCGAAACTGGAAGCAGAGGGCTACAAGATCAAGAAGTTCAAGGTCGACGGCAACTGCTACGAGATCTACGGCCACAACAAGGACGGCAAGAAGGTCGAGATCTATTACGACACGAAGACGCTCGCCGTCGTGAAGTCGGAAGTCGAATAAGCGTTCCACGATGCCCGCGACGATCGTTCACCGCATCAAGATTTGGGACCTTTGCGTGCGGCTCACGCACTGGACGGTCGCGGGCATCGTCATCTGGAATCTCTTCGGTCCTACCGACGAAGCGCATCGCGTGCTCGGCTATATCGCGGGCGGGCTCGTCGTGCTTCGGATCCTCTGGGGTCTGGTCGGCACGCCGCATGCGCGCTTTTCGGCATGGTGGCCGACGCCGTCGCATCTCGCCGACTATCTGCGCTCGCTTGCCGCCGGCAAGCCGATCCATCATCTCTCGCACAATCCGCTCGGCGGCCTGATGGCGATCGCGCTCTGGCTCCTGATTCTCGCGCTCGGCGTGACTGGCTGGCTGATGCGCCTCGACGCCTTCTGGGGCGAGGACTGGCCGCAGGACCTGCACGAATATCTGTCGATCGCGCTCGAACTGTGCGTGTATGCGCATGTCGTCGCCGCGCTCGTGATGAGCGTCTGGATGCGCGAAAATCTGATCGTCGCGATGCTGACCGGTTTCAAGCGCGACCCGCACAGCAAAAAGGCCCCGTAAAAACGGGGCCTTTTTTTGAAGCTGAAGCGAAAACGGCTTACTTGCCGCCCACGCTTTGCAGCGTCGTCCACTTGCCGCCGACGACCTTGTACAGCGTGATGCCGCCGTTCTTCAGGTCGCCCTTCGTGTCATACGCCAGCTTCGACGTCGTCACGCCCGGCATTTCGGTCTTCGCGAGGAACGGCAGGTACTTGGCCGGATCGGTCGAGTTCGCCTTCTTCATCGCGTTGAACATCGCCATTGCGCCGTCGTAGGCATACGGCGAGTACGTCTGCACGTCTTCGTTGAAGCGCTTCTTGTACTTCGCCGTGTATTCCGCGCCGCCGGGCATCTGGTCCATCGGCAGGCCCGCGAGCGACGCGACGGTGCCGTCGGCGGCGTCGCCGGCGATCTTCACGAACGTGTCGGTCTTGACCATTTCACCCGCCATCAGGGGCGCGCGGAAGCCGAGCGTCTTCATCTGCTTGACCATCGGCGCGGCTTGCGAATCGGCGCCGCCGTAGTAGACGAGGTCCGGGTTGGACGCCTTGATCTTGGTCAGAATCGCCTTGAAGTCGACGGCCTTGTCGTTCGTGAATTCACGCACGACGATCGTGCCGCCCGCCGCCTTCGCGGCCTTCTCGAACTGGTCGGCGAGACCCTGGCCGTAGGCCGTGCGGTCGTCGACGATCGCGATCTTCTTGACCTTCAGGTTCTTCACCGCGAACTCGCCCGCGACCGAACCCTGCTGCGTGTCCGAGGTCATCATGCGGAACGCGGTCTTGTAGCCTTGCGTCGTGTATTCCGGCGCCGTCGCCATTGCGATCTCGGGGATGCCCGCGTTCGCGTAGATGCGCGATGCCGGGATCGTCGTGCCCGAGTTGAAGTGGCCGAGCATGCCCTTGATGCCGTCGTCCACGAGCTTCTGCGCGACGGTCGTACCCGTGCGCGGGTCGGCCTGGTCGTCGGCTGCGTTCAGCACGATGCGCACCGGCTTGCCGCCGATCACCGGCTTGGTCGCATTGAAATCTTCGACGGCGAGCGTGATGCCGTTCTCGAAGTCCTTGCCGTAGTGAGCCTGCGCGCCCGTCATCGGAGCGGCGAAACCTACTTTCACATCTTCTGCCTGCTGTGCGACTGCGGTCCCCGCGAGCGACAGGCCGGCAACTGCCAAGGCCGCTGCCAGCTTGTTCATCGTGTGCTTCATAGCTTCTCCTAGTACCAGTGTGGATGGCAGCTTCTTGCCGGGATCGCCGTGCCCGCTGCCGTTTGTTTGAATCGACCGCTGAGGATTCTCAACCGATCGTCATCAAATTCGCGTTGCCGCCCGCCGCCGCCGTGTTCACGCTCACCGAGCGCTCCGTCAGCAGCCGTTCGAGCGCGTAGTCTTCACCGTCGTGACCGCCGTCGGCGAACGCCCCCGCCGCGACGCCCTGCACCGACACGATCGGCCCCGCGCGTTTCGCGACATCCTTCACGAGCGACAGCAATTCGTCGCTGTCGCCTTCGAACAGCACGGCGTCGAAATCGGCCGGGGCTTCTTTCTTCACCATCGCGTGCGCCTTGAGCGACGCCGGCAGCGACGCCGCCAGTTGCTCGCCCGCCGCGCCCGAGAACAGCGCCTTGTTGCCGGTGGCGAGCACCGCCGCGAACTGGGCGCGCGCGCCGCTCGCCGTCGATGCCACGCACAGCACCGTGCCGCGTGCGCCGAGCGTGTAGGTGTTGCGCTCGCCGGTCGGGCCGGGCAAGACCGCTGTTGCGCCGGCCAGTACGTGCTGCAGATAACCGTCGCACCGCGCGGCGGCTTGCGGGTCGCGCTCGGCGAGCGACCAGTCGCGCAACGCGGTCAATGCGGCGGCGGGCGTATCCGTCGACGCAGCCTGATCGACGACCAGCGCCTTCGCAAGCGACTGCGGCAAGCCGGTCGGACGCTTCGCGAGCAGACGCTGGAGATACAGCGCGCCGCCCGCCTTCGGCCCCGTACCCGACAAACCTTCACCGCCGAACGGCTGCACGCCGACCACCGCGCCGATCACGTTCCGGTTCACATAAATGTTGCCGACGTGCGCGCGCGAAATCACATGCGCGATGGTTTCGTCGATCCGCGTATGGATGCCGAGCGTGAGGCCGTAACCGGTCGTCTTGATTTGGTCGAGGAGTTTATCAAGAGACGCGCGGCGGTAGCGCACCACATGCAGCACCGGGCCGAACACCTCGCGCTTCAGTTCGTCGATGGAATCGAGTTCGATCAAGGTCGGCGGCACGAACGTGCCTTGCGCGCAACCTTCCGGCAGCGGCAGTTGCACGACCTTGCGGCCCTTTTCGCGCATCGCGGCGACGTGCGCGTCGATGCCGCGCTTCGCGTCGGCGTCGATCACCGGACCGACGTCGGTCGAAAGGCGATCCGGATTGCCCACCGCGAGCTGCTTCATCGCGCCCGTCAGCATGTCGAGCGTGCGATCGGCGACATCTTCCTGCAGGCACAGCACGCGCAGCGCGGAGCATCGCTGGCCGGCGGAATCGAACGACGACTGCATGACGTCCGCGACCACCTGTTCCGCGAGCGCCGACGAATCGACGATCATCGCGTTCTGGCCGCCCGTCTCGGCGATCAGCGGAATCGGCCGGCCGTCCGGGTCGAGGCGCTCGGAGAGCGTCTTGTTGATGAGGCGCGCGACATCGGTCGAGCCGGTGAACATCACCGCACGCGTGCGCGGGTCTGCGACCAGCGCCGCGCCGACCGTCTCGCCGTCGCCGGGCAGCAGTTGCACCGCGCCCGACGGCACGCCCGCCTCGCGCAGAATGCGCACAGCTTGCGCGGCGATCAGCGGCGTTTGTTCGGCGGGTTTCGCGAGCACCGGATTGCCGGCGGCGAGCGCCGCGGCGACCTGGCCCATGAAGATCGCGAGCGGGAAATTCCACGGGCTGATGCAGACCACAGGGCCGAGCGGACGATGCGTGTCGTTCGAGAACTCGCCGCGAATCTGCGCGGAGTAATAGCGCAGAAAATCGATGGCTTCGCGGATCTCCGACACCGCGTTCGCCAGCGACTTGCCCGCTTCGCGCACGACGAGCCCCATCAGCGTGTGCATCTGCGCTTCGAGCAGGTCGGCGGCGCGCGCGAGACAGTCGGCGCGATCGTCGACGGGGGTCGCCTGCCAGATCGGCGCGGCGGCGACCGCATGCGCGATCGCGGCGTTCACCTGTTCCGGCGATGCCTCGACGACCGTGCCGACGACGTCGCGCAGGTCGGCCGGATTGCGCACGTCGCGCGGCGTGCCGTTGCCTTCGAGGTCGGCCAGCCCATCGCCTTCGAGCATCGGGACGGCGCGCCACGGGTTGTGCGCGCTCGCGAGCAACGCCGACGAGAGCGACGCCAGCCGATGTTCGTTCGACAAATCGAAGCCCATCGAATTGAGGCGCTCGTTGCCGTACAACTGGCGCGGCAGCGCAATCTTCGCGTGCGGCGCGCCGAGCGGCGTGAGTCGCGACGCTTCGTCGATCGGATCGACGACGAGTTCGCTGACGGGAATCGATTCGTCGGCGATGCGGTTCACGAACGACGTGTTCGCGCCGTTTTCCAGCAGACGCCGCACGAGATACGCGAGCAGCGTTTCATGCGTGCCGACCGGCGCGTACACGCGGCACGGACGATTCAGCTTGTCGCGGCCGGTGACTTCTTCGTAGAGCGGTTCACCCATGCCGTGCAGGCACTGGAACTCGTACTGGCCGGGGTAGTAGTTCTGACCGGCGAGGTGATAGATCGCCGAGAGCGTGTAGGCGTTGTGCGTCGCGAATTGCGGATAGACGGCATCGGGCGCGCCGAGCAGCTTCTTCGCGCACGCGACGTAGGAAATATCCGTGTAGATCTTGCTCGTGTAGACCGGATAGCCTTCGAGGCCGTCGACTTGCGCGCGCTTGATTTCCGAATCCCAGTAGGCGCCCTTGACGAGCCGGATCATCAGACGATGACGGCTGCGACGCGCGAGGTCGATGAGGTAATCGATCACGAACGGGCAGCGCTTCTGATACGCCTGCACCACGAAGCCGATGCCGTTCCAGCCCGCGAGTTCGGGATCGAAGCACAGCGCTTCGAGCAGATCGAGCGAGAGTTCGAGCCGATCGGCTTCTTCGGCGTCGATGTTCAGACCGATGTCGTAGCGGCGCGCGAGTTGCGCGAGCGAACGCACACGCGGCAGCAGTTCGTTCATCGTGCGTTCCTGCTGCGAACGCGAATAGCGCGGATGCAGCGCGGAAAGCTTGATCGAAATGCCCGGGCCTTCGTAGATGCCGCGCCCGCCCGCCGCCTTGCCGATCGCGTGGATCGCCTGCTCGTAGGACGCGTAGTAGCGCAGCGCGTCCTCTTCGGTCGTCGCGGCTTCGCCGAGCATGTCGTAGGAATAGCGGAAGCCGCGCGCCTCGAACTTGCGACTGTTCGCAAGCGCCTCCGAAATCGTCTCGCCGGTGACGAACTGCTCGCCCATCAGGCGCATCGCCATGTCGACGCCCTTTCGGATCAGCGGCTCGCCGCCGCGTCCGATCAGGCGCGTCAGCGCCGACGACAGCCCCGTCTCGCTATTGGTCGTCACCAGCTTGCCGGTGATCATGAGGCCCCACGTCGCCGCGTTCACGAACAGCGACGGCGCCTGGCCCATGTGCGAGCGCCAGTCGCCCTTGCTGATCTTGTCGCGGATCAGCGCGTCGCGGGTCGCGCGATCGGGAATGCGCAGCAGCGCTTCGGCGAGGCACATCAGCGCGACGCCTTCCTGGCTGGAAAGCGAGAATTCGTGGATCAGTCCTTCGACGCCGCCGCCCGTGTGTTTCGCGCGCAAGGCTTCGACGAGTTTCGTCGCGAGCGACTGCGCTTCGGTGGCGATGCTCGCCGGCAGGCGCGCCTGGCCGACGAGGAACGGCACGCACTCCGGCTCCGGCCGCCGATACGCCGCCGTGATGGCCGCGCGCAGCACCGACTGCGGCTGCACGTTCTGCGCGAAATCGAGGAACGGGTGCGACGCGCCGTCTTCGTCGCTTTCCACTGGCAGCGGCTCGCCCAGCTCAGCGCCGCCGTTCGCACCCGACAGCTCGGGCGGAAGCTGGCCGTGCTCGATGCGTTCGAGATACGCGAAGATCGCCTGCTTGATCAGCCAGTGGGGAGTGCGCTCGAGACGCGTCGCGGCATCTTTCAGCCGGGAACGCAGCAGATCGTCGACTTTGACGCCTAGGGTAGTGCTCGCCATATATCCTTCGTTTGGCCGAAGTGCCACCGGCCGATGACTAAAAAGTTGGCGCATCGTACTCCGCCGCAAAAAAAGGTGCAACCAACTTTTCGGATCGGGTTGCACCCCTTTGGGGCCCTTATGCCACAAGGCTTTGCCGGCGATGGACGCTGCCTGAAAATGGCGAAAATCGACTGGTAGTTTCCCTAGTCTCAATATTTGCGGAGTTGCCCTGATCAAACGCGCGTTTCCCGCCGATATACCTGCCATGCGCGCCGATTCGAGCCGCGCGAAACGCAGTGTCGGGGAGAAGGAAATGAGCACGTGGATGGTGATCGGCTGCATCTGGGTGATGTGCGCGTTGTGCGTCGTGCTGTTCATTCGCGGCGCCCAGCCGCACATCGCGCATGAACGCGCCGATGCGGGCGATTCGCCGCGCTCTCCCGCCGACGAAGCCCCGCGCCTGAAGGCCGACCGCAGCCGCGCCTGAAACGCGCCGCGCGTTCAGATATCGAGCGGATCGACCTCGACGGCCCAGCGCAACACGCCGCGGAGTTCGCGCAACGCCGGCTGCCAGGCGCGCAACGCCGTCTGGAGCGCCGCGCGCGACGCGCATTCCAGCAGCAGTTGCGCGCGATGCACGTTGAACACCTTCACGATGGTGAGCGGCACGGCGTCGTAGACCGTCACGCGATCCGCGCCCGGCAGCGTCGCGAACACGGCCGCTGCCTGCGCGAGAAACGCCAGCGCGGCGTCGAGCGTGCGGCCTTCGGCGCGGAGCAGCGCCTGATAGACGAACGGCGGCAGATGCGCGTCGCGCCGTTCGGCGAGCGTCGAACGCGCAAAGCCGACGTAATCGTGGCGCGCCAGCGCGTGATACAGCGCGTGTCGCGGATAGCGCGTCTGGATCATCACCTCGCCGGGCAGACCGGCCCGCCCGGCCCGGCCGCTCACTTGCATCAACTGCGCGAAAAGACGCTCGCTCGCGCGGAAATCGTGGGAAAAGAGCGCCGTGTCGGCGTTCAGCACGCCGACCAGCGTCACGCGCTGGAAGTCGTGCCCCTTCGCGATCATCTGCGTGCCGACCAGAATATCGACTTCGCCCGCGTGGACATCCGAGAAAAGGGCCTGCGCGCTGCCCTTGCGCCGCGTACTGTCGGCGTCGATGCGCAGCACGCGCGCGCCCGGCACCGCGCTCGCGAGCGTCTCCTCGACGCGCTGCGTGCCGCGTCCCATCGGCGCGATATCGACGTTGCCGCAGTCCGGACACGATTTCGGAATCCGCGATTCCCAGCCGCAGTGATGGCAGCGCAGCGTTCGTTCGGGCTTGTGCAGCACCACATAGGCGCTGCAACGCGGACAGCCCGCGACCCAGCCGCACGCGTCGCACGAGAGGATCGGCGCGTAGCCGCGGCGGTTGAGAAACACGAGACTCTGCTCGCCGCGTTCGAGCCGCGCCTTCAGCGCCGCGACGAGCGGCCCCGACAAACCGTCGATCGACGCGCGTCCGCGCCTGTGCTCTTCTTCCAGATCGACGAGCTTCACGGCCGGCAGCACCGCCTCGGCGACGGCGCGGCGTGTCAGCGAAAGCCGCGTGTAGCGGCCTTGCTCGGCCTGCCACCAGCTTTCGAGCGAGGGCGTCGCCGAACCCAGCACCACCGGAATGCCGAGTTGCTTCGCGCGATAGATCGCGAGGTCGCGGGCGGAATAGCGCAACCCTTCCTGCTGCTTGTAAGCGGGGTCATGCTCTTCGTCGACGACGATCAGCGAAAGCTTCGGCAGCGAGGCGAGGATCGCGAGCCGCGTGCCGAGCACGATCCGCGCGCGCCCGGTGTGCGCGGCAATCCAGTTGCGCGCGCGCTCGCCCTCCGCGAGGCCGCTGTGCATCGTGACGATCGCGCCGTCCGGCAACGCGGCGAAGCGCGTGCGGAACGCGGCTTCGAACTGCGGCGTGAGGTTGATCTCCGGGACGAGGACGAGCGCCTGCGCATCCGGCCGCGCATGCAGCAAGCCGGCGAGCGCGTGCAGGTAGACCTCGGTCTTGCCGCTGCCCGTGACGCCGTGCAGCAGGAATGGCGCGAACCGATGCGCCGCGGTGATCGCGTCGACGGCTTCCTGCTGCTCGGGCGTCAAGCGGGGTAGCAAGGCATCGTCGGTCAGGGCGGGAGGCTGGGCGGCGCTGGTCGTGTCGTCGACGGTTTCCAGCGCGACCCAGCCTCGCGACTGCCAGTCGTCGAGCGTCGCGCTCGCTTTCGGATGCAGCGCGCGGGCGTCGGCGGCGGCGAGCGTCGGCTGAGCCGCAAGCGCCTCCGCCAATCGACGCAACGCGCTCGCGCGGGCCGGAAGCGCGTCCGGCAACGCGGCGCGCCCGGCGGGCAGCAGGCGATAGCGCTCTTGCGGCGCGAAAAGACGCGCCCAGCGCGACGCATCGCGCAACGCTTGCGGCAGCGCGGGCAGCGCGACCTCGCCCAATCCGCGCTGGTAATAGTCGGCGGCGAACGCGGCCAACGCGCGCCATTCGTCCGCGAGCGGCGCGCAGACGTCGCAGATGGCATCGACGGCGCGCAGTTTCTCCGCCGGCACGTCACTTTGCGCAGTGACTTCGCAGATCATCCCGACCACATCGCGACGCCCAAACGGCACGCGCACGAGTAACCCCGGCGCGGGCTCGGGCGCCAGATCGTAGCGATAGTCGAAGAGCGTCGGCAGCGGATGATCGAGCGCGACGCGGACGAAAACGGCGCTCATGTCTCGCGCCGCCCGCACAGGCCGTCGAAACACGCCGACGACAGCACAAGGCTTTGCGCCTCGCACTTAAAGTGAAACATCACAATCCGCGCTAAGTTCAGGATTATTTTTGAGAATTGGCGGCTTTCCACAGGCCTGTGGATAACTTTGTTGAGAACTTCAGTTGACAGTTCGAAAAAGAGGCATGCCGGGTGCTTCTGCATGCGTGCCCACTTTTCGGGTATAGAGCTAATTAATTCTTTTTAATCAATGACTTGACCGACACATAGACAGACTTTATTGAGCGTTTTCACTGATACGTCTGATGGCGCGCCGCAACGTAAAAAATGTGCATAAGTCAAGGCTTGACATTCGTGAAATGGCTCGGGGGCGGGCTTTCGCGACATCGAAAGTGCGCTGCAACAAACGGGCCTTGATGCGCCCGATTACCGCACCGCAACAAACGAACGCTCAAACGGTATTGCGTTGCCGGATGGCGCGACTGTGGCGATGCACTTCATCGACCAGTTCTGCAACGTGTTCCGGCGGCGTGAACTGCGAGATGCCGTGACCGAGGTTGAACACGTGCCCCGGATGGTTGCCGAAGCTGTCGAGCACGGCGCGCGCTTCGGTGCGAATCGCCGCCGGCGGCGCGAACAGCACGCTCGGATCGATATTGCCCTGCAGCGCCACCCGGTCGCCGACCTTCGCCCGTGCCGCGCCGAGGTTGACGGTCCAGTCGAGCCCGACCGCGTCGACGCCGATCGACGCGATTTCGTCCAGCCACAGCCCGCCACCCTTCGTGAACGTAATCACCGGCACCCGCGCGCCGTCGTGCTCGCGCTTGACGCCCGCCACGACCTTCGCGATGTAGTCGAGCGAAAAACGCTGGTACGCGCCGTCGGCGAGCGCGCCGCCCCAGGTGTCGAAGATCATCACGGCCTGCGCGCCCGCTTCGATCTGCGCGTTCAGGTACGCGACGACCGCTTGCGCGTTGATGTCGAGGATGCGGTGCATCAGGTCCGGCCGCGCGTATGCCATCGACTTGACCGTGCGATGGTCGTCCGAGCCGCCGCCCTCGACCATGTAGCACGCGAGCGTCCACGGGCTGCCCGAGAAGCCGATCAGCGGGACTGTCTGGCGGCCTTCGCCATCGGTGAGCGCGCGGCGGATCTGGCTGACGGCGTCGGTGACGTAGCGCAGTGTTGCGTCGATGTCCGGCACCGCGAGCCTCGCGACGTCGGCTTCCGTGCGCACCGTGCGCTCGAAACGCGGACCTTCGCCCTGCACGAAATTCAGGCCGAGCCCCATCGCGTCGGGAATCGTCAGGATGTCGGAAAAGAGGATGGCGGCGTCGAGCGGAAAGCGTTCGAGCGGCTGAAGCGTGACTTCGGTCGCGTAGTCGGGATTTTTCGCGAGACCGAGGAAACTTCCGGCGCGCGCGCGCGTGGCGTTGTACTCCGGCAGATAACGGCCCGCCTGACGCATCAGCCAGATCGGCGTGTAGTCGGTCGGCTGGCGCAGCAGCGCGCGCAGGAAAGTATCGTTGAGAAGGGTATGGGCCACGTCGCTCGGTGCTGGAAGGCAAAGAGCCATTCTACCGGAGCGGCCTCCCCTTTTTGCGGTGGCAGACGGTGCGGGCTCGGCGGCCGCGGCGCGATCGGGGATCGCGTGCATTGTTCAAGTGCCGCATCCGTCGCTATGATCGACGGCCATACCAACCCACAAGAAAACCAATGAAAAATTTCCTCGTTCACCTCGTCGCGGCGGCGGCGGTCTCGTTCACCGGCAGCGCGCTCGCGCAGACCGTTCAGGCCGGAACCGTCTCGGGACGGCCCGCAGCCAGCGCGACGCCCGCGGTCGCGGCGCCGGCGCCCTCGCGTCTGGACGACGTCCTCGCCCGCCACACGCTGCGCGTCTGCACGACCGGCGACTACAAGCCGTACAGCTTCCTGAAACCGGACGGCCAGTTCGAGGGCATCGACATCGATCTCGCCGAGAGCCTCGCGAAATCGCTCGGCGTGAAGGCGGAGTACGTGAAGACGTCGTGGTCGAATCTGATGAACGACTTCGTCGCGAAATGCGACATCGCGGTCGGCGGCGTTTCGACGACGCTCGAACGCCAGAAGCGCGCGTTCTTCACCGAGCCGTACATGGTCGACGGCAAGACGCCGATCGTGCGCTGCGACGACGTGGAGAAATATCAAACCGTCGAGCAGATCGACCAGCCGGCCGTGCGCACGATCGTCAATCCCGGCGGCACCAACGAGCGCTTCGCGAAGCAATTCTTCACGCACTCGCAGCTGATCGAGTATCCGGACAACGTGACGATCTTCAAGCAGATTCTCGACGGTCACGCCGACGTGATGGTCACCGACGCCTCGGAAACCCTGCTGCAGCAGAAGCTCAACCCGGGACTGTGCTCGGTGCATCCGGACAAGCCGTTCCAGTTCGGGGAAAAGGCGTATCTCGTGCCGCGCGGCGACGTGCCGTTCCAGCAGTACGTCGATCAGTGGCTGCACCTCGCCCGGTCGACCGGCGAGTTTCAGTCGGTCGTCGACAAATGGCTGAAGTGACGCGCTAGCGCAGCATCTCGCCGACACGCGCCGCGACGCGCTTCATATGCGCCGCCGCCGCCGGCGAATGCGACTGGATGCGGCCGAAGCCGTGCGTCATGTCGGCGGCGTCGATCAGCTCGACGCGCCCGCCGCTGGCTTGCAGAAAACGCGCGAGTTCGAAGGCGTCGTCGTAGAGCGGATCGTGCGCGGCGGCGACGATCAGCGCCGGCGACGGCGCGCGTTCGAACGGCTCGGCGAGCGGGAACGCGCGGACGTCGTCGGCGGCCGGTACCGCGCCGGACAGAAATTGCATCCAGTACCATTTCATTTCGTCGTTGGTGAGCCCCGGGCCGTTCGCGTTCGCGATACAGCTCGCGCTTTCGAACTGGCGGCGCATCGCCGGATAAAGCAGCAACTGCGCGCCGACCAGCCCGGCGACGCGCTCATTGGCACCGCGCGCCGCGACGGCCGCGAGATGCGCACCTGCGCTGTCGCCGCCGACGGCCAGCCGGTCGGTGACGAAACCGAGCCGCGAGCGATGTTCCGCGAGCCAGAGCAGCGCATCGAGCGCGTCGTCGCACGGCGCGGGGAACGGATGCTCCGGCGCAAGCCGATAGTCGACGCTGGCGACGGCACAATTCGCGTCGATGGCGAGGCGGGCGACGAGTTCGTCATGCGTGTCGAGGTCGCCGACGACCCAGCCGCCGCCGTGAAAATAAACGAGCAGCGGCAGCGCGCCACTCGCCGCCGCCGGGCGATAAAAGCGCGCCGGAAGTTCGCGCCCCTCGAGCGGCAGCACGGTGTCCGTCACGGCGATTTCCCCGGAGCGCACCCGTGCGAAGGTGCGCGCGACGTCGCTAAAGCGCTGGCGCACGGCCTGCGCATCGGCGTCGGGCAGAAGCGGCGGGAAGGCTTCGGCAACCGCGCGGTAGTAGCCGAGAAGGTCCGCATCGATGGTCAATTCTTGTCTCCGTGTTTTCGCGTGGACGGCCGATTTATTCCTTGCCTGTCCAAAATGCTTTTCGATTTCATTAGACCGCGCGTTCGATTTTCGCGGACTTTTAGAGTTTTTGCACTAGTCTGAAAAATAGCAATCGGACCATAACGCCAATTCGCCGGGCGGTAATTTCCAATGGTCGAACAATTTATATTCGAATTTGCCGCAAAAAGCGCTTAGATATTTCCGCTGCGCCTTATGCGACGCGGGTTACAACCTGAAACACTTTGTTACGGCGACTTCAGATCAATTCGCCCACAATCTCTTCAAACGGTTTCAACACGGATGTGTTGGGTGCGGTGTGTAAGAAAAGACCACGCGCCTGATAGTCGGCAATCGCCGAAACCCTCCACTGGGACATCTTTGCTGGGGTCGTTCTTCGGTCCACATGCGGTATCGAAGTCGTTCCCACCTTTGGTCTCCTCGCGCTAACCCCGTAGCGTGTGGTTTTTAGCGGGCTCCAGGCCCGCTTTTTTTTCGTCCGGACAAACGTTTGCGCGATTCCTGAAACGAATCGCGCGTTTGTTGCGACTGTCGATGTCGATGAGAGAACGCGACGCGTTCTCCGTCGATTCAAGCCGTTTTTGTCTCCGCTACCTTCAGTTCTTCAATCATCCGCGCGCGCATGACGAATTTTTGCGCCTTGCCGGTCACGGTCATCGGCAACTCGTCGACGAAGCGGATATAACGCGGAATCTTGTAATGCGCGATCTGCCCCTGGCAGAATTCGCGAATGTCCTGCTCGGTCGCGTGCTCGCCGGGCCGCACGACGATCCATGCGCACACTTCCTCGCCGTATTTCTGGTCGGGCACGCCGAACACCTGGACCGACTGCACCTTCGGATGCCGGAACAAAAACTCCTCGATCTCGCGCGGATAGACGTTCTCGCCTCCGCGAATCAGCATGTCCTTGAGCCTGCCGACGATGTTGCAATAGCCTTCGGCGTCGATCGTCGCGAGATCGCCGGTGTGCATCCAGCCATCGACGATCGATTCGCGCGTCTTTTCTTCTTCGCCCCAATAGCCCTTCATCACCGAATAGCCGCGCGTGCACAGCTCGCCCGTCTCGCCGACCGCCACGATTTCGCCCGTCGGATCGATCACCTTCACTTCGAGGTGCGGCTGGATCTGGCCGACCGTCGTCGTGCGCTTGTCGAGCGGATCGGTCGTCGAACTCTGGAACGACACCGGGCTCGTTTCCGTCATCCCGTAGGCGATCGTGATCTCGCGCAAGTTCATCGTCGACACGACGCGCTTCATCGTCTCGATCGGGCACGGCGAGCCGGCCATGATGCCCGTGCGCAGGCGGCTCAGGTCGTACTTGGCGAAGTCGGGATGATCGAGTTCGGCGATGAACATGGTCGGCACGCCGTGCAGCGCCGTGCAGCGTTCCTCGTGGACGGCGGCGAGCGTCGCGGCGGGATCGAAGGCTTCGCCGGGGAAAACCATCGCGCAGCCCGTCGAAACGCACGCGAGCACCGCCAGCACCATGCCGAAGCAGTGATAAAGCGGCACCGGAATGCACAGCGAATCGTTCTCGGAGAGGCGCATCGCCATCGCGATATAGCGCGCGTTGTTCACGACGTTGTGGTGCGTGAGCGTCGCGCCCTTCGGATTGCCGGTCGTGCCGCTCGTGAACTGGATGTTGATCGGCTCGTGAGCGTCGAGCGTTGCTTCGAGTACGTCGAGCTTGGGCGTATCGAGTTGCTCGCGGCCGCGCGCCATGACATCGCCGAAATTGAGCATGCCGGGCGTTTTCGCCTCGCCCATGCGGATCACCGTGCGCAACGTCGGCAACTTCGCGGCGTGAAGCGCGTTCGGCTCGGCGTCGGCGAGTTCGGGCGCGAGCGTTTGCAGCATGTCCAGATACTTCGACGTCTTGAATTGCTCGGCCGCGATCAGCGCGCGACAGCCGACCTTGTTGAGCGCGTATTCGAGTTCGGCGAGCCGATAAGCCGGATTGATGTTCACCAGCACCGCGCCGATCCGCGCCGTCGCGAACTGCGTCAGCAGCCATTCAGCGCGGTTCGGCGACCAGATTCCCACTCGATCGCCCTTGTCGATACCGAGCGCGAGCAGGCCGCTTGCGAGGATGTCGACTTCGTCGGCGAACTGGCGCCACGTCCAGCGGATGTTCTGCTCGCGGAACGTGACGGCCGGCTGGTCGGGAAAGCGCGCGACCGTATTCAAAAGGAAGCGCGAGACGGTGGCGTCGGAGAGGGGAATGTCGGTCGAGCCGCGGACGTAGGAAAGGCCGTCGCGCGGTTCGATTTGCGCGTTCACTGCGCCAGTGGCGTCGCTTGCCATGTTAGTGCCTCCTCCGAAGGGATCGCTCCGGAACGAAATGTATTTGAAATGAATTCGGAAAGCCGATTGTGCCACCGGTCATTTACAGCACGGCATCAAGTTTTACCCGCAGCGCGTGCAGTGCGTGTCCCGCTCGCCGCCCCGCCAGCCTCGTTCATGGGCGGCGGCTACAGCGCGCCCGTGGCGAACTGTGCCAACGCGTCGCACGCGTAACCACTGCAACACATGGACTTTTCTTTCAGCATGTAATCCAATGACCTGGAGCGGACTCGAATCGATGGAAAGACACTGCGCCTTGTGCGTTCGGATTCCTAATTATTCCGCCGGGAGTACGCAGTTCTCAACGTGTTCCGCCATCTGGCTTCGTTCCCGAGCTCTTCATCCATAAGGAGTTTCCATGCGTTGCTCCGAAACAAGCGGCATCGAGTTATCCAAAAATGGGGGCCGGCGTGCCAGGTTCGGACGCGAACGGGCGCTCGGACCCGGACGACACGATCCAGTATGCGTTCGGCGTCACGCTCGCATCGCAGCACTATGCCGATATCGCGAAAGCAGACGCTACGTCGATCCGGCAAAGCTGATTGGCGGCGTACTCACCGTGACGGGAACAAACAAGCTGACGCTCGATCTGCCGCCGGGGCAGTACAAGCTCTTCGAGTTCGTGATCGTGCACATGCGGACCGCGTTTCGCTGGTTTACAAACAGCGGGCGGCTGGGACTTCAGCGCCGAGATCGACGGCGTGCTCACCTCGCCGAGCGACGACGCCGACGGCGCAATCCGCTTCGATATCGACGCGCAGACGCACGTTGTGAAAATCGAAGTGGTTCACCGCCGGCTTCCCGCCCGGTCATCAGGTCACACAGAACGAACTCGATATGCTGTTGCGCGATCCGAAATTCACCGCAACGGGACGCGAGTTGATTCGCGCTCATCTGCACGTCGGCGGCTGGCTTTTCGGCGCCGATAATTACTTCTACGATCGTCAGGGCGTCATGCGCGTGAGCGTGCTCAACGGCGACGCGCGATAAGTTCGCGTGAGCGCATAAGAAAAGGGCTCCCGTATGGGAGCCCTTTTTACTGCATCTCATTGCGCGGCCAACCGGCCCGCGCTCAATGCTGCGCGCGAAGCTTCCGCAAACGCTGAATCGCCGCGATTTGAGCCGTCGCGTACGCCAGTTCCGCTTGCGCGGTCGCGTATTCGAGGTTCGAACCCGTGTTTTGCAGCGCTTCTTCGGCACGCTTCTTCGCCTGCTCGGCTTTCGCTTCGTCGAGGTCGGCGCCGCGGATCGCCGTATCGGCGAGCACGGTTACGACGCCCGGCTGGATTTCGAGAATCCCGCCCGCGACGAACACGAATTCTTCCGAGCCGTCTTCCGCCTCGATGCGCACCGCGCCCGGACGAATGCGCGTGATGAGCGGCGTGTGGCCCGGCAAAATGCCGAGTTCACCCGCTTCGCCCGGCAGCGCGACGAACTTCGCCTGGCCCGAGAAGATCTGCTCTTCCGCGCTGACGACGTCTACTTTGATGGTTGCCATGGTGTCGATTCCTGGTTGAGCGTAATGCGTTTGGCGCGGCTTCTTCCTTGACGGCCGCAGAATCCGCGCCACGTTGCCTGCACTCAAGCCTTACTGGATCTTCTTGGCCTTTTCGAAGGCTTCGTCGATCGTGCCGACCATGTAGAACGCCTGCTCCGGCAGATGATCGCACTCGCCTTCGACGATCATCTTGAAGCCGCGGATGGTTTCCTTGAGCGGCACGTACTTGCCCGGCGAACCCGTGAACACTTCCGCGACGTGGAACGGCTGCGACAGGAAACGCTGGATCTTCCGCGCGCGCGCGACCGACAGCTTGTCTTCCGGTGACAGTTCGTCCATGCCCAGAATCGCGATGATGTCGCGCAGTTCCTTGTAACGCTGAAGCGTCTGCTGCACGCCGCGCGTGATCGTGTAGTGCTCTTCGCCGATCACGTTCGGGTCGATCTGACGCGAGGTCGAATCGAGCGGGTCCACGGCCGGGTAGATGCCGAGCGACGCGATGTCACGCGAGAGCACGACGGTTGCGTCCAGGTGGCCGAAGGTCGTAGCCGGCGACGGGTCGGTCAAGTCATCCGCAGGAACGTACACGGCCTGAACCGACGTGATCGAACCGGTTTTGGTCGACGTGATGCGCTCTTGCAGCTTGCCCATTTCTTCAGCCAGCGTCGGCTGATACCCCACTGCCGACGGCATACGGCCGAGCAGTGCCGACACTTCCGTGCCCGCCAGCGTGAAACGGTAGATGTTGTCGACGAAGAACAGCACGTCCAGACCTTCGTCGCGGAAGTGCTCGGCCATCGTGAGGCCGGTCAGCGCCACGCGCAGACGGTTGCCCGGCGGCTCGTTCATCTGGCCGTACACGAGCGCCACTTTGTCGAGAACGTTCGAGTCCTTCATTTCATGATAGAAGTCGTTCCCTTCGCGGGTACGCTCGCCAACGCCCGCGAACACGGAATAACCGCCGTGTTCCTTCGCGATGTTGTTGATGAGTTCCATCATGTTCACGGTCTTGCCCACGCCGGCGCCGCCGAACAGACCAACCTTGCCGCCCTTTGCAAACGGGCAGATCAGGTCGATCACCTTGATGCCGGTTTCCAGCAGTTCCGTCGACGGCGACAGCTCGTCGAACTTCGGAGCCTTCTGGTGAATGCCGCGCGTCACGTCCGAGTTGATCGGACCGGCTTCGTCGATCGGACGGCCGAGCACGTCCATGATCCGGCCGAGCGTCGGCTTGCCGACCGGCACGCTGATCGGCTTACCCGTGTTCTTCACGACCGTGCCGCGACGCAGCCCGTCCGAAGCACCCAGACAAATCGTGCGGACCACGCCGTCGCCCAGCTGCTGCTGGACTTCCAGCGTCAGTTCCGAGCCTTCCAAAACGAGCGCGTCGTAAATCTTCGGCATGTCCGAACGCGGGAATTCCACGTCGATCACCGCGCCGATGCACTGTACGATCTTGCCTTCTACCAAAGCAGTAGTACTCATCGCATTTCCTTTAGATACTGTTTGATTCAGCTCACGCGGTCATCAGACCGCAGCGGCGCCGCCGACGATTTCCGAGAGTTCTTTCGTAATCGCGGCCTGCCGGCTCTTGTTGTAGACGAGCTGCAATTCGCCGATCACGGTCTTCGCATTGTCCGACGCGGCCTTCATCGCGACCATTCGGGCCGATTGCTCCGACGCCATGTTCTCCGCGACCGCCTGATAGACGAGCGCCTCCACATAACGCACGAGCAATTCATCGACGACGGTCTGCGCATCCGGCTCGTAGATGTAGTCCCACGACGTCTTCGGCGTGACGGACCCTGCTTCGTCGTCGCGGCGCTTGAAGTCTTCCGCCGACAGCGGCAGCAGTTGCTCAATCACCGCTTCCTGCTTCATCGTGTTGACGAAGCGCGTGTACGCCAGGTACACCGCGTTGATCTTGCCTTCCGAGTACAGGTCGAGCTGCACCTTCACCGCGCCGATCAGCTTTTCCAGATGCGGCGTGTCGCCGAGATGCGTGACTTGCGACACGACCTTCGCGCGCAGGCGATTCAGAAAGCCGAGGCCCTTGCCGCCGATCGCCGATGCTTCGATCGACGTGCCCTGCTGCTCCAGTTCCTTGAACTTCTGAACCGATGCACGCAGGATGTTCGTGTTCATGCCGCCGCACAGACCTTTGTCCGTCGTGACGAGGATGATGCCGGCCACTTTCGCGCCTTCGTTCTTCACCATGAACGGATGACGGTACTCGGGCGTGGCTGCGCTCATGTGCGCCGCGATGTCGCGAACCTTATCGGCGTACGGACGGGCGGCGCGCATGCGTTCCTGCGCGCGGCGCATCTTCGATGCGGCCACCATCTCCATCGCCTTCGTGATCTTGCGCGTGTTCTGCACGCTCTTGATCTTGCCGCGAATTTCCTTCATTCCAGCCATTTGCTGACTCCCTGATCAGAGTGGCGCGGGGTGCTTCATCCTGCCTTGCGGCCCGAAGCGGCCCGCGCCGCTCCAAAGTCCCGATCAATGTTGAGATCAGTAAGCGCCCGACTTCTTGAAGTCCTTCAGCGCGGCATGCAGTGCGCCGTCGTCGTCCTTCGACAAGTCTTTGTTGTCTTCGATGCGCTTGATCATGTCGGCGTGGCTCGTCTTCAGGTATTCGCGCAGACCCTTTTCGAACGGCAGCACCTGGCTGACTTCGAGGTCGTCGAGATAACCGTTGTTCGCCGCGAACAGCGCGACAGCCAGTTCCCACACTTGCAGCGGCTGATACTGCGGCTGCTTGAGCAGTTCCGTCACGCGGCGGCCGCGTTCGAGCTGCTTGCGGGTGGCTTCGTCGAGGTCCGATGCGAACTGCGCGAACGCCGCGAGTTCACGATACTGCGCGAGGTCGGTACGGATACCGCCCGACAGCTTCTTCACGACCTTGGTCTGCGCTGCACCGCCGACTCGCGACACCGACACGCCCGCGTTGATCGCAGGGCGGATACCAGCGTTGAACAGGTCGGTTTCCAGGAAGATCTGGCCGTCGGTGATCGAGATCACGTTCGTCGGAACGAACGCGGTCACGTCGCCGGCTTGCGTTTCGATGACGGGCAGCGCCGTCAGCGAGCCGCTCTTGCCCTTCACTTCGCCGTTGGTGAACTTCTCGACGTAGTCTTCCGACACGCGAGCCGCGCGTTCCAAAAGACGCGAGTGCAGATAGAACACGTCGCCCGGGTACGCTTCACGGCCCGGCGGGCGGCGCAGCAGGAGCGAAATCTGGCGATACGCCCACGCTTGCTTGGTCAAGTCGTCATAGACGATCAACGCGTCCTGGCCGCGATCGCGGAAGTATTCGCCCATCGTGCAGCCGGCATACGGCGCGAGATATTGCATCGCGGCCGATTCCGAAGCCGAAGCCGCGACGACGATCGTGTATTCCATCGCGCCCGTTTCTTCGAGCTTGCGCACCACGTTCATGATCGACGAAGCCTTCTGGCCGATCGCGACGTAGATACAGAAGAGGTTCTTGCCCTTCTGGTTGATGATCGCGTCGATCGCGACGGCGGTCTTGCCGCACTGGCGGTCGCCGATGATCAGTTCGCGCTGACCACGGCCGACGGGAACCATCGCGTCGATCGACTTCAGGCCGGTCTGGACCGGCTCCGACACCGACTTACGCCAGATCACGCCCGGAGCAATCTTTTCGACTGCGTCGGTCATCTTCGCGTTGACCGGACCCTTGCCGTCGATCGGGTTGCCGAGTGCATCGACCACGCGGCCGAGCAGTTCCGGACCCACCGGCACTTCGAGAATGCGGCCCGTCGTCTTGACGATGTCGCCTTCCGAAATGTGTTCGTATTCACCCAGAATCACGGCGCCGACCGAGTCGCGCTCGAGGTTCAGCGCGAGGCCGAACGTGTTGCCCGGGAATTCGAGCATTTCGCCCTGCATCACGTCCGACAGGCCGTGGATGCGCACGATACCGTCGGTCACGGAGATCACGGTGCCCTGGTTGCGAACGTCCGCGCTCGCTTCAAGGCCCTGGATCCGGCTCTTGATCAGCTCGCTGATCTCAGAGGGATTGAGTTGCATTATTCGCTCCTGATAGTCAATTCTGTTGCGTGCCAGCTTCGGCGCGTCAGGCGGTCAGAGCCGTCTGCATGCTGGCGAGGCGCGCGCGGACCGAGGTATCGAGCACTTCGTCGCCAACCGTCACGCGCACGCCGCCAATCAGCGACGAGTCGGTTTCGACGGTGGCTTTCAGCTTGCGTTGGAACTTGCGTTCGAGACTTGCGACGAGGTCGTTCAACTGTTCGCCTTCGAGCGGGAACGCGCTCACGATCAACGCGTCAGCCGCGCCTTCGCGGGCGTTCTTCAGCTCGTCGAACTGCACGGCGACTTCGGGCATCAGCGGCAGGCGATGGTTATCGACCAGCATATGCACGAAGTTCTTCGCCTGGGCGTTGTCCTGCGCGAACGGCGACTTCACCGCGGAAAGCAGCAGGTCGCTGACCTGTTCGCGGCTGACCTTCGGGTTCGTGGCGACCGACAGCACTTCCGGCAGACGCGCAACCTGTGCCAGCTCCTCGACGAAGTTGGACCAGGCCGCGAGATCACCGGCTTCGGCCACGCGAAACAGCGCTTCTGCGTAAGGACGGGCGATGGTTGCAAGTTCGGCCATGATCAGAGCTCGGTTTTGAGTTGATTCAGCAGATCGGCATGCGCCTTCTGGTCGACTTCGCGCTTCAGGATTTGCTCGGCGCCCTTCACGGCCAATGCCGCGACTTCGGCGCGCAGTGTTTCGCGTGCCTTCACGACTTGCTGGTCCGCATCGGCCTTCGCTTGCGCAATGATGCGCGCGGCTTCGGCTTGTGCGTTGGCCTTGATTTCATCGGCGACGGCGACGGCGCGCTTTTCAGCTTCGGCGATACGCTGCTGGCCGTCATTGCGGGCTTGCGCGAGTTCCTGGTCGACGCGCTTGTGCGCGGCTTCGAGTTCCGTCTTGCCCTTTTCGGCGGCAGCGAGGCCGTCGGCGATCTTCTTCGAGCGCTCATCGAGGGCGTTGATCAACGGCGGCCACACGAACTTCATCGTGAACCACGCGAGGATCAGAAACACGACCATTTGCGCAAACAGGGTTGCGTTGAGATTCACGGTGTTTCCTTAAACGTTGCTTTTTCGGGAGAGTGAAACGGTAAGGCGCTCATCGACGATTTGCATCGATAAAGCGCCCTCATCCGTTCCGTCCTGCGTCTTCACGATGGGTCAGACGCACACTTCCGAGGAACCTCAGCCTGCGAGCTTCGAGAGCAGCGGGTTCGCGAACGCAAACAGCATTGCCACACCAACGCCAATCAGGAACGCCGCGTCGATCAGACCAGCCAAGAGGAACATCTTGGTTTGCAGCGGGTTCATCAGTTCCGGCTGGCGGGCGCAAGCCTCGATGTACTTGCCGCCCATCAGACCGATACCGATACAGGCGCCGATTGCACCCAGGCCGATGATGATGCCGATACCGATGGCGGTCAGACCCTGGATGTTGGCGATGAAAGCTTGCATGATCACTCCTTTGATTAAAGACTTTGGAACTGGATTTATAAAAGACGAAACCGTGAAACCTGAGCTGATTCTGGGACTACTTAAAGCGTGTCAGTGCGTGTCATGCGCCTGGCCGATGTACACCAGCGTCAGCATCATGAAAATGAACGCTTGCAGCAGAACGATCAGAATGTGGAAAATCGCCCAGACCGTACCCGCGACCACATGGCCGAGAAAGCCAAGTACGGAGGCGTCCGCGCCGAAGTGCCACATGCTGCCGAGCAGGGCGATCAGCAGGAAGAGCAGTTCGCCCGCGTACATGTTGCCGAACAGCCGCATGCCGAGAGAAACCGTCTTGGCGACGAACTCGATGATGTTCAGTGCAAGGTTCGGGATCCACAGGAGCGGATGCGCGCCGAACGGAGCCGACAGCAGCTCGTGCACGAAGCCGCCTGCGCCCTTGATCTTGAAGTTGTAGTAAATCATCAGCGCGAAGACGCCGAGCGCGATGCCGAGCGTGCCGTTCAGGTCGGCGGTCGGCACGATGCGGTGATGAGGAATGGCTTCCGACAGACCGAGCCAGCCGATCACGCGGCCCGGCAGGTCGACGGGGATGAAGTCGAGCGAATTCATCAGCGCAACCCAGACGAACACGGTCAGCGCGAGCGGCGCGATGAAGCGGCGGTTGCCGTGGATCATCGACTTCGATTGATCTTCGACCATCTCGACGAGCATCTCGATCGCGCTCTGGAAGCGCCCCGGAACGCCGGACGTCGCCTTACGGGCGGCGAGGCCGAGAATCAGGATCGTGACCAGGCCGCAGACGATCGACCAGAACAACGTATCGAGATTCCAGACGTGGATATCGAAGATCGACGTCTGATGGTGGTTGGAAAGATTCTGCAAGTGGTGCGCAATGTACTCGGACGGATCCAGAGCGCGCGTTCCTTCGCTAGCTGCCATATCGTTAAAGCCACCCAAATTGTCAAAAATCTTTCGCCGCCTGTCGACTCCCCGAGCCGCCGCGTTGGCTTTGCGGCTCGCAGGGCGCAGGCCCGCGTGCAGGATATGGAATCCGCACGTATTTATTTGCTCTGTTACTGTCGGCCCAACTGCCGGCGCGCTTCGTCTCGACCCGCGCGCTCAGCGCCACACCATCGCAATCCAGTACGTCTTCAGCGCGACCAGATAGGTGACCAACAGCGGCACCCACAGTGCGCCCTTGTACCAGAACGCGATCGCGACAAACATAGCAATCGTCGCACCCATCTTGAGCGCCTCGCCGATCATCCAGCTCATGATGGTTTCGGCGCCGCTCTTCGCTTTCAGGCGTGCCGCGAACAATGCGCTCGGCACCCAGCAGATCGCTCCTCCCAGAAAGGCGGACAGCGCGGCATCACCCGGCGGACTGTAAAACAGCCACCACGCCAGCGTTGCACCCAGGGACAAAACCATTTGCGCGGCCACGACCTTGTACGGCGTGACCCGCGATGGACGACTCACTTCCGGACCAAACAGCGTTTCTGCCTGAGCCCGCGTGAGCGGAACGATATTGTTATCTTGCGCTTCGGCGTCCCACGAATCGTCGAACGAGTTGTGCGGCCGATCTCCGGATGTGTTCTGGTTAGCTTCGGATGGCGACCGGCGCCCGTCTTGCCCGCCTCGCGGCGCTCGATTCTGCTCTCGCACCGTCATCACACTATCTGCCCAAAAGTCCCGGTTCTCGACTACTTTCGTCCCGTCATTCGACAGCGCCATTACGCCGCGCTTTCTGGGTCGCCAAGCTGATAAATCCGGGGGATTGTAAGCGATTGTTGTCGGGGATTCAATAGTTTAGGTGCGTCAAAAACCAAGCAGACGGCTCCTGGAAATCAGTCGATCGACTGAGAATTTTCTTGCATTTATCGCCCGTTCGTGACGGGTTGTAAGGCGCGCATTCAGCTCACACGAGCCACGCTCCGATCAGCGTTGCCACGATCCAGAATGGGATCGATACGATGTGAAATGGTGTCCACATGCCCTTCTCGCCGCTGAGTCGCACGGCGATCAGGTTGGCGAGCGATCCTATCGCGATGCCGAAGCCGCCGACGCTCACGCCGAACGCGAGCGCGCGCCAATCCTTCGAGAACTCGGCGAGCATGATCGCAGCCGGCACGTTGCTGATCCCTTGCGACAGCACCGCGCCCGCGCCATAGGCGCGAAGCGGCGTGTGCAGGCCGATGCGCGCGATCGAGTCGTGGACCCACGGCAACGCGGCGGCGCTGCGCAACACGATGAACATCAGCACGAAGATGAGGAGCAGCAGCCAGTCGATCTTCACCACGACCTGCCGTCGCCACAGCAGAAAGCCGACGGCGAGCGCGACGAGCGCCGGCCCGGCATGATGCGCATCCGCGAGCGCGACGAATGCGACGAACGCCAGCGCCGCCACGATACACAGCGTGCGGTCGACGCGATGTTCTTCGACGTCGCCGGAAAGGTCCAGCGGCTCGGCGCGAAACATGAACGCCGTCAGCACGTACAGCATCGTCATCAGAACAGCGCACAACGGCGCGAGCGCCCACACGAACGCGCCGAACGACACGCCGCTCGTCTGCCAGAGAAAGAGATTCTGAGGATTCCCGAGCGGCGTCAGTATCGATCCCGCGTTCACCGCGAGCGCAATGGAGATGACGAGCCGTTTGATCGGCAGCGGTGCGAGCTTGTGCAGCGAAAGCGCCAGCGGCACGACGGCGAACAGCGCGACGTCGTTGGTCAGCAGCGTCGACAGTCCGGCGGCGAGCCCGACCAACAGTAACGCCAACGCGCGCTCGCTGTGAATGCGATGCACGACGCGATGCGCCATCCACATCAGGAATCCTGACAATTCGACGGCCTTCGTCAACATCAGCAAACCGGCGAGCGTGAGGACCGTTTGCCAGTCGATCAGCGCGGGCAGCGAGGCCCAAGGGCGCGGGTGCACAACCTGCAGCGCCACGAGCGCGACGATCAAAATTGCGAGGACGGGCTCCTTGCTGACGATCGCCCAGGCACGCGCGAACGCGCCCTGCGCGGCGACGTCCTTTGCCTCCGTGCTCGACAAGGCGCGCTCAGGCGCGAGCGGCGTCGGCGGTGCCGCGCAGCCGGCTGAGAATGCCTTCGAGCGAATCGAGATCGCCGAAATCGATGGTGAGCTTGCCGCGCCCGCGCCCGCCGACCTTGATCTTCACGCTCGCCGACAGCAGATCGGACAATTCCTCTTCGAGCCTGCGCGTGTCCCGTCCGCCATCGTTCGCCACACGCGCCTTGGTTGCCGGCGTTTCCTTCGTCGTCGATGTGACGAGCTTTTCGGTCTCGCGCACCGACATGCGCTTGTTCACGACCTGATTGGCTAATTGAATCTGCGTCGCGGCGTCGACGGCGAGCAGCGCGCGCGCGTGGCCCATGTCGAGGTCGCCGGCAAGCAGCATCGTCTGGACCGGCGTAGCAAGGTTCAGCAGACGCAAGAGGTTCGATACGGCACTGCGCGAGCGCCCCACCGATTCGGCCGCTTGCTCATGCGTGAAATCGAACTCGTCGAGCAGACGCTGGATGCCCTGCGCCTCTTCCAGCGGATTCAGATCCTCGCGTTGAATGTTCTCGATCAGCGCCATCGCAGCGGCCGCCTGATCGGGCACGTTCTTCACGAGCACCGGCACCTCGTCGAGTCCGGCGATGCGCGCCGCGCGGAAACGTCGCTCGCCCGCGATGATTTCGTACTGCTCCGGCCCGACCGAGCGCACGAGAATCGGCTGCATCAGGCCCTGCGCGCGGATGCTCGCGGCGAGTTCCTGCAGCCCGCCCTCGTCCATGCGCGTGCGCGGCTGATACTTGCCTGCCTGCAGCTTCGACAACGGCAGCACGCTCGGCACGCCTTCGCTGCGCACGGCCTCCGTGATATCGACACTGCCGCCCAGCAACGCGTCGAGTCCGCGGCCCAAGCCCTTCTTTTTCATTACAGCGCTCATCTCGGTTCCTCCGGCAGCCTTTGCCGCGTCGATTGGGTGTGGGGTCAGAGCGCGCGTACGCGCTCCATCATTTCAGTGCCGAACTGCATGTAGGCCTGCGCGCCACGAGACGACTTGTCGAACACCACGCCCGGAAGACCGTAGCTCGGCGCTTCGGCGAGGCGCACATTGCGCGGGATAACCACGTCGAACACTTTGCCGCCGAAATGTTCCTTCAACTGATCGGAAACCTGTTGCTGTAGCGTGATCCGCGGATCGAACATGACCCGCAGCAGGCCGATCACTTTCAGGTCGCGATTCAGATTGGCGTGAACCTGCTTGATGGTATTGACGAGATCCGACAGCCCTTCGAGCGCGAAATACTCGCACTGCATCGGAATGACCACGCCGTCTGCCGCGCACAGCCCGTTGAGCGTTAACAGCGAAAGCGCCGGCGGACAGTCGATCAGCACGAAATCGTAGTCTTCGATGACTTCGGCCAGCGCCGCGCGCAGCACATGCTCGCGATTGTCGATGCCGACCAGTTCCACTTCCGCGCCGGCCAGCTCGCGGTTGGCCGGCAGGACGTCGTAATTGACGGCTTCCGGACGCGTGCGCGCATCGCGCAACGTGACGCCGTCCACCAGCACTTCATAAACCGTGTTCTCGCACGCCGACTTGTCGATACCGCTGCCCATCGTGGCATTGCCCTGCGGGTCCAGATCGATCAACAGAACCCGCTGGTCCAGCGCCGCGAGGCTCGCTGCGAGATTGACCGTTGTCGTCGTCTTTCCAACGCCGCCCTTCTGATTCGCGACGCAGAAGATTTTTGCCATCGTTTAGTGTCCTCGTTTCTTCGCTGCCAGAAGATCAGCGTTGGTTCGGCGTGCGTGGAGTATTTCAATACCGGTTGCGGCGCTCATTGTGGTGCGACAGCGATTTCGATCAGATGCCGTTCTGCGTCGAGCATCGGTACGTGCAACCGCTCGATGTCGAGCACGGTTGCACCTTCGGGAAGTCGCGCGATTTCGGCCTCCGGCCGGATACCTTTCATCGCGAAGATGCGGCCCTCGTCGGCAACCAGGTGACGCGCAAGTGTAACGAAATCGGTGAGCTCTGCGAACGCGCGCGACACGATTACATCGAATTTGCCAAGCACTTCGACTCCGGGCCGCAGATTCTCGACGCGGCCGGTGACCACCGATAGATTTGTCAGACCAAGTTGCGCCTTCACTTGCGACTGAAATGCGGTTTTTTTATGAACGATGTCGTTCAACGTGACTTGCAAGTCGGGCAAGACGATCGCCATGACGATGCCCGGAAGGCCGCCGCCCGAGCCGACGTCAAGGGCGGTCGACGGTCCACGCCTGGACAGCGAAGGAATAATCGCGAGCGAATCGAGAATGTGCTGGATCAGCATCTGGCGCGGATCGCGAATCGCCGTCAGGTTGTAGACGGCGTTCCACTTGGCTAGCATGCCGACGTAGTCGATCAGCTTCCGCTGCACGGCATCGGACATTGAAAGCCCCAATTCGGCCGCACCGTCCCGCAGGAGCGCTTGTAATTCTTCTGCATTGGGCATTCCGCCCATGCGACCTGTCATTGCGCCGCCGGCGCGTTACCGCTGCCGGTGTCCGTGCTGCCAGCCGCAGCGCGGCGTCCGAGGCCGCGCTTCAGATGAACCATGAGGAGCGAAATCGCAGCTGGCGTGATTCCGGAAATACGCGACGCCTGGCCTATCGTCTCCGGCCGATGCTGCGTGAGCTTTTGCCGGGCTTCGAACGACAGTCCTCGCACCTCCGCATAGTCGATTCCTTCGGGAAGGCGCGTGTTTTCCTGCGAACCGTTCCGTTCGATCTCGCCAGCTTGGCGATCGATATAGCCCTGATACTTCACGCCGATCTCGATTTGCTCCTTGATCTGCGCGAGCAATACTGGGTCGTCAGCGAGAGCGGATTCCGGGCCACACGTTCCGTCACGAAGCGCACAGATTCCTTCATAGGAAACCCCGGGACGGCGGAGTAAGTCCGCGAGGCTGTATTCATGATCGATCGGTTTTCCGAGCAACGCCGTCGCCTCCTCCGGGGGAAGCGTTTTGGGATTGACCCATGTCGTCCGAAGACGCTCTGTTTCACGTGAAACAGCTTCGCGCTTTTGACTGAACGCCTCCCAACGCGCGTCGTCGACGACGCCGAGTTTCCGCCCGATCTCGGTCAACCGCATGTCGGCGTTGTCTTCTCGCAGCGAAAGGCGATACTCGGCGCGGCTCGTAAACATGCGATACGGCTCGGAGACTCCACGCGTCACCAGATCGTCGACCAGGACGCCCAGATAGGCTTCGTCACGACGCGGCGTCCACGCTTCCTTCCCTTGCACCTGCAATCCGGCGTTGATTCCCGCAAGCAAACCTTGCGCGGCGGCCTCCTCATACCCCGTCGTACCGTTGATCTGTCCGGCAAAGAATAGGCCACCGATCGCCTTGGTCTCAAGCGAAGCCTTCAGCCCGCGCGGATCGAAATAATCGTACTCGATGGCATAGCCCGGCCGGAGAATGTGCGCGTGTTCGAGTCCGACCATCGAGCGCACGAGTTCAAGCTGGACGTCGAAGGGCAAACTCGTCGAAATCCCATTGGGATAAAACTCGTTCGTCGTAAGGCCTTCGGGTTCCAGGAATATCTGATGTGCGTCTTTGGACGCAAACCGATGGATTTTGTCTTCGATGGACGGGCAATAGCGCGGTCCCACGCCTTCTATCACGCCTGTGTACATCGGCGAGCGATCCAATCCCGCACGGATGATGTCGTGCGTGCGCGCGTTCGTATGCGTAACCCAGCACGGCACTTGTAGCGGATGCTGCTCCACTCGGCCCAAAAACGAGAATACGGGAATCGGATCGAGGTCGCCGGGCTGCTCTTCGAGCTTCGAATAGTCGATTGTTCTCCCGTCGATTCGCGGCGGCGTTCCCGTCTTCAACCGGCCTTGGGGAAGCTTCAGTTCCTTGAGGCGCGCCGATAGAGACACCGCTGCAGGATCCCCCGCCCGGCCGCCCGTGTAATTGTTCAGGCCAACGTGGATTTTTCCATCCAGAAACGTACCGGCTGTCAGCACCACAGCGCGCGCTCGGAACCGCACCCCCACTTGGGTTACAGCGCCCACCACCCGATCGCCCTCCACCATCAGGTCGTCGACGGCTTGCTGGAACAGCCAAAGATTGGGCTGGTTTTCGAGCCGATGCCGAATGGCTTGCTTGTACAACAGACGGTCCGCTTGAGCGCGGGTCGCCCGCACAGCCGGTCCCTTCGACGAGTTGAGGATGCGGAACTGTATGCCCGCCTCGTCCGTCGCGGCGGCCATCGCACCGCCGAGGGCGTCGACTTCTTTAACCAAATGTCCCTTGCCGATGCCGCCAATCGACGGATTGCAGCTCATTTGGCCGAGCGTCTCGATATTGTGGGTAAGCAGCAGCGTCTTGCAGCCCATTCGAGCCGAAGCCAACGCGGCTTCAGTGCCTGCGTGACCGCCGCCAACGACGATCACATCGAATTCTGTCGGAAAAAGCATGAGATTTCGCGTGCGAATGACGCGAGCCTTGAGAGAAATATCTCGCGATTATATCGCTTAAGCTTTGCGCTCGAATTCCGGCCGATCGGCTAACGATAAAAAAACGGCGTGTTTCACGTGAAACACGCCGTTGAAAATGAGGCTTGCGCTGTATTAAACGGCTTTTTTTGCCAGGCCTAGATAAGTTTCGATGACTCTCGGATTGTGCGCCAAATCGCTCGCCGGCCCTTCCATCGCAAATTCGCCGGTTTCCAGCACGTAGCCGTAGTCGGAAATCTGCAGCGCGGCACGCGCGTTTTGTTCGATCAACAAGGTCGCGACACCGGTTTCACGTAACGCACTGATGATATGGAAGATTTCCTTCACGATCAGCGGCGCCAGCCCAAGGCTCGGCTCATCAAGCATCAAAAGTTGCGGCTTCGCCATCAAGGCACGCCCTACCGCAAGCATCTGACGCTCGCCGCCCGAGAGCGTGCCCGAAGCCTGCTTCCTCCGCTCCTTCAGCCGCGGAAATAGCTCAAAGACATGCGGCAGTTGATCGAGATAATTTCGCTCGCCGGCACGCTTTCGGCGATACGCGCCAAGAACCAGATTATCTTCCACCGTCATGCTGGCAAAGAGTTCGCGCTTTTCGGGCACCAAGCACATTCCACGTGAAACACGGCGCTCGATTTCCAGCGACGAAATGTCGTCGCCGAGATAACGGACGACGCCCTTCGCGTGCCCCGTCGACGGCAAAGCGCCCATGATCGCGTTGAGCAAAGTGGATTTGCCCGCGCCGTTCGGCCCGATCACCGAAACGATCTGGCCCGCGCCGACCGACAGCTTGCCTTGATGCAATGCCTCGACCTTCCCGTACCGCACCGACAAGTCGCTGACCTGCAGAATCGGCTCGGTAACGTTGATTGTTTGGTTCATCTCAGTCCACCCCGCCTAGATATGCTTCGAGAACCGCCGGATCTTTCTGCACGTCTTGCGGCAGACCTTCCGCGATCCGCGTGCCAAACTCCATCACAACCAGGCGGTCCGTCAGATTCATCACGAAATCCATATCGTGCTCGACAAGCAAAACGCTCATGCCTTCCGTCTTCAACTTCCGAAGTAGCTCGGTAAGTTGCAGTTTCTCCTGATAGCGCAGTCCAGCCGCAGGCTCATCGAGAAGCAGCAGCGTGGGATCGCAACAAAGCGCCCGTGCGATTTCCAGGATGCGCTGCTGACCCAGCGCCAGACTGCCGGCTTCGTCGTATAGATGCTTTGCCAACCCAACGCGCGCAATCTGCTTCGCGGCCTCCGCCATCAGACGCGCTTCCTCTGCAGCGTTCAGTTTCGCGATGCTTCTCCAGACGCCCGTATTGCCGCGCAAATGCGCCCCAATCGCGACGTTCTCCAGCACCGTCATACCCGGCAGCAACTTGACATGCTGAAACGTCCGCCCGATACCGCGCTTCACGATTTCACGTGAAGTCAGCGAGTCGATTCGTTCGCCGTGGAAGGTGATCGAACCGCTCGTCGCCTGAAGCACGCCCGTGACGAGGTTGAATGTTGTCGACTTTCCCGCGCCGTTCGGCCCGATCAGCCCGATGATCTCGCCCGCCTTGACCTCGAAGCTCACGTCGTTGACCGCCACGAGGCCGCCGAACTCCTTGCGCGCCTTGTCGACGACGAGAAGCCGCTCGCCCGTCGTCGGTTTGTTGCGCTGCGGCAACGCCTCCGCATGTTCCGGCACATGCGCGCGCGGTCCGCGCGGAAACAGCCGCGACACGAACGGCCAGACGCCTTGCCGCGCGTACTGGAGCAGCAGGACCATCAGCACGCCGAACACGATGATTTCGAAGTTACCGTTCGCGCCGAGCAGTTTCGGCAGCAGCGTCTGAAGATAATCCTGCAGGACGGTGAGAATCGTCGCGCCGAGAACCGCACCCCAGACATGCGAAACCCCGCCCACGACCGCCATGAACAGGAATTCGATGCCGTGATTCAGGCCGAACGGCGTCGGATTCACCGCGCGCTGAAGATGCGCGTAGAGAAAGCCCGAAATCGCCGCCAGCACCGCCGCATAGACGAAGATCACGACGCGCATCCACGCCGTGTTCACGCCCATCGCTTCGGCCATCGTTCCGCCGCCTCGCAGCGCGCGAATGGCGCGGCCCGGCCGACTATTAAGCAGATTCTGAACAGATACGACTGATAACAGCACCACGACCCAGATCAGGTAGTAAATGCTGCGGCCCGATTCCAAGTGCCACCCGAACAGGTTCAGCACAGGAATACCGTTGATGCCGTCGTACTTGCCGAGCAATTCGAGGTTGCCGAACAGGAAGAACAGCGATAGTCCCCAGGCGATCGTCCCGAGCGGCAGGAAGTGGCCCGACAGCCGCATCGTCACCATGCCGAGCAGCAGCGCGATGAACGCCGTGAGCACGATGCCGACGATCAGCGCGAGCCACGGCGACACACCGAACTGCGTCGTGAGGAAGGCCGTCGTGTATGCGCCGACGCCCACGAATGCCGCCTGCCCGAAGCTCGTCATCCCGCCGATGCCGGTCAGCAGCACAAGGCCGATCGCAACGATGGAGTACAGACCGATGTAGTTGAGCAGCGTCACCCAGTATTCGGGCACGCGGATCGGCTGCGGCAAGACCGGCAGCGCGAACACCACCAGCAGGAAAACCCAAAAGAACTTATTCCGGATCAGGAATTTCATCGCTTCACTCCTCTTCTTCTTCCGAATGCGGACTTGCCAGACTCCGCCACAGCAGCACCGGAATGATCAGCGTGAAAACGATCACCTCCTTGTAGGCACTCGCCCAGAACGACGAATACGATTCCAGCAGGCCGACGAGCAGCGAACCCGCCGCCGCCAGCGGATAGCTCACCAGACCGCCGACGATTGCGCCGACAAACCCCTTCAGGCCGATCAGGAAGCCGGAGTCGTAGTAAATCGTCGTGATCGGGGCAACCAGGACGCCGCAGAGCGCCCCGAGACCCGCTGCGAGCGTGAACGCCAGGCGCCCGGCTTGCGTCGTTCCTATGCCGACCAGACGCGCACCCAGCCGGTTCACCGACGTCGCCCTCAACGCCTTGCCCGAGATCGAGCGATCGAAGTAGAAATACAGCGCGACGATCAGCACGACAGCCGTGCCCACCACCCACAGGCTCTGGCCCGACACCGTTACCGAGCCAAGCGTGAAGTTGGCGTCCGAGAACGGTGTCGTGCGCGATCCTTCCGCGCCGAACATCACGAGCCCGAGGCCGACCATCGCGAAGTGCACCGCCACCGCGACGATCAGCAGCAACAGCGTGCTCGCCTCCGCGATCGGTTCATAGGCGAGGCGGTACACGAACGGCCCCATCGGCACGACGATCAGCAGCGTGAGCGCGATCTGCGCGACCATCGGCAGGGTTTGCATGAACACGCCCTGAGTGAGCGCATAGACCGCGACCGGGAACAGGAGATATTTGCCCGCGAGCGCCACGAGCGTGCGCGCAACGTGCCGATAACGCGACGGATGCCGCACGATGCCCGCTAATTCCGCGACGAAGCAGCCAGCGCCCATCGCGAGCAGCAGATAGCACGTCGCGGGGAGCTTCTGGGTTTGCAGCGCGGCGAGCGTGAGCGCGCCATACGCGACGAACTCGCCCTGCGGAATGAAGATGACGCGTGTCACGGAAAACACGAGCACCAGTGCGAGCGCGAGCAACGCGTAGATCGCGCCCGTGGTGATCCCGTCTTGCGCGAGAATCGCCGCAATCGATAAGTCCATACTTCCTCTTTGAAATCGGCACGCCGCGCGTAGAAGCGCGGCAAAACATGGGAAAGCGGCGCGCCGATCCACCCGGTGCGCCGCTTTCGACAACAAGACGCGCCCGGTCAACGGCGCGTCGAAAACGCGTCAGTCGTTCTGCAGCTTCCACTTCCCGTCGACGATCTGCACCATCACGCGCGCGCGGTCGTCGAAGCCGTTGTGATCGGTCGGCGTCATGTTCATGATGCCGTGCGCGACCGGAAGATCCTTGAGATTTTCCAGCGACGCGCGCAGCGCCTCGCGGAACGCTTCCGTGCCCGGCTGGGCCTTCTTCAGCGCTTCGGGAATCGCGCGCTGGAGCATCTGGCCCGCATCCCACGCGTGGCCGCCGAACGTCGAGAGCGAACCCGCGCCATAGGCCTTCTCATACGCGTTCTTATAGGCGGCCGACGACTTCTTCACCGGGTTGCTGTCCGGCAACTGATCGGTCACGAGCACCGGACCGGCGGGCAGCAGCTCGCCTTCACAATCCTTGCCGCACACGCGCAGGAAGTCGTTATTCGCGACGCCGTGCGTCTGATAGACCTTGCCCTTGAAACCGCGCTCCTTGAGCGCCTTCGCCGGCAGCGCGGAAGGCGTGCCCGCGCCCGCGATCAGCACCGCGTCCGGATTCGCGCCCATCGTCTTCAGCACTTGGCCGGTCACCGACGTATCGGTGCGGTTGTAGCGCTCGCTCGTGACGATCTTCAGCTTGTGCGCCGTGGCGGCCGCGCTGAACACGTTGTACCAGCCGTCGCCATAGGCATCCGCGAAGCCGATGAAGCCGACCGTCTTCACGCCGTGCTTTTCCATGTAGCTCGCAATGGCGTCGGCCATCAGCGCGTCGTTCTGCGGCGTCTTGAAGACCCACGCCTTCTTCGCGTCCATCGGCGAAATGATCGCCGCCGATGCCGCCATCGAGATCATCGGCGTCTTCGCCGACGACGCCGCGTCGATCATCGCCAGCGAGTTCGGCGTGACGGTCGAGCCGATGATCGCGTCGACGTGGTCTTCGTCGATCAGCTTGCGGGTGTTCTGCACGGCGCGGCTCGTGTCGGAGCCGTCGTCGAGCACGATGTACTCGACCGACTTGCCGCCGATTTCCTTCGGCAACAACGCGATCGTATTTTTCTCGGGAATGCCAAGCGATGCCGCCGGCCCCGTCGCCGAAAGCGTGACGCCAATCTTCACCTGCGCGAACGCGGCGCTGGCACCCGTGAGCGCGATGCCCGCGATTGCCAGTGCGATGCCCGTACGTACCCAGTGTTTTGTGGTTCTCATGACCTGTCTCCAAACGCGAATTGCTGTCGCGCACCCCGACGGTGCGCTGCTGCGAGTTGTTATCGAGTTGCCGCCGTTGCTGCTGCGTCAATCTATGTAGCGCATCAAAGCGTGCCTAGCATCGTTTTCCCTGACCGTGCACGCCGCCATCACTGCCCTACTCTCTCTTCACGGCCCGCTCTGCTCAATGCGTGCGGGCTTCTCGTTGCGCAGAAAAAAAGGCGCGTAGGAAGCAACGCGCCTTTGTTCTCCGGTTTCAATTCATGGTGTCGACGGTCAGTTGCTGACGAGCTTCCACTTCCCGCCGACGATCTCGACCATCACGCGCGCGCGCTGATCGAGGCCCGAGTGATCGTTCGCGCTCATGTTGACGATGCCATGCGACACGGCGAGATCCTTCGTGCCTTCGATGGCCGCGCGCAATGCCTCGCGAAACGCGGGCGTGCCTGGCTGGCCCTTCTTCAGCGCGAGCGGAATCGCGCGCTGCAGGATGAGACCCGCGTCCCATGCATGACCGCCGAAGGTCGAGACCGAACCCGCGCCGTTCGCGGCTTCGTAGGCCTTCTTATAAGCAAGCGCTGCCCTCTTCACGGGATTCGAATCGGGTAGTTGCTCGGCGACCAGAAGCGGTCCCGCCGGCAGGAACGTGCCCTCGCAATCCTTGCCGCACACGCGCAGGAAGTCGTTGTTCGCGACGCCGTGCGTCTGATAGATCTTGCCCTTGTAGTTGCGCTCCTTGAGCGTCTTTTGCGGCAGCGCGGCCGGCGTGCCGGCGCCGGCGATCAGCACCGCATCCGGATTCTGCGAGACGATCTTCAGCACCTGCCCCGTTACCGACGCGTCGTTACGCGCGAAGCGCTCGTTCGCGACGACCTTGATCTTCGCGAGATCGGCCGCCTTGCCGAACTCCTTGAACCAGCTCTCGCCATACGCGTCGGAGAAGCCGATGAACGCCACCGTCTTCACGCCATGATTCGACATGTGTTGCGCGATGGCCGTCGCCATCAGGATATCGTTCTGCGGCGTCTTGAAGACCCACGCACGCTTCGCGTCCATCGGCTCGACGATCGAAGCGGCCGCGGCCATCGAGATCATCGGCGTGGACGTTTCCGCGGCGACGTCGATCATCGCGAGCGAGTTCGGCACGACGGTCGAGCCGATTAGCGCGTCGACGTGATCTTCGCTCGTCAGCTTGCGTGCGTTCTTGACGGCCTGCGTGGAATCCGTGGCGTCGTCGAGCACGATGTATTGCACCTTTTGCCCCGCGATTTCCTTCGGCAATAATGCGACCGTATTTTTCTCCGGAATGCCGAGCGATGCAGCCGGACCCGTCGCGGAAACCGTTACGCCCACTTTGATGTCTGCGAAAACCGGCGTGCTGATGAAAACCGTACTACCCGCAGCGATCATCGCCGCCGCGGTCCAGCGCAATGCGAACTTCATGCCTTTTCTGCCCCGTGATTATTCGTGTGATTAACAACGGATTTGCGGAATTGAATCACCGACCACTCGGTCGGCGAATGGCGAGTGTAGCGGAGGCGAGCCGCGCGTAGCAAGCATTTTGAAGGGATATTGACCGCTCGCCGCTGCTTTCGAAAATGCCGCGAAATCCGCTCAAAATGATAAGGGAAAACGTGCATTAATCGGCGTTGAATTCAGCCGACAAAAGAGAAAACGATAACGCGAAAACAAATAAAAAAAGCGCTGTTGGAATCATCCAACAGCGCTTTTCGGTCGGGCACTTTGTGCCTCGTTGTCTCCTCGTTCTCCACCTCAAAAATTCGGTGCAACAGAACTAGGACGCATAGTAAATGGCGCAACGATCGATCACAACCTAGCATTTACCCTAGTGGTGCATAAAAGCACCTTAATTGGGCGATGTTTTATCGACATCCGCTAAACGCAGATAATCCTCTGCGACAGTTGATTCGGATCGCCAACCATTTCTGGCTATCCCTGCAACGGCCGCACACGCGCGATGATCTCGCCGACGATACCGCGCCGGAACGCCAGCACGCACGCGATGAAAATGATCCCCGTCACGATGGTCACCGATTCGCCGAACGAGTTGAACCAGTCGACGCCGGTGAGCCTCGCGAGCGCGCTGCCGATATCGCCGAGCCGGTTTTCCAGCGCCACGATGATCGCCGCGCCCAAGAGCGGCCCGAACATCGTGCTCATGCCGCCGACGAGCGTCATCAGCACGACGAGGCCCGACATCGTCCAGTAGGCGTCGCCGAGCGTCTCGAAACCGAGCACGACCACCTTCAGCGACCCCGCGAGACCCGCCAGCCCCGCCGACAGGATGAACGCCAGCAGCTTGAACCGCGCGGTGTCGTAGCCGAGCGAGATCGCGCGCGGCTCGTTCTCCTTGATCGCGATCAGCACCTGCCCGAACGGCGAATGCACGATTCGCACGATCAGCGCGAATGCCAGCACCATCACGACGAGCAGCACGTAGTAGAGCGTCAGGTCGGAGCCGAGGTCGATCGCGCCGAAAAGCTTGCCGCGCGGCACGCCTTGCAGGCCGTCCTCGCCATGCGTGAACGGCGCCTGCAGGAACACGAAGTAGACCATCTGCGCGAGCGCGAGCGTGATCATCGCGAAGTAGATGCCCTGGCGCCGGATCGCAAACAGCCCGACGACGAGCCCGAGCAGCGTCGCGACCGCCGTCCCCGCGATCACGCCGATCTCCGGCGTCGAGCCGAGCGTCTGGATCACGTAGCCGGTGGTGTAGCCGGCGCTCGCGAGGAACATCGCGTGACCGAACGAGAGCAGCCCCGTATAGCCGATCAGCAGGTTGAACGCCGCGGCGAAGAGCGCGAAACACAGCACCTTCATCATGAACACGGGATACACGCCCGCGAACGGCGCGGCGATCAGGCCGATCAGCAACAACGCGTAGAGCGCTTTTCTCTGCATCATTTTTCCTTGCCGAAGAGTCCTGCCGGGCGCACCAGGAGGACGAGCGCCATGATGACGAAGACGACCGTCGCGGACGCTTCCGGATAGAACACGCGCGTCAGACCTTCGATCACGCCGAGCAGCAGCCCGGTCAAGATCGAGCCCATGATCGACCCCATGCCGCCGATCACGACGACCGCGAACACGGTGATGATCATCGACTGGCCCATCAGCGGCGACACCTGGATCACCGGCGCCGCGAGCACGCCGGCGAACGCCGCGAGCGCCACGCCGAAACCGTAGGTGAGCGTGACCATCAGCGGCACGTTGATGCCGAACGCTTCGACGAGCTTCGGGTTCTCCGTGCCCGCGCGCAGGTAGGCGCCAAGGCGCGTCTTTTCGATCACGAACCAGGTCGCGAAGCAGACGATGAGCGATGCCACCACCACCCACGCCCGATAGTTCGGCAGGAACATGAAGCCGAGATTGGTCGCGCCGGACAGGAGCGCCGGCACGTCGTAGGGCTGCCCCGAAGAGCCGTAGACGGAGCGGAACACGCCTTCGATCACGAGCGTGATGCCGAACGTGAGCAGGAGGCCATAGAGGTGATCGAGCTTGTAGAGCCAGCGCAGCATCGTGCGTTCGATCACCATGCCGAACACGCCGACGATCACCGGCGCGAGCAGCAGCATCGCCCAGTACGGCACGTTGAAATACGAGAAGCCCATCCAGGTGAGCATGGCGCCCAGCATGAACAACGCGCCGTGCGCGAAGTTGATCACGTTGAGCAAGCCGAAGATCACCGCGAGGCCGAGACTCAGGATCGCGTAGAACGAGCCGTTGACCAGCCCGAGCAGCAACTGGCTCATCATCGCGGCGAGCGGAATGCCGAAAATTTCCATCGAATCTGCCGTCAGAGTGGTTTTGGCGCGGAAACGGCGGCACGCGGCAAGTTACAGCCGCGCGCCGTTGCGTCCCGCTCGTGCACGACTCATGCAGAACTACTTCCAGAGCTTGCAACGCGACTCGGCTTTGGTCCCGAACGCCTGCTCGCCGGGAATCGTCGCGGTGACCTTGTAGTAGTCCCACGGCTCCTTCGATTCCGACGGCTTCTTCACTTCCATCAGGTACATGTCGTGGATCATGCTGCCGTCTTCGCGGATGTAGCCCTTCGCGTAGAAGTCGTTGATCTTTGCCTTGTGCAGCTGCTCCATGACCTTGTCGCTGTCGGTCGTGCCCGCCGCCTGCACCGCCTTCAGGTAGGTCGTGACCGCGGAGTAGTCGGCGGCCTGCAGGCTCGACGGCATCTTCTTCATCTTGCCGAAGTAGCGCTGCGCCCACTTGCGCGCGGCGTCGTCCTTGTTCCAGTACCAGCTGTCGGTGGCGACGAGACCTTGCGTCGTTTCCAGTCCCAGGCTGTGGATGTCGTTGATGAAGATGAGCAGCGCGGCGAGCTTCATCGTCTTCGTGACGCCGAATTCCTTCGCGGCCTTGATCGAGTTGATCGTGTCGCCGCCCGCGTTCGCGAGGCCGAGCACCTGCGCCTTCGACCCTTGCGCCTGCAACAGGAACGACGAGAAATCCGACGCCGACAACGGGTGACGCACCGCGCCGAGCACCTGTCCGCCGTTGGCCTTCACCACGTCGGACGTGTTCTTTTCCAGCGCCTTGCCGAACGCGTAGTCGGCGGTGAGGAAGTACCACGACTTGCCGCCCTGCTTGGTCACGGCCGAGCCCGTGCCCTTCGCGAGCGCCATCGTGTCGTACGCATAGTGGACCGTGTACGGCGAACACTGCTCGTTGGTCAGGTTGTCTGCGCCCGCGCCGATGTTGATGTACGGCGTCTTCTTCTCCGCCGCGACCTGCGCGGTGGAAAGCGCGGTCGCCGAGTTGGTGCCGCCGATGATGACATTCACGCCGTCGCGGTCGATCCATTCGCGCGAACGCGAGGCCGCGATGTCCGCCTTGTTCTGGTGGTCCGCGTAGACGAGTTCGATCGGCTTGCCGTTGACCTTACCGCCGAAGTCGGCGATCGCCATGCGGATCGCTTCGAGGCCGCCTTGACCGTCGATGTCGGCATAGAGACCCGACAAGTCCGTGACGAAACCGATCTTCACCGTATTGCCGTCGGCGGCCTGAGCGCTGCCCGCCGTCAATGCAACGCCCGCCGCCGCAGCCGCAAAGCAAAGGGAAGAGAGGCGCGCGAGAGTCTTCTTTTTCATTCCAGTCTCCATGGGTTTATGGTTGTTGCCTGTGCGCTTGCCGCGCATTCACGCGCGCGGCACCGGTGCTGAACCACGGCGAACCGTCGAACGGTCACACCCCGAGCAGTTCGTGCAGCACCGGCATCTTCGCTTCGAGTTCCCCTGCGTTGAAATGCTCGACGATATTCCCGTGCTCCATCACATAGAAGCGATCGGCGAGCGGCGCCGCAAAGCGAAAATTCTGTTCGACCATCACGATCGTGTAGCCGCGCGACTTGAGCATCAGGATCATGCGCGCGAGCGCCTGCACGATCACGGGCGCGAGTCCTTCCGAGATCTCGTCGAGCAAAAGCAGATTCGCGCCGGTGCGCAGGATGCGCGCGACCGCGAGCATCTGCTGTTCGCCGCCCGAGAGCCGCGTGCCCTGGCTCGCACGGCGTTCCGCGAGGTTCGGAAACATCGAATAGATTTCGTCGAGCGACATGCTGGCCTTCTCGTCGCCGACGAGCGGCGGCAGCATGAGGTTTTCCTCGCACGAGAGGCTCGAAAAGATGCCGCGCTCTTCCGGGCAATAGCCGATGCCGCAATGCGCGATCTTGTGCGTCGGCATGCCAATGGTTTCGCGCCCGCCGACGCGGATCGATCCGGTGCGGCGGCCGGTGAGGCCCATGATCGCGCGCAGCGTCGTGGTGCGTCCGGCGCCGTTGCGTCCGAGCAGCGTGACGACTTCACCGCGATTCACCTTCAGATCGACGCCATGCAGGATGTGCGATTCCCCGTACCACGCCTGTAGCCCGGCAATTTCGAGCGCGGGATCGTTGCCCGTTGCGCCGCGCTGATCGAGCGGGCGTCGTTCCTCCACGATCGTGCTCATGCGTGCGCTCCTGTCAGCGCGGCGTCGGCGCTGCCCATGTAGGCTTCCATCACGAGCGGATTCTTCGACACTTCCGCGTAGTTGCCTTCGGCCAGCACTTCGCCGCGCTGAAGCACGGTGATGGTGTCGGAGATGCCCGCGATCACGTTCATGTTGTGCTCGACCATCAGGATCGTGCGGCCGACCGAGACCTTCTTGATGAGCGCCGTCACACGATCGACATCTTCGTGGCCCATGCCTTGCGTCGGTTCGTCGAGCAGCATCAGTTCGGGCTCCATCGAGAGCGTGGTCGCGATTTCGAGCGCGCGTTTGCGGCCATACGAGAGCTCGACCGTCTTCGTGTCGGCGAAATCGGTGAGGCCCACTTGCGTAAGCAGATCCATCGCGCGGTCATTGAGGCTGTCGAGCGATCGCTCGCTGCGCCAGAAATGAAACGACGTGCCGAGTTGCCGCTGCAATCCGATGCGCACGTTTTGCAACACGGTCAGATGCGGAAAGACGGCGGAGATCTGGAACGAGCGGATCACGCCGCGTCGCGCGATATGCGCGGGACGTTCGCGTGTGATGTCGGCGCCGTTGAAGACGATTTGTCCGGCCGTCGGTTCGAGAAACTTGGTGAGCAGGTTGAAGCAGGTCGTCTTGCCCGCGCCGTTCGGTCCGATCAGCGCATGGATCGAGCCGCGGCGCACGCGCAGGTTCACGCCATTCACGGCGGTGAAGCCTTTGAATTCTTTTGTGAGGCCACGCGTTTCGAGAATCGTGTCGCCGAGAATCATGTCCCCTTCCATGCGAAATGAGGGCGAAGCAAAGTGTTCACCCGCGCGTTGTTTTGGTTTCTTCGCGCGTGCCCGAACGTGCGTTACTCAGGATCTTCGGTGCTGTCGCCGCGGATTGCGTGCTGCACAAACACAGCACGCGACAAACCGGGTATGCATTGCCTCGGTGCCATTGTCGCGCCAATGATGCAGCGCAATCATCGGGATTTGCACTTAGTAAGCTTGGACGATTAGAGCGCTTATTCCAGCAGCAGCAATACAAATCATGCGTCGGCTAGAGAAACGCGAGCGGCCCCGCGAGAGGAGCCGTTTCGAGAATGGCGCGACGATTGCTGACGCAGGCCGGTCAGCAACCTGTCGCGCGTGTCATGCAAGCGCGGTCGCGATCACTTCCTGCACATCGACATGGCGCCGGTCCGCGCGGATCATTTCGCTCGCGCGTTCCGCGATCATGAGGGTCGGCGAGTTGGTGTTACCTGATGTGATGGTCGGCATGACCGATGCGTCGACGATGCGCAGTCCGCGCAGCCCGATCACGCGCAGGCGGCTGTCGACCACGGCGGCGGGATCGTTGTCCGCGCCCATGCGGCACGTGCCGACCGGATGGAAGATGGTCGTGCCAATCTTGCCGGCCGCCTGGGCGAGTTCCTCGTCGGTCTGGAAAGCGACGCCCGGCAGGATCTCCTGCGGCGAATAGCGCGCGAGCGCCGGTGCCGCCGCAATGCGCCGTGTGAGGCGCAGCGCATTGGCGGCCACCTCGCGATCGCGCTCCGTCGACAGATAATTCGGCGCGATCAGCGGCGCCTTGTGCGCATCGGGCGAGGCAATGTGGACGCTGCCGCGCGAGGTCGGACGCAACGGACACACCGACGCCGTGAACGCATTGAACGCATGCAGCGGTTCACCGAAGCGGTCGAGCGACAGCGGCTGCACGTGATATTCGAGGTCGGGCCGCGTGATCGACGCGTCGTTTGCATTGGACTTCGCGAACGCGCCGAGCTGCGACGGCGCCATCGACATCGGTCCGCTGCGCATGAGCGCATATTGCAGTCCGATGAAAAGCTTGCCCCACCAGTGTGCGGACAGCGTGTTGAGCGTGCGCACGCCGTTCACCTTGTAGGCCATACGCAACTGCAGATGGTCCTGCAGGTTTTCGCCGACGCCGCGCAGATCGCGCACCACGTCGATGCCGAGCCGCTGCAGCCGCGCGCCATTGCCGACGCCGGACAGTTCGAGGATCTGCGGCGAATTCACCGCGCCCGCGCTCAGGATCACTTCGTAGCGCGCCTTCGCGAGGTAGTCGACATCGCCGCCGCGATAATCCACGCCGACGCAGCGATTGCCTTCGAAGATGAGCCGCTGCGTATGAGCGCCCGTGATCGTCGTCAGGTTCGGGCGCTTCATCGCGGTGCGCAGGAAGGCCTTCGATGCATTCCAGCGGATGCCGCTTTTCTGGTTCACGTCGAAATAGCCAACGCCCGTGTTGTCGCCGCGATTGAAGTCGTCGGTGGCGGGGATGCCGGTTTGCTGCGCGGCCTGCGAAAACGTTTCGAGGATCTTCCACTTGAGCCGCTGCTTCTCAACGCGCCATTCGCCGCCCGCGCCATGGAATTCGCTCGCGCCGCCGTAGTGATCTTCGCTGCGCCTGAAGACGGGCAACACCGAATCCCACGACCAGTTGGGGTCTCCCGTGACGTGCGCCCAGTCGTCGTAGTCCTCGCGCTGGCCGCGCATGTAGATCATGCCGTTGATCGACGAGCATCCGCCGAGTACGCGTCCGCGCGGATAAGAAAGCGCGCGGCCATCGAGACCCGCTTCGGCTTGCGTCTTGTAGAGCCAGTCGGTGCGCGGATTGCCGATGCAATACAGATAACCGACGGGCACGTGAATCCAGTGATAGTCGTCCTTGCCGCCGGCTTCGAGCAGCAGCACGCTCACTTCGGGATCTTCGCTCAGGCGATTCGCCAGCACGCAGCCGGCCGTACCCGCCCCGACGATGATGTAGTCGAATTCGCCTTCGAGCTTTCGCGCGTTCTGTTTCATGCTTGTCTCCTTGTCGGGCAGCGTTGGCGCTTGCTCCGCTCTCATGCAGGGCGTTCTTATTTTGCAACCGGCATCGTGAACTCCGCGCCCTTCGCGATGCTGTCCGGCCAACGCTGCATCACGCTCTTGTAGCGCGTGTAGAAGCGCACGCCTTCCTCGCCGTAGGCGTGGTGATCGCCGAAGAGCGAGCGCTTCCAGCCGCCGAACGAGTGCCATGCCATCGGCACCGGAATCGGCACGTTGATGCCGACCATGCCGACCTTGATCTGTCGCGAGAACGCGCGCGCGACGCCGCCGTCCGACGTGTAGCACGACACGCCATTCCCGAACTCATGCCGGTTGATCAGTTCGACCGCGCTCGCCAGGTCCGGCACGCGCACGACGCACAGCACCGGTCCGAAGATCTCTTCCTTGTAGATGGTGCTGTCGGTGCTGACTTCATCGAAGAGCGTGCCGCCGAGGAAGAAGCCGTTCTCGTGACCATCGACCTTGTGTCCGCGGCCATCGACGACCAGCTTCGCGCCGGACTTCGCCCCCGCATCGATATAGCCTTCCACCTTTGCGCGATGCGCGCCGGTGACGAGCGGGCCCATCTCCGCGTCGCGTTCCATGCCGTTCTTGATGACGAGCGATTTCACGCGCGGCACGAGGCGCTCGACCAGCTCATCGGCGATATGGCCGACCGCGACCGCCACCGAAATCGCCATGCAGCGCTCGCCAGCCGACCCGTAGGCCGAACCCATCAGCGCATCGACGGCCTGATCGAGATCGGCATCGGGCATCACGACGAGATGATTCTTCGCCCCGCCCAGCGCCTGCACGCGCTTGCCCTGCTTCGTGCCCTCCGTGTAAATGTATTCGGCGATCGGCGTCGAGCCGACGAACGACAGCGCTTCCACATCGCGATGCGCGAGCAGTGCGTCGACCGCAGTCTTGTCGCCGTGAACGACGTTGAACACGCCGTCGGGCAAACCGGCTTCCTTGAGCAATTCCGCAAGACGAATCGACGCCGACGGATCGCGCTCCGAGGGCTTCAGCACGAAGGTGTTGCCCGTCGCGATGGCGATCGGGAACATCCAGCACGGCACCATCATCGGGAAGTTGAACGGCGTGATGCCGGCGACCACGCCGAGCGGCTGCCGCAGATTCCAGTTGTCGATGCCGCCGCCGATCTGATCGGTGAAATCGGTCTTCAGGAGGTTCGGAACGCCGCACGCGAATTCGACGATCTCGATGCCGCGCATCACTTCGCCGTAGGCGTCGGTGAACACCTTGCCGTGCTCGCGCGTGATGATTTCGGCGAGTTCGTCGTGATGCCGGTCGAGCAGTTCCTTGAATTTGAACATCACGCGAGCGCGCTTGATCGGCGCGGTCTCGCTCCAGGCGGGAAACGCCGCGTGGGCGGCGGCGACCGCGGTATCGACTTCGGCGACGCTCGCAAGCGGAACGCGCGATGTGACCTCGCCTGTCGCGGGATTGAAGACGTCGCCGAAGCGCTCGCTCGTGCCTTCGGTTCGCTCGCCACCGATGAAATGCGTCAGCGCCGCAGCGCGCGTTTCGCTGTTATGTGTCTCGCTCATGTGCTCCTCCTGTATCGACCGCGCAAGATGATTGCCGGAAGCCGGTCTTTGACCGATGAAGAAGCGTACCGCCGCAGCAGTCCCCAATCCAATGAGATATGTTCAATAGAGATATAAGACACGCTAATATCAGCGCATGGACTACACCCTGCTCCGCGCGTTCGTCACGGTGGCCCGCGAAGGCAATCTCACGCGGGCGGCCGCGCACCTGCATCTGACGCAGCCCGCCGTAAGCCTGCAAATCAAGAATCTGCAGGAGTTGCTCGGCATCGGACTGTTTTCGCGGACCTCGCACGGACTGCTGCTCACGCGCGACGGCGAGGCGCTCCTGCCACACGCCGAACGCGCGCTCGCGGCCGCGAACGAGGTGCAGCGCGCCGCTGCTGCACTGCGGCACGAAGTGCGCGGACGGCTGCGCATCGGCACGATTCTCGATCCGGATTTTTTGCGGCTCGGCGGATTTTTGCGGCAACTCGTCGAAACCCATCCGCAGATCGAGACGGCGCTCAGGCACGGCATGTCCGGCTGGGTGCTGGAGCGCGTGAAGGCGCGCGATCTCGACGTCGGGTTTTATATCGGCGATCCCGATACGGACGATCCGCGCGACGCCGGCCGGTTTCACGTCGTGACGCTGACGTCGTATCTGTATCGCGTGCTGGCGCCGGCCGGCTGGCACAACCGCGTGAACAAGGGCAAGCGCGACTGGGCGGCGCTCGCCAGGCTGCCGTGGATCTGGACGCCGCCCGAATCGGCGCACAACCGGCTGCTCTCGCGCGTGTTCGCGGCGGCGGGCGCGACGCCGGTGATCGTCGCCGAGGTGGATCAGGAGCCGTCGATGCTCGATCTCGTGAAATCGGGCGTCGGCCTCACGCTCGCCCGCGATTCGATCGCGCTCGCGCAGGCGCATGCGCACGCGCTGACGATCGTCGAAGGTATGACCGTGCCCACTCAACTGTCGTTCATCGCGCTTGCCGAGCGTCGCGAGGAGCCGGTGATCGCGGCCGCGCTGCGCCTGATCGACGATCAATGGTCGAGGTAAGTGCCGGTTCAAGCGCCGGTCATCGAAACTTTGCTAGTCTAAGTCTCTTTCTCCAACCGGCTTCGAGGAGTTTTTGCCCATGGCACGCAACATCGAAATCAAGGCCCGCGCCCATCAGTTCGACGCGCTTCGCGAACGTGCCGCCGCACTCGCCTCCGACGCGCCGCTGATTTTTCGCCAGCAGGACTTTTTCTACGACGTCCCGACCGGACGCCTCAAGCTGCGCCAGTTCGACGACGGCACGCCGTCCGAGCTGATCTTCTATCAGCGCGACGACCGTGACGGTCCGAAAGTCTCCTATTACTCGCGCAGCCCGGTGACCAACGCCGAGGCGATGCACACGCTGCTCGCGCAGGCGCTGACGACGCGCGGCATCGTCTCGAAGGAACGTCACGTCTATCTGGTCGGGCGCACGCGCATTCATCTGGACCGCGTCGACGGTCTCGGCGATTTCATCGAACTGGAGGTGCTGCTCGGCCAGGACGACGACGAAGCCGCCGGCGAGCAGGAAGCGCACGACATGTTCGCGCGGCTGGGCATCGGGGAGAACGACCTCGTGCCGGTCGCTTACGTGGATCTGCTCGCGCAGCCGGCGTGAGTCAGGACGCGGTGTCGCCGCCGGAGAGATGTCCGAGCGGCAGCGGCCCGTTGCGCTTGAACGTCGTCAGCACGATATTCGAGCGCACGCTGTCGACGCCCGGCACGCGCATCAGCTTCTTCATCACGAACGACGAAAGCGCGGAAAGATCGGGCGCTACGATGCGCAACAGATAATCGGCGTCACCGACCGTTGCGTGGCATTCGAGCACTTCCGGCAGCGATTCGATCTGCTGCTGGAACTGCTCGATCACGGAATCGCCGTGGTGCTTGAGCTTCAGACTCGTGAACGCGGTCACGCCAAGACCAAGCTTCTCGGGGCGCAACATCACGCGATATCCCTCGATCACGCCCGTCGACTCCAGCCGTTGCAGGCGACGTCCAATCTGTGAAGGCGACAGCGGCACTTGCTCGCCCAACTGCTGATGCGTCGCGCGCCCGAAGCGCTGAAGGACGTCGAGAAGCGCGAGATCGAAGTGATCGAGATCAATCATGAGGATTTTGTGCATTTATCGGCTGAATGCGCGAGTTTAATGCACGGCGGCTTCTCCCGAAACCTCACCCTACATTCGCAAGGTTCGTAACGTCCCTATTACCAACGGTAACAAGCCTGAAAGCGTTCGAAACAGCCAATAATCAGGAAAAATGGGTGTTTCGAAAGCAAAATCGACTATTTTTGAAAGCTCGAAACGCCGCCAGGCTTTCACCCGGAAAGGCCCGTTCTCGCCCGCTCGTAAGCTTCCCACGCCGCCCGGGCTTTGGGGTCCACACGCTCTGCCGGCATCGATGTGGCACGCTGTACAATCAGCAGCGCATAAGGCCTGGACAGCGCGCTCGCCTCGTCACACAGACTCAGTTCATCCCCGCTCGACGGCGAGCGATTGCGCCAGAAGTTGATCGCAGCTTCGAGTTCGTGAATCGGGATGTCGGACATGTCCGGGCAGAGAGTAATCGGTTCACGACTTCCGCGGCCCTGAGCGCCGCGCGTGCCGCCTTTGACGTAAGCGTTTTTGATCTGGCCCGAACCCGCGCCGCCGCGTCGATCCTTCTCGCCGGCCTGGCGCCCGTCCGAGCTCAACCCATTGTACTTGAGCGACTTTCATGCGAATCCTTCTGATCGAAGACGACCGCCCCATCGCGCGCGGCATTCAAAGCAGCCTGGAACAATCCGGCTTCACCGTCGATATGGTTCACGACGGCATCTTCGCCGAGCAGGCGCTTGCGCAAAATCGCCATGAACTGGTGATTCTCGATCTCGGCCTGCCGGGCATCGACGGCATGACGCTGCTCGCGCGCTTTCGCCAGAGCAACCGCCATACGCCGGTCATCATCCTCACCGCGCGCGACGAACTGCACGACCGCGTGCAGGGCCTGAACAGCGGCGCCGACGACTACATGCTCAAGCCGTTCGAAGCGCAGGAACTGGAAGCGCGCATCCGGGCCGTGATGCGCCGAAGCGGTCCGCACGGCGACGTGCCGCGTCCCGAAGTGACGCTGGGCGGACTGCGCCTGTCGGGCGTCGATCGCCGCATCTTCAACGACGAAAAGCCGCTCGAACTGTCGCCGCGCGAATTCGCGGTGCTCGAAATGCTGCTACTGCGCCACGGCCGCGTGGTCAGCAAGGCGCAACTTCAGGATCACCTCACGCATTTCGGCGGCGACCTCGGCGATACCGCGATCGAAGTGTATGTGCATCGCGTGCGCAAAAAGCTCGAAAACACGCGGGTGGAGATCGTGACGGTGCGCGGCTTCGGCTATCTGCTGCAGGAAATCCGGCAGGCCGCGTGAGCGCCCGTCCGTAGAACGCCTTGCGATTCCCCACCCGGCGCGCGAGCGATGAACGTTTCGCTCGCGACGACTGGCTTCACCTGGCGCGCACGAAGGTGACCAGTCACTCCCCTCCGCCGAGCCTCCGGCGATCTCTGCTGCGCCGTCTCGCGGCGCCGCTGTCCCTGCTCGCGCTGATGAGCGGCCTGATGGCGTACTGGCTTGCGTGGCAGTACACGCAGCACGTCGTCGACCGGTCGCTCGCCGATCTCGCCACTGCCATCTCGCGGCAAATTCAGTTAGCCGGCGTCGATGCGCCCGTGACCGTGCCGCCGCTCGCGCAGGCAATGTTCTCGGATCCCGTCGAGCAACTGATCTACCGCATCAGCGACGGCGAGAATGAAATCGCCGGCGAGCCCGACCTGCCGCTGACCGGCACGAGCGTGCGCCGCATCCACTACGCCTATGTCTTCGAGACGCACTATCAGGGCATGAGCGTGCGCGCGGCGCAGGTGCGCGTCGACCAGCCGCACGGTAATCCGATCGTCGTGGAAGTGGCGCAGCGCGTCGGCTCCCGATACCGGATCGCGGTCGAGTTTCTGGTCGCGATCATGATGCCGCTTCTGCTGCTGCTGCTCGCGGGCTGGGTGATCGTGTGGCGCGTCGTGAACCAGCAGCTCAATCCGCTGACCGATCTCGCCGATACGCTCAATCAGCAGACCCACACGTCGCTCGAACCCGTCGACGAAACGCTCGTGCCGGTCGAAATCCGGCCGCTTACGAGCGCAATGAACGCGCTGCTCGATCGCCTGAAGACCGCGCTCGATGCGCAGCGCAAGTTCATCGCCGACGCCGCGCATCAGTTGCGCACGCCGCTCACCGCCGTGAAGCTGCACGCCGACCAGGCGCTGACCGCCCGCGATCCGGCGAAGGCGCTCGAAGCGGTGAAGGAACTGCGGGCCTCCGCCGATCGCGCGGTGCGGCTGTCCAATCAGTTGCTGTCGCTCGCGCGCGCGGAGCCGGGCGAACAGGCCGCGCGTTTCGTCGATTTCGATCTCGCCGCGCTCGCGTTCGAAACCGGCGCCGAATGGGTGCCGCGCGCGCTTGCCGCCGGTGTCGATCTGGGCTTCCAGCGCCTCGACGATCCCGACAACCAAGATCCGCTGATCGTGCGCGGCAACGTCGTGCTGGTGCGCGAGGTGATCGCGAACCTGATCGACAACGCGCTCAAGTACATTCCGCCGTTCCGCCAGGACGGCGCCCGCGTGACCGTGAGCGTGACAGCGTGGCGCGACGAGGCGGACCGGCCGTTCGGCGAGATCGTGGTGGAAGACAACGGCCCGGGCGTGCCGCACGACCAGCAGCCCGATCTCTTCAAGCGCTTCTTTCGCGGCGACGGGCAGACCATCGAAGGCGGCGCCGGCCTCGGACTCGCGATCGTCCACGACATCATGGCGCTGCACGGCGGCAGCGTGCATTACGAAGACGCGCCGGAAGGCGGCGCCTGCTTCGTCGTGCGCATGCCATTGAAACCGCGTGCGCCCGCAGCGGCGAGCGCCGCATAAAAAAATGCCACGGCATCGCTGCCGTGGCATTCGCTTCCGACGAAGCGCCCGGGAAACACGCGGGAAGCGCCGAAGACCCTACTTCTTCAGCGCAAGCATCGTTCCCCGGCACTTCTTCGATCCGCAACGGCACTCGTATTCCTTCTTGAGCTTCTTCGTGATGCGACCGTCGATGACGAGACCGTAGTCGTAGTACAGCTCTTCATCCGGCTGGATGTCGCGAAGCGCGTGAATGAATACGCGGCCTTCCACTTCCTCCGCTTCGCAATTCGGCGCGCAGGAGTGGTTGATGTATTTCGCGCTGTTGCCGTCGATCTTGCCGTCGATCACGCGGCCGTCGTCGAGCGCGAAGTAGAACGTGTGGTTCGGTTCCTCCGGATTGTGCGGATGACGGCGCAGCGCCTCTTTCCACGAAATGCGCTCGCCCTTGTATTCCATCACCTGCTCGCCCGCCGCAATCCGCCTCGCGGCAAACACGCCCTTGCCATGCACGCCCGAGCGGCGAACGGTGACCCTGCGTGAACTCATCGAATGAATCCTTAAATAACGATCGGTGGGGAGGGTTGAGTGAAGCCCGCGCCGCCGCGTCGCGCGCGCGTCTCATCGAAGACGCGGAAGGCGTGCATTGGTCAAGCGGGATGAAAAAAACGCGGCGGCCTGATAGGCGCCGCGTTCATCTTGCCGGGCGCATGGTGCGCTCGAACATTCGGCATCGTACACGGTAGGCGCGTTCGAATTCAACCGTCCACGGTACGCCTTCGGGCGACGCGCCTCGCAACGACTCAGCGCTGCCCGAACGAGATGTCGCCGAAGAGCGCCTTCTGGTCGCGCGGCTGCGAGCGCCAGTACTGCGGCGGCGCTTCGACCGTCGCGCCCAGTTGCGCGGCCGCGTGCCACGGCCAGCGCGGGTTGTACAGCAGCGCCCGGGCGAGCGCGATGAAATCGGCCTGGCCGCTCTCGATGATCTCTTCCGCATGCATCGGATCGGTGATGAGACCGACGGCGATCGTCGGAAGGCCCGTCGCTTCCTTCACCGCCTTCGCGAAGGGCACCTGATAGCCGGGTTCGAGCGGAATTTTCTGCAACGGCGACACGCCGCCCGACGACACGTCGATCCAGTCGGCGCCGCGCTGCTTCAGTTCGTTGGCGAACGCGACGGTGTCTTCGATGTGCCAGCCGCCGTCGACCCAGTCCGACGCCGACACGCGCACGCCGACTGGCCGGTCGTCCGGAAACGCGGCGCGGATGGCGTCGAAGACTTCGAGCGGAAAGCGCATGCGATTGTCGAGCGAGCCGCCGTATTCGTCGGTGCGCTGGTTCGCGATCGGCGAGAGAAACTGATGCAGCAGATAGCCGTGCGCCGCATGCAGTTCGAGCCCGTCGATGCCGAGCCGCGCCGCGCGTTTCGCGGACGCCACGAACGCCTCGCGCACGCGGATGAGGCCGGCGGTATCGAGCGCGAGCGGCGGCGTTTCGCCGTCCTTGTGGGCAATCGCGGAAGGCGCGTGCGGCATCCAGCCGCCTTCGGACACGGGAATCAGTTGGCCGCCGTCCCACGGCACGTGGCTCGACGCCTTGCGGCCGGCGTGGGCGAGCTGCATCGTCACGGCGATCTTCGAATGCTTGCGGATCGCGGCGAGCACCGGTTTCAGCGCGGCTTCGGTGGCGTCGTCCCAGAGGCCGAGGTCGCCGGGCGTGATGCGGCCATCGGGCTCAACGGCGGTGGCTTCGATGAACAGCATCGCCGCCCCCGAGAGCGCGAGACTGCCGAGGTGGATCATGTGCCATGCCGTGGCTTCGCCGCGTTCGGCCGAATACTGGCACATGGGTGACACGACGATGCGATTGGGAAGCGTGACGCCACGCAGCGTGGCCGGGGAAAACAACGCGCTCATGACGATGTCCCGTGAGGAGAAAGACCTGAATGAGCGATCGAGAATAGCACTTCGTTTTCCTTCCTGCAGACCCCGCGTGCCTCGCTCGACGCGCCGGACGCGCTTCAGTCGCCGTCGCTCTGGCTCTTTGGCGTATCGAGCCGGCTCGACCACGATTCGACCTTGCCGCTTTCAAGGCGCTTTGCCGCCGTCTTGCGCCACGACGGCGTCAGCGTGTCGAGCATCGCCATCTGTTCGAGCGACGCGCGGTCGTCGCGATCGACGTAGAGCACGTGCAACAGCCTGTCGACGCTCCATTCGGGATGCGGCCGCGCGAGCCGCTCGACGGCATCGCCCGCGCCGGCGACGCCCGGCTCCAGCACGCGGTAGTACCAACCCGTGCGGCGCGTGTCCTGCACGCGGCGCGACATGTCATCGCGGGAGAAATGGAGGTTGAGTTTCCAGCACGGCTGCCGCGGCTGCGACACCTGCACGATCGCCGTGCCGATGCGATACACATCGCCGACACAGACGCCGCTTTCATCGATACCGCGCGTCGAAAGGTTCTCGCCGAATGCGCCGGGCGCGTCGAAGCGTTCGAGTCCGGCATGGCCCGCGCGCCATTCCTCGCGCCACGCGGCGTAGTGGTCGAACGCATAGTGAAGCAGCGCCTTCTCCGGGCCGCCGTGATGCTTGCGCTCGACCTGTTCGTCGCCGTCGAGACCGGTTTCGCCGATGCGCACGCGCGCCGAAACCGGCGTCTTGTGGATCGCGCTGCGCTTGCCCTGCGTTCCGAGCGGCGCGGCCTGGCCGACGAGCACGGCATTAAGAATGATCTGCATGAACTTGCTTAACACGAAGACTGAGGTTGGCCTAACGCTGGCGGGTGAAATCGAACTGGTCGAGCCATTCGCCGAACATCGCGCGCGCGGCGCGTTCTAGGCCCGGGCCGAAGCGCGCGGTGTCGTCGCGCAGACGCGGCGCGCTCGTCCCGCTTTGCGCGATATCGCCGGGATACGCCACCAGCCAGTTTTCGAAGCGATCCGCGAGCACTTCCGGGTGGCACTGCAACGCGAGCACATGCTCGCCCCAGGTGAACGCCTGATTCCGGCACGCGGGCGTCGATGCCAGATGCGTGGCGCCCTCGGGAAGATCGAAGGTGTCGCCGTGCCAGTGGAAGACCGGCGTCGCGACGCCGTCCGCTTCCAGATGCCGAAGCGGCGAAGCGCGTCCGGCTTCGGTCAGCGTGAGCGGTTGCCAGCCGAGCTCCTTTTGTTCCGCGGGATAGACCTTTGCGCCGAGCGCGCGCGCGATCAACTGCGAGCCGAGACAGATGCCGAGCGTCGGCAGCCCCGCCGACAGGCGCTTTTCGAGCATGGCGAGCAGCGGCGCGAGATGCGGATAGCTCGCGTCGTCATACGCGCCGATCGGGCCGCCGAGCACGACCATCAGCGACGGATCGAGCGGATTCGGGGCATCGATGCGGCCACGGCCGACGTCGAGATAACGCACGAAATGGCCGCGATCGCCGAGTACCAGTTCGAGATTGCCCAGATCTTCGAAATAGACGTGGCGAATCGCCAGGACTTCATGTTTCATCGGCAGGATTCCGTGGCTTGGGGCGGCGGGTCGAGTGTGTAAGTCGCGTTCGCGAATGCACAACCGGCCGCGGCCCTTCAATGAGGGCGCGACCGGCACAGTCTAACCGACTCGCAGCAAGCACACATGCCTGCCGGACGGACAAGAACGGACAACGTTCCCGCCAGCTTTACGCGACCTGGGCGAACACCTTCCAGACCTTCTTCTGCGTGGCGATGTCCGCTTCTTCGTATACCGAACAATCCAGACGCAGGTCGGTATCGGCCATCGAAATCTGCAGAAGCGCGCAGCGATGCGGCGTCTTCTTCGGATTCTTGCTCGCCTCCAAGTGCGAACAGGACAGGCACATGCGGTGCGCCGGAATCTGCTCCTGCGTCTCCAACTGACGGATCGTCTTGAGCAGCGTCCGGTAGAACGCGGCCTGTTCGTCGTCGCGCAGCGTGCCGACCGCCTTCGCCAGGAAATCCGGCCATTGCAGCGCGCGCTTGGCCGCCGTGCGTCCGCGTGCCGTCAGACGTACCGCGAGGGCGCGGCCATCGTCGACCGCGCGACGCTTTTCGACCAGGCCCTTGCCTTCCAGCGTGCTCACCGCATCGCTCGTGGTCGCCGCGGTGAGCGCGGTTTCGCGTGCGATCTCGCCGAGCCGCATCGGCCCCTTGCGCTGCATCAGCAGCACGAGAATTTCACCCTGGGTCGGCGTCAGCCCCGCGCCTTCCGCCCATTCCCATGCCTGACTGCGCATCGCCGTGCTCAGCCGCAGCAGACCGTGGGTCACCCGCCCCGTCGCCTGCTCTCCGTAAACGCCTTCGCTCATAGTCTTCGCTTCTTGTTCCGCTTATGTGTTTTGACAGCGGGCCTGGCGACCGATTCGCGGGCGTCATGCATGCTCGCCCGGGGAACGGCTGCTGGCTTCGCCGCCAGCCGTTTCGTGCCACCGGCCCCGCCGTCTCAAAATTCAGGCGTACCAATCCAACCGCGTACCGCCCGATGGGACATTGCAACTCTCGTCGCGCCTTATCGTGTTCTTGCTGGCGCTTTGGTTTTTCGCTGGCCCCGTGCCGGGGGCTGCAAAGTCGACATTCTAAGCGACACGGAACAAACGTACACCTTACTTATTCACGCAACACTGTGGATAACCCGCGGGAGAACCGTTCTGTCCCGATGTGCGCGGATTCTTGATAACCCGTCGTCCGCCGCGGCGCGCTCCTGGGATATCCACGGATGCCCCATGCAACGCGCACCGGATCCACGTACTTTTCCCCGCGCTACCACTTTGACTTTACAAGGCTTTTTCCAGTTGTCCACAGAAAATGCCGATGCTTGTTAACTACTATTACGTATGTATACGGCCTATTGGATGTAAACCTTAGAGGCGTTCCATCGGCGATGGCGTCCGGACTTCGGCTGCAAGAATTCGTAAAAAAAACCCGCTCGAAAGCGGGTCGATCTGCCACAGCACATCGCGCGATGACGTTACTGGCGCCACTGAAGGCACTGCTGGCGCACTGCTTCGTGCAGCGACTTTTCCTTGTGAAACACGCCGCGCAGCCACGTCGCGTCGTTGTTGTTGCCGCGCGCGATGTCGCCGACCATCTTCAGCGCTTCGGTCGACCCGAGCGCTTCGGCGTGCGGCGCGAGGACGTCGAGCGTCTCCAGGATGTCTTCCGCGATGGTCCGGCGCTCGCCCGTCTGCGGGTTGATACACACGCCTTCCAGTCCGAAGCGGCACGCCTCGAAGCGGTTGAAGGTGTACACGAGGTAATCGTCTTCCTTGAGCGTGAGCGGCTTGTCGAGCAGCAGGTAGCGGGAAAGCGTCTGGATGTAGCACGCGATCGCGGCGGCCCGGTCGACGGACAGCGGCGTATCCATCACCCGCACTTCGATCGTGCCGAAACCGGGCTTCGGCCGGATGTCCCAGTAGAAGTCCTTCATGCTGTTGACGACGCCCGTGCTCACCATCTTCGAGAAGTATTCCTCGAAGCTGTCCCAGGTGAGCGCGAACGGCGCGCGGCCCGACAGCGGAAACGCGAACACGGAATTCAGGCGCGCCGAGTGAAAACCGGTATCGACGCCCTGGATGTACGGCGACGAAGCCGACAGCGCGATGAAATGCGGAATGAAACGCGACATCGAATGAAGAAGGAAAAGCGCGCTGTTGGGATCCGGACAGCCGATGTGAACGTGCTGGCCGAACACCGTGAACTGCTTCGCCAGATAGCCGTAGAGCTCCGAGATGTACTGAAAACGCGGGGTGTCGAAGATCTGTCGCTCGCTCCATTGCTGGAACGCGTGCGTGCCGCCGCCGCACAGGCCGACATTAAGCTGGTCGGCCGCGGCGACGAGCGTATTGCGGATCTTGCGCAGGTCGGCGACCGCCTGCTCGTGCGTCGTGCAGATGCCCGTCGACAGCTCGATCATGCTTTCCGTGATCTCGGGCGTGATGTTGCCCGGGATCTTTTCGTCCTTGATGAGACGCATCAGGTCGGAAGCCGCCTTGGTCAGGTCGTAGTCGTGCGTGTTGACGACCTGGATTTCCAGCTCGACGCCGAACGTGAACGGTTCAGAGTTGATGAAAGGTTCGAGTGACATGACGCCTCTTGGTTAAGCAATGCTTTTCAATGACTGCATCTGTTTCATTCGCGCCGCTCGCCGACGGCCGACAGGCTCCGGTAGACCACGAACGGCGCCACCACCTGCAGCACGACGATCGAGCACAGCACGATCGCGCGCAGCGTCGGGTCGTAGTCGGGGTAAAGCACATACATGTCGTCGACGAGCAGATACGCGAGCGCGGACATCGGCGTGAGCGACACGCCGAGCGCCGCGCCCTGCTTCCAGTTCAGGCCGCTCGGCTTCGCGAAGATCAGCACGCCCGCCAGCTTCCCGACGAAACGCGCGGCGATCAGCGAGAGCGCCGCGACGCCGCCGAGCACGATATCGCCCCACTCGAACGCGGTCAGCGTCAGCGCGAACAGGATCACGGTGAGGAGCCACCCGGCCGAGCCGAAATGCGCGGGCCAGAGCTGCGGACGCTCGTCGGCGTTCTTCACGATGATGCCGGCGGCGAGCAGCGAGAGAATCGTCGAGAGCTTGAAGAGATGCGCCACCGCGATCGCGAGCAAAACGAGCCCGAACAAGGCGACGAACGAATGTTCGTCGTTCACGTTCAGGCGCCGGTACAGCAGGTTGCAGGCGCGCGCGAGCACGAACGCGAGCACTAGCGAGCCGATCAGCAGGTAGAGCGGCTGGACGATGGTCGCAAACGTGTTGCCGTAGATCTCCTGATGCAGCACGCCCGCGGCGAGCTTTTCCACCACGACCGCATACATGCTGTTGAGCGCGGTCAGTGTAAGGAGACGCTGTGTCACCTGTCCTTCGGCGCGCAGTTCGGTCTTCAGCTGGATCACCATCGCGGGCGAGGTCGCCATCGCGATGGCCGCGATCACGACCGACTGCATCGTCGGGACGTTGCAGAGCATCAGCGCAATGAGGACTAAGCCGAACGTCAGCGTCGATTCGGCGATGCTCGACAGGATCAGGTACGGATTGCGGCGAATCCAGCGCAGGTCAAGCCGGCTGCCGAGTTCGAAGAGCAACAGGCCGAGCGCGACGTCGAGAAGCGGGCGCGACAAACCGGCGGCGCTCACGTCGATCACCTTGAAACCCGCGTTTCCCGCGATCAGTCCGATCACCGCGTAGCCGGTGATGCGCGGCAGACGCCAGGCGCGCCACAGCAGCTCGCCGCAGAGGCCCGCAGCGACGAGCGCGACGCCGGCCCAGAAGATGGCGTCGGGCACGAGCGGCCAGGCGGGTAGAAACGAAAATGCCGAATTCATCGTGTTGGCTTCTCCTTCACAGCTTCCAGCAGATGGAACACGTGCGCTTTCTCGTGACTTGCGCGTGTACGGCGAAACGCCCGCGAACAAACCGACTCGTCCGGCCTATCGAGCGTTGGTTCAGAGCGTTGGTTCACTCAGGCGAAACGAAATTCGAACCGAACACGGCGTCACGGACAGGCCGTGCATTGATTAGGGCGTGCGTCGGCCGCGCGGCGAGACCCGAGGCGCCCTTCGTCGACACGACGGCGGCAACGCACAGTCCCGGCTCGGAATGCGTGGCCGGACACAGTAAACGATGGCGTCGGCATTGGTGATCAGATTCTGACCGGACGACCATCGTTCCGTTGAAGGCGAACACCGCGCGAACGGCGCCGCAAGAAGAAGGGCGATTGTGCCATAGGTCGAAACGCATGACAGTGCGCCGCCAGGTGATTGATTCGATGAGGTAAAACGAACCGTTTCGCGCAAGCAGGACAGGAAAAAAAGACCGCATTCCGATGTGAACGGCCGGTTGGCTCCTGCCGATGGCCTCCGCTTTAGAGGTTTACCTGTTTCCCGTATGTATACGTAGTAGTAGTTAACAAGGCCGCCCCGTTTCTGTGGATAACTCAGGTTTACCGCGTCTGATCAACGGTTTGAAGAAAGCAAAAGCGCAGCGTGAAGGTGTGAGCCGACGCTCCGTAACTCCGAACAAGTTTGTTGCGCGGCGCGCCGGGCGCGAGTTGTCCCGTATACACCCACAACCCGTTCACAGCGCTTTCGATTCTTCTTCGCGCAGTTATCCACAGGTTCTCGTGGATAACTGCGCGTCCCAGCTTCGCACGCTTATGTGAAATCGCCGTGGCGAAGCGCGCGCATGAGAAAACGCGCGGGATCGAGCGCTTCGGCCAGTTCGCGTTCGATCGGCCACGGCTCGCCCTCGATCTGCGAGGCGATCAGTTCCGCAGCAAGCGCCGACCATACGAGCCCGCGCGAGCCGAACGCAAACGCGCCATATAGACCCGCCGCGCGCGGCAGATCGAGCGGCCATGCGCCGGACAGGCGCTTCGCATCCGCGCGGGCGGCGGTTTCGTCGGCGAGCTGGCCGATCATCGGCATGCGGTCGCTCGTCACGCAGCGAAACGCGACGCGTCCTTCGAACGGCTGCGTGGCGTCGGGATTCGATCCCGGCAGCATCCGCGCGATACGTTCGAGGTTCTCCCGATGACCCGCCGCGCGGATTTCGCGGTCGGTGCTGTCGATGTCGTAAGTCGCGCCCGTCAGCGTGCGATGCGTCGCGAGCGGCACCGCGTAGCCGTCGCCGATCACCGGCACGCGCAGGGCGTCGAGCGGGGTGTCCTCGAGGATCGTCAGCTGGCCGCGCACGCTGCGGGTCGGATCGCCGTGGAGGGCGGCGAGGCGCTTCGCATCGTGGGCGTTCGCGAGCACCACGACCGGCGCCTGGGCGATCAGCGCTCCAGCGGAATCGAAAGCGCGCCACGCGTGACCGTCATGATCCACGCGCGCGACTTCCGTGCCGAAGCGGCGCGTGAGCCGTTCGTCCGAGATCGCGCATTGCGCCGCGCAAACCGAAGCCGGCGAAATGGCGCCGCCGCGCGGGAAGAACCAGCCGCCGCGCGCGACCTCGACGCCCGCGATCCGCGACGCGTCCTCGCTTGTCGCGGCGACGGCGTAATCCCGCGGCAAGCCGAAGCGCCCGATGGCATCGGCGATGGCGAGCGCATCGTCGGGCGAATCGGCGATCTGAAGCAGACCGTCGCGCGTGCGCCGCAGTTCGTGGCCCGCGTCTTCGAGTTCGCTCCAGTGGCGCAGCGCGTACAGAAACGCCGCTCGCGTAAGACGCGCGGCGATGCTGTCGTCGCGCCAGACGATCGGATGGAACACGCCTGCGGGATTGCCGGACGCGTCGCGGGCGACCTCGGCGTGGCGGTCGACGAGCGTCACGCGCCAGCCGCGCGCGGCGAGGCGCGCGCTTACCGCGCAACCCGCCAGACCCGCGCCGATCACGATGGCATGGCGATCTCCGCCGATGCCGGCCGGCACCGGCGGCTCGTGACGGCGCACGCGCCAGCGCGGCGCGAACCGGGCGGTCAGCATCGCTTTCGGCGCAGGATCGCAGACGAAACCGGCCGCTTCCAGCGCGCGTTGCAACGTCGGTTGCGCTTCGGCGGCGAGCGTCGCGTGATCGGCGGCGACGCGCGCCAGCGCCTTGCAGAGCGCGCGCGGATCGGCGGTGTGATCGGCGCGTAGATTGAAGGCGTCGGCGCGCAGCCAGAGCTTGTTCAGCACGTCCGCGTTCTCGCCAACGACAAGCGTCAGCACGACGCATCCAGCTTCGAACTCCAGCCGATGCACGCCGGCGACGCGCATCGGCCAGGCGTTCGCGAGCAAGGCTGATAGCGGTTCGACATCCGCCGCCGGTGCGCGGTCGAGCGTGGCGAGCGACCCGGCCGACACGAAATGCAGGCGTTCGCAGCGCGCGGGATCGGCGCGCCATGCGGCCCATGCCGCGAGGAAAGCGCGGCCATCGCGGAACTGCGTATCGACGAGGGTGAACGTGCGCCGTCGCGCCCAGGCGCGCGGCAAGTCATGGGCTTGCAGGAAGGTATCGGTCATTCAATCAGCGTAAAGGGCGCGCAAACGAAGGCTTCACGACGAAGCCATGCGCTGCATTGCATCGCGCGCGGCGGCGTCGATCAGCAAGGGCTCCAGCGCGTAGCCCGCCGCGCGCCAGGCCGAGAGACCGCCCGCGAGCGGGGCGACGTCGGCGAAACCATGCGCCTTCAGTTCTTCGCTGGCTAACGCCGCCGAGATCTCGTTCGGACAGTCGCAATACATCACGAGCTTGCGGTTGCGGGAAAGCGCGGCGAGCTGCGGTACGACGTCGCCATCGCGCAGCGTGAGCGCGCCGGGAATCACGAAGGGATCGACCGCGCGTCCCATCTCGCGGCGCACGTCGACGATCACCGGCGGCGGCTCGCCGTCGAGCAGCGCGCGCAACTCGGCGATGTCGATGCGTGACATGCGCAGGCGCCGGATCAGCGTCATGCGGCGCCACCAGCGCACGGCGACATAGAGCGCGAGCGCCACGCCGACGACCGCGATCGCGCCGCGTCCGAGCCAGTCGAGCCACGCGAGGATCGTATCGACGGCGGTGGCGAACATCGTCCCGAGCGCGACGCCGAGCACGGCCCAGAGCGCGCAGCCGATCGCGTCGTAGAACAGGAACGTGACGAAGCTGACGCCCGTCGCGCCCGCCACGGGAATCGCGAGCGTCGAGAGGCCGGGGATGAACTTCGATACGGTCAGGACGCGCACGCCGAAACGTCCGAAGAAGTCGAGGCTGCGCGCGACGCAGGTATCGCGGGACATCGAGAGCTTGCAGAGAAAGCGCAGCACGCGCGAGCCATAGCGCTGGCCGAGCCAGAACCAGAGGATGTCGCCGATCAGCGCGGCCGCGACAGCGACTGCGACGATGGCAATCAAGGGCAATTGGGGAAGCCACGCAAAGGGTGAAGCGGGGCCTTGAGCGAGGCTCGCGGCGGCGGTGATCGCACCCGTCAAAACCAATGTGGGCAAGGCTGGAAGGGGTAGTCCCAGTGACTCCAGCAGAACGTTGGCAAAAACCAACGGCAAACCGTATTCGACGATCAGCTCACGTAGCATGGACTCGACCCAGGGACGAAACGGCGACCAAAAGGCAAAACCGGCTCAAAAATTAAGGGTAAATCTTTGAAACCCTTATCCTGATTGGGTTTGCGCTGCGTTATGATACCAAGCGCCGCATGGAGAGACGGCAGTACGGGCATGGTGTGGAGCGCGAAGCCAGATTAGCGGCCGGGGGCGCCGGAATGCCGCTACCACTCGACTGCATGGCCCGCGCACGTATAATCGGCGCGTTCGCGCTGTTCGTGTCAACCTAAACTGATAAAGGAACCTTAATGAACAAACAGGAACTGATCGACGCCGTGGCCGCTCAGACCGGCGCCAGCAAGGCTCAAACCGGCGAAACGCTGGACACGCTGCTCGAAGTGATCAAGAAGGCTGTATCGAAGGGTGACGCAGTGCAGTTGATCGGCTTCGGCAGCTTCGGCTCGGGCAAGCGCGCAGCGCGCACCGGCCGTAATCCGAAGACCGGCGAATCCATCAAGATTCCGGCGGCCAAGACCGTCAAGTTCACGGCTGGCAAGGCGTTCAAGGACGCAGTGAACAAGCGTTAAGGTCTATTGCCGACGTCGGCGACCGGCTGTCGGTTGACTGACCGGGCCGCCCTGACGGGCGCCAGTCAGCACGTTGTAGCCGTTGGAAATGACCCGCCGCAGCCGGCGGGTTTTTTTTGCCTGCAATTCGTATCGAAGCGTATTGAAGTGCATCGAAGCGAATCGAAGCGAATCGCAGCGCTCAAGCGAGAGCGTTAGTGCATGCGATGACCGCAATCGCAGTCGTCGCCATGATCGTGATCATGATCATGTTCGTCGATGTCCCATGAAGGGAACGGGTCGGCGAACTGCTTCCATCCCTCGGGCCCGAGCGCCCATTCTTCGTCGGTAAGCAGGCAGGCGTCGAACTTGTCGTGCCACGCGTGCTTGTCCAGATCGATGCCGATCAACACCAGTTCCTGACGACGGTCGCCGACTGTCATGTCGTCGGGGTCGCCGTGCCAGTCGGCGACGATTTCCGCCTCCAGTTCCGCATCGCCCGTCGGCCATTCGCTGCGGTCCTGCGCCGCCCACCAGATACCCGCCGGGTCCTGACGGCATACGCCGCCGGCCTGCGACAGCGAGCCGCCGACATCGTTGCGCGTCGCGAGCCAGAAGAAGCCCTTCGCGCGCAACACGTGCGGCCATTCTTCGTTCAGAAGCCCCCACAACCGTTCGGGATGAAACGGCCGGCGCGCGCGATAGACGAGATGCGCGATGCCGGTCTGCGCGGCCTCGGGGTTCTCGTCGAGCTGATCGTGCAGCGTCATGAGCCAGCCGGCAGCGCTCGCGGTTTCGTCGAAATCGAAGCGCTCGGTGTTGACGACCGCGCTCACCGGCACATCGGCGAAGCGCGCGTCGATCAACACGGCGCGCGGGTTCAGCGCATGCAGGACGTGCCTGAGTCGCGCAAGCGCTTCGGCCGTGACGAGATCGGTCTTGTTCACGACGATCACATCGCAGAATTCCACCTGCTCGACGAGCACCTCGACGACCGTGCGATCGTCGTCCGCATCGTGATCCGCGTCGCGCTCGACGAGCGATCCCGTGTGCGCGTAGTCGCGCAGAAAGCTCGATGCATCGACGACGGTCACCATCGTGTCGAGACGCGCGATGTCCGGGAACGCGACTTCGCCTTCGCTCTCGGCAAGCGCGAGATGCTCGGCGACGCGAATCGGATCCGCCGCGCCCGACGACTCGACGACGATCGCGTCGAAACGGCCTTCTGCGGCGAGCCGTTCGATCGTGGCGGCGAGGTCGTCGGAGAGGACATGGCGCTCGCATCCTTCCGACATCTCGGCGTGTCCGGCGTCGCCCCGGTCGCTGACGATGGCAGCGATTCGCAGTCCCTCGCCGTTGGTGAGCAGGTGATTCAGGAGCGTGGTTTTGCCCGCGCCGAAGAATCCGGACAGCACGGTGACTGGCAATGGCAGAGAGTTCATCACGATGAGGGAAGTGAAAGTGGGGCAAAGGCGCGCAGGGTCGACGCGTGGCGTCGCCGGGCGCGAGCGCGGTCAGGGCTCGACGGGGGAATTGTGCATCAAAACGCGGGTGGCGCCGTCGCCTGAAAGCGCGCAATCTTCCGCGCGGCCGCCGCGGCCTGCCGCTTTTCTTAGCGCGAAGCCTGGAGCAGCTTCCAGCGGCTCAGGATGTCGATGATCTGGCGGGAGTACTTGTCGCGCAGCGCGGGCGTCTCAGAATGATAGGCGCCGACGGCCTGCCACGTATTGCCGTACTTGTTCATCTTCTGGCGCAGATGCCACGCGGCGACGTAGACGCTCTTGCACGGCTCCATCAGCGTGCCGCTCGAAATGCCGTACTGCGAAAGCGTGTTGAGATGGATCGAGTTGATCTGCATCAGACCGTAGTCGGTCGAACCGTTGGCGTTCTTGTTGATGGCATCGGGCTTGTTATGCGATTCCTGCCAGGCGATGGCGCGCAAAATGAGCGGATTGACCTTCTGATACTTGGCGGCTTCGTCGAAACAGTCGGCGTGCGCCGAAGCGGCCGCCATCCAGGCGCCGACGCCGATCGCAAACCATCGCAGGAATTTTTTCATCGTATTTCCATCCACTCGCCCGCTTGGAGCGCAACATCATTTCTTGCCGCACCGATCAACGCCGGGAACACTCCCGCCACGCGTTGCACGCCATCGGGAAAAACCCGCCTCGACACCCGCCTCCCGTGAACCTCATCCGCCCGTATCATAACGGCACACTATTGTCTGGATAAGTTAGCCATCAGACATACGCAAGGAGTCGCGCGCCAAAAGCGCCAGGCGGCCCGGGCCGAGCGAAGGATAGCCGATGCGGCGGAATAACGCAGTTTGGTAAGGGCCAACTTGTAAACGTCTGAATAATAAGCCCTCCGGAGCGGTTAAAATTCACGCTCTCGGCATAAATGCGTGGCAAATCCGCAAGGTCTTCCATTTGTCTGACGGCAAACTTCGCGGAACCTTGAGCGTTTCGCCGGTTTGGAAACGGTCGCGCACAGCCGGTTCACTGTGGCAATGCAGCCATCAAAAGCTGCTAAGGTTCACGTTTTTAGGATGCGGGCAACGACGGCGGAAACGCCTGGAATCGTTGCCGGCTGGCGCTTTCGGCAGGTTTGACGGCACGTTGCAGCCGGCTTCGGGCAAGATGCGCCCAAGGCCTTGAAATCACACTCCATGAGAAGAAAACGTATGGCACTGCGTCGCACCGCGACGGCACTGCTGGTAGCAGGACTTGTCACGGCGCAGATTGCACACGCGCAGGTGACGCTGAATTTCGTCAACGCGGATATCGATCAGGTCGCCCGCGCGATCGGAGCGGCGACCGGCAAGACGATCATCGTCGATCCGCGCGTGAAAGGGCAGTTGAATCTGGTGTCGGAGAATCCGGTTCCGGAAGATCAGGCGCTGAAGACGCTGCAGTCCGCCTTGCGGATGCAGGGCTTCTCGATCGTGCAGGACCATGGCGTGCTGAAGGTCGTGCCCGAAGCCGACGCGAAGCTGCAAGGCGTGCCGACCTTCGTCGGCGACTCGCCGACCGCGCGCGGCGACCAGGTGATCACGCAGGTCTTCGCGTTGCGCAACGAGTCGGCGAACAACCTGCTGCCGGTGCTGCGCCCGCTCATCTCGCCGAACAACACGATCGCGGCGTACCCCGCCAACAACACGCTCGTCGTGACGGACTACGCCGACAACGTGCGGCGCATCGCCAGCATCATCGCGGGCATCGACACGGCCGCCGGCCGTTCGGTCGATGTCATCCAGCTGAAGAACGCGAACGCGATCGACGTCGCCGACCAGTTGAACAAGCTGCTCGATCCGGGCGCGGTCGGCAGCAACGATGTCACGCTCAAGGTGACCGCCACGCCCGACCCGCGCACCAATTCGCTGATGCTGCGCGCATCGAGCGAAACGCGCCTGCGCGCGGCCAAGCAGCTCGTGCAGAAGCTCGATTCGCCGACGACCCAGCCCGGCAACATGCACGTCGTCGCGCTGCGCAATGCCGACGCCACGCGCCTCGCGAAGACGCTGCGCGGCATGCTCGGCAAGGGCGGCGGCGGCAATGACACGTCGAGCAACACGTCGGGCGGCTCGAACGCGTCCAACGCGTTCAACCAGAACGGATCGGCCAACTCCACGGGCATCTCCGGCACGCCGCCGCTGCCGGGCGGGTTGTCGGGCAGTTCGGGTTCGGGCTCGGGCAACAACCCGATGTCCGGCGGCGGCACCACGAAGGACAGCGGCTTTTCGAACAACAAGGACAGCGACTCGAGCGGCGACCAGCAGGGCGGCATGATCCAGGCCGATTCCGCGACCAATTCGCTCATCATCACCGCGTCCGAGCCGGTTTACCGCAATTTGCGCTCGGTCATCGACCAGCTCGACGCGCGCCGCGCGCAGGTGTACATCGAGGCGCTGATCGTCGAACTCTCGGCAACGACGAGCGCGAATCTCGGCATCCAGTGGCAGGGCCTCTTGATGTCGAACGGCGGCAACAACGCGGTCTACGGCAGTTCGAGCTTCGGTTCCGGCAATTCGAACATCGTCGACCTGACGCTTTCCGGCAACGCGATCGCGCAGAATCCGTCGGCGCTCTCGGGCGCGACCGGGCTGCTCACGCAGGGCCTGAACGTTGGCCTCCTGCACAAGTTCGGCAATTTCTTCGGGCTGGGCGGGCTGTTGCAGGCGCTGTCGACGTCGTCGGACGCGAACATCCTCTCCACGCCTAACCTCATCACGCTCGACAACGAGGAAGCGAAGATCGTCGTCGGCCAGAACGTGCCGGTGGTGACGGGCTCCTACGCGACGCCGACCGCCAACACGGCCACCTCCGTGACGGCGTTCAACACGTTCGACCGGCGCGACGTCGGCGTGACGCTGCACGTGAAGCCGCAGATCACCGATGGCGGCATCCTCAAGCTGCAGCTCTATCAGGAAGATTCCACCGTCGACGCGACAACGACCAACAACCCCGGCGGCGTCACGATCAACACGCGCTCGATCCAGTCGACCATCCTCGCGGACGACGGCGAGATCGTGGTGCTCGGCGGCTTGATGCAGGACCAGTACAACGCGGGCAACAGCAAGATTCCGCTGCTCGGCGACATCCCCTGGATCGGCAGCCTGTTCCGCAGCGAAAACAAGACGCGCACGAAGACCAACCTGATGGTGTTCCTGCGCCCGGTGATCGTGCGCGACCAGGCGACGTCCGGGCAGATCGCGACCACGCGCTACGACTATCTGCGCCAGCAGCAATACGGATCGACGACGGACAACCGTCTCATCCGCGACAAGGACGTGCCGGTGATTCCGCCGCCGCCGCCGGGCCCGAGCCAGGGCGCGGTGCCGGCGCAGAACCTCTTCAACTGGAACGACACGACGCGTTCGCAGAACGGCAGCACGACGCTGCCGCAGGACCCGAACGCGGGACCGGCACCCGGCGTGCCGCAGATGCAGCAGGCACCGCAGGCGCCGCAAGGCCAGCCGCTGACGCCGGGCGCGAACGGCGTGAACAACTACGCGGTGCCGAACAACAATACGGCGCCCGGCATGCCGCTCAATGGCGACGCGGGAGCGCGGCCGTGAGCACGGCGCTGAACGGCGCGACCGTCACGGGCAGCGGCGTTCCGTCGCCGCTCGCCGCGCGGCTCGTGCCATACGGCTTCGCGCGCACCGGCCAGATTCTGGTCGCGCATCAGCACGCGGACAGCATCGAAGTCTGGATCAGCGACAAGACCAGCGACGCCGCACTCGCCGAAGTCGCGCGCAATTTCGGCGCGCTCACCATCGTGCGCGTGAAGAGCGACGAACTCGCGGCGGCGATCAATTCGGCGTATGCGCGCAACGACGGCAGCGCGGCGCAGGTGGTCGGCGAAGTGGAAGGCGAGGTCGATCTGTCGCGGCTGATGCAGGACATCCCGGAAGTCGAGGATCTGCTCGAATCGGAAGACGACGCGCCGATCATCCGCATGATCAACGCGCTGCTCACGCAGGCCGCGCGCGAGCAGGCGTCGGACATTCACATCGAGCCGTTCGAGAACGCATCGGTGGTGCGCTTTCGCGTCGATGGCACGCTGCGCGACGTCGTGCGTCCGAAAAAGGCGCTGCACGGCGCGCTGATCTCGCGGATCAAGATCATGGCGCAGCTCGACATCGCGGAAAAGCGGCTGCCGCAGGACGGGCGCATTACGCTGCGCGTCGGCGGACGTCCGGTCGACGTGCGCGTTTCGACGCTGCCGACCGGCCACGGCGAGCGCGCGGTGCTGCGTCTTCTGGAAAAGGATGCGCAGCGCCTGAATCTCGAAACGCTCGGCATGGCGCGCGACACGCTCGTTCATTTCGACAAGCTGATCGGCCGTCCGCACGGCATCGTGCTCGTGACCGGTCCGACCGGCTCCGGCAAGACGACCACGCTTTACGCCGCGATGTCGCGGCTCGAAACGACCACCACCAACATCATGACGGTGGAAGATCCGATCGAATACGACCTGTCGGGCATCGGCCAGACGCAGGTGAACGAGCGGATCGGCATGACGTTCGCGCGCGCGCTGCGCTCGATCCTGCGGCAGGACCCGGACATCATCATGATCGGCGAAATCCGCGACCTCGAAACGGCGCAGATCGCGGTGCAGGCGTCGCTGACGGGCCACCTCGTGCTCGCGACGCTGCACACGAACGACGCCGCGTCGGCCGTCACGCGTCTCACCGACATGGGCGTCGAGCCGTATCTGCTCGCTTCGTCGCTGCTGGGCGTGCTGGCGCAGCGGCTCGTGCGCCAGCTGTGTCCGGTCTGCAAGGAAGCGCGCGTCGAAAATGGCGTGACGCACTGGCATCCGGTCGGCTGCGATCGTTGCGGCCAGTCGGGTTACTCGGGGCGCCGCGGCGTCTACGAACTGCTGCTGATCGACGACGCCATCCGCCCGCTGATTCACCGCAACGCCGCCGACGCCGACATTCTCGCCGCCGGCCGCGCGCAGGGCATGCGCACGCTGCGCGAGGACGGCGATCGCTGGATCGAAGCGGGCGTGAGTTCGCTGGAAGAAGTGCTGCGCGTGACGGGCGGAGATTAGCGCGATGCCGGCTTTCCGTTTCGAAGCGATCGATCAGGCGGGCAAGACCCAAAAAGGCGTGCTCGATGCCGACAGCGCCCGCGCCGCGCGCGGCCACCTGCGCACGCAGGGTTTGACGCCGCTCGTCGTCGAACCGGCGGGCAGCCGCACGCGCGGCGAACGCCAGCAGCGCTTGTCGCTCGGACGGCGGCTGTCGCAGCGCGAACAGGCCATTCTGACGCGCCAGCTCGCGAGTCTGCTGATCGCGGGATTGCCGCTCGGCGAGACGCTCGCGGTGCTCACCGAGCAGTCGGAACGCGACTACATCCGCGAACTGATGGCCGCGATTCGCGCGGAAGTGCTCGGCGGACATTCGTTCGCGAACGCGCTCGCGCAGCATCCGAAGGACTTTCCCGAGATTTATCGCGCGCTGGTCGCGGCGGGCGAGCACACCGGCAAGCTCGGGCTCGTGCTGTCGCGTCTCGCCGATTACATCGAGCAGCGCAACGCGCTGAAGCAAAAGATCATCCTCGCGTTCACCTATCCGGCGATCGTCACGCTGATCGCGTTCGGCATCGTCACGTTCCTGCTGAGTTACGTGGTGCCGCAGGTCGTCAACGTGTTTGCGAGCACCAAGCAGGCGCTGCCGGTCCTGACCGTCATGATGATGGCGCTCTCCGGTTTCGTGCGCAATTACTGGTGGGCCGTGCTGATCGGCGTCGTGGTGTTTTCGTGGATCGTCAAGAGCATCCTCGCGCGCGCCGGGCCGCGCATGGCGTTCGACCGGTGGCTCCTTACTGCGCCGCTCATCGGCAAGCTCGTGCGCGGCTACAACACGGTGCGCTTCGCGAGCACGCTCGCCATTCTGACGGCCGCCGGCGTGCCGATCCTGCGCGCGCTGCAGGCGGCGGGCGAAACGCTCAGCAACACGGCGATGCGCGAAAATGTCGACGATGCGATCGTGCGCGTGCGCGAAGGCACGTCGCTGTCGCGCGCGCTCGGCAACACGAAGACGTTTCCGCCGGTGCTCGTGCACCTGATCCGCTCGGGCGAAGCGACTGGCGACGTCACGACGATGCTCGACCGCGCGTCGGACGGCGAAGCGCGCGAACTCGAACGGCGCACAATGTTCCTGACGAGCCTGCTCGAACCGCTCCTGATCCTCGCGATGGGCGGCGTCGTGCTGGTGATCGTGCTGGCGGTGATGCTGCCGATCATCGAACTGAACAACATGGTGCAGTAATGAACGCCCTGCAAACCCGCCTTCTGACGCTCATCGCGCTGGCCCTGTTCTGCGTGACGATGACCTACTGGATCGTCACCCTGAGTTCGCGCCAGACCGCGCCGCTGCCCGGCGCCGAGGCAGCGCGCACGCCGTCGGTCGAACAGGCGGCGACGATTTTCGGCGGCCAGTTGCAGACGCAGGCGAACCAGGACGTGCATCTGTTCGGCATTCTCGCGTTGCAGCACGGCGCGGCCGCGATCGTCAGCTACGGCGGCGAGCCGGCGCGCGCGATCTCGCTCGGCGGGCCGCTCACGCAGGGCGTGAAGATTTCCGAAGTGCGCGCGCGCTCGATCATCATCGACCGCAATGGCGTGAAATCAGAGGTCTTTCTGCCCCAAAACGCGCCCGGCCCGACGATATATGTGCGCTGACACGATCCCCGTCAAGCCGTTTGAAAGCGGGCGCCGGCCGGACCTATAGAATGCTCTCCTGCCCACGCGCGCAAATCCGCGCGGGGTGTTTCGCTGGCGCATCGGGCGCCTTCGAACGAACAACATCTTCATCGAAACGAGGTAGTAGTCATGCAAATGTGGACGAAACGTCGCATGGAACTTTCGACGGCGCAGGCACGCCGCCAACGCGGGTTCACGTTGATCGAAATCATGGTGGTGATCGCGATTCTCGGCATTCTCGCCGCGCTCATCGTGCCGAAAATCATGAGCCGTCCGGACGAAGCGCGCCGCGTCGCAGCGAAGCAGGACATCGGCACGATGATGCAGGCGCTCAAGCTGTATCGACTGGACAACGGCCGTTATCCCACGCAGGAGCAAGGCTTGCGCGCGCTGATCGAAAAGCCGACCAACGATCCGATCCCGAACAACTGGAAGGACGGCGGCTATCTGGAGCGCCTGCCGAACGATCCGTGGGGCGGCCAGTATCAGTACCTGAACCCGGGCGTGCACGGCGAAATCGACGTATTCAGCTACGGCGCCGACAGCAAGGCGGGCGGCGAGGGCAACGACGCGGACGTCGGGTCCTGGCAGTAAGCTTCCGGCGAGCGAGTGTGAGTGAACGGGCAAGACCCATCCGCGTGACAAGAAACGCGCTCCAGCGAACCGGAGCGCGGCATACGGCCGGCTTCACTCTGCTGGAAATGCTCGTCGTGCTGGTGATCGCCGGGTTGCTCGTATCGCTCGCCTCGCTGCAGCTCACGCGCAATCCGCGCACCGATCTCAACGAAGAAGCGCAACGGCTCGCGCTTTTGTTCGAATCCGCCGGCGACGAAGCGCAGGTGCGCGCGCGGCCGATCGCGTGGCAGCCGGTCAACGGCGGCTTTCGCTTCGACGTCCGTACCGACGACGGCTGGCGCCCCTTGCGCGACGACCTGTTTCGCGCGCGTCGCTGGGAAGGCGGCGTGACGAACGTCGAAATCCAGTTCGCCGGCACCGACAAGTCGGTCGGCCGGCTCGTCTTCGGCACCGAAGCCATCGACGCGCCGATGGAAATCACGCTCGTTTCGGCCGTCGGACGCGCGACGATCGTCGGCAACGGCAACGGCCGCTATCAGGTGCGGTGATGTCAGCGACCAACCGGGCCACTCGCCGCGCGACGTCCCGCGGCTTCACGATGATCGAGGTGCTGGTCGCGCTCGCGATCATCGCGGTGGCGCTCGCGGCGTCGCTGCGCGCGGTCGGGTCGCTCGCGACGGGCGAAGCGGACCTGCATCGGCGGCTGCTCGCAGGCTGGAGCGCGGACAACGAACTCGCGCAGTTGCGGCTCACGCGCGCATGGCCGCCGATCGGCTCGCGCAGCTTCGACTGCTCGCAGGGGAACCTGAAGCTCGTCTGCACGCAGCGCGTTTCCGCGACGCCGAATCCGATTTTCCGCCGCGTCGAGATGTTCGTCGCGATGCCGGGACGTTCCGGCAATCTCGCGCAGATGGTTACGGTGGTGGCGAATGAAACGAATCGTTCGCTCTGAGCCCCGCGCCCGCGCCGGCGGTTTCACGCTGATCGAGATGATGATCGCGATTGCGATTCTCGCGGTGATCGCGGTGCTGTCGTGGCGCGGGCTCGATCAGGTGATTCGCGGCCGCACGACGATCACGAATGCGATGGAGGACGAGCGCGTCGTCGCGCAGTTGTTCGACCAGATGCGCATCGACGCGCGCCAGGCCGCGACCGACGACCAGGCCGGCCAGCCCGCGATTTCGATGGGCGGCAACCGCCTGCAGATCGTGCGCGGCGTGTATACGCCGGGCGGACCGCCGCGGCTGCAGGTCGTGCGCTACCGGCTGACGGACGGGCGCATCGTGCGGTTTGCGTCGCCGCCGCTCGCGAACGTCGGCGAAGTGCGCCGCGCGCTCTCGGCCGCCGACAGCGCCGACGGCTGGAGCGCCGTGCCGCTGATGGGCGGCGTGGGATCGTTCGCGACGCGCGTCTACGTCGCGCAGCAAGGCTGGACGACGCAGATGAGCGAAGTGGCGTCGAAGGTGACCGAGAACGACAACAACGTGAAAGTGCCGCAACTCGGCGACGGCCCGCTTCCGCGCTCGGTCACGGGCGTTCAGGTCGCGGTCGGCGCGGGAAATCTGCAGGCGCCGATCACGCGCGTCTTCCTGGTCGGAGAATGACGATGCAGGCCAGAAAGCGTTCGAACCAGCAACGCGGCGTCGCGATCATCAGCGCGCTGCTCGTGGTCGCGCTGTCGGCGATTCTCGTCTCGGGCATGCTGTGGCGTCAGGAAGTGCAGATTCGGCGGATCGAGAATCAGCGTCTGCTCGCGCAGGCCAACTGGATCTCGCGCAGCGCGCTCGACTGGACGCGGCTCATCCTGCGCTCGGAAGCGGACACTTCGCCGACGGTCACGTATCTCGGCGGCGTGTGGGGCGTGCCGATCGCGAAAACGCGGCTCTCGGATTTCCTCGGGCAGATCGGCGAAGTGCGGGCGCAGCAGGGCGCGCAGACGTATCTGTCCGGCTCGATCGAGGATGCGCAGGCGAAGTTCAACCTCCGCAACCTCGTTTCGACGCCGACGCCGGGCGTGCTGACGATCAACGTCGAGCAGATCGCGTCGTTCCAGCGGCTTTTGACGCTCCTCGGGCTGAACGGCTCGCTCGCGAAGACGACCGCGCTCCAGATTCGCGCGGGCCTCGCGCAGTCGGCGACGCGGTTTCAGGTGGCGTCGGGCGCGGCGGCGTCGTCGCCGGAAGCGGCGATGGCCGCGATCGCGCAGGGCGGCGGCACGGGCGGCGGCAATTTCACCGACGATCCTGGCCTCAAGGACGCCGACAGCAACGCGCCGGTCGCGCCATTGCAGGTGATCAGCGTCGATTCGCTGCTCGATGTGCAGGGTTTCACGCCGGAAGCGGTGGAGCGCCTGCGCCGGTTCGTGACCGTGCTGCCGACGACGACCGCCGTCAATATGAATACGGCGCCGCCCGAAGTGATCGCGGCCGTGGTGCCGGGGATGAATCTGTCGCAGGCGCAGGCGTTCGCCGCGCGCCGCGAGACCGTGTTTTTCCACGATGTCGGCAACGTTCAGCTCGCGCTGAACGGAGCGGGCGTCAAGGCGACGTCGATCGATCCGAACCTGCTCGACGTCACGACGCGCTATTTTGTGATTCATGGGCGCGTCGAGCACGAGCGCGCGCAGGTGGATCGCACGACACTGATTTATCGCGACCCGACGACGCACACGACGCGCATCGTCTATGTCCGCGACCAGCAATGACGGTTTCACCGCATGTTTGAACGTCCAACGATGAGAGAGAGCGGCCCTTGAGCACACTGATCGTCCAACTTCCGCCGCGCGATCCGGCGGTGCGCTCGGAAGAGTGGCAACTGCCGGAGCTGCCGTTTTTGCTCGTCGGCAAGCGCGGCGAGACGCAGCGCGCCGGCCGCGCGTCGCTCGGCCTCCTGCCGCGCGCGGGCGCGACGGTGCTGATCGTCGCCGCGCGCGACCTGTTGCTGCTTGCCGCGCCGCTGCCGCCCCTCAAGGGGCAGAAGCTGCGGCAGGCGTTGCCGAACGTCGTCGAGGATCAGCTGATCCAGGATCCGCAGACCTGCCATATCGCCGTCGATCCGGTCGCGCTCGAAGGCGGCCGGCGCGTGGTCGCGATCATCGACCGCGGCTGGTTCCGCTTCGTGCTGAACGCGTTCGCGGCAAGCGGGCATCGCAACGTCAAAGCCGTGCCGGCGATGCGCTGCCTGCCGCTGACGGCGGCACCGCCCGATGGTGTCGAAGCCGGCGCCACGGTCGAAAAGGCACCGCTCGCGCTCGATCCGTTCATCGCCGGCGTGCTCGGCCACGTCGTCTCGACCGCGCCGGCGCTCCTCGGCGAAGTCGCCGCGCCTGTCGCCGCGCCCGCCGCGACGGCGGCGCCGGCGTCGCCGCTCGTCGAAATCGCGATTGCGCGTGGCGAGCATTCGGCGCTCGGCGAAGGTCTAGCGCTGCCGGCCGCCGCCGTCATGCAGACGCTCGCCGCGCTCGCAGGCGATCATCCGGGCGCGCTCTACACGCTTTCCGATCTGCCCGGCGACGAACCGCGCCTAACCGCCGCCCCGGCGACGGGCGCGTTCCACGGCGCGCAAGTGCTTCCGTTCGAGCAGTTCGCGCGCAACGCGCTCGCCAGCCGCTTTGATCTGTGCCAGTTCGAGTTTGCCGCGCAGCCGTGGCGCCTCGACCGCGCGACGATGCGGCGCCTGCGCGTGCCGATCGCGCTGGTGGCGGCGTCGGTGATCGTGTCGATCATCGGCGTGAACGCGCAGTGGCTGCAGCTCGCCCGCCAGCGCGACGCGATCCGCGCGCAGGAAACCGAACTGCTGCTCAACGCGTTTCCGAAGACGACCGTCGTCCTCGACGCGCCCGACCAGATGGCGCGGCAGCTCGAACGTCAGAAGGTCGCGGCGGGCGAGCTTTCGCCGACCGACTTTCTTTCGCTGGCCGACGGCCTCGCGCGCTCGCTCGGCCCGGTGCCGGTGAACGGCATCGCGGCGCTCGACTATCGCGACCGTCGGCTGGAAGTGACGTTCAAGCCCGAAACGAAGGTGGACCCGGACCTGCAAAAGCGCCTCGCCGCGAACGGTTTCTCGGGCAGCATGGACAGCGGCACCGGCAAATGGACGATCAGGAGCGGTCAGTGAAAAAGCAAATCGGCGATTTGTGGGCCGAGTTCTGGGACGGCCGGACGCAGCGGGAAAAGACGCTGCTGATGTGGGGCGGGCTCGCGGTCGGCATCGCGATCGTGTATCTCGTGCTGTGGGCGCCGGCCTACGAGGGGCGTGCGCGTCTGCGGGAAAGTCTGCCCGGGATGCAGCGCCAGCTCGCGCAGATGACCGCGCAGGCGAACGAGGCGCGCGCGCTCTCGGGCGTGGTCGAAGGCGTGATGCCGACGGGCCAGGTGCTGAAAGACGCGCTCGCGAAGTCGCTCGCGGACAGCGGCATGCCGCCGACGCAGATTCAGCTCGTCGGCGCGGCAATCCAGATCCAGTTGAAGAACGCGTCGTTTCCGATGTGGACGGCGTGGCTCGACGACGTGCGCCGCCAGTACAAGGTGCAGGTCGCCGAGACGCAAATCCAGGCGCTCAAGCCGGACGGCCAGGTCGACCTGACCGCGTCGCTGCAGCCGGCGAGCGCGAAATGAGTCGCGACGGCAACGAGGGGCGGCGCCCATGAGCTACTGGACGCGCCGCGCGCGCGCCGCGCTGCCGCCCATCATCGTGGCGGTGCTGTCGGTATTCTTCACGCTGCTCGCGATGATGCCGGCCGCCTGGATCGTGCCGCAGTTCTCGAAGACGACGGGCGGCCACGTCAATCTGGTCGATCCCGCCGGATCGCTCTGGCAGGGGTCGGCCTCGCTGATGCTGGCGGCGGGCCCGGACGGCAGCGGCGCCACGCTCTTGCCGGGGCGGATCGAATGGACGACGGCCTTCTGGCCGCTCTTCACCGGCCGCGTGCACATGACGATGCGCCAGACGCAGGCGATGCCCGATGCCGTCACGGTCGATGCGGCGTTGCGCGGCGCCACGGTGTCGCCGGGCGCGATCGTCGTGCCGGCGGCGCTTCTGAGCGGACTCGGCGCGCCGTTCAACACGCTCGACATCGACGGCGACGTGCGTCTGTCGTGGACCGACTGGCGCGTGTTCGGGCGCAATACGTATGGTCAGCTCGTCGTATCGCTCAACGACATCGGCTCGCGCGTGTCGCGCGTGAAGCCGCTCGGATCGTACCGGGTGGTATTGCAGGCGCAGGGCGCGTCCGCGACGATCGATCTCTCGACCAGCAAGGGCCCGCTGATGCTCGACGGCCACGGCACGCTTTCGCCGCAGTCGACCGAATTCCAAGGCACGGCGAGCGCCGCGCCGGAAGCCCGCGAAAACCTAGCGGGCCTGCTCAATCTGCTGGGCCGGCACACGGACCCGGATACGGTCGCGCTGGCGTTCGTCCGTTGAGGCGAACGCCGACGCGGCTTCAGAGCGCCGTTTCAGAGCCCCGTTTCAGAGCCCCATCACGCCCGGCACGCGCCCGTCGGGACCATAGAAGCCCGATTTCGCCGGCGCGACGCGCAGCTGCGCGAGCGCGCGCCGGTTGTATTCCATCCGCGTGCGGATCAGGACGCCGTTGCTGTTGTTTCCCTGCCGCGCGCGCGTGGCGGCGGCCCGCAGCCGGTTCCAGTGATCGACGAGCCGTTCGTCCGCGGCGACCGCCGCTTCCATACCCGCAAAGCCGGTGGCGAATCCGAGCGCGGCCAGTTGCGCGTCGCGCTGCTGTTCCAGCGCGGCGATCTGCTCGGTCAGTGTGGTTTTCTGCTCGATGATCGGCGGCAGCGCCTCGAGCGGCGAGGCCGCGATCAGCGCCTTTTCTTCGAAGGCCAAGAGCGACTCGAACGCCTCGACGGCGGAGAGTTCATCGATAACAGTGGCAAGCAGGGCGTCTTTCATTGCGACTCGCTTAAACGCTCGACCGCGATTGCGCGGTCAGGGTCAAAAAAGCCGCCCGGCAGCACCGTCATGACGATGCGAGAGCGTCGTGCGTCACCGCGCGCGTCTTGCCGCGCGCGGTGTCGTCACTCGTCTCAGCCGCCGGTCGGCGGGGTTTTCGTTTGCAGCAGGTCGCGGGCCGTGCCGAGCATGCCGTCGGCGATCTTGCCCGAGTCGACCGAGTAGCTGCCGTCGCGAAGCGCGGCCTTGATCGACGCGACTTTCGCCGTATCGACATCGGACGCGTTCGAGGCGCGCAGGTCGGCCGACAAGGGCGACAGGCTCACCGTCGACTGCGGCGTGCTCGCCGTACCCGACTGCTGCGTGGTGCTCACGGCACCTTTTGCATCGCTTTGCGATGCGCGTTGCGTCCCTTCTTGAAGGGCCGCGAGACTGGTGTTGCTATTCGAATCGATTTTCACGATGTGCATTCCCGAACGAGTTGATTCCTTTATCGGCGTGACAGTGTAAAAACTTTAACCTGCCTCGCGTCCCGGAACCACCCCGCCAGCTGCCGTATCGTGCAAAACCTTATCCATCAAGGCTTTCGCGCATTTGCAACCATTTGCAACAAATTGCAACAAATGCGCGGTCGCTCATTTCGTGCCTTCAGAGCCGGATTTCGACCGTCTGGCTGTCCTTCACGACGCCGGTGATGATCTGTCCAGCGGACGTTTTCACGCGAACCTGCTGGCCGGGCGCGGCGTTGTTCATCACGCTGCCTTCGGCGGAAATGGAGAAGCCGGAGCCGTCGGCGACGACGCGCACGTTCTGCCCGATCGACACCGATGTCGCGCCGCGCAGCATGTCCGTGCGCAGCGGCAGGCCGGCGGGCACGCGCGAAAGCGCGACGGCGCCGACCGCCTGAGTCGGATCGGTGACGATGGCTTGCGGCATCGAGGTGAGGTCGCCGTCGCGGGCGATCAGGTCGGCGCTCGACAGCACTTCGCCGGGCGCGATGGCGCGTGCGGCGAGGTAGTACGTCGCGTTGATCGAGACGCGCACTTGTAAATAGAGCGTCCAGGGACGCTCGCCCACGCAGCGCACGCCGACGGTCGTGCGGCCCCACAGGCGGGCGCCGGTCGGCATGAACGGATCGAGCGCCGTGCAGGGCGCGAGCCCGCGCGGGAACACCGGCATCACGGTGATTTCCGGCTTGCCGGGCAGGCCTGCCGCCTGTTGCTGGACGAAGGCCAGCGCAGCGGCGCGGATGGTCTCGCCGTCCTGCGTGGCCTGAGGGTTCGGATTCGGGTTCGCCGTAGCGATGCGGGCGGCGGCCGGCGCAACGCGCGTCGCGACGGGCGCGGCCGCCGCCGCGGCAATCGGCCGCGCCGCACTGGCGCTGGCGGCGCTCGCGGAAGCTTGCGCGCTCTCGGGCACGATGACCACAGGCGTCACCGCGCGCGCCGCCGTCACGGACTGCACGCGCGGCAGGCTCGCGGAAACTGCGTTCGGCGCCTGATTGGCGACAACCGGCGGGCTCTTCGCCTCGCCCGGTCCCGGAATCACGATCATGCCGTTTGCGTCCGACATCGTGTCGTCGGCGGCTTCGGCGTGCGCGTCGAGTGCGCGGGCGGCGCTTTGCAGCGCGGCGTCGGCGGCGGTCGCAGCGGACGTATAGCCGCGCGGACGCGGCGTATTCATCGCCGATACGGCCGCCACGCTCGACACCGCGGGCGCCGCCGCCGTCTCCGACATGCCCGCGTTCTTCGCCATCGCGCTCAGCGCGGCCGGATTGGTCTCGGCGTTGCCGGGAATCATGATCGGCCCGCCTTCCTGCGCGATGGCCTGACCGGCCATGCCGACAGCGAGCGCAACGCCGCTCGCGAACCAGCGTGCCGACCGCAGCGACCGGCCGGACAGGCGCCCGGCGCGGCGTAAAGCCTTCCCGGCGACGACGACTCCAGCGCCCGGCCGATGCGAAGCGGACCTGCTCATTACATCTCTCCCTCGGCACAAGCGGCCAAACCAGAACTTCCCGGGTCGTCGAATCCATGCGGCGCATGCGGCGCCCCGGCCACGAGAAGAATTCTAGATACCGGCCGCCGAGCCCAAGCCCCGAATAGAGGCCCGCTTCCCCGGTTATTCGTGTGATTGGATCTTGCGACGCGCTCCTAATATTCGTGACATGCAAAAAGGTCTCGCGAGCGGCATCGACGCGGGACCGGATGAGGAAACGGTTAGGAAACGCGAAAGGAGCGACCCGGGAATGCTGGACAAACTCGACAAGGAACTGGCTTTCGGCCGCGAAGCGCTCGATGTGCGCGCTTACCGGCAGGAATTGCTGTCGTCGAATATCGCGAACGCCGACACGCCGGGCTACAAGGCCCGCGACGTCGACTTCGCGAGCTCGCTCGCGGGCGCGCTCAAGAAGACAGGCGGCGCGACGGCGGGCACCGCGACATCGAACGCGGCACCGCTCGCGATGGCGCAGCCCGTCAGCGTGTCGAGCGGGATGTCGATGGCGGCGACCGCGGCGGGCCACATGCCCGGCACGACGACGCTCAAGTCCACGGGCGGCTCGGCGGACGACTACGGCCGCCTCGCCTATCGCATTCCGAGCCAGCCGTCGCTCGACGGCAACACGGTCGATCTCGACGCCGAGCGCGTCCAGTTCGCCGACAACGCACTGCACTTCGAAGCCGGCATGACGGTGATCTCGGGGCAGATCAAGTCGATGCTCTCGGCGATCACGTCGAATAGCTGACAGTAAAGGAAGGAAGAAGCCATGCCATCCCTGATGAACATTTTCAACGTTGCCGGCTCGGCGATGTCCGCGCAGGCGCAGCGCCTGAACGTGACCGCGTCGAATCTGGCGAACGCCGACAGCACGACCGGCCCCGACGGCCAGCCGTACAAGGCGAAGCAGGTTGTGTTCGCGGTCGATCCGCTCGGCGGCGCGCGCACGGCGTCGGGCCAGCAGGTCGGCGGCGTGCAGGTGACGGGCGTCATCGACGATCCGACGCCGATGAAGACGAGCTACGACCCGAGCAACCCGGCGGCCAACGCGGACGGCTACGTGACGCTGCCGAACGTCGATCCGGTGCAGGAAATGGTCAACATGATTTCCGCGTCGCGTTCGTACCAGGCGAACGTCGAAACGCTCAATACCGCCAAGCAGCTGATGCTCAAGACCCTGACGATCGGCACCTGAACCCAAGGACAACTCACGTGACTACCAGCACCACGATCGGCAGCAACGGCACCTCGGTGTCGCAGACGCTGCTCGACACCATGAACGGCACTTCGTCGTCGTCCTCGACTTCATCGACGACGAGTTCCGCGACCGGCGCGCAATCCGCGTCGGATTTGCAGAACACCTTCCTCACGCTGCTCGTGACGCAGCTGAAGAACCAGGACCCGACCAATCCCGCCGACAGCTCGCAGATGACTTCGCAGCTCGCGCAGATCAACACGGTCACGGGCATCGGCCAACTGAACACGTCGCTCAGTTCGCTCGCGACGCAGCTTTCCGCCGGCCAGTCGACCCAGGCGGCGCTTTTGATCGGCTCGACCGTGCTGGCTTCGGGCAGCGACGTGACGGTGTCGAGCGGCAAGTCGTCGAGCTTCGGCGTGCAGCTCGCGAACGACGTCAGCGACCTGAACCTCGTCGTGAAGAACGCCTCGGGCCAGATCGTCAACACGATCAAGCTCGGCGCGCAGTCGGCCGGCGTGGTGCCGGTCACCGGCTGGACGCCGACGGACGCGACCGGCGCGACGCTGCCGGACGGCAGCTATACGATCACCGCGCAGGGCACGATCAACGGCGTCGCGGCCACCGCGACGACGCTCTCCGCCGCGCAGGTGCAAAGCGTCGTGCAGCAGTCGGACGGCACAACCGGCCTCAAGCTCGCGAACGGCAAGACCGTCGGGCTGACGAGCGTCGCGTCGATCCTCTGAACATCATCAACCGAATTTTCGAAATTTCCGAGCGGAGACCTTCATGGGTTACCAACAGGCATTGAGTGGATTGTCGGGCGCATCGAGCGACCTCGACGTCATCGGCAACAACATCGCGAACGCGAACACCGTCGGCTTCAAGCAAGGCCAGGCGCAATTCGCGGACATGTACGCCAGTTCGATGGCGACGGCCGTCAGCAACCAGATCGGCATCGGTTCGCGCCTTTCCGAAGTGCAGCAGCAGTTTTCGCAAGGCACGATCTCGACCACCAACCAGGCACTCGACGTCGCGATCAACGGCAACGGCTTCTATCAGCTGTCGAACAACGGCTCGACCGTCTATTCGCGCAACGGCGTGTTCCACCTCGACAACACCGGCAAGATCGTCAATAGCGCCGGCCTGCAACTGATGGGCTACGCGGCTGATTCGAAAGGCGTCGTCAACAGCGCGAGCACCGTGCCGCTGACCGTGCCGACCTCGAACATCGCGCCCTCGGCGACCACCAAGGTTCAGACGCAGTTCAACCTGAATTCGCAGGACGCGACGCCGACCACGACGCCGTTCGACGCCACCGACGCGAACAGCTACAACACGTCGACCTCGGTCGATGTGTACGACTCGCTCGGCGGCACGCAGAAAGTGTCGGTCTACTTCGTGAAGAACTCGACCGGCTCCTGGGACGCGTACACGGGCTCGGGCGATCCGGTCGCGAACGCCACCAAGATCAGCACGCTCGCCTTCGACACCTCGGGCAACCTGACCTCGGGCGGCAAGGTTTCGTTTTCGATCCCGAACGGGGCGGACGGCGGCGCGACCAACCAGACGATGACGATGGACTTCACGGGCACGACGCAGTACGGCGCGAAGAGCGGCGTGACGAACGTGATCCAGGACGGCTACACGTCGGGCGAACTGACGGGCTTCTCGGTCGGCACCGACGGCACGCTCACCGGCAACTATTCGAACGGCAAGACGCAGGCGCTCGGCCAGATCGCGATCGCCAACTTCAACAACCAGAACGGCCTGCAGAACCTCGGCGGCAACGTGTTCGCGCAGACGTCCGCTTCAGGCGCGCCGCAGGTCTCGGTGCCCGGCTCGACCAACCACGGCACGTTGCAAGGCGGCGCGGTCGAGAATTCGAACGTCGATCTGACGAGCGAACTCGTGAACCTGATCACGGCGCAGCGCAACTATCAGGCGAACGCGCAGACGATCAAGACGCAGCAGACCGTCGACCAGACGCTGATCAACCTGTAACGCAAGCAACAAGCTTCACGGCTGAAACGAGAGAGAGTCACACATGGACCGTCTGATCTACACCGCGATGACGGGCGCCGCACAGGCGCTCGAACAGCAGAGCGTGGTCGCCAACAACCTCGCGAACGCATCGACGACGGGTTTTCGCGCGCAACTCGCCGCGTTCCGCTCGGTGCCGATGACGTTCGAGAACGAGTCGGCGGATGGCACGACGCGCAGCTTCGTGCTGTCGTCGACGCCCACGGCGGACTACACGCCGGGCCCGATCCAGCAGACCGGCAATCCGCTCGACGTCGCGGTCCAGGGACCGGGCTGGCTCTCCGTGCAGGCCGCCGACGGCAGCGAGGCGTACACGCGCGCCGGCAACCTGCACGTCGACCAGAACGGCCAGCTCGTCACGGCGAACAACCTGCCGGTGCTCGGCAACGGCGGTCCGCTCTCGATTCCGCCGGGCGCGCAAGTGACGATCGGCAAGGACGGCACGATCTCGGCGCTGATGCCGGGCGACCCGCCGACCGCGATTGCGATCGTCGATCAGCTGAAGCTCGTGAACCCGGATTCGTCGACGCTCTCGCGCAGCGACGACGGCCTCTTTCGCACCGCCAGCGGCGACCCGGCCGACGCCGATCCGAGCGTCGTGGTGGCGCCGGCCTCGCTCGAAGGCAGCAACGTGAACCCGGTCGCCGCGATGGTCTCGATGATCACCAACGCGCGGCAGTTCCAGATGCAGACGAAGCTGATGGAATCGGCGGACCAGAACGAGCAGTCGGCCAACAAGCTGCTCAACTTCAGCTAATCGACTCGACTCGACAAGCGCACACAGGACATAACGCAACATGAACCGCTCTCTTTATATCGCCGCGACTGGCATGAACGCGCAGCAGTCGCAGATGGACGTGATTTCGAACAACCTCGCCAACGTGAGCACCAACGGCTTCAAGGGCTCGCGCGCGGTGTTCGAAGACCTGCTGTACCAGACCGTCCGCCAGCCGGGCGCGAATTCGACGCAGCAGACCGAACTCGCATCGGGCAGCCAGCTCGGCACCGGCGTGCAGCAGGTCGCCACCGAACGTCTCTACACGCAGGGCAACCTCCAGCAGACCGGCAATTCGAAGGACGTCGCGATCAACGGCCAGGGCTTCTTCCAGGTGACGATGCCCGACGGCACGACCTCCTACACGCGCGACGGCTCGTTCCAGACCAACTCGCAGGGCCAGCTCGTGACGTCGAGCGGCTATCAGGTCAGCCCGGCCATCACGATCCCGCAGAACGCGACATCCGTCACGATCGGCTCCGACGGCACCGTCTCGATCACGCAGCAGGGCAGCACGGCGAGCGTGCAGGTCGGCGCGATCCAGGTCGCGACCTTCATCAACCCGGCCGGTCTCAATGCGCGCGGCGAAAACCTGTTCTCGGAGACGGGCTCGTCGGGCGCGCCGAACGTGACGCAGCCGGGCCTGAACGGCGCCGGCACGCTGCAGCAGGGTTACGTGGAAGCGTCGAACGTGAACGTCGTGCAGGAACTGGTCAACATGATCCAGACCCAGCGCGCATACGAGATCAACAGCAAGGCCGTGACCACCTCGGACCAGATGCTGCAGACGCTTTCCCAGATGCAGGTTTAAGGCTCGCCGGTTTCGAGCCTCGCAAGATCAGACGGACCATCAAGATGTCGCTTACTTTTTACCTTGCCCGCGCTGCGCGCCGTACTGCGCGTCTCGCCCCGGCGCTCGCGCTCGGCGCGGCGCTCGCCGCGTGCGGCCTCGTGCCGAAGGAGCCGATCGTGCAGCAGCCGATGACGGCCCGCCCGCCCGCGCCGCCCGCGAATACGCAGAGCCCCGGCGCGATCTACAACGCGGGCTATGCCGGCCGGCCGCTCTTCGAAGACCAGCGTCCCCGCAATGTTGGCGACATCCTGACCATCGTGATCTCGGAGAACGTGAACGCGACGAAGTCGTCGGCGGCGAACACGAACCGCGCGAGCAATGCCGGCTTCGGCGTGCCGGTCTCGCCGGGCATCTTCGGCGGCCTTTTCAACAACACCAACCTCACGGCGACGGGCGCGAACAAGTTCACGGCGACGGGCGGCGCGAGCGCGGCCAACACGTTCAGCGGCACGCTGACCGTGACCGTCACGGGCGTCCTGCCGAACGGCAACCTGATGGTGAGCGGCGAAAAGCAGATGCTCATCAACCAGGGCAACGAATTCGTGCGCTTCTCCGGCGTCGTCAACCCGACGACCATTTCCGGCAGCAACACGGTCTTCTCGACGCAGGTCGCGGACGCGAAGATCGAGTACTCGGCGAAGGGCTATATCGACGAAGCGCAGAACATGGGCTGGCTGCAGCGCTTCTTCCTCAACCTCGCGCCGTTCTGATCATGACTATCCTCACCCGACTTCTCGCCGTGGCACTCGCCGCGCTCGCCGTGGCCGCCGCATTGCCCGAACCGGCGCATGCCGAACGCCTGAAAGACCTCGTGTCGTTCCAGGGCGTGCGCGACAACCCGCTGATCGGCTACGGCCTCATCGTGGGCCTCGACGGCACCGGCGACCAGACGATGCAGACGCCGTTCACCACGCAGAGCCTGACCAACATGCTCGGCAACCTCGGCATCACGCTGAATTCGGCGAGCACGCAGAACATGCAGTTGAAGAACGTCGCCGCCGTGATGGTGACGGCGACGCTGCCGCCGTTCGCGCGCCCCGGCGAAGCGATCGACGTGACGGTTTCGTCGCTCGGCAACGCGAAGAGCCTGCGTGGCGGCACGCTCCTCATGGCGCCGCTGAAGGGCGCCGACGGCCAGGTCTACGCGATGGCGCAGGGCAACCTCGTCGTCGGCGGCGCGGGCGCGAGCGCGAACGGCAGCAAGGTGCAGGTGAACCAGCTCGCGGTCGGGCGCATTTCGGGCGGCGCGATCGTCGAGCGCGCGGTGCCGAACGCCATCACGCAGGCAGGCGGCACGATGCAGATGGAACTGCGCGAGATGGATTTCGACACGACGCAGAAGATCGTCGCCGCGGTGAACAACCAGTTCGGCATGGGCACGGCGCTCGCGCTCGACGGCCGCACGATCCAGCTGCGCGCGCCGACCGACGCGTCCGAACAGGTGTCGTTCATGGCGCAGTTGCAGAATATCGACGTGAAGCCGTCGCTGGCCGCCGCGAAGGTGATCCTGAACGCGCGCACCGGGTCGATCGTGATGAACCAGATGGTCACGCTGCAGAGCTGCGCGGTGGCGCACGGCAACCTGTCGGTCGTCATCAATACGCAGACGGCGGTGAGCCAGCCGGGCGCGTTCTCGAACGGCCAGACCGTGGCCGCGAAGCAGTCGCAGATCCAGTTGAAGCAGGACAGCGGCGCGCTGAAGTTGTTGTCGGCGGGCGCGAATCTCGCGGATGTCGTGAAGGCGCTCAACGCGCTCGGCGCGACGCCGGCCGACCTGATCTCGATTCTCCAATCGATGAAAGCGGCGGGCGCTCTGCGCGCCGACCTCGAAATCATTTAAGGACGACAGCGCATGAACTCGAACGCGAGCGGTATCGCCAGCAGTGCCCTGGCATCCACCGACACGAACGGCGGCATCGGCAATCTGTCGAATCGTTTTGCACTCGATGTGCAAGGCTTCGACGCCATGCGCGCGCAAGCGAACGCATCGCCGCAGCAAGGGCTGCAGGCGGCGGCCAAGCAGTTCGACGCCGTCTTCACGCAGATGATGTTGAAGAGCATGCGCGACGCGACGCCGTCGGACAGCCCGTTTGATTCGAACGAAAGCAAGTCCTTCACGTCGATGCTCGACCAGCAGTTGTCGCAGCAAATGTCGTCGAAGGGAATCGGCGTCGCGGACATGATGCTCAAGCAGTTGATGCGCAATGCCGGGACCTCGGACAGCGGCGCGGGTGCCAGCGGCATGGCGGGCGGCGCGGGCGGCGATCTCAACGCGAACGCGGGCAACATCGCGGCCATGAACGCGATGGCAAAAGCCTACGCGAGCGCGGCGGCATCGAAGAACAACTCGCTGCAATCGGGCGCGGGCTATACGGCGAACAGCGCGCTCGAACCGGCCGCGCGCGGCAACGGTTCGGACAAGGTCAACGCGTTCGTCGACCGCCTCGCCGTGCCGGCGCAAGCCGCGAGCGCGGCGACGGGCATCCCGGCGCGCTTCATCATCGGTCAGGCGGCGCTGGAATCGGGCTGGGGCAAGCGCGAGATCAAGAATTCGGACGGCTCGACGAGCCACAACATTTTCGGCATCAAGGCGACGAAGGACTGGACCGGCAAGACCGTGAACGCCGTGACGACCGAATATGTGAACGGCCAGCCGAAGAAAGTGGTCGAGCGCTTTCGCGCGTACGATTCATACGAGCACGCGCTGACCGACTACGCGAGCGTGCTGAAGAACAATCCGCGCTATGCGCCGGTCGTCGAAGCGTCCCGCGACGCCGCCGGCTTCGCGCACGGCATGCAGAAAGCCGGCTACGCCACCGATCCGCAGTACGCCAAGAAGCTCATTTCGATCATGCGGCAGATCGTTTGACCGACATGACTGGCGTGACGCTTGCTTATTGGCGCTGCACCATGAGCGTTTCGGCACGGACGCCTTCATGCGCTGACCCGCATAAAGGGCTCTATCAGCATGCGGGCTGGGCGTGCCGTATGGACGCTGCGCGTCGGGCAGAATAGGAGCGCGCAAACGTTGCACATCGGATCGGCGTCGAAACGAGGAATTTTTTCGCGGCAGGCCCTTAATTTTTCCACGGAACTGCCGCTAAACCTGAATACCGAGGTACCGGATCGACGCGATCCGGCCCGACGCGCGGTGCCTGCAAACGCGGCCACGCGCGAGCAAAACGAACACGGCTCGCACCATGAACAACAATCAGACGCACGATTACAACGTTGCTGACCAGGAAGATCCCGTCGATTTCGGCCGGCGCACGCCGCTCGAAATTGGCGTCTCGCTACGCAATCTGGTCAATCGCGGCGATTTTCTGACGGCCGAATATGTCGGCGGCCAGATCGTCACGCGCCTTCTGGATGTCGACGTGACGGCGCATACGTTCATCTTCGACTGGGGCGGTGTAGCCGACCAGAATCACCTCGTGCTCGCGGCACCGAAGCTCATTTTTCACGCGGCGCCGGACGGCGTTCGCGTCGAGTTCTCGACGGGCACGCCGCGCGAGACCTTGTTCGACGGCCGCCCGGCCTTCGAGGCCGATTTCCCAACGGTGCTGTACTACATGCAGCGTCGCGAATATTTCCGCGTCGAGGCACCGGTGCTCGATCCGTACATTTGCAGCGGCGAGTTGCCGAGCGGCGAGCGTTTTCGCTTCGAGGTGCACGATCTGTCGCTCGGCGGCGTCGCGCTGCGCACGATGGACGAGCGCGTCGCGGACCTGGAGATGGGCATCACGCTGCACGACGTCGACCTGCATTTCAGCACGCCTGGAAAGGTGACGCTCGATCTCAAGCTCGTGTCGCATCGCGAATCGACGACGGCGAAAGGCGATCGACGCTTTACGCTCGGATTCAAGTTCGGTGCGCTGCCGGGGTCGGCAGAGAACACGTTGCAGCGGCTGATCACGCAGCTCGAAATGAAGCGCCGGTCACTGGCGAAGTGAGCGGCGCGTCGGGCTTAAGGCGCAGTTTGGCACGCCGGGTCGACGACGAATGACAAGCCGGGCGCCCCACGGGTTTGCCCGGCTTTTTAACAGGTTTGTTTTGCGGTTTTGATTCGTCATCCAAAGTAGTTACAACGCGCGTCAGCCGCTGGACGTCATTTCGCCGAATTAGCCTCACATTTCCCCTTTTCTTCCCGAATTGCTTCGCTGCCGCGGCGCAGATAATGGCTCTATCGCGTCTTGCGCTCTGAATCAGCGAGCGCCGTGCGCGAATGTCCAGGACCGGAGCGAGGCTTCGCCCGTTCGCGCTCAACTTTGTGCGTATCCGGCCGATATATAGAGCAGGTCTCGTCAAGCGGCGGCCGAGTGACGCCGCCTCACCAGGATTCACGCATGTCCAACAACATTTTCAACATCGGCGTCAGCGGTCTCAACGCAGCCCAGTGGGGGCTGACGACGACGGGACAGAACATCAGCAACGCTGCGACGCCCGGCTATTCGCTCGAAAAGGTGTCGTACCAGGAAGCGTCCGGCCAGTACACCGGCTCGGGCTATCTCGGCAACGGCGTGCAGACGGCCACCGTCACGCGCTCCTACAGCCAGTACCTGACGACGCAACTGAACAACACCACGTCGACGAGCAGCGCCGCCAGCACCTACTACTCGCTGATCTCGCAGTTGAACAACCTCGTCGGCGATCCGACGAAGGGCATTTCCGCGGGCATCAGCAGCTACTTCACCGGCATGCAGTCGGTGGCGAGCTCGCCGAGCAGCACGTCGGCGCGTCAGGTGCTCGTGAGCTCGGCGCAAACGCTCGCTGACCAGATCACCACGGCCGGCACGCAATACGACCAGATGCGCCAGAGCGTCAACACGCAACTGACGAGCGCGGTCACGCAGATCAACAGCTACACGCAGCAGATCGCCGATCTGAACAAGCAGATCAACATCGCGAGCGCGCAGGGCCAGCCGCCCAATCAGCTGCTCGATCAGCGCGACCTCGCCGTGCAGAACCTCAGTTCGATGGTCGGCGTGCAGGTCGTGCAGACCGACGGCAACTACAACGTGTACATCGGCAACGGCCAGCCGCTCGTCGTCGGAGCCAAGCAATACGGCTTGCAGGCGGTGACGTCGGCGTCCGATCCGAGCGAACTCGCGATCGCGTTCAAGAGCAGCGACGGGTCCGCCCAGACGCTCGCGCAGACGCAATACGTTCCGGAGTCGGCGTTGTCGGGCGGCGTCGTCGGCGGTCTGATCGATTTCCGCAGCCAGACGCTCGACCCGGCGCAGGCGCAACTCGGCGCGATCGCGACGAGCTTCGCCGCGCAGTTGAACCAGCAGAACGAACTCGGCGTCGACCTGACCGGCAACAAGGGCGGTGCGCTCTTCACGGCCGGCAGCCCGACCATCTACGCGAACGCGCGCAACACCGGCACGGCCGACGTCGGCGTTTCATTCGCCGACGACACGCAGCCCACGACCGGCGACTACACGCTCTCGTTCGACGGCTCGAAGTACACGCTCGCGGACCGCGCGACCGGCACGGCTGTCGGCAGCTTCAGCTCGCCGGCGACGAGCGGCACGATCAACGGCCTCAAGATTTCCGTGACGGGCGCGATGAACGCGGGCGACTCGTTCACGATCCTGCCGACGCGCGCAGCGGTCGACAACTTCGCGCTCTCGAACAGCAACCCTTCGGCGGTGGCGGCGGCGTCGCCGGTGTTCACGGCGGCGGCAACGGGCAACGCCGGGACGGCGTCGATTTCGTCGGCGAAGGTGGTCGCGGGCTACACCGCGAGCGCGATCAAGCTCACGTATGACTCGGCAGCGGGCGGATTCACGTCGAACGTCGATGTCACGCTGCCCGACTCCACCGTCGTGACGGCGGGCCAGACGATTCCCTACGATTCGTCGAAGGGGCTGACGGTCACGTCGAACGGCGTCTCGGCGACCATCACCGGCAAGCCCGCCGACAAGGACGCGTTCGACGTCACGCCCAACGCGGGCGGCACGAGCGACGGCAGCAACGCGCTCGCGATGTCGAATCTCATCACGGCGAAGAGCATGAACGGCGGCACCGACACGCTCACGAGTTCCTACGCGAACTACGTGAACCAGATCGGCAACGACACGAACCAGCTGAAGAGCGCGAGCACGGCGCAGACCGCGCTGCTCAACCAGGCGACGTCGGCGCAGCAGGCGGTGTCCGGCGTGAACCTGAACGAGGAAGCGGCGAATCTGATGCAGTACCAGCAGCTCTATCAGGCGAACAGCAAGGTGATCCAGACAGCGTCTTCGCTGTTCCAGACGCTGCTCGGCATCTTCAACTGAGGCACATAGCGATGCGCATTTCCAGCTCCCAGTATTTCACGATGAACGTCCAGACGATGAGCGATCAGCAGAGTTCGCTCGCGTCGATGTACGCGCAGATTTCATCCGGCAACCGGCTGCAGACCTCGTCCGACGATCCGCTCGGCGCGGCGCAGGCGGTGCAGCTGACCATCAAGACCGCAGCGCTCTCGCAGTACGCGACGAACCAGAGCACGGCGCTCTCGTCGCTGCAGCAGGAGGACTCGACGCTCTCCAGCGTGAGCGACGTGCTGCAAAGCATCCAGACGCAGATCGTGCGCGCCGGCGACGCTTCGCTCAACGACGCGAACCGCTCGTCGATCGCCGATCAGATCAAGGGTTATCGCGATCAGCTGATGAACCTCGCGAACACCACCGACAGCAGCGGCAACTACATCTTTGCCGGCTTCAAGAGCGGCTCGGCGGCGTTCACGGACAACGCGTCGGGGGTCGGCGCGACCTATGCGGGCGATCTCGGACAGCGTCAGGTGCAGGTGAACGACGGCCGCACGATCAACGTCGGGGATACGGGCGCTTCGGTTTTCCAGAGCGTGTCGCCGACGGAAAGCACGCCTGTCTCGGCTGCGGGAAGCGCGAACAAGGGCTCGGGCACGATCAGCAGCGTCAGCGTGACGGATACGTCGAACGCGGCCAATGCGAAGAGCTACACGATTTCGTTCGCGGTTTCGTCGTCGGACGGCAGCACGACTTATACGGTGTCGCCGTCGCCGGACGGGTCGCCGGTCACGCCGGTGGCCTACACGGGCAAGACCGACATCACGCTCGGCGGCGAGAAGGTGACGCTCGACGGCACGCCGTCCGATGGCGACACGTTCAGCGTGGGGCCGGCCGCGTCGTCGGGTACGGACATCTTCGCGACGCTCGACAATCTCGTGAACGCGCTGAAGCAGCCGACCGGCACGGAAGCGCAGAAGGCCTCGCTTTCCAACGCGCTGACGACGGCGAGCACCAAGATCGACAACTCGTTCAACAATGTGCTCTCCGTGCAGGCGACGGTGGGCGGTCGCGAACAGGAAGTGACGGCGACGCAGACGTCGATGCAGACCACGGCGACGCAGACGGCAAGCAATCTCGCGGATCTGACGAGCATCAATCTGGTGTCGGCGATCAGTCAGTACGAGTTGACGCAGAACGCGCTGCAAGGCGCGCAGATGGCGTTCTCGCAGATTCAGAAGATGTCGTTGTTCGATTACATCAGCGGGTGAGGCTTCATCGCTGGCGCTCGGGGTGTGGGTCGTGAGCACCGTTTGATGCGCCGGCGTTTTCGTGGAACTTGGTTTCTTCGTGGTCTATTAGCTCTGCCCCTGTCCGGGACGGGACTTACTTTCTTTGGCTAGCGCAAAGAAAGTAAGCAAAGAAAGCAGCTTTTTCAGGCAGCAGTCTTAGCACAGCAACGCATTTCGTTTACTGAGTGGACATACCGCCTAAGTGTCGCCCTCAAAGGTCTCTCGCGGCTTGGTGCGATTAACCACTGCCTAGTCGGGCAGCAAACACAACGGTACAGCAGTCATGCATCCGGCTTCGCTCCGTTCAGCCGTAAGGCGCACTTGTCGCGCAATTTGAGTTTACGGCTTCTACGATTTCGGTGGCAGGCAAGCGACCGCAACGTGCCGCTGATTGTTGGTTATGATTTTGCGGCGCAGTTGTGAACCGACGTTTTTCGGTTATGCCTGTCATCCGCGAGCCGCGGACAAATGGATGACTGCCTTACCAAGTCGTTCAAGGGCGACACTTAGGCGGTATGTCCACTCAGTTTTCAAGTGTGTTGCCGTTCTAAGACTGCCGCCCCGCACAGAGGCGTGCTAACAGACCGAGGCAAAGCAAGTTCAGCGAAGGCGTAGAAACATCAAGCGGTGTGACGGTAAAAGAATCCCAACCGCAAAGCGACACTCGGAGCGTCGTTGAAGGCGCCCCAACCCCTTACATCGCCCCCGCAACGCGCCCCATCTGCGAAATCCCGCTTTCAAAAACCCGCTGAAAAAACGGAATCAGATTGGGAATCATGAGCTGGATAAGCAGCAACCCGACGAGCATCGTCACCGGAAACCCGACCTGGAAGATACCAATCTGCGGCGCCGCGCGATTGAGAATGCCGAGCGCGAGATTGGAGATCAGCAGCGCGGCGACGACGGGCAACGAAAGCAGCAGCCCCGTCGAAAACACGCTCGATCCATACGACGCCAACGTCCGCCAGCCCTGCGCATGCACGACCGCGCCAAGCACATTTGCACCGATCGGCACGCTCTGGAACGAATTGACGAGCGCGCTCATCATCTGCAGATGGCCGTCGAACACGAGAAACGCAAGCGTCGCGATCGTGTTCAGGTAGCGCGAAATAACCACCGCATTGCCGCCCGCGCGCGGGTCATAGAGCGACGCGAAGCCGAGCCCCATCTGCTGGCCGATGAATTCGCCCGCCGCATCGATCGCGGCGAACGCAATCTGCATCGTCATGCCGAGCGCCGCGCCGATCAGGAACTGGTTGATGATGATCCACACGCCATCCGCCGAGAAGACAGTGACTTGCGGCATTGCTTCGAGCGTCGGCGCGACGATCAGCGCAATGAAGCCGGCGAGGCCGATCTTCACGCGCATCGGCGTCGCGAGATGGCTCAGAACGGGCGCCGTCGCGATCAGTGCGAGGATGCGCACGAACGGCCACAGGAAAGACGTGAGCCAGACGTTGAGCTGCGCGTAGGTGACGGAGAACATCGGAGCAGGATCAGCCGGTGATCGCAGGCGTGATCGTGAAGACGTGGCGCATGTAGTCGAGCAGCGTCGTGAGCATCCAGGGTCCGGCGATCACGAGCGTCACCGCCACCGCGATCAGCTTCGGAATGAACGAGAGCGTCGACTCGTTGATCTGCGTGGCAGCCTGAAAGAGACTCACCACCAGACCGACGACCAGCGCGACCAGCAGAAGCGGCGAGGCGAGCAAGAGCGCCACGTACATCGCCTGATGCGCCATCGACATGACGGATTCGGGTGTCATCGTCCTTCTTCCTTGATTAAGACTTAAACGAAACTCTGCGCCAGCGAGCCGAGCAGCAACTGCCAGCCATCGACGAGCACGAACAGCATCAGCTTGAACGGCAGCGCGATCGTCGCGGGCGACACCATCATCATGCCCATCGACATCAGCACGCTCGCCACCACCATGTCGATGATGAGAAACGGAATGAAGATCGTGAAGCCGATCTGGAAGCCCGTCTTCAGCTCGCTCGTGACGAACGAAGGCACGAGCAGCGACAGCGGCACGTCTTCGGGACCGTTCATCGGCGGCGCCTTGGAAATCTTCGCGAAGAGCGCGAGATCGGTTTCGCGCGTCTGGCGCAGCATGAACTGCTTGAACGGTCCGACGCCGCGCTGCATCGCCTGATCCATCGTGATCGTGCCGTCGGAGAACGGCTTGTACGCGTCGTTATAGGCGCGGTCGAGCACCGGCGACATGACGAAGATCGAGAGGAAAAGCGCCAGGCCGACCAGCACCTGATTCGGCGGCGTGCTCGACGTGCCGAGCGCCTGCCGCAACAGCGAGAGCACGATGATGATGCGCGTGAAGCTCGTCATCATCAGCACCATCGCGGGCAGGAACGACAGCATCGTGAGCAGCAGCATCGTCTGGACGCTGAGCGAATACGTCGTGCCGCCGTTCGGACCCGGGCTCGTGTTGAAGGCGGGCAGGCCCGCCGTGCTTTGTGCGAACGCCGCGTAGGGAAGGGCGGCGATCACGACCGGCAACGCCAGCTTCACACCACGCGCGATAAAACGACTGACCTGCATTTACTTGCTCCCGCCCGCGAATTTTTGCAGACGTTTTGTGGCTTCGCCCGCGAGGGCGTCGCGAAACCGTTGACCGAATGTGCCTTGCAACGTTTGCGTGGGCGCTGGCGTTTCGCCGCCGGTCGCGCTTGCCTCGGGCGATCCGGCAGGCATCGTGTGCAGGAGCCGCACGTTGCCCGGACCCGCGCCGACGACGAGCCACGTATCGCCGATCTCGACGACCGCGACACGCTCCTTGTTACCGAGCGACGCGCCGCCCACGACCTTCACGAGCCCGCTGCGCTTGCCGCCCTGGTAGCCGAACTTGCGGGCGAGCCACGCGCAACCGAACACGAAGCCGATGACGATGACGAGACCAAAGAGGGTCTGCAGCACCGCGCCGAAACCGAGCGACGGCACGGCCGTCCCCGCGCCGACGCTCGATGCGATCTGCGCGGCGTGGTTCACGGCGTTCATGTCGGCGGCACGTGCGAGAAGCGGCACGGCAGCGGCGAGCGCGACGGCGAGGCGTTTCATCGGTTCAGCTTCCGGATGCGTTCGGACGGCGTGATGATGTCGGTCAGGCGAATGCCGAACTTGTCGTTCACGACGACCACTTCGCCCTGCGCGATGAGGCAACCGTTCACGAGCACGTCCATCGGCTCGCCGGCCAGGCCATCGAGTTCCACGACCGAACCCTGCGCGAGTTGCAGCAGGTTGCGGATCGCGATCTTCGTGCGCCCGAGTTCCACCGTCATCTGCACGGGGATGTCGAGGATCATGTCGATGTCGTTGGGCGTCGAGGGCTTCGCGGCCTTCGAGAGGGGCTGGAACACGCCGGCCGTCGATACCGCCGGTGTCTCGTTGCCATTCTGCTCGGCAAGCGCGCTTGCCCAGTCGTCCATCGCCATTTCGTCCTCGGTTTTCAGCGTGTTCAGCGTGTTGCCGATGCCGGCCGCGCCGGGCAACGTGCCTTCTTCCATCAAGTCACTCATATCCACCTTCCTTCAGCGTGTCCGTTGCGCTGATCATCTTCTGCACGCGCAACGCATATTGACCATTGAAAATTCCATAACCGCATTCCATCACCGGCACGCCGTCCACCTTCGCGACCACGCTCTCGGGCACGTTGATCGGCAGCACGTCGCCGACCCGCATGTTCAGGATCTGCTCGAACGAGGAGCGGATCTCCGCGAGATCGACGGTCACTTCGACTTCGGCCGTCTGCACCTGCTGCGACAGCACGCGCACCCAGCGGCGGTCCACTTCGAGCGCTTCGCCCTGGATCGGCGAGGAGAGCACGTCGCGGATCGGCTCGATCATCGAGTACGGCATGCAGATGTGCAGCGTGCCGCCCGTCGAGCCGAACTCGATCGAGAACTGCGTGACGATCACGATCTCGTTGGGCGTCGCGACGTTCGCGAACTGCGTGTGCATCTCCGAGCGCACGTGCTCGAACTGCAGCGGCCGCACGCTCTTCCACGACGCGGAGTAGTGCTCGAACACGAGACTCAGCAGCTTGCTGATGATGCGCTGCTCGGTCTGCGTGAACTCGCGGCCTTCGACGCGCGTGTGAAACCGGCCGTCGCCGCCGAACAGGTTGTCGACGACGAAGAACACGAGGTTCGGGTCGAAGACGAAGAGCGACGTGCCACGCAACGGCTTCACATGGACCAGGTTCAGGTTGGTCGGGATCGGCAGGTTGCGCGTGAATTCGCTGTACTTCTGCACCTTCACCGGACCGACGGAGATTTCCGCCGAACGCCGCATGAAGTTGAAAATGCCGACGCGCATGAGTCGCGCGAAGCGGTCGTTGATGATTTCGAGGCCGGGCATCCGGCCGCGGACGATGCGTTCCTGCGTCGCGATGTTGTACGGGCGCACGCCGGCCGGCTTGGTTTCGTCGGAAACCTGGTCGACTTCGCCGGTGACGCCCTTGAGGAGGGCATCGACCTCCTCCTGCGACATGAACTCTTCGTGGCCCATCGATGTTCCTTTGCGCTGTGCTGTGCTGTTCGGGGTGCCGTCGGCTTACTGAACGACGAATTCGGTGAACAGCACGTCGTCGACGCGCACCGGCTGCTCCGCCGTGCCAGCCGTCATTTCGATCGCGGTGCGCAGTTCGCCCGCGAGCGTGCGCTTGCCTTCGATGGTCGCGAGGTCGTCGGGACGCTTGCCCGAGAGCAGCAGGAGCACGCGACTGCGGATTTCGGGCATGCGCTCGGTGAGCGCGGCCTGGGTTTTCTCGTCGCGCAGCTTGAGCGTGAGGCCCGTGCGCAAGTAGTGCATCGCGCCGTCATCGGACTCCAGGTTGACGGTCAGCGATTCGAGCGGGAAAAACACGGGCGGCGGCACCGGCGCGGGTTTCGCGGGTCCGTGCGAGCCGAACTTGTTGATCGCGAAATACGCGCCGCCGGCGCCTGCGCCGAGCAGCACGGCCGCGCCGGCCGCGATGACGAGAATGCGCTTGAGCTTGCCGCTCTTCGCGGGAACGATGGGTTGCTGGTTTGCGGTGGTGGTTGCCATGAGTGCGTACCTCTTTCTGTAGCCTGCATTGTTCGCGAAAGAGGCGTATGGCGATGGGTCGAACAGAAGGGGGATTTGGGGCTAACTCGCGCGTTTAAGGCCGGTGGGCGCGCGGGCGGCGCTGGCGGCCCAAACGACAAAGGGCGCCTCGGCGCCCGTCGTCATTCGCAAAAGGGGCGCGGCCGGCCGGCGCCGCGCGGGTCAGGCGAACGTGTCCACGAGTCCGACGGCGCGCCGCAGCGGCATGCTCGCCGTCACCGTCGATCCGCCTTCGCCCGCGCTTCCGGGCGCCCCGATGCCGCCGCCATCCCGGCCGCCGCGCCCCGAGCCCTGGTTCGCCTGCTGGTCCGACTGGCCCGACTGCCGCGCGAAACCGTCGTTGACGCTCGCGCTACCGAGGCTGATGCCGTTCGCTTCCATCGCTTCGCGCAGCTTCGGCAACGCCGCTTCGACCGCCTCGCGCACCTGCGCGTGTTGCGACACGAAGAGCGCGTGCGCATGGTTGTCGGCGACTTGCAGCGTGACCTGCAACGGTCCCAGATCCTTCGGATTGAGCGTCAGTTCCGCACTCTGCTGGTGCGCGTTCGACAGGAACACCACCTTCTGGCTGAAGGCGTCGTCCCAGCCGGAACCGCCGACGTGCGGCGCGATCGCCGCGCTCGTCGCCGCTGCCAGCGTTCCCTGCACGCCCGACGCGCCCGTATTCGCCGTCGCCGATGCCGCCGCCAGCGCGCTCGCGTGCGCCGCTGCGTCCGCCGTCTGCTTGTAGGCCGCCGTGGCGTCGTCGGGCTGGACGGCGAGCGCCGCCGCCTGCGTGTTCGTGAGGGCGGCCGCGTCGGCCGGTCCCGCCGTGGCCGCGCCCTTGCCCTCGCCAAGCAGCGCATTGCCCGCGCCGGTCGCGCGATTCGCACGGCCGAGGCCCGTGCCGGTGCCTTCGGCGGAATTCGCGGAAGCCGACGAAGCCGCGGCATTCGCCGGCGCCGCAGCCGGCGCGTTGTTCAGCGCCGCAAGCGCCGCCTGCAACGCGTCCTGCGGAGATTTCGCGTCGGCGGCGGATTTGCGGGTCGCGGATGTCGTTTTCGTGTCGCCGGCGGCGGTTGCATCGGCCGGCGCGGCCGTGGCGGCCGTTGTTTCGTCCGCCGCGTTCGCCAGCTCGGACAGCGCCGCGTTCGCATCGGCTGCGGCGTCCGCGCGGTTTTTCGCCGCCGCGGCCGCGGTCGCGGCCTGCGCGGCGGCCTTTGCCTGCGCGTCGCCCGCGGCGGGTGCGACGTCGTCCTTCGCGTTCGCGTCGGCGGACGACGGCTTGTCGCTCTTTTGCGCGCCCGCGCTCTTGCCGGCCTGATCGCTCTCGCCGGCGGCCTGCGCCTCGTCTGCGTCGCTCGTCGAATCGGACGCGGCGGGTTCGTCGTCGGGCTTGGGCGCGTCGTGCACGCTGCTGCGAGGCGCCGACGACATCGCCGACGACACCGCGTCACGCGCCGCCTGGGCCTGCGCGTTCGCCTTGTCGGTCATGCTTTGCAGCGTCAGGCCGAAGGACGCCGACGCGCTGTTGTCGCGCGAGGACGCCGCGCGGCTCTTCGACACCGGCGACGCCGCGCCAACCGGCGCGCTGCCAAACGATACGGACGACATGTTATTCCTCTCGATTTCTGTTTGATGGTTCAGCCGCGTTCCGCGCGTCAGGCCTTTTCGGCCCGCATGCGCAGGATCTTCGCGGCGTGTTCGTCGGCGTCGCGCTGTTCGATGCGCGCCGCCTTTTTCTGCAGCACCGCTTCGCCGCGTGCGGCAAGCACTTCGTATGAGCCGAGCTTCTGCTTCTTCATGCGCCACTCGGGCTTGGCCGCCTCCAGCCGCTGCTCGCCCGCGACGAGGAGCGCGCGCTGCTGGCCGATGGCGGCGTCGAGCGTATCGACGAAAGCCTGGAAGTTGCGCAGCGTTTGCGCCGTGGTCCCTTGCTGTGCCGACGCCGTGAAGCGCGCGTGATACTCGTCGCGATAGGCGATGATCGAGTTCAGTTGCGCCTCGATCTCGTTGCGCTCCTGCTGGAGCTTGCCGAGTTTCTTGGTGGCGGCATCGAGTTCTTCTTCCGCGAGGTTGATCAGCGTCTTGATCGGCAAATGTTTGGACATGAGCTTCAGTTTCCTCAGCTTCCTTGGTCGAATAACTGGTCGAGCTGGGCGAGGCTCGGCTCGAACGGTGCCTGTTCGCGGAATCCCTGCTGCAGGAACGCTTCCATGCGCGGATAGAGCGCGATCGCGCGGTCGAGCAGCGCGTCGCGGCCGCTCGAATAAGCACCGACGTTGATCAGATCGCGGTTGCGCTGATAGCGCGAGAGCATCTGCTTGAACAGGCGCACGCGGTCGAGATGCTTGTCGTCGATCAGCGCGGTCATCGCCCGGCTGATCGACTGCTCGATGTCGATGGCCGGATAGTGCCCCGCTTCGGCAAGCGTGCGGTTCAGGACGATGTGGCCGTCGAGAATGGCGCGCGCCGAATCGGCGATGGGGTCCTGCTGATCGTCGCCTTCCGTCAGGACGGTGTAGAACGCAGTGATGGACCCGCCGCCTTCCGGTCCGTTCCCCGTCCGTTCGACGAGTGCCGGCAATTTGGCGAAAACCGACGGCGGATAACCCTTGGTCGCGGGCGGTTCGCCAATCGCGAGCGCGATCTCGCGCTGCGCCATCGCGTAACGCGTGAGCGAGTCCATCAGCAGCAGGACATGCTTGCCCTGGTCGCGGAAATATTCGGCGAGCGAGGTCGCGTAGGTCGCGCCCTGCATCCGCAGGATCGGCGAGACGTCCGCTGGCGCTGCGACGACGACCGAACGCGCGAGGCCGTCCTCGCCCAGAATCTGCTCGATGAATTCCTTCACTTCGCGGCCGCGTTCGCCGATCAGGCCGATCACGATCACTTCGGCGCTGGTGTAGCGCGCCATCGTGCCGAGCAGCACCGATTTACCGACGCCCGAGCCCGCGAACAGGCCCATGCGCTGTCCGCGTCCGACCGTCAGCAGCGTATTGATCGCGCGCACGCCTACGTCGAGCACCTTGTGGATCGGCTCGCGGTTCAGCGGGTTGATGGTCGGCGCGGAGAGCGGCGCGTCGACGCGCGCGCCGAGCGGCCCGAGCCCGTCGAGCGGACGGCCCGACGCATCGACCACGCGCCCAAGCATTTCCCAGCCGACCGGCAGACGCTTCGCGCCCGCCATCGGATCGTTGATCGGCGCGCTTTCCAGCGGATAGACGCGCGCGCCGGGCAACAGCCCCGCGACTTCGGTCGTCGGCATCAGGAAGAGCTTGTCGCCGGAAAAGCCGACCACTTCGGCTTCGGCCATCGGAATCGAACTGCCGGCGGGCAACTCGATCATGCATTCGGAACCGACGCCGAGCTTCAGCCCGACCGCTTCCAGCACGAGGCCGGCCGCGCGCGTCAGGCGTCCGCACGGACGCAGCGGGCGGGCGATGCCGCTTCGCGCCTTGAGCGCGTCGAGCTGCGCGCGCCAGCCGTCGAGATGCGGATTGCCGGCCAGATCGGCCAGTTGTACGATGGTTTGCGCCGCGCGTTCCTCGGCGCTCGGCGCGGCGGCTTCGCCGTCGTTCGGCAGCGGCCCGAACGACGCGCGCGCGATTTCCTGTTCGAGTTCGCTCAAGCCGTCCTGCGTGACGCGGCGCGCGGGTGCGATCGGATGCGGATGGGCGTGCTGATGCGAGTTCACCACGGCTGGGTCCTCCCGAGCGCCGCCGCGACGCGCTCCCAGCGCGTGACGTTGGTCGCGTCGATTTCGCCGGTCGCGGCCTGCGCGCGGCAGCCGCCGCGTTCGATCGCGGGATCGGTGCGCACGCTCCAGCCGGCGGCCTGAAGTTCTTCCTGCAAATACGCCTCGACGACCGGCAGATCCGCCGGATTCACCGTCAGATGCGGGGCGCCGGCGAGCGCCGGTTCGGCGGCGATCACTTCGCGGGCGACCGCGAGCAGCGCCGTCGGATCGAGCGCGATGTGCTGCTGCACGACCTGTTGCGCGATGTCGAGCGCGAGGGCGGTCAGCGATTCCGCGACCACCGCGTCGGCGGCCTGGAGCGCGGTCTTGAACGCGTCGGCGAGATCGGCGAGACGCGCGGCTTCGGCGAGCGCCTCCTTGCGGCCGTCCTCGAAACCTTTCGCGAGACCCTGCTCGTAGCCGGTCTGGTAGCCCATCGCCTGCCCGGCGACGTGCCCTTGCGCCAGGCCCTGAGCGTGCGCGTCTTCGTGCACGCGGCGCAGATGGGCTTCGAGCGCGGCCTGCTCGGCGGCGCTGTTGTCGACCGTCACCGGGTCGAACGACGCCATCTCCCAGCGCTGGTACGCCGAAAGCTGCGGCTTGTGCGCCTTCTGCGCGCGAGCAGTATCAGACATATGCATCCTCGGCCTTGCCGCCTAACTGGATCTGGCCGTTTTCGGCGAGATTGCGCACGATCTGCAGGATCTTGCGTTGTTGCTGCTCGACTTCCGACACGCGCACCGGACCGCGCGAATCGAGGTCTTCCGCGAGCAGTTCGGCCGCGCGCTGCGACATGTTCGACAGGAACTTCTGGCGCAGCCCGGGCTGCGCGCCCTTCAGGGAAACGATCAGCGTCTCGGATTCCACTTCCTTCAGCAGCAGCTGGATCGCGCGGTCTTCGAGATCGAGCAGGTTTTCGAACACGAACATCTGGTCGATGATCTTCTGCGCCAGTTCCGCGTCGTATTCCTTGACGTTTTCCAGCACGCCTTCCTCGTGATTGCTCGACATGAAGTTGAGGATTTCCGCCGCCGTGCGGATCCCGCCCATCGGCGCGCGCTTCAGGTTGTCGGACCCGGAGAGGAGCGTGGTCAGCACGTCGTCGAGTTCGCGCAGCGCCGCCGGCTGGATGCCGTCGAGCGTCGCGATGCGCAGCAGCACGTCGTTGCGCAGGCGTTCCGTCAGCAGCGAGACGATTTCCGACGCCTGGTCGCGGTCGAGGTGCACGAGGATCGTCGCGATGATCTGCGGGTGCTCGTTCTTGATGAGTTCCGCGACGGCCGCCGAGTCCATCCACTTCAGACCTTCGATGCCGCTCGTGTCGCTGCCCTGCAAAATGCGGTCGATCAGCGCGCCGGCCTTGGTTTCGCCGAGCGCCTTCGTCAGCACGGAGCGGATGTACTCGTTCGAATCGAGCGAGAGCGCCGTGTGCTTCTCGGCTTCGCTGACGAATTCGGTCATCACGTTGTCGAGCTGCTCGCGCGTGACGTTCTTGAGCGCCGCCATCGTCGCGCCGATCTTCTGCACTTCGCGCGGAGCGAGGTACTTGAAGACTTCGGCGGCTTCTTCCTCACCGATCGACATCAGGAGGAGGGCGGATTTGTTCAGGCCTTCAGCGTTCATCGGACACCCAATTCTTTACGACCGTCGCAACGATTCTCGGATCCTGGCGCGCCACCATGCGTGCGTAGTCGAGATTGCGTTCGAACTTGGCCTTGCTGCTTTCATGACCGAGGAGACTGACCTCGGCATCCTTGTCTTCTTCCGCCGTCTTGGCGTCCGGCATCGACGGGCCGTCGAGGAGCGACAGTTCGTCGGGCGGCGCGAGCGCGGCGGGCGGCTCGGGCGGCGGGAACGCGCGGCGCATCGCCGGCTTCACCATGCTGAAGTAGAGGAACGTCGCCACGAGGCCGATGCCGAGATACTTCGCGAGCTGGATGCCGCGCGCGATCATGTCCGGCGTGCGCCACCACGGCAGGTCCGGCGTGAGGTCGGTGTCGCCCGAGAACGTGCTGTTCACGACGTTCACCGAGTCGCCGCGCTTCTCGTCGTAGCCCATCGCGTCCTTCACGAGTTGCTGGACCTGCGCGAGTTTCTCGGCGGCGAGCGGCGTCATGGTGACGTTGCCCTTCGCGTCGACCTGCTTCTGATAGTTCACGACCACCGCCACCGACAGCCGCTTGATGCCGCCCGTCGCCTGCTCGAAGTGGCGCACCGTGCGGTCGACTTCGTAGTTGGTGGTCGTGTCCTTGCGCAGGTTGGTCGGCGTGGTTTTCACGGCCGCGCCCGTCGCGTCGGACGCCGGCGCCACGATCGGCGCGGACGCTGGCTGCGGCGGCTGGTTCGACAGCGCGCCCGGCACGCCCGAGGCGCCCGCGCCCGAATTCTCGCTCGATTCGCTCGATTGCTGGCTGCGGATCGCCGTCGCCTGCGGGTTGGCGTTCGGGCCGTAGCTCTCGGCGGTCTGTTCGAGCTTCGAGAAATCGACGTCGGCGCTCACCTGCGACCGCGCGTTGCCCGATCCGAAGAGCGGCGCGAGGATCGCGTCGATGCGCTTTTGCGTGTTGTGCTCGATCTGCTGGACGTACTTGAGCTGCGAGGCGTCGAGACCGTTGACAGCGCTTTGCTGCGTGAGCAGGTTGCCGTCCTGATCGACGATGTTGACGTTTTTTACCGGCATGTCCGGCACGCCGGAAGAAACCATGTGCGCGATCGCCAGCACCTGGCCTTCGTCGAGCACGCGTCCCGGATACAGGTTCACCATGACGGAAGCGGTCGGCAGTTCCTTCTCGCGCACGAAGACGGTCGGCTTCGGAATCGCGAGATGCACGCGCGCCGTCTTCACCGACGAAATCGAGCCGATCGTCTTTTCGAGTTCGCCTTCCAGCGCGCGCTGGTAGTTCACCTGCTCGGCGAACTGGCTGATACCGAACTTCTGGTTGTCCATCAGTTCGAAGCCGACCGAGCCGTTTTTCGGCAGGCCCTGGCTCGCGAGCCGCAGGCGCGTCTCGTGAACCTGCTCGGACGGCACGAGGATCGCGCCGCCGCCGTCGGACAGACGATACGGAATGTTGCCCTGCTGAAGCGCGGCGACGATTGCACCGCCGTCGCGGTCCGACAGATTGGAGAACAGCACGCGGTAGTCCGGCTGGCGCGACCACAGCACGAGCCCGGCCACCACGGCCGCCAGGAAGGCGACCGCGATGATCAGCGGCGTGCGCGGATTCGAACGGAATTGCGACAGCATCGGCATGCGCTGCGCGAGGCCGCCGAAATCCGCGCCGTTAAGGCTTGCGGCGGGCGAGGCGCTCCCGAGCGCGCCGGGCTGGGCACCGGCCAGGCCCATTCTGGCGTCGGGCGTAATCAGGGAATTGTTGGGCGTTTCCATTGCGTCGATGCTCTCCGAATCTTGGCGTCGTCCCGGTCGCGCCTTGAATCACGCGCCCATTGGAGACTTTCACGACAGGATTATCCGCACGCGCACGCAAGTCGATTCGGCAAACAGAGCCGGGTTTTACCCCTTCTTTCACCGCTTTGGAAAACGCACCACTGCTATTCTTTTTTGCAATCGGTCGTACCGTATCGACGAACCGCCCAGACAGGAAGCCGTGAGGTTGCGCATTCCGGTCTGCGGCCTGGGACAGCCCCGGTTCGAAGTCCTGCTTCAACTCTCGATATGCCGCGCCCGGTTCCCCTGTCATTCGGAGCAAACATGAATTCATCCATCAACCCGTTGGGTTCCGCGCTCGCCGCACTGCATTCCATGGCCGCACAGGCGACCGGCGGGACCGGCGCGACTGTCGCCACGGGCAGCGTGACGGGCACTTCCTCGTCGGGCGCGGTCAGCGCGGGCGGTTTCGCCGACGCGCTCAAGTCGTCGATCGAGAAAATCAGCGACAACCAGACCAAGGCGCTCGGCGAAGCGCACGCGTTCGAAGTCGGCGCGCCGAACGTGTCGCTCAACGACGTGATGGTGGACATGCAGAAGGCGAACGTCGGCCTGCAATTCGGGCTGCAGGTCCGCAACAAGCTCGTTTCCGCCTACAACGACATCATGCAGATCTCAGTCTGACCGTTTGCCCCGGGCTCGCGGCGCCTCGCGCCGGGAGTCGGTTCGCCTTGCGGCCTAAAGCTTTTGCGCGTTTTTCCGATAACCCCGATAACAGCACGATGCACGGGCCGCGCAGACGACGCGCGCAGCCGGGCGTCGTCGGCATCGATTCACACCGGGAACGCCCCGGCCGGCGTTTCGCAAAGCACGTTCGTTCGTGCTGCGCGCGCGGGTCGCGGTGAGGCGTATCGGACGCATAAGGAGAACCACAGATGTATTCCCCAGGACACGCTGGAGCCAGCGCCTACGCGCGCGTCGGCCTTCAGACAGGAGTGACCGGCGCGAGCCCGCACCGGCTGGTCGTGATGCTCTATCAGGGCGCACGTCAGGCGATCGCGCAGGCGCGGATGCATCTGCAGCAGGGCAATGTCGAGGCGCGGGGCATCGCGGTCGGCAAGGCGATCAGCATCGTCGAGACCGGTTTGCAGCAGGCGTTGAACAAGGAAGCGGGCGGCGAGATCGCCGAGCGGCTGGACGCGCTGTATACATATATGACGCACCGGCTTCTGGAGGCGAACTTGCGCCAGGACGAGCGGTTGCTGGTGGAGGTCGACGGCCTTCTCGCGACGCTCGAAGAAGCGTGGATAGGAATCGGACCGGAAGTGGCTCAGGCGGCCGCGGCGAATGCGGTGGCACATGCCATATAAGAATGAAGACAACTGAAGAATATTTCGAGCATTACGAGGCCATTGCGGCACTTTCCGGCCAGATGCTCGTCGCCGCGCGCAGCGGCGAATGGGGCGAACTGAAGTCGATGCAGGTGGCGTACCGCCAGCTCGTCGATCGCCTGAAGGAAGTGGATAGCGGCACCGAACTCAACGAAAGCGCGAAGGCGCGCAAGCTTGATCTGGTGAAGCGGATTCTCGCCGACGACGCCGCCATCCGCGATCTGACCTCGCCGTCGCTCGCGCGCCTGTCGGCGCTGTTCACGACGAACAGCCCGGCGCGCGTGCTCAAGAAGATCATCGGACTGCGCTAGACAACGCGACTGCGGCGCCGCCACGCGGCCCCCGCAGTCGGGCGCAGCCCTGTTGCATGGGACCGGAGTGAGCGCATCGCGCCAGCGCCGGTCGACAAGGAAACCGGCATGACGGGACTGGACAACGCGATTTCGACGCTCCTCGCCAGCCGGGCCGAGCTGCTCTTGTCCGCGATCCGTCCGTCGCCCTCCGCCACCGCCGGCCAGACGACGACCCAGACCGGCACGTCCGAACTGCTCGTCGAGGCGCAGCCCGGCACGGGCGGCGAGCAGAACGGCGCGTCGGGCGCGGGCGGAGCGTCGGCGCAGACGGCGCTCAGCACCGTCGCGCGCACGCTCGACGCCATTTCCCGCTTCGGCGGCGGCGCCACGCCCGCGCTCACCGGCAACACGCCCCTCTGGCCGACCGCGCCGCGCGCCGCGAGCGCTTTCGCGGCGCTTTCCGGCGGCCTCTTCGATCACGCGTTCTCCTCGCCTTCCACGCTCGGCGCAGTCGCGAACGCCGCCGCTGCCCGCGCCGCGAGCCAGCCGGCGCCGCCGCTGCCCGCCAGCGCGCTCGTGGCGGCGCTCTCGAAGACGGTCGGCGAAAGCGGTCTTTTCTACGAATCGCATCTCGTCGAGTGGCTCGCGGGCCAGCGTCCGGCGGCTTTGCTGGCGAGCGAGCCGCAAGCGCGCGTCGATCCGCGCGCGATGGCCCTTCCTCTCGACACGCCCGATCAGCCCGCCGACGCCGATGTCTGGCTCGACGACCCGAGCGCGCCGCAGCGTTTCGCCGGCGCGGCCGACCTGCCGGACCTTGAGGGGACGGCGCACGCGTTCGTGCCGCCGCGCAACGCGGAGCAGGCGGCCGCGCTCGCCCATTCATTGCGCGATGCGCCCGCTTCGGTGTTTTCGGCGGCGGGCAGCGCGGCGAGCGCGCCGGCGCCGAAGGAGTCGGCCGTTCAGGCGGCGCTGATGGCGGGAATCCATCCGTCGACGATTCCGCTCGTGCGCCAGCAGCTCGACCTGCTCGCGACCGACCAGTTCCGCTGGTCCGGCGAGGCGTGGCCGGGCGCGCGTTTCGAATGGGAAATCGCGCCGCAGGAACGCGACGCACGCGCGCCCGACACCCGCGCGTCGGCGGAGCGCCCGTGGCGCACGCGCGTCACTTTGTCGCTGCCGACGCTTGGCACCGTCGACGCCGATCTCGTGCTGACGGGCGACAAGCTCGTCGCGCGGATCAACGCGGGCGCCCACGGCGCGGCGCGCCTTGCCGCCGACGGCGACGCGTTTCGCGAGCAGCTCGCGGCGGCGGGCATCGGATTGGCGGGGCTGTCGATCCGCGCGGTGGGCGGCGCGGGCGAGAACCTCGACGGCGGGCCGCTGGCAGGTACTGCGGGTGCGCACAAGCCGGTGCCGTCGCCGTTCGAGCATCTGTTCCGGGCGCCGGGCGCTTCAAGGGGGACGGGATCGTGAGCGCGCCGAACTACCCGTCCGACGTGCGCAAGCAGGCGACCGCGCTCGCCTACGACAATGCCAACCGCGATGCGGCCCCGCGCGTCGTCGCGAAAGGCTACGGGATCGTCGCGGAGATGATCGTGCAGCGCGCGAAGGACGCGGGGCTGTATGTGCACGAAGCGCCGGAGATGGTGTCGCTGCTGATGCAGGTCGATCTCGACGCGCGCATTCCGCCCGCGCTGTATCAGGCCGTGGCGGAATTGCTGGCGTGGCTGTACCGGCTGGAAAACGGTGACGCGTCGGGCGAATCCGCGCCTTCCCCTAGCCATTTGTCCACGACGAAAACTCCCCGCTTGCCGCGCTGACGAGGCGCTCGGCGCGCTTACGCTGCGAACGCCCGCGCGACCAGCGACGCGTGATCGAATCGCCCGGGCAGCGTGCCGTAGACACGACCCGTCTGCCCGCGGGCCTCGCCGAGCCGCGTCTCGATGAACGCATCGGCGATTGCTTCCGGCGCATGCGTCGCGAGCAGCACCGCCTGCGCCGTCAATACCAGTTGCTGCGCGATCCGCCGCGCCGATGCCTCGCGCGTCGCCGGATCGTCGGTGAGCGCGCGCACGAGCGCATCGAGCGCCGGCGCCAGCGCCGGGTGCGCGCGCGCGGTCTCCTGCCACGACGCGAACAGCGCGTGCGCCGCCTCGGCCTCGCGCTCGAACGCCCGCAGCACGTCGAGGCACATCACGTTGCCCGAGCCTTCCCAGATCGAATTGACCGGTGCCTCGCGATAGAAACGCGCCATCGGCCCGGTTTCGACGTAGCCGTTGCCGCCCCACACTTCCATCGCCTCGCCGGTGAATTCGAGCGCGCGCTTGCAGACCCAGAACTTCGCGGCGGGCGTAACGAGCCGGCGCCACGCGCGCGCCTCGGGCGCGCCGCCGGCCGTGGGGCTCGTCTCGAACGCGCCCGCGAGCCGCATGAAGAGCAGCGTGGCGGCTTCGGATTCGAGCGCCAGGTCGGCGAGGACGTTGCGCATCAGCGGCTGGTCGACGAGTTTCGCGCCGAACGCGCTGCGATGCCGCGCGTGGTGGATCGCCTGAACGAGCGCGGCGCGCATCAGTGCCGCGCTCCCGATCACGCAATCGAGCCGCGTGTAGTTCGCCATCTCGATGATCGTCGGCACGCCGCGCCCTTCTTCGCCGATCATCACGCCGTAAGCGTCGAGAAACTCCACCTCGCTGCTCGCGTTCGACCGGTTGCCGGGCTTGTCCTTCAGGCGCTGGACTTCGACCGCGTTGCGGCTGCCGTCGGGCGCGAAGCGCGGCACGAAGAAGCACGAGAGCGCGTCGCTTTCTTCTGCGCGCGCGAGCACCAGATGGGCGTCGGATTGCGGCGCGGAAAAGAACCACTTGTGCCCGATCAGCCGGTACTCGCCGCCGCGCCCGGGCGCGCCCGCCGCGTGGGCGCGGGTTCGGTTGCTGCGCACGTCCGAGCCGCCCTGTTTTTCGGTCATGCCCATGCCGACCAGCATCGAGCGCTTGCCTTCGGACAGCGGAATGTCGCGCGGATCGTGCTCGCGCGACAGCAGCGCGTCGCGCAGGGTCGCATAGAGCGCCGGTTCCTTTTGCAGCACGGGGATGCTGGCGAAGGTCATCGTCGGCGGACACAGCGAGCCCGATTCCAGCTGGCCGTGCAGAAAATAGCCGGCACAGCGCGCGGCCATCGCGCCCGCTTTTTCCCGATACGCGGCCTCGAACGGCAGCGCGTGGAGCCCTTCGCGCCGCAGCAGCGTGAGCAGTTCGTGCCATGCGGGATGAAACTCGATGGCGTCGATGCGCTCGCCGCGCGCGTCGTGCGTGTGCAGTTCGGGCGAATGGCGGTTGGCGAGATCGGCGAGCGCGAGCACCTCGGGCTGTGTCAGCGCGCGGCCGTGGCGCGCGAGCGTCTCCGCATGCCAGCCGGCGCCTTCGCGGGTGAGCGCGGCGACGAGCGCTGGATCGGACGAGAACATGTCGTAGCCGACGAGCGGCGGACTCTGATTGAAGACGTCATGCGTCTCGCCGAAGCGCGGCGGTCGTGAAGGCGTGCTCATCGTCGTCGGTCTCCTGTGTCGGCCGGAGTTAGCGATTTAGCGCACACTCCGGCCCCATGCAACATGTTGGCGGTCGGCCGGAGTTAGCGCCCCATGCAAGACGTTCGCGGTCGATCCGGCTCAGCGCTATCGGCCCATGCGCGCATGGTTGCGGCCTGAGCGCGTCGCCCCGCGCGGCCATGCGGCAATGTCACGGCGCCAGAAAAGCTTCACGCCTCGCCGTGCTCGAATCGTCTTTAATGCGCGCGACCATTCATCTCGAATTTAAGAATCATAGGCGGCGCATTCGCTCGATGCCTAGAGGAAAGACTCGCCGAAAAGCCTGTCGAAATCCATACGACGCGCGTGCGCGAAGCCCTGTCGCCACAAGGCGCGGCCCGCGCGAATGCAACGTTGAGGTAAATCCGATTTTTTATTTAGATAACCTGAACTAACGAATGCCGATCCTATAATCAGCGCGCCCAAATGGGGCTGCTATGCAATCACGCATTTCGAGGGAAGCATTTCATGAGCATTAACGTTATTCAATTGGTACAAGGCGCTTTGACCGAAAGCGTGTTGCAGCAGCTCGCTACGCGTATCGGCGTGGCGCCCGAATCTGCAAAGCGTGTGGTCGGCCTGGTGGCGCCGGCGCTGGTCGGTTCGCTGATGAACAAGGCAGCGTCGCCGGAAGGCGCGCGCGGGCTGTTCGCCGCGGTCATGTCGCCGGACACGAACGCGAACATCGTCGAGCAATTGCCGTCGCTCGTGCAAGGCGACGGCCTGCAGAAGCTGCTCGGCATGGGCACGCGTCTCGTGGGCGCAGTCGCGCCGGCCGAGCGTCTCGAAGCACTGGCCGGCTCGGTCGCGACGCAGACCGGCGTGCCCGCCAGCGCGACGCACGCGATGACAGGCGTGGTCGGCACGATCCTGCTCGGCGTCCTCAAGCACTACTTCACGCAGCACAACGGCGCCGCGGGCGCGTTGCCCACGCTGCTCGGCCATCAGCTGACGTTCGTGAAGCCGGCCCTGAACGACTCGATCACGAGCGCACTCGGTCTCGGCAGCGCAGGCAGTTTCCTGGCTGGCGTCGGCGCGCAGATGAAGGCGGTGTCGTCGCATCTGGAGCATCCGTCGGCGCAGAACGCACGCGTATCGGCCGTGAACAGCTCGGTCGACAAGATCGTCGTGCAGGAGAAGGCCAGCAAGAAGAAGTGGTGGTGGCTCGCAGTGCTGGCCGCGCTCGCGCTCCTCGCGCTGTTGCTCGGCCGCGGTTGTGTCGGCGAAAAGCAGCAGCCGGCAGCGGAACCTGCCGCAGCGTCGGACGCAGCTTCGGCCGTAGCGGCCTCGGCGGCTCCTGAGGCATCGGCGGCATCGGCGGCTCCCGCAGCAATGGCCGCGGCGCCCGCTTCGGAAGCCGCTTCGCAACCGGCCGTCGTGCCGACCAAGGACGCGTTGCTGACGTTCTCCGTCGACAAGGCCGGCGTGCCCACGCTCAACGCAACGGTCGGCAGCGAAGCCGAGAAGAAGACCCTGCTCGACGCGCTGACGGCGAAGTTCGGCGAAGGCAAGTTCACGGCGAACGTGACGGTCGATCCGGAGACGAAGCCGGCTTCCTGGCTCGACAAGCTCGACGGCCTGCTGCCGCTGATGGCATTGCCGGGCGCGGAAGTGAAGCTCACGGGCGAGAAGATCGAACTGAGCGGCACGGCAGCGGACGCGAAGCTCGGCTGGCTCGAGAAGCTGAAGAACCTGTTCGGCGCGGGTTTCACGATCGGCACGTTCGACGTGAAGCAAGCCGTGGCGAGCGCGAAGGATTCGTTCATGAATGCGTTCAGCGCGTTCAAGTCGGATGACTGCGCGGCGGCGGACGTCGCGAAGGTGCTGAACCTGCAAGTGATCAATTTCGCGACCGGCTCGGACGTTCCGCCGCAAGACGCGCAACTGGCGCTCGCGAAGTCGGCAGAAATGCTGAAGACCTGCGCGACAGCCGGCAAGACCGTGAAGATGGAAATCGGCGGCTATTCGGACAACGTCGGCGGCGCGGAGACGAATCTGGCGCTCTCGAAGAAGCGTGCGGAAGCAGTGCGCGCGTTCCTCGTGAAGCACGGCGTTCCGGCCGACTCGCTGACGCCGCAAGGTTACGGCGATGCCAACCCGGTCGCCGACAACTCGACGGCAAGCGGCCGCTTTGCGAACCGCCGCATCGAGTTCAAGGGTCAGGAATAATTGACCCTGGCGGGCGATGCGTCGCATCGCTCGTGACTGAAAACGCCGTCCGCTTCATCGAAGCGGGCGGCGTTTTTTCGTTCAGCGCGGCCCGGCGTTCGGATCGCGCGACGAAAAGCGTTCCGCCGACAGAAAATCCTGGCCCAGGTTCGAGGGCAACGTCTGCCGCGCAACGTCGAGCCACGCGCGCGCCGCATGCGACAGATAGCCGTTGCGCCGCCAGCCGACGGCCATGTCCCAGTGGATCTCCGGCTCGACGACCGGGCGGCAGGTGAACGTATCCGTGTCGAGGCGGCGGCAGTACGGCGCCGGCAGCAGCGCGATACCGACGCCGGCCTGCACCAGCGCCGCCATGAAATCCCAATGGCCGCTGCGTCCGACGATCGTCGGCGAAAAGCTTGCTTCGCGGCACGCGTTCAGCACGACGTCGGAGAGCGCGAGGCTCTCGCCATAGAACACGAACGGCTCGCTCGCGAGGTCCGCGAGCGCGACTTCCGCTTCCTGATCCCAGCGCGAGCCTTTCTGCGCGACGAGCCAGAGAAGCTGACGGCTGACCGGCAGGACGTCGAACATCGCGAGGTCGACGGGTTGCAGCACGCCGCCGAGTTCCAGTTCGCCGTCCAGCAGCGCGGCCTCGATCGCCTTCGATCCGCGCTCGAAGAGCTTCAATTCCACCTTCGGATAGCGCTGCTTGAATGCTGCAATCGCGGGTGTGAAGAGCGAGCCGCCCATCGGCGGGATGCCGATCGTCAGCGTGCCGCGCCCGAACGTGCCGAGATCGTTGAGCTCGGCTTCGAGCAGCGCGTGCGCGGCCAACACATCGAGTCCGCGCTGATAGACGATCTGGCCGGCGTCGGTCAGCACCATCTGGCGCCCTTCGCGCAAGAGAAGCGGCGAGCCGATTTCGTCTTCGAGCGCCTTCACCATCTTGCTGATGGTCGGCTGCGTCACGAACATCTGTTCCGCCGCGACGGTGAAGCTCTTCTGCTTCACGACTTCGACGAAGTACCTCAGCGCGCGCAACTCCATTCGACTCTCCAAGATTCCGAAATGGAATGTTTCGGATAAGTTTAAGTCATTTTTATTATGTTTAAGGGCGCTCTATACTCGGCCTACAGGTTAACCCTAGTCCGACGTATCGAGGTCCACCATGTCCTTTGTCATCGCTGTCTTATCGAACGCCATCGGCTCGCAGGGCGCGATCGGCCGTTTCATGCGGATCGCGCTGCAAAGCGCGGCGCTCGCGGCCATCTGGTTCGTCGCCGATATGGTCGCGCGCAAGCTGGCGCTGCCGGTGCCGGGCGGCGTCGTCGGCTTGCTGGCGCTGCTCGCGCTGCTCTTTTGCGGCGGCGTCGCGCCGCGCTGGGTGAAAGCCGGCGCCGACTGGCTGCTCGCCGACATGTTGCTGTTCTTCATCCCGGCGGCGGTGGCGGCCGTGCAGTACGGCGGCCTCTTCATGGAAGACGGCTGGCGCCTCGCGCTTGTGGTCGTCGGCGGGACGCTGATGGTGATGATCGCGGTGGCATTCGCCGTCGATCGCGCGGCGCGCCTCGAACGGCGGCTCGCCTTGCGACGCGCGATGATCGCGCGCCACGCGGCGCGGGCATAGCACGCACCGAAACGGCCAGCCGATGACCCACTTCTACGACTCCCTCTTCGCCGACGACGCCGCGCGTCTGATCGCGGCGGGCTGTTTCGTGCTGACGATCGCGCTCTATTTCGGGTCGAAGCGCCTCTACGCGCGTTTCCGGAGTCCGTGGCTCACGCCGATGCTGGCCGTTCCCGTCGTTCTCGCGCTGATCGTGGTGTTCGCACGGATTCCGTATCCGGTCTACTTTGCCGACACGCGCTGGCTGATGTGGCTGCTCGGTCCGGCGACGGTCGCGTTCGCCGTGCCGATCTACGAATACCGGCATCTGCTGAAGCGGCACTGGATTTCGCTGTCGGTCGGCGTGACGGTCGGGATTCTGGTCGCCGTTGGCGGGTCGCTCGTGCTGGCGAAGCTGCTGCATTTGTCGCCGGAACTGCAGCGCAGTCTCGCGACGCGCTCGGTGTCCACGCCGTTCGCGCTTGCCGTCTCCGACAAGATTCACGCGCCCAGGGACCTCACCGCGCTGTTCGTGATCGCGACGGGCGTCTGCGGCATGCTGTTTGGCGAGATCGTGCTCGCGCTCGTGCCGCTGCGCACGCGGCTCGCGCGCGGCGCGCTGTTCGGCGCGGCGGCGCACGGCGTCGGCACCGCGAAGGCGCGCGAGCTCGGCAGCGAAGAAGGCGTCGTCGCGAGCCTGACGATGATGATCGCCGGCGTCGTGATGGTGCTGATCGCGCCGCTGCTTTCTATCTTGCCGTTCTGATCCGCGCGCCTCGCGCGCTCAAACACGTCTCACATTTTTGCTACAATCGCCATTCGCTTCCGAGGAGCGTTGCGACGGTTTCAGCATCAACGAAGCCGCCAGGCTCGGAGCATTCAATCCGGACGGTTCGAAGGCGTGACAAGCGCTCATTGACCCGCCGCATCGAACGGCGCTCACGTCAACATTTCTAGCTTATTTAGAAAGGAGGGCGTGATGAACGCCGCAGTTATCGATTCCAAGAATTCCACCGATTACGTCGTCGCCGACATGTCGCTTGCCGCCTGGGGCCGCAAGGAACTCGACATCGCCGAGACGGAAATGCCCGGTCTCATCCAGACGCGCGAAGAGTACAAGACGCAGCAGCCGCTGAAGGGCGCGCGCGTCGCCGGATCGCTGCACATGACGATCCAGACGGGCGTGCTGATCGAAACGCTGACGGCGCTCGGCGCCGACGTGCGCTGGGCGTCGTGCAACATTTTCTCGACGCAGGATCACGCCGCGGCCGCCATCGCCGCGGGCGGCACGCCGGTGTTCGCGTTCAAGGGCGAATCGCTCGACGAATACTGGGAGTTCTCGCACCGCATCTTCGAATGGCCGAACGGCGAATTCGCGAACATGATCCTCGACGACGGCGGCGACGCCACGTTGCTGCTCATTCTCGGCTCGAAGGCGGAGAAGGACCGCTCGGTCATCGGCAAGCCGACGAACGAGGAAGAAGTCGCGCTGTACAAGTCGATCGCATCGCACCTCGACGCCGATCCGACGTGGTATTCCACGCGCCTGAAGCACATTCAGGGCGTGACGGAAGAAACCACGACGGGCGTGCATCGCCTTTACCAGATGGAAAAGGAAGGCCGCCTGCCGTTCCCGGCGATCAACGTGAACGATTCGGTCACGAAGTCGAAGTTCGATAATCTCTACGGCTGCCGCGAGTCGCTCGTCGACGGCATCAAGCGCGCGACCGACGTGATGATTGCGGGCAAGATCGCGGTCGTCGCGGGTTACGGCGACGTGGGCAAGGGCTGCGCGCAATCGCTGCGCGGCCTCGGCGCGACCGTGTGGGTCACGGAAATCGATCCGATCTGCGCGTTGCAGGCGGCGATGGAAGGCTATCGCGTCGTGACGATGGAATACGCCGCCGACAAGGCCGACATCTTCGTGACCGCGACCGGCAATTACCACGTGATCGGCCACGACCACATGAAGGCGATGCGCAACAACGCGATCGTCTGCAACATCGGCCACTTCGATTCGGAAATCGACGTCGCGTCGACGCGCCAGTACACGTGGGACAACATCAAGCCGCAAGTCGACCACATCATCTTCCCGGACGGCAAGCGCATCATCCTGCTGGCGGAAGGGCGTCTCGTGAACCTCGGCTGCGCGACCGGCCACCCGTCGTTCGTGATGTCGAATTCGTTCACGAACCAGACGCTTGCGCAGATCGAACTGTTCACGCGCGGTAACACGTATGAGAACAAGGTCTACGTGCTGCCGAAGCATCTCGACGAAAAGGTCGCGCGTCTGCATCTGGGGCGCATCGGTGCGGACCTGACCGTGCTGTCGGACGAGCAGGCCGGCTATATCGGCGTCGACAAGAACGGTCCGTTCAAGCCGAACCACTATCGTTATTAAGCGGTTCACGGTAGCGCCGACGTAGTCGAACGACGGGCGAGGGCGGCCAAGCCTTCGCCCGTATTCACGAATGCCGTAGACAATTTCACCGGAGAATCATCGATGACCGTGCTGTTGACCTGGCTGATCAATGCGCTCGCGCTTTTGATCATCACCTATCTCGTGCCGTCGATCCACATTCGCAACTTCGGCACGGCGCTGATCGTCGCGATCGTGCTGGGTCTCATCAACACGGTATTGCGCCCGGTGCTGATCCTGCTGACGCTGCCCGTGACCGTGCTCACGCTCGGGCTCTTCATTCTCGTCGTGAACGCGCTGTGTTTCTGGCTGTGCGCGTCGCTGCTGAAGGGCTTCGAGGTGTCGGGATTCTGGTCGGCGTTCTTCGGTTCGATTCTCTACAGCATCGTCTCGTGGCTGCTGTCGGCGCTGATCTTCGGGCAGCGCAACTTCGGGTGACGTGACGTTATGTCGCCCGTACATTGACCATCATGAAACCGATCGAACTTTCATTCGAATTCTTCCCGCCGAAAACGCAGGAAGGCGTCGACAAACTGCGCGCCTCGCGCGCGCAACTCGCGCGGCTCAAGCCGAAGTTCGTCTCCGTGACGTTCGGCGCGGGCGGCTCGACGCAGCAAGGCACGCTCGACACCGTGCTCGAAATGAAGCAGGAAGGACTGGAAGCGGCGCCGCATCTGTCGTGCATCGGGTCGTCGAAGGAGAGCCTGCGGGCGATTCTCGGACAGTACCGCGAAAACGGTATTCGCCATATCGTCGCGCTACGCGGCGATTTGCCTTCGGGCATGGGCGAAGTCGGCGAGCTGCGTTATGCGTCGGAGCTGGTGAGCTTCATCCGCGCGGAACATGGCGACTGGTTCAACATCGAAGTGGCCGCGTATCCGGAATATCACCCGCAGGCGCGAACGCCCAAGAGCGATCTGGAGAACTTCGTGCGCAAGGTGCAGGCGGGCGCGAATTCGGCGATCACGCAGTACTTCTATAACGGCGACGCGTATTTCCGTTTCGTCGACGAAGCGCGCAGGCTGGGTGTCGACGTGCCGATCGTGCCCGGCGTCATGCCGATCACGAACTTCACGCAACTGATGCGTTTTTCGGAGATGTGCGGCGCGGAAGTGCCGAAGTGGATCGCGCGCCGGCTGGAAAGCTATGGCGACGACCGCGAGGCGATTCGCAATTTCGGGCTGGATGTGGTCACGGATCTGTGTCGCCGTCTCATCGACGAAGGCGCGCCCGGACTGCATTTCTATACGCTGAACGGCGCGGCCGCGACCAAGACGATTTGCGAGCGGTTGAATCTGATGGGTGTTTGACGTATCCCCTGTTTTGCCCGCGCGGCGTTCGCCGCGCGGTTCTCGTTTCCTCTCGTTTCGGTTCCAATGGCCCCGCTCGTTTCAGATTCAGCGCGTCGCCTCGCGCACGGCAACGGATATTTCGCGCGCCGACCTATCACCTCCACGCATCGTCGATAACCTAACCGCATCGAATCGCGCGCACATGAAAAAATCCTCGAAAAATCAACTGCGCGCGCTGAATTTGTTCGTGCTACGGTAGCGCCCGAATTCGCCGTCGAGCCCGCTTTTCGCCCGTCGATCCGCCCCCGCAGCGCTTGATTTTCTTCGATAAGAAAGCGTTCCTTACAGATTCCCGCGGAAAATCGCCGCGCGCGGAAGACCCGGAGCCGGACTGCATTCATCGCGTATGTTTCTCACATCGCACATAAAGCCGTACTTCGCCGCGCCAGAACCAGCCACCACGGATTTCACGCGAAATCCGCTGCCTTGTTCGGGCCGGTAAAGCTCAGTAATATCGCGTCACGCTGGAACACCAGCACCGAACCTGGAGGAAACATGAAAAATAATGGCCTGTTGCGAGCCGCTCGCGTGTCGATGCTCGTAGGCGCCGCCGTCACTGCGTCGCTCTTTGCCGCGACCGCCGCGAACGCCGCCATCCCGAACAAGACGCTCGTCTATTGCTCGGAAGGCAGCCCGGCCGGCTTCGATCCCGCTCAATACACGACGAGCGTCGATTTCGCCGCGAACACGTTCACCGTGTACAACCGCCTGGTCGAATTCGAGCGCGGCGGCACGAAAGTCGAGCCCGGTCTGGCGGAGAAATGGGACGTCTCGTCCGACGGACTGACCTACACGTTCCATCTGCGCCACGGCGTGAAGTTCCAGACGACGTCCTTCTTCAAGCCGACGCGCGAATTCAACGCGGATGACGTGCTCTTCACGTTCAACCGCATGCTCGATCCGAACCAGCCGTTCCGCAAGGCGTACCCGACGCAGTTCCCGTACTTCACCGACATGGGCCTCGACAAGCTCATCACGAAGGTCGAAAAGGTCGATTCGTACACGGTCAAGTTCACGCTGAAGGAAGTCAACGCGCCGTTCATCCAGAATCTGGCGATGGAATACGCGTCCATCCTCTCGGCCGAATACACCGACAAGCTGTTGAAAGACGGCAAGGCCGCCGACATCAACCAGTATCCGGTCGGCACGGGCCCGTTCATCTTCCGCAGCTACACGAAGGACGCGACGATCCGCTTCGACGGCAATCCCGACTACTGGAAGCCGAACGAAGTGAAGGTGTCGAAGCTGATCTTCTCGATCACGCCGGACGCCGCCGTGCGCGTGCAGAAGATGAAGAACAACGAATGCCAGGTGATGAGCTATCCGCGTCCGGGCGACATCGCGACGCTGAAGGCCGCATCGAACCTCGATACGCCGTCGCAGCCGGGCTTCAACGAGGGCTACGTCGCCTACAACGTGACGAAGAAGAACCTCGGCAACACCGACGTGCGCCGCGCGCTCGACATGGCGATCAACAAGAAGGCGATCATCGAATCGGTGTATCAGGGCGCGGGCCAGGCGGCCACCGCGCCGATGCCGCCGACGCAATGGTCGTTCGACAAGAACCTGAAGGCGCAACCCTACGACACCGCGAAGGCGAAGGAACTGCTGACGAAGGCAGGCTTCCCGAACGGCTTCGAGATCACGCTGTGGGCGATGCCGGTTCAGCGCGCGTACAACCCGAACGCGCGTCTGATGGCGGAGATGATCCAGGCGGACTGGGCAAAGATCGGCGTGAAGGCGAACATCGTCTCGTATGAATGGGGCGAGTACCTGAAGCGCGCGCACGCGGGCGAGCACGACGCGATGCTCATCGGCTGGACGGGCGACAATGGCGACCCCGACAACTGGCTCGGCACGCTGCTCGGCTGCGACGCGGTGAAGGGCAGCAACTTCTCGAAGTGGTGCTACAAGCCGTTCGACGACCTCGTCGCGAAGGGCCGCGTGACCAACGACATCGCGCAGCGCACGAAGGCGTACACCGACGCGCAGCAGATCTTCGGCCAGCAACTGCCGTTCTCGCCAATCGCGCACTCGACCGTCTACCAGCCGGTCAGCAAGAAGGTGACGGGCATGAAGATCGAGCCGCTCGGCTACGTCCGTTTCGACGGCGTCGGCGTGCAGTAAGCTGGCAAGCGGTACGCTTTTTGCACTAACTCATAACTAGTCGAAAAGGTCCGGCGACAAGGGTCACGAGCCCGCGTCGCCGTTCGCATTTTTCCTCCCCAAAGAGACGACCATGTTCCGATTCGTTTTGCGGCGCATAGGGATGGTGATTCCGACGTTCATCGGCATCACGATCCTCGCGTTCGCACTCATCCACCTGATCCCGGGCGATCCCATCGAAGTGATGATGGGCGAGCGCGGCGTGGACCCGGCCGCGCACGCCGAAGCCATGAAGCGGCTCGGGCTCGACCAGCCGCTGCCGCTTCAATATTTCCACTACGTCGGACATGCGCTGAAGGGCGACCTCGGCATGTCGATCATCACGAACACGAGCGTGATGGGCGAATTCATGGCGCGCTTTCCCGCGACCGTCGAGCTGTCGATCTGCGCGATGATCTTCGCGCTCGTGGTTGGCCTGCCGGCGGGCGTGATCGCGGCGTTGAGACGCGGCACGGTCGTCGATCACGGCGTGATGGGCACCGCGCTCACCGGCTATTCGATGCCGATCTTCTGGTGGGGCTTGATCCTCATCATGTTCTTTTCCGCGAAGCTCGGCTGGACGCCGGTGTCGGGCCGCATCGCGGTCGAATACGACATTCCGCACGTCACGGGCTTCATGCTGTGGGACGCGCTCTTTTCCAGCGACGAAGGCGCGTTCAAGTCGGCCGTGAGCCACCTGATCCTGCCGACCATCGTGCTCGGTACGATTCCGCTTGCCGTGGTGGCGCGCATGACGCGCTCGTCGATGCTCGAAGTGCTGCGCGAGGACTACATCCGCACCGCGCGCGCCAAGGGTCTCGCGCCCGCGCGGATCGTGGTCGTGCATGCGCTGCGTAATGCGCTGATTCCCGTTGTCACCGTGATCGGACTGCAGGTCGGCACGCTGCTCGCGGGCGCGGTGCTGACCGAGACGCTGTTCTCGTGGCCGGGCGTCGGCAAATGGCTGATCGACGCGATCTCCCGGCGCGATTATCCGGTCGTGCAAGGCGGCATTCTGATGATCGCGACGCTCGTGATTCTGGTGAATCTCGTCGTCGATTTGTTGTATGGCGTGCTGAATCCGCGCATTCGCCACACGAGATAAAACATGTACCCCCAAGCTCACATTCGTTCGCTACCCCCCAAGGGGGCGCATGCCTCCTTTGAGGCGGCTCGGCAGGAGGCATGATGGCCGACATCCAAAACAATCTCCCCCCACAAGCGGTCACGCCGCCGCCGAGCGGACGCCTCGTCGCGGGCCGCGAGTTCTGGGCGAACTTCTCGCGCAATCGCGGCGCCGTCGTGTCTGGCGCGATCGTGCTCATGCTGATCTTCATCGCGATCTTCGCGCCGCTGATCGCGCCGCACAGCCCGATCGAGCAATATCGCGACTTCGTGAAAATCCCGCCCGCGTGGCTCGAAGGCGGCAACCGCCAGTTCCTGCTCGGCACCGACGAAGCCGGCCGCGACATCCTCTCGCGACTGATGTACGGCGCGCGGCTGTCGTTCTGGATCGGCTTCGTGTCGGTCGTGCTCGCGCTGATTCCGGGCGTCGTGCTCGGCCTCGCCGCCGCGTTCTTCCACTGGCTCGACACGCCGATCATGCGCGTAATGGACGTGCTGCTCGCGCTGCCGTCGCTGTTGCTCGCGGTGGCCGTCGTCGCGATCATCGGGCCGGGGCTCGTCAACACGATGCTCGCGATCGCGATCGTCGCGCTGCCGGGTTACGTGCGGCTCACGCGCGCGTCGGCGCTCGGCGAACTGCAGAAGGAATACGTGACGGCATCGCGCGTCGCGGGCGCGGGCACCGTGCGGCTGATGTTCTCGCAAGTGCTGCCCAACTGCGCCGCGCCGCTGATCGTGCAGGCGACGCTCGGCTTTTCCTCCGCGATCCTCGATGCCGCCGCGCTCGGCTTTCTCGGCCTCGGCGTGCAGCCGCCGGCGGCGGAGTGGGGCGCGATGCTCGCCTCGGCGCGCGACTACATCGAAAGCGCATGGTGGATCGTCACGATGCCGGGTCTGTCGATCCTGATCTCGGTGCTCGTCATCAACCTCCTCGGCGACGGGCTGCGCGACGCGCTCGATCCGAAACTGAAACGGATGGCATGACATGAGCGATCTACTGACTATCCGCAATCTCGAAGTGCGCTTCGGCGGCACGCAGGCGGTCGACCGCATCGACCTGAGCGTGAAGCCCGGCGAAGTGGTCGGCGTGGTCGGCGAATCCGGCTCGGGCAAAAGCGTCACGATGATGGCGCTGATGGGCCTGATCGACGCGCCGGGCGTCGTCACCGCCGACGAAATCACCTTCGATGGCAAGAACTTGCTGAAAGCGTCGGCGCGCGAACGTCGCCGGATCATCGGCAAGGACATCGCGATGGTGTTCCAGGACGCGCTCTCCAGCCTGAACCCGAGCTACACCGTCGGCTATCAGATCAAGGAAGTGCTGAAGCTGCACGAAGGCTTGCGCGGCGACGCGCTGAACCGCCGCACGCTCGAACTGCTCGATCAGGTCGGCATCCCCGATGCGAAGAGCCGCGTCGATGCGTTTCCGCATCAGATGTCGGGCGGCATGAACCAGCGCGTGATGATCGCGATGGCGGTCGCGTGCAACCCGAAGCTCTTGATCGCCGACGAACCGACCACCGCGCTCGACGTCACGATCCAGGCGCAGATCATGGAACTGCTCGTGCAGTTGCAGAAGGAGCGCGGCATGGCGCTCGTGCTGATTTCGCACGATCTCGCGGTCGTGTCTGAAGTGGCACAGCGCGTGGCCGTGATGTACGCGGGCGAGATCATCGAAACGAATCACGTGCCGACGATCTTCAGCGAGCCGCATCATCCGTACACGGAAGCGCTGCTCGCCGCGATTCCCGAGCACAGCCGCGGCGCCGAACGGCTCGCCGCATTGCCGGGCATGGTGCCGGGCCGCGACGATCGTCCGAGCGGCTGTCTGTTTGCGCCGCGCTGCAAGTATGCTGTCGATGAGTGCTGGAAAGGCCGTCCGGCGCTCTTCCAGCTCGACCCGAACGACCCGGCCGTGCGGGCGCGCTGCATCAAGCCGCTCAACATGCAGTCCGTGGCAGCACCAGGAGGCGCGCGATGAACGCGGTCCCTCAAGATTTCACTCAAGACAAGGACATCGTCCTCGCCGCCGACCAGCTCGCGAAGCACTACAGCGTCAAGCGCAGCATGTTCACGCAGGGCACGGTGAAGGCGCTCAACGGCGTGTCGTTTGCGCTGGAGCGCGGCAAGACGCTCGCGGTCGTCGGCGAATCGGGCTGCGGCAAGTCGACGCTCGCGCGCCAGCTCACGATGATCGAGCCGCCGACTTCCGGGCGGCTCCTGATCGACGGAGAAGACGTCGCCGGCGCCGATTCCGCGAAGATCGCCGCGTTGCGCCAGCGCGTGCAGATGGTGTTCCAGAACCCGTTTGCGTCGCTCAATCCGCGCAAGACGGTCGCGCAGACGCTCGGCGAGCCGCTCGCGATCAACACGAAGCTCAATGCCACCGAACGCGCCGAGCGCATCGCGCACATGATGCGCACTGTCGGTCTCAGGCCCGAGCATGTGTCGCGTTATCCGCACATGTTCTCGGGCGGACAGCGTCAGCGCGTCGCGATCGCGCGGGCGATGATCCTGGAGCCGCAGATCGTCGTCGCGGATGAACCGGTGTCGGCGCTCGACGTCTCGATCCAGGCGCAGATCCTGAATCTCTTCATGGATCTGCAAGCGCAGTTCGGCACGAGCTACGTGTTCATCTCGCACAACTTGTCGGTCGTCGAACATATCGCCGACGACGTGATGGTCATGTACTTCGGCGGCGTCGCCGAACTCGGCGACAAGAAGACGATTTATGCGCACCCGCGCCATCCGTACACACGCGCGCTGATGTCGGCGACACCGGCGATCTTCGAGGAAGACCGCACGATCAAGATCAAGCTGCAAGGCGAAATGCCGTCGCCGCTCAATCCGCCGTCGGGCTGCACGTTCCATCAGCGCTGCCCGTATGCGATCGAGCGATGCCGCATCGAAGAGCCGGCACTGCGCTACGTCGACGGACGACATGTGTCGTGTCACCGTGCGGAGGAGGTGGGGGAAGCCGATGCCTGAATTGCGGGCGGCGCGCACGATCACGCGCCGCTTCGCGTTTGGCGCAGTGGCGGCGGTGCTGGCTTTCTGCTGCGCGTGGCCGGCGTTTCTTTCGACGGCCGCGTGGGCCGTGGGCAATACGCCGCCTGCCGCCGTGCCGCCGCCGCGCGGCGCGCTGCCGCCGGCCGCGCGTGCCGACCGCTCCGATGGCACGACGGCGAGCGGCCCGGTGCGCGCCCAGCCGCCGCGCATGCCGTTCTACGTCGCGACCAAGGGTCAAACGACGCTCTATGTGCTTGGCACGCTGCACGTCGGCTATGCGAACGACTATCCGCCGGACCAGCCGTTTCGCAAGCCGATTCTCGCGGCGCTCGATGCATCGCCGGTTCTCGCACTCGAAATTTCCCCCGACGATCTGCTCTTCTCGCAGGAAGACGTGCAGCGCTATGGCATGTGCCGCAGCGAGTGTCTGCTCGACTATCTGCCCGATTCGATGTGGAAACAGGTCGAGGCGCGCATGCGGAGCAACCCGGCCGCGCTCGCGCAGTTGCGGCACACGCGGCCCTGGCTCGCGTCGATGCTGGTCGAAACCTACGACACGCTCAAGGCCGGTTTCCTGAGCGAGTACGGCACCGAGGCGCAATTGCAGAACGTCTATTTGCGGGCGAAGGGAAGGATCGTCGGACTGGAGACGCTCAACGAGCAGATCTCGACATTCACTCGGCTCACGTCGGCGCAGCAGCGTGAAATGCTCTCGCAGGATCTCGTGCAGACGCCGGCGGAGAATGTCGCCGACGTGAAGGAACTGCATCGGCTATGGCGGATCGGCGACGCCGATGCGCTCAAGGCCTGGGACGATGCGAAAGGGCAGAAGCTCGCGCGGTCGAAGGCGTTGGCGGCCTCGGTGGATAACCGCGTCGTCTACGAACGCAATCGGCGCTTCGTTACGCGCATGCTCGCGCTCGCCGCGCCGAACAAGCCGCTCTTCGTGGCGATTGGCGCACTGCATCTCGGCGGGCAGCGCGGCGTGCTCGAATTGCTCCGGCGGCATGGGTTTGTGGTCGAGCCGGGGTGAGGCGTGCGCGGCTTCTCTGGCGTTATCGGATTAATCGATAAGAATCCGCCAATGTCAAGCTTTAAAGAGTCGAAAGCGACCAGATAATCCGATTGCCGTCTTTTCGGACTTTACGTATTACTTGGCATTCGTTCTGTTTGTATCTTCTACTCGAGGTTGCTTTGGATGCCTAAAAACGCAGATTTTTAGTCATACCAATTAACGAGTTGTCAGATGGCATCCACGTGGGCATCCCGAATGCCGAGGCTTGCATTAGTCGCGGCTCATTGGCGTCGACTCACATTTCAATGCACGCACCCGGATGAATTCAGTTCGTACAACAGATCAATGAATTCTTCATGGAACACGGAAAAACTCTCATCTCGCGGATCAGCTATCCGCGTGCGAATTCTCATCCCGGGACCGTGAGCGCGGCGGTCTGCATGGTTGCTCTCGTGGCATCGGATGCGCTCGCGCTGGCGTTCGCCGCCTGTGGCCTCGGTCAACTTCGTGTGTGGCCCGACGCGGAAATCCTGGAGCGCTTCGACTTCCGGATGGTTGCCATCCTGGCCGCCAATCTGCTCGCGATGTTGCGTTTTGCTTCACTCCACCACTACACGTGGCGCAAGCCGATGTTGCGTGAACTGCGCGAAGTATTCGGCGCGCTCGCGCTGGCGGGTGGCTGCGAACTCGCGCTTCTGACGCTGCACGGCGACGTCGGGTACCTGAGTGTCGCCGCGATCGCGTGGCTGTACGCGGCGCTCCTCGTACCGGTCGGGCGGCTGATCATCAAGCTCGTGCTCCTGAAGTTGCGTCTGTGGCAACGCGACTTGTTCGTGATCGGAAGCGGCAGGCTTGCTCTTGACGTCGCAACGGCGATTCAAAGCGAGCCGCTTACCGGATTGCGCATTCGCGCCTTCGTCCCGGAAGGCGAGAATCGACTGCCGCTCGGCGCGCACACGGCGGCATTGCATCCGCAGGACGTGGCGCTGCTTGCCGGTTCGGTCGTCATGGTCGCGCTGGAACCCGATCAGGCGGCGTTGCGCAGCGACTGGCTGCGCGCGCTCGGGTCGTCGCATGCGGCGAACGTCGTGTTGGTCAAGGGCGTCGCGGGCATGCCGCTGCACGGAATGGCGGCGACCTATGTCAAGTCCCACGACGTCCTGCTGCTCCAGGTCCGTGACAACCTGAGCCGCTGGCATGTCCGGTTCTTCAAGCGTTGCCTGGATATCACCGGCGCGCTCCTGGCTTCGCTCATGTTTTCGCCGCTGCTTTGCTATCTCGCGTGGCAAGTGCGGCGCGACGGCGGCAGCGCGATATACGGGCATCCGCGTATCGGCAAGGATGGGCGGCCATTCAAGTGCTACAAGTTCCGTTCGATGGTCGTCGACGCAGGCGCCGTGCTCGCCGAGCTGCTTGAACGCGATCCGCAGGCGCGGCGCGAATGGGAGCGCGACTTCAAGTTGAAGAACGACCCGCGCGTCACCCGTATCGGAGCGTTCTTGCGCCGCACGAGCCTGGACGAATTGCCGCAGTTGTGGAATGTGCTTCGCGGCGACATGAGTCTGGTCGGGCCGCGCCCCATCGTACAGGACGAACTTTCGCGCTATGGCGACGACGTCTGCTACTACCTGATGGCGCGTCCCGGCCTGACCGGCCTATGGCAAGTGAGCGGCCGCAACGATGCCGACTACGTCCGACGCGTCTATCTGGACGCCTGGTACGTGCGTAACTGGTCGCTCTGGTACGACATCGCCATTCTGTTCAAGACCGTCCGCGTCGTTCTCAAGCGGGACGGCGCTTACTGACCGGCTTTCCTTCATCCCACGCATTGTTCTCGTCGGCGCCTTGGCGCTGACTCACGTCATCTTCTCGAGTAATTTCGTGCTCCAAAGCAATACCCCATTTCTCTCTGCACGCCCTCGCCGCGCGCGGATCAACGCCTCTTGCGCTGCCGTAGTGCTGGGGCTCGCGCTTGCCGCTTCGTCAGGCGCCTATGCGGCGGATTCGTCGTGGCTCGCTGCTGACAGCGTTCCTCCGGTTCCCACGCTGCCTGGCCTCCAGTCCGACAGCAGCCGTGTGAGTTCACCCGCCGCGCTCGCCCCGCCGCTTCCCGCGGTGGCTGCCGCCGGCGCTCCGGCACCCGCGCCGCAAACGCTATTTCCCGACAAGGCGGAACGCGCGGCGCTCGATGCAAAGATGGTGCTGCCCGAGGCGAACGAGTACGAAAAATTCGTCGCGCAGGCGACGGGCAGGAAGCTCCAGCGTTTCGGCGCGGGCTTCTTCGCGTCGAGCGCGAGCCTGGCGGGCGCGTCGGTGAACGCGGTGCCGCCGGATTACCAGATCAACGTTGGCGACGAGATCTTGCTGCGTACTTGGGGCAGCGTCGATTCCGACCTGCGTCTCGTCGTGGATCGCGAAGGCTATGTGAACGTGCCGCGCGTGGGACGCATCGCTGTGTCGGGGGCGCGCTACGGTGACTTGCCGGGCCGCTTTCGCGCGGAAATCAGCCGCTACTACGCGAGCTTCGATCTCTCGGTATCGCTCGGACACCTGCGCGGCGTGACCGTTTACGTAACCGGTTTCGCGACGCGGCCGGGCGCCTATGTGGTCAACAGCCTCGCGACGCTGCTGAACGTGCTCGTCGAGGCCGGCGGGCCGGATTCGGGCGGCAGCATGCGCAATATCGAACTGCGCCGCAGCGGCCGCCTCGTATCGGTCTTCGACGGTTACCAACTGCTTCTTTCAGGCGACCGCGCCGGGGATGTCTCGCTGCAGCCGGGCGACATCGTGAACATCGGGCCGCTCGGCCAGCAGGTCGCGATCTACGGCAGCGTCAATGCGCCGGGCATCTTCGAAATGAAGCGCGGTGAACATGTGCGCGATCTCGTTCGCTTCGCGGGCGGACTCAACACGGTGGCCGACCACGAGCGCATCACGGTTGCGACGCTGCATGAGCGCGCGACGACCGGCGTCGAGGAAGCGCCGCTCGAAGCCAAGAGCGCGGAGTCCCTCACGGCGGGCGACATTTACCGTGTCTATTCCACCGCGGACTACATGGTGCCAATCGCGAGGCAGATGCGGCGGGTACGCATCGAAGGCGAAGTCGCGCGTCCCGGCGACTATCTCGTGGCCGGTACGGCGACCCTGCCCACGCTGATCGACCTAGCGGGCGGCCTGACACCGCAGGCGTTCCTGTACGGCAGCGAACTGGACCGTGAGTCGGTGCGCCGCACGCAGCAAGCCAACTACGATCGCGCGCTTCAGGACATGGAGCGTGCCGTGTCCGCGCGGGCGACGCTGCAGGCCAATGGCAAGGACGACGCGGAAAGCCAGAAGCAGCAGCTCGAAGCAGGCCAGCGCTTCTTGGCGAAGCTGCGCGAGTTACGTCCGACGGGCCGCATCGTGCTGGAAACCGCGCCCGACGACATCACACTGCCCATGCTCACGCTGGAAGACGGCGATCGCCTGATGATTCCGCCGCGTCCGACCACGGTCGGTGTGTACGGCAGCGTCTTCAACCAGGGTTCGTATCTGTACCGTCCGACGGCGCGTCTCGGCGACTACATCGGCCTCGCGGGCGGCGAGCAGCGCACCGCACACAAGAACGGCGAATTCGTCCTGCGTGCCAACGGGACGACGCGGTCCAACCAGCAGGGCTGGTTCAGCTCGATTTCGTCGCTCGACGCACTGCCCGGCGACACGGTGTTCGTCCCCGAGGATCTCGAACGCGTCACCTGGTGGCAAGCCACGAAAGAGTTCACCGCCATCCTTTACCAGTTTGGTCTGGGTGCCGCGGCGCTCAAGTTCCTCATCAATTGAGCGTGACTCCGTGAATACGACTTTCATACCGAAGCCGGTCGTGTCGGCGTGCGCGTGGATCGCCGATGGCTGGTCCGCGGCGTTGCCGCCGCTCGCCGGCATCGCGGCCGCCGTGGCGATCCTGCTCGTCGTGTCGCCGACATACACGGCGAAGACATCGTTTTTTCCGCCCGTGCAATCGCGCAGCTCGGCGGCAGCCGGCATCTTCAATCAACTGAACGCGCTCAGTGCACTGAGCGGGTCGAGCGGAAGCAAGACCGAGGCCGAACAGTACGTGGCAATGCTCAAGAGCCGCTCGATCGCGGACGCCGTCGTCGAAAAATTCGACCTCGGCCGCATCTATGGCAAGAAGTTGCCCGAGGACGTGCGCGAAGTCCTCGCGAAGCGGACCAACGTTTCCATGTCGTCGCGCAGTGAACTGATCGAAGTAAGCGTCGATGACCGCGATCCGCAGCGCGCGGCGAAGATGGCGGCCTATTACATCGACGCGCTGACGAGCCTTCTCGGCCGCGTTGCCGTGACGGATGCGCGGCAGCGGCGCGTGTTCTTCGAACGGCAGGTCGACGAGACGCGCGCCAAGCTCGCCAGTGCCGAGAAGCGCTTGCGCGGGTCGGGCGTCTCACCGTCGGCGGCGCAACTGGACCCCGGAGCCGCCGTCGGCATGGTCGCGCAGATGAACGCGAGCATTGCCGCGCAGGAAGTCAGGCTGGCAACGCTGCGTTCGGTCACGGGCGAGGCCAATCCCGCGACGCTTGCCGCGACGAGCGAACTCGCCGCCCTGAAGCGCAGGCTCGCGGAAATGCAGGCAGGTGCGAAAACCGCCGCGGGCGACGAATACGCCGGCCTCTACCGCGACTACAAATACAACAGCGCGTTGCTCGAACTCCTCGCGACCCAACTCGCGTCGGCGCGTATCGACGAAGCGCGCGATGGCAACTCGCTGCAAATCGTCGATTTCGCGACGGTGCCGCAGAAGAAAAGCAAGCCGCACGCGCTCATTGTGCTCGGCACGGGATTCGCCATCGGGATCGGCCTGAGCGTGCTCGCGTGGGCCGTCGCACGCGGCGCAAAGGATGGCCGCCGATGAACCGCAGCGCATCTGTGCGGCGGGTGATTCTGAGCGGCGGGCGGGAAGTCGGCGGCTTGCAGTCGTTCGCATCGAACGTCGGCGCCGGCTTTGACGCCCTCGGCATTCCGAGCGAAATCATCGGACGTCCGAGCGACATGCTCCGTCGCTGGAAGGACCTGCGCGACCCATCCGTGCTGAAAATTTTCAGCACCTGGGCGATCTTTTTATGTCCGCTGGCTCGCAATGCGATCGGTGTCGCGCATGGATTTCCGCGAATCGATGCGCAGGGCATCCTCAAGTTTCTCGCCATCCTGTCCAGCTTCAAGATTGCGCAGCGGTCTGCGCGCCTCGTCGCGGTGTCTGCCTATGTGCAACGTCATCTCGCTGCGCTCTTCGACATTCAGTGCGCCGCAACCGTGCATAACCCGCTGCCCGCATGCTGGGGCGCGACCTCGTCCGTGCAGGCGCCGCGCAATCTGATCACGTACGTCGGGCGTCTGCATCCGGTGAAACGCGTGTCCGAGTTTCTGCCGGCGGTGATAAGCGCGCTCGACGCCGACCCGAACCTCGAGGCGATGGTGATCGGTTCCGGCGAATGTGAAGCCGAGCTGAAGCAGCAGGCGAACCGACATCCGCGCGTGCATTTCGTCGCTTCGATGAACGCGCGCGAAGTGATCGACGTGTTGGCGCGGACAAAGGTTTTCTTCTCCGGCTGCGACACGGAGGCGTTCGGCATCTCGCTGCTAGAGGCGGCGGTGTCGGGCTGCAACCTCGTGACGACGGGCTCGGGTGGTTTTGTCGAAGTCATTCTCGGTGCGGTCAACAAGACGGCGTTCCTGCTGTCGCCGAGTTTCTCCGACGACGAATGTCGCGCGGCGCTCGACGCAGCGCTCGCCGCGCCGGGTCTGCATCTGGCTGCGGCGCCGTTCTTGCCCGAAGCGATCGCGCGGCAATATCTCACGGTTGCCGAGACCCGGGAAGGCGGGCGGTCATGAGCACGGTATGCGTGTTGGTCGCCGTCTATGCCAAGGACGATCCGCAGTTGTTTCGCGAATCGCTCTGGTCGAACGTGCTCGATCAAACCGAGTTGCCGGATCAGCTCGTGGTCGCGGTGGACGGTCCCATCGGCGAGGCGCTCGAGCTCGTCCTCACTCGGGCGCGGGCGGCATTCTCCGCGCGCCTCGGCGCCGATTTCATGACGGTCGTGCGTCTGTCGCGCAATCTCGGATTGCCGAGCGCGCTCAATGCGGGTATCGCGCGGTGCCGCTGTGACCTCATTGCGCGTGCGGACGCGGACGACCTGTCGTATCCCGAACGCTTTCGCCTGCAAAAAAAGGCGCTGGCCGAGTCGCCGGAGGTCGGCGTGGTGACGGCGTGGCAGCATGACTACGACGTCGACCGCTGCGAGATCGTCGCGACGAAAGTCTGCCCCGAGCATTCAGACGAGATCGCGGCGCTGTTGCAGCTGCGCAATCCCGTGTGTCATCCGAGCATGATGATTCGCACCGACGTGGTTCGTCAGCACGGCGCCTACAGCACATCGGTGCTTCTGCTCGAAGACTACGAACTCCATCTTCGATGGGTTTCACGAGGCGTGCGTTATCGCTGCCTGCCGGTGCCGCTGGTGCGCGTGGGTGTGTCGGCGGCGTTATACGGCAGACGAGGCGGTCTGAAATACGCGAGCCGTGAGTTCAGGTTTCGCATGGCCGCCGCGCGATGCGGGATGTTCAAGGGCGGTCCGCGCTTCTATTTGGTAACGCTCCTGTACCTGCTTTTCAGAACCGTGCCGGCTGGCGTGCGCCGGCGCCTCTATGCCCTCGTCCGCGCACGCGGCAGAGTGGCGGCGTCACAATGATGAAGGGTTCATGGATCATCAATCCGTTGCTGGTGTTCATCACCGGAGCGGTGATTTTCTGGGTCTTGCCCGAGGCGATCCGGATCGGGTTCTTCAACACCTATCAGACCGATGAGGTGTACGAGTACCTGAGCCTGTCGGCGGCGGCGGTTGTGGTGGCTTACCTGCTCTTCTCGGCGTGGCTGCGCAGCAGGGCGGCAAAGCCACGCCTGGAGGTTCAGCGCGACGTCGCACTTGGCTTGTCGGCGCGGGTGATCGGCTATCTCTCGCCAGTCTGCATGGTGCTTTCCGCCGCGTTTATCGCGATGCGCTGGGGCGTTGCGTACGGCGAGGGCGACAGCATGCCGTATGCGTTCCAGATCTTCTTCTACACGCATCTCTATACGTATTTCTTCTATCTGCGCTTCGTCGACGAACAGGAGATTCGGCGTCGCCGCTTTCTGCTCGTCACGCTGGCGGTTCTGCTGCCGCGCCTCCTGATCGCGACGCACTGGGGACGCTTCTTCGTCGGTCAGGCGATTCTGCCGTTCGTGTTCGCGCTTCTCGTCGGCGGCAAGGTGACCGTGCGGGCGCGACACCTCCTGATGATCGCGGCCGGCGCGGGCTGCATCTACTTCGTGCTGCCGCTCTTGCGCGGCGACGACATCGGCGGTGATGGAACCGAAAGCGTGCTGCGTTTTATCGCCGCTGGCGGACCGGTGCATCTTGTCGGGCAGGTCGAGGATATCGATCAGACCTTTCCCAACACCAATTTTCTGATGACGGGACTCGTCGGACCGTTCGCGCCCGGGCTTTTGTCGGCGGAAGAGCGCATCGACATCTGGGGAGAGCAGGGCGCGCCGCTCACGCTCGACCGCGCGTTCGCTTCGCTCGAAGGCATCGGCTTTTACTCGCTGACGGGCCCGGGCTCCGTGTATGTCGCCGATCTGCTCGTGGTCGGCGGCGTCGGCGCGCTGGTGGTGGGGTCTATCGTGATTGGCCTCTTTCTCGCGCTCGCGGGAGCGATATATCGGCTGCCGGTGCTCTACTCGATCGCGCTCTTCGACATCGTTAGCAAGATCGTGTTCTTGCCGCGCACGAGCTTCACCTACCTGATCGACCGGATCGTGATTCTCACGCTGATCTGCGCCGCGATGCTGTATGTCGCGCGCCGCGCCGGCACGCGGCAATGATGCGCCTCGCAAGGGCCGCAGCGCCTCTGCGGGCGCTGATGGTCCACGGCGACCTGCTTGCGTTCCAGATTGGCAACTGGGCGTCCGCGCAGTTGTTGTTCGCGATCTTCGGCGCTTTTTCCGCGCACGGCGCACTCGCGGACATCGCCTTCGTCGAGACGGCGTCTGCATTCTTCGGCACGACGTGCGCGACGATCGCCTTTCGCATCGGCTTTGCGTCGGTGCACCGGATGCGGATGCTCGCCGCTGCCCGGTTGGCGCTGCTGACGCTGCTCGCGATCGCCGCGCTGGGACGATACATCGAGTGGAAATGGGTGATCGGCGTCGCGCCTTCGTTGCTGACGCCCGCGCATTTCCCCGTCGTGTACGGCGCGAAGAAACAGGCGGTGGTGTTCCTGATTGGCGCGCGCGCGCTCGCGTGTGCCGCCTGCGTGTGGATCGCGCTTTCGCCCGCGATGGCGTTCGTGGTGTATTTCACGCCGGGGATCGCGTATGCGGCGGTGCTATATGCGCTGCACTTCGACGACTGGGCGCGGCAGCCGAAGCCCGGACGCACTCAACGCGCGACTCATGTCCGTGCCGGCGGCGGGCACAACGGCGGATCGCCGATCGACGCTTTTCTGGTCTTGCCGTGGGCAAGTGCGGGACTCTTCTTCATGCAGGCGACGATCGTCTCGCACATCGCCGCGGCGTCGCCGCCGCTCGCCGTGTTCGAGCGGCTGATGCGTTCGCTCTATTCGCTCGCCTATCCGTACCTGATGCGCTTCGCCCGCTTCGATAGCGAATTGCGGAAGGCCGCGGGCGTGCTCGCATTCGCGATTCCGTTGGCCGGGTTGGCGCTGCGCTTCGCGCCGACGGCGGCCGTCGCGATGTCGATTCCGGTGCTAATCGACTTCGTGACGACCAACCTGTTCCGGCTCGGCCCGCGGCGTCTGCGGACGCTCGCGGTCTGGGCGACGGCATGCGCGCTGATGCTCGCGGATGGACTGTGACGCGGCCGGGCACGCGACGGCCGACGGAAGGCGGCGTCGCGGGCCGGCTCACAAAAACATCAGCCAGTTCAACAAAAAGATATTCACGATCAACAAGGAAAGCGCCGTCGGCACCTGCACCTTGATCACCGCATTTTTATCGGGCAACTCCAGCAGCGCCGCCGGCACGATGTTGAAATTCGCGGCCATCGGCGTCATGAGCGTGCCGCAATATCCCGAGAACATGCCGATCGCGACCATCGTCGCCGGATTGCCATGGAAGACGCCCACCAGAATCGGCACGCCCACGCCGCCTGTCATCACCGGAAACGCCGCGAAGCCATTGCCCATCACCATCGTGAAGAGCGCCATGCCGACGCAATACACAGCCACCGCCACCAGACGGTAATCGAGATTGACATAGGCCGTCGTCACGTGCGCGACCGCCTTCCCGACGCCCGCATCCGAGAATACCAGCCCGAGCATGCCGAGCATCTGCGGCAGCACGGCCGCCCACGAGAGCGCGTCGATCAGCCGCCGCGTCTCCTGCATCGACTGCCCGACGGTGTCGCGCGTCATGACGCAGGCGATCGCGAGCGCGATCACGCAGCCGATCCCGAAGCCGATCAGCGTGACGTTCTTCAGTTCGATCAGCGGCGTGCCGCCGAACACCAGATACTTCGCGCCGAGCGTCACGATCACGGTCACGACTGGAATCGTCAGCGCGGGGATGAAGAGCTTGTTGCCGAGCCGCACCGCGCTCTGGCGGCGCGTCTCCTCCGACAGCATCTTCGGCTTCGCGCCCGTCACGCCGCCCAATCCGGCGATCAGCGCCATCGCGATCACCAATATGCCGACCACCGCAGGCGGCAGCAGATCGCCGATCAGGAAGATGAGCGCATAGACCAGCCAGAATGTGCCGGCGGTGAGCCGGCGCGGATGCGACTTGTCCGTGAGGATCATCCCGCCGACGACCACCAGCACGAGGCCGACCAGATAGAACAGATAGTTGATCGTGAGCGTCATGCCTTTTCTCCCGCGACGTTGCGCGTCAGCGCGCCGAGTTCGCGCGCGAGTTGCCGGTCCAGCAGCCACAGCCTGAAGCCGTGGATGAGAAACGCGCAGATCGCGGTCGGGATGCCCCACACGGCCACATGCAGCGGCTCGACGACGATCCCCGCTTCCTTCAGGAACGTGACCATCAGCACGATCGCGCCGAACGCGACGAAGATGTCCTCGCCGAAGAACAGGCCGACGTTGTCGGTCGCGGCGGAATACGCGCGCAGCTTGAAGCGGATCTTGTCGGAGAACTTGCCGTAGCGCGCTTCGGTCGCGCCCTCGGCCATCGGCGCGAGGAGCGGCCGCACCATCTGCGGATGGCCGCCGAGGCCGGTCAGGCCGACGGCCGCCGTCAGTTCGCGAATCAGCAGATACACGATCAAAAGACGCCCGGCCGTCGCCGCCTTGATACCCGAAATCCAGATTTGCGCGCGTTCGCGCAGACCGTGCCGTTCCAGCAGGCCGATCACCGCGAGCGGCAGCAGAATGATCAGCGGGATGTTGCGGGTCTTGAGAAAACCCGTGCCGATCGCAGCAAGAATGCGATCGAGCGGAAAATGCGCCGCAAAGCCGGTGACGATCGCGGCGGCGGCCACGATCAGCATCGGATTGAAGCGCAGGATAAAGCCCACGATGATGACGGCCACACCTATCAGCGGCCATAGATTGACTGCGGTTGCCATGAGATCTCCAAACGGTTCGACGTCATGTCCCGGAAGGCCGGGACGCGTTCCCGATGCGAACGCACGAGCGACGCGCCGCATCGGTGTGCCAAGCGGCTCTGACGGCCGCCTTGTGCTAAAACGCCCCGCGAAACCGGCGGGGCGTTCAATGCTTCATTGCCTCATTACTTCGGTATCGCGCAGTCAGTTGCCGTGCGCGGCGCGCACGTCGATGCCCGCATCCGCAAGCGCCGTGCGGATGCGCCGCGCGAATGCCAGCGCGTGCTCGCCGTCGCCGTGCAGGCAGATGGTCTGCGCATGGAGCGGCACCCATTCGCCGCTCACGGCCTTCACGCGCTGCTCGCGCACCATCGCGAGCGTGCGGTCGAGCACGATGTCTTCGTCGTCGAGCAGCGCGCCCGGCTCCTTGCGCGGCACGAGCGAGCCGTCCGCGCGATAGCCGCGATCCGCGAACACCTCTTCGATCGCGACGATCCCCGACTTGCGCGCGGCCTCGACAAGCCCGCTGTTCGCGAGCCCGAACACCATCAGCGACGGATCGAAGTCGTGCACGGCGGAAACGATGGCATCGGCGATGGCGGGGTTGCGCGCGGCCTGGTTGTAGAGCGCGCCGTGCGGCTTCACGTGCGCGATGCGCCCGCCTTCGGCCTGCGCGATCGCCGAGAGCGCGCCGAGCTGGTACAGCACGCCCGCGTAGATCTCGGAGGCCGGCAGGTCCATTTCCTTACGGCCGAAATTTTCGGGATCGTTGAAGCTCGGATGCGCGCCGATCGACACGCCCTTTTCGACCGCCCAGCGCACGCAATCGCGCATCGCGGTGGCGCCGCCTGCGTGCCAGCCGCACGCGATGTTCGCGGAACTCACCAGGTCGAGTAACGCCTCGTCGGAGCCGCACCCTTCGCCGAGATCGGCATTGAGATCGATTTCCATGTCGTTCACCTGATCCTTTGCGTTCATCGGAAACTCCGCGCGCAGCGTTCTTCGTGCATCGCGATCGCGGTCTGCACCTGTTTCACGTACATCCGTTCCTCGGCGAGCGCGTGGCGCGCCTCCTCCACCGACGTCTCGATGAACCGCACGCCGCTGTTCAACCGCGCCTGCGCGAGCTTCCACAAGTCGGCCTGGATCACGGCGCCGATCTTCGGATAGCCGCCCGTCGTCTGGGCATCGCCCATCAGGACGATCGGCTGGCCGTTCGGCGGCACCTGGATCGTGCCGGGCAGCACCGCGTGCGACAGCAGGTCCGTCCCGCTCTTGCGCTCGAGCGCCGTGCCCGCGAGGCGAAAGCCCATGCGGTTGCTGTTCGGCGTGATCGTCCATTCCTCGTTCCAGAAGTCCGCCTGGGCCGCGTCGGTGAAGCTCTCGTATTCCGGGCCGCGCAGCACGCGGATCGGAATCGACCACGCGACGCCCGCCGCGTGCCGTCCGCGCCGCAGCGGTTCGTCGACGAGGACGAACTTGCACCACGCGGGCGCCTTCACGCCGAACGCGGGCTCGTCCGGGGAAAAGGCGATGCCCGGATGCGGCAGCGGCACGCCGACCGGCAGCCGGTCGCCGTCGGTGAGCGTGCGGCCGCCGAGTCCGCCGAAACACGCGCCGAGATCGGTGCTGCGCGAGCCGAGCATCGGCAGCACGTCGATGCCGCCCGCCACGCACACGTAGCCGCGCATGCCGCGCTTGGCCGCGCGCAAGGTCAGTTCCTGACCCGCTCGCACCGGCAGGCTCCACCACGAGAAGACCGGTTCGCCGTCGAGCGTCGCGCCGAAATCCGTCCCGGTGATCGCGACGCGCGTCGCGTGCTTGAAGCGCAGCACGGTCGGCCCGAAGGTCACTTCGATGCCCGCCGCGTCCGGCGCATTGCCGACGATCCGGTTGCCGATTTCGAGCGACAGCGCGTCGAGCGCCCCGCCGGAACTCACGCCCAGATGCCGGTAGCCGTGCCGCCCGAGGTCCTGCACGGAGGTGAGCACGCCCGCGCGAATCACGTCGATCATGCCCGCACCTCCAGCGCCGTGAAGCGCACGCGGTCGCCGGGCTGCATGAGCGTCGGCGGATTGCGGGCGGGGTCGAAGAGCTTGAGGTCGGTGCGTCCGAGCAACTGCCAGCCGCCCGGCGACGCCGCCGGATAAATGCCCGTCTGCTCCCCACCGATGCCGACCGATCCGGCCGGCACTTCGAGCCGCGGTTCCGCGCGGCGCGGCATGCAGAGCGACCGGTCGAGGCCGCCCATGTACGCGAAGCCCGGCTGGAATCCGAGGAAGAAGACGACGTACTCGGCCTCCGTGTGCCGCTTCACGACTTCATCGACCGACAAGCCCACGTGTTTCGCGAGCGCAGCGAGATCCGGTCCGTCGGTGCCGCCGTAGCGCACGGGGATTTCGACTTGCGCCGCGCCGGATTCGACGACGGTCACGGTGTCCCAGCCGTCGTCCAGTTGCTGCGCGAGGCTTTCGTATTCGGCTTCGAGCGGATCGAACACGATCGTCAGATTGTTCATGCCAGGCACGACTTCGACGACGTGCGGCCACAGCCGCGCGCTGTCCGCGAGCGCCCACATGCGGCGCTGGCAGTCGAGCGTCGCGGGCGGCGGCGCCGTGCAGACGAGGGCGGTGTCGCCGAGCGGATGAATGCGTGGTCGTGTCATGCGTGTTTTTCGGGTGAGCGGGACGTACCTGATGACGCAAGGCGCCGCCGCAGAATGTACATTATCAATAAATTATCGACAAATTATCTATCAGCGTTTCTTCCGATGCGCTTGAAAATCAGTCGATACGCTACACTCCAACGCACTCAAAACCGGGCGAGAACCATGCCGCGCCATCCCACCAAGATCGTTTCCTCCGAGCATCTCGTTTCCGAATCGAGCGCGGAACTGTCCGAACTCGAATACGGGCTCATCATGGCGAGCAACGCGTTCAACCGCTGGATGGTGCGCTGCATGTCGGCGGCGGGCGCGAAGGACATGACGGCGGTCGAGGTGTCGCTGCTGCACCACGTGAGCCATCGCGACCGCAAGAAGAAGCTCGCCGACATCTGCTTCGTGCTGAACATCGAGGACACGCATGTCGCTACGTATGCGCTGAAAAAACTCGTGGCGCGCGGCTACGTCAAGAGCGAAAAGACCGGCAAGGAAGTGTTCTTTTCCGCGACGCCCGCCGGCCGGGAGCTATGCGGCAAGTATCGCGAAGTGCGCGAGAGTTGTCTGATCACGACGCTGCGCGAAAGCGGTCTGACGAACGAACAGATCGGCGAAGCGGCGCAACTGATGCGCAATGCGTCGGGTCTTTACGACACCGCCGCGCGCGCCGCTGCTTCGCTGTGATCTTTGATGCAAGCGCTCAATAAATGGCGGCTTCGGTGACGACCGCATCGAGCGGCATGTCGTGCGCCTCGTGCGGCAGCGAATCGCACCGGCCCGCCTCGAACGCGACGCCGATCGTCACCGGCTTTCTTGCCGCCGGCCACGCGGCCAGCGTGCGATCGTAATAGCCGCCGCCATATCCCAGCCGATAGCGATCTGCATCGAACCCCACGCACGGTATCAATAACAGATCCGGCACGACCGCGCGCTCCTCGAGCGGCACCGGAATGCGATAGCGGCCCGCTTTCATCGGCGCATCCTCGTGCCACGCGTGAAAGCGCATCGGCGCATGCTTCTCGACGACGACCGGCAGCGCCGCACTGCGCGACGCATCGAGCGCGAGCCACACGGCGAGCGCATTGCGCGCATCGAACTCGCTCGCAACCGGCCAGTAAAAGCCGATGCACGACGCCTGCGGATGCCGCGCGATCGCGGCCATCAGACGGCGTGCGAGCGCCTCGTTTCGCGCCGCGTGATCGGCCTCTTCGCGTTGCGCTTCGCGGCTTGCGAGCAGGGTTGCGCGCAGCGCGCTTTTCGGTTCTGGAGAAGGGTTGCGTGCTATGCTTTCGACCAATTCGCGCTCCTGAAATAACGATGTCAAAACGCCTCAATCGAGTATATCTCGCGGTCGGTTCGGTGCTCGCGACACTCAGTTTCGTCGCTTGCAGCACCGCTTCCGCCGTCCGCCCCGACGCCGACTTCATCCCTTCGTCCGACGACCGCGTCTTCATGCAGTTGCGCGAAGCCGCGCGCAACAACGACGCGGGCAAGGCCGCCGCACTCGCCGCGCAGATTCCGGAGTACCCGGCGCCGGGATATATCGAATACTTCACGATCAAGCCGCAACTGTTCGACTCGCAGGGCCACGCGCGCGTCGATGCGCCCGACGAACCGGTGCTCTCGTTCCTGCAGCGCTACGACGGCCAGGCCATCGCGGACCGCATGCGCAACGACTACCTCGTCGTGCTCGGCGGCCGTCACGACTGGCGCAACTTCGAGCAGCAGTATTCCCGCTTCGTGCTCAACGACGACACGCAGGTGAAATGCTACGCGCTCGAAGCGCGCGCGGCACGCGGAGAAAATGTCGCCGACGCGGCGCGCGCCCTGCTCGTCGATCCGAAATGGTATGGCGACGGCTGCGTCGATCTGATCGGCGCGCTGGCTCGCAACCAGCAATTCTCAAGCGACGACGTCTGGCAGCAGATTCGTCTCGCCTACGAGCAGAACTATACGAACACGGGCGCGAAGATCGTCGATGCGCTCGGACAGGAACGTCCCGATGCGACGCTCTTCGACAACGCCACCAGCACGCCGCCGCTCTATCTAGCGCGCGGCGTGATGCCGAACACGCCGGCGCATCAGCTGACGCTCGTCGCGATCACGCGCATGGCGCGCAACGATCCCGCAATGGCCGCCGCGACGTTCAGTTCGGTCGCGCCGAGCCTGACCGCGCCGGAGCGCGCGATCGGCTGGGGCACCATTGGCTATCAGGCGGCGCTCAAGCGCATGCCGGGCGCGGCGGACTGGTATCGGCTGTCGGTGAATGCGCCGTTGTCGGTTCCGGCTTATGAATGGCGCACGCGCAGCGCGCTGCTCGCCGGCGACTGGAACATGGTGCGCTGGTCGGTCGAGCAGATGCCGCCCACGCTGCGCAGCCAGCCCGCGTGGATCTACTGGCACGCCCGTGCGCTCAAGCAATCCGGCGACACCGCGACGGCCGCGCGCGAATTCCAGTCGATTGCCGATCGCTTCGACTTCTACGGTCAGCTGGCTTCGGAAGAACTCGGCCAGAAGATCACGATTCCGCCGCGCACCTCCGTCTCCGACGCCGAGATCGCGCAGATGCAATCGGTGCCGGGCTTCGCGTTGTCGCAGCGTTTCTACGCGATGAACCTGCGTCTCGAAGGCAATCGCGAATGGAACTGGCCGCTGCGCCAGATGAGCGATCGGCAACTGCTCGCCTCCGCGCAGTACGCGCGCCGCATCGAACTGTTCGACCGCACGGTCAATACCGCCGACAAGACTCGCGCCGAGCACGACTTCTCGCTGCGCTATCTCTCGCCGTTTCGCGAGATCGTCGAGCGCGATGCGCAGAACACCGGGCTCGACGTCGAATGGGCGTATGGGCTGATCCGGCAGGAATCGCGCTTCATCATCAACGCGCGCTCGGAAGTCGGCGCGGGCGGGCTGATGCAGCTGATGCCGGGCACGGCGCAGCTCGTTGCCAAAAAGATCGGCCTCGGCACCGTGTCCCGCGCGCAGATGAACGACATCAATACGAACATTCTGCTCGGAACCAACTATTTGTCGATGATCTACAATCAATTTGACAATTCGCCGGTCCTCGCCACGGCGGGCTACAACGCCGGTCCGGGACGTCCGAACAAGTGGCGCGGCGACCTCACGGCGCCGGTCGAAGGCGCGATTTTTGCTGAAACCATTCCGTTCTCCGAGACGCGCGACTACGTGAAGAACGTGCTGTCGAACACCGTCTACTATGCGGCGCTGTTCGAAGGCCGTCCGCAATCGCTGAAGGCACGGCTCGGCTACATCGCGCCGTAAGCCTTGCCTGCGAAGGCCGCGCGTTTCACCACTCCGTTCATCGGAAGACGCGCGGCGCGGTTCTCGCGCGAAGCCCTCGCGTGAAGCCGCCGCCATCCATCAGAGGCGAATATGCGACATCAGAAAGTAGCGCTGATCGGCGGTTCGGGTTTCATCGGCAGTCATCTCGTCAACGCGCTCGTCGAGCTGGGCAAGAATGTGCGCATCGCGACGCGGCAGCGAAACAATGCCGCGCACCTGACGCTGCTTCCCGTCGATGTGATCGAAACCGACGTGTACGATCCGGCGCAGCTTGCCGCGTTCGTCGCGGAGGCCGATGCGGTGGTCAATCTCGTCGGCATCCTGCAAGGGCGGCGCGGCGATCCCTACGGTCCCGAGTTCGCAAAGGCGCATGTCGAATTGCCGAAGCGCATCGTCGCGGCTTGCGAGTCGAAGGGCGTGCGGCGTCTGCTGCACATGAGCGCGATCGGCGCCGATCCGAACGGTCCGAGCATGTATCTGCGCTCGCGCGGCGACGGCGAGAAGGTGATCCGCGAATCGTCGCTCGCCACGACCATCTTTCAGAGTTCGGTCGTGTTCGGCCCTGAAGACAATCTGCTGAACCAGTTCGCGTTTCTCGAACGCCTGTTCCCGGTGATTCCGCTCGCCTGCGCCGACGCCCAGTTCCAGCCGGTATTCGTCGGCGACGTGGCGAAGGCGATCGTCAACGTGCTCGATCTCGATGCCGCGAGCGGCCGCACCTACGAACTCGCGGGGCCGGCCGTCTACACGCTCGCGGAGCTCGTGCGCTTCAGCGGCGCGACCATCGGCAAGCACGCGAAGATCATCAAGCTGCCGGACAGCCTCGGCCGGTTGCAGGCGATGGCGCTCGAACTGGCGCCCGGCGAGCCGATGATGTCGCGCGACAATCTCGATTCGATGAAAACGCCGAGCATCGCGAGCGGACCGCTCGCGCCGGAACTCGGCATCGATGAGCCGGCGAGCATCGAGGCCATCGCGCCCATGTATCTGACCGGCAATTCGTCGCGCTCGCGCTTCAGCACGTTTCGCGCGTCGGCGCATCGTTGAACTCTCACTGGCTTCCTTCTTCAAGCGTGCCCATGAAACTTCTTATCGGTGACAAGTCTGTGTCGTCCTGGTCGATGCGGCCGTGGCTCCTGCTGACGCACTTCGCAATTCCCTTCGACGAAATCCCGGTGCGCCTCGGCCGTCCCGACACGACGGAGCAAATCCTGCGCTATTCGCCGTCGGGCAAGGTGCCGTGCCTGATCACCGATGCGAGCGAGCCGGTCTGGGAATCGCTCGCGATCATCGAAACGCTTGCCGAACAGTATCCGCAGCACGCCATGTGGCCGCGCGACGCGTCGGCCCGCGCACGGGCGCGCAGCATCAGCGCGGAAATGCACGCGGGTTTCGCGGACCTGCGTCGCGACATGCCGATGGATGTCCACAAACGCGCACCCGGCACCGGCCACACGCCGGACGCGCTCGCGAACGTGGCGCGCATCGAGGCGATCTGGCAGGCGTGCCTGAGCGCGCACGGCGGGCCGTTCCTGTTCGGCGAATTCGGTATCGCCGATGCGATGTTCGCGCCGGTCGTGATGCGCTTCAATTCCTACGCACCGCCGCTCTCCGACGTGGCGCGCGCCTACGCCGAGCGCGTGACGGCGCTGCCGGCGGTCGCCGCGTGGATCGACGCCGCGGGCAGCGAGCGATGAACATCTACGCCGTGGGCGGCGCGGTCCGCGACGAACTGCTCGGCGTGCCGGTGGTGGATCGCGATTACGTCGTGGTCGGGGCGACGCCCGAGCAGATGGTCGCGCAGGGATATCGGCCGGTCGGGAAGGATTTTCCGGTGTTCCTGCACCCGGTGACGCACGAGGAATACGCGCTCGCGCGCACCGAACGCAAGACGGCGGCGGGCTATCACGGCTTCCAGTTCTACTATTCGCCCGACGTGACGCTCGAAGAGGATCTCGCGCGCCGCGACCTGACGATCAACGCGATGGCGCGCGAAGTGAGCCCGGACGGCGAACTCACCGGTCCGGTCATCGATCCGTTCAATGGGCGCGCCGATCTCGCGCAGAAGCTGTTTCGCCACGTCGGGGAAGCGTTCGTCGAAGATCCGGTGCGCGTTCTGCGCATCGCGCGCTTCGCGGCGCGTTTTGCGGATTTCACCGTCGCCGACGAAACGCGCGCGCTGATGAAGAAGATGGTCGCGGCGGGCGAGGTCGACGCGCTCGTGCCCGAGCGCGTGTGGCAGGAAGTGTCGCGCGGACTGATGGAGCGCACGCCCTCGCGGATGTTCGAGGTGCTGCGCGAAAGCGGCGCGCTCGTGCGCATCCTGCCGGAAGTCGAGGCGCTGTGGGGCGTGCCGCAGCGCGCCGACTATCACCCCGAAGTCGATACCGGCGTGCACGTGATGATGGTGCTCGACTACGCGGCGTCGCAGGGTTTCGCGCTGCCGGTGCGGTTCGCGGCGCTCACGCACGACCTCGGCAAGGCAACCACGCCCGACGATATCCTGCCGCGCCATATCGGTCACGAAGGGCGCAGCGTCGATCTGCTCAGGCCCTTGTGCGAGCGGCTGCGCGTGCCGAACGAATGTCGCGATCTGGCGCTGCTCGTCGCGCGCGAGCACGGCAACATTCATCGCGTGATGGAGATGGGACCGGCGGCGCTCGTGCGCCTCTTCGAGCGCTGCGACGCGCTGCGCAAGCCCGCGCGTTTCGCGGAAGCGTTGCAGGCGTGCGTCGCGGACGCGCGCGGGCGGCTCGGCCTGTCGCAGCAGCCGTATCCGCAGGCGGAGCGGCTGCGCGAAGCGCTGGTGGCGGCGCGTGCGGTCGATGCGGGCGCCGTCGCGCAGCAGTACGCGAGCGCGCCCGCGAAGATCAAGGACGCGGTGCATCACGCGCGCGTCGAGGCGGTCAAGGCGGCGCTGGAGAACGCGGCGGGTTCAAGCGCCTGAAAGATCAAAGGATTCGTGCGATGAACGAAAGCAGCATCGAAAGAATCAGCGTCGACATGAACGGGAACGGATACTCGCGCCCGAACAGACGCAGCGTGAAATCGCCGGGCAGCCTGCCGATGCCGAGCTTTCTGAGCCACGGCCAGCAGGCCGAGAGGATCGACAGCGCGACGAAGGTGGTGAGCAGCCAGCGGATCACGGCGCGTTCCTACAGCGTGTGCGAGCGGTCGCCGGCCGCGAAGGCGTCGAGCGTCTCGTCGATGCCGCGCGAGAACGCGATCACCTTGAACAGCTCGCCCATCTCCGCTTCCGACAACAGCTTCTGCACCGCGTTGGCCGCCGGCAGATAGCGGCGGGCGTCGGCGGGATCGATGTCGGTGAGGACATCGGTGATGCCGGCATTCATCAGGAAGCGCGCCTGCGACGTGAAGCCGAGCAGGTCCGCGCCCGTCTCCACGCCCGCTTCCGCGATGCCGGTGAATTCGACGTGCGCGGTGATGTCCTGCAAGCCGGGGTACAGGAACGGATCGGCGTGCGCGCGATGCCGGTAATGGCACATCAGCGTGCCGCCCGCGCGTTGCGCGTGATAGAACTCGTGACGCGGAAACCCGTAGTCGATGAACAACGCCGCGCCGCGCGTGAGCATCGAGCAGACCGTCTTCGTGAACGCGAGCGCCGCTTCGTGCGTCTCGGTGAGGTATTCGGCGAAAGGCTCGTCGTTGACGGCGTCGATGGCGGTGTCGATCGTCGCGACAAGCGGATCGGCGGCGAGCGGCTTGTCGTCGAAGGCGAAACGGTCGTCCAGTTCCACCACGCCGCGTTCGTGCCACGCGCCGAGCTTGCGCACGACGAGACGTACCGGCATCGCATCGAGCACTTCGTTGCCGATCACAACGCCCGCGAATTCTTCCGGCAGCGCATCGAGCCATTTCACCTTCGACGCGAGGACGGGCGCCTCGGCTTCTAGCGTCGCGCTCTGGCGCTCGCGCAATTCGCCGGACAAATCGACGATCGAATAGCTGTCGAACGGGACGTCGAGGTCGGCGAGCGCGTTCAGGAGCCCCGCCGCCAGCTTGCCCGTGCCCGCGCCGAATTCCATCAGGTCGCGCGTGCCGCTTTTCCGTAGCGCTTCTGCAACAGGCCGCGCGAGCGTGGCGGCGAAAAGCGGCGAGAGTTCCGGCGCTGTCACGAAGTCGCTGCCGTCTTCCGCGCGGCGGCCAAATTTCATCGCGCCGCCGCTGTAGTAGCCGAGGCCCGGCGCGTACAGCGCGAGTTCCATATAGCGGTCGAAGGGCAGCCAGCCGCCCGCGTCGGCCATACGCTCGCGAATCAGGGCCGTGAGCGCTGCGGATTGCGCCAGCGCGTCGGCGCCGGGAGCAGGTAAACTGTCGGATTGTCGGGCATTCGGATTCATCCCAGTATTGTAAATGAGCGTTTCTTCTTCAGTTTCCGCGCCCGCCGGGCCCAAGTCGGCTGAGAAGCCGCGCGTCGTGCTCGTCACCGGCGCGGCGAAGCGCATCGGGCGGGGCATCGCGCTCGGTTTTGCGTCGCGCGGCTGGGACGTCGCCGTGCATTTTGGCGAATCCGAGCACGATGCGCACGAAACGGTCGCCGACATCGCCGCGCTCGGCCGCCGGGCGGTCGCGCTGCGGGCGGATCTCGCAATCGAGGCGGAGGTCGCCGCGCTCGTGCCTGCCTGCGTCGAGGCGCTCGGCGGCCTTGCTTGCGTGGTGAACTGCGCGTCGAGTTTCGTCGAAGATAACGCGCAGGATTTCGGCTACGCCAGACTGCTGGAAATGACCGCCGTCAACCTGGCCGCGCCGCTGACGCTGGCGCGCGCGCTGTACGAAACGGTGCCGGAAGCGGCTGTCGAGGACGAAAACCAGCGCGGCGTCGTGATCAACGTGCTCGATCAGAAGCTGTACAACATGAATCCGGATTACCTGTCGTACACGCTCACCAAGGCCGCGCTCGACAACGCGACCGTCGCGCTGGCGCAGGCGCTCGCGCCGAAACTGCGCGTCGTCGGACTCGCGCCCGGCCTCACGATGATCTCCGCCGGCCAGACGCCCGCCACGTTCGAAGCGGCGCACCGCGTGACGCCGCTCGGCCGGGCGTCGCGGGTGGAAGACGTCGCCGAGGCCGCCTGTTATCTCGCGACGGCGCACGGCGTGACGGGCACGACGCTCGTCGTCGATGGCGGGCAGCATCTCGTGCCGAGCCCGCGCGACGTGATGTTCATCATCGGCAACCCGCGCTGAAGACGCACGCAACACCTAACGGAAAACACCATGCTTGCCGCACTTTCGCATCCCCGGCTCGCCGACTGCCGGCGGCTCTTTCTGCGCAATTATGAAGTGCGCATCAACATCGGCGTGCATGACTTCGAAAAGCAGGGCGAACAGCGCGTCGTGATCAATGTCGAATTGTTCGTGCCGCTCGCACTGTCGACGCCTGTCGAGGACAAACTGCGCGAAGTCGTCGATTACGACTTCATGCGCTCGACCATCGCCGAACGCGTGAAGCGCGGCCACATCCATCTGCAGGAAACGCTCTGCGACGACGTCGCCGCCGCGTTGCTGGCGCATCCGCGCGTGCTGGCGGTCGCCGTATCGACGGAAAAGCCCGACGTTTATCCCGACTGCGACGCCGTGGGCGTCGAAGTCTTTCGCATCAAAGAGGAACGAGCATGAACACGCCCGCTCAAGCCGCCTCGCACGCGCACGGAGAGACGCCCGAGCGCGCCGCGCTCACGCGCCGCGAGCAGAAGGAAGCCTACGAGAACAACAAGCTGTTCAAGCGCCTCGCGCGGCAAGTGGGCCAGGCCATCGGCGACTACAACATGATCGAGCAGGGCGACAAGGTAATGGTCTGCCTGTCGGGCGGAAAGGACAGCTACGCCATGCTCGAACTCCTGATGCGCCTGCGCGAGCGCGCACCGATCGACTTCGAGATCGTCGCCGTCAATCTCGACCAGAAGCAGCCGGGTTTTCCGGAGCACGTGCTGCCCGACTATCTGAAGAAGCTCGATATTCCGTTTCATATCGAGAATCAGGACACGTACAGTATCGTCAAGCGGCTCGTGCCCGAGGGCAAGACGACGTGTTCGCTCTGCTCGCGGCTGCGTCGCGGCATCCTGTACCGCGTCGCGGGCGAACTGGGCGCGACGAAGATCGCGCTCGGCCATCATCGCGACGACATCCTGCAGACGCTTTTGCTCAACATGTTCTACGGCGGCAAGCTGAAGGGCATGCCGCCGAAGCTGCAGTCCGACGACGGCAAGAACGTCGTGATCCGGCCGCTCGCCTACGTGAAGGAAACGGATCTTGAGAAATATGCCGACCTGCGCGAATTCCCGATCATTCCGTGCAACCTGTGCGGCAGCCAGCCGAACCTGAAGCGCGCGGAAATGAAAGCGCTGATCCGCGAATGGGACAAGCGGTTTCCGGGGCGCGTCGAGAACATGTTCAACGCGCTCGGCAACGTGGTGCCATCGCATCTGATGGATCACAAACTTTTTCCGTTCGCCGGCCTCCGGGCGACGGGCGAGGCGGATCCGCAAGGCGACATCGCATTCGACGAGGAACCGTGCGCGAGCGAACCGTCAGGCGCGACGAACACCGTTTCAATCGTCCAGTTCGATGATCTTTGACGCACCGCGCAATCCGGTTCCTGCCAAGGCCGCGCGGGCTTCGCGCGTCCTTGGCCGCCGCGATCGCCATGCTATATTGACCGATTCGTTTTCCTCACATTAATTCGACGCGATGAACATAGTCATCCTCGCTGCCGGCATGGGCAAGCGCATGAATTCGGCACTGCCGAAAGTGCTGCACCCGCTGGCCGGCAAACCGCTGCTGTCGCATGTGATCGACACGGCAAGAACGCTCAAGCCGACGCGCCTCGTCGTCGTGGTGGGACATGGCGCCGAGCAGGTCCAGGCGGCCGTCGGCGCGCCGGACGTGCAGTTCGCCGTGCAGGCGCAGCAACTCGGCACGGGCCACGCGGTGCAGCAGGCGCTGCCGCTCGTCGATCCGTCGGTGCCGACGCTCGTGCTCTACGGCGACGTGCCGCTCACGCGGTCGAGCACGCTCGAACGTCTCGTCGATGCCGCGAGCAACGGCCGCTACGGCGTGCTCACGGTCACGCTCGATGACCCGACGGGTTACGGGCGCATCGTGCGCGACGCGGCGGGCGCCGTGCGCAAGATCGTCGAGCAGAAGGACGCCAGCCCCGACGAACGCGAGATCGCCGAGATCAACACCGGCATCGTCGTCACGCCGACGCAACAGCTCGCGACCTGGCTCGCGTCGCTGAAAAACGACAACGCGCAGGGCGAGTTCTATCTGACCGACGTGGTCGAGCGCGCGCTCGAAGCGGGCGTCGAAGTCGTCACCGCGCAGCCGGACGAAGAGTGGGAAACGCTCGGCGTGAACAGCAAGCAGCAGCTCGCCGAACTCGAACGCGTGCACCAACGCAACGTCGCGAACGACTTGCTTGCCGCAGGCGTGACGCTGATGGACCCCGCGCGCCTCGACGTGCGCGGAACGCTCCGGTGCGGCCGCGATGTGTCGATCGACGTGAACTGCGTGTTCGAAGGCGAAGTGACGCTGGCGGACAACGTGACGATCGGCGCGAACTGCGTGATCCGCGATGCGCGGATCGGCGAAGGCACGCGCGTCGATGCGTTCACGCACATCGAAGGCGGCACGACCGGCGCGAACGTCGTACTCGGGCCTTACGCGCGGCTGCGCCCGGGCGCCGTGCTCGGCGACGAGGCGCATATCGGCAACTTCGTCGAAGTGAAGAACGCGGTGCTCGGGCGCGGTTCGAAGGCTAACCACCTCGCGTATGTCGGCGATTCGGATGTCGGCGCGCGCGTGAATATCGGCGCGGGCACGATCACCTGCAATTACGACGGCGCGAACAAGCATCGCACGGTGATCGAAGACGACGTGTTCGTCGGCTCGGATACGCAACTCGTGGCGCCGGTGCGCATCGGCCGCGGCGTGACGATCGCGGCGGGCACGACGGTGTGGAAGGACGTCGCCGAGGGCGAACTCGTGCTGAACGAAAAGACGCAGGTGAGCCGCCAGGGTTACGTGCGGCCGACCAAGAAAAAAGCCTGAACGCGACTACAGCGTCGGCTCGAAACAAACTTTTGAAGGACGAAAACCATGTGTGGAATCGTCGGCGCGGTCGCGCAACGCAACATCGTCTCGGTGCTGGTCGAAGGCCTGCGGCGGCTTGAATATCGTGGTTACGATTCCTGCGGTGTCGCCGTGCTCGCCGGCGGCGAGCCGAAGCGCGCGCGCAGCGTCGCGCGCGTGTCGGACCTCGACGCGCAAGTGCGCGACACGCGTCTCGACGGCGTCACGGGCATCGCCCACACGCGCTGGGCGACGCACGGCGCGCCCGTCACGGACAACGCTCACCCGATCTTTTCGCGCGACGCCGTGGCGCTGGTTCACAACGGCATCATCGAGAACTACGAATCGCTGCGTGAAATGCTGCGTGGCAAGGGCTACGTGTTCGTCTCGCAGACCGATACCGAAGTGATCGCGCACCTGATCCACAGCATGTATCGCGGCGACCTGTTCCAGACCGTGCGCGATGCCGTCAAGCAGTTGCACGGCGCGTATGCGATCGCCGTCGTTCACAAGGATCAGCCGCATACGGTGGTCGGTGCGCGGCAGGGTTCGCCGCTCGTCGTCGGCGTGGGGCAGGGCGAGAACTTCCTGGCATCGGATGCGCTCGCGCTCGCGGGCAGCACCGACCGTTTCGCGTTCCTCGAAGAAGGCGATGTGGTGGAGATCACGCTCGAAGGCGCGAAGATCGTCGATCGCGAGGGCAATCACGTCGAGCGCGAAGTGCGCACGGTTGCGGCTTACGGCGGCGCGGTCGAACTCGGACCGTACCGGCATTTCATGCAGAAGGAAATCTTCGAGCAGCCGCGCGCGATCACCGACACCATTCCGCAAGCGGACCAGTTCGATGCATCGCTCTTCGGCGATCGCGCGAGTGAAGTGTTCGGCGATATCGACAGCCTGCTGATCCTCGCGTGCGGCACGAGCTATTACTCGGGGTTGACGGCGAAGTACTGGCTCGAATCGGTCGCGAAAATTCCGACGCAGGTGGAGATTGCGAGCGAGTACCGGTATCGCGATTCGGTGCCGAATCCGAAGGCGCTGGTCGTGGTGATTTCCCAATCGGGCGAAACCGCCGATACGCTCGCGGCGCTCAAGCATGCGCAGTCGCTCGGACACACGCATACGCTCGCGGTGTGCAATGTCGCGACGAGCGCGATGGTGCGATTGACCGGCATGTCGTTCCTGACGCATGCAGGAACGGAAATCGGCGTGGCATCGACGAAGGCGTTCACGACGCAGCTCGTGGGATTGTTCGTATTGGCCGTGACGCTTGGCAAACTGCGCGGACACGTCGATGCGGGGCAGGAAGCCGCGTATCTCGCGCAATTGCGGCATTTGCCGGCCGCGTTGAACAGCGTGCTGGCGCTGGAACCGCAGATCATCGCGTGGGCCGAGGAGTTCGCCCGCAAGGAAAACGCGCTGTTCCTCGGCCGTGGCTTGCACTATCCGATCGCGCTGGAAGGAGCGCTTAAGCTCAAGGAGATTTCGTATATCCACGCGGAAGCGTATCCGGCCGGTGAGCTGAAGCACGGGCCGCTGGCGCTGGTGACGGAGGCGATGCCTGTCGTGACCGTGGCGCCCAATGACACGCTGCTGGAGAAGCTCAAGTCGAACATGCAGGAAGTCAGGGCGCGTGGCGGTGAACTGTATGTGTTCGCCGATTCGGATACGCGCATCGTCAGCGAAGACGGGATTCACGTGATCCGCATGCCGGAGCATTATGGGTTGCTGTCACCGATCCTGCATGTGGTGCCGTTGCAGTTGCTGGCTTATCACACGGCGTGCGCACGGGGGACCGATGTCGACAAGCCGAGGAATCTGGCGAAGTCGGTGACGGTGGAGTGATGGTGTCAAAGTAAGCGCCTTCGCTCTCGATCGAAGCAGCATCACAAGACGGCCACCATTCGGTGGCCGTTTGCATTGGTGCGTTCCGCCATCGACAGGCCAATGAATCATGTCGAAACGAGTTGCTCGACTCCTGTGCGCCGAATGTGCATAACTTCGAAGCCATCGTAAACGCAGAAAAGTTGTCCCAGCCTCATGTTTGTCATCCCGCATTTCTACGCAAGTCATTCGGTCTGCAACGCGCTGAGCGCAAAGCCGATTCACCTGTTATCCACAGAAAACGGGCGGCCTTGTTAACTGTTACTACGTATACATACAGAAGCAGTAAACACCAGTGAGCAGAACGTGGATACGCGGTGATCTTTCCCGGCGCGCGGATGAAAGCGAAAAGAGCCGCACCGCGTGCCGCTATCGGCTCTCGCCCTCGCCCTTGTCAAAACGCACAAAGAACGGAAGCAACTCGCAATCCTTCTCTTTCCATCGTCGCCCGAAAAGGTACTCAGCGATATGGCGCTTACTTCACTGCTGCGCCGGGTCAAGGCCAAGAGCGATACGCCCGGACGCTTTCCGACAGCAACCACCACGCGTGGAACCACGTCAACGCCTACCAGGTCCGCTTTTTGAGCGTATAGGCGTACAGGCCATACTGTGTATTTGTGAAGGGGTCGAAATAAACGCCTTGCGTGATGCCGTCATCGGTCTCGGTCCACGATTTGCCGTAGTCCTTGCTGGCGAGCGTAATGTCGCGGGGCGCGCCCTGCCCGGTGGCATCCGTCGCATACACAAGAAGTACGCCACGCCGGCCCACGCTGAGTCCATCCAGTGTTAGACGTGCATCGAAGGTATGCGGTTGCTCGACCGTCTGAGCGCGGCGATTTCCCCATGTCGATAGCGCTCCGGTTCGGTGCCCATTGTCACTCAGGTCCTCCCAGTTGCGTGGCGGCCCGAGCCTGGATAGTGCGTAAACCGAATAGGCGTAATCGGGCGGAACCTGCTCGGACTGGAGCGAAACGACGACCTGATCAGGTAGCTTCACGTCCGGCTCGAACGCGTCGCTGTCCCACTTCAACCGGTCGACGATGCTTTCAGGGTGTATGTCCTTCATTTCTTCGGGCACGTAGTAGGCAACACGTAGCGTGCCATCCGGACCAAGGTCGACGGCGTCAAAGGTTTTTCGCGGCGCGTTGTCCTCGGTTGCGTGGAGCGGGCCCTTGATCTCTCTCCATGTGCGCCCGCCATCCGCCGTGCGCCAGACGCGCGGTCCCCATCCAACCGCGTATCCCCGATCAGTATCAAGGAAAAGTAGCTGGCCGATATTCCGGTTCGCCGGCCAGTCGAGTTGCGTCCAGTTCTTGCCGCCATCGCGCGAGCGCCAGAGCTTCGTGATGTGCGGTGCGGGTCCCTTTTGGGAGTCGGCCTGCTTGTAGTCCATCCAGTCCGTGCTGACGTACTGCGTGCTCCAGTCCTTCGAATACCACCAAGACGCATCCTGTCCTGGCTGCTCGAAGTAGCGCGTCAGGCCACCGTCGATTGTGCCGCGAAAAAAGCCAACGGTGCGCCGATTAAGTCGCTCACTGGAATTATTCATCCATGCTTCGCTAGGCTCAGCGTATTCAGAATCCTTTCGCTGGTTGGCGGGCTTGAACGTAATCTCTGGTCCCGCGATCTTAAGACTGATAACCTCATTCCCGTTGATTCGAGAATTGCCGCCCCCATACGGCTTATCGTTCTTCATGAACGTTGTTGAAATGGTCTGCCAGCCTGGTGTTGTCATGCTGTGATACCCGTAAGTTGCGACGGCAGCCAGGAGAAGGCCACCGAAAAAGAATGTCCTGTGCTTGGGCATCCGCATGTCACTTAGCGCTCATCAGGCGGCCGAGCGCCGTGCTTACTGGATCGGCAACATCGGCCTTGGTGGCATCCCACGCATCGCCAATGGTTTTGCGTGCAACCACTTTGCCGCTGTCCCAGACCTGCTCATAGGTGCGCCAGTCGGCCCATTCTTCCAACGCTGGACCGCCCATGATCTTCATCATGTCCGGAAGCTGTAAACCGGCCAGTCCGCCATCAAGATAGGCGAGCGGGTGTGTCTTGAACGCAAAGCTCTTAAACGTATCGCTGTCCAGTTCAAGCTTGTATTGAGGTACCGTCATTTTGAAGCTGCCGTTTCCAGGCTTCATACTGCTCATCTGGATGATGTTTCCCTTCATGTTTTGCTTCAGTCCATCTTCCATGTTTGCCTGTAGATACCACCTCGCGCTGTCGAGCCAATCCTTGCCGGCTTGAGAAAGCGTTGGCTTCAGCTTCGCGCCATAGCTCGAGCAATAAAAATAGCCATAGCTGACGTAATAGCCAGGCGGCTTATGCCCGCAGCCGATGTGCCGCATCATGAAGTTGCTATGCCGGGACCAGTCGGAGGCGGTGCAATCGGGCTGGATTAGCGTCTGCCGCTGGTTCAGCAGACGGGCGGAAACTTCCTTGTCGGTCCACGGGTCCCAGGACGTGGCGAAGGCTTTCACGGTGGCCCAGGCGCTGCCCGCCGTGACCTTCTCGACTGTTTCTGTGTATTCGCACTGCAACGGCCTGTAGTAGTACTCGCAATGTCCGATGATCGAATCCGCAGCAGGTGGCACATGATCGTCACAGGCGGTACGCTCCACGCGGGCGCGTTTCGTGTATGACTTCACCGTCATGTACGATTCCGCGTAACCCACATCCTTGTCTTCATCTGCCATTTTTAGCTGCCCTTCAACTTGATCGAAACACCTTGGGGGACATGACTCTGCGACAGCGACGTTTCGCCGTGCTCGTTGGTTGTACCTTCGGCAATCAGCTTGCCCTCAGAGAACATCTGATAACGCGTATTGGCAACGGGAACGTCGGACCCGGCCCAATGCGCAACGAACGCCTCATCAAACGCCCCAGTAGATTCCGGCAATGGTGGAACTGCGGTTGACAGTCTTTGCGCGCCTTTCTTCTGGATCGTAATGACCTTCAGGAAGAGGTCGAGCGGGCCGCCTACCGTAATGCTGCCGTCCTTCATGTGGATGAACGCGCCGCCCGATTCAAGCGTGAGCTCCTTCTTCGCGACGAGCCGCACCGTGCCGTTGACGCTCGCCATTGTCAGATCCTGGGCGGCAATCAGTGACATGGCATCACTCTGTGCCTGCACTTCGACCGGACCCTTCGCCGCAAAAATCTTGATGCCGGTTTTCTGCGTGAACAGCGATATTTTCTCGCCTGCCGCGACCGTGAAGCGTTTCAGCACGCTCCAGTCGGCGTTCTTCCCGGCCACGGTGGACATGCTGTCCTGCGCCGCGATCTGCACGCCACCACCGGCGACGATGCCCGCCGAGGTGGGCGTGCTCATCAACAGCCCCGGCTTTTTCAGGCCATCCAGATCGTCCTTCATCTGCTGCTGCGCGTCGGTGTCGGCAGGCTCGGCCTTCGCGCTGCTCGCGGACGCCGCCAGCGCCTTCGCCGTCACCAATGCCCTTTCGAGCTGCGCAATGGTCTCCTGCATGTCCAGTTGCTTGCCGCTCGCGCCGGGGCGGTCGTAGGTCGTGACCATCACGCCCTTGCCTGCGCGAAGCACTCCCCAGCCCGATGTTCTTGCCTCGAAGCCTTCGCCCCTGTATTCGAGCTTGCTGTTCACCAGATAGCCGAGATTGAGCTGAGACTTTCCCGAATGCTCCGTACTCAGCTTGATGCCTTCTTGCCCCGCCCAGTCCTCCATGCGCAGCTTGTTGTTCGCCTGCGTGCGGATCACGTTGCGCGAGAGCCATCGACGATCATTCGTCACCAGGTCGCGCGCCTGGCTGTGATGATGGAACCTGACGATTTCGGGCTTGTCCGGATCGCCGTCACGGCAGGTAATCATCGCTTCATCGTTGTCCAGCGCGGGGAAGTGCATCCCGGTTTGCTGCTTGCCCGCGAACGGTTTCGCGAGACGCAGCGGGACGCTTTCGCCGCCGTTGGGCCACGTCTCGAAATCCGAATCGAAGCGAACCGTGTAATGACCGGCTGCGGTGATGTACGCATAGGTGTACTTGTCCGGACTGGTGACGCGTGCGCTCAGTGTGCCGGTCACCTTGGCCCAGTTTTCCGGCTCCAGTTCGAGGCGGAAACGGCGGTCGGCGGGGATCGCCTTGTAGGTGTTCGAATAGGACACATCGCGCGCGCCGCTGTGTGTCACTTCTATGATTAGCTGGCCTTTTGGCGCATCTGGTAAAGCGGTATCCATTTCCAGCACGCGACCCGGCTGCAACGCGAGCACACTGCTCTCGCCTTCATAGACGACTTGCCAGGCAATGGCCGCTTCATGGCGAAGCTGTGCCTCCCACTTCGCGCCGGCCTGGTCCAGGTGATTTGTGCCGTAGATGTACGGCTGACCGTAAGTCGTCGGGTCTTGCGGAGCAACGTTGGACGTGTCGCGAAAACGCTCCCAGGCTTGCCCCGGGTTGTAATCCGCGACCGTGAACGATTGCGGCACGGTCACGGCGTGGGTTTTGATCGCCGTCACGGCTTCGATGCCGTTAGCCTCCAGTCCCGCCGCCTCGCGATATGGCACGATCAGGGGCGGGTCGTAAAGGTAATGATCGATGTCATCGGCAAATACCACCTGATCGCCGTATTTCGTCTCCAGGATGTAGCAGTAGATGCCGGCCTTTTCCATCAGCATGTGGACATAGGCCAGATCGCTCATCTGGTGCTGCATCCGAAACAGGTGTTTGCGATATTGCGCGCGCAGCCGAAACGCCATCTGTTCGGGCCGGAAACCATGACTGCGCAGAATCGCCGCGATGATGTCGGGTGTGCTCGCGTGCTGAAAGATTTTTCTGCGGGTCACGGCCGCCAGTCGAGCGAAGTGCGACTTGAGTACGACTTCGAACTTGACAAAGTCCTTCGTCGTCTGGATTGTGGAAAAGCGCTCAATGAACCCGGAGAATTTTCGGGGCGGCCCATTGTCGGGCACGATGGAAAACGCCGCGTCGCAGTTCAAATAGTCGGCACGGGCAAGCTGCTGCGGATGAGTCAACTCGATGCGCACTTCGGTGGGTGCGCCCATCTTTTCGATCGCCTCGAAGGACACGACGGAGAGCGCCGCCGCGCTACTCGTGCCAGGCACGTCGAGAAAATACGCCTGGCGTCCCGTGACGGCCTTACGCAATAAATCAAACTCGCCCACTTCGTGCTCCCCCTAAAGGCCAACGACGCAGCGTTAGCTGCCAACCTCTTAACTGACCGCGCTAAATATTAAGGTTAGCGAATTAATTGGGGGATGAGCGCGTCTTGACAAATATTGACCAATAGCCGGGGGCTGCCTACCCGATGCTTATGCCTCTCGCCGTGCGGCGGGCGATGCAGGCCTGCTAGTCCGCTTATCACGCGTCGCGCGTTGATCTCGAAAGCGTGCCGCAAAGAACGGATGTGCAAGTCGACCCAACGCGAGCGCAGCGTTCGACCGTCCCTGGCGCATACCGCCCAACCGAAAACGCACTATAGTGACGAGCACGCACGTCATGGAGGGACTCAGCATGAAACTCAATGCATGCCGCACCACGGCAACGATTCTGATCGCCGTCGCGAGCCTGTCGACATCCGTCGCCTACGCCCAACTCGGCGACCTCTTGAAAAACAACGGCGGCACGACGGGTGCCGCCGGCGGCCTGGGCGGTCTCGGCAGCGCGTTGTCCGGCAGTTCGCTCAGCTCGGGAAGCCTCGGCAACGTCACCGGCATCATCGAATACTGCATGAAGAACAATTACCTGAGCGGCAGCGGGGCGTCGTCGGTGAAGGATTCGCTGATGAGCAAGCTGGGCGGCTCGCCGTCATCCGATAGCGGTTACACCGACGGCGCCAAGGGCATCCTGAACAGCGGCAGTGGTCAAAAGGTCGACCTAAGCGCTGGCGGTCTGAAGGAGCAAGTCACGAAGCAGGTCTGCGACAAGATCCTCGAACAAGGCAAGTCGATGTTGTGACCGCCTCTCTCTGGCACGTGCCGCCTCATTCGTTTCGACAACAAATGTTACGCAGTGGGCGGAAGAGTGGGCAAGGCCAGGTTGATCGCGCCGAAGGCGCCGGCGATTTTTACTTGCGGCCGACGAGATACGTCACGCCGTCCGGTCCGTAGCTTTCCGAGTGCGGCGCGTTCGTCGCGAGGTGAAACACGTCGCCCGGCCCGTAGTGCCGTTGAGACTCGCCGGCGCGGATCGTCAAATCGCCCGCGATGATCAGCGCCTTGGCTTCGAACGGATGCGCATGGAGGTCCATCGCCAGGTTCGGTTCGCGCGTGACCGTCACGATTTCCTGGAAGCCTTCGCGCGCGAGTTCGGCGAGGAATTCGTCGCGTGTCATGAGATCAATGGAAATCGGTTTTTACAACTGAAGAGGAGAATCCGCCGGCGTGAAAACGCCTCGCGGATTCTCCCGATTGCAACCTTCACTGGCCGAAGAAAATGTCGCAGCCCGGGCCGCGCACGCACGGCTTCGAGACCATGCCCGCCGCGCTGCGTGTCGACGGCGTGCCGCCGTAGGCGCTGCTGTCGGCAGGCTGGCCGGGCGCGTTCGCGTCCTGCTGCATGCCGGGCTGGGTCATCGACGATTGCCCGGTCGTATCGGCGCCCTGCATCGGCGGCTGCGCGGTGCGGTAGGTTTCCTGGGCGGAGGCGAGACCGCCCACCGCGACGAGCGATGCGACGACCGCCGTCAATACCAAACGTGATTTCATATCGACTCCTTCATCTATTGGCGCTGATCACATGAGACCCGCACGCGACCGATGGCGGGCTCGTTTTCCGTTCGCAAGGCGCGTGCCGCATCGTCGGACGGCGTGGTCATGCAGAGCGGCTGACGTCGGTTCTGCGCCGGTTTTATCCGGCGTGCCGAACTGGTTGGACTGATACGCAAATGACGCAAATACGCAAATACGCAGGTGTCGCTCGGACCCGTTGCCGGTGCGAAGCGCGCGGTGCGCCGGCGATTCGCCGACGATGGGACCCAGAGGTCCGGGACGCGTCCCGAGCGCGCCGGAAGCCGCACTGCATTTTCGTTATAGCGCGCGGATGCGGGAATTGACAGTACATTCTCGCGGCGAGCCGCGTCGGCGCTCGACGCGGTGTCCGGGATGACAGTCCTGCCATATTGCCGCCGACGGCCGGCCATCTTCCGACGCCGGTTGCGGCATGCTCGTGCGCTTCGAACGTCGGCCGTACCGGCACTAGAATGTCGACTGACCGGGCCTTCATGCACGCTCGAAACCAGAAGGAAGACATCATCATGACCGTCACGATCTACCACAACCCTCAGTGCGGCACGTCGCGCAACACGCTCGCGCTGATCCGCAATGCCGGCATCGAGCCGCGGGTCGTCGAATATCTGACTGCACCGCCGGATCGCGCCACGCTTATCGCGTTGATCGCGCGCGCGGGCCTCTCGGTGCGCGACGCGCTGCGCGAGAAAGGCACGCCCTACGCCGAACTCGGCCTCGCCGACTCCACGCTCACCGACGACCAGCTGATCGACGCGATGCTCGCTCATCCGATCCTCATCAACCGGCCGTTCGTCGAGACGCCGCTCGGCGTGCGACTGTGCCGGCCCTCGGAACAGGTGCTGGACATCCTGCCTTCGGCGCAGCAAGGGCCGTTCGCGAAGGAAGACGGCGAAGTCGTCATCGACGACAAAGGGCAGCGCGTGCGCTGAACCCGCGGTAACGATGCGTTACCTTTCTGCCGCTCCTGTTGCACCTGTGTCCGGACTCGCCCTCTAGACTGCGCTCGTGGTCACACAGTGCACTCGGTGCAAGGAGAAGCGATGAACAAGACAATCCTCGGGGCGGTTCTCGGCTTGACGGTGCTGGCGGCGTCGACGGCGGCGTCGGCGCATGTGGATGTGGCGGTCGGCATCGGCGTGCCGGGTTACTATGCGGCGCCGCAGCCGGTGTATGTCGCGCCGCCGCCCGTCGCGGTGGCCTACGGTTACGGCGGCTATGACGACTGGCGCGGCCGTGAGTGGCGCGAACGCCGCGAATGGCACGAGCGCCACTGGCGTCACGAAGCGCATCGCGAGGAGCGCTGGCGCGAACGTCACGGCTGGAACTGAGTCCGGCGGAGCAGGCGGCACACAGACACGGCGGCGGAGCCTGACGGCATCGCCGCCGGTTGCATTGGGCGCGACGTTTGTGACGTGTGCGGATCAAGTTTGCGCCGCGATTGCCGTTATTCCGATGAGCGTGTCTGTACGACGCGCGCGCTGGCCGCGCCGGGCAGCGCCGCTCACACGACGGTCGCAAGCGGCCGAATCCACCGACCTGTCACGATGTTCAGCCCTGTCAGCATCCTCGTCGTCACTGCACTGTCGAGCATCCTCTCGATCCTGGTGCTGATCTCGCTTCTGCCGAACGCGATCGCGGGCGTGCCGCGCTGGATCTGCGCCAACGTGCTTGCGCTCGTCTCGATCGTGCTTTTCGCGATGCAGGGCGGGTTGCCGCCGGTGCTCGGCATCCTGCTGGCTAACCAGTTGCTCGCCGCGACGGTCCTCCTGATCTTCGAAGGCTGCACTCAGTTCTTCGACGCCGCCACGCGGCCGGCGCGCTCGAACGTCGGCTGGATCGCGTGGCTCGCGGTGCTCGCGGGCATCGCGTATTTCACCTACGAGACGCCCGATGTGAACATGCGCGTGGTGATCGTCTCGGCGTTTCATGCGGCCTGCGATCTCGCCATCATGGCGCGCGTGCTGATCGCCCGGCCACGCGAGCGTCCCCGCTACAACTACTTCTTTGCGGCGGGCGCGGCGGGACTCGGCGGCATCGGCCATCTTGTGCGCGGCTCGATCTACGTCGCCGCGCCACCCTCGCAGACGGCGCTGCTGCAGCCCGGCGCGATGCAGATCGCGTTTTTGGCGCTCGGCATCCTCGTCCTGCCGTCGCTGTCGATCGGTCTCGTGATGATGGCGCACGACCGCCTCTCGCAACGTCTGGAGCGTCTCGCCCGTTTCGACGACCTGACCGGCACGCTCTCGCGCAAGGCGTTTCTGCAACTCGCCGCCGCCCGGCTCGCGCGCCCGGCGCAGGACGGCGCGCGCGAATACGTGGCCGTCATCGATATCGATCACTTCAAGAGCGTGAACGACCGCTACGGCCACGCCGCCGGCGACGAAGTGCTGCGCCACTTCTGCGCGCTCGTGACGGCGAGAATCGGCGAGGCGGCGTTCGGCCGGATCGGCGGCGAAGAGTTCTGCCTGATGCGCGCCGCGCGAACTCGCGCGGAATTCGCGGGGCTCGTCGAAATGCTGCGGCAGGCAGTCGAAAGCACGCCGTGCCCGTTGCCGGGCGTGATGCTGCGCTACACATTCAGCGCCGGAATCGCCTGCCGCTCCGACTCGGAGTCGCTCGCGACGCTGCTCGCGCGCGCCGACGCACGGCTCTACGCGGCGAAAGTCGGCGGACGCAACCGCGTCGAATCGGAGGCGGCGAGCGTCGCGGCGTGAAATCGTCGACGAAAGCTTCGCGTTTATATTCGTCCAGTACAAATCCTGCGACGCTGTTAGGATTGGGTCTCGAACAAAATTCGAGATGACAATGACGATCGGTTCTGACAAGCCGGCTTCAAACAGTCTTTCATTCCGAGACCCGACTTTCCCGCACGCCACCGGTGCCAGGCGAACTGGCAGGCGTTGGCCCACGGCGCTCGGCGCGATACTGCTGGCCGCGTCCGGCGCGCTCCACGCGCAGGAGATTTCGCTGCTCGGAGGCGTGTCGCGCGGCATCGGCGAGCACACGTATTCGTGGGCGGCGTCCTACGAGGAAGGGCTCGGGGAATACTTCGCCGCGAGCTTCACCTGGATCAACGAGGGCCACGTCACCGGCCACCATCGCGACGGCCAGGTGATCCAGGGCTGGGCGCGCCTGCCGCTCGCCAACCGGCGCATCGTGCTGTCGGCGGGCATCGGGCCGTACCGCTACTTCGATACGTCGACCGAACAGGACGGCGCCAGCTATTCCAATGTGCACGGCTGGGGCATCGTGTACAGCCTTCGCGCGCAGTACTACTTTGCGAATCGCTGGATCGCGCAATTGCAGTTGAACCGTATTCAGGTGCAACACGGGCCGAACACGAGCGCCGCGCTGATCGGCGTCGCGTACCAGCTCGACGCGCCGAGCGTGCCCGGCCCGCGCGACTGGGCGCCCGGCCGCTCGACGCGCGTGACCGGCAACGAAGTGACGGCCTTTCTCGGGCAGACGATCGTCAACAGCAACGAGTCGCAGACATCGTTCGCCGCGGCGCTCGAATACCGGCGCGGCCTGATGAAATATCTCGACTGGACGGTCGGCTATCTGCACGAGGGCAACGCGGATCTGGTGCGGCGCGACGGCCTCACGACGCAGCTCTGGGCGACGCGCGCCTTCTTCGACGATCGCTTGACGCTCGGCCTCGGCGCGGGCGTGTACTTCGCGGTCAAGCAGCGCTCGAACACCGACGTCACCGGTGACAACGACACCGACGACCGCTTTGCCGGCATCGTCTCGATGTCGGCGTCGTACCGGCTCGGCCAGCGATGGACGACACGCGTCACCTGGAACCGCATCGTCACGCGCTACAACCGCGACACCGACGTGATCGTCGCGGGCGTCGGCTACCGGTTCTAGGCGGCGCGGACTCGCGGCGGGCTCAGTCGTCCTCGGGGAGGCTGCGTGCTTCGCGCTCGGCGGGCGGCTTTTGCAGCCATTGCCGATGCAGCGACTTCTCGATCAAGCGGCCCAGCGTCAGCAGCGCGATCAGGATCACGGTCGCGGCGAGCGCCACGCTCCAGAGCCCGAGACCGCATACGATCCCGACCGCCGCCGTCACCCAGATCGATGCCGCCGTCGTCAGCCCGCGCACGCGGTTCTGGTCCGGATTCTGGATGATCACGCCCGCGCCGAGAAAGCCGATGCCGGTGACGATCCCTTGCACGACGCGCGACACGTCGGCGTTCGCGGAGGGCGCGGCCACCGAAAAACCCATCGCGGACATCGTCGCGAGACACGCGCCGAGCGAGACCAGCCCGAGCGTCTTCATGCCGGTCGGCTTGCCGTGCAGGTCGCGGTCGATGCCGATGATGCAGCCGATCGCCACCGCCACGAGCATGCGGATCACGACTTCCATCAGGATGGGAAAAGGGAGCATGGCGGGTTCCGGGTTGATCGGGGGCGCGGTTCGGCCGTTCAGAACAGCAATTGTCCGTCGAGTTTGACTTCGTTCATCACGAAGAAGGTGCGCACCTGCCGCACGCTTGGCAGGGCGAGGATTTTTTCGCTGTGAAAGACGTTGAACGCGGCCAGATCGCGCACGCGCACTTTCAGGAAATAGTCGACGTCGCCCGCGACCAGCACGCATTCGAGCACCTGCGGCAGTTCGCGCGCGGCGCTTTCGAAGAGCGCGAAGCTTTCCTGCGTCGAGCGGTCGAGCACCACGCCGACCACCACCAGCACCGGCCGCTGAACGGCCGCCGGATCGATGCGCGCGTGCACGCCCTGGATCACGCGCAGGTCGAACAAACGCTTCGTGCGGTTCCAGCACGCGGCCGCGCTCAGTCCGACGAGTTTCGCCAGTTCGGCGTTACTCAGCCGGCCGTCGTTCTGAAGGGCGCGCAGGATCTTGCGGTCGGTCGGATCGAGCGGGATGTCGTGGTCGGGCATGATGAAGATCGTTTTGCAATGAGCGTTTATTTCGAAAACATAATTCGAAATGTCCATCGAATATAAAAATACTACGCCAAGCGCGGTTTTTGAACAAAGCACATTCAGCGGGCAAGTTTCTAGAATGAGATCTCCTTTCGTCGCCTTCCAACAGGAATCTCACTCATGGCACTCGATCTCGAAAAGCGCTTCGGCCGCGTCACGCTCGGCTTCTTTCCCTCGCCGATCCACAAGCTCGAACGGCTGTCGAAGGCGCTCGGCGTGTCGGTGTGGGCGAAACGCGACGACGTCTCGTCCGGACTCGCGTTCGGCGGCAACAAGATTCGCAAGCTCGAATGGCTCGCCGCCGACGCCGTGAAGCAGGGCGCCGACACGCTCGTCTCGATCGGCAACATCCAGTCGAATCACACGCGGCAGGTCGCGGCGGTGGCCGCGGTGCTCGGCATGCGCTGCCGGCTCGTGCAGGAGGAATGGACGCACTGGGAGGACCCGGTGTACGACAAGGTCGGCAACATCCTGCTGTCGCGGCTGATGGGCGCCGAGACATTGCTGGAGGGCGAAGGCTACTCGACCGAGGTGAAAAAAACCTGGGAGCGCGCGCTCGACCAGGTGCGCCGCGACGGCGGCAAGCCGTATGCGATTCCGGCGGGCGCGTCGGATCATCCGCTGGGCGGCCTCGGCTATGCGAATTTCGCCGACGAACTCGAACGCCAGGAAAAGGATCTGGGCGTGTTCTTCGACACCGTCATCACCGCGACTTGCACCGGTTCGACGCAAGGCGGCATGGTCGCGGGCTTCAAGGCGCAGGAGCGGCCCCGTCGGCTGATCGGCATCGACACCGCCTGCGACGAAGCGATGACCCGCCGCGCCGTCACGAAGATCGCGCGGCAGACGGCGGAACTGATCGGCATCGACAAGCCGATCGACGACGCCGACGTCATCATCGATCCGCGTTTTGCCGGGCCGGATTATGGGTTGCCGGACGAGCAGACGATCGACGCGATCCGCACGGCAGCGCGACTCGAAGCGATGCTGACCGATCCGGTGTACGAGGGCAAATCGATGGCCGGGCTGATCGCGATGGCGAAGGCGGGCGAAATCGCTGCGGGCGCGAACGTGCTGTATGTGCATCTGGGCGGCGCGCCCGCGCTCAACGCTTATCACAAGGCGTTCGCGTGAGAGGAAGTGCGGTTTTTGGCGCGATAGGCTGGGGTTTCAATGAGTTAAAGGAGGGAGCCGGTTTGAGCCTGCCCACATTCACGATGGTCGACGCCGCGCCGACGCCGGTCGGCCCGTTCTCCCACGCGGCCGAAGCCGACGGCTGGGTGTTCCTGACCGGCCAGATGCCGACCGATCCCGCCGACGATCGCGCGCCGCTGCCGGAAGGCGTCGCCGCGCAGACGCGTCGCGTGATGGACAACCTGATTCTCGTGCTGGCCGGGGTCGGTCTGACACTCGACCACGTGGTCAGCGTGCGCATCTTCCTCATCGAGTTCAAGCGCGACTACGACGCGATGAACGCCGTCTACCAGTCCTATTTCCTGCCGAAGCCGCTGCCGGCGCGCACCTGCATCGGCGTGACGGGACTGGCGCGCGACGCGCTCGTCGAGATCGATTTCGTCGCCAGGCGGCCGTAAATGCTCAGGCGCGCCGCGGCTTTCCTTTCGGCGCGGCCGCGGCATCGACCCAGCGAAAGGTGAGATTGATGCGCTCGCCGCGCGCGGCCGGCTCCTTCGGCACGCGATGAACCCATTCCTGCTGCGTGCGTCCGCGCATCACGAGCAGGCTGCCGTGCGCGAGCGAGAGCGTATGGGTCGCGTGCGTGCGCGCGTGGCGGAACTCGAACGTGCGCGTCGTGCCGAGGCTCACCGACGCGATCACCGGCTCCGGCCCCAGTTCGCGCTCCTTGTCGGCGTGCCAGCCCATGCTGTCCTGGCCGGTGCGGTAGCGATTGAGCAGCACGCTGTTAAAGCGCGTTTGCGACGCCGCTTCGGCACGCGCGCGCAACTGCGCGACGGCGGACGTCCACGGCGCGGGCACATTGCGAATGCCCGAATAGACGTAGACGGCATCCGGCTCGCCCTGCCACGCGGTCAGGCGCGGCAGCGGCACGCGGCCGCCGGGCGTCGTCATCGTGTCCTGCTGCCAGCGGACTTCGTCGATCAAGGCCGCCATCAGATCGGACGCGAGATCGGCGGGAAGCCAGTCCGGATGCCAGTCGATATCGGGCTTGGGGATGTCGTCGAAGAGGTCGAACATGGTGCGTCACGCGTGAAGTCGGCCGCGCGCCGCGGCCCGAACATTCACCATAGCAGAGGCGGCCGCACAAGGTTTGCGCATCCATTTTCCGGCGCGCTTCGACCCCGCACGGCCTTGCCGCACGAGCACAGGCCAGCGCGGCCGGGCGAATTTACTCGGCCCGAACGCCTGTGCTACAGTCGGCCGGACTTATCTCAAAAAATGCGCCGATGCGGGGCGCGCCCATCTCTCGGACCACGATGAACGACATGGACACGACCGGCGCGGACGATCGCACGGGGCTTCATCGCCGCGTGCTCGTCGTCGACGACAGCGTCGATGCGGCAGAAGCCCTGTCGATGCTGATCGAAACGCTCGGACACGACGTGCGCGCGGCCTTCGACGGCGCGAGCGCGCTCGCCACCGTCGATGGATTCAGGCCGCACGTGGTGATTCTCGACATCGGTCTGCCGGACATGGACGGCTTCACGCTCGCCCGCAAACTGCGCCAGCGGGATTCGACGTGCGATGCGCTCCTGATCGCGCTGACCGGCTTCGGCGGCGACGCGGACCGGCAGCGCTCGCTCGACGCCGGTTTCGATCATCATCTCGTCAAGCCGGTTTCCTTCTCCGAACTCGAAACGCTGATCGCGTAAGCGGCGCTCGTCATTCGACGCGCAGCCGCGCCATATACGGAAGGTGATCCGAGAGCCACGCGGTGTCCTGCGTCGGCGTGATCCATTCGACCGGCTTCATGCCGCGCACGAACATTTTGTCGAGCGCGAGCGCCGGTGAAAACGCCGGAAACGTCCGGCCCGATTCGCCGAGCAGCGTCGCGACTTCATGCATGCCGAGTTCGCCGAAGAGCGGCACGGAATCGTTGCGCCAGTCGTTGAAATCGCCCGCGAGCACGAGCGGGCCGTCTGGCGCCTCTTTCGCGATCCAGTGCGCGATCCAGTTCATCTGGCGCAGACGCGCCTGGCGCGTGAGCGCGAGATGCGCGCAGAGCAGCGTGATCGAGCGTCCCGCGAAGGTCGCGCGCGCGACCAGCAGGCCGCGCCGTTCGAAGCGATGCGCCGAGATGTCCCAGCGGCCGGAGAGATCGAGCGGATGCGGCGAGAGAATCGCGTTGCCGTGTCGCCACGACGGCTTGAACACGTTCGGCCCGAGCGCGATCTGAAGTTCGAGCGCCTGCGCGATTTCGGTGGCCTGGCAATGCCAGATGTCGTCGGGCGGGCCGGCGAGCGGATTGCCGAAACCCGTGGCGAGCATCGGCTGGGGCATGCGCCGCGCCATCGCTTCCTGGAGGAAATAGGCGTCGGCGTTGGTGGACTGAACCCAGCGCTGCATGGCGCTCCAGGCCTGCAGCCCGAGCGGCGAGCGGCCCTTGTGCAGATTCCAGCTCACCGCCGTGAAATCGGGCGTTTCGTGCGCGGAAGGAAGGCTCGGCGGGAAATGGTCGGGGTTTCGCATGCGTTTCGTGTTGTCGTGCGGCGCGGCTCGAATCGCTCAGGCCGTCATTGGGCCGCCGCAGTGGTATTCAGGCTGGCACGTACCCGATACGCAAGCGACGGATTCTTTTCGACGATCTGCCAGTTCGACCATTCGCCGGGCTTGAGCACGAGCCCCGGATGCGACGCGTTCACGACGCGCGGCAGCGGCGGCAGCTTGCAACCCTGCGCGGTCGCGCGCGACGCGTCGTCCTGGAGCGTTTCCTGGGCTTCGATCGAAAGCGTGATGTCGTCGGGGCCGGCGTGGATCGGCGAGACCGTGAGGGTGCGTTGCAGGTCGATGTCGCCGGCCGGTCTGTCGGCGCAGCCTACGTTGTTCTTCACGACGTTGTGATGCGTGTCGGTGCGCGCCTGGCCGACGTTGGTGGTCGCGGAGAACGAGTCGATCTGCTGGCCGTCGCGCAGAACCTGAAGCTCCCACGCCACCGGCTGCGACGTGCTTTGCGCGTGGGCGGCGAGCGTCAGGGCGAGCGATGCACCGGCGAGAAGCAGGATCGGCAGACGGATGGCGCGCGGGTTCAGCATCGAAAGTCTTCTCCTGGAGAGCGAGCGTTCGCGCGGTTTTTGCCCGCGCGGCCCGTGGTCGGGAACGTATTTGTGACACCGCGGGCATCGGCGGGTTCAGCCGGAGGCTGCTTTGCGTGCGTCGTTCCGTATTTGGGTCCGGATGCGCGCGTTGCAATTCGCCGACGGCGCTCCGCCTTTCGGCAGCACGTTTTGCACCCGATGGCTGGCGGTTCGATCCGCGTCGAGACGTGTCGATGATACTAGCGCTTGGCGGGAAGTGTTTTCTTCATACTTCTGACGTTATCAGTCCGGCTTGGGCGCACAATTAGCAGCAAACCCCTCCGACTGCTCGCTTGCGCCGCCTTTTGTCGTCGATACACTGGCCTCATCGACTACAGAAAACGACGGGGTGTGACATGACGACAGCCGTGGTCAAACAGGAACTCGCGGTCGCATCGTTCAGCAAGGTCTACAGTCTCGACGACGTCGAAACCGCGCTCAACGATCTCTCCGACGGCGCCAGCGAAGCGCTGCGCGCCACCTACGAAAAGATGCTCAAGGTCGGCAACCTGCGCTTTTGCGTGAAGCCGAACCGCATGCCGTCGATCGACGATCTCGTCGCCAATCTGCCGAATTTCGAGGAGCCGCTCGCCGACATCCGCAAGCAAATCGCGCTCTGTCTCGAAACCGACGACCGCCTCGAACTCATGCCGATGCTGCTCCTCGGCGACCCGGGCATCGGCAAGACGCATTTCGCGAAACAGCTCGCGCGCCTGCTCGGCACGACCTGCCACTACGTCGCGATGAGTTCGCTGACGGCGGGCTGGATTCTCTCGGGCGCGTCGTCGCAATGGCGCAACGCCAAGCCGGGCAAGGTTTTCGACGCGCTCGTCAACGGCAGCTACGCGAACCCCGTCATCACCGTCGACGAAATCGACAAGGCCACGGGCGACGCGCAATACGATCCGCTCGGCGCGCTTTACGCGCTGCTGGAACACGACACGGCGCAATGCTTCATCGACGAATTCGCCGAAGTGCCGATCAACGCGGGCAATGTCGTCTGGATCGCGACCGCGAACGACGCCCGCGCGATCCCCGAGCCGCTTTTGAACCGGATGAATGTCTACGAAATCCCGCCGCCCGATCGCGACGGCGCACGCCGCATCGCGCAGGCGATCTACGCCGAGATCCGCAACGCGCACGCATGGGGACGGCGCTTCCCGGAAACGCTCGGCGATGCCCCGCTCGACGCGCTCACGAAGGCGTCCCCGCGCGCGATGCGCCGGGCGATGCTCAACGCGTTCGGCAACGCGCGCATCGGCGGACGGCATCACGTCGAAGCCGGCGACATCCAGATCGACGCGCACTCGCGTAAGAAAGCGATCGGCTTCTGAAAGGGTGCGATTTTTAAAACTTGCCAAAAAAGCCATCAAAAACCGGTTTTTTCGGCTCGAAACGCCGTAATTCTTGCCTTTTCGTGAATCGTTTCATAACGCGGTGTAATTCACCTTCCGTTGTTGTGCAACACGCAATAGTCCAGAAAGTAGAATGGATTGATTGAACCTGCGACGGAAAAGACATGGACCAGATCGAATGTGTCGTCATCGGGGCGGGCGCCGTCGGGCTCGCCATCGCGCGGGCGCTGGCGGCGCGCGGGCGCGAAGTCGTCGTGCTGGAGGCGGGGGAAGGGATCGGGATCGGCACGAGTTCGCGCAACAGCGAGGTGATCCACGCCGGTATCTACTACCCGCGCGGCTCGCTCAAGGCGGAACTCTGCGTGCGCGGCCGCGCGATGCTGTATGAATTCTGCGAATCGCACGGCGTGCCGCACCAGCGCTGCGGCAAGCTGCTGGTCGCCACCGCGCGCAATCAACTGCCACAACTCGCGGCGATCGAGCAAAAGGGCATCGAAAATCACGTCACGGGGCTCGAACGGCTGTCCGGCGCCGACGCGGCGGCCATGGAGCCGCAGCTCGAGTGTGTCGCGGCGGTGTATTCGCCGCAGACGGGCATCGTCGACAGCCATCAGTACATGCTCGCCCTGCAAGGCGACGCCGAACGCGACGGCGCGATCATCGCGTTTCGCACGCCCGTTACCGCGATCGACGCGCGCGAAGGCTGCTTCATCATCGAGACCGGCGGCGAGACGCCCGCGCGGCTGCGCGCGGCGCAGGTCGTCAACAGCGCGGGTCTGCATGCGAACGACATCGCCCGGAAGATCCACGGTCTCGACGACCGCCACGTCCCGCCGCTCTACTTCGCCAAGGGCAATTATTTCAGCGTGAGCGGGCGCGCGCCATTCGACCGCCTGATCTATCCGATGCCCAACGAAGCGGGCCTCGGCGTGCATCTGACCATCGATCTCGGCGGCCAGGCGAAGTTCGGGCCGGACGTCGAATGGGTGCAGTCGATCAGCTACGACGTCGATCCGCAACGCGCGAACGCATTCTATGCGGCGATCCGCGCGTACTGGCCGGGCCTGCCCGACGGCGCGCTGCAACCGGCCTACGCCGGCATCCGGCCGAAGCTCTCGGGGCCGGGCCAGAGCGCCGCCGACTTCATGATCCAGGGAAAATCCGCGCACGGCGTGCGCGGGCTCGTGAACCTGTTCGGCATCGAATCGCCGGGGCTGACGGCGTCGCTCGCGATCGCCGAGCGCGTCGCCGACATGCTCCCGCCGCCCTGATCCGGCCGCCGGTCCCGCGTTTCTTATCTATAAGATTTGGGCTGTCTGTTGCCGCTTCGCATTGTTATGCTCGGACGTCGCCGTCGTCAGAACGGCGCGTCCCCACAATACAAGGAGTGAGCATCATGAAGACATCCCGTCGAACGTTCCTGATTTCGAGTATCGGTGTGGCCTCGACGCTGGCGCTCGGCACGACCGCCTTCGCCGCCGACGCCGCCCGAGTCGAGGAAACCGATCCGACCGCGCAGGCGCTCGGCTACAAGCACGACGCGAGCAAGGTCGACAAGGCCAAGTACACGAAGTACGCGGCCGGCCAGGATTGCGGCAACTGCTCGTTCTATCAGGGCAAGCCGGCCGATGCCTGGGCGCCGTGCCCGATGTTCGCGAACAAGCAGGTGGCATCGAAGGGATGGTGCAGCGCGTACAACAAGAAGGCCTGATTCATCGAGTTCGGCCGTAGCAGACCTGAGAGCGTAAGAGAAGCGAAAAAGAAGAAGAATGAAAGCGCGCCGGCCTTGCGGTCGAGCGCGCTTTTTTCATCTCTTGATAACGTTGCGCGCCCTAATTACACTCGCCAAGGCACAAAACCGTCCGGCGCCGAATTTGCGTCGGGCGGACAATACAACCGAGGCAGTGCGCCCGACGGGCGGGGAGAATTCATGGCAACGGTGAATCGCAAGGCAGTCCGGTCACCCAATGTCCGAGCGGTCGTGGCCGCGGTCATCGGCAATGCGCTCGAGTGGTACGACTTCACGGTGTTCGGTTTCATGACCGTCGTGATCGCGCAACTGTTCTTCCCGAGTCACAGCGACTATTCCTCGATCCTGCTGACCACGGCGACCTTCGGCGTCGCCTTCGTGATGCGGCCGGTGGGCGGCATCGTCCTCGGTCTCTACGCCGACCGCGCGGGCCGCAAGGCGGCGCTCACGCTTGTCATCGCGCTGATGACGGTGGGCATCCTGCTGCTCGCGATCGCGCCGCCGTATTCGGCGATCGGCATCGGCGGACCGCTCATCATCGTGTTCGCGCGGCTTCTGCAAGGTTTCTCGGCGGGCGGCGAGTTCGGCAGTTCGACCGCGCTCCTGATCGAAGCCGCGCCGTTCTCGAAGCGCGGCTTCTACGGCAGCTTGCAGATGGCGAGCCAGGCGGCGGCGCTCTTGCTCGGCGCGATCGTCGGCGCGGCGATCTCGCGCGGCATGTCGCCCGAGGCGCTCAATGCCTGGGGCTGGCGCGTGCCGTTCATTCTCGGGCTCGTCATCGGGCCGGTGGGTTTCTACATCCGCCGCAACATGACCGATACGGAAGCGTTCCTCCACGCGAAGAAGACGGGCCGCCGCGCGACACTCGGCGAAGTCTTTCGCGGACACACCCGCGAAGTGCTGTGCGGACTCGGCTCGGTGATCGCGCTCACCGTCACCATCTATGTGTTCATCGCCTATCTGCCGACCTTCGCCGTCAAGCAGCTGAAGCTGCCGTTTGGCGAGTCGTTCACGGCGCTGATCGTCGGCAACCTGCTGCTGACCGTGCTCTCGCCGATCGCGGGCGCATGGTCCGACCGCATCGGCCGAAAGGGGCTGTCGCTGTGGTCGCTCGCCGTCAGCCTCGTGATCATCTATCCGCTTTTCGCGTGGCTCGCCGCCGAGCCGAGCGTGCTGCGGCTCGTAATCGTGCAGGCGGCTTTGTCGATCACGCTGTCCGGCTATTACGGTCCCTTCGGCGCGCTGATCGCGGAACTCTTCCCCGCGCATATCCGCTCGACCGGCCTCTCGCTCGCCTACAACGTCGCGGTGATGATCTTCGGCGGCTTCGGGCAGTTCATCGTGACCTGGCTCATCAAGACGACCGGATCGCAGCTCGCGCCGACCTTCTACGTGATGGCGGGCATCGCGCTGTCGCTGATCGCGGTGGCGTGCATTCCGGCGGCGCGCCGCGTCGACGTCGACGAAGCGCGCGAATCCACCCGATGAAACGACCATCATGAAAGTCATCGAAAGCGAACGATTTACCGCCGCGCGCGCCTGGGGCGCACTCGATGTCTGCACGATGAACGGCATCACGTGCCGCCTGCACTGGACGGATCAGCCGTACAAATGGCACGTCAACGACGGCGAGGAAGTCTTCGCCGTGATGCAGGGCGAAGTGAAAATGCACGTGCGCCGCGAGGGACGCGAAGACACGCTGACGCTCAAGGCCGGCGACATCTTCCATGCGCAGGCGGGCGACGAGCACTTCGCCGAACCGGTGGGCGAAGCGCGCATTCTGGTGATCGAAAAAGAAGGCAGCGTCTGAGCGACGCTGCGCGTTTCAGCGCGTCAGTCCGGCGGCGACCAGCAGTTCGGCGAGCGCTTCCGTCATGCCGCCTTCATGCGCGGCGGCGCGTTCCTGCAACTGTTGGACGAGCGCGGCGTCGAGCTTGCAGGCGAACGGCACGAGGCCCTTTTCCTGATCGATGCGGCGTTGCTCGCGGCGATCCAGCTTCGGCGGCGCGCCGGCGGCGCCGAATTTCGCGGCGCTGCTTTGCTTCAGGTCGTTGGCGAGCTTGAGCGCCTTGTTCTTTTCCAGGTCGAATTTCTTCACGCGAAGCTCCGGGCAGTAGGTTGAACGTCTGAGAGGACGCGTATTGTACGTAAGGTTGCGCCGCGCTCATTCGCAACTCACGTGCGGCTCGCGTGCGCGAGCGACGCGATGCGCTCGCGCATCCGCTTCCAGTGCGAGCCTTCCCAGAATACGCGCCGGCAGACGTCGCACGTGACGAAGCGCGTGTGCCGCTCGCGCACGCCTTCCGGCACGCGGCCGTCGAGATCGCGGGAATGCGCGGGCCGCAGCGGCGCGTTGCACATCAGGCAGAGCCGGAACGCGCGCACGTGCGGCAGCAGATCGAGCCGTTCCGCGATTTCGCGCCACTGCGCATCGGCCTGCAGCGCGCGTACATAACAGCCGTGCACCACCGAGCGGCGTTTGAGCAACTCGCGGTCGCGCGTCAGCACGACGCGTGCTTCGTCGAGTGCGAGGCGCTCGACTTCGTCGTCGGGGAAGTTGTTGTCGTAGCGCGTATCGAAACCGGCGAGCCGCAGCAGTTGCGCGAGCGCACCCAGATGCGCATCCGCGACGAAACGAATGCGCTCGGGATCGAGCGGCGCACGCAAGAGCAACGCGCCCGCGCGCAGGTCGTGCGGCACGGCGCGCTTCGGATAGACATCGATCACGTCGCCTTGCGCGATGGGCGCGTCGAATCCGGCCGGGCTGCCGTTCTGCACGATCAACTCGACTTCGGTATGCGGCACGCCGAGCGCTTCGATCATGTGCTTCGTCGACGAAGCCTTCGCGCACGCGCAATCGAACGCGCGCTCGCGCTGCCCCCGCGCGAGGAATTCGTTCAGTTCGCGATGAAATCGAAAGCGTGCATGAACCATGCGACGAGTATCGCATCGCCCGGCGCTGCATGCTTCGAATCGATGTGCTCTACTGGCGCTCGAGCTTTCTCCGACGGTTTTGGGCAAGGACAGAAAGGAGCACGACATGGACATCGGTTTCATCGGACTCGGCGAAATGGGCGGCGCGATCGCGGGCAACGCGCTGAAGGCGGGCCACACGGTGCGGGTCTGGAACCGCTCGCGCGATCGCACGAAAGCGCTCGCGGATCAGGGCGCGACCGTGGTCGACACGCCGGAGCAGGCCTTCGCCGGCGACGCCGCGTTTTCCATGCTCGCCGACGATGCCGCGCTGCGCTCGGTGCTGATCGACGGCGGCTTGCTCAAGCACGCGCCGAAAGGGCTCGTCCACGTGAACATGGCGACGATCTCGGCCGCGCTCGCGGGCGAACTGGCCGAGCTTCACGCGCAGCACGGCGTGGCGTATGTGGCGGCGCCGGTGCTCGGCCGGCCGGACGTCGCGGCGGCCGGCAAGCTCAACATCCTCGCCGCGGGCGCCGACGACGCGATCGAGCGCGTCCAGCCCATCTTCGACGCGGTCGGCCAGAAGACCTGGCGCGTCGGACGCGAACCGCAGCACGCGAACGTGCTCAAGCTGGCGGCCAATTTCATGCTGGCATCGGCGATCGAAACGTTCGGCGAGGCGGCGGCGCTCGTGTCGGGGCACGGCATCGAGCCGCAGTCGTTCCTCGACATCATCGCGAACACGCTCTTTCCCGGACCGGTCTATCAGGGCTACGGGAAAATGATCGCCGAGCGCCGCTACGAGCCGGCGCTCTTCAAGGCGCGGCTCGGACTGAAAGACGTGCGGCTCGCGCTCGCGGCGGCGGAAGCCGTCGACACGCCGTTGCCCATCGGCAGCCTCCTGCGCGACAGCCTGATCGAAGCCATCGCGCATGGCGGCGGCGACAAGGACTTCGCCGTGCTCGGCGAAGTGGCGATCCGGCGCGCCGGACGGTGAATTGTCAACTAAAGTGAATCGGCGTGGCATTTCGTAGTCGGCGGCGCGCACAACCGGCATAATCCGGTCCTATCTCAATATTTGTGCGCGCCGTGATGAACCTGCATACCTGGTGGCTGTTCGTTGCCACCGTCTTCGTGATTGCGGCGATTCCCGGGCCGAACATGCTGCTCGTGATGACGCACGGCGCGCGCCACGGCCTGCGGCGATCCAGTGCGACGATGGCGGGCTGCCTGACGGCGCTGGTGCTGATCCTGTCGGTGTCGGCGGCGGGGCTCGGCGTGTTTCTCGAAGCGTGGCCCGCGATGTTCGACACCCTGCGCTTCGTCGGCGCGGCTTATCTGGTGTGGCTCGGCGTGAAAAGCTGGCGCGCGCACATCGACGAGACCGAAGTCCCGGTCGTCGATCCGGTCGGGCGGTCGCCGCGCGCGCTCTTTCGCAACGGCTTTCTCGTCGCGAGCAGCAATCCGAAGTCGATCCTGTTCGCGGCCGCGCTGCTCCCCCAGTTCATCGATGCCAGCCGTCCGACGCTGCCGCAGTTCGGCGTACTCGTCTCGACTTTCGCGGTGATCGAAGTGAGCTGGTATGTGCTTTACGCGGGGCTCGGCACGCGGATCGGCGTGACGCTCAAGAACCGCAACGTCGCCAAGGCGTTCAATCGTCTGACGGGCGGCGTCTTCGCCGGTTTCGGCGCGATGATGGCGCTCATGCGGCATTGACGCGCGCAAGGGCCGTCTGCATCGCAAAGATGTGATGAATCTCGCGGATAACGCGTATGTCACGCGGTTGTGGCGTCTATCGTGCGTGGTTCGCGCCTTGCTACTGTCATGATGGGTTTCATTCGGTTTCGAACATACGCGGTGGCGGCCTGAGCGCACAGTGGCCGTCGGTGAAGTCTTGCGTCGATCGCAGAAGAACAGCAAGAAAGGGAGGCGCCCCATGTTTTCATCCACGCGAACGATCGCCCGCCTGGCGCTGGTGTCGACCGTCGGTGCAGCGCTTTCGCCGGCCGCCGCGCTCGCCGACGACACGCCGAGTCCCTGCGACGCCCTCAAGCGCATCGTCGCGGCGGCGCCCGGATTTTCGGCGGTGGCGCCGGAGGACGGCAGGGCAGCCGCGCTTCCCTACGGCGACGATGCCGCATGCGCCGCCACGCACGGCAGCTATCAGTGCACGTGGACAGCGCGCGGCGGTTCGAGCGCGGATGCGTTGCAGGGCGTCGCGGCCGACGTCGCGTCGTGCCTGCCGGATGCCACTCACGACCAGAATTCTCCATCCCGCCAGCACTTCTATCTGGGCGCGCGCGGTCAGCGCACGCAGATCGTCGCGGCTACGGCGGGCGCCAACAAGCTCAAGCTCGTCGTTTCGGGCAACAAGTGAGACTGCCGTGACCAAACGCATCCTGATTGCCGACGATGACGACGACGCGCTCGTCGGACTCTCGAACTTGCTTAACGGAATGGGCCACGAGGTCGCGCTCGCGGCGAACGGAGCGCAGGCCGTCGAGGTCGCGCAGCAGTTCGAACCGGAAGTCGTGATCCTGGATCTCGGCATGCCGCTGATGGACGGACTCGCGGCCGCGCGGGCGCTGCGAAATCTGCCGAACGGCCGGGCCTTGCTGATCGTCGCGCTCACCGGCTGGGGCCAGCCGCAGCATCACGAGATGACGCAACTCGCCGGGTTCGACGTGCATCTTGTCAAGCCCGTGTCGGCGGACCAGCTCGGCTTCATTCTGTCGATGACACAGTCGTAGCGGCGTCGGGCCTACCGTTGTAAGAGCGAGACAGATCGACGCACCGCGCCGTAGGATGTTGCGGCGCACCAATCGTTTTGGTACAGTCGTTCTTGTCTCCTCCATGTCTCCATTGATATGGATTCAGCCCGCTCCACAACGAGCGGGCTTTTTTTCGTCCGTTCGTTTGGTGCCTGCCGTTCGAGCAGCAACAAAAAAGGCCGGTCCGCCCATCTGGCGAAACCGGCCTTCGGTCCGAGTGTTTTTGTCTACTACCGCTTCAGTCCTGCTTCTTCGTCCGCGCCGATGTGCAGGTTCATGCACTGGATCGCCGCACCCGATGCGCCCTTGCCCAAGTTGTCCAGACGCGCCACGGTCACGAAGCGCTCGTCATTGCCGAACACGAAAAGGTCCACGCGATTCGTGTCGTTGCAGGCTTGCACGTCGAAGAAACCGTCGTCGAGATTGCTGTCCGCGTTGAACGGCAACACGCGCACGAACGGCTCGTTCGCGTAGTACTCGGCGAGCACCGACTGCACGTCCTGCGGCTTGGCGGCGCGCGCAAGCTGGCTCGGCGAGAAATACGTCGTGACGGCGAGACCCTTCAGGAAGTTGCCGACAATCGGCGTGAAGACGGGCGCGCGCTCGAGTCCCGATCGCACCGCCATTTCCGGCAGATGCTTGTGCGTGAGCCCGAGCGCGTAGGGACGCGGGCTCGTGAGTTTCGCGTTGCCGCCGGCTTCGTACTCCGCGATCATTTTTTTGCCGCCGCCGCTGTAGCCCGTGATCGAGTACGCGTGCGCGTCGAAGTCGGCGGGAACGAGCCCGCCCGCGACGAGCGGCTGCACCGACAGCACGAACGCCGACGCATGACACCCGGGCACCGCGATGCGCTTGGCCGTGCGCAGCCGCTCGCGCTGGGCGCGCGTCAGTTCCGGCAGGCCGTAGGCCCAGTCGTCCTGCGTGCGAAACGCCGTGCTCGCGTCGATCACGCAGGTGTTGTCGTTGTCGACGAGCGACACCGACTCGCGCGAAGCCACGTCGGGCAGGCACAGAAACGTCACGTCCGACGCGTTGATCAGGCGGCGGCGCTCCTCGATGTCCTTGCGCTTCGCCTCGTCGATGCGCAGCACCTCGATGTCACGGCGCTCCGACAGGTATTCGAAAATCTTCAGGCCGGTGGTGCCTTCCTGTCCGTCGACAAATACTTTCGTGGTCATCTCGATCTCGCTGGTTCGGCCCCGGCTGCGTCGCGCGCGGGGCGGCAAAACCGTCATTTTAATGCGCTTCCGAGTCAGCGTGATGGCGGGCGGTGCGGATTGGCCGTTCGGACGATGCCGCCGTCATTTTCCGGCCCAGCGCGCGGTGACGGCCGCGATGCGCGCGCCGAACGCCTTCGCGGTCTCGAGATCGCCCGGCGGCGGCGCTTCTTCCGGGGACGCATCGGCGGGCGATTGCGCGAGCAGCCCCGTAAAGCCGCCGACGAAGTTCAGGTCGTTGCGCGTGGCCGCCTTCGTGTTCGACGGCATCATGCCAGTGCCCGCCCAGATCATGCCGTGCTGCATCGCGAGCGTGACGAGATAGGTGATCGTGTTGAACTTGTCGCCGTTCATCGTCGCGGAATTGGTGAAGCCGGCCGCCACCTTGTCCTTCCATTTCTGCGCGAACCACGGCTTGGAACTGGCATCGGCGAATTTCTTGAAGTCGGCCGACGGACCGCCCATGTAGGTCGGCGCGCCGAAGATGATGGCGTCGGCGGCGTCGAGTTCGGCCCAGCCGGCGTCGTTGAGATCGCCTACCGGCATCAGTTTCGCCTCGGCGCCCGCGTCCTGCGTGCCGGCGAGCACCGCTTCGGCGACCTTCTTCGTGTGACCGTACCCACTGTGATAAACGATGACGATCTTCGGCATGGTGATGTCCTTGGACTGCGATGGGGCGTCCGTCGTCGCGTCACGGGCGGCCTGCGCGCTTTCCGGTGACGACGGCGCCAGGGATGACTCGGCCGGACCAGTCTAGCAAGAACAAATTCGGGCGCTCGGTTCGCCAGCCAACGGCGGCGCGTCGTCCCGCCGTCGTGGGACTAGCGCCCGTAGGTGAAGACGAGCTGCGCGCTTGCGAGCATCGTCGTGCGGATTTCGTGCTCGAACATCAGCGCGGGACGGCCCTGGCGCAGGCGCAGGTCGTCGCTGTCGAGCGCGTAGACGGTGATCACGTAGCGATGCGGCTTGCCGGGCGGCGGACAGGGGCCGCCATAGCCGTCGGTGTCGAAATCGTTGCGGGCCTCGACGGCGCCCATCGTCCGCAGTGCGCCCGATGCGCTCGCGTTGCCGGGCAGCTGCGTGACGCTGGCGGGAATGCCGGCAGCGGCCCAATGCCACCAGCCGCGGCCGGGCGCGTCCGGATCGACGATCGTGACGGCGAAACTGCGCGTTGCGGCGGGCGCGCCGTGCCAGGAGAGTTGCGGCGACCGGTTGCCGCCCTTGCAGTCGGTCTGATCGAAGAGTAGCGACGGCGACACGGGCTTGCCGGCGATCAAATCGCTGCTCTTGACGGTGAATGCGGGTTCGGCAAGCACGTGAGGCGACCTTAAGGCGATCACCGCCGCGCACAGCGCGCCGAGAACAATGACGAAACGGCCGGAGTTGAGTACGGCAAGACGCGCGGCGAGGCTTGCCAGACGCATGGTGCGGATTCTCCTTTTTCTCGACATCGGAGCTGACATCGTTACGATTGTGTAACGATGTAATTTGTCTCAAACTGCACCATATGTCACTTTCGAGTTTAACATTGCAACAAACGTTTAACGTTTTGTTGTCGGATCTCGGATGCCGTGTGCATTGTGGCTATCCTGTCTGTCAGAGAAAGACTAAAGTAGAGCCTGGATCCCGGGTTTGGTATGGATCAGCAAATGAAAAAGTTCAGGTCGGCGCTTATTCGCGGGCTATCGCGTCAATTACAACGGTTGGGGAAATAATGAGCCAGCGAATAAGAGTGATTATTGCTGACGACCATCCGGTTATTCTATTCGGCGCTGCGCAGGCGTTGGCTCGTTTTCCGGAAATCGAAGTGGTCGGCCAGGCACGGCAGTCCACGGAACTCATTCAGGTGTTGCAGAAAACGCCCTGCGACGTTCTGGTCTCCGATCTCGCCATGCCGGGCGGGCAATTCGGCGACGGCATGCCGCTGCTCGGCTATGTCGGCCGGCAGTTTGCCTCGGTGCGAATCGTCGTGCTGACGATGCTCGAAAATCCGGCATTGCTCAAACGTTTGCGCGAAGTCGGCGTGACTGCGGTCATCAGCAAGGCCGACGATCTGAGTCATATCGGCCTCGCGATCGTGCAGGTCATGCGCGGACAGGAATACATCGGGCCGTCGGTAAAGGCGGCGCTCGACAGCATGGGACTCTCCGCGAGCGGGCAGCAGCGTGACGTCGTGCTCTCGAAGCGGGAACTGGAAGTCGTGCGACTTTTTGTCTCGGGAATGACGATTACCGAAATTGCCGCGCACTTGCGTCGCAGTATAAAAACCATCAGCACGCAAAAAAACACCGCAATGCGCAAACTGGGTATCGACCGCGATTCCGAACTGTTTCAGTACGCCCAAAGTAATGGGCTATTAAATCTGGCGGCGTATGTTGGAGACGGTAATCCCGACACGCCGTCCGCGTCCAGACCGGCTATCGGTTAATTCTTTGCTGCCTTCGCGCAAAAACAAAAAAACCGCTGGTCACCCAGCGGTTTTTTAATGCGCACCTGAAAGACGTCTATTGCGGTGCGGCCGTCGCGCCGCCGTGCGCCGCCGACCACTCGGCCGGGGCATGCAGGAATTTTTCGACTTCGTCGAGCGTCTTCGTTTCGAAATAACCCGATTCCTTCGCGACGCGCAACACGTCCCACCACGTGGCGAGCGCGTGCAGATCGACGTCGATGTCCTTCAGGACCGACACGCTTTCCTTGAAGATGTTGTAGTGAAACAGCACGAAGCAGTGGTTGACTGTCGCACCCGCCGTGCGCAGCGCATTGATGAAGTTGATCTTGCTGCGGCTGTCGGTGGTCAGGTCCTCGACCAGCAGCACGCGCTGTCCTTCGGTTAAGAGGCCTTCGATCTGCGCGTTGCGGCCGAAACCCTTCGGCTTCTTGCGGACGTATTGCATCGGCACCATCAGGCGGTCCGACAGCCACGCCGCGAACGGGATGCCGGCGGTTTCGCCGCCCGCGACGGCGTCGATCTGCTCGTAGCCGACGTCGCGCAGAATGGTCGCTTCGGCCATTTCCATCAGGCCGCGGCGCACGCGCGGATACGAAATCAGCTTGCGGCAGTCGATATAGACCGGGCTTGCCCAGCCGGACGTGAAGATGTACGGTTTTTCCGCGTTGAAGTGCACCGCCTGGACTTCCAGGAGCATTTTTGCGGTGGTGTCTGAGATCGTCTGGCGATCGTTGCCTGTCATGGGCGAATCCTTGGACGTTGAGCGGCGCAGAGCGCGGAGGCGGCCCGTGGGCCCGTGGCGCAGCGACTCAGGCGGACGAGCGGCGGAAGATCCGGCGTGTCCGACGATGGCTGCGCGCGTAGCCCGCGATTTTACCCGAGTTCCGAGTCCTGCTGCGAATGCCGGGTCCGTCCGTAACACGCATGAAAGCCAGCGGTCGCGGCGAATTTTCGCGAGTTGTGGGCGTTGCGCGCCCCACGTACACTCGCGGCTCTTTGCCGAGATGCCGCGCGCATCCGCTGCTGCCATGACTTCTGCGTCCCCTTCTTCCGCCGAATCGAATGCTCTGCCCGATCGCCACGCCGCGCGCGCGCTCGTCGCCTCGATGCTCGGCTACGCGATGGACGGCTTCGACCTGCTCATTCTCGGCTTTATGTTGCCCGCGATCGCCGCCGATCTGCATCTCACCTCGACGCAGGCGGGCTCGCTCGTCACGTGGACGCTCGTCGGCGCGGTGGCGGGCGGGCTGATTTTCGGCACGCTCTCCGATTTCTACGGCCGCGTGCGGATGCTCACCTGGACGATCCTGCTGTTTGCCGTCTTCACCGGCCTGTGCGCGCTCGCGCAGGGTTTCGGCGACCTGCTGTTCTACCGGACCGTGGCGGGCATCGGGCTTGGCGGCGAGTTCGGCATCGGCATGGCGCTCGTCGCCGAGGCGTGGCCGGCTGGGCAGCGCGCGCGGGCGTCGTCGTATGTCGGGCTGGGCTGGCAGGCGGGCGTGCTCGCCGCCGCGCTCCTCACGCCGCTCCTCTTGCCGCTGATCGGCTGGCGCGGCATGTTCGCGGTCGGCCTGCTGCCGGCGGTGGTGTCGTTCGCGGTGCGGCGGCGCGTCGAGGAGCCGGCGCTCTTCACCGCGCGCGCCAAGGCTAGCCGCGGCTTTCCGCTCAGGCGTCTCTTCGACGATGCCAGCACGGCGCGCGCGAGTTTCGGGGTCGTGATCCTCTGTTCGGTGCAGAACTTTGGCTATTACGGCCTGATGATCTGGCTGCCGAGCTATCTGTCGAAGACTTTCGGCTATTCGCTCACGAAGTCGGGCGTCTGGACGGCAGCGACCGTGCTCGGCATGGCGCTCGGCATCTGGCTTTTCGGCATCGCCGCCGACCGCTTCGGCCGCAAGCCCGCGTTTCTCGCGTATCAGATCGGCGCGGTCGTCATGGTGTTCGTCTATTCGCACCTGACGACGCCGTTCGCGCTCCTGATCGGCGGCGCGGTGATGGGCATCTTCGTGAACGGAATGATCGGCGGCTACGGCGCGCTCATCTCCGAGCTGTATCCGACCGAGGCGCGTGCGACCGCGCAAAACGTGCTGTTCAACATCGGACGTGCGGTCGGCGGCTTCGGGCCGGTGGCCGTGGGCGCGCTCGCGGCGCGTTACTCGTTCGCGGCGGCGCTCGCGCTTCTGGCGTCGATCTACGTACTCGACATCCTCGCGACGCTCTTCCTGATTCCCGAGCGGCGCGGCGCGCCATTGCAGTGACCGACCTGCGCATCACGCGCGCTTTCGTCGAAGGAAAGCCCGTCCGATAAGGGTTTCACCCCGCCTCCGAGCGCGCGATTCCGCGATTGCTGCTTCGCGTCAACGCGTGTGCGGGGTGTACACTAATTCTCCCAAAAAAAGGGCTCTGTCCGCCGCTGTCATCCCGCAACGGCGAGACGACGCGCCTACCAGGCGCGCTGGGCGCCGCCGTATTCATCGATCGATCCATCGATTTACACCCCGCGGCTCGCGTGCCGGCAGCGAGGCCCAACTCGAATAATCTCAACGTCTCTAGGCTAATCATGGACGAACAACTGAAGCAAAGCGCCCTCGCATATCACCAGAATCCCCGGCCCGGCAAGATTTCGGTCACGCCGACCAAGCCGCTCTCCAACCAGCTCGACCTCTCGCTCGCCTACTCGCCGGGCGTGGCCGCCGCGTGCATGGCGATCTTCGACGAACCGCTCGACGCGCAGAAGTACACCTCGCGCGCGAACCTCGTCGGCGTGGTGACGAACGGCACGGCCGTGCTCGGCCTCGGCAATATCGGACCGCTCGCCGCGAAGCCGGTGATGGAAGGCAAGGGGTGTCTGTTCAAGAAATTCGCGGGCATCGACGTGTTCGACATCGAGCTCGCCGAGACCGACCCGGACAAGCTCGTGGACGCGATCGCGATGCTCGAACCGACGCTCGGCGGCATCAATCTGGAGGACATCAAGGCGCCCGAGTGCTTCTACATCGAGAAGAAGCTGCGCGAGCGCATGAAGATTCCCGTCTTCCACGACGATCAGCACGGCACGGCGATCATCGCGTCGGCGGCGATTCTCAACGGCCTGAAGGTGGTCGGCAAGAAGCTCGAGGAAATCAAGCTCGTCTGTTCGGGCGCGGGCGCGGCGGCGATTGCGTGTCTGGACCTGCTCGTCGATCTCGGGCTGAAAAAGTCGAACACGCTCGTCGTCGATTCGAAGGGCGTGATCTACGAAGGGCGCGGCAACCTGGATGCGTCGAAGGAGCGTTATCAGTCGAGCACCGACGCGCGCACGCTCGCCGATGCGATGCACGGCTGCGACGTCTTCCTCGGCTGTTCGAGCGCGGGCGTGCTGAAGCCCGAGATGGTCACGACGATGGCCGACAAGCCGCTGATTCTCGCGCTCGCGAATCCGGAGCCGGAGATCCGGCCGGAAGAAGCGAAGAAGGTGCGCCCGGACTGCATCATCGCGACGGGCCGTTCGGACTATCCGAACCAGGTCAACAACGTGCTGTGCTTCCCGTTCATCTTCCGCGGCGCCTTGGACGTGGGCGCGACGACGATCACCGAAGAGATGAAGCTCGCGTGCGTGCGCGCGATCGCGGAACTCGCGGAAGAAACCGATCAGGGCGATGAAGTCGCGAAGGCATACGAAGGCCATTCGCTGGAATTCGGCCCCGAGTATCTGATTCCGAAGCCATTCGATCCGCGCCTCATCATCAAGATCGCGCCGGCCGTCGCGCAGGCCGCGATGGATTCGGGCGTCGCGACGCGTCCGATCCAGGACATGGACGCCTATCGCGAGACGCTCGGCGCGACGGTTTATCGAACCGGCATGGTGATGCGGCCCGTGTTCCAGGCCGCGAAGGCGGCGCCCGCGCGCATCGTGTTCGCTGAGGGCGAAGACGAGCGCGTCCTGCGTGCCGCGCAGTTCGTGCTGCTGGAGAAGATCGCAAAGCCGATCATCGTCGGGCGGCCGGCGGTCGTCGAGATGCGGCTGAAGAAAATGGGCTCGAAGCTGAAAGCGGGCACGGATTTCGAGATCGTCAATCCCGAAGACGATCCGCGCTATCAGAAGAGCTGGCAGGAATATCACACGATCGCCGCGCGCGAAGGCGTGACGCCTGAAAGCGCGAAGGCGGCGCTGCGCAAGTTCAACACGCTGATCGGCGCGATCCTGGTGCGCATGGGCGACGCCGACGGCATGATCTGCGGTCTGATCGACACGTATCACGACCACCTGAAGTTCGTCGAGCAGGTGCTCGGCAAGGCGAAGGGCGTGGAGAACTTCGCGGCGATGAACCTTCTGATGCTGCCAGGCCGCAATCTTTTCATCAGCGATACCTACGTGAACGAAGTGCCGACGCCCGAGCAACTCGCCGACATGACGATCCTCGCGGCGGGCGAAATCGAGAAGTTCGGCATCCAGCCGAAGGTCGCGCTGGTGTCGAATTCGAACTTTGGCAGCGTGCCGACCGCTTCGGCGAAGCGGATGGCAGAAGCGCGCAAGCTGATCGCGCAACGCGCGCCGCACCTCGAAGTCGATGGCGAGATGCACGGCGACGCGGCGTTGTCGGAGGCGGTGCGCAAGGCGTCGTTCCCGGGCACGTCGCTGCATGGCGAGGCGAACCTGCTCATCATGCCGAACGTGGAAGCGGCGAACATCACGTACAACCTGCTCAAGATGGTGAGCGGCGAGGGCGTGACGGTCGGGCCGTTCCTGCTCGGCACCGACAAGCCCGTGCATATCCTGACGCCGGCCGCGACCGTGCGACGGATCATCAATATGACGGCGGTGGCATCGGCGGGAGCGCGAGTGGGGAAGTAAAGCATTCGCTGGCGCGTCGATAGACGCGCCAGCGAATCAGAGGCGGCGATCCGAAATTTCGGATCGCCGCTTTTTTTCGACCGAAGCAAAACGTCAAGCCACTTGCCGCGCCTCTCCGGCAGACCCGTCGCGCCAGCGAGCGAGCAGCGCATTCCACTTCGTCTTTGCCGCCCGCACGTTGTTGTCCTTCACGTGGCCGTAGCCGCGCATCGAGTCGGGCAGGCTCGCCAGTTCGATCGCCAGCGCGAGTTTCTGCGCCGTCAATCCGGCGATCAGTTCCTTCACGAGCGCCTCATACTCGACGATCAGCGCACGTTCCATCTTGCGCTCTTCGGTCTTGCCGAACACGTCGAACGCCGTGCCGCGCAGGACCTTCAGCTTCGCGAGCACGCGCATCGCGGGCAGCATCCACGCGCCGTACTGCTTCTTGACGAGCTGTCCCTTCGCATTCTTCTTCGCGAACGCCGGCGGCGCGAGGTGGAACTTGATCTTCCAGTCGCCTTCGAAACTGCTCTTCACTTTCTCCACGAACGCCGGATCGGCATAGAGGCGCGCGACTTCGTACTCGTCCTTGTACGCCATCAGCTTGTGCAGATTCTTCGCGACCGCCTCGGTCAGCGCGTACTGCCCGTCGCCTAAGCCCAACTCCCCTTCCGCCGAGCGAACCTGCGCGACGAGACGTCCGTAACGCGCCGCATACGCCTCGTTCTGATAGTCGGCGAGATAGGCGAGGCGTTTTTCGATCAGCTTGTCGAGCGCCTTCGGCGAATGCAGCGCGATGATCTTGCTCGTCGTTTCCTGCGACGGCGCGCGTCCCTGCGAATCGACGATACGCCGAACGGCTTCGACATCGTGCGCGGCGCGGCGTCCCCACTCGAACGCCGCGAGATTCTTCTCGACCTGCACCGCGTTCAGTTCGATCGCGCGCACGAGCGATTCGTGACGCAGCGGCACCCAGCCGCGCTGCCACGCGAAGCCGAGCACGAACGGGTTCGTGTAGATCGCGTCGCCGAGCAGCGCGACGGAGAAGCGGTTCGCATCGACCATCGCGACATGCTCGCCCGCCGCCGCGCGGATGTCGGCTTCCGCGCTCGCGCCCGGAAAGCGCCAGTTCGGGTTCTTGATGAACTCGGCGGTCGGCGTTTGCGCGCTGTTCACGACGACGCGCGTGTGATCCGGCTGCATCCGCGAGCCGCATTCGTCGCTGGCGGTCACGATCGCGTCGCAGCCGATCACGAGATCCGCTTCGCCCATCGCGATGCGCGTCGCGTGGATGTCCGTGGGCCGGGTGGCGATCTGCACGTGGCTCATCACGGCGCCGCCTTTTTGCGCGAGGCCGGTGACGTCGAGCACGGTCACGCCCTTCTGCTCCAGGTGCGCGGCCATGCCGAGCAGCGCGCCGATCGTCACGACGCCCGTTCCACCGACGCCCGTGACGAGCACGCCATAGGGCCGCGCGATTTCAGGCAGATCGGGTTCCGGCACGACGGGCATCGCGTCGCCCGCGACGCTCGACGCCTGCGGCTTCTTCAACTGTCCGCCTTCGATCGTCACGAAGCTCGGGCAGAAGCCGTTGAGACACGAATAGTCCTTGTTGCACGTCGACTGGTTGATCTGGCGCTTCGTGCCGTACTCGGTGTCGAGCGGTTCGACCGACAGGCAATTCGACTTCACCGAGCAATCGCCGCAGCCTTCGCACACGGCCTCGTGGATCACCACGCGCTTCGCCGGATCGGGGAACGCGCCGCGCTTCCTGCGACGGCGCTTTTCGGTCGCGCAGGTCTGGTCGTAGATCAGGATCGAGGTGCCCGAAATCTCGCGAAGCTCGCGCTGAATCTCGTCGAGCTTGTCGCGATGATGCACGTCGATGCCCGGCGCCAGGCCGACGCTCGCCGTGTATTTCTCCGGCTGATCGGTGACGATCACGATCTTCGCCGCGCCTTCAGCGGCGAGCTGGTGCGTGATCTGCGGCACGGTCAGGACGCCGTCGACCGGCTGGCCGCCCGTCATCGCGACCGCGTCGTTGTAGAGGATCTTGTACGTGATGTTCGCCTTCGACGCGATCGCCGCGCGAATCGCGAGCAGGCCGGAGTGGAAGTACGTACCGTCGCCGAGATTGGCGAAAACGTGCTTGTCGTTCGTGAACGGCGCCTGGCCGATCCACGCGACGCCTTCGCCGCCCATCTGGCTGAACGTGCTCGTGCTGCGGTCCATCCACACGGTCATGTAGTGGCAGCCGATGCCCGCCATCGCGCGCGAGCCTTCTGGCACGTTCGTCGACGTGTTGTGCGGGCAGCCCGAGCAGAACCACGGCTTGCGCTCCGCTTCGACGCGCGGCTTTGCCAGCGCGCGCTCCTTCGCCTCGATCACGGCGATGCGCGTCGCGATGCGCGCGCGCACTTCGGCGGGCAGGTCGAACTTGTCGAGGCGCGTGGCGATCGCCTTCGCGATGATCGCCGGCGACAGCTCGTAATGCGCCGGGAGGAGCCAGTTGCCCATCGGCACCGACCATTCGCCGCCCGCGCCGTCTTTCTCGTCGAACTTGCCGTACACGCGCGGACGCTGCGCATCCGGCCAGTTGTACAGCTCTTCCTTGATCGCGTATTCGAGGATCTGCCGCTTCTCTTCGATCACCAGAATCTCTTCGAGCCCATGCGCGAACTTGTGCGCGCCCTGCGCTTCGAGCGGCCACACGCAGCCGACCTTGTACAGCCGGATGCCGATGCGCGCGCAGGTTTCGTCGTCGAGACCGAGGTCCGCGAGCGCCTGGCGCACGTCGAGATACGCCTTGCCCGCGGTCATGATGCCGAAGCGCGCGTTCGGCGCATCGATTTCGACGCGATCGAGCTTGTTCGCGCGCACGTAGGCGAGCGCGGCGTACCACTTGTAGTCGAGCAGGCGCGCTTCCTGGACGAGCGGCGGATCGGGCCAGCGGATGTTCAGGCCGCCGTCGGGCATCGCGAAATCGGTCGGCAGTTCGATTTTCACGCGATGCGGATCGATATCGACCGAAGCCGACGATTCCACCACATCGGTGACGCACTTCATCGCGACCCAGAGGCCGGAATAGCGGCTCATCGCCCAGCCGTGCAGGCCGAAGTCGAGATATTCCTGCACGTTCGACGGAAACAGCACCGGCAGGCCGCACGCCTTGAAGATGTGTTCCGACTGATGCGCGAGCGTCGAGGATTTCGCGGCGTGGTCGTCGCCGGCGAGCACCAGCACGCCGCCGTGCGCGGACGAACCCGCCGAATTGCCGTGCTTGAAGACGTCGCCGGAGCGGTCGACGCCCGGACCCTTGCCGTACCACATCGAGAACACGCCGTCGTATTTGGCGCTCGGGTACAGGTTGACCTGCTGCGAACCCCAGACGGCGGTGGCCGCGAGGTCTTCGTTCACGCCGGGCTGGAACACGATCTGATGCGCGGCGAGATGCGTCTTCGCCTTCCAGAGCGACTGGTCGAGACCACCGAGGGGAGAACCGCGATAGCCGGAGATGAAACCGGCGGTATTGAGCCCGGCGGTCTTGTCGCGTTCCTGTTGCAGCATCGGCAGCCGGACCAGCGCCTGAATGCCGCTCATGTACGCGCGGCCGCGTTCGAGCGTGTATTTGTCGTCGAGCGTGACGGATTTCAGCGCGGCTTCTAGCGAAGCTCTTTGTTCTGCGTCTAGCGGGGCATTCATTATGTGTACTCCTCCACCCAGTTTGGGATCACCAAAGCATTCTGTGGGCTGCGGCATCTTGTGGACGCGTTGGCCGGGATTGTGAGTGTGCCGAGTCGCGCGCGTTTCGGGCAGTGGTAAAAACCCGCTGAAAAATGAGGCGCTTGCTTCAGTTTATGTCGTTTTGACGACGCGTTCGAGTGCTTTTGCACACGGATGTTACTAGCTGTAAAAACGACCGGGCCGCGGAACTCATATCCCTTATCCTGTCTAACCTCGCGCTTGCGCACCTTTTTGCGTACCGAATTTCGGAGTCAGGCTTTACGAAGCAGCACTAGCCGTACCCATGCAGCACGCAGTCCAGAAGGAGATAAAACAATGAAGCAGCGCCATATCCAGAGCTTTTTGATGGTTTCGGCCGCCTTTTTCGCGATGAACGCCCCGATTCGCGGCGGCAACGCCACTTCGCACGTCAACGCATCGCCCGCGCAGCAAGTCGCGCAGATGCGCGCGCAAATCGCGGACGCCCGCAGCACGCGCCAGGACGCGTCGCAGGCCGACGACGAGGCGCAAGACTGACCGGACACTCGGCGGCTCTTCCAGCATGAGCCGTCAAAAACAAAAAAGGCGAGGATCGATTCGATCGCTCGCCTTTTTCTTTGCGCGTCCGCTTTAGCTGGTCGTGTCCTTCAGTACGCCGCGGCGCATCTGATCGAGTTCGATCGATTCGAAGAGCGCCTTGAAATTGCCCTCGCCGAAACCCTGATTGCCCTTGCGCTGGATGATCTCGAAGAAGATCGGCCCGATCTGGTTCTCGGTGAAGATCTGCAGCAGGATTTCGTCGGCGACGCCGTCGATCAGAATCCCGCGCTTCTTCAGTTCCGCCACCGATTCGCCGTGGCTCGGCACGCGGCGGTCGACGAGTTCGTAATACGTGTCGATGGTGTCGAGCAGCGAGATCTTGGCGCCGTTGAGGCCGTCGACGGTGCGATAGATGTCGTCGGTGCCGAGCGCGATGTGCTGGATGCCTTCGCCGCGATACGCGTCGAGATATTCCTGAATCTGGCCGGCCGTCTCCGAACCTTCCTCGTTGATCGGAATGCGGATTTTGCCGCAGGGCGAAGTCATCGCCTTCGACTTCACCGCCGTCACCTTGCCTTCGATGTCGAAATAGCGCGCTTCGCGGAAGTTGAAAAGCCGCTCGTAGAATTCGGCCCATTCGATCATGCGGCCGCGATGGACGTTGTGCGTCAGGTGATCGATATACGTGAGTCCGTGGCCGACCGGATTCTGCTCGGCGCCGGGAATCGGCTCGAAATCGACGTCGTAGATGCTGATGTCGCCGATGCTGCCCGGCTGCGCGCCGTTCTTGCCGCGCCAGCGGTCGACGAAATAGATCAGCGAATCGCCGATGCCCTTGATCGCCGGGATGTTCAGTTCCATCGGGCCGGTTTTATTGTCGAAGCCCCATGCGCCGAGTTCGAGCGCGCGCTGGTAGGCCTTGCCTGCGTCGGCGACGCGAAACGCGATCGCGCAAATCGACGGTCCATGCAGGCGCGCGAAGCGCTGCGCGAACGAATCCGGCTCGGCGTTGATGATGAAGTTGATCTCGCCCTGGCGGTACAGCGTCACGTTCTTGTGGCGATGGCGCGCGATCGCGGTGAAGCCCATCTGCTCGAAGAGTTTGCCGAGCGCGACCGGATCCGGCGCGGTGTATTCGATGAACTCGAAGCCGTCGGTGCCGACGGGGTTGTCCCAGCCCTGAAAAGTCATCTCGTCTCCTTGAATCTCTGTGCGGAAATAGTGAGATGAAGTGTAATCAAGCGCGTCCAGCGAAAGCTTGCGAAATAAATTGTCGATGAATACGATTGCGCAAGTTGCTGCTGCGTTTCAAAGAACCGGAGACAGAAAATGGCCGATGCCGAATTCGATGCGATCGATCGGAGAATTCTCGCGATTCTTCAGGAGAACGGGCGGCTGTCGAATCAGGAGATCGCGGAGCGGGTGAATCTATCTCCGAGTCCGTGCCTGCGGCGCATCCGGCGGCTGGAGGAAAGCGGCGTCATTCGCGGATATGTGGCGTTGCTCGATCCGCAAAAGCTCGGGCTGGGGCTGCTGGCGTATGTGAATGTGCGCCTGGAAAAGCGCGGCGGGACGGCAGGAACGCGCTCGCCGAATCCCGCGACCCACGCCGATCTGTTTCGCGAAGCCGTGCGCACATGGCCGGAAGTCGTCGCCTGCGACGCGATGACCGGCGACATGGACTATCTGCTGCGCGTTCAGGTGGAAGACATGGCGCACTTTTCGCGCTTCGTGCAGGACCAGTTGCTGCACCATCCGTCGGTGATCGACGTCAAGACGAGCTTTTCGCTCGAGCGCATCAAGGAAACAACCGCGCTGCCGCTGCGCTGACCCCGTCGCCGATACTGTCGGCGCGGCACAAAAGAAGAAGGGCGGTCATGGCCGCCCTTTGTTTGGTCCCGCTCGCAACGCCAACCCCGCGTTTCCTTACGCAGCGCCCGCCGTCGGCATGAACACGTTGAACATTTGCGACGCGCGGCGCGCCTGGCGCTTGATCGCGTAGTCGAACGTGGCAGCTTGCTCCTGCAGCATTTCCGCGATGAGGCTCGACTGATCGGCGGGCGTGAGCGACAGATAAGCATCCGCCTCGCCATACGCGTACTCGATCTTCATGCCCGATTTCTTGGCGATGTGCATCATCGTCGAATTGCGCGACAGGCAGTGCATATAGAGCATCGATACCTGCGTGTTGCGGCTGCGGATGGCGGCGCGCTCGAACATCTTCGTGCCGATGCCGCGGCCGCGCGCGCTTTCCAGCACGGACACGCCGAATTCGGCGGTGCGCTTGTCGCCTTCAGCCGGCAGATACGCCAGATGACCGACGCCGATCAGTTGCAGTTCGTTGTCGAAGACGCCGAATACCGTGTCGCGCGTGAAATCGATATTGCGCACGTAGTTGTCGATGACGTGATCCGGCACGATCTGGCCGAAGCGCAACAGGCGGTCGTCTTCGTCGAGCGCGAGAAAATGGGTGAGCAGACGCTCGCGGTCGCCCGAAGACAGCTCGCGAACCAAAACCGGCCGTCGACCGGCGTCCGGCAGCGCGCGCTCGGCTGCGACGGTGGGTGCGGCAACGCGGTTGATAGTCATGTTCACGATGGGTTCTCCTTGATTCGTCATGCGACGTGCTGCATCGCAAAACGAATTTTACCCGAATAGTGAAATACGGATACGGGAAAACCCTTAAAACGCCCCTGAGGCGGCGTTCTAAAAAATCGCGTACAAATAAGAAATCTTAACAAAATCAACTATTTAGTGATTGTGTCTCAAAACAACATTCACTGTTCGCGGATTGGTGCTGTCGCGCAGCACGTCATTGATCGCCGTTGAGCCCGTGCTCGATCACATCGACGACCTGTTCCGCGAACTCGCGATAGCCCAGTTTCCCGCCCGGCTTGAGCCAGGTGAACGTCCAGTTGATCATGCCGAACACCATCATCGTGAGGGCGGTCTGGTTTTCCTTCGTCGCGCGCTTCGGATAGGCGCGCGCCAGTTGTCGGGCGAACGCGGCCACGATATCGCGCTGCCGGTCGAGCACGATCGTGCGCTGGACGTCTTCGAGATACTTCACGTCGTTGAGCAGCGCGACGTGCCGGCTGTGCGACGTCTCGTACTCCGCGAGAAACGCGCGGACCAGTTCCGCGAACGCTTCCCGCTCGGTAAGGCCGCGTCGCTGGCTCGCGCCTTCCACCTCCGCGATGATCAGCATCAGCCGCTTGGTGTAGCGGTCGAGCAGATCGAAGAGGATCGCTTCCTTGCTCTCGTAATAGTGGTAGAGGCGCGCCTTCGACGTGCCGCTCGCCGCGGCGAGGTCGGCCATCGAGGTGCTCGGATAGCTCGTCTGGGCGAATTTGGCGGCGGCGAGTTCGAGGATCTGTTCGCGTTGGGTGTCGTGATCGGGCGCTCTTGTGCGGGCCATTGAGAAGTCGAATACGGTTTTAGTCGGAGTTGCCGGCGCTCTGCCGGAGGTCTGCGTTGACGATGTCGCCGGGTTCGCCGCGAAGTTTAAGCCGTCCCGCCATCGCCAGTTCGCGGCAGCGCCAGAAGGCGATCGAATCGCTGACCATGAAGCCGAATTCGGCGGCCATCACCTGTCCGGCGATGCGCCGCGCCGGCTGCCAGTCCGGCGTGACGATGTCGAGAATCGCCTGGTCGATCTCGGCGTAAGTGCCCGCGACAAACGTGTTGTCCTGCCAGCGCCGCGTTTCCGCGTTCACGTGCTTCGCCTCCTGCCATTCGAGCGCGAGCCGTCCGATGCGCAGCACCGAGATCGGCGCGGCGCTCGGCAATTTCGCGAGCAGTTCCTCCGCCGAGAACATGCCGACGGCCGTCACGCCGTCCCGGCGGCCGCGACGCCGCTCCTGGCCGTCGGCGTCGGTTACGAAGGGGAGATCGCGGTCGGAGAGTTTGGCTTCGTTCAGCCGCTGCGGCGCATTGCGCAGATGATAGGCGACACGCCTGAGCGCCAGCTGATCCGACGCGCTCTGGCCGTGCCAGACGACGATCTGCGCGTCGTTGCGCACGAGGGCTTGCAACTGCGTTTCCTGCTGCTCGAACTCGGCGTCGAAGTCGATGCCGTCGCGCGCGAGCACGTGACGCCAGAACGCGGCGCGCGTGTCGGGCGCGTCGTCGACGTTGCGAATCGGGCCGACCGCGAGATCGTCCTTCAGCGCGACGACGCGTTCGTCGCGGCCCGCGAGCTTTAGCGCTTCGCGAAGGGTGTTGGCGGCGTGGTCGCCGTTGGTGACGTGGATCATGCTCATCGTTGTGTGTCCGCTGACGAAAGCTGGCTGCAAAACAAAAGGACCGCACGAAGCGGCCCTAGTGTAAGCCAGGCTTCATGACGATCAACGTTCGTCGTAGCTCACGACGATGCGATCCGAAACCGGATGGCACTGGCACGTCAGCACGTAGCCATCGTCGATTTCGTGCTGTTCCAGCGTGAAGTTCTTTTCCATCTTCACTTCACCTTCGAGCACTTTCGCGCGGCAGGTGCAGCACACGCCGCCCTTGCACGCGTAAGGCAGCGCGAGACCCGCCTTCAGGCCGACATCGAGCACGCTCAGGCCGGCGTAAGGCAGGCGCAGCTTGCGCTTTTTCCCGTCGATGATCAGTTCGAGGTCGGCGGCCGGCGTGTTCTCGGTGATCTCGATGGGCGGCACGCCCGCCTGCGGCAGCGGCGTGCCGAAGCGCTCGACGTGCACCTGCTTCGGCGGCACGCCCGCGTCCTTCAAGGCGGCTTCGGCCGCGTCCATCATCGGGCCGGGGCCGCAGATGAAGGCTTCGTCGATGTCGGCGGCGGGCGTGAGAGTCTGCAAAAACGCCGCGCACTTGTCCTGATCCAGCACGCCGTTGAACAACTCGACGTCCTGCAAATCGTCGGACAGCACGTGATACAGCGAGAACCGGCTCATGAAGCGGTTCTTCAGGTCTTCGAGTTCCTCGGCGAACATGATCGCGTCGACGCTGCGGTTGCCGTAGACCAGCGTGAAGCGGCTCGTCGGCTCCGATTCGAGCGTCGTCTTGACGATCGCGAGCACCGGGGTGATGCCCGAGCCGCCCGAGAACGCGACGTAATGCTTCGCGTGATCCGCGTTCAGGTGCGTGAAGAAGCGGCCGTCGGGCGTCATCACGTCGATTTCGTGACCGGGCTGCAGCGTGTCGAACGCGAAGTTCGAGAAGCGCCCGCCGCGCACGCGCTTGATGCCGATGCGCAGTTCGCCGTCGCGGTCGTAGTCGGTCACGCCGACGCAAATCGAATACGAACGGCGCGTTTCCTCGCCGTCGATGTGCGTCTTCAGCGTGACGAACTGGCCTTGCGTGAAACGGAACGCGTCGCGCAGATGCGGCGGAACGTCGAACGAAACGGTGACGGCATCGGCGGTTTCGGGCCGTACTTCGCGGATACGCAGCGGATGGAATTGCGGAGTCGCCATGATGTCGGGTCAGTAGGGTTTGAAATAGTCGAACGGCTCGCGGCAGTCGATGCAGCGGTACAGCGCCTTGCACGCGGTCGAGCCGAATTGCGCGAGGCGCTCGGTGTGCGTCGAGCCGCAGCGCGGGCAGGCGGGCGTCTCGACGACGGCGGCGCGCGGGACGAAGCGGATCGTCTTTTCCTTCGGCGCCGCGCTGCCGCAATTGCCCGTCGGCGGCGCGATGCCGTAGCGGCGCAGCTTTTCGCGTGCGTCGTCGGTCATCCAGTCCGTGGTCCAGGCGGGCGCGAGCACGGTTTCGATCCGGTGCGCGCCGAGACCGGCCTGCGACAGCGCGTCCTCGATGTCTTCGGCGATCTGCGACATCGCCGGGCAGCCGGAATAAGTCGGCGTGATCACCACTTCGATGACGTCGTCCGCCCCGCGACGCACGTCGCGCAAAATGCCGAGTTCGCGGATCGATACCACCGGAATTTCCGGGTCGGGCACGTTTTCCAGCACTTCCCAGGCGCGTTCGAGGGTGGCGTCGGCGGTCGTCATCATGGCGTTACCAGCCCGCGCCGGGGTGCTGACGCGCGAGGCTCTGCATCTCGGCGAGCAGATAGCCCATGTGTTCGGAATGCTCGCCGTGCTTGCCGGTGCTCACGTGCTTCGCCTCGGGCGGCGCGACGAGCGTCGCCTGTTCGAGCGTCGCGGCGACGTCTTCCCGCCACGCGGTTTCGATATCGGTCGGAAGCGGGCCGATGCCCGCCGCGGCGATCGCCGTTTCCACGTCGTCGACGCTGAAGAACTCCCGCGTGTACGGCATCAGGTAGTCGAGCGCCGCCTGTGCGCGCCGATGCGATTCCTCGGTGCCGTCGCCGAAGCGGATCAGCCAGTCGCCCGCGTGATGCAGGTGATAGCGCGTTTCCTTCAGCGATTTCGCGGCGATGGCGGCGAGATGCTCGTCGGTCGACGATTCGAGCGCCGTCCACAGATGGCTCATCAGCGCGGAATACAGGAAGTTGCGCACGATCGTCACCGCGTAGTCGCGCTCGGTGCGCGCAGTGCCCGCAAGCGGCCCGAAGTGCGGCAACTCGGCGATCGTGTAGTTCGCGAACTCGCGCTCGGTGCGGAAGTAGGCGTAATCGTCTTCGGTCTTCTTCTTGCCGTTGAGCGCTTCGTCGAGCGTCGCCGCGTGCGAATAGAGCAATCGCGCCTGACCGATCAGATCGAGGCTGATGTTCGCGAGCGCGATGTCTTCTTCCAGCGCCGGACCGTGACTGCACCACTCGGCGTTGCGCTGTCCGAGGATCAGCGCGTTGTCGGCGAGACGCAGCACGTAGGCGAGATGTTGGGGCGTCGTCATGTCTTCAGCGCCTTACATGTGGTTGATTTCGTCGGGCAGCACGAAGAAGGTCGGATGACGGTAGATCTTGTCGCCGGCGGGCTCGAAGAGTTCGGCCTTGTCGGCGGGATCGGACGCCGTGATCGCCGACGAGGGCACCACCCAGATGCTCACGCCTTCCTGACGACGCGTGTAGACGTCGCGCGCCATGCGCAGCGCGGCGGGCGCGTCGGGTGCGTGGAGGCTCCCGCAGTGCTTGTGATCGAGCCCCTGCTTGCTGCGAACGAATACTTCCCAGATCGGCCATTCCTTGTTCATGTTCGTCTCCAATTTACGCAGCTTGTTGATGAGCGCGGGCGGCTTGTTTTTCCGCGTGCGCGAGCGCGGCTTCGCGGACCCAGGCGCCGTCGTCGTGCGCCTTCACGCGGGTGGCGAGACGCTCCTTGTTGCACGGGCCGTCGCCATTCACGACGCGCCAGAATTCGTCCCAGTCGATCGCGCCGTAGTCGTGCGCCTTGCGTTCCTCGTTCCACTTCAGATCGGGATCGGGCAGCGTGACGCCGAGGATCTTCGCCTGCTCGACAGTCGCATCGACGAATTTCTGGCGCAGATCGTCGTTCGAAATGCGCTTGATGCCCCACTGGAACGACTGGCCGCTGTGGATCGAATCCTTGTCGCTCGGGCCGAACATCATCAGCACCGGCCACCACCAGCGGTCGACCGCCTGCTGGACCATCTCTTTTTGCGCCTCCGTGCCCTTCATCATCGCGAGCAGGGCGTCGAAGCCTTGCCGCTGATGGAACGACTCTTCCTTGCAGATGCGGATCATCGCGCGGGCGTACGGACCGTAGGTGCAGCGGCAGAGCGGAATCTGGTTCATGATCGCGGCGCCGTCGACCAGCCAGCCGATCACGCCGACATCCGCCCAGGTGGGCGTCGGGTAATTGAAGATGCTCGAATATTTGGCCTTGCCGGCGTGGAGCGCGGCGACCAGCTGATCGCGCGAGACGCCCATCGTTTCAGCGGCGCTATATAGATAGAGGCCGTGACCGCCTTCGTCCTGCACTTTCGCGAGCAGGATCGCCTTGCGCTTCAGGCTTGGCGCGCGGCTGATCCAGTTGCCTTCCGGCTGCATGCCGATGATTTCCGAATGCGCGTGCTGCGAAATCTGGCGGATCAGGGTCTTGCGGTAGGCCTCGGGCATCCAGTCCTGCGGCTCGATTTTGCCGTCGGCCTGCATCACGGCGTCGAAGCGTTGCTGCTCGGGAGAGGCGCTCGTATCGGCTTGCGCGCCGATCGGCTGGACGTTGCCGGGAATATCGAGGGATTGGGTGTACATGACGATCTCGCTCAAGGTAAGTCGCTGTGCGGCGATTATAAACCGACCGGCCGGTCGGTTTATAACTTTTTTTGACAGTAACGCGAGGATTTTTGCCTCGGGCGGGAAGGGAACTGGCAAGTCGAGGAACGCCGTGTCCGGCGACAAAAAAAGGGCCGCTTCTGCTGAAGCGGCCCTTCTTCCAGACGGGATGAGCGGTGCTAGCTATGTCGCAGCAAACTCGATCAACCGGCGACTCGCCCGCCCGAGGTCTCGAAATCCTCGGCATCGACGTCGTAACCCGACGGCTCCCAGCGAATCGCGAGGAGCGCGATCAGTCCGGCAAGCGGCGCGGCCGCGATGATCCAGAACACTTTCGTCCCGAGCGCCGCCGACAACACCGGGAACAGGAACAGCGACACGGTCGAGCTGGAGCGCATCAGCGTCTGGTTGAAGCCGACGCCGACGCCGCGCAGCGAAGTCGGGTAACTGAGCGACGCGAACGTCATGCTGTGCGAGCCGGGCCCGAAGCCCTGTCCGAGCAGGAATAGCGCGAGGAACGCGATCGCCATGACGACTTCCGCGCCGTTCGCCGGACGCCCGACGATCGCCAGTCCGACGAGCGCCGCCAGCTGGAACGCGTAGCCGCCGACCGTCAGCTTCCACGCGCCGATCTTCGGCACGGTGCGCACCGCGATCAGTCCGCCGACGAACGCGAAGCACAGATTGAGCGCGAGCGAAGCGAGGATGGTCGTGAGCATCGACTGCTTGAGGAAGCTGGAAATGATGACCGGCAAACCGAACGCCACCGCGTTGTACGCGAACGAGGACGCGATCGCGATGATCGTCGCGAGCACGGTGCGTCGCAGGTAGACCCCGCGCAAAAGCGCGCCGTAGTTGCTCCAGGACGCCTTGCGCGGCGTGCGCGTCGCGGCCGCGGTCGCGGGCGACGCCTCGACGCGCGTGTCGAGGCCATAGGAGCGTTTGAGAATCGCGGCGGCGCCGGCGAGATCGCCCTGATTGGCCGCCCACACCGGCGACTCGCTGATATACCGGCTGCGAATCGCGATGATCACGATCGCCGGCACCGCGCCGAAGCCGAGAATCAGGCGCCAGAGCCAGCCGGAGTGGCTTTCGGGCAGCACCGCGTACAGCCCGAGCACGAGCAGGTACGACACGCTGATCGCCGCGTACCACGTCGGACACCACATCGCGATGCTGGCCGCCTTGTTGCCGCGCCCCTTCAGCCGGGAGAATTCGGCGAGAAAGGCCATCGCGACCGGCAGGTCGATGCCGACGCCCAGCCCCATCACGAAGCGCGAGCCGCCGAGCACCCAGGCGTTCGGCGCGAGCGCGCAGGCGATCGCCGCGATGACGAAAAAGAACATGTCGGCCATGAACACGCGATAGCGGCCGATTTTGTCGGTGAGATAGCCGCCGATCAGCGCACCGACGATCGCGCCGAACGTGATCGCCGACGCGACGAAGCCCGTCCCGGTCGGCGTGAGCGAGAACTCGCGGGCGATGTCCTTGACGCCGAACGCGAGCGCGCCGAGATCGTAGGCGTCGAGGAATACGCCGCCGAGGGCGATCGCAATGACGACGCGTGCGTCGCTGCCGACCGCCGCGCCGCGGTTGACGAGATCGGAGACATCGGCGGCGCTGCGGATGACGGGCCGCGCATCGGCGGCGGAGGCGGCGGCCGGCGCGTGGGCGCGCCCGGAGGCGATAGAAGCTGACATGAGTGAACCGTTAAAAAGTTTGACGAGGCAACGATCGCGCGATGCTACGTGCTCGCGCGCGCCTGGCCAAATTCATTTTTGTTATTTGATGACTTACGGCCGGAGCGGGCCCGCGCGCGACGGAATGCGACAATGTCGGCGTTTCCCACCGCAGCCGAGAGCATGTCCGCACCCGAACCGAAACAGATTTCACGCGTGGCCGTCATCGGCGGCGGGCCGGCCGGCCTGATGGCGGCCGAGGCGCTCGCGGCGGGCGGCGCGCAGGTCGATGTCTACGACGCGATGCCGTCGGTCGGCCGCAAGTTCCTGATGGCGGGCAAGGGCGGCATGAACCTCACGCATTCGGAGGCCGCCGCGCCGTTTCTCGCCCGCTACGGCGCGCGCAGCGAGCAGATCGCGCCGCTCCTGCGCCGTTTCGATGCCGGCGCGCTGCGGCAATGGGTGCACGAACTCGGCATCGAAACGTTCGTCGGCAGTTCGGGGCGCGTCTTTCCGACCGACATGAAAGCGGCGCCGATGCTGCGTGCGTGGCTGCATCGGCTGCGCGGGGCGGGCGTCCGGTTCCATATGCGGCATCGCTGGACGGGATGGGCGTCGTCCGCGCTGGTGTTCGCCGCGCCCGAAGGCGAAGTGCGCGTGCAGGCCGACGCGGTCGTTCTGGCGCTCGGCGGCGCGAGCTGGCCGCGGCTCGGCTCGGATGCCACGTGGGTGCCGTTTCTCGAAGCGCGCGGGGCGCGCGTGCAGCCGTTCGAACCGTCAAATTGCGGTTTCGACGTCGACTGGAGCGAACATTTCAGCAACCGTTTTGCGGGCGAAGCGCTGAAATCGGTGGCGATCGGCATCGAGCGGGAAAAGGGCGCGATCGACTGGCGCGCCGGCGAGTGCCTGATCACGGCGACGGGCATCGAAGGCAGTCTCGTCTACGCGCTGTCGGCGCCGATTCGGGAATGGCTGAAGCAGAATCCCGGCGACGGCGCGACGATCCTGCTCGATCTCGCGCCGGGTATGACGCCCGAGCGGGTGCTCGCCGAAGTGACGCATCCGCGCGGCGCGCGCTCGATGTCGAGTCATCTGCAAGGCCGGCTGCACATTGTCGGCGTGAAGGCGGGGTTGCTGCGCGAGTGCGTCGGCAAGGAAGAATTCGCCGATCTGCCGACGCTCGCGCGGCGCATCAAGGCGTTGCCGCTCGTCGTGCGGCGGCCGCGGCCGATCGCCGAGGCGATCAGCAGCGCGGGCGGCGTCGCGTTCGAATCGCTCGACGCGCATTTGATGCTCGCTACTTTGCCGGGCGCGTTCTGCGCCGGCGAAATGCTCGACTGGGAAGCGCCGACCGGCGGTTATCTGCTGACGGCGTGTCTCGCGAGCGGACTCGTCGCGGGTGAGGGCGCGCTCGCCTATCTGCAGTCGCTGAACGCGGCGCGTCCCTGAATCAGGCGGCCACGAGCCGCCACAGCGACGTCGTTTCCTTCGAGCGCGCCGAGAAAAGCGGATCGGTTTTGTCGGCGGCGCGCGGGTGGTGCGGCTTGACATCGAGCCGCCCGTCGACCTTCAGGCCGGCCGCGTCGATCCATTCCTGCAACTGCGCGCGCGTGCGCAAGCCGAGATGTTCCGCGAAATCGGACAGGATCAGCCAGCCTTCGCCGCCGGGCGTCAGATGCGCGGCGAGGCCGTCGAGAAAGCCGCGCAGCATGCGGCTTTCCGGATCGTAGATCGCATGCTCGATCGCCGAACTCGGCCGCGCGGGCAGCCACGGCGGATTGCACACGACGAGCGGCGCGCGGCCATCGGGAAAGAGATCGGCTTCGATCACATCGACCTGATTACCGAGCCCGAGCCGCTCGACGTTTTCACGAGCGCAGGCGAGCGCGCGCGGGTCCATGTCGGTCGCGACCACGCGTTCGACGCCGCGCTGTGCGAGAAGCGCCGCAAGGACGCCGGTGCCGGTGCCGATATCGAAGGCGAGCGACTTCGACGGCAGCGGCTGGTCGGCGACAAGCTTGATGTACTCGCCGCGCACCGGCGAAAACACGCCGTAATAAGGATGAATGCGTGCGCCGAGCGCCGGGATTTCGACGCCCTTCTTGCGCCACTCGTGCGCGCCGACAAGGCCGAGCACTTCCCGCAACGACACCACCGACGGTCCATCGGCTGGGCCATACGCTTCTTCGCAGGCGTCGCGCACGTCGGGCGCGCGGCGCAGCGGAATCGCGTACTGCTCGTCGAGCGGAAGAACGAGCATCGCCAGCGTGCGAGCGCGCTGCGACTGCGCGAGCCGATGCAGATTGAAGCGGTCGACGGGAGACGGCTCGGGCGCTTCGGCCGCCTTGCGCTTTTTCGGCTTGTTCTCGATCCGGCGCGCCATCGCCTGCAATAACTGGCGCGCGTTCTGGAAATCGCCGCGCCAGAGGATCGCCGTCCCTTCACATGCGAGCCGATAGGCGGAATCGGCGGTCATCTGATCGTCGCCGATCACGACGCGCTTCGGCGGCGCATTGCCGCTCTCCGAGCGCCAGCGCGCGGAGTGGCTTACGCCGTCTTCCTCCCAGTGGAGTGACTGGTGGGCGGCGGTGGCCGGAGTTGCGGAATTCTTCGATTGCATGCGGATGTCGATTCTAGGTTGGGCCAGTCGGCCGTATGACTCTATTCTGAGGCTTTTCCGGCGAGTCGCCGGGAATCCGGCGAAAAGCAGCCGCTTCGGCGATCTTCGGCGGCGCGCGTCGATCAGGCACAATCGCTCTATTTTCTGCCTCCGATCAACCGAATGAAGCTTCGAATTCTTGCTGCAAGCGCGGGTATGCTGGCCGCGCAGTTTCTTGTCGGATCGGCTGCATTCGCGCAGACCGTCTCCGAACCGCCGTCCAGCGGCCATTGGGTGAGCGCCTGGGCGACCGCGCTGCAGGCGATCCCGCAGCAGGCGGACTTGCCGCCGCTGTACCGCGCGCCTGAAATCGGCGGGCGGACCATGCGGCAACTGGTCTATCCGCAACTCGACGGCAAACGCGCCCGGCTGCGTCTGAGCAATGTCTACGGCACGGCGCCGCTCGCGATCGAGTCGGTGCACATCGCGCGGGCGCTCGGCGCAGGCAGCGCGGCGACGCGTCCGGGAACCGATCGCGCCGTGCTGTTCGGCGGACGCCCGAACGTGACGATCGCACCGGGCGGCCAGATCGACAGCGATCCGGTCGCCTTCGACGTGTCGGCCAAGCAGCCGCTCGCGGTCAGTATCCATGCGGCGAAGGAGCAGCGGCTTGCCGCGTGGCATCGCGTGGCGAGCCAGGTCAATTACGTCTCGACGCCCGGCGACCATTCGGCCGACACCTCCGCCGATGCTTTTCGCACCCGCTTCACGCAATACGCGTGGCTGACGGGTGTCGCCGTCGACGATGCGTCGGCAGAGAGCGTCGTCGCCATCGGCGATTCGATCACGGACGGCATGCGATCGACACCCAATGCGAACCGGCGCTGGCCCGACGCGCTGGCGCGTCGCCTCGCTGCAAAGGGCGAGGCGGGAACGGCGGTTGTCAACGCGGGGATCAGCGGCAATCGTCTGCTGAGCAATTCGCCGTGCTATGGCGAGGCGGTGATCGGCCGCTTCGAGCGCGACGCGCTGCGCCAGCCCGGCGTGCGCGCGATCATCGTGCTGATCGGCATCAACGACATCAATTTCGCCGCGATGCCTGCGCACGCTGGCCTCGACTGCGACAACCCGCACACCCAGGTGACGGCGGATTCGCTGCTGCGGGGCTACCAGCGGCTGATCGCGCAGGCGCATCAGCGCGGCATCAAGATATATGGGGCCACGTTGACGCCCGCGTCGCTGCCGCCGGAGCGGGAAAAGATCCGGCTGGCGGTGAACGAGTCGATCCGCGCAAGCCGCGCGTTCGACGGCGTGATCGATTTCGACCGGGCGTTGCGCGATCCGGCGCGACCGGACGTGCTGCAGCGTCGCTACGACAGCGGCGACCACATTCACCCGAGCGACGCCGGATATTCGGCGATGGCGGAGGCGGTTCCTCTTGAAGCGATGGCGTCCACGCAGGCTCATTAAACGGCGGACAAAAATATTTTCGTCATTCTCTTGTCATTGGCGCCGGGTTGCCCTACTATTCGCATCCTCGTTTCAAAACGAGGCCGCCAAGGGAACAGGCGGTTCCGGAAGTCGGCAAATTTGGAAGCGAAAGCGAAAAAAGATGTTGACAGAGGGAAAAAGATTCTTCATAATCTCGTTTCTCTGCTGCTGATGCAGCGACGCAGAACGGAAGGGGTGGCGGCGGTAGTTAAGCGGCTGAACTTCAAAGGCGACTGAGGGT
>NZ_JARUXL010000001.1:3071682-3107480 GCF_031451455.1 Caballeronia sp. LZ024 | reverse complement strand
CCGATGATAGTGCGGATCTCCCGTGTGAAAGTAGGTAATCGTCAGGCTCCTCATGCAGCAACAAAAAACCCCACCCCAAAAAGGTGGGGTTTTTTGCTTTCTGAAATGACTATAAGTGAGAGGATTAATCGAGACGGATCACGTGCTGCGCTTGACAACGGCGCGATGAGCCATCATAATTGATAGTTCTCTGCGGAGGGGTGCCCGAGTGGCTAAAGGGGGCAGACTGTAAATCTGTTGGCTTACGCCTACGTTGGTTCGAATCCAACCTCCTCCACCAGAATTTTAAGCGGTAGGGAATCAAGGCCCATGCGGGTGTAGCTCAATGGTAGAGCAGAAGCCTTCCAAGCTTACGACGAGGGTTCGATTCCCTTCACCCGCTCCAGTGTCAATGGTTGCGCCCATGTGGCTCAGTGGTAGAGCACTCCCTTGGTAAGGGAGAGGTCGGCAGTTCGATCCTGCCCATGGGCACCAGCAACGCCAGTCTAGAGTGTTTGCGCGCGGCGCAAGGTACGAAAATCCTGTTAGGAGTCGAAAATGGCCAAAGGTAAATTCGAGCGGACCAAGCCGCACGTGAACGTTGGAACGATTGGTCACGTTGACCATGGCAAGACCACGCTGACGGCAGCGATCACGACGGTGCTGACCAAGAAGTTCGGCGGCGAAGCAAAGGCATACGACCAGATCGACGCGGCGCCGGAAGAGAAGGCACGTGGTATCACGATCAACACCGCGCACGTCGAGTACGAAACGGCTAACCGCCACTACGCGCACGTCGACTGCCCGGGCCACGCCGACTATGTGAAGAACATGATCACGGGCGCCGCTCAGATGGACGGCGCGATCCTGGTGTGCTCGGCCGCTGACGGCCCGATGCCGCAAACGCGTGAGCACATCCTGCTGGCTCGCCAGGTGGGCGTGCCGTACATCATCGTGTTCCTGAACAAGTGCGACATGGTTGACGACGCCGAGCTGCTCGAACTCGTCGAAATGGAAGTGCGCGAGCTTCTGTCGAAGTACGACTTCCCGGGCGACGACACGCCGATCATCAAGGGTTCGGCCAAGCTGGCGCTGGAAGGCGACACGGGCGAGCTGGGCGAAGTGGCGATCATGAACCTGGCCGACGCACTGGACACGTACATCCCGACGCCGGAGCGCGCAGTGGACGGCGCATTCCTGATGCCGGTGGAAGACGTGTTCTCGATCTCGGGTCGCGGCACGGTGGTGACGGGCCGTATCGAGCGTGGCGTGGTGAAGGTTGGCGAGGAAATCGAAATCGTCGGTATCAAGACGACGGTGAAGACGACCTGCACGGGCGTGGAAATGTTCCGCAAGCTGCTCGACCAGGGTCAAGCGGGCGACAACGTCGGTATCCTGCTGCGCGGCACGAAGCGTGAAGACGTCGAGCGCGGCCAGGTGCTGGCCAAGCCGGGTTCGATCACGCCGCACACGCACTTTACGGCTGAAGTGTATGTTCTGTCGAAGGACGAAGGCGGTCGTCACACGCCGTTCTTCAACAACTATCGCCCGCAGTTCTACTTCCGCACGACGGACGTGACCGGCTCGATCGAGTTGCCGAAGGACAAGGAAATGGTGATGCCGGGCGACAACGTGTCGATCACGGTGAAGCTGATCGCGCCGATCGCGATGGAAGAAGGTCTGCGTTTCGCCATCCGTGAAGGCGGCCGTACCGTCGGTGCAGGTGTCGTCGCCAAGATTATCGAGTAAGAGCCAGAAATCTTCTCGGTAGTCGATAGTTTCGGGGTCGACGATAGCGTCGGCCCCAAAATGGTTTAGGGGTATAGCTCAACTGGCAGAGCGTCGGTCTCCAAAACCGAAGGTTGGGGGTTCGATTCCCTCTGCCCCTGCCAAATTCTCGCGCCAAGTGGCGCTGCTTAAGGTGTTATGGCGAATCCTTCCGTCGAAACTGTAAATACTTCCGGCGACAAATTGATGGTGGCCGCGGGTGTATTGTTGGTCTTGGCCGGGTTCGTGGGTTTCTTCTGGCTCTCCGGCCAAGAATGGTACGTCCGCGGCGCCGCGCTCGCGGTCGGTGTGATCGCGGGAGTTGCCGTTGGACTTCTGTCCACGCAAGGGAAGGGTTTCATCGCCTTTGCCAAGGATTCGTACAAGGAAGTCCGCAAGGTAGTCTGGCCGACCCGCAAAGAAGCAACGCAGACGACGCTGGTGGTTTTCGCCTTCGTATTGATCATGGCCATCCTTCTTTGGCTTAGCGATAAGTCCATCGAATGGGTGATTTTCTCGGTGATACTGGGTTGGAAATGATATGAGCGATACTCCGGCATCCCCGAGCGGAAAGCGTTGGTACGTCGTGCACGCCTACTCCGGCATGGAGAAGAGCGTGCAGCGCGCGCTTCAGGAGCGCATCGAGCGCGCTGGAATGCAGGATCAGTTTGGTCAGATTCTCGTTCCAACTGAAGAGGTGGTTGAGGTCAAAGGCGGACACAAATCCGTTACCGAGCGTCGTTTCTTCCCGGGATACGTCCTGGTTGAAATGGAAATGACAGACGAAACTTGGCATTTGGTAAAAAACACTGCCAAAGTGACCGGTTTCGTTGGCGGCGCACGGAACAGGCCCAGCCCGATTTCCCCTCGGGAAGTCGAAAAGATTATGTCCCAAATGCAGGAAGGCGTCGAAAAACCGCGTCCGAAAACGTTGTTTGAAGTGGGCGAGATGGTGCGTGTGAAGGATGGCCCATTCACCGACTTCAACGGAAACGTCGAGGAAGTGAACTACGAAAAATCTCGGGTTCGTGTATCGGTGACGATCTTCGGGCGTTCGACTCCAGTTGAGCTCGAATTCGGTCAAGTCGAAAAGCTGTAGATTGATATTTGCGCGCGGCGTCCAGCGCCGTCGCGCAGTTCGCGCTTACGGCCCGCGTTAAGGCCGTTGAGGAGCGCAAGTAGCCGATCATCGGTGAACGCGCGCTATCACTCACCGAACGCTTTCGCGTTCTGCAGAGGTTTTCAACATGGCAAAGAAAATCATCGGCTTTATCAAGCTGCAGATTCCTGCAGGTAAAGCCAACCCGTCGCCGCCGGTCGGTCCGGCACTGGGCCAGCGCGGCCTGAACATCATGGAGTTCTGCAAGGCGTTCAACGCGCAGACTCAAGCGATGGAGCCGGGTCTGCCGGTGCCGGTCGTCATTACGGCATTCGCGGACAAGAGCTTCACGTTCATCATGAAGACGCCGCCGGCCACGGTCCTGATCAAGAAGGCGGCCAAGATCGACAAGGGTTCGGCCAAGCCGCACACCGACAAGGTCGGCAAGATCACCCGCGCGCAAGCGGAAGAAATCGCGAAGACCAAGTTGCCTGATCTTACGGCAGCTGATCTCGACGCAGCGGTCCGCACGATCGCAGGCAGCGCCCGCTCGATGGGCATCACCGTGGAGGGCGTGTAATGGCTAAGCTTTCTAAGCGCCTTCAGGCGTTCGCAACCAAGGTTGACCGTCAAAAGTTGTACCCGATCGAAGACGCGCTGTCGCTCGTGAAGGAATGCGCAAGCGCGAAGTTCGACGAGTCGATCGACGTGGCAGTGCAGCTCGGCATCGATGCGAAGAAGTCGGACCAAGTGGTTCGCGGTTCGGTGGTTCTGCCGGCTGGCACGGGTAAGTCGGTTCGCGTCGCTGTGTTCGCCCAAGGCGACAAGGCCGAGCAAGCTCGCGCTGCCGGTGCTGACATCGTCGGTATGGAAGACCTGGCCGAGCAAGTCAAGGCCGGCAATCTGAATTTCGACGTCGTGATCGCTTCGCCGGACACGATGCGTGTCGTTGGTACGTTGGGTCAGATTCTCGGCCCGCGTGGTTTGATGCCGAATCCGAAGGTCGGTACGGTGACGCCGGATGTCGCTCAAGCTGTGAAGAACGCCAAGGCGGGTCAGGTGCAATTCCGCGTCGACAAGGCCGGTATCATCCACGCAACGATCGGTCGCGCCTCGTTCGAGCAGGCATCGCTGCGTCAAAACCTGTCGGCACTGGTGGAAGCCCTTCAAAAGGCGAAGCCGGCGACGAGCAAGGGCGTGTATCTGCGGAAAATCGCGCTGTCGAGCACCATGGGTGTTGGTGTGCGCGTCGATCAAGGTACGCTCGCGCAGTAAAGAATCATGCGCATGGTCAATTGACCGTGCGTTAAGGGCTTTGGGCGGCTGAGAGACGGTAGTACGTCTCGCGGCCGGTTGTCAAAGACCGTTGGCGGTGACGCAGCAATCAGGCGTCGCCTTAATGCAAGCCAACGCAGATGGCGAACCCGGAACAGTTTTGTAGTGGTTGAAGTCGATTGTCGTGCGCCAAAGCGGTGTACACCAATCGATCGAAATGCTCCTAACAGGTCGGACGCCGTTGTTGAACGCGATGCGCCACGTCGGCGCATCGAATCTGGAGGTTTAACCGTGCCACTGAACAAAGAAGATAAGCAGGCAGTCGTCGCTGAAGTCGCCGCGCAAGTCGCGAAGGCTCAGACGATGGTGCTCGCTGAGTATCGTGGGATCACGGTTGGCGATCTGACCAAGCTGCGCGCGAAAGCGCGCGAGCAACAAGTGTATCTCCGCGTGTTGAAAAACACGTTGGCGCGTCGCGCCGTGGAAGGTACGCCGTTCGCTCCGCTGGCTGAGCAGATGACCGGTCCTCTGATCTACGGCATCTCGGAAGATGCCATTGCTGCAGCCAAGGTCGTGAACGACTTCGGTAAAAGCAATGACAAGTTGATCATCAAGGCCGGTTCCTACGAAGGCAACGTGATGGACAAGGCAGGCGTGCAAGCGCTGGCCAACATCCCGAGCCGCGAAGAACTGCTCTCCAAGCTGCTTTACGTCATGCAAGCGCCTGTTGCTGGCTTCGCGCGCGGCCTCGCCGCTCTCGCGGAGAAGAAGCAGGGCGAAGCTGCGTAACGCATGCACTTGGGCACCAGTTGCTCGGTTAGGCATTAGCTAGATCGCTAGCTCGATCCGAATTCAATTTAGGAGTATTTCAAATGGCAATCGCAAAAGAAGACATCCTCGAAGCAGTAGGTTCGATGTCGGTTCTGGAACTGAACGAACTGGTCAAGGCGTTCGAAGAGAAGTTCGGCGTGTCGGCTGCAGCAGTTGCTGTTGCTGGCCCGGCAGGCGCAGCAGCTGCAGTTGCTGAAGAGCAAACCGAATTCACGGTCAACCTGACGGAAGTCGGCGCGAACAAGGTTTCGGTCATTAAGGCTGTTCGCGAACTGACGGGTCTCGGCCTGAAGGAAGCGAAGGACCTGGTCGACGGCGCACCGAAGCCTGTGAAGGAAGCGGTACCGAAGGCTGCGGCTGAAGAAGCGAAGAAGAAGCTGGAAGAAGCAGGCGCGAAGGCTGAAATCAAGTAAGTTTCGCTGCGCTCTGCGAAGGCTGGCGGTTTCCACCGCCGGCCTTTTTGTGCTTTGTGGGGACTGAGTTTTTACGCCCGAATTTCGGGAAAACAGTCCGCATAGAGGTCAAAGAGAATCGTCGGTCGGGATGTTTTGCCGGTCATTCTCTTTGTCTTCTGAAGCGACTGCAGAAGGCAAGTTTGGTCGGGTAGCGGGCAACACAGGCATCCGCTGCCGTCAGCCAGCGGTTGGTAGCGGCCAACCACCAAGCTTCTAGGCTCGTTCGTCCTCCCGGGACGATTCCACGAGTCTCAGTCGGTGAACACCGGGTCGTGTCATCGAGGTATCCCGCCTCGGCAACGCCCGCCGTGATTCGGAGATCGTATGCAATATTCCTTCACCGAGAAGAAGCGTATTCGCAAGAGTTTCGCGAAGCGCCCCATCGTTCACCAAGTTCCATTCTTGCTGGCTACTCAGCTTGAATCATTCAGCACGTTTCTGCAAGCCGAGACCTCCGCTACGCAGCGGAAATCGGAAGGCTTGCAAGCCGCTTTTTCTTCGGTTTTCCCGATCGTTTCGCACAATGGATTTGCGCGACTCGAATTCGTCAGCTACATGCTTTCTCCGCCGGCGTTCAACATCAAGGAATGTCAACAGCGCGGCCTGACCTATTGTTCCGCTCTGCGCGCCAAGGTGCGCCTCGTGCTGTTGGACAAGGAATCGCCGAGCAAGCCGGTCGTGAAGGAAGTCAAGGAGCAGGAAGTGTACATGGGCGAAATTCCGCTCATGACGCCGACCGGCTCGTTCGTCATCAACGGCACGGAACGCGTGATCGTGTCCCAGCTGCACCGCTCGCCGGGCGTGTTCTTCGAGCACGACAAGGGCAAGACGCACAGCTCGGGCAAGCTGCTGTTCTCCGCGCGAATCATTCCTTACCGCGGCTCGTGGCTCGACTTCGAATTCGACCCGAAGGACGTGCTGTATTTCCGCGTTGACCGTCGCCGGAAGATGCCCGTCACGATCCTGCTGAAGGCCATCGGCCTGACGCCGGAACAGATCCTCGCGAACTTCTTCGTGTTCGACAATTTCGCCCTGATGGACGAAGGCGCGCAAATGGAATTCGTGCCGGAGCGTCTGCGCGGTGAAGTCGCGCGTTTTGACATCCAGGATCGCGAAGGCAACGTCATCGTCACGAAGGACAAGCGGATCAACGCGAAGCACATCCGCGACCTCGAAACCGCGAAGACGAAGTTCATCTCGGTGCCGGAAGACTATCTGCTCGGCCGCGTGCTGGCGAAGAACGTCGTCGATCCGGACACGGGCGAAGTGATCGCGAACGCCAACGACGAAATCACGGAAACCGTCCTTGAAAAGCTGCGCGAGTCGAAGGTCAAGGATATCCAGACGCTCTACACGAACGACCTGGACCAGGGCCCGTACATCTCGTCGACGCTGCGTATCGACGAAACCGCGGACAAGATGGCCGCGCGTATCGCGATCTACCGCATGATGCGTCCGGGCGAGCCGCCGACGGAAGAAGCGGTCGAGGCGCTGTTCAACCGTCTGTTCTACAGCGAAGACGCCTACGACCTCTCGAAGGTCGGCCGCATGAAGTTCAATCGCCGCGTGGGTCGCGATGAAATCATCGGGCCGATGACGCTGCAAGACGACGACATCCTCGCGACGATCAAGATTCTCGTCGAGCTGCGCAACGGCAAGGGCGAAGTGGACGACATCGACCACTTGGGCAATCGTCGCGTGCGTTGCGTCGGCGAACTGGCGGAAAACCAGTTCCGCGCCGGTCTCGTGCGTGTCGAGCGCGCCGTGAAGGAACGTCTGGGCCAGGCTGAAAGCGAAAACCTGATGCCGCACGACCTGATCAACTCGAAGCCGATTTCGTCGGCGATTCGCGAGTTCTTCGGTTCGTCGCAGTTGTCGCAGTTCATGGACCAGACCAATCCGCTATCGGAAATCACCCACAAGCGCCGCGTCTCGGCTCTTGGACCGGGCGGTCTGACGCGTGAGCGCGCGGGCTTCGAAGTCCGCGACGTACACCCGACGCACTATGGCCGCGTGTGCCCGATCGAAACGCCGGAAGGTCCGAACATCGGCCTGATCAACTCGCTCGCGCTCTACGCGCACCTGAACGAATACGGCTTCCTCGAAACGCCGTATCGCAAGGTCGTGGATAGCAAGGTGACGGACCAGATCGACTATCTGTCGGCGATCGAAGAAGGCCGTTACGTGATCGCGCAGGCGAATGCGTCGCTGGGCGAAGGCGGCACGCTGACCGACGAACTGGTTTCGTCGCGTGAAGCCGGCGAAACGCTGATGGTCACGCCGGACCGCATCCAGTACATGGACGTGGCGCCGTCGCAGATCGTGTCGGTGGCGGCATCGCTGATTCCGTTCCTTGAACACGACGACGCGAACCGCGCGTTGATGGGCTCGAACATGCAGCGTCAGGCGGTTCCTTGCCTGCGTCCTGAGAAGGCCGTGGTCGGTACGGGCATCGAGCGCACGGTCGCGGTCGACTCGGGCACGACGGTTCAGGCGTTCCGCGGTGGCGTGGTCGATTACGTCGATGCTGGCCGTATCGTGATTCGCGTGAACGACGACGAAGCGGTCGCGGGCGATGTCGGTGTCGACATCTACAACCTGATCAAGTACACGCGTTCGAACCAGAACACGAACATCAACCAGCGCCCGATCGTGAAGGTCGGCGACAAGGTGTCGCGCGGCGACGTGCTGGCGGATGGCGCATCGACCGACCTGGGCGAACTCGCGCTCGGTCAGAACATGCTCGTCGCGTTCATGCCGTGGAACGGCTACAACTTCGAAGACTCGATCCTGATCTCGGAAAAAGTCGTGGCGGACGACCGTTACACGTCGATCCACATCGAAGAACTGAACGTCGTGGCTCGCGACACGAAGCTCGGACCGGAAGAAATCACGCGCGACATTTCGAACCTCGCCGAAGTGCAGCTCGGCCGTCTCGACGAGTCGGGCATCGTGTACATCGGCGCGGAAGTCGAAGCGGGCGACGTGCTGGTCGGCAAGGTGACGCCGAAGGGCGAAACCCAGCTGACGCCGGAAGAAAAGCTGCTGCGCGCGATCTTCGGCGAGAAAGCCTCGGACGTGAAGGACACGTCGCTGCGCGTGCCCTCCGGCATGAGCGGCACGGTGATCGACGTGCAGGTATTCACGCGCGAAGGCATCACGCGTGACAAGCGCGCGCAACAGATCATCGACGACGAACTGAAGCGCTATCGCCTCGACTTGAACGACCAGTTGCGCATCGTGGAAGGCGACGCCTTCTCGCGTCTCGCGCGCATGCTGAACGGCAAGGTCGCGAACGGCGGTCCGAAGAAACTCGCGAAGGGCACGAAGATCGACCTGCCGTACCTGGAAGATCTGGATCATTACCACTGGTTCGACATCCGCCTCGCGGACGAAGAAGCAGCGGCGCAGCTCGAAGCCATCAAGGACTCGATCGAACAGAAGCGTCACCAGTTCGACCTCGCGTTCGAAGAGAAGCGCAAGAAGCTCACGCAAGGCGACGAACTGCCGCCGGGCGTGCTGAAGATGGTCAAGGTGTATCTGGCGGTAAAGCGCCGTTTGCAGCCGGGCGACAAGATGGCCGGCCGTCACGGTAACAAGGGTGTCGTCTCGAAGATCGTGCCGATCGAAGACATGCCGTACATGGCCGACGGACGTCCGGCCGACGTCGTGCTGAATCCGCTCGGCGTGCCGTCGCGGATGAACGTGGGTCAGATTCTCGAAGTGCATCTGGGTTGGGCCGCGAAGGGTCTCGGCTGGCGTATCGGCGAAATGCTGCAGGCGCAGGCGAAGATCGAGGAACTGCGCACCTTCCTGACGAAGATCTACAACGAGTCGGGCCGTGCCGAAGAGCTGGATGGCTTCAGCGACGACGAAATCGTCGAACTGGCGAAGAACCTGCGCGAAGGCGTGCCGTTCGCGACGCCGGTGTTCGACGGCGCGACGGAAGGCGAAATGCAGCGCGCGCTGGATCTGGCGTTCCCGGACGACATCGCGAAGCAGCTTGGCATGACGAAGTCGAAAAACCAGGTGCAACTGAGCGACGGCCGCACGGGCGAGCCGTTCGAACGGACGGTGACGGTGGGCTACATGCACTACCTGAAGCTGCACCACTTGGTCGACGACAAGATGCACGCGCGTTCGACGGGGCCGTACTCGCTCGTCACGCAGCAGCCGCTCGGCGGTAAGGCGCAGTTCGGCGGCCAGCGTTTCGGTGAAATGGAAGTGTGGGCGCTCGAAGCGTATGGCGCGTCGTATGTGCTGCAGGAAATGCTGACGGTGAAGTCGGATGACGTGACGGGCCGGACCAAGGTTTATGAGAACCTGGTGAAGGGCGACCACGTAATCGATGCAGGCATGCCGGAATCCTTCAATGTGCTCGTGAAGGAAATCCGCTCGCTGGGTATCGACATCGACCTCGACCGCAACTAATCGGACTACGGAGAGAAGGCAATGAAAGCTCTGCTCGATCTATTCAAGCAAGTCCAACAAGAAGAAGTATTCGACGCGATCAAGATCGGTCTGGCCTCGCCAGACAAGATCCGCTCGTGGTCGTTCGGCGAAGTGAAGAAGCCGGAAACCATCAACTACCGCACATTCAAGCCGGAGCGGGATGGTCTGTTCTGCGCGAAGATCTTCGGGCCGATCAAGGACTACGAGTGCCTGTGCGGCAAGTACAAGCGCCTGAAGCACCGCGGCGTGATCTGCGAAAAGTGCGGCGTCGAAGTGACGCTCGCGAAGGTGCGTCGCGAACGCATGGGCCACATCGAACTGGCCTCGCCGGTTGCGCACATCTGGTTCCTGAAGTCGCTGCCGTCGCGTCTGGGCATGGTGCTCGACATGACGCTGCGCGACATCGAACGCGTGCTGTATTTCGAGGCATACGTGGTGATCGATCCGGGCATGACACCGCTGAAAGCGCGGCAGATCATGACCGAAGAGGATTACTACAACAAGGTCGAAGAGTACGGTGACGAATTCCGCGCCGAGATGGGCGCGGAAGGCGTGCGCGAACTCCTGCGCGCGATCAACATCGACGAACAGGTCGAGATGCTGCGCACCGAACTCAAGAACACGGGTTCGGAAGCGAAGATCAAGAAGTACGCGAAGCGCCTGAAGGTGCTCGAAGCCTTCCAGCGTTCGGGCATCAAGCCGGACTGGATGGTGCTCGAAGTGCTGCCGGTGCTGCCGCCGGAACTGCGTCCGCTCGTGCCGCTCGACGGCGGCCGTTTCGCGACGTCGGACCTGAACGACCTGTATCGCCGCGTGATCAACCGTAACAACCGGTTGAAGCGTCTGCTCGAACTGAAGGCGCCTGAAATCATCGTCCGCAACGAAAAGCGGATGCTGCAGGAAGCCGTCGATTCGCTGCTCGACAACGGTCGTCGCGGCAAGGCAATGACCGGCGCGAACAAGCGTCCGCTGAAGTCGCTTGCCGACATGATCAAGGGCAAGGGCGGCCGTTTCCGTCAGAACTTGCTCGGTAAGCGTGTCGACTATTCGGGCCGTTCGGTGATCGTGGTCGGCCCGACGCTCAAGCTGCATCAGTGCGGTCTGCCGAAGCTGATGGCGCTCGAACTGTTCAAGCCTTTCATCTTCAACAAGCTGGAAGTGATGGGCGTCGCGACGACCATCAAGGCCGCGAAGAAGGAAGTCGAGAACCAGACGCCGGTCGTGTGGGACATTCTCGAAGAAGTCATTCGCGAACATCCGGTCATGCTGAACCGCGCGCCGACGCTTCACCGACTCGGCATTCAGGCTTTTGAGCCGGTGCTGATCGAAGGCAAGGCCATTCAGCTTCACCCGCTCGTTTGCGCGGCATTCAACGCCGACTTCGACGGCGACCAGATGGCCGTTCACGTTCCGCTGTCGCTCGAAGCGCAGATGGAAGCGCGCACGCTGATGCTGGCGTCGAACAACGTCCTGTTCCCGGCCAACGGCGATCCGTCGATCGTGCCGTCGCAGGACATCGTGCTGGGTCTTTACTACGCATCGCGTGAAGCGGTGAACGGCAAGGGCGAAGGCATGACGTTCACGGGCGTGTCGGAGGCGATCCGCGCCTACGAGAACAAGGAAGTCGAGCTGGCATCGCGCGTCAACGTGCGCATCACCGAAATGGTGGCGAACGAAGACCAGAGCGAAGGCGCGCCGAAGTTCGTGCCGAAGATCACGCTGTACCCGACGACCGTCGGCCGTTCGATCCTGTCGGAAATTCTGCCGCCAGGCCTGCCGTTCTCGGTGCTGAACAAGCCGCTGAAGAAGAAGGAAATTTCGCGCTTGATCAACACGGCGTTCCGCAAGTGCGGTCTGCGCGAAACGGTGATCTTCGCCGACCAGCTGATGCAGATGGGTTTCCGTCTGGCGACGCGCGCCGGTATTTCGATTTGCGTCGACGACATGCTCGTGCCGCCGCAGAAAGAAACCATCGTCGGCGATGCCGCGAAGAAGGTGAAGGAATACGACCGTCAGTACATGTCGGGTCTCGTCACCGCGCAGGAACGCTACAACAACGTGGTCGACATCTGGTCGGCGACGTCGGAAGCGGTCGGCAAGGCGATGATGGAGCAACTCGCGACCGAGCCGGTGGTCGATCGCGACGGCAACCAGACGAAGCAGGAGTCGTTCAACTCGATCTACATGATGGCCGACTCGGGCGCGCGCGGTTCCGCGGTGCAGATTCGTCAGCTGGCCGGTATGCGCGGCCTGATGGCGAAGCCGGACGGCTCGATCATCGAGACGCCGATTACGGCGAACTTCCGCGAAGGCCTGAACGTGTTGCAGTACTTCATCTCGACCCACGGTGCACGTAAGGGTCTGGCGGATACGGCACTGAAGACGGCGAACTCGGGTTACCTGACGCGACGTCTCGTCGACGTGACGCAGGATCTGGTCGTGGTCGAAGACGATTGCGGCACGACCAACGGCGTGGCGATGAAGGCGCTGGTGGAAGGCGGTGAAGTTGTCGAAGCGCTGCGTGACCGGATTCTCGGTCGCGTCGCGGTGGCGGACGTCGTCAATCCGGAAACGCAAGAGACGCTGTACGCATCGGGCGATCTGCTCGATGAAGACTCGGTGGAAGAGATCGAGCGCCTCGGCATCGACGAAGTGCGCGTGCGCACGCCGTTGACCTGCGAAACGCGCTACGGCCTGTGCGCGGCGTGCTACGGCCGCGACCTGGGCCGCGGCTCGCGCGTGAACGTCGGCGAAGCGGTCGGCGTGATCGCGGCGCAGTCGATCGGCGAACCGGGCACGCAGCTCACGATGCGTACGTTCCACATCGGTGGCGCGGCATCGCGTGCGGCAGTGGCTTCGTCGGTCGAAGCGAAGAGCAACGGCACGGTGCGCTTCACCGCGACGATGCGTTACGTCACGAACGCGAAGGGCGAGCAGGTCGTCATTTCGCGCTCGGGCGAGGCGATCATCGCCGACGACCTCGGTCGCGAGCGTGAACGTCACAAGATCCCGTACGGCGCGACGCTGCTGCAACTCGACGGCGCGCAGATCAAGGCCGGTGCGCAACTGGCTACGTGGGATCCGCTGACGCGTCCGATCATCACCGAGTGGGGCGGTACGGTGAAGTTCGAAAACGTCGAGGAAGGCGTGACCGTGGCGAAGCAGATCGACGACGTGACCGGTCTTTCGACCCTGGTCGTGATCGACGTGAAGCGTCGCGGTTCGCAGGCTTCGAAGAGCGTGCGTCCGCAGGTGAAGCTGCTCGACGCGACCGGCGAGGAAGTCAAGATCCCGAACACCGAGCATTCGGTGCAGATCGGCTTCCAGGTCGGCGCACTGATCACCGTGAAGGATGGTCAGCAGGTGCAGGTCGGCGAAGTGCTGGCACGTATCCCGGTTGAAGCGCAGAAGACGCGTGACATTACCGGTGGTCTGCCGCGCGTGGCTGAACTGTTCGAAGCGCGCTCGCCGAAGGACGCCGGCATTCTGGCGGAAGTCACGGGCACGACGTCGTTCGGTAAGGACACGAAGGGCAAGCAGCGTCTCGTGATCACGGACCTCGAAGGCAATCAGCACGAGTTCCTGATCGCGAAGGAAAAGCAGGTGCTGGTGCACGATGGTCAGGTCGTCAACAAGGGCGAAATGATCGTCGACGGTCCGGCCGATCCGCACGACATCCTGCGTCTGCAGGGTATCGAGGCGCTGTCGCGTTACATCGTGGACGAAGTGCAGGACGTGTACCGTCTGCAGGGCGTGAAGATCAACGACAAGCACATCGAAGTGATCGTGCGTCAGATGCTGCGCCGCGTGCAGATCAGCGACAACGGCGATACGCGCTTCATTCCGGGCGAACAAGTCGAGCGCTCGGACATGCTCGACGAGAACGACCGCATGACGGCGGAAGACAAGCGTCCGGCGACCTACGAGAACGTGCTGCTCGGTATCACGAAGGCTTCGCTCTCGACCGATTCGTTCATCTCGGCGGCATCGTTCCAGGAAACGACCCGCGTGCTGACCGAAGCGGCGATCATGGGCAAGCGCGACGATCTGCGCGGTCTGAAGGAAAACGTGATCGTCGGCCGCCTGATTCCGGCGGGTACGGGTCTCGCGTTCCACAAGGCGCGCAAGAGCAAGGAGATGTCGGATCGCGAACGCTTCGACCAGATCGCAGCGGAAGAATCGTTCGAATTCGGCACGCCCGAAGTTGCGCCCGCAGAACAGCAGCATCCTGCGGAGTAAGTCGCGGGGTCTGGGTCTCGAGACCTAGGCTTCACGATCGCTCTGGCAGCTCAAAGCCGCCCGGTTTCGACCGGGCGGTTTTTTTTTGCCCATCGTCCGATCGGATAATCCGCGTGCAAAGCGCGGGATGCGGGCTGCTTCGTTGGTAAAATCGGTGCATCCACGCCACGACGTCCCCGTCCTTTCAATGTCCCGATCGCTCGAAATCCTCAACGAAGTATTTGGCTACCCCGCATTTCGCGGACAGCAGGGCGATATCGTCGAACACGTGGCCGCAGGCGGCGATTCTCTCGTGCTCATGCCGACGGGCGGCGGCAAGTCGCTGTGCTATCAGATTCCCTCGCTCGTGAGAAAAGAGGCGGGTTTCGGCGCGGGCATCGTCGTCTCGCCGCTGATTGCGCTGATGCAGGACCAGGTGGCGGCAATGCTCGAAGTCGGCGTGCGAGCCGCGTACCTGAATTCCACACTGTCGGGCGCCGAAGCTGCCGCGACCGAGCGCGCGTTGCGTAACGGCGAAATCGATCTGCTCTACGTCGCGCCCGAGCGTCTGATGACGCCGCGCTTTCTCGATTTGCTCGACAGCGCGCCGATCGGTCTGTTCGCCATCGACGAGGCGCATTGCGTGTCGCAATGGGGGCACGACTTCCGGCCTGAATACATTCAGTTGTCGGTGCTGCACGAGCGTTTTCCATCGGTGCCACGTATCGCCCTCACGGCGACCGCCGATGCAATCACGCGCGACGAGATCGTTCACCGCCTTGCACTCGACGACGCGCGCATCTTCGTGTCGAGCTTCGACCGGCCGAACATCCGTTACCGGATCGTCGAGAAGGACAATGCGCGTGCGCAACTGCTCGATTTCATCCGCGCCGAGCACACGAACAAGGACGGCACGACCGACGCGGGCGTGATTTATTGCCTGTCGCGCCGAAAGGTCGAGGAAACGGCCGACTGGCTCAAGGGCCAGGGCGTGCGCGCGCTGCCGTACCACGCCGGTATGGAGTTCGAGACGCGTCAGAAACACCAGGAAATGTTCCAACGCGAGGAAGGCATCGTGATGTGCGCGACGATCGCCTTCGGCATGGGGATCGACAAACCAGACGTGCGGTTCGTCGCGCATCTGGATTTGCCGAAGAGCGTCGAAGGCTACTATCAGGAGACGGGGCGCGCGGGCCGCGACGGCATGCCGGCGAATGCGTGGATGGCCTACGGTCTCGGTGACGTCGTGCAACAGCGCAAGATGATCGACGAATCCGACGCCGATGACGTTCACAAGCGCGTTCAGGGCGGCAAGCTCGACGCGCTGCTCGGGCTTTGCGAGACCGCGTCCTGCCGGCGCGTGCGCCTCCTCGGCTACTTCGGCGAAACGAGCCAGCCGTGCGGCAATTGCGATACCTGCATCGAGCCGCCGGCTTCGTGGAACGCTACGCGCGAGGCGCAAATGGCGCTGTCCTGCGTGTACCGCGCGTTCAAGGCGAGCGGGTTTCACTTCGGCGCCGGTCATCTTATCGATATCCTGCGCGGCAATCGCACGGAGAAAATCCTGCAGCGCGGGCACGAAAAGTTGTCGACGTTCGGCGTCGGCGCGGAACTGTCTGAGCCGGAGTGGCGCGCTGTTTTCCGACAGCTGGTCGCGTTCGGCTACCTGGCGGTCGATCACGACGGGTTCGGCGCCCTCGTGCTGACCCACGCGAGCAAGCCCGTACTCAAGGGCGAGCAGAACGTCACACTGCGCAAGTACGTCAAACCGACGCGCACGCGTCAGTCGTCCGCGCGCACGGGCGAGCGCGCGGACCCGAGCGCGGGGATGTCGCCGCGCGAGAAGGCTCGCTGGGAACGTCTGCGTCTGTGGCGCTCCGAAACGGCGAAGAGCGACGGCGTGCCGGCCTACGTGATTTTCCACGACGCGACGCTCGCCGAAATCGCTCGCAACGACCCCAATTCGATCGACGATCTGCGCCATATCGCGGGAATCGGCGCGCGCAAGCTCGACCGTTTCGGCGACGAATTGCTCGAAGTCGTCGCAGCGGACTAGCTGTGCGCACACCGAGATCATCGGAAAGCGGTGCAAGCTATTGACCGAATTAGCAATTCCGGACTATCATGCTAGGTTCTCGTTCTTGGCTCGTTCGCGCGCGCTCGAAAATCGATTCGACGCGGGCTGGCGCAGTTGAGGATGAGAAGTTCGATACGCGCTTCGATTCGCTTTGCCCGAAAAAGGGCGCGTCGATTTTGATCAATTTCAGGAATAGACAATGCCAACCATCAATCAATTGGTTCGCAAAGGCCGCGCTTCGGAAACAACGAAGAGCAAGTCGCCGGCTTTGCAGGACTGCCCGCAGCGTCGCGGCGTGTGCACTCGCGTGTACACGACGACGCCGAAGAAGCCGAACTCGGCACTTCGTAAAGTTGCCAAGGTTCGTCTGACGAACGGCTTCGAAGTTATTTCGTACATCGGTGGTGAAGGCCACAACCTGCAGGAACACTCGGTCGTGCTGATTCGCGGCGGTCGTGTGAAGGATTTGCCGGGTGTGCGTTACCACATGGTTCGCGGCTCGCTGGATACCCAGGGCGTCAAGGATCGTAAGCAGGCTCGCTCGAAGTACGGTGCGAAGCGTGCGAAGGCTGGCAAGTAATTCGCCGGTTCGTAGTTTCAGGTCGCCGCAAGGCGTTCAAGGCGGTGGTGCCGGAAGTGCCGGTGCTGTCGAGTAAGTGGTCACCCGGCCAAGCTGGTTAATCAAGTGAGATGGATCGGGTTTGTTGGTGGCCGCGGGGCTCATCGAGCTCCAACTGAAAAGTTAAAGGAAGAAACATGCCGCGTCGTCGCGAAGTCCCCAAGCGGGAAGTGTTGCCGGATCCGAAATTCGGCAACGTTGATGTAGCTAAATTCATGAACGTACTGATGCTCTCCGGCAAGAAGTCGGTTGCCGAGCGTATCGTGTACGGCGCTTTTGAACAGATCCAGACGAAGGGTGGCAAGGACCCGCTGGAAGTGTTCACGGTTGCGCTCAACAACGTGAAGCCGGTCGTCGAAGTGAAGAGCCGTCGCGTTGGTGGTGCGAACTATCAGGTTCCGGTCGAAGTGCGCCCGTCGCGTCGTATGGCATTGGCGATGCGTTGGCTGCGTGAGGCTGCGAAGAAGCGCAGCGAGAAGTCGATGGCCCTGCGTCTGGCAGGTGAACTCTCGGAAGCGGCCGAAGGCCGTGGCGGCGCGATGAAGAAGCGCGACGAAGTTCACCGGATGGCAGAAGCCAACAAGGCGTTCTCGCATTTCCGTTTCTAAGTCTCCCGACTTAGGTCGAACGGAAAAATTCCGGGCGGGTGCGCTTTCAAAGCGCCTCGCCCGTTTGTGTTAGGACGCGGCCGGCCACAAGCCGCCGCGTCGACCCAATAAAGGATTCAAAGTGGCTCGCAAGACACCTATCGAGCGCTACCGTAACATCGGTATCAGCGCTCACATCGACGCCGGCAAGACGACGACGACCGAGCGCATCCTGTTCTATACGGGCGTGAACCACAAGATCGGTGAAGTTCACGACGGCGCAGCAACGATGGACTGGATGGAGCAAGAGCAAGAGCGCGGCATCACCATCACGTCGGCAGCTACCACGGCGTTCTGGAAGGGTATGGCCGGCGATCGCGCCGAGCACCGCATCAACATCATCGACACCCCGGGTCACGTCGACTTCACGATTGAAGTCGAGCGCTCGATGCGCGTGCTCGACGGTGCGTGCATGGTTTACTGCGCCGTGGGCGGCGTGCAGCCGCAGTCGGAAACCGTTTGGCGTCAGGCCAACAAGTACGGCGTGCCCCGTCTCGCGTTCATTAACAAGATGGACCGTACCGGCGCGAACTTCTTCAAGGTTTACGACCAGCTGAAGCTTCGTCTGAAGGCGAATCCGGTTCCCGTCGTCGTGCCGATCGGCGCTGAAGAGTCGTTCACGGGCGTGGTCGACCTGCTGAAGATGAAGGCGATCATTTGGGACGAAGCGTCGCAAGGCACGAAGTTCTCGTACGAAGACATCCCGGCAAACCTCGTCGAAACGTGCAATGAGTGGCGCGAGAAGATGGTCGAGGCGGCGGCGGAGTCGACCGAGGACCTGATGAACAAGTACCTCGAGACGGGCGAGCTGACCGAGGCGGAAATCCTCAAGGGTCTGCGCGACCGCACGATCGCTTGCGAAATCCAGCCGATGCTGTGCGGTACGGCGTTCAAGAACAAGGGCGTGCAGCGTATGCTGGACGCGGTTCTGGACTTCCTGCCGTCGCCGGTCGACATTCCGCCGGTTACGGGCGAGCTCGAAAACGGTGAGAAGGCCGAGCGTCGCGCGTCCGACGACGAGAAGTTCTCGTCGCTGGCATTCAAGATCATGACCGACCCGTTCGTCGGCCAGCTGATCTTCTTCCGTGTGTATTCGGGCACGACGAAGTCGGGCGACACGCTGCTGAACGCGACCAAGGACAAGAAGGAACGTCTCGGCCGTATTCTGCTGATGCACGCAAACCAGCGCGAAGAAATCAAGGAAGTCCACGCGGGCGACATCGCCGCGGCCGTCGGACTGAAGGAAGCGACCACGGGCGACACGCTGTGCGATCCGCAGCATCCGATCGTCCTTGAGCGCATGATTTTCCCGGAGCCGGTGATTTCGCAGGCCGTCGAGCCGAAGACGAAGGTCGACCAGGAAAAGATGGGCCTCGCGCTCAACCGCCTGGCGCAGGAAGATCCGTCGTTCCGCGTTCAGACCGACGAAGAATCGGGCCAGACCATTATTTCGGGCATGGGCGAACTGCACCTCGAAATTCTGGTCGACCGGATGAAGCGCGAGTTCAACGTCGAAGCGACGGTTGGCAAGCCGCAAGTTGCGTATCGTGAAACGATCCGCAGCAAGGCTGAAGACGTCGACGGCAAGTTCGTCAAGCAGTCGGGTGGTCGCGGCCAGTACGGCCACGCGGTCATCACGCTCGAGCCGAACGAGCAGGGCAAGGGCTACGAGTTCCTGGACGAGATCAAGGGCGGCGTGATTCCGCGTGAATACATTCCCGCGGTCGACAAGGGCATCCAGGAAACGCTGAAGGCCGGCGTGCTGGCAGGCTTCCCGGTCGTCGACGTGAAGGTTCACTTGACCTTCGGTTCGTACCACGACGTCGACTCGAACGAAAATGCGTTCCGCATGGCCGGTTCGATGGCGTTCAAGGAAGCAATGCGCCGTGCGAGCCCGGTGATTCTCGAACCGATGATGGCTGTCGAAGTCGAAACGCCGGAAGACTACATGGGCAACGTGATGGGCGATCTGTCGAGCCGTCGCGGTATCGTGCAGGGCATGGAAGACATGGTTGGCGGCGGCAAGATCGTGCGCGCTGAAGTCCCGCTGTCGGAAATGTTCGGCTATTCGACGTCGCTGCGTTCGGCGACACAGGGCCGCGCAACGTACACGATGGAATTCAAGCACTATTCCGAAGCTCCGCGTAACGTGTCTGACGCGATCATCAACGCGAAATCCAAGTAATTCGGCAAGCCGAAAGTCTTTAACCGATCAACATTTTTGAAAGAAGGCAATCATGGCAAAAGGTAAATTCGAGCGGACCAAGCCGCACGTGAACGTTGGAACGATTGGTCACGTTGACCATGGCAAGACCACGCTGACGGCAGCGATCACGACGGTGCTGACCAAGAAGTTCGGCGGCGAAGCAAAGGCATACGACCAGATCGACGCGGCGCCGGAAGAGAAGGCACGTGGTATCACGATCAACACCGCGCACGTCGAGTACGAAACGGCTAACCGCCACTACGCGCACGTCGACTGCCCGGGCCACGCCGACTATGTGAAGAACATGATCACGGGCGCCGCTCAGATGGACGGCGCGATCCTGGTGTGCTCGGCCGCTGACGGCCCGATGCCGCAAACGCGTGAGCACATCCTGCTGGCTCGCCAGGTGGGCGTGCCGTACATCATCGTGTTCCTGAACAAGTGCGACATGGTTGACGACGCCGAGCTGCTCGAACTCGTCGAAATGGAAGTGCGCGAGCTTCTGTCGAAGTACGACTTCCCGGGCGACGACACGCCGATCATCAAGGGTTCGGCCAAGCTGGCGCTGGAAGGCGACACGGGCGAGCTGGGCGAAGTGGCGATCATGAACCTGGCCGACGCACTGGACACGTACATCCCGACGCCGGAGCGCGCAGTGGACGGCGCATTCCTGATGCCGGTGGAAGACGTGTTCTCGATCTCGGGTCGCGGCACGGTGGTGACGGGCCGTATCGAGCGTGGCGTGGTGAAGGTTGGCGAGGAAATCGAAATCGTCGGTATCAAGACGACGGTGAAGACGACCTGCACGGGCGTGGAAATGTTCCGCAAGCTGCTCGACCAGGGTCAAGCGGGCGACAACGTCGGTATCCTGCTGCGCGGCACGAAGCGTGAAGACGTCGAGCGCGGCCAGGTGCTGGCCAAGCCGGGTTCGATCACGCCGCACACGCACTTTACGGCTGAAGTGTATGTTCTGTCGAAGGACGAAGGCGGTCGTCACACGCCGTTCTTCAACAACTATCGCCCGCAGTTCTACTTCCGCACGACGGACGTGACCGGCTCGATCGAGTTGCCGAAGGACAAGGAAATGGTGATGCCGGGCGACAACGTGTCGATCACGGTGAAGCTGATCGCGCCGATCGCGATGGAAGAAGGTCTGCGTTTCGCCATCCGTGAAGGCGGCCGTACCGTCGGTGCAGGTGTCGTCGCCAAGATTATCGAGTAAAATCGAAGTCTTACCTGCAGTTGCTGTACTGAAGTAATGTGCCCGGGGCCGGGCGTCCTCCCTCAGCGGAGGCCCGGCCTCACGCTCTTTTACCAAATCGGCGGCGCAATACCGCCTCGCTCTTTTTCAAGGAATTGTCATGCAGAACCAGAAAATCCGTATTCGGCTGAAGGCTTTCGACTATCGTCTGATCGATCAATCGGCAGCCGAAATCGTCGACACCGCGAAGCGGACTGGCGCAATCGTTCGTGGTCCGGTGCCGCTGCCGACCCGCATTCAACGCTTTGACATCCTGCGTTCGCCGCACGTCAACAAGACGTCGCGCGATCAGCTCGAAATTCGCACGCACCAACGCCTGATGGACATCGTCGATCCGACGGACAAGACGGTCGACGCGCTGATGAAGCTCGACCTGCCGGCTGGCGTCGATGTCGAAATCAAGCTGCAGTAAAGGTTGTACCCGCCGCCAGGCACGCCTGGCGGCGCTAAGTCTTTGATTGCTTGCGGAAAACGAAAAGCCTTGTTATACTTCAAGGCTTTTCGCGCATTTGCGCAAAAAAGCTGGCTCAAATCTCTGCGAGGCGAGCCGGCATTTTGTAAATCAGCCCCGACCAATCGCAGTTGGGAATGGAGAAAACGATGAGCCTTGGACTCGTAGGTCGCAAGGTTGGCATGACCCGTATCTTTACGCCTGAGGGGGATTCGATTCCCGTCACCGTACTGGACGTGTCGGACAACCGCGTGACGCAGATCAAGACCGTTGAAACGGATGGTTATACCGCCGTTCAGGTTGCATTCGGTACTCGCCGCGCATCGCGCGTGACGAAGCCGTTGGCAGGTCACCTTGCCAAAGCCGGTGTTCAAGCCGGTGAAGTCCTCAAAGAATTTCAAATCGATGCCGCAAAGGCTGCCGAGTTGTCGAATGGCGCCGTGATCGGTACGGATCTTTTCGAAGTGGGCCAGAAAGTCGACGTGCAAGGCGTGTCGATCGGTAAGGGCTACGCCGGTACCATCAAGCGCTACAACTTCGCATCGGGCCGCGCATCGCACGGTAACTCGCGTTCGCACAACGTTCCGGGTTCGATCGGTATGGCGCAGGATCCGGGTCGTGTTTTCCCGGGTAAGCGCATGACGGGTCACATGGGCGACGAAACCGTGACGGTTCAGAACCTCGTGATCGCTCGCATCGACGCCGACCGCAATCTGCTGCTGGTTCGCGGCGCCGTTCCGGGTGCCAAGGGCGGCAAGGTTTTCGTGACGCCGGCTGTCAAGACGCGCGCTGTGAAAGGAGCGAAATAATGGAACTTAAGCTCCTGAATGCCAATGGTCAGGAAGGCGCAGGCGTGAACGCATCGGACGTCGTGTTCGGTCGCGATTACAACGAAGCCCTGATCCATCAGATCGTCGTGGCTTACCAGGCCAACGCACGTAGCGGCAACCGCGCGCAGAAAGACCGTGAGCAAGTCAAGCACACGACCAAGAAGCCGTGGCGTCAAAAGGGCACGGGCCGCGCTCGTGCCGGTATGTCGTCGAGCCCGTTGTGGCGCGGCGGTGGCCGTATCTTCCCGAATTCGCCGGAAGAAAACTTTTCGCACAAGGTCAACAAGAAGATGCATCGCGCAGGTCTCTGCTCGATCTTCTCGCAGCTGGCCCGTGAAGGCCGTATCTCGGTGGTCGACGAGCTGACGCTCGAAGCGCCGAAGACCAAGCTGCTGGCCGAAAAATTCAAGGCGATGGGTCTCGACTCCGTGTTGGTCATTACCGATACGGTCGACGAAAACCTGTACCTCGCGTCGCGCAACCTCGCCCATGTGGCAGTTGTCGAGCCGCGTTACGCCGACCCGCTCTCGTTGATCTACTTCAAGAAGATCCTGATTACGAAGGCTGCGGTCGCCCAGATCGAGGAGTTGCTGTCATGAGCGAGATTCGCAAGAACGATCATCGTTTGATGCAGGTCCTGCTCGCGCCGGTGGTCTCCGAAAAGGCGACGCTGGTGGCCGACAAGAACGAGCAAGTCGTGTTCGAAGTCGCGCCCGATGCCACGAAGCAGGAAGTGAAGGCTGCTGTCGAGCTGCTGTTCAAGGTGGAAGTCAATTCCGTCAACGTGCTGGTCACGAAGGGTAAAGCCAAGCGCTTTGGCCGCTTCATGGGCAAGCGCAAAGACGTGAAGAAGGCGTATGTCTGCTTGAAGCCCGGCCAGGAAATCAACTTTGAAGCGGAGGCCAAGTAATCATGGCAATCGTAAAAGTTAAGCCGACTTCGCCGGGCCGCCGCGCGATGGTCAAGGTGGTCAACAAGGATCTGTACAAGGGCAAGCCGCACGCAGCGCTGCTCGACGCGCAGTCCACGACCGCTGGCCGTAACAACAACGGCCGCATCACGACCCGTCACAAGGGTGGTGGTCACAAGCAGCACTACCGCCTCGTCGATTTCCGTCGCAACAAGGACGGCATTCCGGCAAAGGTCGAGCGTCTCGAGTACGACCCGAACCGTAGCGCGAACATCGCGCTGGTTCTGTACGCAGACGGCGAGCGCAAGTACATCATCGCTCCGAAGGGTGTGATCGTTGGTCAGCAACTGATGTCGGGTTCGGAAGCTCCGATCCGCGCAGGCAACACGCTGCCGATCCGCAACATCCCGGTCGGTACGACGATCCACTGCATCGAAATGCTGCCGGGCAAGGGCGCGCAGATCGCGCGTTCGGCTGGCACGTCGGCGATGCTGCTGGCTCGCGAAGGCACCTACGCGCAGGTTCGTCTGCGCTCGGGCGAAATTCGCCGCGTGCATATCGAGTGCCGCGCGACGATCGGTGAAGTGGGCAACGAAGAGCATAGCCTCCGTCAAATCGGTAAGGCTGGTGCGAACCGCTGGCGCGGTATCCGCCCGACGGTGCGCGGCGTTGCAATGAACCCGGTCGATCACCCGCACGGTGGTGGTGAAGGTAAGACGGCAGCAGGTCGCGATCCGGTGAGCCCGTGGGGCACGCCGACGAAGGGTTATCGCACCCGCAGCAACAAGCGCACGACGACGATGATCGTCCAGCGCCGTCACAAGCGCTAAGGAGTAAGCAATGGCACGTTCTGTTAAAAAAGGTCCGTTCTGCGACGCCCATTTGCTGAAGAAAGTTGAGGCGGCTGCAGCTTCGCGTGACAAGAAGCCGATCAAAACCTGGTCGCGTCGTTCGACGATTCTGCCGGATTTCATCGGTCTGACGATTGCCGTGCACAACGGACGTCAACACGTTCCGGTGTATGTGTCGGAAAACATGGTCGGCCACAAGCTTGGCGAGTTTGCATTGACCCGTACGTTCAAGGGTCATGCAGCCGACAAGAAGGCCAAGAAATAAGGGGCTATCAAGATGGAAGTAAAAGCTATTCATCGCGGTGCCCGCATCTCGGCGCAGAAGACGCGCCTTGTGGCTGACCAGATCCGTGGTTTGCCGGTCGACAAGGCGCTGAACGTTCTGACGTTCTCGCCGAAGAAGGCGGCGGGTATCGTCAAGAAGGTCGTGCTGTCTGCGATCGCCAATGCGGAGCACAACGAAGGCGCCGATATCGACGAGCTCAAGATCACGAGCATCATGGTCGACAAGGCTGCCTCGCTGAAGCGTTTCACCGCGCGCGCAAAAGGCCGTGGTAACCGCATCGAGAAGCAATCCTGTCACATCACTGTGACGGTCGGGAATTAAGGAGCCATACGATGGGACAAAAAATTCATCCGACAGGCTTCCGCTTGGCCGTCAGCCGGAATTGGGCGTCGCGTTGGTACGCGAACAACAACAATTTCGCGTCGATGCTGCAGGAAGACATCGGTGTTCGTGAATACCTGAAGAAGAAGCTGAAGAACGCTTCGGTTGGTCGGGTGGTCATCGAGCGTCCGGCGAAGAACGCGCGCATCACGATTTACAGCTCGCGTCCGGGTGTTGTCATCGGCAAGAAGGGCGAGGATATCGAACTGTTGAAGTCGGAACTCCAGAAGCGCATGGGCGTTCCGGTTCACGTCAACATCGAAGAAATCCGCAAGCCGGAAACCGATGCTCAACTGATCGCCGATTCGATCACGCAACAGCTCGAGCGCCGGATCATGTTCCGCCGCGCGATGAAGCGTGCGATGCAAAACGCGATGCGTCTGGGTGCTCAAGGCATCAAGATCATGAGCGCCGGCCGTCTGAACGGTATCGAAATCGCTCGTACCGAGTGGTATCGCGAAGGTCGCGTGCCGCTTCATACGCTGCGTGCCGATATCGACTACGCAACCTCGGAAGCGAAGACCACGTACGGCATCATCGGCGTGAAGGTGTGGGTCTACAAGGGCGACACGCTGGGCCGCAACGATGCACCGGTGGTCGAAGAGGTGACCGAAGACAAGCGTCCGCGCCGCAACGCACGTCCGGGTGGCGATCGCCGTCCGCGTCGCGATGGTGAAGGTGGTGGCCCGGCAGGTGCACGCCGTGGCGCTCCTCGTCGTACCGGCGGCGCCGGTGACGGGAAGACTGGAGAATAACGATGCTGCAACCGAAACGCAGAAAGTATCGCAAAGAGCAAAAGGGTCGTAACACCGGCAAGGCGACGCGCGGCAACGCGGTGTCGTTCGGTGAATACGGTCTGAAGGCTATCGGTCGCGGCCGTTTGACCGCGCGTCAAATCGAAGCGGCGCGTCGTGCAATGACGCGTCACATCAAGCGCGGCGGCCGTATCTGGATTCGCATTTTCCCGGACAAGCCGATCTCGCAAAAGCCGGCTGAAGTACGGATGGGTAACGGTAAGGGTAACCCTGAGTACTACGTCGCAGAGATTCAACCGGGCAAGATGCTGTACGAAATGGACGGTGTTACCGAAGAACTGGCACGCGAAGCGTTCCGTCTGGCTGCAGCCAAGCTGCCGCTGAAGACGTACTTCGTTTCACGCCAACTCGGCGCCTAAGGAGTGAATGATGAAGGCTTCTGAACTTCACCAGAAAGACCAGGCCGCGCTCAACCAAGAGCTGACGGACCTGCTGAAGGCGCAATTCGGCCTGCGCATGCAACTCGCGACGCAGCAGCTCACGAACACGAGCCAGCTGAAGAAGGTTCGTCGCGACATCGCACGTGTGCGGACCGTCCTGACTGAGAAGGCGAACCAGAAATGAACGATAGCGTAAAAACCTCGCTCAAGCGGACGCTGGTCGGCAAGGTCGTCAGCAACAAGATGGACAAGACGGTCACCGTGCTGGTCGAGCACCGTGTGAAGCATCCGATCTACGGCAAGTACGTCGTGCGTTCGAAGAAGTACCACGCGCATGACGACGCGAACACGTACAACGAAGGCGATCTTGTCGAAATCCAGGAAACGCGTCCGATTTCGAAGACGAAAGCCTGGGTTGTATCGAAGTTGCTCGAAGCGGCTCGCGTGATCTAAGCGTTAGATGCAGTAAAAGTAGTATCGCAGTAACTTTCGCTTGCAAGGCCGGGATTATGCGTTATAATCTCGGTCTTCCCTCTTTGTGGGAGCCCCGTCGCGGGCGAAGTTGGTGGGGGAAGCCGGTTCAGGCGCCATGCCTGTATCGACAGATTCACCGGATTGCGATGGCGGGTTTCGTCTGCCTTCGCTGCCTGTTCTAACCCAAGCAGCCGATTGGCTGACGGGACCAAGACTGACCGGATGCGCCATGGTGGTGCAATCGGATTAAGTTGGGAATGATAAACCATGATCCAGACCGAAACTCGGCTTGAAGTGGCCGACAACACGGGTGCGCGTGAAGTCATGTGCATCAAGGTGCTCGGCGGCTCGAAGCGTCGTTACGCTAGCATTGGCGACATCATCAAGGTGACCGTCAAGGAAGCAACGCCGCGCGGACGCGTGAAGAAGGGCGAAATCTACAACGCCGTGGTCGTTCGTACGGCCAAGGGCGTGCGCCGCCAGGACGGCTCGCTGATCAAGTTCGACGGCAATGCCGCCGTTCTTTTGAATGCGAAGCTGGAACCCATCGGCACGCGTATTTTCGGGCCGGTCACGCGTGAACTGCGTAGCGAACGATTCATGAAGATCGTTTCGCTCGCGCCGGAAGTGCTGTAAGGAGTCGCGATGAACAAGATTCGCAAGGGTGACGAAGTCATCGTCATCACCGGCAAGGACAAAGGCAAGCGCGGTGTCGTGCTGGCCGTTGGGGAAGATCGTGTGACGGTCGAGGGCATCAACCTCGTCAAGAAGCACGTGAAGCCGAACCCGATGAAGGGTACGACGGGCGGTGTGGAAGCCAAAACGATGCCGCTGCATATTTCGAACGTCGCATTGGTCGACGCGAATGGCAAGGCGTCGCGAGTGGGCATCAAGGTCGAAGGCGACAAGAAGGTTCGCTTCTTGAAGTCGACGGGCGCCACGCTCAACGCCTGACGCGGAGTTAAAAAATGGCTCGTCTGCAAGAATTTTATAAAGAGAAGGTTGTACCCGGCCTCGTCGAGAAGTTCGGATACAAATCCATCATGGAAGTGCCGCGCATCACCAAGATTACCCTGAACATGGGTCTTGGCGAAGCCGTCGCCGACAAGAAGATCATCGAAAACGCCGTTGGCGACCTCACGAAGATCGCCGGTCAAAAACCGGTTATCACGAAGGCACGCAAGGCAATCGCTGGCTTCAAGATTCGTCAGGGCTATCCGATCGGCGCGATGGTTACGCTGCGCGGTCAGGCCATGTACGAATTCCTGGACCGTTTCGTGACGGTTGCGCTCCCGCGTGTGCGTGACTTCCGTGGCGTGTCAGGTCGTGCGTTCGATGGTCGCGGCAACTACAACATCGGTGTGAAAGAGCAGATCATTTTCCCCGAAATCGACTACGACAAGATCGACGCGCTGCGTGGGCTGAACATCAGCATCACGACGACTGCGAAGACTGACGATGAAGCCAAGGCACTGCTCGCCAGCTTCAAGTTCCCGTTCAGAAACTGAGGTTACCGTGGCTAAACTGGCACTGATCGAACGTGAAAAGAAGCGTGCACGCCTCGCAGCCAAGTACGCTCCCAAGCGCGCTGAACTGAAAGCTGTGATCGACGACGCGAGCAAGTCGGATGAAGAGCGTTACCTCGCTCGCCTGGCTTTGCAACAACTGCCGCGTAATTCGAACCCGACTCGCAAGCGTAACCGCTGCGCGCTCACGGGTCGTCCGCGTGGCACGTTCCGTAAATTCGGACTGGCACGCAGCAAGATTCGTGAAATCGCTTTCCGCGGCGAAATCCCTGGCCTGACCAAGGCGAGCTGGTAATAGGAGAAACGTAAATGAGCATGAGTGATCCTATCGCCGATATGCTGACTCGCATCCGCAATGCGCAGATGGTCGAGAAAGTTTCGGTGACTATGCCCTCGTCGAAAGTCAAGGTTGCGATTGCGCAGGTTTTGAAGGACGAAGGTTATATCGACGATTTCGCAGTGAAGGCTGAAGGTGCGAAGTCGGAATTGAACATCGCGTTGAAGTACTACGCGGGCCGCCCGGTGATCGAGCGCATTGAGCGCGTTTCGAAGCCTGGTCTGCGTGTGTATCGCGGTCGCAACGACATTCCGGTGGTCATGAATGGCCTCGGTGTTGCAATCGTTTCGACGCCCCAAGGCGTGATGACTGATCGCAAGGCGCGCCAGACCGGCGTCGGCGGTGAAGTCCTCTGCTACGTCGCTTAACCGAAAAGGAGAAGAAACATGTCTCGAGTAGGTAAGAGTCCGATCGCGCTGCCGCAAGGCGCCGAAGTGGCCTTGAGCGGCGAAGTGATTACCGTCAAGGGACCGCTGGGTACAATTTCGCGAGCGGCCAATCCGCTAGTGAAGGTGGAAAACGAGAACGGCACGCTCAATTTCGCACCGGCTGATGAAAGCCGTGAAGCGAATGCGATGTCGGGCACGATGCGCGCACTGGTTGCGAACATGGTGAACGGCGTGACGAAGGGTTTCGAGCGCAAGCTGACGCTGGTTGGCGTCGGTTACCGCGCACAGGCGCAAGGCGACAAGTTGAACCTGTCGCTGGGTTTCTCGCACCCCGTGGTGCACCAGATGCCGGAAGGCGTCAAGGCTGAAACCCCGACGCAAACCGAAATCGTGATCAAGGGGATCGACAAGCAGCAAGTTGGCCAGGTCGCTGCGGAAGTTCGCGGTTACCGTCCGCCGGAGCCTTACAAGGGCAAGGGTGTGCGCTACGCTGGCGAAGTCGTCATCCTCAAAGAAACGAAGAAGAAGTAAGGGTGCGCAATCATGGATAAGACTCAATCTCGCCTGCGCCGCGCTCGTCAAACGCGTGTCAAGATCTCTGAGCTTCAGGTCGCGCGTCTGGCTGTGCATCGCACGAACACGCATATCTATGCGCAAGTGTTCTCGCCGTGCGGCACCAAGGTGCTGGCAAGCGCGTCGACGCTCGAAGCCGAAGTTCGTGCCGAACTGGCCGACAAGTCGGGCAAGGGCGGCAACATCAACGCTGCGACCCTGATCGGCAAGCGTATTGCTGAGAAGGCGAAGGCTGCCGGCGTCGAATCCGTCGCCTTTGACCGTTCGGGTTTCCGCTACCACGGCCGCGTGAAGGCGCTGGCTGATGCGGCGCGCGAAGCCGGACTCAAGTTCTAAGGGAAGAATTCGTCATGGCAAAGATGCAAGCGAATGTGAAGGCTGAAGAACGCGACGACGGCCTGCGTGAAAAGATGATTGCGGTCAATCGCGTGACCAAGGTGGTGAAGGGCGGCCGGATTCTCGGTTTTGCCGCACTGACCGTGGTCGGCGACGGCGATGGCCGCATCGGCATGGGCAAGGGTAAAGCGAAGGAAGTTCCGGTTGCTGTTCAAAAGGCAATGGAACAAGCCCGTCGCAACATGTTCAAGGTGCCGCTCAAGAACGGTACGTTGCAGCACGAAGTGCACGGCAAGCACGGTGCATCCGCAGTCCTCCTCGCTCCGGCGAAGGATGGTACGGGCGTGATCGCTGGCGGCCCGATGCGCGCAGTGTTCGACGTAATGGGCGTGCAAAACGTGGTGGCGAAGAGCCACGGCTCGACGAACCCGTACAACCTCGTTCGTGCGACGCTCGACGGTCTGCGCAAGCAGTCGACCCCGGGTGACATCGCGGCGAAGCGCGGCAAGTCGGTCGAAGATATTTTGGGCTAAGCCTCGAGGTCACCATGTCTGATAAAACTGTCAAGGTTCAGCTCGTCAAGAGCCTGATTGGGACCCGCGAATCGCACCGTGCAACGGTGCGTGGCCTGGGCCTGCGCCGACTCAACTCGGTCAGCGAATTGCAAGATACGCCGGCGGTTCGCGGAATGATCAACAAGGTTTCGTACCTTGTTAAGGTCATCGACTGAACGGCTGACTAGGGATTCAAGGAGTTGAATATGGAATTGAATAACCTGAAGCCGGCAGAAGGCGCGAAGCATGCAAAGCGTCGCGTCGGTCGCGGTATCGGCTCTGGCCTCGGCAAGACCGCGGGTCGCGGTCACAAGGGTCAGAAGTCGCGTTCGGGCGGTTTCCACAAAGTCGGCTTCGAAGGCGGTCAAATGCCGCTGCAACGCCGTCTGCCGAAGCGTGGCTTCACCTCGCTGACGAAGGAATTTGTCGGTGAAGTGCGTCTGTCGGATCTGGAAAAGCTGCCGGTCGACGAAATCGATTTGTTGGCACTGAAGCAAGCAGGCCTGGTCGGCGAGCTCATCAAGAGCGCGAAGATCATCAAGACCGGCGAGTTGAAGCGCAAGATCACGGTGAAGGGCCTCGGTGCTACGAAGGGCGCCCGTGCAGCAATCGAAGCCGCTGGCGGCTCGTTCGCCGAGTAACGCGCTTTTGCCGTTACTAGCAATAGCATCGGAGAAGGTTCTTGGCTAACAGCCCGAGTCTCGCAAAACCCGGTCGAAGCGCGGCGAAGTTTGGCGATCTCCGTCGGCGTGCAGTGTTCCTGCTGCTGGCGCTGGTCGTCTACCGTATCGGTGCGCATATTCCGGTGCCGGGTATCGACCCGGACCAACTGGCCAAGTTGTTCCAGAGCCAGTCGGGCGGCATCCTTGGCATGTTCAACATGTTCTCGGGTGGCGCGTTGTCGCGGTTCACGATTTTTGCGCTGGGCATCATGCCCTACATTTCGGCGTCGATCATCATGCAGTTGCTGTCGATCGTGTCGCCGCAAATGGAGGCGCTGAAGAAGGAAGGACAAGCGGGCCAACGCAAGATCACGCAGTACACGCGGATCTTCACGGTGGTTCTCGCGACGTTCCAGGCTTTCGGTATCGCAGTCGCGCTGGAGAATCAGCCGGCTCTCGTGCTCGATCCTGGCATGGTCTTTCGTCTGACGACGGTCGTCACGCTGGTGACGGGCACGATGTTCCTGATGTGGCTAGGCGAGCAGATCACGGAACGCGGTCTCGGCAACGGCATCTCGATCATCATCTTCGGCGGTATCGCGGCGGGTTTCCCGAATGCGATCGGTGGGCTGTTCGAGCTGGTTCGCACCGGTTCGATGAGCATCATCTCGGCGATCATCATCGTGGTGTTGATTGCGGCGGTCACGTATCTGGTCGTGTTCATCGAACGCGGTCAGCGCAAGATCCTCGTCAATTACGCAAAGCGCCAGGTCGGTAACAAGATTTACGGCGGCCAGTCTTCGCATTTGCCGCTGAAGCTGAACATGTCGGGTGTGATTCCGCCGATTTTTGCATCGTCGATCATCCTCTTCCCGGCAACCATCCTGAACTGGTTCAGTTCGGGTACGCGGACCGGCTGGTTCGCAAACACGCTGCACAACGTGGCCGAGGCTTTGAAGCCGGGTCAGCCCGTGTACGTGTTGCTGTACGCGTTGGCGATCGTGTTCTTCTGTTTCTTCTACACCGCGCTGGTGTTCAACAGCAGAGAGACGGCCGACAACTTGAAGAAGAGCGGTGCATTCGTTCCTGGGATCCGCCCGGGCGACCAGACCGCACGGTATATCGACCGCATCCTCACGCGTCTGACGCTGGCCGGTGCGATCTACATCGTGTTTGTGTGCTTGCTGCCTGAGTTCCTGGTATTGCGCTGGAACGTGCCGTTTTATTTTGGTGGAACGTCGCTGCTGATCATTGTCGTCGTCACGATGGACTTTATGGCGCAGGTACAGTCGTACGTTATGTCGCAACAGTATGAGTCGCTGCTTAAGAAGGCCAACTTCAAGGGCGGCAACGTCCCGATGCGCTAATTAAGGACTATGGCCAAAGACGATGTAATCCAGATGCAGGGCGAGGTGATTGAAAACCTTCCCAACGCTACTTTCCGGGTGAAGTTGGAAAATGGCCATGTGGTGCTGGGGCATATTTCCGGGAAAATGCGGATGCACTACATCCGCATTCTGCCGGGCGACAAAGTTACGGTTGAATTGACGCCTTACGATCTGTCTCGTGCGCGGATCGTGTTCCGGGCGAAGTGATTTGAAAAAAGGGTAATATCATGAAAGTGATGGCATCGGTTAAGCGCATTTGCCGCAATTGCAAGATCATCAAGCGCAAGGGCGTTGTGCGCGTGATTTGCAGCTCTGATCCGCGCCACAAACAGCGTCAAGGCTGAACGCCGCGCTTTTGCTTGCGCTTTTTGTTTGAGGAAAAACAATGGCTCGTATCGCAGGGGTTAACATCCCGAATCACCAGCATACTGAAATCGGCCTGACGGCTATCTTCGGTATCGGACGCACGCGTGCTCGCGGCATCTGTGTCGCTTCTGGTGTGGAATTTTCGAAGAAGGTCAAGGACCTCACCGACGCAGACCTCGAAAAGCTGCGTGACGAAGTGGGCAAGTTCATCGTCGAAGGCGACCTCCGTCGCGAAGTGACGATGAACATCAAGCGCCTGATGGATCTGGGCTGCTACCGCGGCGTGCGCCATCGCAAGGGCCTGCCCATGCGCGGCCAGCGTACGCGTACCAATGCCCGTACGCGCAAGGGTCCGCGTCGTGCAGCGCAATCGCTGAAGAAGTAAGCGGAACTGACAGTTACAGGAAAACGTAATGGCTAAGGCTTCGAACAACTCCGCGGCGCAACGCGTTCGCAAGAAGGTCAAGAAGAACGTCGCCGAGGGCGTGGTTCACGTTCACGCGTCGTTCAACAACACCATCATCACGATCACCGATCGTCAAGGCAACGCGCTTGCCTGGGCAACGTCGGGTGGCCAAGGCTTCAAGGGCTCGCGTAAGTCGACGCCGTTTGCAGCTCAGGTCGCAGCGGAATCGGCTGGTCGCGTGGCGATGGAATACGGCGTGAAGAACCTCGAAGTGCGGATCAAGGGCCCTGGCCCTGGTCGCGAATCGGCGGTGCGCGCGCTGCATGGTCTTGGCATCAAGATCACCGCGATCTCCGACGTGACGCCGGTCCCGCACAACGGCTGCCGTCCGCCGAAGCGTCGTCGTATCTAAGACGTCGCTGCCGCAAACCTCCTGCTGGTGCTCGCGCGCCGGCAGGTTGCTTGCGTTATGAATTTGACTAAGCCCACCGTTCGGCCCAAAGGGTTCGGACTAGCGCGGACGAAAGTCTGCGTGATCAATTTTTAAGGATGCAAAGTGGCACGCTATACCGGTCCTAAAGCCAAGCTGTCCCGCCGTGAAGGCACTGACCTCTTCCTGAAGAGCGCGCGTCGTTCGCTCGCTGACAAGTGCAAGCTCGATAGCAAGCCTGGTCAGCATGGCCGCACGTCAGGCGCTCGTACGTCCGACTACGGCACGCAGCTGCGCGAAAAGCAAAAAGTCAAGCGCATCTACGGCGTGCTCGAGCGCCAGTTCCGCCGTTACTTCGCCGAAGCCGATCGCCGCAAGGGCCCGACGGGTGAAAACCTGCTGCAATTGCTCGAATCGCGTCTCGACAACGTCGTGTATCGCATGGGCTTCGGCTCGACGCGCGCAGAAGCACGTCAGCTCGTGAGCCACAAGTCGATCACGGTGAACGGCCAAGTCGCGAACATCCCGTCGCTGCAAGTGAAGGCGGGCGACGTGGTTGCCGTGCGTGAACAGTCGCGCAAGCAGGCTCGTATCGTCGAAGCGCTTTCGCTGGCAGAACAAGGCGGCATGGCGAGCTGGGTTTCGGTCGATGCCAAGAAGTTCGAAGGCACGTTCAAGGCAATGCCGGAACGCAGCGACATCGCTGGCGACATCAACGAAAGCCTGATCGTCGAATTGTATTCGCGGTAATCGGATTAGCGGCCGGGGGACCCTGATTGCCGAGGGCAAGGGGTGGCCTCGGCTGTTTATTTTCAGGTTGTTACCGGTCAGCCTTATCGGTGTAACGAGCCGAGGGTATTGAAAAGGAAAACCTATGCAAACCAGTTTGTTGAAGCCCAAGATTATTGCAGTTGAATCGCTTGGCGAAAGCCACGCGAAAGTGGTCATGGAGCCGTTCGAACGCGGTTACGGCCACACCTTGGGTAACGCGCTTCGGCGCGTGCTGCTGTCGTCGATGGTGGGCTACGCGCCGACCGAAGTGACGATCGCAGGCGTCGTGCATGAATATTCGACGCTCGACGGTGTGCAAGAGGATGTGGTCAACCTGCTGTTGAACCTGAAGGGTGTCGTCTTCAAGCTGCACAACCGTGACGAAGTGACCGTCACGCTCCGCAAGGAAGGCGAAGGCGTTGTCACGGCCGGCGATATCGAACTCGCGCATGATTGCGAGGTCATCAATCCCGAGCACGTGATTGCGCATCTGTCGAAGGGCGGCAAGCTCGACGTTCAGATCAAGATCGAAAAGGGCCGCGGCTATGTGCCGGGCAACGTGCGTCGCTATGGCGAAGAGTCGGCCAAGATCATCGGTCGTATCGTGCTGGACGCGTCGTTCTCGCCGGTTCGTCGTGTGAGCTATGCCGTCGAAAGTGCGCGTGTCGAACAGCGTACCGACCTCGACAAGCTCGTGATGAACATCGAAACCAACGGCGTGATTTCGCCCGAGGAAGCGATTCGCCAGTCCGCGCGTATCCTGGTCGATCAGTTGTCGGTCTTCGCTGCACTGGAAGGCACCGAAGCAGCGGCGGAAGCACCGTCGCGCGCGCCGCAGATCGATCCGATCCTGCTGCGTCCGGTGGATGATCTGGAACTCACGGTTCGCTCGGCGAACTGCCTGAAGGCCGAGAACATCTACTACATCGGCGATCTGATCCAGCGCACGGAAAACGAACTGCTGAAGACGCCGAATCTGGGTCGCAAGTCGCTGAACGAAATCAAGGAAGTCCTGGCTTCGCGCGGTCTGACGCTCGGCATGAAGCTCGAAAACTGGCCGCCGGCTGGTCTCGACAAGTAAGGCAACGCGGTACACGTAACTGGTCAAGACGCGGATTTTCCTTTAAAATCCGCGTCTTGCCTTTTTTCTCGACCGGCCCGTGCGCTTTTCGGATGCAACAAGCCGACGCAATAGAAGAGCTGGATCAAAACTCAAGTAATAGGAACTGAAAATGCGCCATAAGCATGGTTTGCGGAAACTGAACCGCACGAGCAGCCACCGTCTGGCAATGCTCCGTAACATGTCGAATTCGCTGATCGAGCACGAAGTCATCAAGACGACGCTGCCGAAAGCGAAGGAACTCCGTAAAGTCGTCGAGCCGCTGATCACGCTCGGCAAGAAGCCGTCGCTGGCAAATCGTCGTCTGGCGTTCAACCGCCTGCGCGATCGCGATTCCGTCGCGAAGCTGTTCGACGTGCTCGGCCCGCGCTACGCGAGCCGTCCGGGTGGCTATCTGAGCATCCTGAAGTTCGGCTTCCGCGTTGGCGATAACGCGCCGATGGCACTCGTCCAGTTGATGGACCGTCCGGAAGTCGCAGACGCCGACGAAGTGCAAGAAGCTGAATAAGCGCGCTTTCGTAGGAATCGAAAAAGGCCAAGCTCTGCTTGGCCTTTTTGTTTTGCGCGGCGCTCGGTGGTAAGCGCCCGGTGATGGCATCTTGAATCGATGTAGCAGCCTTGGGAGCATCGTGTCCACTTAACGAATAGGTGGACAAGTGAACACTAATGACCAGGA
>NZ_JARUXL010000001.1:3042313-3071582 GCF_031451455.1 Caballeronia sp. LZ024 | reverse complement strand
GTCAAGCTTAATGGGCACGATCCCTATGCCTATCTGAAAGACATCATGACGCGGCTCCCTACACAGCCCGCCAGCCGGCTTGACGAGTTGCTGCCGCACTTCTGGCAGCCTCAGCTCCAACAGTAGGCTGACGTCGGCTGCCGAACCCCTGGGATCACCGGGCGCTTACGCTCGGTGAGCGCAATCGTCGCATCGGATGGGCGTGGGGCGTCGGTGCTACGATACGTGCGTACCCCTTTTCCGACCGCTCCCGCACGCGATGAAATCCGAAGTAACCCCCCCGGTTGTCCTGATCATGACGACACTTCCCGACGCCGCCAGCGCCAGCGTTCTCGCGCAAAAGGTGCTCGAAGCACGACTCGCCGCATGCGTGACGGAATACGGCGCAGTGCGCTCGCGCTATCACTGGCAAGGGCAGGTGGAAATGGCTGAAGAACTCCAGGTGCTGTTCAAAACCTCAATCGGCCGCAGCGACGAATTGCGGCGCTTCATTGCTTCGAATCATCCCTACGAAACACCCGAAATTCTCTCGTGGCAGGCGGAAGCAGCGTTCGGTTACGGGCAGTGGGTCATCGCGGAAACTTCACGTCGTCTTCATGTTTAAGTCTTCTGGCGCCTTTGCGCGTCGCGTGTTCGCGGCGGCTGCCTATTTGCTCTCGTGTTGCCTCCTGTTGCTCGGGGCGTCGAACGTCGCGCGCGCGGCGGACGACTTCCTCGACCCGGCCGTCGCGTTCAAGTTCAGCGCGACTGAACGTCCCGGTGAGATCGAAGTGCGGTACAAGATCGCGGATGGCTACTACATGTATCGCGAGCGGTTTGCATTCGCCGCGAAAGGCGGCGCGGCGACGCTCGGCGACGCGCAGTTGCCCGCTGGCAAAGTGCACTTCGATCAGACGTTCAACAAAGACGTCGAAACCTATCGCGGCGACCTCGTTATTCGCATCCCGGTCAAGCAGGCGAGCGGACCGTTCGATGTCGCCGTGACGTCGCAGGGCTGTGCCGACCAGGGCATCTGCTATCCGCCGATGGAGCGCGTCTACCGTGTCAACGGCGCGGCACTTCAGGCCGCCGGTGCCACCGCCGCCGCGCCGCCGGCCCGCACCGACACGCCCTGGTACGACCGCGCGACAAACGCCGATTACGCGCAATCGCTGCTGGAAGGCGGCGGCTTTTTCGCGGTCGTCGGGCTGTATTTCGTCGCGGGCGTCGTGCTGAGCCTCTTGCCGTGCTCATATCCGATGATCCCGATCCTCTCGGCGATCATCATCGGCGAGGGCGCGCGCGTCACGCGGGCGCGCGGGTTTGCGCTGTCGTCGGCCTATGTCTTCGGGATGGCGCTCGTCTATACCGCGCTGGGCGTCGCGGCCGCGCTCGTCGGGCAGAGTCTCGGCGCGTGGTTGCAGAATCCGTGGGTGCTCGGCGCGTTCGGCGTGCTGCTGACGGCTTTCGCGCTGACGCTCATCGCGGGCTTCGATATCGCGCTGCCCGAGCGCTGGCAGAGCGGCGTCAACGCGGCGTCGCAGAAACGGTCCGGCGGGAAGTTCGCCGCGGTGATGGTGATGGGCGCGCTGTCGGCGCTGGTCGTGGGCGCTTGCATGACGGCGCCGCTCTTCGCGGTGCTCGCGTTCGTTGCGCATACCGGCAGCGCCGCGCTGGGAGCCGCCGCGTTGTTCTCGATGGGCGTCGGGCTCGGTGTGCCGCTGCTCATCATCGGACTGGGCGCCGGCACCCTGCTGCCGCGCGCGGGTTCGTGGATGGACGGCGTGAAGGTCTTTTTCGGCGTGGTGCTACTCGGGGCGGCCTTGTGGATCGTCTGGCCCGTGCTGGGCGGCGTCGCGCAGATGCTGCTCGCCGCGCTGTGGCTGCTGATCTCGGCGGCGGCGCTCGGCCTTTTCGCGGCGGGCGCGGCGACCCTGACGATCTGGCGACGCCTCGGCCGCGGCCTCGGCGCCGCGTTCGCGATCTGGGCCGCGACGCTGCTCGTGGGCCTCGCCGCCGGCTCGACCGATCCGTTGCGTCCGCTCGCCGTGTTCGCCGCGCGCGGTAGCGGCGGCGGTGTGACGCAACAGGCGCAGGGCCCGACATTCGCGCCGGTGCGTTCATCGACGGAACTGGACCTCGCCGTCAAAGCAGCGGCCCGACCGGCGATGCTGGATTTCTACGCGGACTGGTGCGTGTCCTGCAAGGAAATGGAGCATCTGACGTTCAGCGATCCGCGCGTGCGAGCGCGCCTTGCGCAGTTGAACCTGCTGCGCGCCGACGTCACCGCGAACAATGCCGACGATCAGGCCTTGCTCAAGCGCTTCAAACTGTTCGGCCCGCCCGGGATCATCTTTTTCGACGCCCAAGGCAACGAAAAGGCGCGCGTCGTCGGGTATGAATCGCCGGAAAAATTCCTGAAGAGCATGGAAAAACTCGGCACCGCGCCGACGACCTGAAAAAAAAGGGGCGATGCCAACAGCATCGCCCCTTTTCCCAATCCAAAACCGCTTACTTCGATGCCCGCAGGATGCGCGCGGCGTCGAGCGCGAAATACGTCAGCACGCCATCCGCGCCCGCGCGCTTGAACGCGAGCAGCGATTCCATCATCGCCTTGTCGTGATCGAGCCAGCCGTTCTGCGCGGCCGCCTTGATCATCGCGTATTCGCCGCTCACCTGATACGCGTAGGTCGGAAAGCGGAATTCCTCCTTCACGCGATAGACGATGTCGAGATACGGCATGCCGGGCTTCACCATCACCATGTCGGCGCCTTCCTCGATGTCCATGCGTACTTCGCGCAGGGCTTCGTCGGAATTGGCCGGGTCCATCTGATACGTCATCTTGTTGCCCTTGCCGAGATTCGCAGCCGAGCCGACCGCGTCGCGGAAAGGCCCGTAGAACGCCGACGCGAACTTCGCGGCATAGGCCATGATGCGCGTATGGATGTGGCCCTCGCTTTCCAGCATCTCGCGAATCGCGCCGATACGGCCGTCCATCATGTCCGACGGCGCGACGATGTCGACGCCCGCTTCAGCCTGCGTTCGCGCCTGCTCGACGAGGATCTCGCTCGTTTCGTCGTTCTTCACGAAGCCATCGTCGTCGAGTACGCCGTCCTGGCCGTGACTCGTGTACGGGTCGAGCGCGACATCGGTCAGCACGCCGAGCTCCGGGAAATTTTTCTTGAGCTCGCGCACGGCACGCGGAATCAGGCCCTCGGCGTTGGTCGCCTCGCGTCCATCGGGCGTCTTCAGGGAAGGCTCGATGGCCGGGAAAAGCGACAGCACCGGTACGCCGAGCTCGACGCATTGTTCGGCCACTTTCATCAGCAGATCGACGGAGGTGCGCTCGACGCCGGGCATCGACGGCACCGCCTGCCGCACATTCGCCCCTTCGACGATGAAAACGGGGTAGATCAGATCATTCGTGGTGAGGAGGTTTTCGCGCATCAGGCGGCGCGAGAAGTCGTCGCGGCGCATGCGGCGCGGACGGTGATGCGGATAGAAACTCATGATGTCGTCGACGTGGGGGATTCGATTGGTGGCGGGCGCGGACTGGCTCGCAAGCCTTGCTGGCTGTGCCGCGCGGGCCCGTCCAGAAACTTTTCAAGACAATGGTATATCATACCGATCGAGCTAGGCGCTTTGCGCTGAACTCCCCGCTTCTCCTCCCTGAGCGGGTGCCTGTCGTTATTCGATTAGGCTGTTTGACCCGCCGTCATGCGGCGGGTTTTTTTATGCGCGGCCGCTTTTCGCGTGATAAGCGCGTTCACTGCGACGCGTCTTCGGTTTCGCTCTCGCCCGTCGCTTCAGGGATCAGCCAGCTTTCGACCAACTCGTGCGCCTCTTCGATGCCCGTGCGCTTGAGCGCCGAAAAAAGCTGCACGGTCAGTTCCCCGCGATAGCCTGCCGCCTTGTAATCCGCGAACGATTTTTTCGTCGCGCGCAGGGCGTTGGTCATCTCCTGTCGCGTCAATTTGTCGCATTTGGTGAGAAGCGCGTGGATCGGCTTACCCGTCGGCGCGAACCAGTCGATCATGATCTGGTCGAGTTCGGTCAGCGGCCGGCGCGAGTCCATCATCAGGATCATGCCGCAAAGCTGGGCGCGGCTTTGCAGGTAAGTGGAGAGCAGTTGCTGCCAGTGCGCCTTCGCGGCGCCCGGCACTTCCGCATAACCGTAACCGGGCAGATCGACGAGATGCGCGACGGGCGCGTCGGCCGGACCCACGGAGAAGTAGTTGATATGCTGTGTGCGTCCCGGGGTCTTGCTCGCGAAAGCCAGCCGTTTCTGATTGCACAGGATGTTGATCGCGGTCGACTTGCCCGCGTTCGAGCGTCCGGCGAACGCGATTTCGGGCTGCGGCGTGGGCGGCAGATCGCGCAGATGATTGACCGTCGTGAAGAAACGGGCTTGATGGAGCAGGAATGACATTGGCGGGCCGATTGAGAAAGCTGTGAGAACCCAAGCCTTGAGAACCCCGTAAATACGGGGCTCGCCCCGACTGGCGTCTTTGCGATTAGCGGGTTATTGTACAATACGGCGGTTTTCGAAAAGACCAGCAAGGGCGCGCAAGACCCAAGCCAGATAAGGAGCGGGACGGATTTTCGGGCATTTTTCGAGCCCTTCGTTCGGGTATCTTGTGGCGAAAAAGGTCGCCGTCGTTTTGCAGAACCTCACATTCTCACAAGACGAAAAACAGGGTACGCGAATGAACCGACTGTACAAGTCTCTGATGGTGCTTCAAGTCGCAGCAACGTTCGGTGGATTGGCAGTGTCAGGACAAGCGGCGGAGCCCGCCCAGCCTGCGAAACCGGATCTGAACCGGGGACAGGCAATCGCAACCCAGGTATGTGCCGCCTGTCACGCGGCGGACGGCAACAGCGCCGGCGCGGCGTTTCCGAAGCTCGCGGGCCAGCATGCCGAATACATCGTCAAGCAGTTGAAGGATTACAAGACGCAGCCCGGCGCAAAGGCGCCGGCGCGCAACAACCCGATCATGGCGGGCATCGCGAGCGCGCTGTCGGATCAGGATGCGGTCAACGTCGCGGCTTACTTCGCGTCGCAGAAGACCAAGCCGGGCTTCGCGCGCGACAAGAACACCGTCGCGCTCGGCCAGAAGATCTACCGCGGCGGCATCGCGGACAAGGGCGTGCCGGCGTGCGCGGCCTGTCATGGCGCCACGGGCATGGGAATTCCGGTGCAGTATCCGCGGCTCTCGTGGCAGTGGGGCGACTACACTGCGGCGCAGTTGACCGCGTTCGCGCAGGGCACGCGCAACAACAGCGAGCCGATGCACACAATCTCGCTGCGCCTCACGGATGCCGAGATCAAGGCGGTGTCGGATTACATCGCGGGTTTGCATTAAGCTTCACGCGTCAAAGAGCGTGGCAGCCGCTCATGGTGTCGCCACGCAGCAGTCGCCCATATTACGAAGCCGGTCCGACGAGACCGGCGCAAACAAGAAAAGGGTGGGACGCCGGTCAATGACCGCTGGCGTCTCCACCCTTTTTTGCTGTCCAGTCGGAGTTTGAATGAGCGTCACCACCTCGGGAATGCAGTCGAAGTCGAGTCGTCGGGCTGTCAGGCATTTCGTCGAACTCGTCAGTTCGATGCGCTTCGCGATCGCCTTGCTCGTCGTGCTCGCGATCGCGAGCATCATCGGCACGGTTCTCACGCAGGAAGATCCGTACCCGAATTACGTCAACCAGTTCGGTCCGTTCTGGGCCGACATCTTCCGTGGCCTGAGCCTCTACACCGTGTACAGCGCGTGGTGGTTCATGGTCATCATGATTTTTCTGGTGATCTCGGTATCGCTGTGCGTGATCCGCAACGGCCCCAAGATGATCGCCGACATGAAGAGCTGGAAGGACCGCGTGCGCGAAGGCAGCCTGCGCGCGTTCCATCACAAGGGCGAGTACGCGGTGACGACGAACCGCGCCGAAACCGCCGCGACCTTGCAGCGCCTCTCGACCAAACTCGGCTACAAGCTCGTCACGCGCGAAACCGATAGCGGCGCGACGCTGATCGCGGCCAAGCGCGGCGCGCTCACGAAACTCGGCTATATCTCGGCGCATCTGGCGATCGTCGTGATTTGCCTCGGCGGACTGCTCGACAGCAACCTGCCCATCAAGTTTCAGATGTGGCTCTTCAACAAGACGCCGGTCAGCACGAACGCCGTCATCAACGACATACCGCCGGAACACCGGCTGTCGCAGTCGAACCCGACATTTCGCGGCTACGCGTGGGTGCCCGAGGGCCAGTACGTCGGCACGGCGATCCTGAACCAGCAGGACGGATCGCTGATCCAGGACCTGCCGTTCTCCATTCAACTCGACAAGTTCATCGTCGATTACTACTCGACCGGCATGCCGAAGCTCTTCGCGAGCGACATCGTCGTGATCGACCACGCGACCGGCAAGCGCATTCCGGCGCGCATCGAAGTGAACAAGCCGTTCACCTACGACGGCATCTCGATCTACCAGTCGAGTTTTCAGGACGGCGGCTCGAAGCTCGAAATGACCGCGTGGCCGATGTCCGGCGACAGCCCGAAAACGATGCCGTTCAACGGCGCGATCGGCGGGACGGCGCCGATCAGTTCGCAGATGATCGGCGCCAAGGGAGATACGGTCGAATTCACCGATTTCCGCGCGATCAACGTCGAAAACGTGACGAACGGCAGCGGCGAGATCGATGCGCGCGGCGTCGGCCAGACGCATTCGCTCAAGCAGGCGTTCGACGAACGCCTGGGTTCGGGCGCGAAGACGTCGAAGCCGAACGACCTGCGCAACGTCGGACCGTCGGTGCAGTACAAGGTGCGCGGCACGGACGGCCAGGCCCGCGAATACAACAACTACATGCTGCCGGTCGATGTCGGCGGCCAGCCAATGTTCCTCGCCGGCATGCGCGCGAGCCCGAACGATCCGTTCCGCTACCTGCGCATTCCCGCCGACGAACAGAACTCCGTCAAGCAGTGGATGCTGCTGCGCGCGGCGCTCGCGACGCCGGCGACGCGCATCGAGGCGGCGCATCGCTTTGCGCAGCGCTCGGTGCCGCAGTCGAGCGGCGAGTTGCAGAAGCATCTGGAAGAGAGCGCCGTTCGGGTGCTGAATCTCTTCGCGGGCACCGACGAATCCGGCGCAGCGCCGCAAAACGGCCAGGTGACCGGCGGCTTCCAGGCGATCGCGAGCTTCATCGACCGCTCGGTGCCGAAGGGCGAGCAGGAAAAGGCGGCGGGACTCCTTCTGCGCATGCTGGAAGGCGCGACATGGGACGTGTGGCAGATCGCGCGCGCCCAAAACGGCCTGCCGGAAGCCAGGGTCGACGAAAAAACGACCGCGTTCGTCCAATCGTCGATCAACGCGCTTTCCGACAGCTTTCTGTACGGATCGCCGGTTTTCCTGCAACTGGATTCGTTCAAGCAGATCCAGGCGTCGGTGTTCCAGCTCACGCGCGCGCCGGGTAAAAAACTGGTGTATCTTGGCAGCCTCCTGCTCGTACTCGGCATTTTCGCGATGTTCTACGTCCGCGAACGCCGGCTCTGGTTCTGGCTCAAAGATAAAGACGAGGGCGGCGCGACCGTGCTGATGGCAATGTCCACCGCGCGCAGGACGCTCGACTTCGAAAAGGAATTCGCCCAGACGCGCGACACCATCGCGGCCACGCTCGGCGGCAGGCCGGTCGAAGCCAGCGAGGCGGCCGAAGCCGTCCCGGCGTCGCACCCGGCCGCCGCGCAGTCCGAATCCGTCGGCTCGCACGAATCAACTCGGTAAGATCATGGCTCTCACTCAAGCTTCCACCCGTTCGACTCCGGCCGCGCAGACGCCCGCACCGAGACCCGCCGATGCGTCGCTGTTCGACGACCGTCCGTTCCTGAAGAAGCTCGGCGCGCTCGACTGGCTGTTCGCGCTGGCGATGGTGGCGGGCGCGGGTTTCGCGCTGAACCGCTACTACCCGTTCATGGATTATTACGACAAGGCGGTGCTGATCGCAGCCGTGCCGACCTTCGTCGTGCTCGGCTGGCGCTGGAAGCCGGTGCGGCTCTTGATCGCGATGATCGCGTTGCTGTCGCTCTCGGCGATCCAGCTTTATCACGCCGACCTCGCCCGCGCCGACACGAACTTTTTCCTGAAGTATTTCCTGTCGAGCCAGTCCGCGATTCTGTGGATGAGCGCGCTTTTCGTGCTCGCGACGGTGTTCTACTGGATCGGCCTTCTGTCACGCTCGGCGACGGGCGGCGCGATCGGCTCGCGCATGACGTGGGTCGCGGTGCTGATGGGCTTCGTCGGCCTGATGGTGCGCTGGTACGAGTCGTATCTGATCGGCACGGACGTTGGGCACATTCCCATCTCGAATCTGTATGAAGTCTTCGTGCTGTTCTGCCTGATCACGTCGCTCTTCTACCTGTACTACGAGCAGCATTACGCGACGCGCGCGATGGGTGCGTTCGTGCTGCTCGTGATCGGCGCGGCCGTCGGCTTCCTGATGTGGTATTCGATCGCCCGCGACGCCCAGCAGATCCAGCCGCTTGTCCCGGCGCTGCAAAGCTGGTGGATGAAGATCCACGTTCCGGCGAACTTCATCGGCTATGGCAGCTTCGCGCTGTCGGCGATGGTGTCGGTGGCGTATCTGGCGAAAGAGCGCGGTGTGCTCGCCGACCGCCTGCCGTCGCTCGAAGTGCTCGACGACGTGATGTACAAGTCGATCGCGGTGGGCTTCGCGTTCTTTACCATCGCGACGATCCTCGGCGCACTGTGGGCCGCCGAGGCGTGGGGTGGCTACTGGAGCTGGGACCCGAAGGAAACGTGGGCGCTGATCGTGTGGCTGAACTACGCGGCGTGGCTGCACATGCGCCTGATGAAGGGCCTGCGCGGCGCCGCCGCTGCCTGGTGGGCACTGACGGGGCTGATCGTCACGACCTTCGCGTTCCTCGGCGTCAACATGTTCCTTTCGGGGCTGCATAGTTACGGCAAGCTGTAATCCGGCGAGCCGTCGCACGACTAAAAACCGTCACGCAAATTTTGCTGGCGGTTTTTTTTCGCCATGCGCGGAATAGGCGCACCCGAAAGCCTGTTCGACCTTTATTACTGTGGGGAATGCGCGCGCCGGTCCGGCGCGGCGGCGTAACGGGAAAGGACTGCAAAATGTGGATCAAACGAGATCGTCAGCTTTACGGCGACGATATTGCGCGAAGCGAAATCACGCCGCGCGAAGTGTTCGAGAACCGCCGCCGCGTGCTGCGTGCGATGGGCGCGGTCGCTGCAACGGGCCTGGTCGGCGCAAGCGGCGAAGCCTTGGCCGCGATGACCTCGCCGGACGCGAAGGGCCAGAAGCTCGCGGCGACGATGAATTCGAAGTTCGTCGTCACCGATAAAGTCACGCCGTTCAAGGACATCACGTCGTACAACAACTACTACGAGTTCGGCACGGACAAGGGCGATCCCGTGCAGAACGCCCATTCGCTGCGGCCGAAGCCCTGGAAGATCTCGGTCGAGGGCGCGATCAAGAACCCGAAGGTGTACGACATCGACGAAATCCTGAAACTCGCGCCGCTCGAGGAACGTGTGTACCGGCTGCGCTGCGTCGAAGGCTGGTCGATGGTGATTCCGTGGATCGGCGTGTCGCTCTCGGAACTCATCAAGCGCGTCGAGCCGACGGGCAACGCGAAGTACGTGCAGTTCATCACGCTCGCCGATCCGTCGCAAATGCCGGGGCTGTCCACGCCGATTCTCGAGTGGCCGTATTCCGAAGGCCTGCGCATGGACGAAGCGATGAATCCGCTGACGCTGCTGACCGTCGGCCTGTACGGACAGGTTCTGCCGAACCAGAACGGCGCGCCGGTTCGCGTGATCGTGCCGTGGAAGTACGGTTTCAAGAGCGCGAAATCGCTGGTGAAGATCCGCTTCGTCGAAAAGCAGCCGCCGACGAGCTGGAACACCTACGCGCCGTCCGAATACGGTTTTTATTCGAACGTGAATCCGACCGTCGATCACCCGCGCTGGAGCCAGGCGACGGAGCGGCGCATCGGCGAGGACGGGTTTTTCCAGCCGAAGCGCAAGACGCTGATGTTCAACGGTTACGGCGATCAGGTCGCGTCGCTCTATCAGGGCATGGATCTGAAGAAGAATTTCTAAGTGGACCGCATGCCAACCGTATCCGATATCAAGCGGCCCGCTTCAAGAACCGCGAGCGGCGGCTGGATCGTGCCGGCGCAGGCGTTCGTGTTCCTGGCGGCGCTCTATCCGCTCGCGCGCCTCGTGTTCCTCGGCGTGACGGACGGACTCGGCGCCAATCCGATCGAATTCATCACGCGCTCGACCGGCCTCTGGACGCTCGTCTACCTGTGCATCACGCTCGCGATCACGCCGGCGCGGCGGCTGACCGGCGTGAATGCGCTCGTGCGCTTTCGCCGGATGCTCGGGCTCTATGCGTTCTTCTACGCTGTGCTGCATTTCACCACGTACCTGTGGTTCGACAAATGGTTCGACGTCGCCGAAATCGTGAAGGACATCGCCAAGCGGCCGTTCATCACGGTCGGATTCACGGCGTTCCTGCTGCTGATGCCGCTCGCGGCGACGTCGCCGAAAGCGATGGTGAAGAAGCTCGGCCGCCGCTGGGCGACGCTCCACAAGGCCATCTACGTTATCGCGACGCTCGCGATCCTGCATTTCTGGTGGATGAAGGCGGGCAAGCACGATCTGATTTTGCCGAAGATTTACGGCGCGATCGTCGTGGCGCTGCTGGGCTGGCGGCTGATCGTATGGCTTCGGAGCAAACGCGCGCGCGGATAAAAAAAGCGATGCCGAGGCATCGCTTTTTTTCAACGAGCGCTCGAGACGCTCAGTCCGGCAGGATCGATTCCCCGGCGAACAGTTGGTTCACTTCCTCGCGCTCGCGCACGAGGCGCGCACGTTCGTGGTCGACCATCACCTCGGCGGCGCGTGGACGCGTGTTGTAGTTCGAGCTCATCACGAAGCCGTAGGCGCCGGCCGAGCAGATCGCGAGCAGGTCGCCCGCTTCGACGGCCAGTTCGCGCTCGCGTCCGAGCCAGTCGCCGCTTTCGCACACCGGTCCGACGACGTCATAGACGTGTGCCGGCACCGCGCGCTTCACGACCGGCACGATGCGATGGAACGCCTCGTACATCGCCGGGCGCGCGAGGTCGTTCATCGCGGCATCGACGATGGCGAAGTTCTTTTCTTCACCCGGCTTCAGATATTCGACGCGGGTCAGCAGCACGCCCGCGTTGCCGACGAGCGAGCGCCCCGGCTCGAAATACACTTCGCGCTGGCCGTGGCCGCGCTTCTCGATATGCGCGAGCACCGCGCGCACGAAGTCGCCGATGTCGGGTGGTGTCTCGTCGTCGTAGGTAATGCCGAGGCCGCCGCCGACGTCGACGTGACGAATCTGTGCGCCGTCCGCCTCGACCTGCTCGACGAGTTCGAGCAGCTTGTCGACGGCGTCCAGATACGGGCTGATTTCGGTGATCTGCGAGCCGATATGACAGTCGATCCCGATCACATCCAGGTTCGACATCGCAGCAGCTTCGCGGTAGGTCGCGCGCGCATCGGCGAACGCGACGCCGAACTTGTTGGACTTCAGCCCGGTGGAAATATACGGATGCGTTTTCGCATCGACGTCGGGATTCACGCGCAGCGACACGGGCGCTTGCTTGCCCGCCGCCTTCGCCACGTCGTTCAGCGCGTGCAGTTCCGGAATCGATTCGACGTTGAAGCACTTGACCCCCGCGTCGAGCGCCTCGCGCATTTCAGCCGCCGTCTTACCGACGCCCGAGAACACCGTGTCTTCGGCCTTGCCGCCTGCGGCCAGCACGCGCGCCAGTTCGCCCGACGAGACGATGTCGAAGCCCGCGCCCAGTCGCGCGAACACGTTGAGCACCGCGAGATTGCTGTTCGCCTTCACGGCGACGTGGATTTTGGCGCGACGGCCATCGCAGGCATCCGCGTAGGCGCGATAGGCGGCGGTGAGCGCGCTGCGCGAATAGACGTAAAGCGGCGTGCCGAACTGGTCGGCGAGCGAAGCGGCGGATACCCCTTCGGCGTGCAATACGTCGTCGACGTAGGAGAATGCGGATTGAGTCATGCGAAACCTGGGGAACGGTAAAGCGTCGGAATCAACGGGCCGCAATCAGCAGGCCAGATTCAATTGGACGACGATGCGGCTTTGGGTGCTGAAGCACCGGATTTCAGATCCGTGTCCGGTGAAAGCGTGAGCGGCTCTCCCGAGGTATCGGGCACGGAGTCGTCGTCGGATGCGCCGGGCGCCTTGCCGGTTCTCGACGCGGTTTCACCGCTCGGCGTGACGCCGGACGGCGACGTTTCCTGGAGATCGCCCGGACGCTGGGGCAATGGCGGCGTGGCCGGAAGATAGAGCGGACCGCGCTGACCACAACCGCCGAGCGCGCCCGCCGTGACGGCGGAAACGGCCAAAGCCGTTACAATCGCGCTCATCCTGAAAACGACTCGCATGACTGTCCCTGAATAAATAATCGCAGGAGTTTAGCATGACCGACCAGGAATACCTGACCCTCGCCGAGGCCGCGCTGACGGCCATCGAACGCTCGGTGGACAAGGCGGAAGCGGATATCGAATTCGAGCGCAGCGGCAATGTTCTGACGCTGGAATTCGAGAATCGGACGAAGCTGATCGTCAATTTGCAGCCGCCGAAACACGAGATCTGGCTGGCCGCGAAGGCGGGCGGATTTCACTACAAATTCGTCGACGGAAAGTGGCGCGACACGCGCGACAACACCGAATTTTTCGCGACGCTGACGAAATACGCGACGGAACAGGCGGGCGAGCCGGTCAGTTTTTCGGCATGACCGGCGCGCCTGCCCGAGTCTGCGTTATTGGCTCTTGAACAGGTTCATGATGTCCTGCTTTTCCTGCTCGCCGACATCGGGCGTCGGCGCCGCCACGCCAGAGACGCCTTCTTCCGACGGCTGCGCCTGACTCACACCGATCGTCGCGATAAAGCCGTGTCCCGGCGTCATGTCGTCGTAATACAGTTCGCCGCCGAGCGACGTCACGTCGGGCGGCTGCTGTGCGCGCCATTCCGGCACGCCGCGCAACGCGCGCGACATGTAATCCATCCACACCGGCAGCGCGAGCCCGCCGCCTGTTTCCTTGTCGCCGAGCGTGCGCGGATTGTCGTAGCCGATCCACGCAATCGCCACGAGCGAATGCTGGTAGCCCGCGAACCAGGCATCGCGTGAATCGTTCGTCGTGCCCGTCTTGCCGGCCAGATCGCCGCGCTTCAACTCATTCGTCTTCGCGCCCGTGCCGCGCTGCGCGACGCTCTGGAGCAGGCTGTTCATCACATACGCGTTGCGCGGCGTGATCGCGAGCGGCGCGCTTTCCTGCGCGACGAGCGGCTGCGGATGCGAAACGACGGCGCCGCGCGGATCGGTGATATCCGCGATCAGGTACGGATTCACGCGATATCCGCCGTTCGCGAACACCGAATACGCAGTCGCCATCTGCAGCGGCGTGACGAGACCGGCGCCGAGCGCCATCGGCAGATAGGCCGGATGACGGTCCGCGTCGAAGCCGAACTTGGTGATGTACTGCTGCGTGTATTTCGTGCCGATCTGGTTCAGGATGCGGATCGACACCAGGTTGCGCGACTTCTGCAGCGCCTGACGCATGCTCATCGGGCCGTCGAAGCCGCCGCCGTAGTTCTTGGGCTCCCACGGCTGGCCGCCGGTTTCGGCCGCGCTGAAGAAGAGCGGCGCGTCGTTGATGATGGTCGCGGGCGACAATCCCTTTTCCAGCGATGCCGAGTACACGAACGGCTTGAAGCTCGACCCCGGCTGGCGCCAGGCCTGCGTGACGTGGTTGAACTTGTTTTTGTTGAAGTCGAACCCGCCGACGAGCGCGCGGATCGCGCCGTCCTGCGGCACCACCGACACGAGCGCGCCTTCCACCTGCGGCAATTGCGTGATGATCCAGTCGCCGTCGTCGTTTTTCATGAGGCGCACGATCGCGCCCGGCCGGATGCGCTGGTTCGGCTGCGCGCGCGTCGAGAGCGCGTTCGAGACGAAGCGCAGGTTGTTGCCTTCGATCGTCGCCACGTTGCCGTCTATGAAGCTCGCCTTCACCTGTTTCGTGCTCGCCGACGTCACCACCGCCGCGACGAGTTCGCCGTTGTCCGGATGCTCGGCGAGCGCGTCGTCGATGGCCTGTTCGCGCTCGTCGGCGTTCGCGGGCAGCTCGATGAAACCCTCCGGCCCGCGATAGCCGTGACGGCGCTCGTAATCCATGAGGCCCTTGCGCACCGCGCGATAGGCGGCGTCCTGATCGGCGGAATCGATGGTCGTGACGACGTTCAGGCCGCGCGTATAGGCTTCCTCGCGATACTGCGCGTACATCATCTGCCGGACCATTTCCGCGACGTACTCCGCGTGCACGCTGAACTCGCGCCCCGCGCCCTTCACGACGAGCGGCTGCTTCGCCGCCTGGTCGTACTCGTCCTGCGTGATGTAGTGCAACTCCAGCATGCGCTGCAGGATGTACTCCTGACGCACCTTCGCGCGCTTCGGATTCACCACCGGGTTATACGCGGACGGCGCCTTCGGCAGGCCCGCGAGCATCGCCGACTCGGCGAGCGACACGTCCTTCAGGTCCTTGCCGAAATAGACGCGCGCGGCGCTCGCGAAACCGTACGCGCGCTGGCCTAGATAGATCTGATTCATGTAGACCTCGAGAATCTGATCCTTCGTCAGCGCCCGCTCGATCTTGTAAGCGAGCAGCATCTCGTAGATCTTGCGCGTGTAGGTCTTCTCGCTCGACAGGAAGAAGTTGCGCGCCACTTGCATCGTGATCGTGCTCGCGCCCTGCGACGCGTGCCCGTTCGTCAGCGCGACGGTGCCCGCGCGCAGGATGCCGGTCAGATCGACGCCGCCGTGGTCGTAGAAGCGCGCGTCTTCGATCGCGAGAATCGCTTTTTTCAGATGATCGGGCACGTCCTGGATACGCACGACGCTGCGCCGTTCCTCGCCGAATTCGCCGATCAGTACGTGATCGGCCGTATAGATTCGCAGCGGCACCTTGGGCCGGTAGTCGGTGAGCGCGTCGAGGGACGGCAGGTTCGGCTGGGCCACGACGAGCGCATAACCGAGGACGAGCCCCGCACTGATGACCAGCGCGAAAATACAGATGAAAAATCCCAGAAAAATCCGCAACAACAGCGGGCGCTTCTTCCGCTTGGGCGGCTGGGACGGCGGGGTCGACGGGGTAGAGGATTGCATAGCACCACCAAAAAACGGTCCCGCGATTATAGCTGCCTGACTTTACCGGCTTTGTCATGAAGGGTACGCAGCGCGCGGTGCACATCCCTCGCGTTAGCCATTCGGACGAATGTTCGCCGGGCGCTGCCCTCACCACAATTCTCCTACTGCAAGCGGCCGAACGGTTCGGCGCGATGGAACAGAGGAGGCGGTAATGGGCAGGGAACAGGCGTTGCGCAGATCGGTGCTGGCGGTCACGCGCCGGTACGCAGCGGGAATCGATGTGAGCGAACGGGCGGTGCGCGTGGCGGTGGTGAGCCGGCGGCTGCGGGCGAACGGGCCGGTGTGCGTCGAGCATCTGGAGTCGGTGCCGCTCGACGCGGGGGCGGTGATCAACGGCGATTTCGTCGATCGTCACGCGGTGGCCGCCGCCTTGCGCGAGGCGTTCGGGCGGCTGCCCGCGCGCGGTACGTGGCGCGCGCTGCGTTGCGCGATCGGGCTGCCGGCATCCGCGACGCTGATGACGCGCGTGCCGATTACGCGGCTGATCGAGGCGCACGAGAGCGCGACGGGCGGCCGCGATCCGCTCGGGCTGCTTGAACCGGCCGTGCTCGCCGAAGCCGAGCGCGCGGCGGGCATCGAGCGCGCCGCGCTGGCGGTCGACTGGTCGGTCGAGCCGCAGGACGACGGATGCGCGCAGGTTTCGATTGCGGCGACCGCGCGTCAGCACGTGGAATCGCGTGTCGAGACGGCGGCCATGGCGGGCATCTCGCTGTCCGCGATCGACGGCGAACCCGCTGCCGCACTGCGCGCGATGCGTCACGCGGGCACAATCGAAATCGATTCGCGTGACCATTACATCGCGTGCTGGGTGGACGGGACGGGGCTCTACGCGTGGCTCGTCGGCGAGGACGGCGTGGAGAACGAACTGCGCTATCCGGCGCCCGAATATTCCACCGTCATGGACGCGCTGCGCGATCTGGTCGGCGAGAAGGGGCCGCCTGACTGGGTGTTCATCGGCGGCGATGTCGACTTGCTGACGCGTGCCGATTGCACGCCGTCACAGCTTGCCGAAATCCTGCGTTGCCCTGTGCTGCCGTTCGAATGCGCGCCGTTCTGCAATGGCGCGAGTGCCATCGACGAAACGCTGCGCCACTCGCCGCGCTTTGCGGTCGCGTTCGGACTTGCGCTTCGCGAGGTGATGCAATGACGGGCCTCGTACTGGTCGATGGATTCAACGTGCTGCCGTATCGAATGAAAAAGCGGCGGGAAGCGCGCAGCCGGCGGCTCACGGCGCTCGCCGCCGCTGCGCTCGCGGGCTGCGCGGCCGTCGGCGCGGCGGCGGGCTGGGACGCGCTGGACCGCGCGCGGCTCGACGAGCGGCGCCTGGCGCTCGAAGCGTCCCTACGCGCGTCGGGCGCGAAAGTGGCCGAGCACGGCCGTCTGACCGAAGCCGAAGCGCAGCGGCGCCGCGCGCGCGATACCGCCGCACCGCTCGCCGCGCCGGCCGCGCGCTTTCTCGCGTTGCTCGATGCGCTCGCCGAAGCGCAGCAGGGCGGCGTCGCTTTGCAGCGCGTGTCGCAGCAGACGAACGCGGTCGAACTGGCCGCGTTCGCGTCCGATTCGCAGGCGGCGGCGCGCTGGCTCAAGCTTCTTGAGGCCGTGCGCGGTGTGGAGGCGGTCGAAGTCGTCGAAATGAAGCGGCCGGTTCCGGCGCCGCTGCGTGCAAAAGCGGCGCAGGCGCCCGCTATCGCGAGCGGCTACGAATTCACCGCGCTCGTGCGATGGACGGTCGAGACGCCGGCCGCGCAATCGAAGAAGGCGCTCGTGGCATCGGCGAAAGGGAGGTCGAAATGAGCACGCTTCAGATCAATCTCAACCGGCCGCTTCGCCGTGAGAGCCGTCTCAAGCGACTGATCCTCGAGCCGATCGACCTGTGGAGCCGCAGGCGGATGATTCTCAGCGCGGTTGCGATCGGCGTGATGGTAGGGGTGCTCGGCGTGTACGCGTACCGGACGTCGGGCGCGAGCGGGCTGGACGCTAGTCGCTCGGCGCTCGATGAAGCGCAACAGCGCACGCAGCGAACCAAAAAATGGCTCGACGCCCTGCCGGAGTTGCGCAGGCGCGCGGCCTTGCCGGAGAACGCGTCCGTGCGCTGGAGCATGGCCGACGCGCTGCACGCGGTCTCGACGATCGCCGCGCAAGGCGGGCTGCGGCTCGGCTCCATCATGCCCGTCGCGGCGGCGAAGAGCGGCGCACCGGAGGGCGAGCGGGCGCTGAAGCTGCGGGCGGAGGGCACGTTCGGCGAAGTGCGCCGCTTTCTCGACGCGCTCGGCGCGTTGCCGCGTCTCGTCGTCGCCGATGCCGTGCAGTTGAAGCGCGGGCCGGATTCGCTGACGTTCGACGCGACGTTGCGCGTTTTCGACACGCTGCCAGCGCTTGCGCGCCGTGCGAACGCCGACGCTCGCGATGCCTCCCTCATCGATCCGTTCGGCAAGGCAAGCCCCGCGTCCGGACCGGCGGGCGACATGCTGCTCGTCGGGACGCTGCTCGGCCGCGAGCGCGCGATGGCGCTGATCGAGACGGCGAAGGGCGTCGATGGCTTTGCGATCGGCCAGATGATCGGTGACGAACGGCTCGGTCGCGTCCACGCTCGTTCGATCGACGTTTCACGCGACGGCGGCGGCTCGCGTTCGGTGTCATTCGGGGAGGATCGCCCATGAAAGCGCATGCATTGACGAAGACGCGGCGGCGAACGCTCGCCATCGCCGCCGTTCTGCTGTGCCGGGCGCTCGCCGCCGAAAGCGCGGTTCCACCGCTGCCGCCGCTGCCCTCGTTGAACGATACGCTGCCGACCGACCAGTTCGCCGTCGACACGACCGTGCCGCCGGTTCCTGTTGTGACATCGACCGAACCGGCCGACGCCGACGCGCCGGATTCAGCGTGGCTCGCGCCCGCCGAGAAGCCCGCCGCACCGGCGTCTCCTGCGGCCGCGAATGCCGCGTCCACCGACGCAGCGCCGCCGCTGGAAGGTCCGCCCGTGCCGCTGCCGCCGCTCCAGCGCTTGAGCCGCGCCGATACGTCGCCGGCGAACGCAGCCGGCGACGGCAAGCCGGTCACGCTGAACCTGAAAAACGCCGATTTGCCCGCGGTGCTTCAGACGTTCGCGAAATTCTCGGGATTGAACATCGTCGCGAGCGAAAAGATTCGCGGATTCGTCACGATCAATCTGACGAACGTGCCGTGGCGGCGCGCCTTCGACACGCTGCTCGAAGTGAACGGCCTCGCGATGGAGCGCCACGGCGACGTGATCTGGGTCGCGCCGCTCACGGAACTGGCGGCGCGCGAAAAGCTGCGCTTCGAGGCGCACGCGCGCGCGGCCGACCTCGAACCGCTCGCCAGCCGCACGTTCGCGCTGCGCTATCCGCGCGCCGACGACGTCAGGAAGCTCCTGACAGGCGCGGGCAGCCAGCGCGTGCTGTCCAAGCGCGGCTCGGCGATGGCGGATCCGCGCACCAATCTGCTCTTCGTCACCGACCTGGACGCGCGCATCGCGCAGATCGCCGAGCTGATCGCGCGCATCGACAAGCCGACGCCGCAGGTGATGATCGAGGCACGGATCGTCGAGGGCGACGCCGGCTTTTCGCGCAATCTGGGCGTCAAGCTGTCGATGACGGCGCCCGGCGATTCGCCGCGCGGCATCGTGGGCGGCAAGGACGGCGCGATCTACGACCTGTCGGCGCGGCCGATTTCCGGTTTCGACGCCGCGACGGCCGGTCTCACGCTGTTCGCCGCGCAGGCGACGCGGCTCCTGAACGTCGAACTGAGCGCGCTGGAGGCGGAGGGACGCGGGCAGATCGTGTCGAGTCCGCGCGTCATCACGGCGGATCGCGTGAAGGCGCTCGTCGAGCAGGGGACGGAGCTTCCTTATCAGGCAAAGGTCGGAAACGGCGTGTCGGGGGTGCAGTTTCGGCGCGCTGCGCTCAAACTGGAGGTCGAACCGCAGATCACGCCGCATGGGCGCGTGATCCTGGACCTGGACGTCTCGAAGGACAGCGTCGGCGAGGAGACAGCCGCCGGGCCCGCGATCAACACGAAACACGTGCAGACGCGCGTCGAAGTGGAAGACGGCGGGACAGTGGCGATCGGCGGCATCTATTCCGCAGACGAGAGAGACGACGTGACGGGCGTGCCGTTGCTGTCGAAAATCCCGGTTGTCGGCTGGCTTTTCAGGCACGACGCGCGACGCAGTTCGAAGAGCGAGCTGGTGATCTTCATCACGCCGCACGTCGTGACGCCGCCCGGCTGACGAAGCCCGCCGGAAGGGCGCGCAGACTCGACAAAGCGGGCGGTTTGCCCTTAAGCTGCCGCACGAACAAAATTCAGATTCACCTTAAAGGAACCGAGTTGCAGGCCGGGCACGCGAACGCGAACATCTTTTTTGTCGGACTCATGGGGGCGGGAAAAACCACCGTGGGCCGTGCGGTTGCGCGCCGTCTGCAGCGATCGTTCATCGATTCCGACCACGAGATCGAGGCGCGCACCGGCGCGAGGATTCCGGTCATCTGGGAACTGGAAGGCGAGGAAGGATTCCGGCAGCGGGAGGCGAGCATCATCGACGAATTGTCGCAGCGCGACGGCATCGTGCTCGCGACCGGCGGCGGCGCGGTATTGCGCCCGGAAAATCGCGAAAATCTGAAAAATCGCGGCATCGTTGTTTATCTGCGCGCAAATCCGCACGATCTCTGGCAGCGCACGCGGCGTGACAAGAATCGCCCGCTGCTGCAGACCGACGATCCGCGCGGCAAGCTCGAAGCGCTCTTCACGACGCGCGATCCGCTTTATCACGACTGCGCGCATTTCGTCGTCGAAACCGGGCGTCCGACCGTGAACGCACTCGTCAATATGGTCCTGATGCAACTGGAGATGGCCGGCGTCGTCAAACCGGCTGAGTCATAATGTCCGCCATGATTACCGTCAACGTCGAACTGGGCGAGCGCGCCTATCCCATCCATATCGGTGCCGATCTCATCGGGCGGACCGAACTCTTCGCGCCGCACATCGCGGGATTGTCGGTCGCGATCGTCACCAATTCCACCGTCGATCCGCTTTACGGCGAGACGCTGCGCGCCGCGCTCGCGCCGCTCGGCAAGAAGGTGACGACCGTCGTCCTGCCGGACGGCGAAGCGCACAAGAACTGGGAAACGCTCAACCAGATCTTCGATTCGCTGCTGACCGAACGCGCCGACCGCAAGACGACGCTGATCGCGCTCGGCGGTGGTGTCGTCGGGGACATGACGGGTTTTGCCGCGGCGTGCTACATGCGCGGCGTGCCGTTCATCCAGGTGCCGACCACGCTGCTCTCGCAAGTCGATTCGTCGGTGGGCGGCAAGACGGGGATCAACCATCCGCTCGGCAAGAACATGATCGGCGCGTTCTACCAGCCGCAAGCCGTGATCGCCGACATCGGCGTGTTGCGCAGCCTGCCGCAACGCGAACTCGCCGCCGGCCTTGCCGAAGTCATCAAGACGGGCGCGATCGCGGACGCGGAATTCTTCCAGTGGATCGAAGCGAACATCGACGCGCTCAACCGCTGCGATGCGCAAGCGCTCGCGCACGCGGTCAAGCGTTCGTGCGAGATCAAGGCGTCGGTCGTCGCCGCTGACGAACGCGAAGGCGGCCTGCGCGCGATCCTCAATTTCGGCCACACCTTCGGCCACGCGATCGAAGCCGGACTCGGCTACGGCGAATGGCTGCACGGCGAGGCGGTCGGCTGCGGGATGGTGATGGCGGGCGACCTGTCGGTGCGGCTCGGCAAGCTCGACGAAGCGTCGCGCCGGCGTCTCGTCGACGTGATCGCGGCGGCGAAGCTGCCGGTCAAGGCGCCCGTGCTCGGCGCGGATCGCTATATCGACCTGATGAAGGTGGACAAAAAGGCCGAGGCGGGCGAGATCAAATTCATCCTGCTGACGCGCTTCGGCGACACGCAGATCACGAACGCACCCGACGACGCGGTGCGCGCGACACTCGCGGCCAGCGTCTGAGCGCGCGCGCGGCGGCCGGAACACGATGATGATGCGGAGCAGCCGGTGAGCGATACAGAACGAAAGATGTCCGTGGGCACGCCCGCAGCGTTCGCGCTGGAAGCGCATCTCGCCGCCTACGCCGCGCATTCCGAGACCTCACGCGGCCGCCGCTTTCCCGAGACGCCGCCTTCGGCTCGCACCGAGTTCCAGCGCGATCGCGATCGCATCGTGCATTCCACGGCGTTCCGCCGGCTTGAATACAAGACGCAGGTCTTCGTGAATCACGAAGGCGACCTGTTCCGCACGCGCCTCACGCATAGTCTCGAAGTCGCGCAGATCGCGCGGTCGGTGGCGCGTAATCTGCGCGTGAACGAAGACCTCGTCGAAGCGATTTCGCTCGCGCACGATCTCGGCCACACGCCGTTCGGCCATGCAGGCCAGGATGCGCTGCACGAATGCATGCGCGATCATGGCGGTTTCGAGCACAATCTGCAGAGTCTTGCCGTCGTCGACCAGCTCGAAGAGCACTACGGCGCGTTCAACGGCCTCAACCTCTGTTTCGAAACCCGCGAAGGCATCCTCAAGCATTGCTCGCGCGAGAACGCGCGCAAGTTGGGCGAACTCGGCGAGCGCTTTCTCAGCGGCAGGCAGCCGTCGATCGAAGCGCAGATCGCGAACGTCGCCGACGAAATCGCGTACAACAATCACGACGTCGACGACGGCCTGCGCTCCGGCTTCATCACGCTCGACCAGTTGGCCGAAGTGAGCCTGTGGCAGACGCATCACGAGGCGGCGAAGAGCGAGTTTCCGAGCATCGACGGGCGGCGGCTGATCCACGAGACGATTCGCCGCATCATCAACACGCTGATCGTCGATTTAATCGACACGACGAGCCTGCATCTCGCGCGCGTGCGCCCCGAGTCGATCGACGACGTGCGCAATGCGCCGCCGATCGTCGCGCATAGCGAGGAAATCGCGTCGCAGGCCGCCGCGCTCAAGCGCTTCCTGTTCAAGAACCTGTATCGCCATTACCGCGTGATGCGCATGGCGAACAAGGCGCAGCGCGTCGTGACCGGCCTCTTCGAGGCGTTCACCGACGACCCGCGTCTCTTGCCGCCCCCGTATCAGGCGCGCGGCCCGGTGGCGGAGGAATCGGCGAACGATCCAGCCGCGCCCACTTACGACAGTTCGCAGGCGCGGCTAATCGCGCACTACATCGCGGGCATGACCGATCGCTATGCATTGAAGGAATATCAACGCCTGTTTGTCATCGACGATAACTAGAATCGGCGCTTTTTCCATGCGGCTCCTGCCGCATGGGCGTCCGCTTCACCAAAACGGAGACGTATCGATGAGTTTCAAGCCCTTGTTTCGCTCGATTTCCGCCGCCGCCGTGCTCGCGTTCGGCGCCAGCACGGCCGCGCAAGCCGCGACGGAAATCCAGTTCTGGCACGCGATGGAAGCCGCGCTCGGCGAACGCGTGAACGACATCGCGAACGATTTCAACGCGTCGCAGAGCGACTACAAGATCGTACCGGTGTTCAAGGGCACCTACGACCAGACGCTCGCCGCGGGCATCGCCGCGTATCGCAGCGGCAACGCGCCCGCGATCCTGCAGGTCTATGAAGTCGGCACGGCCACGATGATGCAGGCGAAGAAGGCCGTGATTCCCGTATCGGACGTGTTCAAGCAGGCAGGCGTGCCGCTCGACGAAAAGACGTTCGTGCCGACCATCGCCGGCTATTACAGCGACGCGAAAACCGGCCATCTGATCTCGATGCCGTTCAACAGTTCGACGCCCGTTCTCTACTACAACAAGGAAGCGTTCAAGAAGGCCGGCCTTGACCCGAATCAGCCGCCGAAGACCTGGGCCGACGTGGAAGCCGACGCGAAGAAGCTGAAGGCGTCGGGGTTGTCGTGCGGCTATTCGTCGGGATGGCAAAGCTGGATCCAGCTCGAAAACTACAGCGCGTGGCACGCCGCGCCCTTCGCGACGAAGAACAACGGCTTCGACGGCGCCGACGCCAAGCTCGAATTCAACAAGCCGTTGCAGGTCGCGCATATCCAGTTCCTGCAGGACATGGCGAAGGAAGGCACGTTCACCTACGTCGGCCGCAAGGACGAGCCCGTCTCGAAGTTCTATAGCGGCGATTGCGGGATCATCACCAACTCGTCCGGCTCGCGCGCGACCATCAAGAAGTACGCGAAGTTCGATTTCGGCGTCGGCATGATGCCTTACGACGCGAGCGTGAAGGGCGCGCCGCAGAACGCGATCATCGGCGGCGCGAGCCTCTGGGTGCTCGCGGGCAAGGACCCGGCGGTCTACAAGGGCGTCGCGAAGTTCCTCGCGTATCTCAGTTCGGCGCCGGTCGCCGCGAAGTGGCATCAGGACACGGGCTACCTGCCGGTGACGACCGCCGCCTACGATCTCACGAAAAGCCAGGGCTTCTACGACAAGAATCCCGGCGCCGACGTCGCGATCAAACAGATGCTGAACAAGCCACCGCTGCCGTATACCAAGGGCCTGCGCCTCGGAAACATGCCGCAAATCCGCACGGTCGTCGACGAGGAACTCGAACAGGTCTGGGCGCAGAAGAAGTCGCCGAAGGACGCGCTCGATTCGTCCGTCTCGCGCGGCGACGACTTGCTGCGCCGTTTCGAGAAAGCCGGCAGCTAGGTTCAGCGCGGCCGGGCTCAGTTGAAGCCCGGCCGCTCATCTTTCGCGCTTCAGGAATCGTCGATGGAAAAGCGGTCTCGTTTCAACACGAGCGTGTTGCCGTATCTGCTGGTCGCGCCGCAACTCGCGATCACGGCGCTCTTCTTTCTGTGGCCCGCGGGCGAAGCGCTCTGGCAGGCGACGCAGAGTCAGGACGCGTTCGGCACGTCGAGCGAATTCGTCGGGCTCGCCAACTTCAGGCAGCTCTTCAACGATCCGCTCTACTTGTCGTCGTTCAATACGACGCTGATTTTCTGCTCGCTCGTCACGGTGTCCGGGCTCGTCATTTCGCTGCTGCTCGCCGCGTGCGCCGACCGCGTCACGCGCGGCGCGAAGGCGTATCAGACGCTTCTGATCTGGCCGTATGCGGTCGCGCCCGCCATCGCCGCTGTGCTGTGGTCGTTTCTCTTCAACCCGAGCATCGGGCTTGTGACGTACGCGCTCTCGAAATACGGCATCGTTTGGAATCACGCGCTGAACGGCTCGCAGGCGATGTTCCTCGTCGTGCTCGCGTCGGTGTGGAAGCAGGTCAGCTACAACTTCCTGTTCTTCTACGCGGGCTTGCAGGCGATTCCGCGCTCGCTGATCGAAGCCGCCGCCATCGACGGCGCCGGTCCCGTGCGGCGCTTCTTCGGCATCGCGCTGCCGCTGCTTTCGCCGACGAGCTTCTTCCTGCTCGTCGTGAACCTCGTGTATTCGTTCTTCGACACCTTCCCGGTAATCGACGCAGCGACGGGCGGCGGCCCGGCGCAATCGACGAAGACGCTCATCTACAAGATCTTCGCCGAAGGTTTCCAGGGACTCGACATCGGCAGTTCGGGCGCGCAGTCGGTCGTGCTGATGGCGATCGTGGTCGGCTTGACGGTCATCCAGTTCCGCTTCGTCGAGCGCAGGGTGCAATACTCATGATCGAAAATCGACGCGGTTTCAATATCTTCTGCCATGCGGTGCTGATCGTCGGCGTGGTGCTCGTCGTGTTTCCGGTGTACGTCGCGTTCTGCGCGGCCACGATGAACGAGAAGGAAGTGTTCAGCGTGCCACTCTCGCTGATTCCGAGCACGCATCTGTTCGAGAACATCGCGAACATCTGGACGCGCGGCAGCGGCAACGCGGCCGCGCCGTTCGGGCGCATGCTGGCGAATAGCCTCGTGATGGCGCTCGTCATTTCCATCGGCAAGATCGCCGTGTCGATGATCTCGGCCTACGCGATCGTATTCTTCCGCTTTCCGTTCAAGAATCTCGCGTTCTGGCTGATCTTCGTCACGCTGATGCTGCCCGTCGAAGTGCGCATCTTTCCGACGGTGCAAGTCGTCTCGTCGATGCATCTTTCCAACACCTATGCGGGGCTCACCCTGCCGCTGATCGCATCGGCGACGGCGACGTTCCTGTTCCGCCAGTTCTTCATGACGCTGCCGGACGAACTGATGGAGGCGGCGCGCATCGACGGCGCGGGGCCGCTGCGCTTCTTCTGGGACGTCGTGCTGCCGCTCTCGAAGACGAACATCGCCGCGCTCTTCGTCATCACGTTCATCTACGGCTGGAACCAGTATTTGTGGCCGATCCTGATCACGAGCCAGCAGTCGTTGCAGACGGCGGTGGTCGGCATCAAGAGCATGATCGCTTCCGGCGATACCGCCACCGAATGGCACCTCGTGATGAGCGCGACGCTGCTCGCGATGCTGCCGCCGCTCGTCGTCGTGCTGACGATGCAGCGCTGGTTCGTGCGCGGGCTCGTCGACTCGGAAAAATAATCGGAGACCTATCAGACATGATTCTCGAAATCGCGCAGTTGCCCGTGAAAGCGGGCGAAGAAGCCGCGTTCGAAGCGGCATTTGAAGAAGCGCAGAAGATCATCGCGGCGCAACCGGGTTATCGCTCGCACGAACTCGCGCGCGGCGCCGACGCGAACAACGGTTCGCGTTACGTGCTGCTCGTGCGTTGGGATTCGGTCGAGGCGCACGATCCGGGTTTCCGGCAATCCGCCGATTATCAAAAGTGGCGCGAGTTGCTGCATCGCTTCTACGAACCCGGCATCGCGGTCGCGCATTTCGCGACGGTCGCGGGCAGGCTCGAGAGCTAGTCGATGGCCGCTCTGACTCTGAACGCCGTCAAGAAAACCTACGACGGCAAGCAGTTCGTGTTGCACGGCATCGACGTCGCGGTCGAGGATGGCGAGTTCGTCGTGATGGTCGGGCCGTCGGGATGCGGTAAATCGACGCTCTTGCGCATGGTCGCGGGACTCGAAAGCGTGTCGGAAGGCACGATCTCGATTGGCGGCAAGGTCGTGAACAAGCTGGAGCCGAAGGATCGCGACATCGCGATGGTGTTCCAGAACTACGCGCTCTACCCCCACATGAGCGTCGCGCAGAACATGGCGTATGCGCTGAAGATCGGCGGCGTGGATCGCGCGACCATCGACAAGCGCGTCGCCAATGCCGCGCGCATTCTCGAACTCGAGCCGCTCCTCGCGCGCAAGCCGCGCGAGTTGTCCGGCGGCCAGCGGCAGCGCGTCGCGATGGGCCGCGCGATCGTGCGCGAACCGGCCGTGTTTCTCTTCGACGAACCGCTCTCGAATCTCGACGCCAAGCTGCGCGTGCAGATGCGCCTCGAGATCCAGCGCCTGCATGCGCGTCTCGCGACCACGAGCCTCTACGTCACGCACGATCAGATCGAAGCGATGACGCTCGCGCAACGCGTGATCGTGATGAATCGCGGACGCGCCGAGCAGATTGGCCCGCCGACCGAAGTCTACGAGCGGCCGGCGACGGTGTTCGTCGCGAGTTTCATCGGCTCGCCGGCGATGAATCTGCTCGAAGGACGCGTGTCGGAGGATGGTTCGGCGTTCGAAGTGGCGGGCAACGGTCCGAAGTTGCCGCTGGCGGGCGCGCAGGGCATAACGCGCGAGATGAACGGACGCGAATGGATTGTCGGCATTCGGCCCGAACATATGACGCCGGGTCAGCCGGGCGTCGCGCATGTGGCGCTCGACGTCGATTCGTGCGAACTGCTCGGCGCCGACAATCTTGCGCACGGCAAGTGGGGCAAGCACGATGTCGCGGCGCGCTTGCCGCACGCGCATCGTCCGGCGCGCGGAGAGGCGCTGCAGGTCGCGCTGCCGGCGCATCGCCTGCATTTCTTCGATCCGGCGACCGGCCTGCGCGCGAATTGATGCATGACGGAGGCACGATCATGAGAACCTGGCCCTATCCCCGCATCGTCGCGCATCGCGGCGGCGGCAAGCTCGCGCCGGAGAACACGCTGGAAGCTATCGACACTGGCGCGCGGCTCGGTCTGAAGATGATCGAATTCGACGCGAAGCTTTCCGCCGACAACATCGTGTTCCTGCTGCACGATGACGACGTCGATCGCACGTCGAACGGACACGGCGCGGCGAAGTCGATGAGCTACGCGCAACTCGCGCACCTCGACGCGGGAAGCTGGTTCGACGCGGATTTCGCGAACGCGCGCATGCCGACCCTCGGACAAGTGGCCGCGCGCTGCGCGCAGCATGGACTGGCGGCCAACGTCGAGATCAAGCCGTGCGAGGGGCGCGACGTGGACACAGGGCGTATCGTCGCGCAGGAGGCGGCGCGCCTGTGGAGCGATCAGGGGCCGCTGCCGCTGCTGTCGTCGTTTTCATTCGCGGCGCTGGAGGCCGCGTTGGAGGCCGCGCCCGGACTGCCGCGCGGCATGCTCTACGAGGCGATTCCGCACGATTGGCGGTCGCAGACCGCGGCACTTGCGTGCGTGTCGCTGCACGCGGATCACCGCCGGCTGGACGAAGCGCTCGTCGGCGAAATCAAGGATTCGGGGCTGCGGATTCTTGCCTACACGGTCAACGACCCCGAGCGCGTGCGCGAACTTGCGCGATGGGGTGTCGATGCGATCTGCACGGACCGCATCGACATCATTGGCGCGGACTTCCTCGACTAGCCGAACCGGGCTCGAACCGTCGTGTCAGCGCGCGCGGGCCAGCAGCACGCCCGCCACCAGCGCGAGTCCGCCGACGAGCGCAATCGTCTGCCAGGGTTTCTCGTGGATGTAGGCGTCGGCGTCCGTGAACGCCGCGTTCGCGCGCTCACGCATCGCGAGATGCGTGTCGTTCAAGCGCGTGCGCGCCGTATCGAGACGGTTCTTGATTTGAGAGCGCAACACGGCGGCATCGGCCGATGCGCCGTTCGTGAGCGTGTCCTCGAGTTCCGAAAGCAGCGTGCGCAGCTCGCTGCCAATATCCTCTGCTGCCTCGCGACCATGACGCGCCATGCGGCGTGCCCGACGGCTGGTCGAACTCCAGGAATCTCCGATGGCGCCGCGCGTATTGGGAAGTGCGTTCATAGAATCGCTCCGTCGATGGATGAATCGTGGATGGGCCGCTCTGTGCGGTGGGAAAACCCGTTTAGCAGCAAGTTGGATGCCGGTTCACCGCCGACGTTCAACGGAACGTCGACAACGGCCGCGATCGCCGCGCGCGTCGCGTGAGCTTGCGCGTCGTGCGTAAGAAATGCAATCGACTGCACGGCGTCCAGTCACATTTACAAGATGCGCGCGCAAACGAAAACGCCGCCATTGCATGCAGTGGCGGCGTCGAAGAGTGCAGGCCGTCGGCACGGCAAGCAATCTGCTTTAGAACTTGTAGCCGACTTTCAGGTACGTCACGATCGGATTGAGCGTAATCCGCGCTTCCGACTTCACATTGAGCGTGCCCACGGGCGTCTGCGCCTGCGAGCTGAGCTTGGCGGTGGCCTTCATCGGAATGTAGGAGACGGAGAGTCCCGCGAACCAGTGCTCGGTGAACGCGTAATTGAAGCCCACATTAAAAACAGGCGCCCACGAACTATCCGTGTCGACGCTGGTCGGACCATGCAGCACGCCACTCTCGAACGAACTGTTCGTGATCTTGGCGTCCGTGAACCACGTCCGGGTCACGCCGATACCGACGTATGGGCGAAACTTCGATTGCGGGCTAAGAAAGGAATACTTGAACAGCAGCGTCGGGCTCCACTGCTTGGCGGTCCCGAGCGTGCCGTAATGTTCGAGCGAGCCGGTGCCTTTCAGATCGAACTTGGGGGGAATCCCCATTTCGAGTTCTGCGGCAATATGGTCGGTGATGAAGTAGCCGACGGTGAAACCGGCGGTGTCGGCGTCAGAGAGTCCGGCGCCCGTGCCCGGAACGCTGATATTGACGGGAGTTCCGCCTACACTTGTTTCTTTGAGCGGACCGCTGCTGTCCTGCGGTGCAAGATGAAACCAGCCTGTCGTAACGTAGATGGACCCTGCGGATTGCGCGTGAGCTGCCGTCGATATGC
>NZ_JARUXL010000001.1:3004057-3042303 GCF_031451455.1 Caballeronia sp. LZ024 | reverse complement strand
GTATCTATTTTTTGTTGCGTTTAAAGATTATATATTCTTGTGGTATTTTTGTTTGACCCTTCTTATTTAGGTTTAGCTGCCGTCGATATGCAAGCCAGCGCCGCCGCTCCTGTTATGACTTGTTTTATTTTCAATTTGTGCTCCTCCAGAAAAAGCACGCTCATTATGAACACATCATTTCAAAGTAACCATAGCGAAGCCGTAGAGCATTTTCCCTAGCAGCAGAGCGGCTTCAGGGCCTGCCGGCGCGCCGTTTGAAGATATCGATCGACACGCCGGCGCGGCTTGCAGAGCGCCCCTAAGGGTGAACACCAACGCGACTACGGAAATTCAGCATGGCACGGCTTGCACGACTCTATGTTCCTGAACAGCCGCAGCATGTCATCCTGCGCGGCCTCGACCAGCAGCCCGCTTTCATCGACGACCAGGACTACGAGCTCTTCCTCGACTGCCTCAGAACGGCTTCACGCGATCATCAACTTGCCATCCACGCTTATGCGCTGATGCCCGGCGCGGTGCACCTGCTCGTCACGCCGCGCGACGAATCCAGCCTGCCCAAGGCGATGCAGGCGGTCGGCCGTCGCTACGTCGCGCACTTCAACCGCCGCTACATGCGACGGGGCACCCTCTGGGAAGGCCGCTACCGCGCGACGGTGATCGAAGGCGAACGCTACTTCCTGCTCGCGAGCCGCGTCGTGGAGATGGCGCCCGTGCGCGCGCAACTCGCCGCCGCTGCCCAGGACTACAAGTGGTCGAGCTACCGGCATCACATCGGCCTGACGCTCGACAGCCTCATCACCGACCATCCGCTCTACTGGTCGCTCGGCAACACGCCCTTCGAGCGTCAGCACGCGTACAAGGAACTGTGCGAACAACCGCTCGACGAGCGCGAAGCCAATCGTCTGCTGCAGGCAACACTCAAAGGCTGGGTACTCGGCAGCGATTCGTACCGCGAATGGGCGGGGCGAGCCGCCAACCGCCGCGTGTCGCCGCTGCCGCGCGGCCGGCCTCGAAAAATCCGCGAAACCCCTCAGACTCAATAACGGCGCGGCCCGCCAAAGCTGAAGCGGTTTATGAAACGGTGTCTCGAAATTCGAAGGCACCGTTTATTTTTCGCCTTCGATTATGTGTCCCCAATTAATTGGGGCATCTTTGCACCATAACGATAATAGGTGACAGATCATCAGGTTTTATTTGCCATGCTCTTGATTCGTCGCGTATATTTCGAATTCCGGCGTTTTTGGTGCGTTGCGGCGCACAGAGCATGACCGGCTTCGCGGCTTCGGCATGGGTTCGAAGCGAAGACGCGGGCGACAAGAAAATGGTTCAACGGCCCCACGGCCCCTCACAAATGACGGTGTCCCCATGAACGATCAACAGCAGCCGGTCATCGGTTCGCTTCCCGCCGCGCAGGGCATGTACGACCCCGCCAACGAACACGACGCCTGCGGCGTCGGCTTCGTCGCGCATATCAAGGGCAAGAAGAGCCACGAGATCATTCAGCAGGGTCTCAAGATCCTCGAAAACCTCGACCACCGGGGCGCCGTCGGCGCCGATCCGCTGATGGGCGACGGCGCGGGCATTCTGATCCAGGTGCCGGACGGCTTCTATCGCGAGGAAATGGCGAAGCAGGGCGTGACGCTGCCGCCCGCGGGCGAATACGGCGTTGGCATGATTTTTCTGCCGAAGGAACACGCGTCGCGGCTCGCGTGCGAGCAGGAGCTGGAGCGCACCGTGAAGGCCGAGGGCCAGACCGTGCTCGGTTGGCGCGACGTGCCCGTCGATTCCACCATGCCAATTTCGCCGACCGTCAAGGCGAGTGAGCCGCTGATCCGCCAGATTTTCATCGGCCGGGGCAAGGACATCGTCGTGACGGACGCGCTCGAGCGCAAGCTGTACGTGATCCGCAAGACCGCGAGCCACCGCATCCAGGCGCTCAAGCTCAAGCACGGCAAGGAATATTTCGTGCCGTCGATGTCGGCGCGCACGGTCGTCTATAAAGGGCTGCTGCTGGCCGGTCAGGTCGGCGTGTATTACCGCGATTTGCAGGACGATCGCGTCGTTTCGGCGCTCGCGCTCGTGCACCAGCGCTTCTCGACGAACACGTTCCCGGCGTGGGAACTGGCTCACCCGTACCGGATGATCGCCCACAACGGCGAAATCAACACGGTGAAGGGCAACGTCAACTGGCTGAACGCGCGCACCGGCGCGATCGCGTCCTACGTGCTCGGCGACGACCTGCCGAAGCTCTGGCCGCTGATCTATCCCGGCCAGTCGGACACCGCTTCGTTCGACAACTGTCTCGAACTGCTCGTGATGGCGGGCTATCCGCTCGTCCACGCGATGATGATGATGATTCCGGAAGCGTGGGAGCAGCACACGCTGATGGACGACAACCGCCGCGCATTCTACGAGTACCACGCCGCGATGATGGAGCCGTGGGACGGCCCCGCCGCGATCGCGTTCACGGACGGCCGCCAGATCGGTGCGACGCTCGACCGTAACGGTCTGCGTCCGGCGCGCTTTATCGTCACCGACGACGATCTCGTGATTCTCGCGTCGGAATCGGGCGTGCTGCCGATCCCCGAATCGAGGATCGTGAAGAAGTGGCGCCTGCAGCCGGGCAAGATGTTCCTGATCGACATGGAGCAGGGCCGCATCATCGAGGACAAGGAGCTGAAGGACAACCTCGCGAACGGCAAGCCGTACAAGAGCTGGATCGACGCGGTGCGCATCAAGCTCGACGAAATCGAGCCGAAGGCCGAGGAAGTCGAGACGCAGCGTCGCGAAGCCGCCGCCTTGCTGGATCGTCAGCAGGCGTTCGGCTACACGCAGGAAGACCTCAAGTTCCTGATGGCGCCGATGGCGCAGTCGGGCGAGGAAGCCGTCGGCTCGATGGGCAACGACTCGCCGCTCGCGGTGATGTCGAGCAAGAACAAGACGCTCTATCACTACTTCAAGCAGTTGTTCGCGCAGGTGACGAACCCGCCGATCGACCCGATCCGCGAGAACATGGTGATGTCGCTCGTGTCGTTCATCGGCCCGAAGCCGAACCTGCTCGACACGACCAACATCAACCCGACGATGCGTCTGGAAGTGTCGCAGCCGGTGCTCGACTTCAAGGACATCGCGAAGATCCGCGCCATCGACAAATACACGGGCGGCAAATTCAGCTCGTATGAGCTGAACATCTGCTATCCGGTCGCGTGGGGCAAGGAAGGCGTGGAAGCGCGCCTCGCTTCGCTGTGCGCGGAAGCCGTCGACGCCGTGAAGTCCGGCTACAACATGCTGATCGTGTCGGACCGCAAGATGGACCGCGACAACGTCGCGATTCCCGCGCTGCTCGCCACTTCGGCGATTCATACGCACCTCGTGCAGCACGGCCTGCGCACGAGCACGGGTCTGGTCGTGGAAACCGGCTCGGCGCGCGAGACGCACCACTTCGCGCTGCTCGCGGGCTACGGCGCGGAAGCCGTGCATCCGTACCTCGCGCTCGAAACGCTCGCGCAGATGGCCTCCGGCCTGAAGGGCGACCTGTCGGCCGACAAGGCGATCTACAACTACACGAAGGCAGTCGGCAAGGGCCTGCACAAGGTCATGTCGAAGATGGGCATTTCCACCTACATGTCCTATACGGGCGCGCAGATTTTCGAAGCGGTCGGGCTGGCGAGCGACCTCGTCGAGCAGTATTTCAAGGGCACGGCGTCGAAGGTCGGCGGCATCGGCATCTTTGAAGTCGCGGAGGAAGCGATTCGCCTGCATCGCGACGCGTTCGGCGACAACCCGGTCCTCGCGACGATGCTCGACGCGGGCGGCGAGTACGCCTATCGCGTGCGCGGCGAAGAACACATGTGGACGCCCGACGCGATCGCGAAGCTGCAACATTCGGCGCGCAGCAACTCGTACCAGACGTACAAGGAATACGCGCACCTCATTAACGACCAGACGAAGCGCCACATGACGTTCCGCGGTCTCTTCGAGTTCAAGGTCGATCCGCACAAGGCGATCGCCCTCGACGAAGTGGAGCCGGCGAAGGAAATCGTCAAGCGTTTCGCGACGGGCGCGATGTCGCTCGGCTCGATCAGCACGGAAGCGCACGCAACGCTCGCGGTCGCGATGAACCGCATCGGCGGCAAGTCGAACACGGGCGAAGGCGGCGAGGACGAGAAGCGCTATCGGAACGAACTGCGCGGCATTCCGATCAAGAACGGCGACACGATGAAGTCCGTGATCGGCGACGAAGTCGTCACCGACATCCCGCTGAAGGACGGCGATTCGCTGCGCTCGAAGATCAAGCAGGTGGCGTCGGGCCGCTTCGGCGTGACGGCGGAATATCTGTCGTCGGCCGATCAGATCCAGATCAAGATGGCGCAGGGCGCGAAGCCGGGCGAAGGCGGCCAGCTGCCCGGCCACAAGGTGTCGGAATACATCGGCAAGCTGCGTTACTCGGTGCCGGGCGTCGGGCTGATCTCGCCGCCGCCGCACCACGACATCTATTCGATCGAAGACCTGGCGCAGTTGATCCACGACCTGAAGAACGCGAATTCGTCGGCGAGCGTGTCGGTGAAGCTCGTGTCGGAAGTGGGCGTCGGCACGGTCGCGGCGGGCGTCGCGAAGGCGAAGGCCGATCACGTCGTGATCGCGGGCCACGACGGCGGCACGGGCGCATCGCCCCTGTCGTCGCTCAAGCACGCGGGCACGCCGTGGGAACTGGGCCTGGCCGAAACGCAGCAGACGCTGGTGCTCAACCGCCTGCGCGGCCGTATCCGCGTGCAGGCCGACGGCCAGATGAAAACCGGCCGCGACGTCGTGATCGGCGCGCTGCTCGGCGCGGACGAATTCGGCTTCGCGACGGCGCCGCTCGTCGTCGAAGGCTGCATCATGATGCGCAAGTGCCACCTGAACACGTGCCCGGTCGGCGTCGCGACGCAAGACCCGGTGCTGCGCGCCAAGTTCACCGGCCAGCCGGAACACGTCGTGAACTTCTTCTTCTTCATCGCGGAAGAAGTGCGCGAGATCATGGCGCAACTGGGCATCCGCAAGTTCGACGACCTGATCGGTCATGCAGAACTGCTCGACATGAAGAAGGGCATCGAGCACTGGAAGGCGAAGGGACTCGACTTCTCGCGCGTCTTCTATCAGGTGCCGCAGCACGGTGAAATCCCGACGCGTCATGTCGACGTGCAGGATCACGGCCTCGATCGTGCACTCGACCACGTGCTGATCGAGAAGTCGAAGGCGGCGATCGAGAAGGGCGAGCACGTCTCGTTCATCCAGCCGGTGCGCAACGTGAACCGCACGGTCGGCGCGATGCTGTCTGGCCTGATCGCGAAGAAGTACGGCCACGACGGCCTGCCGGACGACACGATCCACATCCAGTTGAAGGGCACGGCCGGGCAGAGCTTCGGCGCGTTCCTCGCGAAAGGCGTGACGCTCGACCTCGTCGGCGACGGCAACGACTACGTCGGCAAGGGACTGTCGGGCGGGCGCATCATCATTCGCCCGACCAACGACTTCCGCGGCAAGTCCGAGGAAAACATCATCTGCGGCAACACGGTGATGTACGGCGCGATCGAGGGCGAATCGTATTTCCGCGGCGTCGCGGGCGAGCGCTTCTGCGTGCGCAACTCGGGCGCGACGGCGGTTGTCGAAGGCACGGGCGATCACGGTTGCGAATACATGACGGGCGGCACGGTCGTCGTGCTCGGGGAAACCGGGCGCAACTTCGCGGCGGGCATGTCGGGCGGCGTGGCGTTCGTCTACGACCCGGACGGCTCGTTCGCAGGCAAGTGCAACAAGTCGATGGTCTCGCTCGATCCGGTTCTGCAACAGGCCGAACAGGAACGCACGATCGACCGCGCGCTGTGGCACACCGGTCAGACCGACGAAGCGCTGTTGAAGGGCCTGATCGAGCGTCACTTCCAGTTCACCGGTTCGCCGCGCGCGAAGGCGCTGCTGGAGAACTGGGATGCGTCGCGCCGGCAGTTCGTGAAGGTGTTCCCGACCGAATACAAGCGCGCGCTCGGCGAACTCGGCGCGAAGAAGGCCAAGCAGGCGATGGCGGCTTAAGACGGCCTCGGCCAATCCCTAGAAAGGCTCTCCGGCGCTCGGTGCCGGAGAGCAGATTCCTCACCAAATACAGAGAAAGAAGAGAACCATATGGGCAAGGCAACCGGTTTTCTCGAGTTCGAACGCCGCCACGAGGCGTACGAAGCACCGCTGACCCGCGTCAAGCACTACAAGGAATTCGTCCACGCACTCACCGACGAGGACGCGAAGATCCAGGGCGCGCGCTGCATGGACTGCGGCATTCCGTTTTGCAACAACGGCTGTCCGGTGAACAACATCATCCCGGACTTCAACGACCTCGTGTTCCAGCAAGACTGGAAGAACGCGATCGAAGTGCTGCATTCGACCAACAACTTCCCCGAGTTCACCGGCCGGATTTGTCCGGCGCCGTGTGAAGCGGCCTGCACGCTCGGCATCAACGACGATCCAGTCGGCATCAAGTCGATCGAACACGCGATCATCGACAAGGCCTGGGCGCAGGGCTGGGTCGAGCCGCAGCCGCCGAAGCACAAGACCGGCAAGAAGGTGGCCGTCGTGGGTTCGGGGCCGGCCGGGCTCGCGGTTGCGCAGCAACTCGCGCGCGCGGGGCATGACGTGACGGTGTTCGAAAAGAACGACCGGATCGGCGGATTGCTGCGTTATGGCATCCCCGACTTCAAGCTCGAAAAATGGCTGATCGACCGCCGGATGCGCCAGATGGAAGCCGAAGGCGTGAGCTTCCGCACGAACGCTTTCGTCGGCAAGGACGCGCTGCCCGCGCACATCGCCAACACGGCGAAGGAAACCATCACGCCGGACGAACTGCGCGAACAGTTCGACGCGATCGTGCTGACGGGCGGCTCGGAAACGCCGCGCGATCTGCCGGTGCCGGGGCGCGAGTTGGCGGGCATCCATTACGCGATGGAATTCCTGCCGCAGCAGAACAAGGTCAACGCGGGCGACAAGGTTGTCGAGCAACTGACGGCGAAGGGCAAGCATGTCGTCGTGATCGGTGGCGGCGATACGGGCTCGGACTGCGTCGGCACGTCGAACCGGCATGGCGCGAAGGACGTCACGCAGTTCGAACTGCTCGCGCAGCCGCCGGAGGAAGAGAACAAGCCGCTCGTGTGGCCGTACTGGCCGATCAAGCTGCGCACGTCGTCGTCGCACGAGGAAGGCTGCGAGCGCGATTGGTCGGTGGCGACCAAGCGCTTCGAAGGCAAGAACGGCAAGGTCGAGAAGCTGATCGCGGTGCGCGTCGAGTGGAAGGGCGGCAAGATGCAGGAAGTGCCGAACAGCGAGTTCGAACTGAAGGCCGATCTCGTGCTGCTCGCGATGGGCTTCACGCAGCCGCTGTCGCCGGTGCTCGATGCGTTCGGCGTCGACAAGGACGCGCGCGGGAATGTGCGCGCGGCGACCGAAGGCGAGAAGTCGTATTACACGTCGGAAGAGAAGGTGTTCACGGCGGGCGATATGCGTCGCGGGCAGTCGCTCGTGGTGTGGGCGATTCGCGAAGGCCGCCAGTGCGCGCGGTCAGTCGACGCGTTCCTGATGGGACATAGCGAGTTGCCGCGGTAGGTTTGTATCGCTTCTTGCTGAAAGAAAAAGCCGGATCGCCTTTGGGGCGGTCCGGCTTTTTTCATTGCAGCGCAGAGCGCCTTATGCCTCCGCCATCGCCCGCTCGATCTCGATCTTGTAATCGTGAAACATCGCGACCGACTCGCGATGCGCGACGCTCAGCATCGCCGCATTCGGCAGCCGTTCGACGAGCGTGTTGTAGACATGAAGCTCGTTGTCGGCGTCGAGCGCGCTCGTGGCTTCGTCGAGGAACACGAAGTCCGGCTTGTGCAGCAGCACGCGCGCGGCGGCGAGCCGCTGCTGCTCGCCAGGCGACAACACCTTCGCCCAGTGCCCCGACTCGTCCAGCCGGTCGACGTAACCCTCCAGCCTGCACGCGCGCAGCACGTCGCGCGATTCCTCGTCGCTGAACGTGCCGGCCGGCGACGGATAACTCAGCGCCGCCTTCAGCGTGCCGATCGGCAAGTAGCTCTGTTGCGGGATGAACATCATCTTCGCATCGACGGGCGCGTCGATCGTGCCGTCGCCGAACGGCCACAGGCCCGCGAGCGCGCGCATCAGCGTGCTCTTGCCCGACCCCGACGGCCCGTGAACCAGCCAGCGCGACCCCGGCTCGATCGACACATCGGCGACGCGCGCGAGCGGCGTGCCGTTCGGCAGCGCGAGCGAGAGGCCGTTGGTCGTGAGCGCGTTCGTGCTCGTGTAGTGCAGGTTGATGCCGCCGTGCACGGTCGCGGGCGAGATCGCTTCGCGGATATGCGTCGAGCGCATCACGCGCTTGAATTCACGCAGACGATTCACCGTGGCGCGCCATTCGACCAGCGTCGAGTAACTGTTGATGAACCACGAGAACGAATCGCTGACCGTGCCGAACGCCGACGAAATCTGCATGAGCACGCCGAACGAGAACGCGCCGGCGAAGTAGCGGGGCGCGGCGACCATGATCGGGAAGATGATCGCGATCTGCCCGTAGAAGCTCAGCACGAAGGTCATGCGCTTCGTGTACTTCATGATCATCCACCAGTTGTCGCGGATTCGACCGAAGATGGTCTTCGCGTTGGCGGTTTCGGTCGCGATGCCGTCGTAGAACGCGATCTGCTCGGCGTTCTCGCGCACGCGGATCAGGCCGAAACGGAAGTCGGCCTCGACCTTCTGCTGCTGATAATTGATCGACACCAGCGGATGGCCGACCTTCTGGATGATGAGCGAGCCGAGCACCGCATACAGCGCCGCGGCCCAGACCATGTAGCCCGGAATCACGAGCGGCGTGCCGAAGGCGGTCAGCGTGAGCGCGCCGGCGATCGTCCACAGGATCGTGATGAAGGTGACGAGCGTGACGAGCGTCGAAAGCAGGTCGAGCGAGAGGCTCAACGTGGTGGTGGCGAACGATTGGAGGTCGTCGCTGATCCGCTGGTCCGGGTTGTCGGCGAGGCGGTCGCGCTCGATCCGGTAGAACGCGCGGTCGCCGAGCCATTGTTCCAGATACTTGTTGGTGAGCCACTGGCGCCAGCGAAAACCGAGCATCTGCCGCAGATACCGCCCGTACACCGCGAGCAGGATGTACGCGAACGCGAGTCCGGTGAAGATCAGCAGCAGGTGCGGGAAATCGTGGACGTTCTTGGTTTGCAGCGCGTTGTAGAAGTCGGCGTTCCAGCGGTTGAGCCGGACATTGATCCACACGACCGTCATGTTGATCGCGATGATCGCGGCCAGCAGTCCCCACGCGATGCCGCGTTCTTCCGAAACCCAGTAGGGCTTGATCAGGCTCCAGGCCGATACGTTGTCGGCCGCTTGCTGAGCGTTGTCGGGCGTGATGTTGGTCATGAGCTTCCTGATGATGAGCCGGCGTCACGGCCGGTTGTAACGTCGCGCACGAGGCGGCGCGTAATCGGGCCCGTTGCGGTGGATTGCGAAAGCACGGGCCACGCAGATTGTTTCGGCTTTCCCTTAACTGCGGCTTAATCCGGCATCGCGCCGGAATCGCGCCGGAATCGCGCGATCGGGGGAACGAGGCGCGCCCGCGCGCATTCGCGCACAAGTGTTCGCGGCATTGTGCCAGAGTGCCGGATCGCGTGAAAAAACGCGGGAATCCCCGGTTTGCGGCGGCTTCGCGTTTCATGCTTTAATGACCGTCGACGAAACAGGGGTGCTTTGCGCGCGTTTCTGGCAACACGAAACGCGCGACGAGGCTGAGAGAAACCCTTTGCACCCGATCCGGGTAATACCGGCGAGGGAAGTTTCCGGAAAACGCCATCGTTTTTCCAGTCTCTTCCAGCATTCCATCCGCTCTGGGGCCGGCATTGCGCCGCCCCGCCGGTCTCGCCGCTGATTTCGTCCTTTGATTGTGCGTCTGCCGCACTCGACAGAGGGCTCGGGACCGATTTCCCCGTCACTTCCTCGCGTGCCGCAGCTCGTCGCTGAGGAGGCATCGCATCGTGAATACTTTTGTCGACCGGAGTGCTGGCGCGCCACGGGCCGCGCATCGGCCGGACTTTGCCGTCGTCGGCGGCGGGCTGTGCGGACGGCTCGTCGCGTGGCAACTGGCGGGCGCCGGGCATCGGGTCGCGCTCTATGAACGCGGCGACGCGGCCGGCGCGCAGTCGGCGGCGTGGGTCGCGGCGGCGATGCTCGCGCCGCTCGCCGAAGCGGCGAGCGCCGAATTGCTGATCACGGAACTCGGCGTGGCGTCGCTCGAACGCTGGCCGGGGCTCATCGCACAACTGCCGGAGCCGGTCTTTTTCCAGCGCAACGGCACGCTCGTCGTCTGGCATGCCGGCGATCGCGCCGAAGCGCCGCTCTTCGAGCGCCGCCTGCGCGCGAACGCACCCGCTGCGCTCTTCGACGACGGCTTCGTGAAGCTGTCCGGCGCTCAGGTCGCGGCGGCGGAGCCGTCGCTTGGGAGCCGCTTCGCGCAAGGCTGGCTGCTGCCGCACGAAGGGCAACTCGACAACCGTCAGGTCCTGTCCGCGCTGGCCGCGGGACTCGCAGCGCGCGGCGTCGATACGCACTGGAACACGACGCTCGACACGATGCCCGACGCGCGCATCGTGATCGACTGTCGCGGTCTCGGCGGCAAGCCCGCGTGGCCCGCGTTGCGCGGCATCCGCGGCGAGGTCGCGCGCGTGCATGCGCCGGGTATCGGCCTGACGCGGCCGGTGCGCCTGCTGCATCCGCGCTATCCGCTCTACATCGCGCCGAAGGAGCACGATCTCTATGTGATCGGCGCGACGGAAGTGGAGGGCGAGGACATGTCGCCCGTCACCGTGCGCTCCGCGCTTGAACTATTGAGCGCCGCGTTCGCGGTGCATCCGGGTTTCGGCGAGGCGCGCATCCTCGAACTCAACGCCCATTGCCGCCCGACGCTGCCGGATCATCGGCCGGCGATCGTCTGGGACGGGGCGCGGACCTTGCGGGTGAACGGCCTGTACCGGCACGGTTTCATGATCGCGCCGGAAGTCGCCGATACCGCCGCGCAGCTCGCCGAAGCGCTACTCGCGCAGGACGTGAGCGCCCCCGATTCCTTCGACGGCTTCCGCCGCCAGGCGCGCTGGGCCGACCTGCTCCACAGCGAGCACGCGGTGCCCGCACTGTAAACCATCGATATCGCCATGAACATCCACATTAATCAGCGGCCGTTCGACCTTCCCGATTCGGCCACCGTCACCGACGCGCTCGCCGCGTTCGGCGCGAAGCCGCCGTTCGCCGTCGCGCTGAACGGCCAGTTCGTTGCGCGCGCAGAACACGCGTCGAAGGCGCTCGCCACGGGCGACAAGCTCGATGTCGTCGCGCCCGTCGCGGGCGGCTGACTCACACAGGATCGCAACCATGACCACCACCACCAAAATCACGACCGCCGATGCGCTCGTGCTCTACGGCGAGACGTTCCCGAGCCGCGTGCTGCTCGGCACGTCGCGCTATCCGTCGCTGCAGTCGCTCTCGGATTCCATCGATGCCGCGAAGCCCGGCATGGTCACGGTCGCGCTGCGCCGCCAGTCGGCGACCGGCGAGGCGGGCTTCTTCGACGTGCTGAAGCGCCACGGCGTCGCGTTGCTGCCGAACACGGCGGGCTGCCAGAGCGTCGACGAAGTGCTGACCACCGCGCACATGGCGCGCGAAGTCTTCGAGACGCCGTGGATCAAGCTCGAACTGATCGGCGACGACTACACGTTGCAGCCCGATCCGATCGGCCTCGTGGAAGCGGCGGGCAAGCTGGTCCGCGACGGTTTCAAGGTGCTGCCGTACTGCACCGAGGATCTCGTGATCGGGCGGCGGCTGCTCGACGCCGGCTGCGAGGCGCTGATGCCTTGGGGCGCGCCGATCGGCACCGGCAAAGGCGTGACGAATCCTTACGGCCTGCGCACGTTGCGCGAGCGCCTGCCGGACGTGCCGCTGATCGTCGATGCGGGGCTCGGCGTGCCGTCGCATGCGTGTCAGGTGATGGAATGGGGCTTCGACGGCGTGCTGCTCAACACGGCCGTCTCGCAGGCGACCTTTCCGCCGCAGATGGCGCGCGCGTTCGCGCTCGGCGTCGAGGCGGGACGCACCGCCTATCTCGCCGGCCCGATGGCCGAGCGCGACAGCGCCGAGGCGAGCACGCCGGTCGTCGGCATGCCGTTCTGGCATCAGGACGGGAGCGCCGCATGAGCCTGCTGAATCGCGAGATCTTCTGGCCGCCGGCGGACGAACTGACGGAAGTCGCCGAGCGCATCCGCTCGCGTCTCGGCGCGTGGCCGGCGGCGTCGAAGCCTTGGCGCATCTGCCTGACGACGCCCGACGCGCACGGCGCGAACGATCTGATCGTCTTCACCGAGCAGCATGACGCGGACGTCGATCGCCTGCTCGCCGATGGCGCCGCCGTGCTCGAAGCGCACGGCGAACGTGCGGTTCTGCGGCGCGGCGACGAGCGCTTCGTGCTCGAAGGCGAGCGTTCCGACGACTGGCTCGCGGCGCTCGCCGCGTTCCTCGACTGCGACTTCGAGCCGCACGACGCGCTCGTGCTCGCGCTCGCGTGGCGCGCGGGCGACGAGAGCAAAGCCGATGCATGGCCCATCGATTTCGCTACGTTTCCGCGTGTCGGCGACCTGGGCGCCGCGCCTGCGACGCCGTTTCCCGAATGCCCGCCGCGGCTCGGCCTGTATCCGGTGTTGCCGAGCGCGCAATGGGTGGAACGCGTGCTCGATCTCGGCGTGCTGACGGCGCAACTGCGCCGCAAATCCACCGACGCCGACGATCTGAAACGCGAAATCGAAAGTTCGGTGAATGCCGGGCGCAAGCACCAGGCGCAGTTGTTCATCAACGATCACTGGCGCGAGGCGATCGCGGCAGGCGCGTATGGCGTCCATCTGGGCCAGGAAGACGTCCAGACCGCCGATCTCGACGCGATCGCGAACGCCGGCGTGCGGCTCGGCCTTTCGACGCACGGCTATTACGAAATGCTGCGCGCGCTGCATTTCCGGCCGAGCTATCTGGCGCTTGGCGCCGTCTTCCCGACGACGACCAAGGTCATGCCGACCGCGCCGCAAGGCCTCGCGCGGCTGGCACGCTACGTGCGCCTGCTCGACGGCCGCGTACCGCTCGTCGCGATCGGCGGCGTCCACGGCGACGTGCTTCGCGACGTGCTGGCGACCGGCGTGGGCAGCGCGGCAGTCGTGCGCGCGGTGACCGAGGCGCAGGACGTCGCGGCGGCGGTTTCTGCGTTGCAACATGAGTTCGCGAGATAATGTTGAAAATTCGGAAAAATTCGCTAGTCGAAAGGTAGGCCAAGGCATCGTTTACGCACAGGCCCTATAATTCGGCCTCTTTGCGTAAAGGATTGCCTGCCCCCGTGTCTGCTTCCCCCGAGACCCTGCTAGAGCTTCGCGACGTCGACTTCGGTTACGGCGACCGGCTCGTTTTGTCGAACCTGAACATGCGTTTCACGCGTGGTCAGGTGGTCGCGGTCATGGGCGGCTCCGGCTGCGGCAAGACGACCATCCTGCGTCTGATCGGCGGTCTCGTGAAGGCGAACCGCGGCCAGGTGCTGTTCGGCGGCACCGACATCGGCGCTCTGACGCGCGACGGCCTCTACGCGCTGCGCCGCAAGATGGGCATGCTGTTCCAGTTCGGCGCGCTGTTTACGGATCAGACCGTCTTCGAAAACGTCGCTTTCCCGCTGCGCGAGCACACGGACCTGCCAGAAGAACTCTTGCGCGATCTCGTGCTGATGAAGCTCAACGCGGTCGGCCTGCGCGGCGCGCGCGATCTGGCGCCGTCGGAGATTTCGGGCGGCATGGCGCGCCGCGTGGCGCTCGCCCGCGCCATCGCGCTCGATCCCGAACTCATGATGTACGACGAGCCGTTCGCCGGGCTCGATCCGATTTCGCTTGGCATCACCGCGAACCTGATCCGCACGCTGAACAGCGCGCTCGGCGCAACGTCGATCCTCGTCACGCACGACGTGCCCGAATCGTTTGCGATCGCCGATTACGTGTATTTCATCGCGAACGGCGGCATTCTCGCCGAGGGCACGCCGGCCCAATTGCGCGCGTCGACGGACCCGTCGGTGCGCCAGTTCATCGACGGCGCGCCCGACGGCCCGTTCAAGTTCCATTACGCCGCCTCGCCGCTCGCGGCGGACTTCGGTATCGGAGGCAAGGCATGATCAGCGCGCTCGGACGCTGGGTGCTCGACGGCTTCGGCACCGCCGGTTACGCGACGCGCATGTTCGCGCGCCTCGTGCTTGAATTCTTCCCGCTGCTGCGCCGTCCGCGTCTTGTCACGAAACAGATTCATTTCGTCGGCAATTATTCGCTGGTGATCATCGCGGTGTCGGGGTTGTTCGTCGGCTTCGTGCTCGGCTTGCAGGGTTATTACACGCTCAATCGCTATGGTTCCGAGCAGGCGCTCGGGCTGCTCGTCGCGCTGTCGCTGGTGCGCGAGCTCGGCCCGGTCGTGACTGCGCTCCTGTTCGCGGGGCGCGCGGGCACGTCGCTTACCGCCGAAATCGGCCTGATGAAAGCCGGCGAGCAGCTCACGGCAATGGAAATGATGGCGGTCGATCCGCTCAAGGTCGTCGTCGCGCCGCGCATGTGGGCCGGGATCATCTCGATGCCGATTCTCGCCGCGATCTTTTCCGCGGTCGGCGTGATCGGCGGATACGTGGTCGGCGTGCTGATGATCGGCGTCGATGCCGGCGCGTTCTGGTCGCAGATGCAAGGCGGCGTGGACGTCTGGCGCGACGTTGGCAACGGCGTGATCAAGAGCGTCGTGTTCGGTTTCGCGGTGACGTTCATCGCGTTGTTTCAGGGCTATGAAGCGAAGCCGACGCCGGAAGGCGTATCGCGCGCGACGACCAAGACCGTCGTGTACGCATCGCTTGCCGTGCTCGGCCTCGATTTCCTGCTGACTGCGCTGATGTTCAGCTAGGTCGCATGTTGAACGGCGTCCGCGCGTCGCGGGCGCGGCGAAGGGCACAGTCCTTCGCCCCGTTCTACGACAAGATTCTCTTTGGATAGACGATGAAAAAGACTGCTCTCGACTTCTGGGTCGGCCTGTTCGTGGTGCTGGGTTTCGTGGCGCTGCTGTTCCTTGCGCTCAAAGCCGGCAACATGAGCTCGCTTTCCTTTCAGCCGACCTACGCGGTGAAGCTGAAATTCGACAACATCGGCGGCCTGAAGGCGCGCGCGCCGGTGAAGAGCGCGGGCGTGACGGTCGGCCGGGTCGGTGCGATCGGGTTCGACCGGAACACGTACCAGGCCGTCGTCACCATCGACATCGACAAGCAATTCGACTTTCCGAAAGATTCGTCGGCGAAGATCCTGACTTCGGGCCTGCTCGGCGAGCAGTACATCGGCCTCGAACCGGGCGGCGACGATCAGATGCTCAAGAACGGCGACACGATTTCCATGACGCAATCGGCCGTGGTGCTCGAAAACCTGATCGGCCAGTTCCTGTACAACAAGGCGGCGGATTCCGGCGCATCGAAACCTGGCGGCGCTCCCGCTGCGCCGACTGCGCCCGCGCCCGCTTTTCCGGGCGCGGCGAGCGCGATGGGTTCGGCAGGCGCCTCGGGCGCGGCCGGTCAATAAGGAGAAGGGCATGCAGGCGATGCGCTTGAAAAGCGCGGGAATCGTGATGGCGGCGGCGCTGGTCGCCGGCTGCGCGACCGTGACGACGCCGACGAAGGGCGATCCGCTCGAAAGCTACAACCGGACGATGTTCACGATCAACGACACGATCGACCAGGTGGCACTGAAGCCAGTGGCGAAGGCATACGTCTGGGCGATCCCGGAGCCGGTGCGTAACAGCGTCACGAACTTCTTCTCCAATATCGGCGACGTCTACATTGCGGCGAACAACCTGCTGCAACTGAAGATCGCCGATGGCGTGTCGGACATCGTGCGCGTCGCGATGAACACGGTTTTCGGCGTCGGCGGCCTGTTCGACGTCGCGACCATCGCGAAGCTGCCGAAGCACCAGGCCGACTTCGGCCTCACGCTCGGCCACTACGGCGTGCCGCCGGGACCGTACCTCGTGCTGCCGCTGCTCGGGCCGAGCACGGTGCGCGACACGGGCGGCACGGTCGTCGATTATTTCGGCAATCCGCTTACCTACGTGAAGCCGGATTCGGTGAGCTGGGCGCTGTACGGCGTGAATCTCATCGACGTGCGCGCGAACCTGCTCGGCGCGAGCGATGTGCTCGCCGATGCCGCGCTCGACAAATATTCGTTCGTCCGCAATGCATACTTGCAGCGTCGCGCGTATCTGATTTCGGGCGGCGAGGATATGGCGCCGGACTACGGCGATACACCGCCGCCGAACTATGACGAGACCGGCGCCGGCACCGCGGATACGCCGGCGGCCGCTGCGGCAACGGCGGCATCGGCGACGGCAACGCCGCTGGCTCCGGCCTCGGCGAGCGCTGCGCCGGCAACCGAGGCTTCGGCCCCCGAAGCCGCGTCCGGCACGGCGGAAGCGCCGAAGCCGGCGAGTGCCACGAACACAATTCCGGGCAACCAGTACGTGCCGCCGCGCGTGCCGTCGTTTCCTTCGATTCGCTTACGTTGATTCGCCGGCATCTAACGAGCGGTAACATTTTTGACAGGTATCACGACGGTTTGGATGACGTGGCGGGTGAACTCGGAAACGGTGCCACGTTCAAACCCAAGCCACTTTCACGCAGGGTCTGAGATGAAAAAATTATTGTTGCTTCCCCTTTTCGCGATCTTCATGGCGTTTTGCAATGGCGCATCCGCGCAGGCGGTCGATACGAGCAATCCGGACGTGATGGTGAAGACCGTCACGCAGCAGGTGCTCGACCAGATCAAGGCCGACAAGCAGATCCAGTCGGGCAACATCACGCGCATCACCGAACTCGTGAACGAAAAGATCCTGCCGTACACGGACTTCACGCGCACCACGCGTCTTGTGATGGGCCGCAACTGGAACACCGCTACGCCGCAGCAGCAAAAGGAGATCGTCGAGCAGTTCAAAATGCTCCTGATCCGTACATATTCGGGCGCGCTCGCGCAGGTGCGTGACCAGCAGGTCCAGTACAAGCCGTTCCGCGCATCGCCGGAAGATACGGACGTCGTCGTGCGCTCGGTCGTCATCAACAACGGCTCGCCGATCGAGCTCGACTATCGTCTCTACAAGACGCCGCAGGGCTGGAAGGTCTACGACATCAACGTGCTCGGCGCGTGGCTGATCCAGGCTTACCAGCAGCAGTTCAACGAGCAGATCTCGCAGCATGGCGTCGACGGGCTGTTGCAGTTCCTCACGCAGCGCAACCAGCAACTCGCGAGCGGCAAGGCATCGTGAGCAGCGTGAATTCCGCTGGCCTGTCTGCCGCCGGCGTTTCGGCCAGCCCGTCCGCTGGCCGCTTCCAGACCGCCGCGTCGCTGACGCACGAAAGCGCGAAGGCGGCGCTCGAAGCGGGTTTGTCGCGGATCGCGGCCGGCGCGACCGAAGTCGATTGCGCGCCGCTGCGCCAGTTCGATTCGTCCGCGCTCGCCGTGCTGCTCGCATGGCAGCGTGCGGCGTCGTCGCGTGGCGGCGCGCTCGCCGTCGTAAGTCTTCCCACCGGGCTTGCCAGTCTCGCGCAGGCCTATGGCGTCGATACGCTCCTCACCTTCCGACATTGATCCTGCACTGACGCAGCTAGCGGCGCGGCGCGAGATCGTCCCTCGCCCGCGCCGCGTCCGGCAGGACCTCGCTCGGGTCGGGCAAAGCCGGTTTGCCCTATAATCAAACGTTTTTTCGGCACGTCACCCGGCCCTTTTTCGGCCTGAAACGATGCCGGCCACGTTCCCGTACCGCACAATTCGAGGCGCCGCCCTGTCCGGCGCGCGCACTGTCATGCCAGCCATAGAAATCCGAAACGTCAGAAAGCGCTACAAAGAGCTGCAAGCGCTCAAAGGCGTGAGTTTCTCGGTGGAAGAAGGCGAATTCTTCGGCCTGCTCGGTCCCAACGGAGCGGGCAAAACCACCCTCATCAGCATTCTCGCGGGCCTCGCACGCGCCGACAGCGGCACGATCTCGGTTCGCGGGCACGACGTCGTCAGCGATTTCCGCGCCGCGCGCCGCGCGCTCGGCATCGTGCCGCAGGAACTCGTCTTCGATCCGTTCTTCACCGTGCGCGAGTCGCTGCGCATCCAGTCGGGCTACTTCGGCTTGCGCAACAACGACGACTGGATCGACGAAGTCATGGCGCATCTGGATCTCACCGAGAAGGCCGACGTCAACACGCGCGCGCTGTCGGGCGGGATGAAGCGGCGCGTGCTGGTCGCGCAGGCGCTGGTGCACCGTCCGCCCGTGATCGTGCTCGACGAGCCGACCGCGGGCGTCGACGTCGAATTGCGCCAGACGCTCTGGAAGTTCATCTCGCGCCTGAATCGCGAGGGTCACACGATCGTCCTCACCACGCACTATCTGGAAGAAGCCGAGTCGCTGTGCGACCGGCTCGCGATGCTGCGGCGCGGGGAAGTCGTCGCGCTCGAGCGCACGAGCACGCTGTTGCAGCGTTTCGCGGGCATGCAGTTGTTTCTGCGTTTCAAGCAGGGCGTGCTGCCGGCCGACCTGCGTCCGCTGGAAGTCGATCCGCACGCGGTGTCCGGCGCGCAACACCTGCTGCGGCTCACGAGTTATGACGAAGTCGAGCCGATTCTCGCGAAATGCCGCGCGGCCGGTTGCACGTTCGATGAAATCGAGGTGCGCAAGGCCGATCTGGAAGATGTGTTCGTGCAGGTCATGAACGAACCCGAAGTCGTCGAGGGGCTTTCATGAGCGGTTTCAGGACACTGTTTTACAAGGAAATCCTGCGTTTCTGGAAAGTCGCTTTCCAGACGGTGCTCGCGCCGGTGATCACCGCGCTCCTTTATCTGATGATCTTCGGCCACGCGCTGTCGAGCCACGTGCAGGTGTATCCGGGCGTCGCGTACACGAGCTTTCTCGTGCCCGGTCTCGTGATGATGAGCGTGCTGCAGAATTCGTTCGCGAACAGTTCGTCGTCGCTGATCCAGTCGAAGATCACGGGCAATCTCGTGTTCGTCCTGCTGCCGCCGATCGCGCATTGGGAAATGTATTTCGCCTACGTGCTGGCGTCGGTGGTGCGCGGGCTGACCGTAGGATTCGGCGTATTTATCGTCACGGTGTGGTTCATTCCGATGTCATTTTCCGCGCCGATCTACATCATTGCGTTCGCGGTACTCGGATCGGCGATTCTCGGCACGCTCGGGCTGATCGCCGGCATCTGGGCCGACAAGTTCGATCAGCTCGCCGCATTTCAGAATTTCCTGATCATGCCGCTCACGTTCCTGTCGGGCGTGTTCTACTCGACGCATACGCTGCCGCCCGTCTGGCGCGAGGTGTCTCGGCTGAATCCGTTTTTTTACATGATCGACGGCTTCCGTTACGGCTTTTTCGGCATGTCCGACGTGAGTCCGCTCGCGAGCCTCGGGATCGTCGCCGCGTTTTTCGCGGTGCTGGCGGTGATCTGCGTGCGCCTGCTGGCAAGCGGCTACAAGCTGCGTCACTGAATTTTTGAGGAGACTTCCATGTTGCCGACCCCGGAACAAGTGAAGGATTACATCGCTGGCGGCCTGGCCTGCCAGCATCTGGAAGTCGAAGGCGACGGCCAGCATTTCTTCGCGACCATCGTGAGCGACGCGTTCGAAGGCAAGCGGCTGATCGCGCGTCATCAGCTGGTTTATGCGGCGCTCGGCGACCGCATGCGCGCGGAAATTCACGCGCTCAGCATGAAAACGCTCACACCCGCGGAATGGAAATCGGCGTAAGCCAAAACCGCGTCGCCGGAACGGTCTGGCGCGCGTAATCAAGTCAATTGCGACGCCGATGCCGGCGCCGCAGCAGCAAGCACGGTAGAAGGACACTTCAAGCATGGACAAACTGGTCATCACTGGGGGCACGAAGCTCTCGGGCGAAATCGTCGTATCGGGTGCGAAGAACGCGGCGCTGCCGATTCTCTGCGCAAGCCTGCTCACCGCCGACGACGTCCATCTGGAAAACGTTCCGAATCTGCAGGACGTGCGCACCATGCTCAAGCTGCTGCGCCAGATGGGCGTGAATTCGGAAGCGAGCGGCGACGGACGCGTGACGCTGAACGCGTCGAAAGTCGACAACCTCGTCGCGCCGTATGAGATGGTGAAGACGATGCGCGCCTCGATCCTCGTGCTCGGGCCGCTCGTCGCGCGCTTCGGCGAGGCGAAGGTGTCGCTGCCGGGCGGCTGCGCGATCGGCGCGCGTCCGGTCGACCAGCACATCAAGGGCCTGCAGGCGATGGGCGCCGAGATCAACATCGAACACGGTTTCATCGAAGCGCGCGCGAAGCGTCTGAAGGGCGCGCGCATCATCACCGACATGATTACCGTCACCGGCACGGAAAACCTGCTGATGGCGGCCGTCCTCGCCGAAGGCGAAACGGTCATCGAAAACGCGGCGCGCGAGCCGGAAGTCAGCGATCTCGCGCATCTGCTCGTGAAGATGGGCGCGAAGATCGACGGCATCGGTTCGGACCGCCTCGTCATTCATGGCGTCGACAAACTGCATGGCGCGCGGCATTCGGTCGTGCCGGACCGTATCGAAGCGGGCACGTTCCTGTGCGCGGTCGCGGCCGCCGGCGGCGACGTCACGCTGCGTCACGTGAATCCGTCGCTTCTGGACGCGGTGAGCTCGAAGCTGCGCGAAGCGGGCGTGTCGATCGAGGAAAGCGGCGACTCGATGCGCGTGAAGATGGCGAAGCGCCCCGAAGCGGTGAGCTTCCGCACGTCGGAATATCCGGCGTTCCCGACCGACATGCAGGCGCAGTTCATGGCGCTCAATTCGATGGCGAAGGGCACGTCGCAGGTCGTCGAGACGATCTTCGAGAACCGCTTCATGCACGTGCAGGAACTGAACCGGCTCGGCGCGCACATCACGATCGACGGCAATACGGCGCTCGTGTCAGGCGTCGAGAAGCTCTCGGGCGCGAAGGTGATGGCGACGGATTTGCGCGCGTCGGCGAGCCTCGTGATCGCGGCGATGTGCGCGGACGGCGACACGCTGATCGACCGCATCTATCACCTCGACCGCGGCTACGACCGCATGGAAGCGAAGCTGACGGCGGTCGGCGCGAAGGTGAGCCGCATCAAGGGAACCGGGAGCGAACAATGAGTTCGGTGCCGCAGACATCGGCGTCGGTCGGCGCGAGCGCGCCGCTGACGCTCGCGTTGTCGAAAGGGCGTATCTTCGAAGAGACGCTGCCGCTGCTCGCCGCCGCCGGCGTCGAGGTGGCCGAGGACCCGGAAACATCGCGCAAACTGATCCTGCCGACCACGAATCCGAACCTGCGCGTGATCATCGTGCGCGCAACCGACGTGCCGACTTACGTCGAATACGGCGCCGCGGATTTTGGCGTCGCGGGCAAGGATGTGCTGATCGAGCATGGCGGCGGCGGGCTGTATCAGCCGGTCGATCTGAATATCGCGCGCTGCCGGATGTCGGTGGCGGTCAAGGCCGGTTTCGACTACGCGAGCGCGGTGCGTCAGGGCGCGCGCCTCAGAGTCGCGACGAAATACGTGGAAGTGGCGCGCGAGCATTTCGCGTCGAAGGGCGTGCACGTCGACCTGATCAAGCTGTACGGCTCGATGGAACTGGCGCCGCTCGTCGGCCTGGCCGATGCGATCGTCGACCTGGTCAGTTCGGGCGGAACGCTTCGGGCGAACAATCTCGTCGAGGTGGAGGAGATCATGCAGATTTCGTCGCGCCTCGTCGTGAACCAGGCGGCGCTCAAGCTGAAACGCGAAGCGCTGAGGCCGTTCCTCGATGCGTTCGAACGCGCGTCGGTGCCAGAAGGACACTGAGCGGGAACCGGGCGTGAGACTGTCGCGCTGCACGCCATACTGAAACGGAAAACCAGCATGTCTATCAAGATTCGCAAACTCGATTCCAGCGCCAACGGTTTTCATCAGGCGCTGCACGCGGTGCTCGCGTTCGAGGCGAGCGAGGACGAAGCCATCGAACGCTCCGTCGCGCAGATTCTCGCGGACGTGAAGGCGCGCGGCGACGCAGCCGTGCTCGACTACACGAACCAGTTCGACCGGCTGAAGGCGGAAAGCGTCGCGGCGCTCGAACTGCCGCAGACGGAACTCGAAGCAGCGCTCGAAGCGCTCGAACCGAAGCGCCGCGCGGCGCTCGAAGCGGCGGCGGCGCGCGTGCGCGGCTATCACGAGAAGCAGCGCATCGAGTGCGGCAGTCATAGCTGGCAATACACCGAAGCCGACGGCACCGTCCTCGGCCAGAAAGTCACGCCGCTCGACCGCGCGGGCATCTATGTGCCGGGCGGCAAGGCGGCGTATCCGTCGTCGGTGCTGATGAACGCGATTCCGGCGCGTGTCGCGGGCGTGAAGGAAATCGTGATGGTCGTGCCGACGCCCGACGGCGTGAAGAATCAGCTCGTGCTCGCGGCGGCGCTGCTCGGCGGCGTGGACCGCGTGTTCACGATCGGCGGCGCGCAGGCGGTCGGTGCACTCGCTTACGGCACGGAAAGCGTTCCGGCCGTCGACAAGATCTGCGGCCCGGGCAATGCATACGTGGCGTCGGCGAAGCGCCGCGTGTTCGGCACCGTCGGGATCGACATGATCGCGGGGCCGTCCGAAATCCTCGTGATCTGCGACGCCACCACCGACCCGCGCTGGGTCGCGATGGACCTCTTCTCGCAAGCCGAACACGACGAACTCGCGCAGTCCATTCTGCTGTGCCCGGACGCGGCGTTCATCCAGCGCGTCGAAGACGCGATCGTCGAACTGCTTCCTTCGATGCCGCGCCGCGACGTGATCCAGCGCTCGCTCGAAGACCGTGGCGCGCTGATCAAGGTGAAGGGCATGGCCGAAGCCTGCGCGATCGCCAACGACATCGCGCCGGAACACCTCGAAATCTCGGCGCTCGACCCGCACCATTGGGCCGCGCAGATCCGCCATGCGGGCGCGATCTTCCTTGGCCGCTACACGAGCGAGAGTCTCGGCGACTATTGCGCCGGCCCGAACCACGTGCTGCCGACTTCGCGCACGGCGCGTTTTTCGTCGCCGCTCGGCGTCTACGATTTCATGAAGCGTTCGAGCGTGATCGAAGTCAGCGCGGAAGGCGCGCAGACGCTCGGCGAGATCGCCGCCGAACTCGCCTACGGCGAAGGCTTGCAGGCGCACGCGCGCAGCGCCGAATACCGGATGAAAAACACGGGCCAGTAAGCGGCCCATTGCCCCAGGACCGAGGCGGCCCGAGAGCCGCCGTTCGGCCGACGAGAGCGGCCGCCGAGACCATGACGACACCACACGACATCATCCGCCCCGACGTCCTCGCGATGACGAGCTACCCCGTGCCCGACTCAACCGGCCTCGTGAAGCTCGACGCGATGGAAAATCCCTACCGCCTCCCCGACGATCTCGCCGCGAAGCTCGGCGAGCATCTCGCGGGCGTCGCGCTGAATCGCTACCCGGCGCCGCGGCCGGCGAACCTGATCGCGAAGATCAAGCGCGCGATGAACGTACCGCCTGCCTGCGAAGTGCTGCTCGGCAACGGCTCGGACGAACTGATCAGCATGCTGTCGATGGCGTGCGCGAAGCCCGGCGCGAAGGTCGTCGCGCCCGTGCCGGGCTTCGTGATGTACCAGATGTCGGCGGCGTTCGCGCATCTTGACTTCATCGGCGTGCCGCTGAACGCGGACTTCACGCTCGATGCCGACGCGCTCATCGCCGTCATCGAGGAGCACGCGCCCGCGCTGGTCTATCTCGCGTATCCGAACAACCCGACCGGCACGCTCTACGACGACGCCGACATCGAACGCGTGATCGCGGCGGCGCACAAGAGCCTCGTCGTGATCGACGAGGCGTATCAGCCGTTCGCGGAAAAGACGTGGATGCCGCGCGCCGCGGAATTCGACAACGTCGTCGTGATGCGCACGGTGTCGAAGCTTGGTCTGGCCGGCATTCGTCTCGGCTACATGGCCGGCACGGCGAAGTGGATCACCGAATTCGACAAAGTGCGCCCGCCGTACAACATCAACGTGCTGACGCAGGCAACGGCTGAGTTCCTGCTCGACCACCTCGACGTGCTCGACGCGCAGGCCGCCGAACTTCGCACCGAACGCGCGAAGCTCTCGAAGGAAGTCGCGGCGCTGCCCGGCGCGACGGTTTTTCCGAGCGCGGGCAACTTCCTGCTCGTGCGCGTGCCGGATGCGGCAGTGACCTTTGAAACCCTGCTGACATCGCGGGTTTTGGTCAAAAACGTGAGTAAAATGCACCCATTGCTCGCAAATTGTGTGCGTTTGACGGTCGGATCGGCTGAAGAGAACGCGCAGATGATCGCGGCTCTTAAGCTCGCGCTGCACTAAAACCCCGCTTTCTTAAAAGTCTCAAGGAATCACCATGCGCATTGCGGAAGTCGTTCGCAACACCAGCGAAACGCAGATCCGTGTGAAGCTCGATCTGGACGGCACCGGCAAGCAGAAGCTCGCCACCGGCGTGCCGTTCCTCGACCATATGCTCGACCAGATCGCGCGCCACGGCCTTTTCGACCTCGAGGTCGAAGCGCACGGCGACCTCCATATCGACGACCACCACACGGTCGAAGACACCGGCATCACGCTCGGGCAGGCGGTGGCGAAGGCCATCGGCGATCGCAAGGGCATTCGCCGCTACGGCCATTCCTACGTGCCGCTCGACGAAGCGCTGTCGCGCGTCGTGATCGACTTTTCCGGCCGGCCGGGACTCGAATTCCATGTGCCGTTCACGCGCGCGCGCATCGGCACCTTCGACGTCGATCTCACCATCGAATTCTTTCGCGGCTTCGTGAATCACGCGGGCGTGACGCTGCATATCGACAACCTGCGTGGCATCAACGCGCACCATCAGGTCGAGACCGTGTTCAAGGCGTTCGGCCGCGCGCTGCGCATGGCCGTCGAATTTGACGAGCGCGCCGCGGGCCAGATTCCGTCGACCAAGGGCAGCCTTTAATTTCCCCGGACGGGTCCGGACTCTGCGGGCGGCATGCCCGCGCGACAGTGCACTAATGGCCCTCGATGGACTGGCTCAAATCGTTTATTTCCCTGCTCGCGCTGATCAACCCGGTCGGCGCGATCCCGTTCTTTCTGAGCCTGACCGCACAACAGTCGGACTTCGAAAAGCGCAACACGATCCGCATCGCATCGATCTCGGTGTTCTGCGTGATCGGGGTGACGGCGCTCTTCGGGCAGCAGATCATCGCGTTCTTCGGGATTTCGGTCGGATCGCTTGAAGTCGGCGGCGGCATCATCATGTTGTTGATGGCGATCAACATGCTGAATGCGCAGATCGGCAACACGCGCTCGACGCCGGAAGAGCGCCACGAGGCGGAGCTGAAGAACAGCGTCGCCGTCGTGCCGCTCGCGATTCCGCTGTTGACCGGCCCCGGCTCGATCAGCACGGTGATCGTCTATTCTGCCAATGCGCCTCACTGGTACGACCGCATCGGTCTGATCGTGATCGGCGCGGTGCTCGCCGGCCTCTGTTTCGGCGCGCTGAACCTGGCCGAGCCGATCGCGCGCTGGGTCGGGCGCACCGGCATCAATATCGGGACGCGCCTGATGGGTTTGATGTTGTCGGCTTTGGCGGTGGAATTCATCGTCGACGGATTGAAGGCCTTGCTGCCTACCTTGAAATGAAAACTTCGATAGCGATTGTTGATTACGGAATGGGCAACCTGCGCTCGGTGTATCAGGCGCTGAAAAAGGCGGCGCCCGAAGCCGACGTGGCGATCGTCGAGCGGCCCGAAGCGATTCGCGCGGCGGATCGGATCGTGCTGCCGGGCCAGGGCGCGATGCGCGACTGCATGGCGCATCTGTCGGCGTCCGGCCTGCAGGACGCCGTGATGGAAGCCGCGCGTGAAAAGCCGATGCTCGGCGTGTGCGTCGGCGAGCAAATGCTCTTCGACTGGAGCGAGGAAGGCGACACGAAGGGCCTCGGACTGCTGCCGGGCAAGGTGGTGCGTTTTCAGCTCGACGGCCAGTTGCAGGACGACGGCTCGCGCTTCAAGGTGCCGCAGATGGGCTGGAACCGCGTGCGGCAGGCCGTGCCTCATGCGCTGTGGGACGGCGTTGCGGATGGCGCCTTCTTCTATTTTGTGCACAGCTATTACGTGGTGCCGGCCGATCCGGCGCACACGTCCGGCGAAACGGTGTACGGCGCGCCGTTCACCTCGGCGGTCGCGCGCGACAATATCTTCGCGACCCAGTTTCACCCGGAAAAGAGCGCCGACGCGGGCCTGCGGCTGTACCGGAATTTCGTGCACTGGAATCCGTGATTCGCGCGTCGAAACCGGCGTTCTGGCTTATCCCGAATGCATCCGTGTGCGTCGCGAGACTTGTACTACACTAGCGAGACGGTCGCGAGCAGGCGTGGCGCCTGATGCACCCGACCGTTTTGACCAACCCTCAACTGATAACACGCGATTTCTATGTTGCTCATTCCGGCCATCGATCTTAAAGACGGTCAGTGCGTACGCCTCAAGCAAGGCGATATGGACCAGGCGACCATTTTTTCCGAAGATCCGGCGGCAATGGCCCGGCACTGGGTCGACCGGGGCGCACGACGGCTGCATCTCGTCGACCTGAACGGCGCATTTGCCGGCAAGCCGAAGAACGAGGATGCGATTCGCGCGATCATCGAGGAAGTCGGCAGCGACATTCCGGTGCAACTGGGCGGCGGCATCCGCGACCTGAATACGATCGAGCGTTATCTCGACGACGGTCTCGAATACGTGATCATCGGCACGGCGGCGGTCAAGAATCCGGGCTTCCTGAAGGACGCCTGCACGGCATTCGCGGGCCATATCATCGTCGGGCTGGACGCGAAAGACGGCAAGGTGGCAACGGACGGCTGGAGCAAGCTGACGGGCCATGAAGTCGTCGACCTCGGCCGCAAGTTCGAGGATTACGGCTGCGAAGCGATCATTTACACCGACATCGGCCGCGACGGCATGCTCCAGGGCATCAACATCGAAGCGACGGTGCGGCTCGCGCAGGCGGTGAAAATTCCCGTGATTGCGAGCGGCGGCCTCTCGAACCTGGACGACATCGCTTCGCTTTGCGAGGTGGAAGACGAGGGGATCGAAGGCGTGATCTGCGGCCGCGCGATCTATTCGGGCGATCTCGATTTCGCCGCCGCGCAAACGCGCGCCGACATGCTGCGCGAAGCCGACGACGCCTGATCCCCGCGGCGCTCGCGGTCTGGGCGCGGCACTCGGCCGGCGCACGCGCCGGTATGAACGGCGCTGCATCCGCAGCAACCCTATCTGCAAGCACATGGCTCTCGCTAAACGCATCATCCCCTGTCTCGACGTCACCGCCGGCCGCGTGGTGAAGGGCGTCAACTTCCTCGAATTGCGCGATGCGGGCGATCCGGTCGAAATCGCGCGCCGCTACGACGATCAGGGCGCCGACGAACTCACCTTCCTCGACATCACCGCGACGTCCGACCAGCGCGACGTGATCCTGCCGATCATCGAAGCGGTCGCGTCGCAGGTGTTCATTCCGCTGACGGTCGGCGGCGGCGTGCGCGCCGTGGAAGACGTGCGGCGGCTTCTGAACGCGGGCGCGGACAAGATCAGCATGAATTCGTCGGCGGTCGCGAACCCGCAGCTCGTGCGCGACGCGTCGGAAAAGCACGGCTCGCAATGCATTGTCGTCGCGATCGATGCAAAACGCGTGTCGGCGGAAGGCGAAACGCCGCGCTGGGAAGTGTTCACGCACGGCGGCCGCAAGGCAACCGGGCTCGACGCGATCGAGTGGGCGCGCAAGATGGCCGAGTTCGGCGCGGGCGAGATCCTGCTGACCAGCATGGACCGCGACGGAACCAAGTCCGGCTTCGACCTCGCACTCACGCGTGCCGTGTCGGATGCGGTGCCGGTACCGGTGATCGCATCGGGCGGCGTCGGGTCGTTGCAGCATCTGGCGGACGGCATCGTCGACGGTCACGCGGACGCCGTGCTGGCCGCGAGCATCTTCCATTATGGCGAGCACACGGTCGGCGAGGCGAAGCGCTTCATGGCCGACCAGGGCATTTCGGTGAGGATCTGAGCCATGAGCACGCAGAGCGAGTGGCTCGACAAGGTCAAATGGGACGCGAACGGCCTCGTGCCGGTGATCGCGCAGGAAGCCGCGACAGGCGACGTTCTGATGTTCGCGTGGATGGACCGCGAAGCGCTCGTCAAGACGATCGAGCTGAAGCGCGCCGTCTATTACTCGCGTTCGCGCAAGCGCCTGTGGTTCAAGGGCGAGGAATCGGGGCACGTTCAGCATGTGCACGACGTCCGGCTCGACTGCGATGAAGACGTCGTGCTGCTCAAGGTCGAGCAGGTATCGGGCATCGCGTGCCATACCGGCCGCCATTCGTGTTTTTTTCAGAAATTCGAAGGATCGGCGGACAACGGCGGCTGGATCGCCGTCGAGCCGGTCCTGAAAGACCCCGAACACATCTACAAATGACGCAAATCAACACGCAGGACACGCTGCTGCGCCTCGCCGCGATTATCGACAGCCGAAAGGGCGGCGACCCGGAACAATCCTACGTTTCGCGACTCTTTCATAAAGGTGACGACGCCGTTCTGAAGAAGATCGGCGAGGAAGCGACCGAAGTGGTGCTCGCCGCGAAGGATTCGCGGCACGGCGGCGCGCCGAAGGCGCTCGTCGGCGAGGTCGCCGATTTGTGGTTTCACTGTCTCGTGATGCTGTCGCACTTCGACTTGAACCCGGCCGACGTGATCGCTGAACTGGAGCGACGCGAAGGCTTGTCGGGCATCGAAGAAAAGGCGCTGCGCAAATCGCGCGAGCGCGAGCAAAACGGCGGCTGACGAGCATTTTTGCCGGATGAAGGAGGGATCGACATGAATCAACCGTATGAACCCTATCCGCCGCCCGCCTATCAGAATTCGGCCGAAGCCGAACGCCAACGCGGCCTGCGCACGCTGACCCACGTCCTGTACGGCCTCTACGCCGCCTACTGGCTGACGGGCGGCATCACGGTGCTGATCGCGATCATCATCAACTACGTCAAGCGTGACGACGTGGCTGGCACGCCTTATCAGGCGCACTTCGAATGGCAGATCCGCACGTTCTGGTGGGCGGTGCTCGGGCATTTGATCGGCGTTGCGCTGCTGTTCGTGCTGATCGGCTTTCCGATACTTTTTGCGGTCGGCATCTGGACGCTCTATCGCGTGATCAAGGGCTGGCTGTATCTTTATGAAGAGAAGCCGATCGAGCCGCGCGCCTGGTTCTGACGCGCGCGCCCGGCTGCCGGCAATGAGCCTTCGACAATAACCTGCGGGACGAACCGGGACATTCATGAGCCACGACAACTGCATCTTCTGCAAAATCGCCGCAGGCGAGCTTCCGAGCAAGAAACTGTACGAAGACGACGAGTTCGTTGCCTTCAATGACATCAATCCCGCGGCGCCGGTTCATGTTCTGGTGATCCCGCGGAAACATATCGAGACACTTTCGCACTGCACCGAAAGCGACGCGCCGCTGCTTGGTAGAATGGTAAGTCTGGTAGGGCGTCTCGCGGACGAACTGGGCGTGGCGTACACCGGCGGCGATACGGGTTTTCGCACCGTGATCAATACCGGGCCCGGCGGCGGGCAGGAGGTTTATCACATTCATGCGCATCTGCTGGCTGGCGCTCGTCCGTGGCGCCGCATGGGTTAATCGCGCAATAAAGACGCAATTTACGCCTTTCCAATGAAATATTGGACGCGCAAAATGAAAGATTCCGGGCGGCACATTTTCGCTCCCGCCCAAGGCCGGAAGGCCTGAATTCACCGACGCGGCCGATTGGGCACGGCGGAATCAAGGAGAGTTTTCATTCATGGGTTCTTTAAGCATTTGGCATTGGCTGATCGTGTTGCTCATTGTGGCACTCGTATTCGGCACGAAGAAACTGCGCAACATCGGCGGCGACCTGGGCGGCGCGGTGAAAGGCTTCAAGGAAGGCATGCGCGAGGGCGAAACGCCCGGCGAGCAACGCGAATTGCCGCGCAACGGTGCAGTCGACGTCGAAGCGAAGGAAAAGTCGCGTTCGAACGACTTCCGCTGATCCCAACCCGCACAGATTTCAGGAAACCTCGACTCCATGCTCGACCTCGGTCTGACGAAAATGGCGCTGATCGGCGTCGTCGCGCTGGTGGTGCTCGGGCCGGAACGGCTGCCGGGCGTCGCGCGAACGGCCGGCGCGCTGTTCGGCCGGGCGCAGCGCTACATCAACGACGTCAAGTCGGAAGTTGCGCGCGAGATGGAACTCGACGAACTGAAAAAGATGCGCACGCAGTTCGAAACGGCGGCGTCGAATGTAGAAACGTCGATTCAGGACAATCTGCGCAAGCACGAAGCCGAACTCAACGACGCGTGGAATCAGGGTTCGTCGGAATCGTCCAGCATCGCGGGCGGGGCGGCGGCCGAGACGGCGTCGGCGAGCTACGACGGTTGGCGCAACGGTTCGTCGTCGGGCAAACGCAAGAACTGGCGCGTCAAGCAGACCGCCGTGCCTGGCTGGTATAAGCGCACGACGGGCCGGCGCACTCGCGTGCAGTCGGGCGCGGCGCGCGTCGCCCGCCATACGCCGGCGACCATGCGCCGTCCGACGAAGTTTTTCTGACCCGCATGGATTTTCCTTCCATTGATGATCCCCAACCGAGGGCCGGCGTGAGCGACCCGCAACACAACAAAGACGAGGCCGTTGAAGAGACGTTCATCTCGCATCTGGTCGAATTGCGCGACCGCATCATCCGTGCAGGCGCTTCGGTCATCGTCGTTTTCATCGGGCTCGTGTACTGGGCGCCGGACATCTTCAAGCTGCTCGCGCGGCCCTTGATGCAGAATTTGCCGAAGGACGGCAAGATGATCGTGACGGACGTCACCGGGTCGTTTTTCGTCCCGATGAAGGTGACGATGCTGGTCGCGTTCGTGATCGCGCTGCCGTTGGTGCTTTACCAGATCTGGGCGTTCGTCGCGCCGGGGCTGTACCAGCACGAGAAGAAACTGGTCGCGCCGCTGGTCGGCAGCAGCTATACGCTGTTCCTGTGCGGCATGGCCTTCGCCTACTTCGTCGTGTTTCCCACGATCTTTCGCGTGATGGCGCACTACAACGCGCCGCTCGGCGCGGAGATGACCACCGATATCGACAATTACCTGAGCTTTGTGCTGACGATGTTCATCGCGTTCGGCGTGACATTCGAGGTGCCGATCGTCGTCGTGCTGCTCGCGCGCATGGGCGTCGTGTCGATCAAGAAACTGAAGGAGATCCGGCCATATGTGATCGTCGGCGCGTTCGTCATCTCGGCCGTCGTGACGCCGCCGGACGTCTTTTCACAGCTCATTCTCGCGATCCCGCTCGTCATCCTCTACGAGGCCGGCATCATCGCGGCGCGGATGATCGTCGGGAAGGAAGGCGTGAAGAAGGAAGAGGCGGCCGCGGAATAATCCACGGCGCCAGAAATAAAAAGGGCAGCTTCGCAAGAAGCTGCCCTTTGCTTTTGGGTCTGCGACAAATCGACGCAGCCATCAAGGCCTCATTCGTCCCCCTGACCCTGATCGTCCTGACCGTCCTCGGGCAGTTGCGGCGCGCGCGGCTGCGCCGGCCGCTTGCCGATCATCACGTTGACGTCGAGTTCCTTGTTCTTGCGCATCAAATGAACTTTCACCGACGTCCCCGGCTTGATCTGCGCGACGACGTTCAACAGGCGTGTGGTGTCGGTGATCGAGTCGTCGTTGATGCTGACGAGAATGTCGCCGGGCTTGATGCCCGCCTTGTCGGCCGGGCCGCCTTGCAGCACGCCCGCGACGATCGCGCCCGACTTCTGGTCCAGCCCGAACGATTCGGCGATCTCCGGCGTCACGTCTTGCGGCTCGACGCCGATCCAGCCGCGTGTCACCGTACCCGTCGTGATGATGCTCTCCAGCACGCTGCGCGCCGTCGACACCGGAATCGCGAAGCCGATGCCGAGCGAGCCGCCGCTTCGCGAGTAGATCGCCGTGTTGATGCCGAGCAGGTTGCCGTTCACGTCGATGAGCGCACCGCCCGAGTTGCCCGGGTTGATCGCGGCGTCGGTCTGGATGAAGTTCTCGAACGTGTTGATGCCGAGGTGATTGCGCCCGAGCGCGCTCACGATGCCCATCGTCACGGTCTGGCCGACGCCGAACGGATTGCCGATCGCGAGCACCACGTCGCCGACGCGCGTCTGGTCCATGCGCCCGAGCGTGATGGTCGGCAGGTTCGTCATGTTGATCTTGAGCACGGCGAGGTCCGTTTCCGGATCGATGCCGATCACTTTCGCGCTCGACGTGCGCCCGTCGGCGAGCGCGACTTCGATCTGATCCGCACCGTCGACGACATGCTGGTTCGTTAGAATGTAACCTTCCGAGCTGACGATCACGCCCGAGCCCAGGTTCGACGCCGGCGGCTCGTCGCTCTTGCGCTTGTTCTTGTCGCCGAAAAAGTAGCGAAAGAGCGGATCTTTCGCGCGCGGGTCGGGCGGCAGGCTGCCGTCCTTGCTGGAGAACACGTTGACGACCGCGGGCATCGCCTTCTGGGCGCCTTCCGCATACGACGATTGCACGGGCCGCGTGCCGATGCTCGGCGCCACTTCCTGCAATGCGACGATGGGTTCGGCGAGTTGCTTGCCGAACTGGCCCTGGCGTTGCAGCCACTGCGGTTTTAAGGTCGCGACGATGAACATCAGCGCCAAAAGCACGGTCACCGCTTGGGCAAAAAAGAGCCAGAAGCGTCTAAGCATTTGATGGAATAGAGGATTTCATGGATCGGATCGAACTCGAATTGTATCTGAACAATCTGCTGGAAATCGGCCGCTTCCGGGACTATTGCCCCAATGGGCTGCAGGTCGAAGGCGCGCGGCGGATTCATAAACTCGCGACCGGCGTGACGGCCTCGCTCGCGTTTCTGGAGGCAGCGGTCGAATGGGGTGCCGACGCCGTGCTCGTGCATCACGGCTATTTCTGGAAGAACGAAGCGCCCCAGATCGCGGGGCGCAAGTATCAGCGCGTGCGCACGCTGATCGCGAACGATCTCAGTCTTTTCGCCTATCACCTGCCGCTCGATTCGCATCCGGAACTCGGCAACAACGCGCAGATCGGCGCGCGGCTCGGGCTGATCGCGGACGGCCGTTTCGGCGATCAGGATCTCGGCTGGATCGCGCCGTTGCCGATGCCGCTGTCGCTGGAACACTTCACGGCGTCGGTGGAGAACGCGCTCGGCCGCAAGCCGCTCGTTCTCGGCGACGCGAATCGCGAGTTGCGGCGCGTCGCGTGGTGCACGGGCGGCGCGCAAGGCTATTTCGACGACGCCATCGCGGCCGGCGCCGACGTCTATCTGAGCGGCGAAGTCTCCGAGCAGACGATGCATATCGCGATGGAAAGCGGCGTCGCGTACCTCGCGGCCGGGCATCACGCGACCGAGCGCTACGGCGTCCAGGCGGTCGGCGCGCACCTGTCCGAGCAGTTCGACATCGAACATCTCTTTATTGATATCGATAATCCTGTTTGAATAAGCGCGCGTCGCGGTTAATTGCGGCGCCGCAATAAGCGTAAATAAGCGCTTCGTCAGAAAGAGGCAAAAACGTGCGGGGAAACCCTGAAGCATCAAGGACTTCGAGTGATTTCTGCTATTCGGGCCTTGTAAATGACGGCTCCATTCGCGCACACTAGCGGCGGAAGAACTGATGTGACGGTATAAATCCAACTCAGAATTGGGGCGTGTAATGCGAGACAAGGAAGAGAAGCGCGTCGACGGCGGCCGGCGAAACTGGCTGATTGCGACGACCGTAGCGGGTGGCTTTGGAGGCGTAGCCACTGTCGTACCCTTTGTTAGTTCGTTTGCTCCCTCGGAAAAGGCCAAGGCGGCGGGCGCGCCCGTCGAAGTCGATATCAGCAGTCTCAAGCCCGGCGACATGATGACGGTCGCCTGGCGCGGCAAGCCGGTGTGGATCATCAACCGCACCGACGAGCAGCTCGCCGACGTCAAGAAAGCCGACAACGAAGTCGCCGATCCCAAGTCGAAGCTCGAATTTTCGATGCCGTTGCCGGAATACTGCAACAACGAGTTCCGTTCGCGCGCCGATCACAAGAACATCTTCGTCGCGGTCGCCGTGTGCACGCATCTGGGCTGCACGCCGACGCCGCGCTTTCAGGAAGGCCCACAACCCAATCTCCCCGACAACTGGCCCGGCGGGTTTCTCTGCCCGTGCCACGGCTCGACCTACGACCTGGCCGGCCGCGTCTTCAAGAACAAGCCTGCGCCGCAGAACCTGGACGTGCCGCCGTACATGTTCACGTCGGCGACGCAACTCGTGATCGGCAAGGACGAAAAGGGAGAGGCTTAATGGCGCTCGCAGACAACGAAGTTGAAACAACCGGGCTGGTTGGCTGGATCGACCGCCGTTTTCCGCTGACGTCGACGTGGAAGAAGCACGTCTCCGAGTACTACGCGCCGAAGAATTTCAACTTCTGGTACTTCTTCGGCTCGCTCGCGCTTTTGGTGCTGGTGCTGCAGATCGTCACCGGCATCTTCCTCGTCATGAACTACAAGCCCGACGCGACGCTCGCGTTCGCATCGGTCGAGTACATCATGCGCGAGGTGCCGTGGGGCTGGCTCATCCGCTACATGCACTCGACGGGCGCGTCGATGTTCTTCGTCGTCGTGTATCTGCACATGTTCCGCGGGCTGATGTACGGCTCGTACCGCAAGCCGCGCGAGCTCGTGTGGATCTTCGGCTGCGCGATTTTCCTGTGCCTGATGGCCGAAGCGTTCTTCGGCTACCTGCTGCCGTGGGGACAGATGTCGTTCTGGGGCGCGCAGGTGATCGTGAACCTGTTCTCGGCGATTCCCTTCATCGGCCCGGACCTGTCGCTGTGGATTCGCGGCGACTACGTCGTGTCGGATGTGACGCTGAACCGCTTTTTCGCGTTTCACGTGATCGCGATTCCGCTCGTGCTGATCGGGCTCGTGGTCGCGCATCTGGTGGCGCTGCACGAAGTCGGGTCGAATAACCCGGACGGCATCGAGATCAAGGCGAAAAAAGACGCGAACGGCATCCCGATCGACGGAATCCCGTTCCATCCGTACTACTCCGTGCACGATTTCATGGGCGTGTGCGTGTTTCTGTTCATTTTTTCGGCGATCATTTTCTTTGCCCCGGAAATGGGCGGCTACTTCCTCGAAGCGAACAACTTCGTGCCGGCGAACCCGCTGCAAACGCCGCCGGAAATCGCGCCGGTCTGGTATTTCACGGCGTTCTACGCGATGCTCCGCGCGACCACCGATCCGTTCAAGATCGTGCTGATGATCGTGATCGGCCTGCTCGGCGTGTTCGCGCTGTTGCGCGCGCGCGGCAAGTGGCGGCTCGCGCTGCCCGTGCTGGCGATTGCGGTGATCGTGTTCATGGCGCTGACGGAATCGAAGTTCTGGGGTGTCGTGGTAATGGGAACGGCGGTCGTATCGCTCTTTTTCCTGCCGTGGCTAGACCGCAGTCCGGTGAAATCGATTCGCTATCGTCCGTTCTTCCACAAGGTCTTCTACGGCATCTTCGTGTTCGCTTTCCTGTTGCTCGGCTATCTGGGGACCCGGCCGCCATCGCCCGCCGCGACGCTCATCGCGCAAATTTGCGCACTGATCTACTTCGCGTTCTTCCTGGGCATGCCGTTCTGGACGCCGCGCGGGCGCTTCAAACAGCCGCCTGAGCGCGTGCGCTTCAAATCCCATTGACGCTGCGCCCGGAGACAACACGATGAAAAAATGGCTCTCTACACTGGCGTTGATCGGGGCTGCGCTCGTCGCGTTCGGCACGGCGCCGGCTTACGCCGAAGGCGAAGTCCCGCTCGACCACGCGCCCGACAGCGCCGACAATTTCGCGTCCCTGCAGCATGGCGCCCAATTGTTTGTAAACTATTGCCTGAACTGCCATAGTGCGAACCTGATGCGCTACAACCGGCTGACGGATCTCGGCATCGACCCGAAGGAAATCCAGCAGAACCTGCTTTTCACGACCGACAAAATTGGCAACACGATGTCGATCGCGATGCGCCCGGAGGACGCGAAAACGTGGTTCGGGGCGTCGCCGCCGGATTTGTCGGTGGAAGCGCGGGCGCGCGGCAAGGACTGGCTCTATACGTACTTGCGGAGTTTCTATCGCGACGAAACGCGGCCGACGGGCTGGAACAACCGCGTGTACGAAAACGTCGGAATGCCGCACGTGCTCTGGACGTTGCAGGGCATCCGCACGGCGAAGTTCGATACCGAAACCGACGAAAAAACCGGCGAAAAGGTAAAACATTTCGCGGGCTACACGCAAGTCACGCCGGGGTTGATGTCGTCCGTAGATTATGATTCTGCTATGGCCGATCTGGTTTCGTACCTTTCGTGGATGTCGGAGCCCGCCCAGCAGACCCGCAAGCAACTGGGCGTCTGGGTGCTGATGTTCCTCGGTATTTTGAGCTTTCTCGCGTGGCGCCTGAACGCGTCATACTGGAAGGACATTAAATAAACACGCCGCGAACGGTGTGGGCCAGCGTGACCGAAGCGCCTCCTCGAGGCGCTTTTCGTGCGTTGGCCCGTCAAGTTTTCTGAAGGGACCTTAAAAACATGATGGTTTTGTACTCCGGCACTACTTGCCCGTTCTCCCAGCGCTGCCGGCTGGTGTTGTTCGAAAAGGGCATGGATTTCGAAATCCGCGACGTCGACCTGTTCAACAAACCGGAAGACATCGCGGTGATGAACCCATACGGACAGGTTCCGATTCTGGTCGAGCGCGACCTGATCCTGTATGAGTCGAACATCATCAACGAATATATCGACGAGCGTTTCCCGCACCCGCAACTGATGCCGGCCGACCCGGTTCAGCGCGCCCGCGCCCGTCTGTTCCTGCTGAATTTCGAGAAGGAACTGTTCGTCCACGTCGGCACGCTCGAGAACGAAAAGGGCAAGGCCGCGGAAAAGAATCACGAGAAGGCGCGCAACGCGATCCGCGATCGCCTGACGCAGCTCGCCCCGATCTTCCTGAAGAACAAGTACATGCTCGGCGAAGAATTTTCGATGCTCGACGTCGCGATCGCGCCGCTCTTGTGGCGTCTGGATCACTACGGCATCGAGTTGTCGAAGAATGCTGCGCCGTTGATGAAGTACGCCGAGCGGATTTTCAGCCGCCCGGCCTATATCGAAGCGCTGACGCCTTCGGAAAAGGTGATGCGCCGCTGAGTTTTGCGAGTGCGGACGTGGGCGTCGCGGGTTTCGCGGCGCCGCGTTCCGGTAAAGGACAGTTGATGCAAGAGATTTCCACCAAACCTTACTTGCTGCGCGCGCTCTACGAGTGGTGCACGGATAACGGTTTTACGCCGCATATCGCGGTCCGGGTCGACAACTCCACGCGCGTGCCACGCCAGTTCGTGCGCAACGACGAGATCGTGTTGAACATCAGCTTCGAGGCGACGAGCCAGTTGCAGATGGGCAATGAGTGGATCGAGTTCAGCGCGCGCTTCTCGGGCAAGTCGCACAAGATCGAGGTGCAGGTCGCGAACGTGCTCGCCATTTATGCGCGAGAGAACGGCCAGGGCATGGCATTCCCGGTCGAGCCGGCGACGCTCGCTTCGGCGTCGGATGCGTCCGGGGCGCCGCGTTCGTCCGAACTCGATCAGGCCGAGATCGATGAAGCGGCTGCAGCAGAATCGGCGACGGGAGAGCGTGCTTCCGCCGGGGAGGAGACGTCGAAATCGGTCGGGCGCTCTCACCTCAAAGTGATCAAATGAAGTAGAATCTTGTGCTTCGCCGGCTTAGCTCATCTGGTAGAGCGCTTGACTTGTAATCATGAGGTGGCGGGTTCGAGTCCTGCAGCCGGCACCAGACAAGCGCCGACGGGTCGCGTGATGTTCGCGTGACCCGTTTGCTTTCTGGGCAGAAGGTGCGAAGTGGTCTGATGCTTTAAGCGAGCATCGCGGTCGACAAAAAAGTTTTCCAGACCTGTTGACGAAAAGCGAAACGTTCTTCATAATCTCGTTTCTCTGCTGCTGATGCAGCGACGCAGAACGGAAGGGGTGGCGGCGGTAGTTAAGCGGCTGA
>NZ_JARUXL010000001.1:2948026-2998689 GCF_031451455.1 Caballeronia sp. LZ024 | reverse complement strand
GATGATAGTGCGGATCTCCCGTGTGAAAGTAGGTAATCGTCAGGCTCCTCATGCAGCAACAAAAAACCCCACCCCAAAAAGGTGGGGTTTTTTGCTTCCAGGTACGGTATTTCGGCGTACACACCGCTTTGTTTGGGCTAACGCGCTCTACGAACGCGACCGGTGCTCGGGTGGTCGTGCCTAAAGGCTCTCACTGAGATAACGTCCGGCCGGGACCTCGATGTCGACGAATCCGCGATCGAGCATTCTCCGCCTGGCTTCTGCTGCTCCAACGCCAAACGCATTAAAATCGGGCGCAGGTCGATTCTCCGCGGCCGCCGAATACAGGTTCTCATGCTACGTTTAAGCGAAGTCAAACTCCCGCTCGATCATGCCGAGGCTGATCTTGAAGCCGCGATTCGGTCGCGCCTGCAAGCGATCGGTGTGCTGGCCGCCGATCTCGTCCGGTACACCGTATTTCGCCGCGCGCACGACGCGCGCAAGCGCTCGGACATCAAGCTCACCTATATCGTCGACGTCGAAGTGAAGGACGAAGCGTCCGCGATACGACGGCTCGACGCGCATCCGCATTGCAGCGTGACGCCCGACATGGCGTACCACTTCGTTGCAAAGGCGCCGGAGAAGTCGGATTTGCCGCGGCCTGTCGTGATCGGCATGGGGCCGTGCGGACTGTTCGCCGGGCTGATTCTCGCGCAGATGGGCTTTCGGCCGATTATCCTCGAGCGTGGAAAGGCCGTGCGCGAGCGCACCAAGGACACTTGGGGCCTCTGGCGCAAGAACGTGCTGAATCCGGAATCGAATGTGCAGTTCGGCGAAGGCGGCGCCGGCACCTTCTCCGACGGCAAGCTCTACAGCCAGATCAAGGATCCGAAGCACTACGGCCGCAAAGTACTCGACGAATTCGTCAAGGCGGGCGCGCCCGAGGACATCCTGTATCTCAGCCGCCCGCACATCGGCACCTTCAGGCTGGTGAGCATGGTCGAGAAGATGCGCGCGACCATCCACCAACTCGGTGGCGAAGTGCGCTTCGAGAGTCGTGTCGAGGATATCGAGATCGAGCAGGGCAAAGTGCGCAGGCTCCGCCTTGCAAACGGCGAAACGCTGCGCTGCGACCACGTGGTGCTCGCCGTCGGCCATAGCGCACGCGATACGTTCGAGATGCTGCACGATCGCGGCGTCTATATGGAAGCCAAGCCGTTCTCGCTCGGGTTTCGGATCGAGCATCCGCAGGGTGTCATCGATCGCGCCCGTTTCGGCAAATTCGCCGGACACGAGCTGCTCGGCGCCGCCGACTACAAGGTCGTGCACCACTGCAGCAACGGCCGCGCCGTCTACAGCTTCTGCATGTGCCCGGGCGGCACCGTCGTCGCGGCGACCTCGGAACCGGGCCGCGTCGTGACCAATGGCATGAGCCAGTACTCGCGCAATGAACGCAATGCGAACGCGGGAATCGTCGTCGGCATCACGCCGGACGATTTTCCCGGCGGCCCGCTTGCGGGCATCGCGTTTCAGCGCAAGTGGGAAGAGCGCGCGTTCGAACTGGGCGGTGGCGATTACTGCGCGCCCGGGCAACTGGTCGGTGACTTTATCGCGGGAAGACCGTCGACGTCGCTCGGTTCGGTCGAGCCATCCTACAAGCCCGGCGTGCGTCCGACCGATCTCAGCACGGCGCTGCCTGACTACGTCATCGAAGCGATTCGCGAAGCGCTGCCGCAGCTCGACCGGAAAATCCCGGGTTTCGCGATGCACGACGCGGTACTCACGGGCGTCGAAACGCGCACGTCGTCGCCGATCCGGGTGCGTCGCAAGGACGACTATCAGAGCGTCAACGTCGATGGGCTGTATCCGGCGGGCGAAGGCGCGGGTTATGCCGGCGGGATCTACTCGGCGGCGATCGATGGCATCGAGGTGGCCGAGGCGCTCGCGCTGAACATGGTCGGGCAGCAGACGGCCGTTTGAAAAGTCAGGGGCCTGATCGGGGCGCTACTGCGGCCCCGTTCAACGATAAAAAAACGCGCGGACCAAAACCTGTCCGCGCGTTTTCACGATCGACATCGCGTCGATCAGGTCACCACGCCCACCTGCCAGGGCACGAACTCGTTCTGTCCATATCCATGCAGTTCGCTCTTGGAAGGCACGCCTGAAGCGCAATCCAGGATCATCCGGAAAATCGCTTCGCCGAGTTCATCGATGGAAGCCGTCCCGTCGATCACGCCGCCGCAATTGATATCGATATCGTCTTCCTGGCGATCCCAGAGCGCCGTGTTCGTCGCGAGCTTGAGCGACGGCGACGGCGCACAGCCGTAAGCCGATCCGCGCCCCGTCGTGAAGCAGATCACGTTCGCACCGGACGCCACCTGCCCCGTCGCGGACATCGGATCGTAGCCGGGCGAATCCATGAAGACGAAGCCCTTCGCGTCGATGCGCTGCGCGTACTCGTAGACCTCGACGAGATTCGTCGTGCCGCCTTTCGCCACCGCGCCGAGCGATTTTTCGAGGATCGTCGTGAGACCGCCGACCTTGTTCCCCGCCGACGGATTGTTGTCCATCGCCGCGCCGTTTCGCGCGCAGTAGGCTTCCCACCACGCAATGCGCGCGAGCAGTTTCTCGCCGACTTCGCGACTCACCGCGCGGCGCGTCAGCAGATGCTCGGCGCCGTAGACTTCGGGCGTCTCGGAGAGAATTGCCGTGCCGCCGTGCCGCACGAGCCGGTCGACCGCCGCGCCGAGCGCAGGATTCGCCGAAATGCCGGAATAACCGTCCGATCCGCCGCACTGCAGCCCGACGACGATATGCGACGCCGGCAACGGCTCACGCGCGACGCGGTTCGCATCGGCGAGCATCTCCTTGACCATCGCGATGCCGCGCTCGACCGTCTTTTTCGACCCGCCGCTGTCCTGGATCGTGAAGCTCTTCAGGCGCTCGCCCTCCTTGAGCCCGCTCGATTCGAGCACGCCTGCAATCTGGTTCGTCTCGCAGCCGAGTCCGACGAAGAGCACCGAATGGAAGTTCGGATGCACCGCGTAGCCGGCGAGCGTGCGCCGCAGGATCGCGAGTCCTTCGCCCAGCGTGTCGATGCCGCAGCCGAGTCCGTGCGTCAGCGCGATCACGCCGTCGACGTTCGGGTAATCGGCGAGCACTTCCGGATGCACGTCGCGCCGGAAATGATCGGCGATGGCGCGCGCGACGGTCGCCGAGCAGTTCACGCTCGTCAGCACGCCGATGAAGTTGCGCGTCGCCACGCGCCCATCGTCGCGCCGGATGCCCATGAACGTCGCGGGCGTTTCCACGAAGTCGGTCGGATGACGGTCCACGCCGAACTCGTGCTCGCGCGCGAAGTCGGCCATGCCGAGGTTCTGCACGTGCACATGCTGGCCGCGCGCAATCGCCTCGCGCGCCACACCGATGATCTGGTTGTAGCGCTTGACCGGCTCGCCCTTCGCGATGTCGCGCGTCGCGATCTTGTGGCCGGGCGGAATCAGCCCGGTCACGACGAGGTCTTCCGACGCGATGCGCGCGCCGGACATCAACTGGCGCGTCGCGATCACGACGTCGTCGTTGGGATGAAGCCGAATGACGGCATGATCGGTGGCAGTGGTGGACATGATGTTTATACGGTGGAGGGCGTGCGGCGCCCGGTGACGGACGTCGAATCGTCGTCGTCCTCGGTGAGCGGTTCGATCTTGCCGACGATCACGAGATAGCTGAACGCGCCGAGGAAGCAGAAGCCGCCCGCGACGCACAACGGAATCGTGAACGAGCCTTTCGTCATCTCGACCATGAAGCCGGTGAACGTCGTGATGACGATGCCCGCGAGGTTCGACGCGAAGTTCTGGATGCCGCCGATCGATGCGACGTGATCGGGCGTCGGCGCGACGTCGCCGGGCAGCGACCAGATGCTGGCGGCGGCAAACGCGAGGCTGCCGTAAGCGATGCCGAAGAACGCGAGCATCAGATAGATGTTAGTCGTGAACGCGGAGAGCGTGATGATCGACGAAAGCAGCATGCCGCCGACCATGCAGGTCTTGCGCGCGCGGGTCAGGCTCCAGCCGCGCTTGAAAAGCGAGTCCGACACGTAGCCGCCGAGCCAGCCGCCGGGAATCGAAATCAGCGCCGGAATCATGCCGAGCGTGCCGAGCGACTTCAGCGAGAAACCGTGCGTCTGCACGAGATAGCTCGGGAACCAGGTGATGAAGAAATAGATCACGAAGTTCAGGCAGAAGAAGCCGAGCATCATGCCCCACAGCGTGCGGTACTTGAACAGCGAACCCCACGTGACCTTGTTCTTCGGCGCGGCCTTGACTTGCGGCACGACGTCGGCGTCGCCGGTGAGATCGCCGCGCGACGGATTCCGGTAGATCAGGAACCAGCCGAGAATCCACACGGCGCCGAGCGCGCCCGTGATGACAAACGACGCTTCCCAGCCGAACGAGCTGATGATGAGCGCGACGACCGGAATCGAGAGCGCCGAGCCGACGCGCGAGCCGCTGTCGAAGATGCTGGTCGCGAGCGCGCGCTGCTGCGGCTTGAACCATTGGGAGACGAGTTTCGCGCACGACGGATACGCGCCCGCTTCGCCGACGCCGAGCATCAGCCGGCAGCCGAACATGCCGGCGACGCTCGTCGCGGCGGCGGTGAGCGCGGTGAAGAGCGACCACCAGCCGACCGCAAGCGGCAGCGCGATGCGCGCGCCGACGCGATCCACGAACCAGCCGAAGGGCATTTGCATGAGCGCGTAGGTCCAGAAGAAGCCGCTCATCACGAGGCCCATTTCAGCCGGGCCGATGCCGAGTGCCTTTTCGATCTGCGGCGCCGCGACCGCGAGATTCGCGCGGTCGATGTAATTCACGGCAATCGCCAGAAAACATAGAAATATCACTACCCAACGCATCTTGCGCATCGTCAGTCTCCTCCAAGGGGCTCAATGCCATGTAGTCGGACCTGCGCCGCGATGACGATGTCGCGGGCCGGGGTCTTTGCTATCGTTTGCAGCGTGCGCGGCCCACTTCTCGCGGCGAGCCTTCGCACTGTCACGCGAGCGCCGCTCGCAGCCTCGGTTGCTCGAGCGCCAGGTTCAGTTCACGCGCGAGTTCGATGACCGGACGCAGGCGCCGCTCTTTCTTCTCGTCGTGATTGCGGGCGATGTCCGCGAGATGGTGCACGAGGAACGGATTCTCGAAGCGGTCGCGCACATCGGCGAGATAGGCGCGCGCGGTGTCGTGCTGGCCGAGCGCGTCGAAGACGGGCAGCACTTCGCGCTCCCACACGGTTTCGAGCGCATCGCGATACGCCGCGTCGCGCATGGCGTCGAGCACGATCATGTCGGGCGCGCCGCCTTGTTTTAGCCACATCTCGACGAGCATCGTGTGGCCGAGGTTCAGCAGCAGCAGCTTGAGGCGCTCGAAATGCGCGAGATCGTCGGTGACGACGATGTCTACGTGCTCGCACGGCAGCGTCATGCCCGGCTTGCGCTCGATGGCCCAAAGTGCGTAAGGCTCCGCGATTGCGCCAACGGGATGGATCGGCTCCGACACGATGCGGTCCACCAGTGAATTCACCCAGACGCAGCGTTGTGTCAAATAGTCGATGAACGCGTCGTCGACATGCCAGCCGCGCGCGACGCCCGCTACCAGGTCGCGCAAGGTGTCGCCGTTATGCGAAATCAGCTCGCACGGCAGCAGCGTGATCGGCTCGCCACCCGCTCGATAGCGCTCGTGCAGCAGTACCGCGAGCTTCGCCGCGAAGCCGCGCGGTGTGCGCCGACCGTCGAGCAGGTCGGCGGTGTCGTCGTCGAAAAGGGCGTAGCCGGTGTCGGCGGTATTGGAGACGATCGTCTGCACGTCGCGCGCGACGCGCTCGCGCAGGATCTGCCAGTCGTCGTTCGCGTGCAGCGCCTCGCTGATCGCATCGCATTGGACCGTCATGTCGACCGTTTCGCCGTGGCGCCGGCCGCGAATGCGCACCGGATAGCGACCGTTCACGCGCAACGCGTCGATGCGTGCGCGGCTTTCGGCGCTCGCCGTCGTCTGCACGACGGTGATCTTGCCGAGCGCGCGCGATGGCTCGCGCCGCGCGGCCTGCGCGACGAAGAAATCGACGTGAGCCTGCAGAAACCGGCTCGTGCCGAACTGGAGAATGGGATTGCTCATCGCTGATCCGCTGGTTGGTGTCGTGGGACTAGAATGAAGCTGTGTTTTGGCCTTACCGGAACGCATGTTAGTGTCTGCAAAACGAACTGGTCAAGCCACTTGTAAGCGGTTAGCGAAGGTCGATTGCGGCCCGTACCGCCCGTCAACGCTTCCGCTGATTACAATCCACGTTTTCCCGAGCCTTCCGAGGAGCCGCCACGTGAGCGTGAAACCCGTCGAGACGCGCCGTCTCTATCTGCAGATCGCGGACAAGCTGCGCGAGCTGATCGAGCAGCAGGGATTTGCGCCGAACGGCCGGCTGCCGTCCGAACGCGAGCTCGCGCAGACGCTCGGCGTGTCGCGGCCGTCGGTGCGGGAAGCGCTGGTTGCGCTGGAACTGGAAGGGCGCGTCGAGATTCGCATGGGCTCGGGCGTGTACATTTGCGCGACGCCGGGCACGGTCGCTGCGCCGCAAGCCGACGCCGAACTCGGGGAAAGTCCGCAGGAGATCATGACCGCGCGCCTCGTCATCGAGGGTGCGATTGCCGCGAGCGTGGCGCCGTTCGCGAAGCCCAAGGCGCTCAAGGCGCTGCGGGCGCTTTACGAAACCATGGCGCGGGAAGTGGCAAACGGCCAGGTGCCGATGGCCGCCGACCGCGCGTTTCATCTGGCGATCGCGCAACTTTCCGGCAACGACGTGCTGGTGAGAACGGTCGCGAGCCTGTTCGACGAGCGGCATAGCCCGCTGTCATCGAAGCTAAGAGGGCATTTCGAGGGAGAAGATACGTGGGCCGCGGCACTGACGGAGCATCGGGAGATTCTGGAAGCGCTGGAAGAACATGACGCCGTTCAGGCCCAGGCGGCGATGCAACGGCATATGAAAGCGTCATGCGCGCGCTTGATGACGCGTCGCAAGGGGTAAGCGGCCCGCTCGGAAACGGGCCGCCAAATCGAGCCGGTTCGGTTCGATGTCGCCTCAGTCAGCCAGGATAGGCTTCGTCGACCTTCAGGCCTGCGAGCTTGAAGATCACGCGCAGGGTCTGCGGCGCAATCTCGCGCCGCGAGGCAAGCGTGGTCAGAACGAAGTCCATCACCTTGGCGTACTTGAGCATCGTGAGGCACGATTCGATGTCGGTGCTGCCGTCGCGCATCGATTCCGCGAGACGCAACATCTCCACCGATATCTCTCGGGCCATCTCGAGTTCTAGTTGCTGCTTTTCTGTCCAAGCAGGCATCGCGGTCAGCGCCGCGAGCATGTCCTGAAACTGCTTTTCGGCTTTCTTGTCCGGGATCGCGTCCATCGCCGTCCTCTCATGTTCATGGCGCCGCACGAGTCGCATCGTCGCGCTATGCGTTAGGTATTACGTAGCAAACTTCTCGCGGATGACGACGTCGATATCGTCGAGCGGCGCGGTTTGCCACCAGCTTGTGGGTCTTTCATACTCAGGCGCCTTGCCGCACGCCACGCGCCTTTCGTCGTTCCAACTGGCCTCAATTGTCCGACTATGCACAAAATGTTCCATCCCACCGTCGGGCCGGCACCGGCGGACGGAACGAGAGCGTCTGCGCGCTTTTAGGTAACATTCCTCTTTTGCAACCACCGAACGAGCGGTTAGCGCACATAGCCGCCAACTTGTTCCGCTTTATCCAGCGTTGCGTGCTGCTCATTGCGGCTCGCTGCGGGTTATCCCGCCCACTCACCTCCCGAATTCACATCGGCGTTCATACGGTAAGGCAACATCACGATGGTCAAGAAGTCTTCTGCGTCCGCGACCGGCCCAGCCGACGCATCCACCAAACACGACATCCGTCCCGGCCAGTCGATCGAACTGCTGAAGGAACTGCACATCCTCACGCGCGACGGCAAGATGAATCAGGACAGCCGACGCAAACTGAAGCAGGTCTACCACCTGTTCCAGTTCATCGAACCGCTGCTCGCCGATGTGCACGCCCGCGAGGGCGCGGTCTCTCTTGCCGACCACGGCGCCGGCAAGTCTTATCTGGGCTTCATTCTCTACGATCTGTTCTTCAAGACTCTGCGGGATCGGTCACATATCTACGGCATTGAGACGCGTGAAGATCTTGTGACAAAATCGCAGGAATTGGCTAAAACACTGGCTTTTGAGGGAATGTCTTTTCTGAATCTGTCGGTGGCCGAATCGATTACGTCTGATCAGTTGCCTGAATCGATCGATATTGTCACGGCGCTCCATGCCTGCAACACGGCCACCGACGACGCAATCCATTTCGCGCTACAGAAGAAAGCGAAGTACATCGTGGTCGTGCCGTGCTGCCAGGCGGAGGTGGCGACGGTGCTTCGCAAGCACAAGGGACACGCGTTGTCGAAAAATGTGCTCACCGAAATGTGGCGTCATCCGCTGCACACGCGCGAGTTCGGCAGCCAGATCACGAACGTGCTGCGCTGCCTGCAACTCGAATCGCATGGCTATCAGGTGAGCGTGACCGAACTCGTCGGCTGGGAGCACTCGATGAAAAACGAGCTGATCATCGCCCAGTTCAAGGACCTGCCGCGCGGCAGGCCCGCACAGCGGCTGTCGGATGTGCTCGAAACGCTCGGTCTCGAAGAATTGCGCGAGCGCTTCTTCACGCACTGAAGTCCTCAGGACTGCTGGCTCATCCAGTTTTTCCAGCCTTCGTGGCCGAGCCGGCGCAGCGTGTCCATGTTGCGTTCATAGATGTCTGCGGCATCGGGGAAAGCGTCGGCGGCGCGCTCGATGCTCGCTTCGCGCAGCAAATGGAAGATCGGATAGGGTGCGCGGTTTGTATAGTTTTCAATGTCGTCGGCACTGCTACCTTCGAACCGATAATCTGGATGAAAGCTTGCGATCTGCAGGACCCCTGCCAATCCCATTTGCTTCAGCAAGCGGTCGGCGAAGAAAAGTGCATCGTTGTACTCGATGAAATCGGCCAGCGCGTGGGGCACGATCAGAAGGGTCGTATCGATGCGTTGCGGGTCGCTTTCTTCGAGCACGCGCAGTTCGTTCGACACGTCGACGATCGCGTCTTCCAGCGTGCGCGCTTCGCTCACGACATAGCGGATCTGGTCCTTCACATGCACGCTCTTCGCGAACGGACAGAGGTTCAGGCCGATCACGGCGCGCGTCAGCCAGTGCTGCGTGGCCGCGACGACGTCGTCGCGGGTACTGCGTTCGATCATGTCGATTCCTTGCGATAGGTCGGGCACGCGGCCTCGACGATCAGGGCCGCGACGCGCGGCGCCGCGAGCATCGGGCCGCTGCCGGGGCCATAAGTCTGGCTCGTCGCGTAGATGCCGTCCACCACGAGCGCGAGCGAATCGGCGAGTTCGACGGCATTCGACGCCCCCGCGGCCGTCGCGATTTCGACGAGGCGCTGCATCAGATACTGCTTGTTGCGCGCGACGGCCTGCCGTGCCGGATGCGCCGGATCGGAAAATTCGCACGCCACGTTCACGAACGGACAGCCGCGGTAAGCCGGCGCCGACGCGCGTCTGACGAGATCGTCGACAGCCTGCACGAGTTGCTTCGCCGGTTCGTCCGGATGTTTCGCGAAGCTCGCCTCGATGCGCCGCCGGAATCCTTCGTCCATCCGGTTCAGATACGCGACGACCAGTTCCTCTTTCGACGAGAATTGCCGGTACAGGCTCATCTTGTTGACGCCCGCGCGCTCGACCACCGCATCCACGCCGATTGCGCGGATGCCTTCGCGGTAAAAGAGATCCTGCGCGGCGTCGAGCAATTGTTCCTGCGCGGTGGCGCCGTCCGTGCGGACGGTCTTTCCGGCGGCCCGCTTGCCCGCTTCAACCGATGCGCGTGTCAAAGTCATCTCCTCGAATGGCAACAGCATGCTTGACATGTTACCGATCGGTAACTAAGCTCGCAACACTATTGTGACTGGTTGGTAACGACAAATTGCCGCACGGTACGACGTCGAACATAAAACGGGAGCAGCGATGAATTGGGTAGCGAGATGGTTCGAGGGCCGGATGCATTACGGGTGGGTGGTGGTCGGCGTGGTGTTTTTCGTGCTGCTCGCCGCGGCGGGCACGCGCGCGACGCCGAGTGTGATGATGCTGCCGCTCGAACACCAGTTCGGCTGGAGCCGCGGCACGATCTCGCTCGCCATCTCGATCAATCTCGCGCTGTACGGCCTGGCCGGGCCGTTCGCGGCGGCAGCCATGCAGCGCTTCGGCGTGCGTCCGACGCTGCTCGCCGCGCTCGCCACGCTGGCCGCGGGCGTCGGGTTGTCGTCGATGATGACGTCGCCCTGGCAGATGGTCGCGATCTGGGGCGTGCTGGTCGGCGGGGCGACGGGCGTCGCGGCGCTGACGCTCTCGGCGACCGTGGTCAATCGCTGGTTCACGACGCATCGCGGCCTCGCGATGGGCATTCTCACCGCGAGTTCGGCCACCGGCCAGCTCGTGTTCCTGCCGGTGCTGGCCGCGATCTCCGAGCGCTTCGGCTGGCAGCCGGTCGTGCTGATCGTGGCCGGCGCGGCGCTGCTCGTCATCCCGCTCGTCGCGTGGCTGCTGCCCGAGCGGCCCGCGAGTCTCGCGTTGCGTCCGATCGGCGAAACGGCCGAGCAGCCGCCGGCATCGACGGCGCCGCCTAAAAATCCGATCAAGGTCGCGTTCAGCACGCTCGGCTCGGCCAGCAAGACGCGCGATTTCTGGCTGCTGTTCTTCAGCTTTTTCATCTGCGGGGCGAGCACGAACGGTTATGTCGGCACGCACCTGATCGCGATGTGCGCCGATTACGGCATGACGCAGGTGCAGGGCGCGTCGCTGCTCGCCGCGATGGGCATCTTCGACCTGTTCGGCACGACGCTCTCCGGCTGGCTCTCCGACCGCTTCAACGCGCGTTATCTGCTCTTCTGGTACTACGGTCTGCGCGGGCTGTCGCTGATTTACCTGCCGTATGCGTTCGGGATCGACTTCTTCGGCCTGCCGATCTTCGCCGTGTTCTACGGACTCGACTGGATCGCGACCGTGCCGCCCACCGTGCGTCTCGCTACCGACGTGTACGGCAAGGAATCGGCGCCGATCGTGTTCGGCTGGGTGGTCGCGGGGCATCAGCTGGGCGCGGCATTCGCGGCGCTCGGCGGCGGCATGCTGCGTTCGAGCCTCGGCACCTACACGGTCGCCACGATGATCTCCGGCGGACTCTGCCTGATCGCGTCGATTCTCGTGCTGCGCATTAACCGGCCGGCGCAGCGCGTGGGCGTCGCGGCGACCTGAGCGCCGTCCGGCGCGCGGCGCGATCCTTGGTTATCCTTGTTCTTCGTCAAACGAACAGGGATTCATCCATGACCGCAAAGAAAGCTCCGACCGAAGTCGACATCCACGAACTGATCGCCGGCCGCTGGAGCCCGCGCGCGTACTCGGACCAGCCGGTGACGCGCGAGCAGTTGCATCAGGTGCTGGAGGCCGCGCGCTGGGCGCCGTCGTCGAGCAATCTGCAGCCGTGGCGCTTCGTCACGTTCGACCGCAACCGCGACGAAGCCGCGTTCAAGCAGGCATTCGACACCCTCGTGCCGTTCAATCAGAACTGGAACGCGAACGTGCCGGTGCTGATCTGCGTCGCGGCGCAGACGGTCACGGCGAAGGGCGACGTGAACCGCAGCGCGCTCTACGACGCGGGCGCGGCCGCGATGGCGCTCGTCCTGCAGGCGCACGCGCTTGGGCTCGCGGCGCACCAGATGGGCGGCTTCGACGGCGCCGCGTTTCGCGAGAAGTTCGCGGTCCCGGAGGACGTGCAGGTGATCGCGATGATCTCGATCGGCCACTATGGCGATGCCAGCACGCTCGACGACAAGCTGCGCGGGCGCGAAGCGGCACCGCGCTCGCGCGTGCCGCTTGCCGAGATCGCGTTCGACGGCGCGTGGGGCAAGGGCTTCTAATCCTCCGCCACGGACGAAAGCGGCCGCGCCACGTCCTCGAGCGACTTGCGCTCGGCCGCGACGCCCCAGATTCCCGCGACGACGGCAGCCAGAATCATTAGCGCCGAGCCGATCAGATAGCCGATGAAAACCGCGCTGCGCTCGTGCGTGTCGATGAGATGCCCGAACAGCGTCGGTCCGATGATGCCGCCGAGCGCCGTGCCGAATGCGTAGAACACGGCGATCGCGAGCGCGCGGATTTCCAGCGGAAACGTCTCACTGACAGTGAGATACGCCGAACTCGCCGCCGACGACGCGAAGAAAAAGATCACCATCCACGAGACGGTTTGCGTCGTTACCGTCAGCATGCCGTGCGCGAACAGATAGCCGGAGATCGTGAGCAGCACGCCCGACATCGCGTAGGTGAACGCGATCATGCGGCGCCGGCCGAGCACGTCGAACAGCTTGCCGAGCACGATCGGCCCGAGGAAATTGCCCGCCGCGAACGGCAGCACGTACCAGCCGATGTGATCGCCGGGCACGTCGTAGAAGTCGGTCAAGACGAGCGCGTAGGTGAAGAAGATCGCGTTGTAGAAGAATGCCTGCGCCGTCATCAGCGTGAGGCCGACGAGCGAGCGCTGCCGGTGCGCGCGAAACAGCGTATCGACGACTTCGCTGATCTTCGTGTGATCGCGCGCGTGCAGTCGCAGCGGTTTGACCGGCGTATCCGGCACGCTCACACCGTGTTCGCGAAAGCCCGCCTCGATCCCTTCGACGATTTCCTTCGCCTCGTCCGCGCGATTGTGCGTGATCAGCCAGCGCGGACTTTCGGGCACCCACATGCGCATCAGCAGAATCCCGAGCCCCAGCACCGCGCCGATCAGAAAGCACGCGCGCCAGCCCCAGTCGGGCGGCAGGAGGGCCGGATCGAGCAGCACGATCGATCCCGCCGCACCGATCCCCGCGCCGATCCAGAACGTGCCGTTGATCGCGAGATCGGTCCAGCCGCGCACGCGCGCGGGCGTGAATTCCTGGATCGTCGAATTGATCGCCGTGTATTCGCCGCCGATGCCCGCGCCGGTCAGGAAGCGAAACAGCACGAAGGTCGCGAGATTCCAGGAAAATGCGGTGGCCGCCGTCGCCGCGACGTAGAGAAAGAGCGTGATGAAGAAGAGCTTGCGCCGCCCGAGGCGGTCGGTCAGCCAGCCGAAGCCGAGCGCGCCGATCACCGCGCCCGCGATGTACGCGCTGCCCGCAATGCCGACGTCGGCGTTCGAAAACTGCAGCACATGGCTCGTCTTCAGCGCGCTCGCGACCGCGCCCGCGAGCGTCACTTCGAGCCCGTCGAGCAGCCACGTGATGCCGAGCGCGAGTACGATCAGCGTATGGAAGCGGCCCCACGGCAGGCGGTCGAGCCGCCCGGGCAAATCGGTTTCGATGATCCGGGACGGTTCGGTTGTTTCGCGGTGGATCGAATCATGCTCCGTTGGAATCTGCTTCATTGCGTGGAGGCCGCCGTCTCGATGTCGTAGGAAGAAAGTCGCCGGCATGCACAACCGCGCGAGCACAAATTACCGGCCATTCGAGCAAATTCTGTTCCGCCGGCGTGGATTTATGCGCATCGGTTGATGGCTTCGCCGGATCGTGATAAAAACGCGCTCCACTTTTTGTTTGCGACGACGGCTTTTGCCGCGCCGCTACGTCCATGACCTATTGCGCGATCGATTTCGGCACGTCGAACTCCGCCGTCGCACTGCCCGCTGGCGAATCGATCCGGCTGGCGCCGGTCGAAGGCGAGGCGCTGACGCTGCCCACCGCCGTCTTCTTCAACACCGACGAGGATAACCAGTCCTACGGGCGCGCGGCGCTCGAAGCGTACATCGACGGTTTCGACGGCCGCCTGATGCGCTCGATGAAAAGCATCCTCGGTTCGCCGCTCGCCGAGCAGAGCACGGATCTCGGCGACGGCTCGGCGATCAAGTACACCGACGTCATCACGCTCTTCCTGCAGCATCTGAAGCAGAAGGCGCAGGTGCTCGCCGCCGAGCCGCTTTCGCGCGCGGTGCTGGGCCGCCCGGTCTTCTTCGTCGACGACGACCCGCGCGCCGACCATCTCGCGCAAAAGCAGCTCGAAGCGTGCGCGCACGCGGTCGGCCTGCGCGAAATCCACTTCCAGTACGAGCCGATCGCGGCCGCCTTCGACTACGAAGCGCGGCTCGCGCGCGAGGAACTCGTCTTGGTGGCGGACATCGGCGGCGGTACGTCGGACTTCTCGCTCGTGCGCGTCGGGCCCGAGCGCGCGAAGCGCCTGGATCGCAAGAGCGACGTGCTCGCGCATCACGGCGTGCACGTCGCGGGCACGGACTTCGACCGGCGCGTCGAACTCTCGACGATCCTGCGCGAACTCGGCTACCAGTCGCTCGATCCGGAAGGGCGCGAAGTGCCGAACCGCGTCTACTTCGACCTCGCGACGTGGCATCTGATCAACACCGTGTACGCGCCGAAACGCGTCGGCGAGATGCAGCTGATGCGGCATCTGTACACGGAGCCGCGTCACCATCAGCGGCTGATGCGCGTCGTGGACCGACGGCTCGGCCATGCGCTCACCGCGCATGCGGAAGAAGCGAAGATTGACGTCGCGGCGGGCGGCGTGACCGAGATCGACATGGAAGAGGTGGAAGAAGCGCTGCGCATCGCCTTCGACGAACCGCAACTGATCGAAGCGGGGCGCGACGAGATGCGTCGTATCGTCGAGGCGGCCGAGGAGACGGTGCGCCGCGCGGGCGTCGACGCGAGCGGCGTCGGCGCCGTCTATTTCACGGGCGGCTCGACAGGGCTCAAGTTCCTGTCGGATTCGCTCGCGGCCGCCTTCCCGGACGCCCAGCCGGTTTTCGGCGATCGGCTCGCGAGCGTGGCGACGGGACTCGGCATTTATGCGCAACGCGTTTTCGCCTGACGATTCACTTCGCGACGCGCCCGCGAGTTAATCCGTGCGCCAAACAAAAAACCCCGCCGAGGCGGGGTTTTTCTTCTGCAATTTGGGCGAATCCAGCAGGCTTAGGCCGGCTTGATGTTCGCAGCTTGCTTGCCCTTCGGGCCGGTCTTCACTTCGAAGGTAACCTTTTGGTTTTCCTGAAGCGTCTTGAAGCCTTCGACGCGGATTTCCGAGAAGTGCGCGAACAGATCTTCGCCGCCGCCGTCCGGCGTGATGAAGCCAAAGCCCTTTGCGTCATTGAACCACTTGACGGTACCGGTTTCCATGTTACTTGTTCCTGAAGAAGTTGAATAAGGCCGAAGCCCGGGTGTGCATGAAAATCAAGGAAGGGGCAATGGGACCAACCGGAGTACCGTGATGGCGAACTACGAAAGACCAATTCACTCGCCACTTGAAATCCTGCAAGAAGCTTTATACGGCGAAACAATCGGAAGGTCAATAAATCCGACAACACCGAAGGGGCTTTTTTGAGATTTGTGAGGGGCAGGCTTACGAAGCTTGCATTTTCGGTCAACTTTGTATCCGACTGCGCATTTTTTTGCGAATTCATCAAGTTCCTCCTCTGCATTGTGCGGGTGCAACCGTTAAACTACGCGACTTTCGACGGGTTGCACCAGTCGCCGGCTTTTCACCGGACGCCCGGCTGGTGAGGCTTTCAGCCGGATAACACATCCCGGCGAAAGCTTTACGAGATGAGGAGAGTAAGTGACGAGTTCCATTCAACGGAACATCGGGCCGGTCGCGTTGCTGCTGACGGGGCTCGGTTCCATCATCGGCTCGGGCTGGCTTTTTGGCGCCTGGCGCGCTGCCGGCATCGCCGGTCCCGCCGCGATCGCCGCGTGGGTGATCGGCGCCGTGGTCATTCTGGCGATTGCGCTGACCTACGCCGAACTGGGCGCGATGTTTCCCGAATCCGGCGGCATGGTGCGCTATGCGCGCTATTCACACGGCGCACTGGTCGGTTTCGTGAGCGCGTGGGCGAACTGGATCGCGATTGTCTCGGTGATTCCGATCGAAGCCGAAGCGTCCATTCAATATATGAGCACGTGGCCTTATGAATGGGCGCATTCGCTCTTCGTGAATGGATCGCTGACGACGCTCGGCCTGATTCTGTCGGCGCTTCTGGTCATCGTGTATTTCATGCTGAACTACTGGGGCGTCAAGGTCTTCGCACGCGCCAATTCGGCGATTACCGTCTTCAAGTTCCTCATCCCCGGTGCGACGATCGCCGGCCTGATGTTCGCCGGCTTCCACTCGGAGAATTTCGGCACGGCGTCGACGTTCGCGCCCTTCGGCTGGTCGTCGGTGCTGACGGCGGTCGCGACGAGCGGCATCGTGTTCAGTTTCAACGGCTTTCAGAGCCCCGTGAACCTGGCGGGCGAGGCGCGCAATCCGACGAAGAGCGTGCCGTTCGCGGTCATCGGCTCGATCCTGCTCGCGCTCGTGATCTATGTGCTGTTGCAGGTGGCGTATATCGGCGCCGTCTCTCCGGCAGATGTCGCGAAGGGCTGGCACCATTTCAACTTCGCGTCGCCGTTCGCCGAACTGGCGCTCGCGCTGAACCTCAACTGGCTCGCGATCCTGCTCTACATCGACGCGTTCGTTAGCCCGAGCGGCACCGGCACGACCTACATGGCGACCACCACGCGCATGATCTACGCGATGCAGCGCAACAACACGATGCCGAAGGTCTTCGGCATCGTGCATCCGTTCTACGGCGTGCCGCGTCCTGCGATGTGGTTCAACCTGGGCGTCGCGTTCGTTTTTCTGTTCTTTTTCCGCGGCTGGAGTTCGCTCGCGGCCGTGATTTCGGTGGCGACGGTGATTTCCTACCTGACGGGGCCGGTGAGCCTGATGGCGCTGCGCCGTTCCGCGACCGACCTCGACCGGCCGCTGAAGATTCCCGGCATGCGCCTGATCGCGCCGTTCGCGTTCGTGTGCGCGTCGCTCGTGCTGTACTGGGCGAAGTGGCCGCTGACGGGCGAAATCATCCTGTTGATGGTCGTCGCGTTGCCGATGTATTTCTACTTTCAGCGCAAGACCGGTTTCGACGGCTGGGGGCGCGACCTGAAGGCAGCGTGGTGGCTGATCGCGTATCTGCCGGCGATGGCGGCGATGTCGCTGATCGGCAGCAAGGAATTCGGCGGACGCGGTCTGCTGCCATACGGCTGGGACATGGCGGCGGTCGCGCTGCTCGCGCTGATTTTCTACTCCTGGGGCGTGCACACGGGCTATCGCAGCGACTATCTCGACGAACGCGAAAGCCGCGACGACATTCTCCACGAAGTCGGCGCCTGAAACATCGAACGCGCTATCAACGAAAAAACCCGCCTGAGCGGGTTTTTTTTTATTCGGCTGAGTTCAGGTGTCGCCGAACACGTAATTCGTCATCGCGAGCGTCTTCTGAAATGTGCCGAGCGACTGGATGTCGAGCGAGAAATCGTCGCTCGCGGCGCCCAGCGCGCTGAAGACGGGCAGCAAATGCTCGTCCGTCGGATGCATCAGCACCGCGTGCGGCGCACGGCGGCGGTAGTCGAGAAGCGCGTCGATGTCGCGCGCCGCGAGCCGTGCCTCGAACCAGTCGGTGAATTCCGTCACGCGCGGATCGGCATCTTCCGGACGCGCGCTGAAATCGGCCGCACGCAGATTGTGCGTGATCTGCCCCGAGCCGACGATCATCACGCCCTCGTCACGCAACGCGCGCAGCGCACGGCCCACGCGATAGTGATGCGCGGCGTCGAGGCGCGGCTGGATCGACAACTGCGCGACCGGCACGTCGGCTTCCGGGAACATCAGGAGAAGCGGAACCCAGGCGCCGTGGTCGAGCCCGTGGTCCGTCGTCGCGGCGGGAATGCCGCTCGCCGTCAGCAGTTCGGCCGCGCGCGTGCCGAGTTCCGGCGCGCCCGGCGCCGCATAGCGCAGTTCGTACAGCGCGCGCGGAAAGCCGTAGAAATCGTGGATGGTTTCAGGCCGCGTCGCGATGCTCGCGACCGGCTGCGCCGTGCCCCAATGCGCCGACAGCATCAGTATCGCGCGCGGGCGCGGCAACCGGTCGGCGAGCGAAGCAAACTCGGCGGAAGGCATCGACGGATCGATCGGCAGCGTCGGTGCGCCGTGGGAGACGAAAACGGCAGGAAGTCGGTCCATTGCAGCAAACCTCAAAAGGGATTGCTTGCACTATAGGCTTTGCTTACGAGTGGATAAACGCCGGCACGAGCAACGAATTGTGTCGCCGATGTTGTCAATCCGCTTCGCCGCGCATGCCGCGCCACGCGGTGGAAAGCGGCGAGCGCAGCGCGAACATGTCGATGACGCGCTCCACCGTGTGATCGACCATATCGTCGATCGACTGCGGCCGGTGATAAAACGCGGGCACCGGCGGGAAAATGACGCCGCCCATTTCGGTGACCGCGGTCATGTTGCGCAGATGCGCGAGGTTGAACGGCGTTTCGCGCACGAGCAGCACGAGCCGGCGACGCTCCTTCAGGACGACGTCCGCGGCGCGCGTGATGAGATTGTCCGACAGGCCATGCGCGATGCTGGCGAGCGTTTTCATCGAGCAGGGCGCGACGATCATGCCGTCAGTGGAAAACGAACCGGACGCGATGCTCGCGCCGACGTCGCGAACGCTGTGCACGACATCGGCGAGCGCGTGGACCTCGACTTTATCGAGTTGCAGTTCGTGCTGGATGTTAAGCCAGCCGGCGGTGGAAACGAGCAGATGTGTTTCCACCGACCCGAGACGCCGCAGCGTTTCGAGCGTGCGAATGCCGTAGATGGCGCCCGTTGCCCCGGTTATGGCGACGATCAGGCGTCGCGGCACGGCAGCGGGCGCGTTCACTGGGGAGCGGGACTCAGGCGGCGGCGAACAGTTGCTGCAATTCGCCCGACTGGTACATCTCCATCATGATGTCCGAGCCGCCGATGAACTCGCCGTTCACGTAGAGCTGCGGAATGGTCGGCCAGTTCGAGAATTCCTTGATGCCCTGGCGGATGCCTTCGTCATCGAGCACGTTGACGGTCGTGATGTTGTCGACGCCGCATGCCTTCAGCACCTGAATCGCGCGGCCGGAAAAGCCGCACATCGGAAACTGCGCCGTGCCTTTCATGAAAAGGACGACCGGGTTTTGATCGACGATCTGCTTGATGCGTTCTTGCGTTTCCATGGCGTTCCTGCGGGACGTTTTGTACTGAGGGTTATCGTGCGAATCTGCTTATTGACATCGAAATGATAGCGGATTTCGTTCAGACGGGTTCAGGCGGCAGGCCGCGCGCAAGGCCGAAAATCCCGCCGCTGACGCGCTCGATGCCGGCGATGTCGGTTTTCGAATGCACGCCGGTGAAGCCGCGCGCGGCAAGGAGTGCGCGGACTTCCGTCGCCTGGTCGTAGCCATGTTCGAGCCAGAGCGCGCCGTTTTGCACGAGCAGAAACGGCGCGCTTTCGATGATCACGCGGATCGCGGAAAGGCCGTCGGCTTCGTCGGTGAGCGCGCCGCGCGGCTCGAAACGCAGGTCGCCCTGATCGAGATGCGGATCGCCGTCGGCGATGTAGGGCGGGTTGCTGACGATCGCGTGAAAACGCAGCGACGGATCGAGCGCCTGCGTCCAGTCACTGTGCGTGAACCTGAGCGCGCCGCCCGCGCGCGCCGCCTCGAGGAGCTTGGCGGCGTTGCGTTGCGCGACGTCCAGCGCCGCTTGCGACCGGTCCACCGCCCACACGTGCGCATCGTCGCGCGCGGACGCGATCGCGATGGCAATCGCGCCGCTGCCCGTGCCGAGATCGAGCACGCGCGGCGCGGCGATCGGCTCGATGGCCGCGAGTGCGGTTCCAACCAGCAATTCGGTTTCGGGACGCGGAATCAGCACGTCCGGCGTCACGTCGAATTCGAGGCCGAAAAACTCGCGCGCGCCGATGAGTTGGGCGATCGGTTCGCCATCCGCGCGACGCGCTTCGAGCGTCCGATAGCGCTCGACCGCGGCGGCATCGAGCGGTTCGGAATCGCGTGTGATGAGTTCCGTGCGCCGCCAGCCGAGCACGTGCGTGAGCAGGATGCGCGTTTCGAGCGACGGCAGCGGCGAGCCGCGCAGCAATTCGGCGACCGTCGTCACTCCGCGTCACCCAGCGCCGCGAGCAACTCCGCCTGATGTTCGCTCACGAGCGCGCCGATCAGTTCGTCGAGATCGCCGTCCATGATCGCGTCGAGCTTGTAGAGCGTCAGGTTGATCCGGTGATCGGTCATCCGGCCCTGCGGGAAGTTGTAGGTGCGAATCCGCTCCGAGCGGTCGCCCGAGCCGATCAGGCTCTTGCGCGTCGCGGCTTCCTTCGCGTGCTGCTCGTGCGCCTGCTTGTCCATGATGCGCGCGGCGAGCACCTTCAGCGCGCGATCCTTGTTCTTGTGCTGCGAGCGGTCGTCCTGACATTCGACGACGATCCCCGTCGGCAAGTGCGTCACGCGCACGGCGGAATCGGTCTTGTTGATGTGCTGGCCGCCCGCGCCGGACGCGCGGAACGTGTCGATGCGCAAGTCGGCCGGATTGATCACGACCTCGCTGAGTTCATCGGCTTCCGGCATCACCGCGACCGTACACGCCGACGTGTGGATGCGCCCCTGCGTTTCGGTCGCGGGCACGCGCTGCACGCGATGTCCGCCGGACTCGAACTTGAGCCGCGAATACGCGCCCTGGCCGGCGATCCGCACGATCACTTCCTTGTAGCCGCCGAGATCGGATTCGCTTTCCGACATCGTTTCGACCGACCAGCGATTGCGCTCCGCAAAGCGCAGATACATGCGCAGCAGGTCGCCCGCGAACAGCGCGGATTCGTCGCCGCCCGTGCCCGCGCGGATTTCGATGAAGATGTTGCGCTCGTCGTTCGGGTCTTTCGGCAAGAGCATGGTCTGCAGGTCGCTTTCGATTTGCGTCATCCGCGTGCGCGCCTCGCCGATTTCATCTTCGGCGAAATCGCGCATCGACGGATCGCCGAGCAGTTCCTGCGCGGTCGCTTCGTCGCTTGACGCCTGGCGCCAGAGCGCGTACTGCTCGACGATCGGACCGATTTCCGCATGCTCGCGCGTGAGCTTGCGGTACTGGTCCATGTCGGACGTCGCGTCCTCGTGGCTCAACAGGCCATTGAGATCGGCCAGCCGTCTTGTGAGCTGGTCGAGCTTGCTTTGCATGCTCGTTTTCATCGGGCGGGAGTGGAGCGAGGCTCCGCAGAAATGATGCTGGAAAGGAGACGTCCGTGCGTGAGCGCCACGGAGCAACAGGGAAATGCGGGAAAAAGGCCGCTAAAGGCCGGAGTTACCGGAAGATCCGGAGCCGGAGGACGGATCGGGGAGGGTGCCGCCGTGCTTGTAGAAACCGCCCAACAGGTCGATGAGCTGGTCGCGGTCTTCGCGGCTCGCGCGATTGAGCGCGTGCGTCGGACCGTGGATCAGCTTGTTGGTCAGCGACTGCGACAGCGCTTCGAGCACCGCCGCCGGATCGTCGCCGCGCGCGAGCATCTTGCGCGCGCGCTCGACCTCGGCGCGGCGCAGCGCGTCGGCTTGCGTGTGCATGTGGCGGATCACCGGCACGATGCTGCGCGCGTCGAGCCACTGCATGAAATTCTGCACGCGCGTTTCGATGATCGCCTCGGCCTGCGCGACCGCCGCCTGACGCGACGCGTTGCCTTCGCGCACGATCGAGCCGAGATCGTCGACGGTGTAGAGGAACACGTCGTTCAGCATGCCGACTTCGGGTTCGATGTCGCGCGGCACGGCCAGATCGACCATGAAAATCGGCCGATGGCGGCGCGCGCGCACGGCGCGTTCGACCGCGCCCAGGCCGATGATCGGCAGCGTCGAGGCCGTGCAGGACACGATGATGTCGAATTCGTGCATCCGCGCGGGCAGGTCGGCGAGCGGGATGGCGCGGCCGTTATAGCGGCCCGCGAGCTTTTCGCCGCGCTCGGCGGTGCGGTTCGCGACCACCAGCTCACGCGGATTCTGCGCGGCAAAATGCGTCGCGCAGAGTTCGATCATTTCGCCCGCGCCGATGAACAGCACGCGCTGGCTGGAAATGTTCTCGAAGATGCGCTGCGCGAGCCGCACGGCGGCCGCGGCCATCGAAACGGATTGCGCCCCGATTTCGGTGGTCGTGCGCACTTCCTTCGCGACGGCGAACGTGCGCTGGAACAGCTGGTTCAGATACGTGCCGAGCGCGCCGGCTTCCGACGCGGTGCGCACGGCGTCCTTCATCTGCCCGACGATCTGCGTTTCGCCGAGCACCATCGAATCGAGCCCCGACGCCACGCGAAACGCGTGCCGCACGGCTTCCGACTGCGGCAGCGCGTAGACGTGCGGCGCGAGTTCGGAAACCGGAAGATTGTGATATTTCGACAGCCAGTGAACCGCCGCATCGCGTGCGGCCTGGTCGTTGGTGGCGCAGTACAGCTCCGTGCGGTTGCACGTCGAGAGGATGGCCGCCTCGGGCGATCCCTTCGCGCGCGGCCCCAGCCAGATCTCCTTCAGGGCGCCGAGCGCCGGTTTGATCTGTTCGAGCGGAAACGCCACGCGTTCGCGCAGGGCGACTGGCGCAGTGTGGTGATTGATTCCGATCGTGAGGAGCTGCATGTATTGGGCCTAATCTGATGGCCTTGGGGATAGCCCAATATTATAGCGTTTCCCGGATTTGTTCATTTATAGGCGCCATAAGCCCTGGCGCAGGGCGCGCGGACCGTTCCGGTGCCACGATTTCGGCGGTCTCGACGCGGTCGAGCTGATAGCCGTAGGCGTAGAGCGGCGTCAGCCGGTATCCGTGTTCCGGTCGGAGCTTCAGCTTCGTGCGCAGGCGGCAGGCGTGGGTGTCGAGCGTGCGCGACTGAATGTCGCTGCCGCGCGTCCAGACGATCTCCAGGATATGACCGCGCGAGATCGGCCGGCCGAGATTCAAGAACAGCAGATGTGCGAAACGGTATTCCTTCGGTGTGAGCATCACGCGTTCGTCGCCGAAACTCACGCTCAGTTCCGACACGTTGAACAGATAGTCGCCGAAACGCTCCGGCGTGCTCGGCTGCACGGTGTTGCGGCGCGTGATCGCGTCGATGCGGGCAGCCAGTTCGCCGCACCGCACCGGTTTCGCCATGCAATCGTCCGCGCCGGCGCGCAGGCAATCGACGATATCCGACTCGCCCGGCTTCGCCGCCATCAGGATGACCGGGATGTGCGCCACGATCGCGCGCACCCGCGCGATGATCTCGGCGCCGCTCATGTCGCGCGTGACGGCCGCTGAAATCAGCAGGTCGTACGTTTCGCGTTTGAGCCGCGTCAGGAACACGAGCGGGCTGCGGAAGAAATGGCAGAAGTGACCGCCGGCCGACAACGCTGCGCCGATGAGATCGGCGTGTTGTTCGTCCGGGTCGATAATGGCGATTCGCATGGATTGGACGCCGCGCGCAGGGTCGAGTGACCGGGAGCCGGAACGCGCGAGAGGCCGCGAGCTTGCCATCACCAACCTGGCCCCCTAAACTCATCCGCTGCGCCCGAGCGCATTGCTACCTATAGTTGACGAGACCGAAAATGCTAGTAGAACGGCGATTGGCAACCCATACGGTTTCTCTGAATTCGACCGGAACATCGCGCTGATGGGCTGGATCGGCACTGTTTTCCTGGGCGCGGTGATCGGTCTCGCGGGTTGGTGGCTGCATCCGCTGCGGCGCGCGGGGCGCGGACGGTCGCCGGCAGCGCGCGCAGGTGCGGCGCTCGGCGCGGGCATTCTCGCGGCGGTCGTCGCGCGCATGCTCGGCAATGTCGTCGGCGCCTATCATGACGGCGATACACTCGAATGGCTCGCGTGCTCCCTTTTTGCATTCGTCGTCGTGACCGTGACGGTGGGTCTGGCCGCGCGGCGCTGAATTCCCCATCCGGTGCGCCGTCACGAGCGGCGCGCCGGCATCCCGGCCGTCGATCGGCGGTCCATTCAAGCTTTCACGCTTTCAAAGCATCTGGCAGGTGACTCCATGAACGATCGATTCGATTCCCCCGACGCAGCCACGTTCTCCCAGCGCATCGAACTGCTGCGCAGCGCGATGGCGCGCGAAAACCTCGCCGCGGTGCTGATTCCGTCGGCGGACCCGCATTTGTCGGAGTATCTGCCCGAGCGCTGGCAAGGGCGGCAGTGGCTGTCGGGCTTTACGGGTTCGGTCGGCACGCTCGTCGTGACGGCGGAGTTCGCGGGCGTCTGGGTCGACAGCCGCTACTGGACGCAGGCCGAAGCGCAGCTCGCCGGCACCGGCATCCAGTTGATGAAGATGACGGGCGGTCAGCAAACCGCGCCGCACGTCGACTGGCTCGCGCAGAACGTGCCGTCGGGCGCGACGGTGGCGGTCGACGGCACCGTGCTCGGCGTCGCGGCGGCGCGCGCGCTCGGCGAGGCGCTCACCGCGCGCGGCGTCGTGCTGCGCACCGATCTCGATCTGCTCGACGCCGTGTGGCCCGCGCGGCCGGGCCTGCCCGACGGCGGCGTGTACGAGCACGTGGCGCCGCACGCGAGCGTCGCGCGCCCGGAGAAGCTGGCCGACGTGCGCCGCGCGATGCGGGAAAAGGGCGCGCAGTGGCATTTCGTCTCGACGCTCGACGATCTCGCCTGGCTCTTCAACCTGCGCGGCGCCGACGTCAGCTACAACCCGGTGTTCGTCGCGCACGCGCTGATCGGTCTCGACGACGCCGTGCTCTTCGTCGCCGATGGCAAGGTGCCCGCCGCACTCGCCGCGTCGCTCGCGCGCGAGAACGTGCGCGTCGAGGCCTATGCGCGCGCAGCCGATGCGCTCGCCGCGCTCCCCGCCGGATCGACGCTTCTGATCGACCCGCGCCGCATCACGTTCGGCTTGCTGGAAAAGGTGCCGTCGACGGTCAAGACCGTCGAGTCGGTGAATCCGTCGACGTTCGCGAAGTCGCGCAAGACGGCCGCCGAGGCCGCGCACATCCGCGCGACGATGGAGCAGGACGGCGCCGCGCTCGCCGAATTCTTCGCGTGGTTCGAAGACGCGCTCGGCCGTGAACGCATCACCGAGCTGACCATCGACGAGAAGCTGACGGCGGCGCGCGCGCGTCGCCCCGGTTTCGTCACGCTGAGTTTCGCGACGATCGCCGGCTTCAACGCGAACGGCGCGATGCCGCATTACCGCGCGACCGAGGCGTCGCATTCGGTCATCGAAGGCAACGGGCTGTTGCTGATCGATTCGGGCGGCCAGTACGTGAGCGGCACGACCGACATCACGCGCGTCGTGCCCGTCGGCACGATCAGCGCGGAGCACAAGCGCGATTTCACCATCGTGCTGAAGGGCACGATGGCGCTGTCGCGCGCGAAGTTCCCGCGCGGCATCCGCTCGCCGATGCTCGATTCGATCGCGCGCGCGCCGATCTGGGAAGCGGGCGCCGACTACGGACACGGCACGGGGCACGGCGTCGGCTACTTCCTGAACGTGCACGAGGGCCCGCAGGTCATCTCGCACTACGCGCCCGCCGAACCGTGGACCGCGATGGAAGAAGGCATGATCACGTCGATCGAGCCGGGCATCTACCGGCCGGGCAAGTGGGGCATCCGCATCGAAAACCTGGTGTTGAACCAGCCTGCCGGCAAGACCGAATTCGGCGATTTCCTCGAATTCGAGACGCTCACGCTGTGCCCGATCGACACGCGCTGCATCGACTTGTCGCTGCTGCGCGAGGACGAGCGCGCGTGGCTCAACGCGTATCACGCGACGGTGCGCGAACGCGTGTCGCCGCATGTGTCGGGCGCGGCGAAGGCATGGCTCGACGCCCGCACCCAGCCGCTCTGAACGAGGAGCTTCGACGCATGGCGATCAAGGCAGTGGTGTTCGACTTCGGCGGCGTGCTGATCGACTGGAAACGCGAGTATGTCTACAGCCGATTGATTCCCGACGAAACCGAGCGGCAATGGTTTCTCGATCATGTCTGCAAGATGGAATGGGTCGTGCAGCAGGACGGCGGTCAGACGATCGCCGAGGGCACGGCCGAACTGATCGCGAAGTTTCCGGAACACGAAACGCTGATCCGAGCGTTTTACGAGCGCTGGCCCGAGATGCTGGGCGGCGTGCTGGCGGACGGCGTCGCGCTGGTCGACGCGCTCGATGCGGCGCACGTCCCGCTCTTCGGCCTGACCAACTAGTCGGCGGAGACGTTTCCGTACGCGTGGGAGAACTATCCCGTGCTGCGGCGGTTTCGCGAAGTGATCGTGTCGGGGCGCGTGGGCGTCGTGAAACCCGCTCCGGCGATCTTCGCTTTGATGCGCGCGGACATCGAGCGGCATCTGCCGGGCGTCGAGCCGCACGAACTCGTCTTTATCGACGACAACCTTCACAACGCCGACGCCGCGACCGCGCTCGGCTGGCACGGCGTGCATCACACGAGCGCCGCGCACACGGCGGCGAAGCTGCGCGAACTGGGGCTGCCGGTTTAACGCTTATTTCGCTTCGAGCAGATTCTTCAGTGCGTTGCCGATGCCCTTGACCGTATCGCCGGCGCCTTTCGCCACGCCTTCCGCGCTCACCCCGAGCGCCTTCGCGAAGCCGGCCGCGAGTTTCTTCGACAGGCTCTCGTTGAGCGAAAACTTCGGATCGCGCAGATTGCCGTCGAGCACGAAGTCGAGCTTGATCTGATCGCGGCGGTCTTTCAGCGCGGCGATCGCGGCCTTGGTCGGGATCGACATGAAGGTGTCGAGCGGATTGCCGCCTTCGCTCAGTTGCAGATGGTTCAGCACGAGGCTGCCCGGCGCGTGGATGCGGTAGTCCTTCACGGTGGCATCGAGCGTGAGATCGATCGTGCCGCCCGTCACCGTCGATTTCGCGCCGGCCTTCTTCAGCAGATACGGATCGAGCGTCGCGATATCGACGCTGCGCAGTGTCGAGCGCGTCTCTGAATCCTTCGTCGCGATCACCATCCAGCCATTGAAACTCACCGCGCCCGTATGCGACGGGCCTTTGATTGAACCCGTCATCGCAAGCGTCGTGCGGTCGGTCAGCGCGGGAAGATGAATGCGATCGATGCTGGCGCGCGCATCGCTGATCAGCACGCGATACGGCGGCGTTTGCACCGAAGCATCGAAGAACTCCATCGATCCGCGTTCGAACGAGACGTGATCGATCAGCTTTTCTTCGTTCGCGCGCTTCGTTGCTTCGTCGTTCGACCTGGCGTCGGCTTTGCTCGCCGTTTCCCGCAGGTTTGGCAGCAGGCGCACGCGGCCGTCGGCGGCGCGATAGATCGAAAGATAGTAGTTGTCGACGCTCACATTGCGCAGATGCACGCGGTTGTGCAGCACGTCGCGCATGTCGAGGTCGAGCACGACGCGCTCGGCGCGCAGCGCGTCGGGCGTGGGCCAGTCCGACGGGCCGCGCAGGCGCACGCGCGAGAGCGTGATGTGCGAGAAGCCGACGTCGATTTCTTCCACCGAGCCCTGCGGGCCGAGCGTCTCGATGATGCGCTCTTTCATCTCGTGGACGACGAAGAACCATCCGCCCACCGCGACGACCACGAGCGCGACGAGAATGCCGGCCACCCAGATTCCCGCCCGTCGCGCCTTCGATCCCGCCATCACGCGTGTCTCCCTATGTGCGCTGCGAGACGCGGCGCCTTTCTCGGAAAGTCGCGATTTTCGTGCCTGTTGTCGGTGCGCGCGCCCGCATTGGGCGCGCGGTTTTGCTCAGACAAAACAAGTAGTTAGCGCGTGATCGGCTTGTAGCGCAGGCGCTTCGGCTTGGCCGCTTCTTCGCCCAGACGATTGCGCTTGTCGGCTTCGTATTCCTGGTAGTTGCCGTCGAAGAACGTCACTTGCGAGTCGCCTTCGAACGCGATGATGTGCGTCGCGATACGGTCGAGGAACCAGCGATCGTGCGAGATCACCATCACCGAGCCCGCGAATTCGAGCAGCGCGTCTTCGAGCGCGCGCAGCGTTTCGACGTCGAGATCGTTCGACGGCTCGTCGAGCAGCAGCACGTTGCCGCCTGCGATCAGCGTCTTCGCCAGATGCAGACGGCCGCGCTCGCCGCCCGACAGGCTGCCGACGTTCTTCTGCTGGTCGCCGCCCTTGAAGTTGAAGCGGCCGATATACGCGCGCGACGGCGTTTCGTACTTGCCGACCGTGAGCACATCGGCGCCGCCGGAGATTTCCTCGAACACGGTCTTGCTGCCGTCGAGCGCGTCGCGGCTTTGATCGACGTAGGCGAGCTTGACGGTCGGGCCCTTCACGATTTCGCCCGAATCCGGCTGTTCGCGGCCGGTCAGCATGCGAAAGAGCGTGGATTTACCCGCGCCGTTCGGCCCGATGATGCCGACGATCGCGCCCGCCGGAATCTTCATGCTGAGGTTGTCGATCAGAAGGCGGTCGCCGTAGGCCTTGCTGACGTTCTTGAACTCGATGACCTCGTTGCCCAGCCGGTCGCCGACCGGGATGAAGATTTCCTGCGTCTCGTTGCGCTTCTGGTATTCCTGGCTGTTGAGTTCCTCGAAACGCGCGATCCGCGCCTTCGATTTCGCCTGACGTCCCTTCGGGTTCTGGCGCACCCATTCCAGTTCCTTCTTGAGCGCCTTCTGACGCGCCGATTCCGACGATTCTTCCTGCTTCAGCCGGTCCTGTTTCTGATCGAGCCAGCTGCTGTAGTTGCCCTTCCACGGAATGCCGTGGCCGCGGTCGAGTTCGAGAATCCATTCGGCGGCGTTGTCGAGGAAGTAGCGATCGTGCGTCACCGCGACGACCGTGCCCGGATAGCGCGTGAGGAACTGTTCGAGCCAGTCGACGGATTCGGCGTCGAGGTGGTTGGTCGGTTCGTCGAGGAGCAACATGTCGGGCTTTTGCAGCAGCAGCTTGCACAGCGCGACGCGGCGCTTCTCGCCGCCCGACAGATGTTCGATCTTCGCGTCCCACGCGGGCAGGCGCAGCGCGTCGGCGGCGACTTCGAGCTGCTGTTCGGGCGAACCGCCGTCGCTCGTCGCGAGGATCGCTTCGTACTTGGCCTGCTCGGCGGCGAGGGCGTCGAAATCGGCGTCGGGTTCGGCGTAGGCCGCGTAGATTTCATCGAGCTTCTTCTGCGCGCTGAAGACGTCGCCGAGGCCTTCCTCGACGGCTTCGCGCACGGTCTTTTGCGGATCGAGCTGCGGTTCCTGCGGCAGATAGCCGATGTTGAGGTTGGGCATCGGCGTGGCTTCGCCTTCGATGTCTTTATCGACGCCGGCCATGATGCGGATCAGCGTCGATTTGCCCGAGCCGTTCAGGCCGAGCAGACCGATCTTCGCGCCCGGGAAGAACGAGAGCGAAATGTCCTTCAGGATCTGACGCTTCGGCGGCACGATCTTGCCGACGCGGTTCATGGTGAAGACGTATTGGGCCATGTCGAGGTCTTGGTTGGTTGGCTTGGAGGTGCACGGCGTGCGTGCAGATGCGATGGTGGTTCGGGCTGCTGGGCGCGGCCGATAGATGGCGTCGCCCGTTCCCGGAACGCGCGGCCGCGCGCGTGCGGGAGGTGGGGTTATTGTACTTCGTGGGGCGCGGGCGGCCCGAACGTCACTCCCAGGCCGCGACGCCGCCGTGGCGGGAGCAGGTGCCGCTGTGGTGGCGGCTGAAGCTGTAGGTGCCATCGCGGCATTGGGCGCTCGCGCCGTCGGGGATCTGGCCGGAACGCGAACGCGCGGGGGCGTGGACGGATTGACCGTCGTGGTTCACGTAGTGGCCGTGGTTGTCGAGGTCGGATTCGTTCGGCGTGTTGCGATAGTAGGCGTGGGCCGTCGCACCGGAGAAGAGGAACAGCGCGGCGACCGCGACGGCGACGAATCGGCGGCCTGCTTTGGGCAGAAGTCTCGGCATTTTTTGTGCTTGAGCGTGTCCGGACGCGCACGATCGAATCGAGACTTCGACTCGGACGATGCGCGCTGCTTGTGTTCGGATCGCAATCTGAGCGATTGCATCAAAAAAAACGGAGCCCCTTTATCCGGGACTCCGCTTTCTTTGACAAGCGCTTGCGACAGTTCTTTACGCGTCAGCCATTGAACAGGAAGTTCATGACATCCCCGTCATGAACGACATATTCCTTGCCTTCAGCCCGCATTTTCCCCGCTTCTTTCGCGCCTTGTTCACCCTTGAAAGCGATGAAATCGTCGAATGCAATGGTCTGCGCGCGAATGAATCCGCGTTCAAAGTCGGTGTGAATTGCGCCGGCAGCCTGCGGCGCCGTATCGCCGATATGAATCGTCCACGCGCGCACTTCCTTCACGCCCGCCGTGAAATACGTCTGCAAACCAAGCAGCTTGAAACCCGCACGGATCACGCGATTCAAACCCGGCTCTTCCATGCCGATATCGGCGAGAAATTCCTGCTTGTCGGCGTCGTCGAGATCGGCGATTTCCGCTTCGATCGCCGCGCACACCGCGACCACCGGCGCATTCTCCGATTCGGCGTGCTTCCTCACCGCGTCCAGATACGGATTGTTCTCGAATCCGTCTTCCTTCACGTTGGCGACGTACATCGTCGGCTTCGACGTGATCAGGCAGAACGGCTTGAGGAGCGCGCGTTCGTCGTCCGAGAAATCGAGCGCGCGGACGGGCTTCGCCTGTTCCAGTTGCACGCGCACCTTTTCCAGCACGGCGACGAGTTTGGCCGCTTCCTTGTCGTTGCCCGATTTCGCGGCCTTCGAATAGCGCGTGAGCGACTTTTCGACCGTCGCCAGGTCCGCGAGCGCGAGTTCGGTGTTGATGACTTCGATGTCGTCGAGCGGATCGATCTTGTTCGCGACGTGGATCACGTTTTCGTCTTCGAAGCAGCGCACGACGTGCGTGATCGCATCCGTCTCGCGGATGTTCGCGAGGAACTGGTTGCCAAGGCCTTCGCCCTTGCTCGCACCGGCGACGAGGCCCGCGATATCGACGAATTCGACGACCGCCGGCAGGATGCGCTCGGGCTTGACGATCTCGGCGAGCTTTTGCAGCCGCGCGTCCGGCACTTCGACCACGCCGACATTCGGCTCGATCGTGCAGAACGGATAGTTTTCGGCGGCGATGCCCGCCTTGGTCAAAGCATTGAAAAGTGTGGACTTGCCGACGTTGGGCAAGCCGACGATGCCGCATTGGAGGCTCATGGGATCCTTCGAACTGGTGAAACGGCGCGGGCCGCGTGGGTTTCGCTGGGCTTTGCGGCTGCTCGGACGGCCCTGCGGCCGCCAGCAAGTGCGCAAAACGGGCGGCCACGTCGCGCGGCCGGACAAACCAGTATTGTACCGCCGCGCCCCGCCAGGCTGGGCGGCGCGCACCGGACGTGCTTCCCGACCTGCCGCAAATCCTCCGCAACCCCCACGGCTATAATGCCCGGATGACTTCCCATCCCAAGACTTTCCACGCGGTGGTCGTTGGCGGCGGGCTCGTCGGCAAGACGGCGGCGCTCGCGCTGACGCAGTCCGGCCTGCGCACCGCGCTCGTCGCCGCTCCCGCCGCGCCGCTGCCAGCGGGCGCGGCGTTCGATTCGCGCATCTACGCGCTGTCGTCGAGTTCGGAGACGCTGCTCGAACGGCTGCGTGTCTGGCAGGCGCTCGACCGCTCGCGTTTGGGCCCCGTATTCGACATGCGCGTCTTCGGCGACGCTCACGCCGAACTGCATTTCTCCGCGTTCCAGGCGGCGGTGCCGCAGCTTGCGTGGATCGTGGAATCGTCGCTGATCGAGACCGCGCTCGATACCGCGTTGCGCTTCCAGCCGAATCTCTCGTGGTTCGAGTCGCGCGGGCAGGGCATGACCGTCCACGACGACGCCGCGCACATCACGCTCGCGAGCGGCGAAACGCTCGCGACGGACCTGATCGTCGGCGCGGACGGCGCGCATTCGTGGGTGCGCGCGCAAATGGGCTCGAAGGCGACGCGGCGCGATTACCGGCAGACGGGCGTCGTCGCGAACTTCAAGGCCGAAAAGCCGCACGGCGAAACCGCGTACCAGTGGTTCAGGGACTCGGAAATCATCGCGCTCCTGCCGCTGCCGGGCGATCACGTTTCGCTCGTCTGGTCGGCGCGCACCGAACACGCCGACGAGCTGCTGAAGCTCGACCCGGCGCAGCTCGCGGCGGAAGTCGAGCGCGTCACGCAGAACACGCTCGGCACGCTCGAATGCGTCACGCCCGCGCAGGGTTTTCCGCTCGCGCTGCAATCCGTCGACCGGCTGGTCGCGCCGCGCGTGGCGCTCGTCGGCGATGCCGCGCATCTGATTCACCCGCTCTGCGGACAGGGCATGAACCTCGGCCTGCGCGATGTCGCGGCGCTCGCGGAAGTCATCGCGAACAAGGAGCCGTTCCGCGATCTCGGCGATCTGGTGCTGTTGCGCCGTTACGAACGCGCGCGTCGCGAGGACATTCAAAAGCTCGTGATCGCCACCGACGGCCTGCATAAACTCTTCTCCGTGCCCGGCACGTTCGCGCGGGCGGTGCGCAATACGGGCCTGGCGCTCGTCGGCGCGCAGCCGTTCGTGAAGCGCTGGCTGGTGTCGGCGGCACTCGGATAATCACCGGCGCGAGCCCGCCGCTCGCCCGAACCACGCAGGAATCACAGGAATTCGCATGAAAAACACTCTTCGTTCGGCCGCCGTCGCCGCCGCCATGATCGGCGCGATCTTCGGGATCGGCTGCTCGGCGCAGGCCGACCAGACCACCGACAAGCTCAAGTCCACGCTGCAAGAGCGCATGGGCGATGCCAAGATCAAGAGCGTCGAGAAATCGCCGATTCCGGGGCTCTACGAGGTGAACCTCGGCTCGCAGATCGTCTATGCCGATGCAACCGGTAACTACGTGCTGCTCGGCGATCTCGTCGATACGCGCTCGCGCACGAATCTGACCGACGCGCGTCTCGCGGAAACCAACAAGATCGACTTCGCGAAGCTGCCGTTCGAGAACGCGGTCAAGGTGGTGAAGGGCAACGGCAGCCGCAAGATCGCCGTGTTCTCCGACCCGAACTGCCCGTACTGCAAGCAGCTCGAAACCACACTGAAAAGCTTCGACAACGTGACGGTCTACACCTTCCTGTATCCGGTGCTGTCGCCGGATTCGACGACGAAGTCGAAGTCGATCTGGTGCGCGAAGGACCGCGCAATGGCCTGGGAAAGCTGGATGCTCGACCACAAGACGCCGGCGCTCGCGAGCTGCGACACTGCCGCGATCGACAAGAACCTGAAGCTCGGCCAGTCGATGAACGTCACCGGCACGCCGACCGTCTTCCTCGCCGATGGCCGCCGCCTGCCGGGCGCCGTGCCGGCCGACCGGCTCGAAAAGGAACTGTCGGCGGTTCGCTGAATTCAGCCAGGCATATAGACGAGAGGCGCGACGAGCGCCTCTTCTGATTTCTGGCCGATGACATACATGGCCCGGCGTGTCCCGAAAGCGCCGCAAGAAGAACAAGGACAGCACCATGAATCCGATCCAGTACACCATCGTTCCGAAGAATCCCGGCGCGCATCTGTTCGAAGTGACGCTGACCGTCGCCGCGCCCGACCCCGCCGGACAGCGCTTCATGCTGCCGGTTTGGATTCCGGGCAGCTACATGATCCGCGAGTTCGCGCGCAACATCGTGACCTTGCAGGCGTTCAACGCGGCGGGCCGCAAGATCGCGATCGAGAAAATCGACAAGCACGCGTGGCAAGCCGCGCCGCACGACGGCCCGATGACGCTGCGCTACGAGGTGTACGGCTGGGACATGTCGGTGCGCGCGGCGCATCTCGACGACACCGTCGGTTTCTTCAACGGCACGAGCGTGTTTCTGGCGGTCGAAGGTCAGGCCGATGCGCCGTGTGTCGTCGATATTCAGGCACCGCCGGGCGCGGCGTATCGCAACTGGCGCGTCGCGACCGCGCTGCCGGAAGCGCGCGGCACGAAGCGCTATGGCTTCGGCGCGTATCAGGCGCAAAACTACGACGAGCTGATCGACCATCCGGTGACGCTCGGTGAATTCGCGCTCGGCAGCTTCAGCGCGCATGGCGTGAAGCACGACATCGTGATTTCGGGCCGCGTCGTCGGTCTCGACATGAACCGGCTCGCGGTGGACCTGAAGCGCGTCTGCGAGGCGCAGATCGCGCTCTTCGAGCCGCGCACGAAGAAGGCGCCCGTCGATCGCTACGTGTTCATGACGGTCGCCGTCAGCGATGGTTACGGCGGACTGGAGCATCGCGCCTCCACCGCGCTCATCTGCAATCGCGGCGATCTGCCGGTGCTCGGCCGCGCGGAGATGACCGACGGTTATCGAACATATCTCGGCCTTTGCAGCCACGAGTATTTCCATACGTGGAACGTGAAGCGCATCAAGCCGGCGGCGTTCGCGCCATACGATCTGTCGCAGGAAAATTACACGTCGCTGCTGTGGCTCTTCGAGGGCTTCACGTCCTACTACGACGACCTGATGCTCGTGCGCAGCGGCCTCATCAGCGCGAGCGACTACTTTTCGCTCGTCGGCAAGACGATCGGCGGCGTGCTGCGCGGCAGCGGCCGCCTCAAGCAGACCGTCGCGCAAAGCTCGTTCGACGCGTGGGTCAAGTACTACCGCGCCGACGAAAATTCGCCGAACGCGATCGTCAGCTATTACCAGAAAGGATCGCTCGTCGCGCTCGCGTTCGATCTGTCGATCCGCGCGCAAACGGGCAACCGCAAATCGCTCGACGACGTCATGCGCCTGCTCTGGCAACGCTACGGGCGCGACTTCTATCGCGGCAAGCTGCGCGGCATCGAGGAATCCGAGGTCGAGGCGCTCTTCGCCGAAGCGACCGGCGCCGATCTGCGCAAACTTTTCCGCGAAGGCGTCCACGGCACGCGCGACCTGCCGCTCGATGCGCTCTTCGAGCCGTTCGGCGTCGCGCTCGCGCCCGAGCCCGCGACCAACGGCACGGCCGGCAAGCCGTCGCTCGGCGCGCGCGTGCGCGGCGGCGCGGATTGCGTCCTGGCGGTCGTCCACGACGGCGGCGCGGCGCAGAAGGCGGGTCTGTCGGCCGGCGACGTGCTGGTCGCGATCGACGGCCTGCGCGTCACCGGCTCCAATCTCGACGCGTTGCTCGCGCGCTATCTGCCCGGCGCGAAGGTCGAAGTGCACGCGTTCCGCCGCGATGAACTGCGCCGCACGGAGCTGAAACTCGACGCGCCCGAAGTCACGCGCTACACGCTGACCGCGAGCGACGGCCGCGGTCCGGGCAAGCAATGGCGGGAGCGCTGGCTGAAAGGCTGAGTCCAGCGCAGCGGAAAGGCGGATTGTTCTACCACTGCAACAATCCGTCATGAGCGCACAGCTTGTTCCGGTCGTCCGAAAAAAGAAGAATGCATCCTGTCCGAGCGCAAACGGCGCCCGAAACCCAAACGTAGGACCAGGAGCCATCATGACGACCATTCTGCAAATCAATTCCGCCGCCCGTTCGCAAGGCGCCCAATCGACGCTGCTCGCCGACGAACTGACCGCAAAACTGCAACACGCGAATCCGGGCTCGAAGACGGTGGTGCGCAACCTGCTCGCTGACAACCTGCCGCATCTCGACGACGCCACGCTCGGCGCGTTCTTCACGCCCGCCGACAAGCGCACGGCCGAGCAAGCCGTGATCAACGCGAAAAGCGAAGCGCTGATCGCTGAACTGCAAGCGGCGGATGTCGTCGTGATCGCGGCGCCGCTCTACAACTTCGGCATTTCGTCGCAACTGAAGACGTACTTCGACTGGATCGCGCGTGCCGGCATCACGTTCCAGTACACGGCGAACGGTCCGGAAGGTCTGGTCAAGGGCAAGAAGGTGTTCGTCGTGTCGGCTCGCGGCGGCAAGTACGCCGGCACGCCGCACGATTCGCAGACGCCGTATCTCAAGTCGTTCCTCGGCTTCCTCGGCATGACCGACGTGAGCTTCATCTACGCCGAAGGCCTCGCGATGGGCCCGGAAGTCGCGGGCGCCGCGCTCGCGAGCGCGCGTGAGTCGATCGCCGCGGTGTGAGTGTTTCGCGTGATCTGATGTGATGTGATGTGATGTGAAAAACCCGCCGGGTCTTCGACCTCGGCGGGTTTTTTTACGTCTGAGCGAACTGTTGCGGATCGTCGGGCAGGCGCCAGTCGATCGGCTTGCGGCCGTGTTTCGCGAGATAGTCGTTTGCCATCGCGAAGTGCCCGCAGCCGAGAAACCCGCGATGCGCCGACAGCGGCGAAGGATGCGGCGCTTCCAGCACGCAATGCGCTTTTCCCGTGCCCGCGATCAACGCGCGCTTCGCCTGCGCGTGCGCGCCCCACAGCATGAAGACGAGCCCGTCGTGACGCATCGCGAGTTCGTGGATCAGCGTGTCGGTGCATTGCTCCCAGCCGCGTTTGGCATGACTGCCCGCCTTGTCGCGCTCGACCGTCAGCGACGTGTTCAGCAGCAGCACACCTTGTTTCGCCCACGAATCGAGGCAGCCGTGCTTCGGCGCGCCGAAACCGAGACTCGCGTTGATTTCCTTGAAGATATTGCGCAGCGACGGCGGCGGCCGCACCGGCGACGGCACCGAAAACGCGAGTCCGTGCGCTTGCGGCGCGCCGCGATCCTCGCCGTGATACGGGTCTTGGCCGAGAATCACGACCTTCACGTCTTCCGGGCTCGTGAGACGCAGGGCGCGAAAGACGTCGGCGGGATAGACAGTTTTGCCGGCGGCGCGCTCCGCATCGACGAACGCGCAGAGCGTCGCGTAATGCGTGCTTTCGATGAACGGTTTCAGATGCCGGCGCCAGTCGGCGGGCAGGGCGTCGAACTGGCTTTCCAGCGTGGCCGTGGTTTGAGGGACGTCGAAGAGCGCGGTCTGATTCATTTCGCGGCGCCCGTCGAGTCCTGCGGCGCCTGCGCCCGCAGCCGATAGCCGCGTTCGGCCTTGCTGACGTCGTCCGGCTCCAGGTCGGGGAACGCGCCGCGCAGCTCCGCCGACAGTGTCGAAAGCGCGTTTTCGTCGCCGGATTTCAGTTCCAGCTCGACTTCGCTGATCGGGGTCTTGCGCGTTTCGCCGTCGACTTCCGCGCTCACCTCGCCGAGATCCAGCGCGGCTTCGATCATCGCGCCGTCGTGCTCGATATCCCAGTAGACGCGCGTGAAATCCGTCCGGAACACGGCGATCAGTTCCGGCGCCGCCTCGCGCAACGCATCGCGCGCGTGTTCGTCGCCGCACGCGGTGAGGATCGCGTCGACGTCCAGCGCTTCGCCCGCGACCGGCATTTCCCACTCGAAGCGGCTGTGCAATCCCGCCTTCGACTGACCGACGGTCTTGTACGTCTGCAGCCATTGTTGCGGCGTGCGCCGCAGCCGCAGCGCGCTCTTCGCCTTCGCGAGCATGAGCTCGGGCGTGTCGAAATAGACGTTCGCCAGCGCGATGCTCGTGCCTTCGCGCCCGGTGCGTTCGGTGAAAAAGCGCGCGGCGTCGTCGTGCTGCGACGCCGGCAACGCCAGCTTGATCTCTCGTTCGATGCTCAAAGTGACGTCCGCGAAAGTTAGAAGAACATGCGCGCGAGTTCGGTGCCCGGCTCGTCGGCGCGCATGAACGCCTCGCCGACGAGGAACGTGTGCACGTCCATCGCGCGCAGCCGCTCGACATCGACGCGGCTCAGAATGCCCGATTCCGTCACGACGATCCGGTCGTCGGGAATCGCTTCGAGCATGCCGATGGTCGTTTCGATTGACGTCTCGAACGTGCGCAGGTTGCGGTTGTTGATGCCGATCAGCGGCGTCTTGAGCGTGAGCGCCTGGCGCAGTTCCTCGGCGTCGTGCACTTCGACGAGCACCGCGAGCCCGAGCGAGTGCGCGTAGGCTTCGAGATCCTGCATCTTCGGAAGTTCGAGCGCCGCCGCGATCAGCAGGATGCAGTCGGCGCCCATCGCGCGCGCTTCCATGATCTGATACGGATCGATGATGAAGTCCTTGCGCAGCACGGGCAGGCTGCACGCGGCGCGCGCTTCTTCCAGATACGCCACGCTGCCTTTGAAGAACTGCACGTCGGTCAGCACGGAAAGGCACGCGGCGCCGCCTTTTTCGTACGAGCGGGCGATGTCGGCGGGCACGAAGTCCTCGCGCAGCACGCCCTTCGACGGGCTCGCTTTCTTCACCTCGGCGATGATCGCGGGCTTGCCTTCGGCGTGCTTCGCCCGCAACGCGCCGACGAAATCGCGATGGTCGCGCGCGCTCGCTTCGAGCCGCAATTCCTCGAGCGGCGCGCTCGCGAGCCCTGCGAGAATTTCTTCGCGTTTGACCGCGATGATGCGGTCGAGAATGTCGCTCATGGTTTATCCCGTTACTTTTTGAATTGCTGCGTGAAGCGCACGAGTTCGTCGACTTTCTCGCGCGCGGCGCCGCTCGCGATCGCCTCGCGCGCGACCTTCATGCCGTCGGCGATCGATTCCACGACGTTCGCCGCATAGAGCGCCGTGCCCGCGTTCAGCGTGACGATCTCGCGCGCGACGCCCGGCTTGTCGTTCAGCGCGCCGAGCAGCATCGTCTTCGATTCCTGCGCGTCTTCCACTTTCAGCGTGCGGTTCGAGACCATCTGCAAGCCGAAGTCTTCCGGATGAATCTCGTACTCGCGCACTTCGCCGTGTACGAGTTCGCCGACGCGCGTCGCCGCGCCGAGCGACACTTCGTCCATGCCGTCCTTGCCGTAGACAACCAGCACGTGCTTCGCACCGAGCCGCTGCATCACGCGCACCTGGATGCCGACGAGATCCTCGTGGAACACGCCCTGCAACTGGTTCGGCGCGCCGGCGGGATTGGTCAGCGGCCCGAGGATGTTGAAGATCGTCCGCACGCCGAGTTCGCGGCGCACCGGCGCGATGTTCTTCATCGCCGGATGATGGTTCGGCGCGAACATGAAGCCCATGTTCGTTTCGGCAATCGACGCGGCCACTTGTTCCGGGCTCAGGTCGATATTGACGCCGAGCGCTTCGAGCACGTCCGCGCTGCCCGACTTGCTCGACACGCCGCGATTGCCGTGCTTCGCGACCTTCGCGCCGGCGGCGGCGGTGACGAACATCGTCGCGGTGGAGATGTTGAAGGTGTGCGAGCCGTCGCCGCCCGTGCCGACGATATCGACGAAATTCGAGTTGTCCTCGACTTCGACGTGATTCGCGAACTCGCGCATCACGGTGGCGGCGGCGGCGATCTCGCCGATCGTTTCCTTCTTCACGCGCAAGCCGGTGATGATCGCGGCGGCCATGACGGGCGACATCTCGCCGCGCATGATCATGCGCATCAGATGCAGCATTTCGTCGTGGAAAATCTCGCGATGCTCGATCGTGCGTTGCAGCGCTTCTTGCGGAGTAATGGTCATGTTCGACTCGCTCATCGCGCGCGCTTGCCTTGCGCCGGGCTTTTCACGAAGTTTTCGAGCAGCGCGTGGCCGTGCTCGGACAGGATCGATTCGGGGTGGAACTGCACGCCTTCCACCGCCAGTTCCTTGTGACGCACGCCCATGATCTCGCCGTCGGGCGTCCACGCGGACACTTCGAGGCAGTCCGGCAGCGATTCGCGCTCGATCGCGAGCGAGTGATAGCGCGTCACCTTGAAATGCTTCGGCAGGTCGGCGAACACGCCCTTGCAGTCGGTTTCGATCTCGCTCACCTTGCCGTGCATGATGGTCTGCGCGCGCACGACGCGCCCGCCGAACGCCTCGCCGATCGCCTGATGGCCGAGGCAGACGCCGAGAATCGGCAGCTTGCCGGAAAATTCGCGCAGCACGGCGAGCGTGATGCCCGCATGCTGCGGATTGCTCGGCCCCGGCGACAGGCAGATGCGCTCCGGATCGAGCTTCGCGATGCCGTCGAGGGTGATTTCGTCGTTGCGATAGGTCTGTACGTCTTCGCCGAGTTCGCCGAAGTACTGGACCAGGTTGTAGGTGAACGAGTCGTAGTTGTCGATCATCAAAAGCATGGTCGTTTCTCCGTCAGAAGTCGCTGTCGAGGCCGTCCTGCACCTGCTCGGCGGCGCGCAGCACCGCGCGCGCCTTGTTTTCGGTCTCTTGCCATTCAGATTCAGGCACCGAATCCGCGACGACGCCCGCCGCCGCCTGCACATACAGATTGCCCTTGTGGATGAGGCCCGTGCGGATCGCGATCGCCAGATCCATCTCGCCGGAAAACGACAGATAGCCGACGGCCCCGCCATACAGCCCGCGCTTGACCGGCTCCAGTTCGTCGATGAGTTCCATCGCCCGCACTTTCGGCGCGCCCGAAAGCGTGCCGGCGGGGAAGGTGGCGCGCAGCACGTCGTAGTTCGTCATGCCGGGCTTGAGCTTGCCCTCGACCGAACTGACGATGTGCTGAACGTGCGAATATTTTTCGATCACCATCTTGTCGGTCACCGCGACGGAACCCGTCTGCGCGATGCGGCCGACGTCGTTGCGCGCGAGGTCGATCAGCATGACGTGTTCGGCGACTTCCTTCGGGTCGTTCAGCAGTTCGGTCGCGAGTTCGGCGTCCCGCTCGGGCGTATTGCCGCGCGAACGCGTACCCGCGAGCGGACGGATCGTGACGATCTGATCGTCGGCGCGCTTTTCCTGGCGCACGAGAATTTCCGGCGACGCCCCGACGACGTGAAACTCGCCGCCGAAGTTGTAGTAATACATGTACGGCGACGGATTCAGCGAGCGCAGCGCGCGATAGAGCGAGAGCGGGTTGTCGCGAAACGGCTTGATGAGCCGCTGTCCGACCTGCACCTGCATCAGTTCGCCGGCGGCGATGTATTCCTTCGCGCGCCGCACGGCGTTCAGATAATCCTCTTTCCCGAACTCGCGATACGTTTCCGTGCGCACGCTCGCCGACGTCACCGGCGGCTGGACCGTCGTCCTCAGCCGCGCGCGCAATTCGCGCAGACGCTGCTTCGCTTTCGCGTACGCTTCGGGCACGGACGGATCGGCGTAGACGATCAGGTAGAGCTTGCCCGCGAGGTTATCGATGACGGCGACTTCTTCGGTCAGCAGCAACTGGATGTCGGGCAGGCCGAGGTCGTCGGGCGGCGCGCTGTTGGCGAGCTTCTTCTCGATGTAGCGCACCGCGTCATAGCCGAAATAGCCTGCGAGGCCGCCGCAAAAACGCGGCAAACCGGGACGCTGCGCCACTTTGAAGCGCTTCTGGAATTGCTCGATGAACGCGAGCGGATCGCCTTCGTCGGTCTCGATCACTTTGCCGTCGCGCACCACTTCCGACACGCCGTTGCCCGCGCGAACCATCGTGCGCGCGGGCAGGCCGATGAACGAGTAGCGCCCGAAGCGCTCGCCGCCCACCACCGATTCCAGCAGGAACGAGTTCGCGCCGCTGCGTTCGGCCTGCGCGAGCTTGAGATAGAGGGAGAGCGGCGTTTCGAGGTCGGCGAGCGCTTCGGCGATGAGCGGAATGCGGTTGAAGCCTTCGTTCGCCAGCGATTGGAATTCGAGTTCGGTCATTTTGCGATCCTTGTCGTGTCGCGCGTTCTGGAGTTATACGCGGCATCGGGCACAAACTGGGGCGCTGCGGGAGGATTTTCCGCGTGTCGTCGAACTCGCTGCCGCCCCATGCGCCAGCGTTCGCCCGAGTAACGCGGCGCGTCGACGAGCGACGCGCCTGATACAAGGCGTTCGACAAACGAATGATGCGACTTGGGGTAGTCCTCGAGCAAACTCGAGGCACGGTAATTCAGCGGGATCGGCGCGCGGAATGCGCAGCGAAACAAAAAACGGATGCTGAAGTGAAAGCTTCAGCGTACCTCAGGCGAGGTCAGCGCGACCAGCGACGCCAGGGCCAGGCTCCCCGGTCGATGCTGCTCAGACTCCGTTTTTTGTTCAGAAACATGAGAGTGGACTATTCAGTCGGTGTGGGTGCGGACGGCGCCAGGGTAGCGGCGATCGCCTGCGCTGCGGCATGCAGCGTGGAAACTATACCATCGGATTTTACTGTTTGCACAGCCTTGCCGTGGTTATAGCCGTAGGGCACCGTGAGCGTCGCCATGCCCGCCGCGCGGCCCGCGAGCGCGTCGTTCTCCGAATCGCCGACCGCGACTGTTTCGCGCGGCAGCACGTCGAGCCGCTCGCACGCGGTGAGCATTGGCAGCGGGTCGGGCTTCTTCTGCGCGAGCGAGTCGCCGCCGAGCACCACCTTGAAATAGCCGACGAGCCCGAAGTGCGTCAGCAATTCGACCGCGAAGCGGTGCGGCTTGTTGGTTACGCACGCGAGCGCGATGCCGAGCTCGCGCATCGCTTCGAGGCCTTCCTTGACCTGCGGAAAGAGCGTCGAATGGCGGCCGTTGATCTTCGCGTATTCGCTCTGATAGATGGCGATGGCGTCGTCGAACTGCGCGGCTGCCTGCGACGGCGAGAAGCGCACCGCGAGTACGCTGCGGATCAGGTTTTCCGAACCCTTGCCGACATAGCCGACGACTTCCTCGCGCTTCGTGGGCGGCGCGCCGATGCGTTCGAGCATCGCGTTCAGGGCCGCGACGAAGTCGTCGGCAGTTTCGACCAACTTGCCGTCGAGATCGATGATCTCGGCGCGAATCGGCTTGCTGGTGAATGCGGGCAAAGCGGCCGCGGCGATGTCGCTCATTGTTTCGCTCCTGCTTTCGCGAGTTCTGCACGCATTTCGTCGATCACTTTCCGGTAATCGCCCTTGCCGAAGATCGCCGAGCCTGCGACGAACGTGTCCGCGCCGGCCGCTGCGATTTCGGCGATGTTGTCGACCTTCACGCCACCGTCGATTTCCAGGTGAATCTCGCGGCCGGTGCGCTCGCGGTACGCGTCGATGCGCGCGCGCGCTTCGCGCAGCTTGACGAGCGCCTCGGGAATGAACGACTGCCCGCCGAAGCCCGGATTCACCGACATAATGAGCACCAGATCGAGGCGATCCATCACGTGATCGAGATAATTGAGCGACGTGGCCGGGTTGAAGACGAGGCCCGCCTTGCAGCCGTGATCGCGGATCAGCGAAAGCGAACGGTCGATGTGATCCGAACCTTCCGGGTGAAAACTGATCACATTGGCGCCGGCTTTCGCGAAGTCCGGAATGATGCGGTCCACCGGGCGCACCATCAGATGCACGTCGATCGGCACGTCGACATGCGGGCGGATCGCCTCGCATACCAGCGGCCCGATCGTCAGGTTCGGCACGTAATGGTTGTCCATCACGTCGAAGTGGATCCAGTCGGCGCCCGCCGCGACGACGTTGCGGACTTCCTCGCCGAGCCTGGCGAAGTCGGCGGAGAGGATGCTCGGAGCGATGCGAAATTGCGTCATGGCGTGGGCCGGTGGCAAGCGGAAAGGCGTCATTTTACCGCGACACCGCGTGTTGGGCGCCTGTCCGATCGGCCATGCCGGCGTTAAATCTGGCGGCCGCTGCGTGTTGCGGCCACAGGCTGCATCAAGCAGAATGCGTCACCAAGCGGCGCAAGCTGTATTTTCGCCGTCCCGCGCCGGGCGCCCGTATCGAATGTCGAATTGGAAAAACGATGGCCCAGTATGAATTCAGCGTGTCCGTCGCGACGCGCTATCTGCCCGAACAATCCGATCCGGACAGCCACCAGTACGCGTTCGCCTACACGCTGACGATCCGCAATACGGGCGAAGTGACGGCGCAATTGATCGCGCGTCACTGGATCATCACCGATAGCGATGAACGCGTGCAGGAAGTGAAAGGGCTCGGCGTGGTCGGGCATCAGCCGCTGTTGCCGCCCGGCGAGCAGTTCGAGTACACGAGCTGGGCCGTGATCGCCACGCCCGTCGGCACGATGCGCGGCGAGTATTTCTGCGTGGCGGAAGATGGCGAGCGCTTCGAGGCGCCGGTCGCGGAATTCGCGCTGCACATGCCTCGCACGCTGCACTAAACCTGAATCAGCGGTTATTCGCCGAATCGTTCGCGCGATTTTTCTTCTTGCCCGACGCCGTCCACGCGACGATAAAGATCAGCAGGAACAGCGCTGCGAGCGACTCGAGCGCAAAAATCAGCATTGGATATTCGTCGAACAGATCAGACATGGCGGTTCCCATCAAGAACGAACATTGTATGCGTTTCATGCGGCCGGGCACCGGCGTGACGGTCCGGGCGGCTTCGTGGGTGGCTTCGATAGCGGCGGCGGTGATGCTCGCGTCGTGCGGCGGCGGCGGAGCGATCAAGACGGGTAAAGGCGTGTCGCCGACAGGCACGCCGATCGTGACGGGGCAGCGCGCGGCGTCGCGCCTGACCGCGGTGAGCTGGCAGCAGGTGCCGGGCTGGCAGGACGATTCGCTGATCGGCGCGACGGCCGCGCTGCGCCAGAACTGCAACCGTCTCGCGCAGCAAACGGCGTGGCGCAAGGCGTGCGCGGCGGCCCAGCGGCTCGACGACCTCGACATGTCGGCCGCCCGCGACTTCTTCGAAACCTATTTCACGCCCTTCCAGTTGGCGAACACGGACGGAACGCTCGACGGTCTCGTGACCGGATACTACGAGCCGCTCCTGCGCGGCGCACGCACGCGTCACGGGGCATATCAATACGCGCTGTATCGCTGGCCGTATCGCTACAAGGCGGGCGCGCAACTTCCGGCGCGCGCGCAGCTCGAAGCGTCGGGTGTGCTGAACGGCAACGAACTCGTCTGGGTAGACGATCCGATCGAGGCGTTTTTCCTGCAGGTGCAGGGCTCGGGACGCGTCGTGATGGAAGACGGCAGCGTGATGCGCGTCGGCTTCGGCGGGACGAACAATCAGCCGTACCGGTCGATCGGCCGCGAGTTGCTCGATCGCCGCGAACTGACGCCCGCGCAGGCGACGATGCAGGGCATCAAGGCGTGGGCGAAGGCGAATCCGGCGCGAGTGGATGCGCTGCTCGACGTCAATCCGCGCTTCGTGTTCTTCCGCGAGATGCCGTCGAACGACGCGCTCGCGGCGCAGACGGGCGACGGGCCGGTCGGCGCGCTGGGCGTGCCGCTCACGCCCGAACGTTCGATCGCGGTCGATCCTTCGGCCATCCCGCTCGGCACGCCGGTCTTCCTTCAGACGACGCGGCCGCTCAGCAATTCGCCGATGAACCGACTCGTGTTCGCGCAGGACACGGGCAGCGCAATCAAGGGCGGCGTGCGCGCCGACTACTTCTGGGGACTCGGCGACGACGCCGGCGATCTCGCCGGGCGAATGAAGCAGGGCGGCCGGATGTGGCTTTTGTTGCCTAATTCCTGAAGCGCAATTGCCGAAGCGCTCGCGGCCGATCAGCGCCGCGAGCGCACAGTCGTGACACTCAAGCCAGGTTCCGGCGATCCACTACACGCCGCGCCTTGCCGACCGACCGTTCGATTCCGTTCAGCCCGAGCACGTTCACGATCGCGGTGACGCCGATCAGCGCCTTGATGTCATAGGCGAGCGCAACCTTCGCGCTATCGAGCGCGGCGTGATCGGGCGCCGATTCCGGACACGGCTCGACATTGAGCGTCATCACGTCGAGCGGACCTTCCTTCGTCAGGATGATCTGATAGTGCGGTGCGAGCGCGGCGCGCTTCAGCAGCAACTCTTCTATCTGCGTCGGGAAGACGTTCACGCCGCGGATGATCATCATGTCGTCCGAGCGGCCGGTGATCTTTTCCATGCGACGCATCGTGCGCGCGGTGCCGGGCAACAGGCGCGTGAGATCGCGGGTGCGATAGCGGATGATCGGCAGCGCTTCCTTGGTCAGCGAAGTGAACACGAGTTCGCCGAATTCGCCGTCGGGCAGCACTTCTCCCGTCTCCGGATCGATGATCTCGGGATAGAAGTGGTCTTCCCAGATTGTCGGTCCGTCCTGCGTTTCCTCGCATTCGGACGCCACGCCCGGACCCATCACTTCGGAAAGTCCATAGATGTCGACCGCGCGGATGCCCATGCGTTTCTGGATCGCTGAACGCATGTCGTTGGTCCACGGTTCCGCGCCGAAGATGCCGATGCGCAGCGACGAACTCGCCGGATCGATGCCCTGGCGTTCCATCTCGTCCGCGATCGACAGCATGTAGCTCGGCGTGACCATGATGATGTCCGGCCGGAAATCCTGGATCAGTTGAACCTGCTTCTCGGTCTGCCCGCCGCCGAACGGGATCACGGTCAGGCCGGCCCGCTCCGCGCCGTAGTGCGCGCCGAGACCGCCGGTGAAGAGGCCGTAGCCGTAGCTCACGTGCACCTTGTCGCCGCGCCGGGCGCCGGCCGCGCGGATCGAGCGGGCAACGAGATTCGCCCAGGTGTCGATGTCTTTTGCCGTGTAGCCGACGACCGTCGGCTTGCCCGTCGTTCCCGACGACGCGTGGATGCGCGAAACCTGCTCCTGCGGCACGGCGAACATCCCGAACGGATAGTTGTCGCGCAGGTCCTTCTTCGTGGTGAACGGGAAGCGCGCCAGATCGGCGAGCGATTTCACGTCGTCCGGATGGACGCCTGCTTCGTCGAACTTGCGCCGGTACACGGGCGAATTCTCATAGGCATGCTTAAGGGACCATTTCAGGCGGTCGAGTTGCAGCGCGGCGAGTTCGTCGCGGCTCGCCTTTTCAATCGGCTCGAGCGGCAGCGGGGTAGTCATCGGGTGTCTCCTTCATGTCGTGGTGTATCACGGTCGGTCTTTCGGCGGCGTCGCGCGGGAGGATGGCGCCTTCAGACTGGAATTACGGTGCCTTTGATCTGCGCAGACTTGCCGCGGAACATCGCAACGGTTTCGCCTTCGCGGTTCGTCACGCGAATGTCGTAGATTCCGGTGCGACCGTTTAGCGTTTGTTCGATGCCTTCTGCCGTCAGGCGGTCGCCGCCCTTGACGGCCCGCAGGAATTCGATCGAGCAACCGGCCGCGACCGTGCTGATGTTGTACGAATTGCACGCGAACGCGAACGTCGAATCCGCGAGCGTGAAGATGAGGCCGCCGTGGCAGATGTCGTGGCCGTTCAGGAAGTCCGGGCGCACATTCATTTGCAGGCGCGCGTAGCCCGGACGCACTTCGAGAATCTCGATGCCGAGTGCGCGGGTGCACGCGTCGGCTTCGTACATGGACTGGGCGGTTGCTTCGGCGAGTTGTTGCGGCGTCACAGGTATCTCCCGGAATTCACAGGCCTTCGAAGCGCGGAGCGCGCTTTTCCTTGAATGCAGCGACGCCCTCGGCATAGTCGTACGACGCGCCGAGGTCGCGTTGCCAGTCGCGTTCGAGATCGAGTTGCTGGTCGAGCGTGTTGTTCGCGCTCGCGCGGATTGCGCGCTTGATCGCCGCGACCGCGCCCGCCGGCTGCTGGGCGAGTTGCGCCGCGAGCTGCCCGGCGGCGGCCTGCAGTTCCTGATCGTCCACCACTTTCCACACGATGCCCCAGGCCTCGGCCTTTTCCGCGCCGAGCTTTTCGCCGGTGAGCGCGAGCCCGAGCGCGCGCGCCTCGCCCACGCGTCGCGGCAATAGCCACGTGCCGCCCGAATCCGGCACGAGGCCGATCTTCACGAACGCCTGGATGAAGCTCGCCGAGCGCGCGGCGATCACCAGGTCGCACGCCATCGCGAGGTTTGCCCCTGCGCCGGCCGCCGTACCGTTGACCGCGGCGATGATCGGCAGCGACATGGCCTGCAGACGTCGCACGAGCGGATTGAAGTACTCCTCGATCAGGTCGCCGAGGTCGGTCATGGCATTCGGCGTGAAGTCGAGATCCGCGAGATCCTGACCGGCACAAAACCCGCGTCCCGCGCCTGTGATGACGAGCGCGCGAGCGTTGCTCGCCTCGATTTCCGTGAGCGCGTGGCTCAGTTGCGCGTGCATCGCCCGGGTGAAGCTGTTCAGCTTGTCCGGACGGTTGAGCGTGAGCGTGGCGACGCGCGAATCGCCGTCGATGTGATGCAGTATCGATTTTTCGGACATGGTGTCTCCTCCAGTCTCCGCACCCAACATGCCAGTTCCAGCGCCGATACTAGCCGCCGGCACGGGCATTTTCCATTCGGCCGAACGGCGTAGGCCATCGGCACTGCAGTTCGGCTTACGCCTTCTGGCCGACTTCCGCGGGCGCGGCTTTCGGTGCAACATGCACCCGACTCTGAACGACGCGGAAGCGGTTTGCGACGAACGCGGCGTCCGCGAGCGCGGCGTTCGCTGCGGGGTTGGCGCCGGTGCCGTGGAAGTCCGAGAACGCAGCCGACTGGTTGACGAAGACCCCGCCCGTCAGGTTGATCGACAGCGCGACGCCGCCCTGAATGGCGGCTTCCTGCGCGGCATCGATGGTCGCGTCGTCCGTGCTGTAGACGGAAAGCGTGAGCGCGCCGTGCTCGGCCGCGATGGAACCGGCCAGTTCGAGCGATTGCGCCGTGGAATCCGTCGCGATCACGAACGAGATCGGCCCGAACCATTCCCTGGTGAACTGCGCGGCGTGGGTGCGGGCATCGAGCGTCAGCATCAGCGGGGAGCGGACGCGGGCGTCGGGGAAAGCGGGATGCGCGAGCGTCTGGCTGTCGGTCAGCGCGACGCCGAGCTTGCGTGCTTCCTCAATCCGCTGGATCACACCGTCGTTCTGGATCGCGCCCGTGAGTTCGACGGCGCGCGCCGGATCGGAGACGAGCTTTTCGACCGCGCCCGCGAGCGATTTCGCGACGTCGTCAAAGGAGAGCGTGCCTTCGTTCGTGCGAATGCCGTCGCGCGGGACGTAGATGTTTTGCGGCGCCGTGCACATCTGGCCCGAATACAGAGCCAGCGAGAACGCGATATTGCGTGCGACCGCCTTCATGTCATCGACGGAATCGATCACGATCTGATTGACGCCGGCCTTTTCGGTATAGACCTGCGCCTGATGCGCGTTGCGCTCGAGCCAGGTGCCGTTTTGCGTGCTGCCGGTGAAGTCGATCAGCTTGACCTGCGGGCGCACGGCAAGGTCCTGCACGAGCGAACCGTCGTTCGGTTCGGTCGCGAGGAGGGTCACGACGTTTGGATCGAAACCGGCTTCACGCAGGACGTTGCGGGCAATGCGCACCGTGACGGCGAGTGGCAGAATCGCGCCCGGGTGCGGCTTGACGATCACCGCGTTGCCCGTCGCGAGATCGGCAAAGAGGCCCGGATAGCCATTCCAGGTCGGGAAGGTGCAGCAGCCGAGCACGAGGCCGGTGCCGCGCGGAACGATATTGAAGCGCTTTTGCATCGCGAGCGGCGGGTTCTTGCCCTGCGGCTTTTCCCAGTGTGCTTCTGCGGGAATACGGCGAAGCTGATCCCACGCGTAGACGACGGCTTCGAGTGCGCGGTCCTGTGCGTGCGGGCCGCCCGCCTGGAAGGCCATCATGAAGGCCTGGCCGGTCGTATGCATCACGCTGTAGCCGATTTCGAAGCTCGCGCGGTTCAGACGCGACAGGATTTCGAGGCTCACGCCGACCCACGCTTCCGGACCCGCTGCGCGCCAGTCCTCCTGCGCCGCGGCGGAAGCGGCAAGAAGCGCGTCGAGGTCCGCCTTCGGGTAGCGAATCTCGAGCGCGATGCCGAACGGCGACCGCTCGCTGCCTACCGTGTCGCCAGTTGACGGCTGGTCGAGTTCGAAGGTGCGGTTCAGGTGGCTTTTGAACGCTGCCTCGCCATCCGCGTTAGCGGTTTCCCCGTACACTTTGGGGCTCGGCATCTCGGCGAACGGGCTCCAGTAGCCGCGCGTTTCGATGGCTGCGAGCGCCTTGTCGAGCGTCGCCTGGTGCTTCGTGAATAGCGGATGTGTCATGGTGGCAGAGGGAAAAGAAAAACGTGGGCGGCGGCAAGTCGATTAATTAACCGACCGGTTGGTTTGCCAATGTTAGCATTATTGAGATGCGCGCGAAAAGCGTTTTCGCGGCCGGGCGAACATGGACACTGATAGGAGGAATGGATGGCTTACGAGAATATCTTGACCGAGACGCGGGGACGGGTTGGCGTCATCACCCTCAACCGGCCGAAGGCGCTCAACGCACTGAACGACGCTTTGATGGACGAACTCGGCGCCGCGCTGAAGCAGTTCGACGCGGACGACGACATCGGCGCGATCGTCCTGACCGGCAGCGAGAAGGCGTTTGCCGCCGGCGCGGACATCGGCATGATGGCCGGCTATTCCTATATGGACGTCTACAAGGGCGACTACATCACGCGTAACTGGGAGACCATCCGCTCGATTCGCAAGCCGATCGTCGCCGCCGTCTCGGGCTTTGCGCTAGGCGGCGGATGCGAGCTGGCGATGATGTGCGACATCGTCATCGCCGCCGACACCGCGAAGTTCGGACAGCCCGAGATTAAGCTAGGCGTCATTCCGGGCGCCGGCGGCACGCAACGACTGCCGCGGGCGGTATCGAAGGCCAAGGCGATGGACTTATGCCTGACCGCGCGCTTGATGGATGCCGACGAGGCCGAGCGCGCGGGTCTCGTGTCGCGTGTCGTGGCGGCGGATCGTTGTGTTGAAGAGGCCGTCGATGCTGCTGCGGTCATCGCAAGCTTCTCGCTGCCCGCGGTAATGATGGCAAAGGAATCGGTCAATCGCGCTTATGAAACGACACTTGCGGAGGGCGTCCATTTTGAACGCCGCCTGTTCCATTCCCTGTTCGCGACTGACGATCAAAAGGAAGGAATGGCTGCATTCGTCGAGAAGCGTAAGCCGGTATTCAAGCATCGCTAAAATTCTTTAAAAAAGCGCTTGCGCAACGCGCGGGTGGGCACTAGAATTCCGTTCCTTCGCTGCTCGATGAGTGGCGAGGAAGCGGGAAGTGAGTGCG
>NZ_JARUXL010000001.1:2882362-2942468 GCF_031451455.1 Caballeronia sp. LZ024 | reverse complement strand
CCGATGATAGTGCGGATCTCCCGTGTGAAAGTAGGTAATCGTCAGGCTCCTCATGCAGCAACAAAAAACCCCACCCCAAAAAGGTGGGGTTTTTTGCTTCCGGGTACGGCTATAAATCTACCAAGATCCGTACGGCCGAAATCTCGAGCAGATTGGCGCATTTAGCGCCGGCCAAGTTCGCGGAAGGAACCTTATCCACCGCTATTGAGCCAGAAAACGCTCAGCCAGTCGGACCCAATACGTCGAGCCGACGGATAGCAGTCCATCATTGAAGTCATAACTCGCGTTGTGCAACATGCAGGGCCCTGCGCCATGTCCTGACTCGCGATGTCCTCCCTCGCCGTTGCCCAAAAACGCGTAACACCCCGGTTTTTCCAGCAGCATGAAGGAAAAGTCCTCGGCGCCCATGGTCGGTTCAACTGATGCGTCCACGTTTTCCGTGCCCACCACCTCCGCCATCACCGACGCGGCAAATCGAGCCTGCTCCGAATCATTGATCGTCGGTGGATAGTTACGGTGAAAGTGCGTCTCGACTTCGCAGTCGTACGCAGCGGCCGTCGATGCGACGATCTTGCGCATGCGATCTTCGATCAAGTCGAGCGTCTCAACGGAGAACGTTCGCACAGTGCCCCCGAGCCACGCTTCGTCCGGGACGACATTCATCGCATCGCCGGCGTGAATTTGCGTGATCGAAAGAACGGCCGTGTCCATGGGCTTCTTGTTGCGCGTAATGATGCCTTGCAGTCCGTTTGCGATCTGCACGGCCGTGAAGACGGGATCGTGTCCGTTATGCGGAAGCGCGGCGTGCGAACCCGTGCCGCGGATCTTGATGCGAAATTCGTTGCTGGAGGCCATGATCGGCCCCTCGGTCACGCCGAACTGGCCGGCCGGAATGCCCGGCCAGTTATGAATACCGAAGACCGCATCGACGGGAAAGCGTTCAAAAAGTCCGTCTTCGATCATCGCCCGCGCGCCCGCACCGCCTTCCTCCGCAGGCTGGAATATGAACACCACAGTGCCGTCGAATGTGCCGTGCTGCGCCAGATGTTTCGCCGCGCCGAGCAGCATGGCCGTGTGGCCGTCGTGCCCGCACGCATGCATGCGGCCGGGATTGGTCGAGCGATGATCGAAGGTATTGAGTTCCTGGATGGGAAGCGCGTCCATGTCGGCGCGAAGGCCGATGGCGGCCTCGCTGGAACCGCGCTTGAGCACACCGACCACGCCGGTCTTGCCAATTCCACGATGAACGGCCACGCCCCAGCGCTCCAGATTTTCCGCGACCAGTTGCGCGGTGCCGACTTCTTCGTAGCGCAGTTCCGGATGCGCGTGGATCGTTCGTCGGAGCGCTTGGATTTCGTCGTGCGCTGCTTCGATTTCTGGAATCAGGTTCATTGAACGGGTCTCGCTGAGCAGAAGGAATGCGCTGAATTGCGGCGCGCGCTTAAGACCATTTTACGCCGCGACAATTTAATCGATCTGACCGCTAGCCCACGGCCAGCCGTAATAAAATCGGTGAACTAGCCTAGATCTGTGTGTTTTCTACCGGACGTCCGCATGAATGCCCCCATTGCTCCCGCCGAATTCGCCCGTGCCGTCTGTCCGCACGACTGTCCCGACACCTGCGCGATGCGCGTCACCGTGAAGGACGGCAAAGCCGTGAAAGTGACGGGCGACCCCGATCACCCGCCCACGCAAGGCGTGCTCTGCACGAAAGTCTCGCGCTACGCGGAGCGCACGCATCATCGCGACCGGCTGCTGACGCCGCTTCGACGCATCGGACGCAAGGGCGAAGGGCGGTTCGAAGCCATCGGCTGGGATGAAGCGCTGCGCTACGCCGCCGAGCGCCTGAAGCCAATCGCGGCAAGGGCGCCCGAGGCGATCGTGCCCTACAGCTACGCGGGCACGATGGGTCTCGTGCAGGGCGAAAGCATCGCCGCGCGCTTTTTCAATGCGCTCGGCGCGTCGCGACTCGAGCGCACGATCTGCGCCGCGGCCGGCGCGGCGGGCCTTCGATATACATACGGCGCGAGCCTCGGCATGCATACCGAGTACTTCGAGGAAAGCGAGCTGATCCTGATCTGGGGCTCGAACCCGATCGCGTCGAATCTTCATTTCTGGACGCGCGCGCAGGAAGCAAAGCGGCGCGGCGCCAAACTCATCGCGATCGATCCTTATCGCTCGCTCACCGCCGACAAGTGTCATCAGCACATCGCGCTCAGGCCCGGCACCGACGCCGCGCTCGCGCTCGCGATGATCCACGTGCTGATTCGCGAGAACCTGATCGACCGCGACTACATCGACGCCCACACGCTCGGATTCGAGCCGCTGAAAGCGCGTGCCGCCGAGTATCCGCCAGCGCGCGCCGCGCAGATCTGCGGCATCGAGGAACAGGTGATCGTCGATCTGGCCCGTGCGTTCGGCGCGACCAGAAGGGCGTCGATTCGGCTCAACTACGGCATGCAACGCGTGCGCGGCGGCGGCAACGCGGTCCGGGCCATCGCGAGCCTGCCTTCGCTGACGGGCGCATGGCGCGAGCGCTCGGGCGGCGTTCTGCTGTCGTCGTCGGGATGGGCGCCCGTCAATTCCAGCGCGCTCGAGCGGCAGGACTTGCTGCCGGGCGGGCCGTCGAAACTGCCGCGCTTGATCAACATGAACGCGATCGGCGATGCGCTGCTGCATCCGGGCGACGCCGCTTTCGGCCCGAAGGTCGAGGCGCTGATCGTCTACAACTCGAATCCGGTCGCGGTCGCGCCGGATTCCGAGAAGGTCGCGGCGGGCTTTGCGCGTGAGGACCTGTTCACCATCGTGCTCGAACACTTCCAGACGGACACCGCCGACTACGCCGACCTGATCCTCCCCGCGACGACGCAACTCGAACACCTGGACGTCCACAAGTCGTACGGACACACGCACGTGATGGCGAACATTCCCGCGATCGCGCCGGTCGGCGACTCGCGGGCGAACACCGACATTTTCCGCGGACTCGCGCGGTCGATGGGCCTGACGCACCCGGCCCTCTTCGAATCGGACGAGCAGATTGCCGCGAACGCGCTCCGCTGGGACGATCCGGCGCTCGCGGGCCAGAGCTGGGAAACGTTGAAGGCAAATGGCTGGGCGCAACTGAAGCTGCCGGAGGCGCCGTTTGCGAATGGCGGATTTCGCACGCCGTCGGGCAAATGCGAGTTCTACAGCGAGCGGCTGGCGAAAGAGGGAAGCGACCCGTTGCCGGATTATCTGCCGCCATACGAATCTGCCGATGGCGCTCCCGAACTCGCCGCGCGCTTTCCGCTCGCGATGATTTCGCCGCCGGCGCGCAATTTCCTGAACAGCAGTTTCGTGAACGTGGAGAGCCTGCGTTCGACGGAGGGAGAACCTCATGTCGACATCCATCCGGCCGACGCGCATGCGCGCCATATCGCGGACGGCGAAATCGTGCGCATCTACAACGATCGCGGCTCGATGCAGGCGCGCGCCCGTGTAACCGATCGCGCGCGGGAAGGCCTGGTCGTCGGGTTGTCGATCTGGTGGAAGAAGCTCGCGCCGGACGGGCGCAACGCCAATCAGGTGACGAGCCAGGCACTGACCGATCTCGGCGGATCCGCGACGTTCTACGATTGCCTCGTCGAGGTCGAGGCGGCGCACTGAACTGCATGAATCAAGACGTATCTGCAAGAAGTGGAAGGTGGCGTCTAACCCGGTTGTGATAACGAAGTCGACCCGTTAGCATTCGATTTCCGCACGACCATTCAAAAATATATAAAGGAGACGCCGTATGGAAAAAATCTGGCTGAAGTCCTATCCGGCCGGCGTGCCCGCGGAGATCGACGCTTCGGCGTACCACTCGGTTACGCAACTGCTCGAGGACAGCTTTCGCAAGAATCGCGACCGGCGCGCGTTCCTCTGCATGGGCCAGTCGATCACCTATGCCGAGCTCGACGCGATGTCGCGAAAGCTCGCAGCGTGGTTCCAGTCGCGGGGGCTGAAGCCCGGCGCGCGCATCGCACTGATGATGCCGAACGTGCTGCAATATCCGGTCGCGATCGCAGCCGTCTTGCGCGCCGGGTATATCGTCGTGAACGTGAATCCGCTCTATACGCCGCGCGAGCTGGAACATCAGTTGAAGGACTGCGGCGCCGAAGCCATCGTGCTGCTGGAAAACTTCGCGAAGACCCTGCAGGCGGTCGTGCAGAACACGTCGATCAAGCATGTCGTCGTGGCGGCGATGGGCGATTTGATGGGAATCAAGGGTCTCGTCGTCAATTTCGTCGTGCGTCGCGTAAAGAAAATGGTGCCGCAGTGGCATCTGCCGGCACACATCCGCTTCAACGACGCGCTCGCGGAAGGCGCGCGCGCGACGCTGCAGCCGGTCGAACAGCATCCCGACGACGTCGCGTTTCTCCAGTACACGGGCGGCACCACCGGCGTCGCGAAAGGCGCAACGCTCCTGCATCGCAACCTCATCGCGAACGTGCTGCAGTCGGAAGTGTGGCTCGATCCGGCGCGCAAGAAGCGGCCGGATATCGACCAGTTCGTGTGCGTCGTCGCGCTGCCGCTTTATCACATCTTCGCGCTGACGGTCTGCGGACTGCTCACGATCCGGACCGGCGGCCTCGGCGTGCTGATCCCGAATCCGCGGGACATCGCGGGCACGATCAAGGAGTTGAAGGGCATCCCGATCAACACGTTCCCCGCCGTCAACACGCTTTATAACGCGTTGTTGAATCATCCGGATTTCGCGAGTCTCGACTTCTCGAAGCTGATCGCGGCGAACGGCGGCGGCATGGCCGTGCAGGAAGCAGTGGCGAAGCGCTGGTTCGAGACCACGGGCGCGCCGATCATCGAGGGCTATGGATTGTCGGAGACGTCGCCTTGCGTGACCTGCAATCCGGTGACGGCGACCGAATACACGGGGACGATCGGCCTGCCGTTCCCGTCGACGGACATTTCGATCCGCGACGACGACGACAACGAACTCCCGCCCGGCGCCGCTGGCGAGATCTGCATTCGCGGACCGCAAGTCATGGCGGGCTACTGGAACCGGCCGGATGAGACGGCCAAGGTCATGACGCCGGACGGCTTCTTCAAATCGGGCGATGTCGGCGTGATGGACGAGCGCGGTTATGTGAAGATCGTCGACCGGAAGAAGGACATGATCCTCGTGTCGGGCTTCAACGTGTATCCGAACGAGATCGAGGATGTGGTCGCGAAACTGCCGGGCGTGTTCGAAGTGGCGGCGGTCGGCGTGAAGGATCAGAACTCGGGCGAGGCGGTGAAGCTCTTCATCGTCAAGAAGGACCAGAGCCTGACGGAAGCCGACGTGATGGCGTTTTGCAAGGACCAGCTCACGGGTTACAAGCGGCCGCGCTTGATCGAATTCCGCGGCGATCTGCCGAAGAGCAATGTCGGCAAGATCCTGAGACGGGAACTGCGCGACGGCAAGGCGTAGACGCCGCATCGAGTGCGAGTAAAAAAGCCTTCGCGTCGCGAGACGCGAAGGCTTTTTTGTTGCGCTGTCGCAACGAAAGTGCATAAAAAAAGGCGCCCGAAGGCGCCTTTCCAAGCGGGTACTGCTTTATTCAGACTTATTAGAACTTGTGGCGGATACCGACGATCGCGGCAACCTGGTTCGACGTCGTCGACGGCGACAGGCCGTTGATGTTCGCAACCGCTGCAGTGTTGGTCGAATCCGTGCCGATTGCGTGCTGGTAGACGCCTGCAACGTAGAAGTCCGTGCGCTTCGACAGGAAGTAGTCCGTGCCAAGCATCGCTTGGTGGTACTTCGCGTCGTTGATGCCGTAACCCTTCGTGTAGTCGTAAGCCGCGCCCAGCAGGAGCGCCGGCGTCAACTGATACTTGAAGTTGATTTCGGCGTTGTGGAACTTGGCCGTACCGAAGTTTCCGAACGCGTTCAGGCCATTGCCGCCTTCCGTGCCGACATCCTTGAACTCCGTGTTGCTGTACGTCGCCCCGACCGTTGCTGCGCCGAACGTGTAAGCACCGCCAGCCGAGATCACTTGCTGCGTCTTCGCTGAAGCGTAGCCCGAGTACACGCGGCTGCCGGTCATGTTCGAGGACGCTGCGGTCGCCGTGGTGTTTGACGTCGCGTTGTTGCCGAAGAACGAGTAGTTCGGGTCCTTGACGTTCAAGTAGCCGGCGCCCAATTGCAGCGGGCCGCGGTTATAGCCAACACCCAGCGACCAGATCTGGTTGCGGTTGAACTGGCCGGCGTTGCCGCCCAGGCTGTACAGGCCGCCGAACGTGAAGCCGGCGTAGTTTGCGCTCGTGTACTTGACCGCGTTGTTCACGCGATTCGAGTTGTTCATGTTGTCCAGGTCGCCCGGGTGCGCGCCGAAGTACGTCGCCCACTGGCTACCGACTTCCAGTGCGCCGGTGAAGTCGACGACGGAGTCGTACTGACGACCCAGCGTGACCGTACCGAACTGGCTCGTCGACAGACCGACGTATGCCTGACGGCCGAACTCGTCGCCGCCTTGACCCAGACGGCCGTTCATCACGTTGAAGCCGTTTTCCAACACGAACACGGCCTTCAGACCGCCGCCCAGATCTTCCGTGCCACGCAGGCCCCAACGGCTGCCTTGCAGGTTACCGCTGTTCAGCGAGTACAGCTTTTGGCCGGCTTGGTTGTTGTTGTAGACGAAGCCAGCGTCGATGATGCCGTACAGCGTCACGCTGCTTTGTGCTTGAGCGGCGCCCGCAAACGTGCCCAGTGCTGCCAGAGCGAGAAGCGACTTTTTCATTGAAATGATCTCCAAGGATGTTGAGACTGTTTGGCAAGGTCACTGTTCTAGCGCCAGTGTGTTGACGTCCCCGCCGGGTACTTCCAGAGAAGTTGACCGTAATGTAACAAAGAGGCTTTTGACGACAAAGGAAAAGCCGGCCGCCCGGCGATGTCCTGTGACGTTTACGCAACATGCGATAAAATCCCGTTTCGCCGCTTTTTTGCGACCGGTGTTTGCCCTAATTCCAAAGCGCGACGCATTTTTCACGCTTTTTCGAGAGAGTTGGTCGAGCATGGCGATTGCTAAGGATCGCGAACGACAGTGCGGCGATGGCACGTTGAGGGGAGGAATACATGACGCTAGATGAACTGATTACGGAGTTCGATCGCGGACTGCGGTCGATGGCGGGCGTGAGTCGCATGACGCGTCCGATTCCGGTTTCGAAAGCCGCGGGCAGTGTCGACGAGTACGGTATGCCCGTCGAGGCGCCGGAGTTGAACGCAGAAGAGAAGGCGCATGCGGCCGGCCTGATGCGCGTGAACCATGTCGGCGAAGTGTGTGCGCAGGCGCTGTATCAGGCGCAGAAGTTCGCGACGGCCTCGCCCGCGCTCAAGGACGATTTCGAGCACGCGGCGCGCGAGGAAGAAGACCACCTCGCGTGGACGGCCCAGCGGCTGAGGGACCTGGATTCGCGCCCGAGCTTGCTGAATCCGCTCTGGTACGCGGGCTCGCTCGCGATCGGCCTTCTCGCCGGGCGTTTCGGCGACCGCACGAGTCTTGGCTTCATGGCGGAAACCGAGCGCCAGGTCGAGCATCATCTCGACCGCCACTTGAAGACGCTGCCGGCGAACGACCTTGCATCGCGCGCGATCGTGGAGCAGATGCGCGTCGACGAAAGCGCGCACGCGGCCTCGGCGATCGCGGCGGGCGGCGCTGAATTGCCTTTCCCGGTTCGCGCGCTGATGCGGGCGGCGTCGAAGGTCATGACCACCACCGCTTACCGCATCTGAGCGCGTGATTCTCTCCTGCGCGGTGGGACGGCGTCCCACCGCGCACGGCACGCCCAGAGGCAAGCGCGGATGCTGCGAATCCGGCCTGCAGATGCTTTACGATTCGCGCGTTTCCCCGCTTCATTTCACGTACTACCTTCACATCCCGCACTAGCTCTTTCATTCATAACGTTTTTCGCCTTTTGAGCGACTTCAACGTCCCGCGCTAAGTCCTTGTTCTGGAAAACAAATTTAATCAAATAGAAGGGCGGAGTCTTGACCCTCGAAATACGTTCCTCTAAAGTGGGAGAACGTGTGAGAAAGTGTATTTTCGTGTGATTCCGATAGCACTTTCCGGCATATTCAAGCAGAGCAAGACGCCAGCGGGGGCGTCGCAAAAAAGGAGAGGCGAGTGTTCCAGGGGGCGTCGGCGCTGACGCTCGATGCGAAAGGACGGATGTCGGTTCCGTCTCGCTATCGGGAAGCGCTGCAAGCACAGGCAGAAGGCCGGGTGACGCTCACAAAGAGCCCGGATGGATGCCTGTTGCTGTTTCCCCGCCCCGAGTGGGAAGTCTTTCGCGCAAAGGTCGCCGCGCTTCCGATGGAAGCCGCCTGGTGGCAGCGCATTTTCCTTGGCAATGCAATGGACGTCGAACTCGACACGGCTGGGCGCGTGCTCGTGTCGCCGGAATTGCGCTCGGCGGCGTCGCTCGAGAAAAACGTGACGCTGCTCGGTATGGGAAATCGCTTCGAGCTGTGGGATGCCGACACGTACGCCGCGAAGGAGGCGGCGGCGATGGCGCAGGGCATGCCCGAAGCGCTGAAGAATTTCACCTTCTGACGCGGCGCTGAACATATGGCACCTGCGATGGGAAACGAATTGCAGCATCGCACGGTGCTGCTGGATGAAGCGGTAGATGCGTTGGTCACGCGCACGGACGGTATCTATATAGATGGCACGTTCGGTCGCGGCGGCCACAGCCGGGCAGTTCTGGCGAAGCTTGCGGATGCAGGGCGATTGATCGCCTTCGACAAGGATCCGCTCGCCATCGCCACGGCGCAACAGATTCAGGACTCACGCTTTTCGATCGTGCACGACAGCTTTGCTGCCTTGCGCGACGCGGCAAGCGAGCGAGGAGTAGCGCGGGTATCGGGTGTGTTGCTGGATCTCGGGGTGTCGTCGCCGCAAGTGGACGATCCGGGTCGCGGCTTCAGCTTCCGGGCGGAAGGCCCGCTCGATATGCGGATGGACCCGACTCAAGGCGAGTCGGCGGCCGAGTGGCTCGCGCGGGCAACGGTGCAGGAATTGACGGAGGTGATCAGAGATTATGGGGAAGAACGGTTTGCTTTTCAGATTGCAAAGGCGCTTGTTGCTCGCCGGGCAGAGTCCGACCGTCTTGGGCCTCTCGTCAGCACGAGCGAGCTTGCCGAAATCGTGGGTCACGTCGTCAAAACCCGTGAGAAGGGCAAGGACCCGGCAACTCGCACCTTTCAGGCTATACGGATTCACATCAATCAAGAGCTTGCGGAGCTGCAGGTAGTTCTTGAAGCGGCATTGGCGCTGTTGGAGCAAGGGGGGCGGCTGGTCGTGATCAGCTTTCATTCGCTCGAGGATCGGATCGTCAAGCGGTTCATGCAGGCGCACGCGAGCGCGCCCGCGATCGATCGCCGCCTGCCGATCCGCGCCGTCGATCTGCCGAGCCCGCCGATGCGTATCGTCGGCCGCGTGTTCGCGAGCGAGGCCGAAGTCGCCGCGAATCCGCGCGCCCGTTCCGCCGTGATGCGCGTCGCGGAGCGGATCGCGCCATGAACCGCCTCAACATTTTCCTGCTCATCGTGGTGCTCGGGTGCGCGCTTTCCGTCGTCAGCGCGACGAATCAGCAGCGGCAGATTTTCATCGAACTGCAGCGGGCGCAGTCGCAGGAGCGTCAGCTTCAGCAGGACTATTCGCAATTGCAGTACCAGCAGAGCGCGTTGTCGAAAACCTCGCGCATCGAGCAGTTGGCTACTAACTCTTTGAAGATGCAGCCCGTGACGACCGGCCGCACGCAATATCTCACCTACGATCCGGCGACCTCCAAGGCCGCCGACGCCCCGATGCCGCCGCCCCTGCCGGCGTCGGCACCTCCTGCGCGCGGAGCGAAGCGATGAAGAAATCCGCGAAGCAGAAGGACGTGGCCTACACCCCGAATCCGATTCTGTCGCTGCGCCTGCCGATGTGGCGCTCGAAGCTCGTCGTGTTCATGCTGTTCATGGCGTTCGTCGCGCTCGCCGCGCGCGCGTTCTGGATTCAGGGCCCGGGCAACGCCTTCTTCAAGAAGCAGGGCGAGAGCCGCTATCAGCGCACGCTCGAACTGCCGGCGACGCGCGGCCAGATCCGCGACCGCAACGGCCTCGTGCTCGCGACGAGCCTGCCGGTCAAGGCGATCTGGGCCATTCCCGAGACCGTGCCGAACGACCTCGGCGCGGACAAGCTCGGCCAGCTCGCGAAGCTCCTCGACATGACCGACAAGGAACTGCGCACGAAGCTGTCGGTGGACAAGACGTTCGTCTACGTGAAGCGCCAGGTGCCGCTCGAAACCGCGCAGAAAGTCGCGGCGCTCGACATTCCCGGCATTTATTCGCGCGGCGAATACAAGCGCTTCTATCCGGAAGGCGAAATCACCGCGCACCTGATCGGCTTTACTAATATTGAAGACAAGGGCCAGGAAGGCGTCGAACTCGGCGACCAGCACGTGCTCGCCGGCACGCCCGGCATGCGGCGCGTCATTAAAGACCGGATGGGCCACATCATCGAGGACGTCGACGAGCAAGTCGTGCCCCATAACGGCACCGACGTCGATCTCTCGATCGACAGCAAGATCCAGTACATCGCGTACACGAACCTGAAGGCGGCGGTCGAGAAATCGAAGGCGAAGGCAGGCGCGGCAATCGTGATCGACGTGAAGACGGGCGAAGTGCTCGCGCTCGTCAACTATCCCACGTACAACCCGAACGACCGCTCGCGGATGACCGGCGAGCAGTTGCGCAACCGCATCCTCACCGACACCTTCGAACCGGGCTCGATCATGAAGCCCTTCACGGTGTCGCTCGCGCTCGACCTGCATCGCGTGACGCCGAATACGCTCGTGGAAACGGGCGGCGGCGTGTTTGTCCTCGACGGCGCGCGCATCACCGACGACGCCGGTTTCGGCACGCTGACCGTCGGCGGCGTGATTCAGAAGTCGAGCAATATCGGCGCGACCAAGATCGCGATGCAACTGCGTCCCGAGGAAATGTGGAACATGTATACGAGCATCGGTCTGGGACAGGCGCCGAAGGTCGGCTTCCCGGGCGCGGTGACCGGGCGCCTGCGGCCGTGGAAAAGCTGGCGCCGCATCGAGCAGGCGACGATGTCGTATGGCTACGGTCTGTCGGCGTCGCTGTTTCAGCTCGCGCGCGCATACACGGCGATCGCGAACGACGGCCGGGTCCTGCCGGTGTCGATCTTCCGCACGCCGGGCGATCAGCCGGTGCAAACCACGCAGGTTTTCGCGCCGACCACCGCGCGTGAAGTGCGCGCGATGCTCGAAACCGTGACGGCGAAAGGCGGCACGTCGCCGGATGCCGCGGTGCCGGGTTATCGCGTCGGCGGCAAGAGCGGCACGGCGTACAAGCACGCCGGCCGCGGCTACGACAAGTCGAAGTACCGCGCGTCGTTCGTCGGCATGGGGCCGATGCCGAATCCGCGCATCGTCGTGGCGGTTTCCGTCGACGAACCGACGGTCGGCAGCCACTTCGGCGGACAGGTGTCCGGTCCGGTGTTCTCGGCGATCGCCGGCGACACGTTCCGCGCGCTCAATCTCCCGCCCGACATGCCGGTCAAGCAGATGGTCGTGAACGACGAATCGCAGGCGGCTTCGCAGCCTGCCGCCGCCACGGCGCCCGGACAGAACGCAGCGAAAAAGCTCGCCGTATCGAGCAATAACAAGAGTCATCCGGGAGTCGTGCGATGAGCGCGCAGAAGCAATCAAAGGCGCGCAAGGACGTCGCGCAGGCCGTGCAATGGCTGCGCGCGCACGCATCCGCCGACGCCCAGCTTCACGCCGACACGCGTTCGCTGAAAAGCGGCGACGTCTTTTTCGCGTATGCGGTCGACGGCGCGGACAACCGCCAGTACATCGACGCCGCACTCGCGAACGGCGCCGCCGCCGCGCTGTACCAGCCGGAACATTTCGACAGCAAGCCCGACGCCGCGAAGACGCTCGCGGTCAAAGGGCTGAACGAACTCGCTGGTCCGATCGCCGCCGCGTGGTACGGCGAGCCGACCGAATCGATGCTGACCATTGGCGTGACCGGCACGAACGGCAAGACCTCGTGCAGCCAGTGGCTCGCCACCGCGCTGACGGCGGCGGGCAAGCCCTGTGCGATCGTCGGCACGCTTGGGATCGGCATGCCGGGCAAGCTCGTGCATAGCGGCTTCACGACGCCCGACGCGCCGCAGTTGCAACGCAATCTCGCGCAACTGAAGGCGGGGGGCGCAGAGGGCGTCGTGATGGAAGTGTCGTCGCATGCGCTGCATCAGGGGCGCGTGAACGGCACCGACTTCGACATCGCCATTTTCACGAATCTCACGCAAGACCATCTCGACTATCACGGCACGTTCGACGCCTACGAAGCCGCCAAGGGGCGACTTTTCGCGTGGCCGTCGCTGACGGCCGCCATCGTCAATCGCGACGATGCCGCCGGCCAGCGCCTGATCGAATCGTTGCGCGGCAAGCTGCGCACGATCGCTTACGGCGTCGAGATTCCGGCTGAAGCCGCGCCGCGCGCCGACGCCATGCTGCTCGCGACCAACGTGCGCGCGACGGCGAACGGCACCGCATTTCATCTGGCATCGGACTGGGGCGACGCGGACATCGAAGTCGGCACGCTCGGCACCTTCAACGTGAGCAACCTGCTCGCGGTCCTCGGCGCGCTGCTCGAAAGCGGCATGGCGCTCGACGCCGCGCTCGCGCAGATCGCGAAGCTCGAACCTGTCAACGGACGCATGCAGCGTCTGGGCGGCCGGTTGCAGAACGACGAACCGCTCGTCGTGATCGACTACGCGCACACGCCCGACGCGCTCGACAAGACGCTGGCTGCGCTGCGCCCGATCGCGCAGGCGCGCGGTGGCGAACTCGTCTGCATGTTCGGCTGCGGCGGCGACCGCGACGCAACCAAGCGTCCGCTGATGGGCGCGATCGCGGAAAAACGCGCGGATCAGGTGGTGATCACGAGCGACAACCCGCGCAGCGAAGACCCGCAAGCCATCATCGACCAGATCGCGGCCGGCATGACCGAGGCGCAAAAGGCACGCCGCATCGAAGACCGCGCGAGCGCGATCCTTCAGGCGATCCGCACGGCGGCGCGCGAGGACGTCGTCGTGCTGGCCGGCAAGGGGCACGAGGCAACACAGGAAATCATGGGAAAGAAACGCGCCTTCTCCGATCAGGATCACGCGCGCCTCGCGCTTGCCGCACGCGCCACGCACACACGCGGAGGCGGCGAATGACGATGTTCACCTTGCGCGAAGCCGCCGCGCTGATTCCGGGCGCGGTCGTCATCGGCGACGAAAACGTCGCGATCGCACGCGTGTCCACGGACAGCCGCACGGCGCAGGCCGGAGATCTGTTCGTCGCGGTGAAGGGCGATCGTTTCGATGCGCATGATTTCCTGACGCAGGTTGCCGAGCGCGGGACGTCGGCGGCGCTCGTGTCGCGCGAACCCGCCGATCTGTCCCTTCCAGTCATCAAGGTAAAGGACACGCGCGCGTCCCTCGGTGCGCTCGCGCACGGATGGCGCACGCGCTTCACGATGCCGCTCGTCGCCGTCACCGGCAGCAACGGCAAGACGACGGTCAAGGAAATGATCGCGTCGATCTTCGCGGCGGCGGTCGGCGAAGAAGCGCGCCTCGCGACCGCGGGCAATTTCAACAACGACATCGGCTTGCCGCTCACGCTGTTTCGCCTGAACGCGACGCATCGTCTCGCGGTCGTCGAACTCGGGATGAACCATCCGGGCGAGACCGACGCGCTGGGTAAAATCGCGGCGCCGACCGTCGCGGTGGTCAACAACGCGCAGCGCGAGCATCAGGAATTCATGGCGACGGTCGAGGCGGTCGCGCTCGAACACGCGTCGGTGATCCATGCGCTGGGCGAAACCGGCACGGCCGTCTTCCCCGCCGACGACGCCTACGCCAGCATCTGGCGCGTCGCGGCAACCGGCAATCCGATCATCGACTTCGCGCTCACGGACGACGCTTCGAAGGCGGCGGTGACGGGGCGTCTCGTCGGCACGACGGTCGAGATGGTCACGCCGCAAGGACCGTTGACGGTCGCACTGCGCGTGCTCGGCGAGCACAACGCGCGCAACGCGCTCGCCGCGACGGCGGCGGCGCTCGCTGCAAACGTGTCGCTCGAAGCGATCCAGCGCGGTCTCGAAGCGTTCGAGCCGGTGAAGGGCCGTCTGGAAGTGAAACGCGCGGCCGTGGCGCCGATCGAAGGCGCAACCGTCATCGACGACACCTACAACTCGAACCCCGATTCGATGCGCGCGGCCATCGACGTGCTCGCTTCGCAGCCGTCGCCGCGCGTGCTCGTGATGGGCGACATGGGCGAAGTCGGCGACCAGGGACCGGCGTTTCATCGCGAAGTGGGCGCGTATGCGGCCGAGCGCGGCATCGACGCGCTGTTCGCTTTGGGCGACGCCAGCGCCGATTCGGCGAAGTCGTTCCATTCGGCTGCATCGAACAAGACGGCGAAGCATTTCAGCGATGTCGCCGCGCTCATCGCAGCACTGAAAACCGCCGGCTTCGGACCCGGCGCCACGTTTCTCGTGAAAGGCTCGCGCTTCATGCAAATGGAACGCGTGGTGGACGCCGTGACGAGTCCACACCAACCCGCTGCGGGCGATGCGCCCGCAGCACATTGAAAGAAGAGAAGGTCCAGCATGCTACTCGCACTCGCGCAATGGCTCCAGAATGACGCCAGCTTCATGCGCGTGTTCATTTACATCACGTTCCGCGCCGTGGGTGCCACGGCGACGGCGCTTCTGATCGGCCTCGTCTGCGGACCGTGGGTCATCCGCAAACTGACGGCGATGAAAGTCGGCCAGGCCGTGCGCAAGGACGGCCCGCAGTCGCATCTCGTCAAATCCGGCACGCCGACGATGGGCGGTGTCTTGATCCTGCTCGGTATCGCGGTCTCGACGCTGCTCTGGGCCGATCTCACGAACCGCTTCGTGTGGATCGTGATGCTCGTCACGTTCGGCTACGGCGTGATCGGCTGGGTCGACGATTACCGCAAGGTCGTTCACAAGGACCCGCGCGGCATGTCGTCGCGCGAAAAGTATTTCTGGCAATCGGTGATCGGCTTGTTCGCCGCGGTTTATCTGGCCTTCAGCGTCTCGGAAGCGAACAACGCGCGCGTGTTCGATCTCTTCATGGCGTGGGTGCGAAGCGGCCTTTCGATGGGCCTGCCCGCGCGCGCCGACCTGATGCTGCCGTTCGTCAAGGCGATCAGCTATCCGCTCGGCGTGTGGGGCTTCATCGCGCTGACGTATTTCGTGATCGTCGGCGCGAGCAACGCGGTGAATCTCACCGACGGCCTCGACGGGCTCGTCATCATGCCGGTCGTGCTCGTGGGTGCGTCGCTCGGCGCGTTCGCCTACGTGATGGGCAGCTCGGTGTATTCGAAGTACCTGCTGTTCCCGCATATTCCCGGCGCGGGTGAACTGCTGATCTTCTGCTCGGCGATGGGCGGCGCGGGACTCGCTTTCCTCTGGTACAACACGCACCCCGCGCAGGTCTTCATGGGCGACGTCGGTGCGCTCGCGTTGGGCGGCGCGCTTGGCACGATCGCCGTGATCGTGCGGCAGGAAATCGTGCTCTTCATCATGGGCGGGATCTTCGTCGCGGAAACGCTTTCGGTGATGCTGCAAGTGTTCTGGTTCAAGTACACGAAGCGCCGATACGGCGAAGGGCGGCGCGTCTTCAAGATGGCGCCGCTGCATCACCACTATGAATTGTCCGGCTGGACCGAGACGCAGGTCGTCGTGCGTTTCTGGATCATCACGCTGATGTTGTGTCTCTTCGGGCTCTCGACGCTCAAGTTGCGTTAAATCGTTGTCAGAGAAAGGTTAAAGCGATGTTTGGCGAGAAGTTTCTCGATCGGCAAAGTCCGATGGTGCTCGTGCTGGGGCTCGGTGAATCCGGCCTCGCGATGGCGCGTTGGTGCGCCAGGCACGGTTGCCGCCTGCGGATCGCCGATACGCGCGAGGCGCCGGCCAATCTGTCGCAACTCGAAGCGCTCGGGATCAAGGCGGAGTTCGTCGGCGGCGCGTTCACGCCCGCGCTGCTCGACGGCGGAATCGAGATCGTCGCGATCAGTCCGGGCTTGTCGCCGCTCGCCGAAGACCTGAAGCCGCTGATCGAGGCGGCGAACGAGCGCGGCATTCCGGTCTGGGGCGAACTCGAACTGTTCGCGCAGGCGTTGCGCGCGCTCTATGTGAACGGCTACGCGCCGAAGGTGCTCGCGATCACCGGCACGAACGGCAAGACCACGACGACCGCGCTCACCGGCCTCTTGTGCGAACGCGCGGGCAAGTCGGTGGCGGTCGCGGGCAACATCAGCCCGGCGATGCTCGACAAGCTGATCGACGCCATCGACAACACCGCGCTGCCCGACGTCTGGGTGCTGGAGCTGTCGAGCTTCCAGCTTGAGACGGCGCACTCATTCGCGCCCGACGCCGCCGCGGTGCTGAACATCACGCAGGATCATCTCGACTGGCACGGCGGGCTCGACGCCTACGCCGCCGCGAAGGGTCGCATCTTCGGTGCGAAGACCGTGCGCGTACTGAACCGCGACGACGCCCGCACGATGGCGCTCGCGCGAGGTTCGTCGAGCGTGGTGACGTTTGGCCTCGACGAGCCGATCCGCCTCGGCGACTACGGCCTCTTGCGCGATAACGGCATCGCGTGGCTCGCGCAAGCGCACGATCGCGACGCGGCCCACGAACCCGCGCCGACGCGCCGTCGCAAGCAGGAAGCGGCCGCGCCCGATCTCTACTCGAAGCGCCTGATGCCCGCCGACGCGCTGCGCATCCGTGGTCTGCACAACGCGGCGAACGCGCTGGCGGCGCTCGCGCTCGCCCGCGCGATCGACCTGCCGCTCGCGGCGCTCCTGCACGGCCTGCGCGAATATCGCGGCGAGCCGCATCGCGTGGAAGTGATCGCGCAAATCGAAAGCATCGATTACGTCGACGACAGCAAGGGCACGAACGTCGGCGCGACGGTCGCCGCGCTCGACGGCCTCGCGCAACGCGTCGTGCTGATCGCCGGCGGCGACGGCAAGGGCCAGGACTTTTCGCCGCTCGTGGCGCCCGTCGCGCGCTGGTGCCGCGCGGTGATGCTGATCGGCCGCGATGCGCCGCGCATCCGCGAGGTGCTCGCCGAGACCGGCGTCGAACTGCAGGATCACGCGACGCTCGAAGCCGCGACGCAGGCCGCGTCGCAACTCGCTGAGGCCGGCGACGCCGTGTTGCTCTCGCCCGCGTGCGCGAGCCTCGACATGTTCAGGAACTACGCACATCGCGCGGACGTGTTTCGCCGCGAGGTCGAAGAAATCGCCGCCGTGCGGGGAGTGATGCTATGAGCTGGTCCGAACGCTTTGGATCGAAACTCACGGGACAACGCAGCGCGGTCGCGAACGACAGCGCCGCGCTCGGCGGTCGCACGAGCCGCACGGCCGAGCGGGCGGCGGAGCGCCTGGGCGGCATTTCGAGCGCGGTGAACGGCGTGCGTCCGATCCGCTCGCGCATGCTCGACTACGATCATTCGCTGCTGTGGGTGACGATCGCGCTGCTCGGACTCGGCATCGTGATGGTGTATTCGGCGTCCATCGCCATGCCGGATTCGCCGAAGTACGCGCAATACCGCGACTATCACTTCCTCGTGCGCCACCTGATTTCGGTGACGACGGCGCTCGTCGGCGCGATCATCGCGTTCAAGATTCCGGTGTCGGCGTGGGACAAGTACGCGCCGAAGCTCTTCCTGATCGCGCTCATGATGCTGATCGTCGTGCTGATTCCGCACATCGGCAAGGGCGTGAACGGCGCGCGCCGCTGGATTCCGCTCGGCATCACGAACATGCAGCCGTCGGAAATCATGAAGCTCGCGGTGACCATCTACGCGGCCAACTACACGGTGCGAAAGCAGGAGTTCATGCAGAGCTTCGGCCGCGGCTTTTTGCCGATGGCGGTAGCGGTCGGCGCGGTCGGCGCGCTGTTGCTGCTCGAACCCGACATGGGCGCGTTCATGGTGATCGCCGCGATCGCGATGGGCGTGCTGTTTCTCGGCGGCGTGAACGGCAAGCTGTTCGGCGGCCTCGTGCTCACCGCCGTGGGCACGTTCACGATGCTCGTGTGGCTGTCGCCGTGGCGTCGCGAGCGGATCTTCGCGTATCTCGATCCTTGGGACGACCGCTACGCGCAGGGCAAGGCGTATCAGCTGACGCACTCGCTGATCGCGTTCGGTCGCGGCGAATGGTTCGGCGTGGGCCTCGGCGGCAGTGTCGAGAAGCTCAACTATCTGCCCGAAGCGCATACCGACTTCATCCTCGCGGTGATCGGCGAAGAACTCGGGTTCGTCGGCGTGATCGTGGTGATTCTGCTGTTCTACTGGATCGTGCGTCGCGCGTTCGAGATTGGCCGTCAGGCGCTCGCGCTCGACCGCACGTTCGCGGGACTGATGGCGAAGGGCGTCGGCATCTGGTTCGGCGCGCAGACCTTCATCAACATGGGCGTGAACCTCGGCCTCCTGCCGACCAAAGGTCTCACGCTACCGCTCGTGAGCTACGGCGGCTCGGGCATCCTGCTGAACTGCGTCGCGCTCGCGGTGCTGATGCGCGTGGACTACGAGAATCGTGTGCTGATGCGCGGAGGGAAGGTATGACCGCATCGAGCGCACGCGGCTCGCGCACGCTGATGGTGATGGCGGGCGGCACCGGCGGACACGTGTTCCCGGGGCTCGCGGTCGCCCACTGGATGCAGGCGCGCGGCTGGCGTGTCGTGTGGCTCGGCAACGCGGCGGGCATGGAAGCGACGCTCGTCCCGAAGCACGGCATTCCGATGGAATACGTGCGCTTCGGCGGCGTGCGCGGCAAAGGCATCAAGACGAAGCTGATGCTGCCGGTGAACCTGCTGCGCGCGTGTTCGCAAAGCCTGGGCGCGCTGCGTCGCGTGAAGCCGGACGTCGTGCTCGGGATGGGCGGCTACATCACGTTTCCGGCCGGGCTCATGACGAAACTCGGCGGCTATCCGCTCGTGCTGCATGAACAGAATTCGATCGCCGGACTCGCGAACAAGGTGCTCGCGCATCTCGCGAAGCGTGTGCTGGTCGCGTTTCCGAATGCTTTGCCGAACGCCGAATGGACCGGCAATCCGATTCGTGCGGAACTTGCGCGCGCATTGCCACCCAAAGAACGCTACGCCGCTCGCACGGGGCGCTTGAACGTGCTCGTCGTCGGCGGCAGTCTCGGCGCGGCGGCGCTCAACGAAACGGTGCCGAAGGCGATGGCTTTGCTCGACCCGGCGCTGCGTCCGCGCATCGTGCATCAGGCGGGCGCGAAGCACATCGAGGCATTGGAGGCGAACTACGCGGCAGCCGGTCTGCAACGCGGCGACGACCTGCAACTCGTGCCGTTCATCGAGGACATGGCGAGCGCCTACGCGGCCGCCGATCTCGTGATCTGCCGTTCGGGCGCGATGACCGTGTCGGAGATCGCGGCGGTCGGCGTGGCGGCGCTTTTCGTGCCGTTCCCGTTCGCCGTCGACGATCACCAGACGACCAACGCCGCATTCCTCGAAAAGAACGGCGCGGCGCAATTGATACAACAACGCGACCTGTCGGCGGAAAAGCTCGCCGGCTGGTTGCGCAGCCAGACGCGCGAGTCGCTCGGCCAGATGGCGATGCGTTCGCGCGAACTGGCGAAGCCCGACGCGACCGAGCGCGTCGCCAGCGTGTGCGCCGACGTGGCCGGCATGGCGCTCGGTGCAGGCGAAAGCGCGCAAGCGCTGAAGGATTCGAAATGAAACACATCGTCAAACATATTCACTTTGTCGGGATCGGCGGCGCGGGCATGAGCGGCATCGCCGAAGTGCTGCTCAATCTCGGCTATCAGGTAAGCGGCTCGGACCTGTCGAAGAACGCCGTCACCGAGCGGCTGATGAAGCTCGGCGCGCGCGTCGCGATCGGGCATCACGCAGAGAACATCGAAGGGGCGAACGCCGTGGTCGTGTCGACCGCCGTGCGCTCCGATAACCCCGAAGTGCTCGCCGCGCGCCATCGCCGCATTCCGATCGTGCCGCGCGCCGTGATGCTCGCGGAACTGATGCGCCTGAAGCAAGGCATCGCGATTGCCGGCACGCACGGCAAGACCACGACCACGTCGCTCGTCGCGAGCGTGCTCGCCGCGGGCGGGCTCGATCCGACCTTCGTGATCGGCGGGCGGCTCATCAGCGCGGGCGCGAACGCGCGGCTCGGCACGGGCGACTTCATCGTCGCGGAAGCGGACGAGTCCGACGCGTCGTTCCTGAATCTGTTCCCGGTGATCGAAGTCATCACGAACATCGACGCCGATCACATGGACACCTACGGCCACGACTTCGCGCGGCTCAAGCAGGCGTTCATCGAGTTCACGCACCGGCTGCCGTTCTACGGCATCGCGGTGCTGTGCGTCGACGATCCGAACGTGCGCGAGATCCTGCCGTTCGTGTCGAAGCCGATCATCCGCTACGGTCTCGGCGCCGAGGCGCAGGTGCGCGCGGTGAACGTGGAAGCGCGCGACGGCCGCATGCACTTCACGACGCTGCGCGAAGACGCACCGCCGCTCGACATCGTGTTGAACCTGCCGGGCACGCACAACGTGCAGAACGCGCTCGCGGCCATTGCGATTGCGACTGAACTCGAAGTCGCGGATGCCGATATCCAGAGGGCGCTGGCTGAATTCAACGGCGTGGGCCGGCGCTTCCAGCGTTATGGCGAAGTGAAGGTGAACGACGGCGCCTACACGCTGATCGACGACTACGGTCATCACCCGGTCGAAATGGCCGCGACGATCGCGGCGGCGCGCGGCGCGTTTCCGGATCGACGGCTCGTGCTGGCGTTCCAGCCGCATCGCTTCACGCGCACGCGCGACTGCTTCGAAGACTTCGTGAAGGTGCTTTCCACGGTCGATGCGCTCGTGCTGACCGAAGTCTATTCGGCGGGCGAAGCGCCGATCGTCGCCGCCGACGGACGCGCACTCGCGCGCGCGATCCGCGTCGCGGGCAAGGTCGAGCCGGTGTTCGTCGAGACGGTCGATGAAATGCCGGACGCGCTCGCAACCCTGGCGAAGAACGGCGACGTGGTCATCACGATGGGCGCCGGTTCGATCGGCGGCGTGTGCGGACGCATCACGCAAGACCAGCAATCGCAAGAACAGAAATGAACGACGTAACAGGCAAAACCGTGAACGAGATCGATCCGAAAGCATTCGGCAAAGTGGCGGTGCTCCTCGGCGGCAATTCGGCCGAGCGCGAGGTATCGCTGAATTCCGGGCGGCTCGTGCTGCAAGGCCTGCGCGACGCGGGCATTGACGCCCATCCGTTCGATCCGGCCGAGCGTCCGCTGTCGGAACTGAAGGACGAAGGCTTCGTGCGCGCGTTCATCGCGCTGCATGGCGGCTACGGCGAGAACGGTCAATTGCAGGGCGCGCTCGATTTCTACGGCATCCGCTATACGGGCAGCGGCGTGCTCGGTTCCGCGCTCGGCATGGACAAGCTGCGCACCAAGCTCGTGTGGCAGCAGACCGGCGTGCCGACGCCGCCGTTCGAAACCGTCCTGCGCGGCGACGACTTCGACGCGCGTGCGCACGAGATCATCGCGAAGCTCGGCCTGCCGCTTTTCGTGAAGCCGGCGAGCGAAGGATCGAGCGTCGCGGTCATCAAGGTGAAGAGCGCCGAGACGCTGGTGCCGGCGCTCGTCGAAGCCGCGAAGTTCGACAAGATCGTGATCGTGGAGAAGAGCATCGAAGGCGGCGGCGAGTTCACGTGCTGTATCGCGGGCGACCTGGATTTGCCGGTCATCAAGATCGTGCCGGCGGCCGAGTTCTACGACTACCACGCGAAGTACATCGCCGACGACACGCAGTATCTGATTCCGTGCGGCCTCACGCCCGCCGAAGAAACGCGCATGAAGCAACTGACGCAGCGCGCCTTCGACATGCTCGGCTGCACCGACTGGGGCCGCGCCGATTTCATGCTCGATTCGGACGGCAATCCGTATTTCCTGGAAGTGAACACGGCGCCCGGCATGACCGATCACTCGCTGCCGCCGAAGGCCGCGCGCGCGGTCGGCATCAGCTACCGGGATCTGGTCGTGAAAGTTTTATCGCTGACGCTCAAGGACTGATTCGACGCCATGTGGAACAACGCCCGCCAACTGAACCTCGCTGCCAACGCGCTGCACGTGGTGCTCGTGCTCGTGCTGCTCGGCGCGGCGGGTTACTGGGCGATCCAGCGTCCGGAGTTCCGCTTGCGCGAGATCCAGATCGACGGCGACACGCAGCACATCAATTCGCCGACGGTGCGCGCAGGCGTCGTGGGACGGCTGAAGGGCAACTTCTTCACGGTCGATCTCGACATCGCGCGCACCGCGTTCGAACAGATGCCGTGGGTGCGTCATGCAAGCGTGCGCCGCGTATGGCCGAACGCGCTCGCCGTGACGCTCGAAGAATACAAGCCGCTCGGCACGTGGGGCAGCGACCAGCTCGTGAGCGTGGACGGCGATCTGTTCACCGCGAACCAGGGCGAACTCGACGACGACTTGCCCGCGTTCGACGGTCCGGAAGGCACGGCGAAGGAAGTGGTCGCGCGGTATCGCGATTTCGCGAAGTGGTTCGCGCCGCTCGACGCGCATCCGGAAGAAGTGATCCTGTCGCCGCGTTTCGCGTGGACGGTGAAGCTCTCGAACGGCACGCAGATCGAACTCGGACGCGAGCGCAATCAGGACACTTTGTTCGACCGCAGCCGCCGGTTCGTGGCGGCGTGGTCGTCGGTGACGGGGCGGTGGGGAAATGACATCGAGTACGCGGATTTGCGCTATCCGAACGGCTTTGCCATACGGGCCGCCGGCATGCGCTTCATCAACGACACCGACAAGGCCAAGAAGTAAGCAGACTTAACAGGCAATGAGCACGCTATGAGCAAAGACTACAAAGACCTGCTGGTCGCCCTCGACATCGGGACGTCGAAGGTGGTGGCGATCGTCGCCGAATTGAAGGGCGAGGGCCACTACGAGGTGATCGGACTCGGTCAGAACGACTCGAAGGGCTTGAAGAAGGGCGTCGTGGTCAACATCGAGGCCACGGTGCAGTCGATCCAGCGCGCGCTCGAAGAAGCGGAACTGATGGCCGACTGCAAGATCACCAACGTATTCACGGGGATCGCGGGAAGCCATATCCGCAGCTTCAATTCGAGCGGCATGGTCGCGATCAAGGACAAGGAAGTCACGCAGACGGACGTCGCGCGCGTGATCGAGACGGCCAAGGCGATCAACATCCCGACCGACCAGCAAGTGCTGCACATCCTGACGCAGGAATTCATCATCGACGGCCAGGAGGACGTGCGCGAGCCGATCGGCATGAGCGGCATCCGCCTCGAAGTAAAGGTGCATATCGTGACGGGCGCGGTGAGCGCGGCGCAGAACATCGTGAAGTGCGTGCGCCGCTGCGGGCTCGAAGTGAACGACCTGATCCTGCAGCCGCTCGCGTCGTCGCTCGCGGTGCTGACGGAAGACGAAAAGGAACTGGGCGTGGTGCTCGTCGACATCGGCGGCGGCACGACCGACATCGCAATCTTCAGCGAAGGCGCGATCCGCCACACGGCCGTGATCCCGATCGCGGGCGACCAGATCACGAGCGACGTCGCGATGGCGCTGCGCACGCCGACGCCCGACGCCGAGGACATCAAGGTGACCTACGGCATCGCGAAGCAGGCGCTCGCCGATCCGGACGAAATGATCGAAGTGCCGGGCCTGGGCGAGCGCGGTCCGCGCACGCTGTCGCGCCAGGCGCTGGCGGCGGTGGTCGAGCCGCGCGTCGAAGAACTGTTTTCGCTCGTGCAGCAGGTCGTGCGCGAGTCGGGCTACGAAGAACTGCTGTCGAGCGGCGTCGTGCTGACCGGCGGCGCGTCGATGATGCCCGGCATGGTCGAGCTGGGCGAAGACATTTTCCTGAAACCGGTGCGCATCGGCGTGCCGGAATACGCGGGCGGACTCGCCGATGTCGTGCGCAATCCGCGCTATTCGACGGCGATGGGTCTGCTCGTCGAAGGACGCTCGCAACGCATGCGCGGCCGCAAGGTCGCGGTGCAGTCGGGATCGATGGGACAGGTATTCACGAGGATGAAGGACTGGTTCCTCGGCAATTTCTGACCCAGGTTTGACGAGAGTTACAACAAGAGCTTTTCAAAAAGCTCGCTGCAAAAGAAAATTCGCGCCGGTGCCGGCGGCTGGCGCGCGACAAGCGGTTGCCCGATCGTTTGCCGAATAACGCCGCTTTTTATCTTGACGGAGGCAACATGGATTTCGAAATGCTGGAAACGGAAACCAACGGAACGATCATCAAGGTCGTCGGAGTAGGTGGCGCTGGCGGCAATGCCGTGCAGCACATGATCAACCGCGGCGTGCAGGGCGTCGACTTCATCGTGATGAACACGGACGCGCAGGCGCTCGCCCGTTCGCGCGCGAGCACGGTGATCCAGCTCGGCAATACGGGCCTTGGAGCCGGTGCGAAGCCCGACATGGGCAAGGCCGCGGCCGAAGACGCACGCGAGCGCATCGCCGATGCACTGCGCGGCGCGCACATGGTGTTCATCACCGCCGGCATGGGCGGCGGCACGGGCACGGGGGCGGCGCCGGTGGTCGCGCAGATCGCGAAGGAAATGGGCATTCTGACGGTCGGTGTCGTCAGCAAGCCGTTCGAGTTCGAAGGCGGCCGCCGCATGCGCGTGGCCGAAGCAGGTTCGCAGCAACTGGAAGATCACGTCGATTCGCTGATCGTCGTGCTGAACGACAAGCTGTTCGAAGTGATGGGCGACGACGCCGAAATGGACAAGTGCTTCCAGTGCGCCGACGACGTCCTGAACAACGCGGTGGCCGGTATCGCTGAAATCATCAACGTCGATGGCCTCGTGAACGTCGACTTCGAGGACGTGAAGACGGTCATGGGCGAGCAGGGCAAGGCGATGATGGGCACGGCGACGGTTGCCGGCGTCGATCGCGCGCGTCTCGCGGCCGAGCAGGCAGTGGCAAGTCCGCTCCTGGAAGGCGTCGATCTGTCGGGTGCGCGTGGCGTGCTGGTGAACATCACGTCGAGCCGTTCGCTGCGTCTGTCGGAAACGCGCGAAGTGATGAACACGATCAAGAGCTACGCAGCCGACGACGCAACTGTGATCTTCGGCGCGGTGTATGACGATGCGATGGGCGACGCGCTGCGCGTGACGGTGGTGGCGACGGGTCTTGGCCGCGCGGCGAAGAACAAGCAGGCCGCGCCGATGACGCTTCTGCGCACCGGCACCGACAACCAGCCGATCGCGCACGCGGCGCAGCACACGTACGCACCGCAGCAGTCGCACGCGACCGATTACGGCGCGCTGGATACGCCGGCTGTATGGCGTTCGTCGCGTGAAACGGCGGCTTCGCACGTGCAGGCGCTGCAGGAAAAGGGTGTCGACACTTACGACATCCCGGCGTTCCTGCGCAAGCAAGCCGACTAAGACCGGCGCACGCTTTTTGCTGGGCAGGTGCAGTGCATCGCACAGGCGAGGCAAAACGCAAAAGCGTGACCGGTCGGGCTGCTGGGGCGACTGTCCAAGGCCGCGTTCTTCACTGGACGCCGGGCCGTGGTCAGCCGACCTCCACGGATTCGCGCGAAATTTGCGCGGTTTTCAATGACTAAATCCGAAGCCGATCGCGTCGCGCCGTGCGACATAAGCTGTATCGCCAGGACTGCAACCCGCACTGACGAGCAAAGGACCGAGCATGATCAAAGTGGGTGACACGTTGCCGGATGCACGCCTCTTCGAGTTCGTCGAAGTGGCGGGCGAGGGCTGTGCCGTGGGACCGAACGGGTTCTCGGCGCGCGAGCGGACGGCGGGAAAACGCGTGGTGATCTTCGGATTGCCGGGCGCCTTCACGCCGACGTGTTCCGCGAAACACGTACCCGGTTATGTCGATGCGGCACAGCGCCTGAACGACGCTGGCATCGATGAGATCTGGTGCGTTTCCGTCAACGACGCGTTCGTCATGAACGCGTGGGGACGCGATCTTCAAACCTCGGGCAAGGTGAAGATGATCGCCGACGGAGCCGCGCGTTTCACCCAGGCACTCGGTCTGGAGCAGGATTTGTCGGAGCGCGGCATGGGCATTCGTTCCCAGCGCTACGCGATGGTGGTCGACAACGGCGTGGTCAAGACGCTCAATGTCGAAACACCCGGCAAGTTCGAAGTCAGCGACGCCGAAAGCATCCTGGCGACGTTGCGCTGATTCTCGCGGCGTTTTCAGGAGTTGCGTTGCAGTGACGCAACGAGCGATGACGCCGCGAAATCGGCAGCGACTTGGGGCCGATGACCGGAAATGCCTCCATTCCGGCCATCGGCCCGTTCCGCTTCCTCATCCGCGCAATTTCTCGCGTAACACAGGGAAACAGATTGATACTTCCCGTTTGGGACGGCGCGCAGCGGATGGAGTATAATTCGTGCTATTGAATAGATATTCACGATTAATTCTCTTTATAGAGAATTTAAATCGAAGCGGAAAAATCATGTTGAAGCAGCGAACAATCAAAACTGTCGTCAAGACCGTGGGTATCGGATTGCATTCCGGGCGCAAAGTCGAGTTGACGCTCAAGCCGGCCCCGGCGGGCACGGGCATCGTGTTCTCGCGTATCGACCTCGCAACGCCGGTCGATATTCCCGCGAACGCCATGGCTATCGGCGACACGCGGCTCGCATCCGTGCTGCAAAAGGATGGCGCGCGCGTTTCGACGATCGAGCATCTGATGTCGGCGTGCGCGGGTCTGGGCATCGACAATCTGTATGTAGACGTAACGGCTGAAGAAATCCCGATCATGGACGGCAGCGCCGCTTCCTTCGTGTTTCTGATTCAATCGGCGGGAATCGAAGAGCAAAATGCTCCGAAGAAATTCATCAAGGTGACGAAACCCGTCGAAATTCGCGACGGCGACAAATTCGCGCGCCTCGATCCGTATTTTGGTTTCAAGCTGAGCTTTACCATCGATTTCCGCCATCCGGCCGTCGATAAAACCGGGCAGGCGCTGGAAGTCGATTTTGCGAATACATCGTATGTCCGCGAAATCGCGCGCGCGCGCACGTTCGGGTTCGCGCATGAAGTCGAAATGATGCGCGAACTGGGTCTGGCGCGCGGCGGCAGCATGGACAACGCCATCGTGCTCGACGAATACCGCATCCTGAACAACGACGGGCTGCGCTACGACGACGAATTCGTGAAGCACAAGATGCTCGACGCAATCGGCGACCTGTACGTGGTCGGTCATCCGCTGCTCGCGTCGTACACGGCGTACAAGGGCGGTCACGCATTGAACAACATGCTGCTGCGCGAACTGCTGGCGCATGAAGAAGCGTATGAAATCGTCACGTTCGACGACACGCAAAAGGCGCCACGCGGCTTCGGCTTCGATACGCAGACGGCGTTTGCCTGAATCCATCAGGCTCGAACGACGAAATGAGCGGCAGCGAAAGCGCCGCTCATTTTTTTTGCGCTTTATTTGCGCGCTTTCGCCTGATGGCGCGCCGCCATCTTTGCAAGCGCTTCACGCAGCGGCGACGGTTCGAGCGTGTCGGCCAGTTCCTTCAGCGCGTCGGCGCCGGCCGGGGACATGCGCGCCTGCTTGGGCGGCGCCGCTTCCTTCATCGCCTGCGGACGCACGCGAATTCGCAGCGAATTCACTGCCCAGCCGCGCTGCTGCAAATCGGCAAGCAGACGCGGCTCGATATGCCGCAGCCGTGCCGCGAGCGCGTTGTGTCCCGCAAAAAGCGACAGTACGCCGTCCTTGATGAATCCGGGTTCGACGCTGGACGCAAGGTAATCGGGCAGGAGCGCCGACAGGTCGCGCTGCATCGCCGCCATCTGGTCGACACCGGCACGCAGCGCGCGCAGCGCATCGGCGCGGCCGAGCAGTTCGGAAATCGACTGAGGTTTGCGCGGATTGAATCGCTGCGGCGGCCTTGAATTCGTCGGAAAACGGCTCATTTTTGATGGGATAGGCGCGAAGGCGATGCGCCGATTGTACCCGCGCGAGACCTCGCCGATGCGCTCGGCCGTCCGAAGCTTTCAGGCGTCTGACTGTCGCGGCGCGGCGACGCGGCCGGCCCGACGCGGACACAAGCCGTGCCGGGCTCGCGTGCTAAAATCCTCGATTAAATTTCACCCATGGACTTAAGCCGCCGAGGTTCTCCGAACTCGGGCGCATGCACCGTGCACCTGTCCGATACCGCGACGCAGACACTGATCCGATGACCACCGGTTTCCTTCAAAAGATTTTTGGCAGTCGCAACCAGCGGCTGGTCAAGCAATATCAAAAGACCGTTGCGGCGATCAATGCGCTCGAGCCGACGATCGAAAAGTACACGGACAAGCAACTGCGCGCGAAGACCGACGAATTCCGTCAGCGCGTCGCGAGCGGCGAGTCGCTCGACGTTCTGCTGCCCGAAGCATTCGCCGTCTGCCGCGAGGCGAGCAAGCGCGTGCTTCACATGCGTCACTTCGACGTCCAGCTGGTCGGCGGCATGGTCCTGCATTACGGCAAGATCGCGGAAATGCGCACGGGCGAGGGCAAGACGCTCGTCGCCACGCTGGCCGCGTACCTGAACGCGCTGTCGGGCCGCGGCGTGCACGTCGTGACGGTGAACGATTACCTCGCGCAGCGCGACGCCGAATGGATGGGGCGGCTCTACAACTTCCTCGGGTTGTCGTGGGGCATCAATCTGTCGCAGATGGAACACGATCTGAAGCAGGAAGCCTACGCCGCCGACATCACTTACGGCACGAACAACGAGTTCGGCTTCGACTACCTGCGCGACAACATGGTCTACGAGACCGACGCGCGCGTGCAGCGGCCGCTCAATTTCGCGATCGTCGACGAAGTGGACTCGATCCTGATCGACGAAGCGCGCACGCCGCTCATCATTTCCGGTCAGGCCGAAGATCACACCGATCTCTACGTGCGCATGAACGCGCTGCCGCCGCTGCTCGAACAGCAGATCGGCGAGGAGAAGGCGGACGGCACCGGCGTCGAGAAGCCGGGCGACTACACGCTCGATGAAAAAGCGCGTCAGGTTTTCCTCACCGAGGAAGGCCACGAAAAGGCGGAGCGGCTGCTCGCCGAGTGGGGTCTGATCGGCGAGGGCGAGAGCCTGTACGCCGCGCAGAACATCACGCTGATGCACCACGTCTACGCCGCGTTGCGTGCGCATACGCTCTTCCATCGCGACCAGCATTACGTGGTGCAGGGCGGCGAAGTCGTGATCGTCGACGAATTCACGGGCCGCATGATGACCGGCCGCCGCTGGTCGGACGGTCTGCATCAGGCCGTCGAAGCGAAGGAACAAGTCAAGATTCAGAACGAGAACCAGACGCTCGCGTCGATCACGTTCCAGAACTACTTCCGCATGTATTCGAAGCTGTCCGGCATGACCGGCACGGCCGACACCGAAGCTTACGAATTCAACGAAATCTACGGCCTGGAAACGGTCGTGATCCCGACCAACCGGCCGCCGAAGCGGATCGACAAGCAGGACCAGATCTACAAGACCGCGAAGGAACGCTACGACGCGGTGATCCGCGACATTCGCGAGTGCGTCGAGCGCGGCCAGCCGACGCTCGTCGGCACGACGTCGATCGAAGCGTCGGAACTGCTCTCCACGCTGCTCACGCAGGCCGGCGTCAAGCATGAAGTGCTGAACGCGAAGCAGCACGCGCGGGAAGCGGCGATCGTCGCCGAAGCGGGCCGTCCGGGCGTCGTCACGATCGCGACGAACATGGCCGGCCGCGGCACGGACATCGTGCTCGGCGGCAACGTCGAGAAGCAGGCGTCGTTCATCGAAGCCGATCTCTCGATCCCCGAAGACGAAAAGCAGCCGCGCATCCAGAAGCTTCACGACGAATGGCAGGCGCTGCACGATCAGGTGAAGGCCGCGGGCGGTCTGCACATCATCGGCACCGAGCGTCACGAATCGCGCCGGATCGACAACCAGTTGCGCGGCCGCGCGGGCCGTCAGGGCGATCCGGGATCGTCGCGCTTCTATCTGTCGCTCGACGATCCGCTTCTGCGCATCTTCGCCGGCGACCGTGTCCGCTCGATCATGGACCGCCTGAAGATGCCGGAAGGCGAGCCGATCGAGGCGGGCATCGTCACGCGTTCGATCGAAGGCGCGCAGCGCAAGGTCGAAGCGCGCAACTTCGATATCCGCAAGCAACTGCTCGAATACGACGATGTATCGAACGATCAGCGCAAGGTGATCTATCAGCAGCGCAACGAGTTGCTCGAAGCCAACGACGTGCAGGAAACCATCGCTGCGATGCGCCAGAGCGTGATCGGCGACGTGGTGCGCACGTTCGTGCCGGCGGGCAGTATCGAAGAGCAATGGCAGGCGCCGGAACTGGAAGAAGTGCTGCGCAACGACTGGTCGCTCGATCTCGCGATCCAGGAGATGATCAACGAGTCGAATTCGATCGACGCTGAAGAAATCCTGGAAGCCGTGCTCGCCGCCGCCGACGAAGCCTACGAAGCGAAGGTCGCGCTCGTCGGCCGCGAGTCGTTCAGCGCGTTCGAGCGCTCGATCATGCTGCAGACGCTCGATAGCCGCTGGCGCGAGCATCTCGCCGCGCTCGACCATTTGCGTCAGGGCATCCACCTGCGCGGTTACGCGCAGAAGAACCCGAAGCAGGAATACAAGCGCGAGGCGTTCGAACTCTTCGCCGCGATGCTCGATTCGGTGAAGGAAGAAGTGACGCGCGTCGTGATGAACGTGCAGATCCAGTCGCCGGAGCAGCTCGAGGAAGCCGCCGAGCAGTACGAAGAGAAGGGCAGCCATGTCGAGAACGTCGCGTTCACGCACATGGATTTCGCGGAAGCCGCCGCGGCGCCCGCGCCGGCCGATGCCACCGCACAGATGGTCAATCAGGCGATGGCGTTCGGCGATGACACCACCGTCGCCACGCGCCCCGCGGACGATGTCCCGAAGGTCGGCCGCAACGATCCGTGCCCGTGCGGCAGCGGCAAGAAGTACAAGAACTGTCACGGCAAGCTGGCGTAATCGGCGAATCCGTTACGGTTGGGAACAAGCGACGCAGCGATGCGTCGTTTGTCTTTGCAGGTCCGGTTTTTCCTGGCGCCGTTGCAATCTGCGTGAGCGGCGCCCGTTCATTCATCCCGCGTTGGCGCATCGTGTGCAACGACACCCGCCGGCGCGCGCCACATTCAGCGAGTCGCGAACATGGCCGTCAATTTCCCCTCGATCGATCCCGCAGCGCTTCATCCCGTCGCTGGCGTCACGCTAGGCTGGGCCGAAGCCCATATTCGCAAGCCGAATCGCAAGGATCTGCTCGTCATCCAGCTTGAAGAGGGCGCGACCGTCGCGGGCGTGTTCACGCTGAACCGCTTTTGCGCGGCGCCGGTGACGGTGTGCCGCGAGCATCTCGACGCGGTTCGACAAGGCGGCAAGGGCATTCGCGCACTCGTCGTGAATACGGGCAACGCGAACGCGGGCACGGGCGAGCCGGGCATGGCCGCGACCCGCGCGACCTGCGACGAACTCGCGCGCCTGACGGGCTTCGATGCGCAGCAAATCCTGCCGTTCTCGACGGGCGTGATTCTTGAGCCGCTGCCGGTCGACCGGCTGAAGGCCGGCTTGCCCGCCGCGCTCGCGAACCAGCAGCCCGCGCACTGGTTCGACGCCGCGCAAACCATCATGACCACCGACACGTTGCCGAAGGCGTCGTCGCGCCGGGTGCAGATCGACGGCCACACGGTTACGCTGTCGGGCATCAGCAAGGGCGCGGGCATGATCAAGCCGAACATGGCGACGATGCTCGGCTTCCTCGCGTTCGATGCTGCGGTGGCGCAGCCGGTGCTCGACCAGTTGGCGAAGCACGTCGCGGACCGCTCGTTCAACTGCATCACGATCGACGGCGATACCTCGACGAACGATTCGTTCATTCTGATCGCATCGGGCAAGTCGAGCCTGCCGGCAATCACGTCGACGGATTCGCCCGCTTTTGCCGCGTTGCGGGACGCGGTGACGGCGGTCGCGCAGGAACTCGCGCAACTGATCGTGCGCGACGGCGAAGGCGCGACCAAATTCATGACGATCACGGTGGAAGGCGGCAAGAACGAAGCGGAGTGCCGACAGATAGGCTATGCGATCGGCCACTCGCCGCTCGTGAAAACCGCGTTCTACGCATCCGATCCTAACCTCGGCCGAATTCTTGCCGCGATCGGTTATGCAGGCGTGACCGATCTCGACGTCGAACGCATCGACCTTTATCTGGACGACGTGCTCGTCGCGAAGGCGGGCGGGCGCAACCCGGACTATCGCGAGGAAGACGGCCAGCGCGTGATGAAGAAGAGTGAGATCGCGATCCGCGTGCTGCTCGGCCGCGGCGACGCGCGCGCGACCATCTGGACCTGCGATCTCTCGCACGACTACGTGAGCATCAACGCCGACTACCGCTCGTAAAGCTCGACATCGACAACACTCAGGCACGTCATGGACAAACTCGAACAATTTCTGACTCGCGCCGAAGCGGTTCTGGCGCGCATCGAAGGCATGCTGCCGCCCGCGGCGCCGCAGATCGACTGGGATTCGGCCGTCGCGTTTCGCTGGCGCAAGCGCCAGGGGCGCGGCTTTCTGCAACCCGTGCCGGCGATTTCCCTCATTTCGTTCGACGACCTGCAAAACATCGACCGGCAGAAAGCGCTGATCGAGCAGAACACGCGCCAGTTCGTCGCGAAGGCGCCCGCGAACAACGTGCTGCTGACGGGCGCGCGCGGCACCGGCAAGTCGTCGCTGATCAAGGCGTGCCTGAACGCGTATTCGAAGGACGGTCTGCGCCTGATCGAAGTCGACAAGGACGATCTGCACGATCTCGGCGATATCGTCGATCTGATCTCGGCGCGGCCCGAGCGCTTCATCGTGTTCTGCGACGATCTTTCGTTCGAGGAAGGCGAGTCGGGCTATAAGGCGCTGAAGGTGGCGCTCGACGGCTCGGTCGCCGCGCAGTCGGACAACGTGCTGATCTACGCGACGTCGAACCGGCGCCACTTGATGCCCGAGTACATGAGCGACAACGAGACGTACAAGCATACGTCCGATGGCGAGATTCACCCGGGCGAAGTGGTCGAGGAGAAGATTTCGCTCTCCGAGCGCTTCGGCCTGTGGGTGAGCTTCTATCCGTTCAAGCAGGACGACTATCTTTCGATCGTCGGCCACTGGCTGAAGCACTTCGGCTGCGATCAGGGCGAAATCGAGAGCGCGCGCGGCGATGCGCTCGTGTGGGCGCTGGAGCGTGGCTCGCGTTCGGGCCGCGTCGCGTGGCAGTTCGCGCGCGACTGGTCGGGGCGCAAGGCATGACGGAGTTCGCCGCGAACGGACGCAAGGTGACCGAGGTGGCAGTCGGCGTGATGGTGCAGGCGGACGGCCAGTATCTCCTCGCGCAGCGCCCGGAGGGCAAGCCCTACGAGGGCTACTGGGAATTTCCGGGCGGCAAGATCGAGGCGGGCGAGAGCGTCGAGGAGGCGCTCGGACGCGAACTGCACGAGGAACTGGGCATCGACGTCACCGCGTGCGAACGCTGGCGCACGCTCGAACACGACTATCCGCACGCCTACGTGCGGCTCCATTTCTGCAAGGTGACGCAGTGGTCCGGCGCGCCCGTCGGCCGCGAAGGTCAGGCGCTCGCCTGGCAGCACTTGCCCGTGGAGGTCGCGCCGCTGCTTCCCGCCGCCATTCCGGTGCTGGAATGGCTTGCTATGGAAGCGAAGTAGACGCGCTTCAGTTCAGACCGCCGTGCGAATCGTCATCGGGCGGCGTTTCCTGCGAATTGCCGCCGATGCGATATTTCCCGGTGGCCCAGGCGCCGAGATCGATCTGCTTGCAGCGCTCGGAGCAAAACGGGCGAAAGCGGTTTTCCGGAACCCAGCGGACTTCCTTGGCGCAGGTCGGACATTTGACGACGGTGGTCATACGGATCGAACGTTATCGAAAATACCGAGCTTAAACCATGAGGCCGTCCGGCCGCATTGTCAAAGCCGGATCAAAGACTGCACAGCGTGAGGTGAAAAGGCACGTCGACATCGACGGGGCGCGGCCGCAGATCGCCGTCCTGCACCGTGAAGCGCACCCACAGCATGTACTTGTTGGCGCTCGCCTCGGGGATCACCCGCACCTCCGGCGACACGCGCACCTGCATCAGCTGATAGGTCCGTCCCGAGAGCATCTGCTGATAGCTGCCCTGCATTGCCATCACCTTCGACGCCTGCCCCGATTCGCGCGCGAGACGCAGCACGATGGTGGCTGCGTCGCGTAGCGCGAGCATCGGCATGACCCACTTCGCGATGTCCTGGCGACGCTGCTCGACCGGCAATTGCTGCCATGCAAAGTACGACGGCAAGTCGAATTTGCAGGTGCCGCCGGGAATGATCGTGCGGCTACGGATGCTCGCGAGCCATTCGTTGTCGATCAGGTGCTGACCGGTCTTGCCCTGCATCTGCGCGAGCCCGGCGAGCGTCTGTTCGATTTCTCCGAGCACGGCTTCGAGCGCTTCCTGTTCGATGCCGGGATTGCCGCGGAACGGCGCGAGCGTCTGACGCTGGCGTTCCAGTTCCTTCATCAGATCGGCTTTCAGATCGGTGCGGCCCGCGACTTCGGCGATTTCGAAGAGCGTCGTCAGCGCGACGTGATGCTCACGGGGGTCTTCCTGGGTCAAGAAGAAGGTGAAGCGCTCGAACAGGTCTTCGAGGCGCAGCAGCGTTCGAATTCGCTCGTTGAAGGGATACTCGTAAAGGATCAAGCGCGCTCGCCTCGGCGTAAGTCGGTGCTACGTGGGACGGAAAGTCAGGACATTCTAATGCCGCAACCCCACCCTAGCAAATCGACGCACGATGAGCTTGTCGGGACGCATTTTCGTCGCTGATCGCAACAGTTTCCAATCGTTAAGTGTGAACTTTGCGTTCGTGCGAATGCTCGCGTCGCGGCTCACGCATCGGCCAGTGACAGATAGCGCGCGTGCAATGCATCGACATCGCGCTTGAGCGTGTCGAGGGTCGCGTTCGCATCGTTGACGACGATGTCGTCGGCCACCGCGAGTCGTGCTTCGCGAGTGGCCTGGCGCGCGATGATGGCGAGCACCTGTTCGCGCGAAAAGCCATTGCGCCGCATCACGCGTTCGATCTGCGTTTCGACCGGGCAGTCGACGACCAGAATCCGATCGGCACGCGACGACCAGTTCCCCGATTCCACGAGGAGCGGCACGGCCACGATGTGATACGCGCCACGCGCCAGGCCGCGCTGATGTTCGGTTTCCGCACGGATCAGCGGATGCGTGATGGCTTCGAGCCGCGCTTTGGCCGCGTCGTCGGCGAAGACGCGCTCGCGCATCTTCGCGCGATCGAGCGAGCCGTCCTGCGCGACGAACTCGCGCCCGAACTTGCTTTCGATCAGCGGCATCGCCACGCCGCCCGGTGCCGTGATGCCGTGCGCGATGAGATCGGTGTCGATCACGGTGACGCCGTGTGCCGCGAAGAGATCGGCGACTGTCGTCTTGCCGCTGCCGATACCGCCCGTCAAGCCGATGCTGAACATCCCTGGCTCCTCGTATTCATCCGTGAATTCAACCGAACAGCGCGTAGAGCGGCGTGCCGAAGAAGAGTGTCAGTGCGCCGCCAATCGCGAGGAACGGCCCGAACGGCAGCGGTTCTTCGAAGCGCATGCGTTTGCGCCACGTCGCGATCAGTCCGACGAGCGCGCCCGCGATCGCCGAGACCATCAGGATCTGCGGCAGCGCCATCCAGCCAAGCCATGCGCCGAGCGCGGCGAGCAGCTTGAAGTCGCCGTAACCCATGCCTTCGACGCCGCGCACCAGCCGGAAGATCCAGTAGACGCACCACAGGAACAGATAACCCGCGATCGCGCCGATGACCGCATCGCGCAACGAGGCAAAGCCGCCGTCGCCGAGATTGACGATCAGGCCAGCCCACAAAAGCGGCAGCGTGAGCGAGTCGGGCAGGTATTTTGTGTCGAAGTCGATGAGACTCATCGCGAGCAGTGTCGCGCACAGACCGAAGGCGGCGAGCGCGAGCCAGTTGGGGCCGAACGCGTAAAGCGAAACGGCAGCGAGGAGCGCCGTGGCGAGTTCGGTCAGCGGATAGCGCGGGCTGACGGACGCGCCGCACTTCGCGCATCGTCCGCGCAACAGCACGTAGCTCACGACCGGAATGTTCTCCCATGCGCGCAGCGTGTGTCCGCAGTGCGGGCAGCCGCTGCGCGGCACGGCGAGGTTGTAGCGGACGGGCGTCGACGGGCCTTCGGCCTCGGCATGGTTCTCATCCGCCGCTTCGAGCTCGGCTCGCCATGCGCGTTCCAGCATGATCGGCAGTCGATGCACGACGACCGTCAGAAAGCTGCCGATCACGAGGCCGAACACCACGGCGAAGCCGTACTGCACCGCGACGGGCAGCGCGGCAAAGACGTGCAGGTAAGCGCCGGAATGATCCGCGAGGTAGGGTTCGAACGAAGGCAGCATGGACAGTGACGGAATGAATTCGGCAGCGATGCTACACCACTACACCACGTTACCGAGTTGAATGATGGGAAGATACATCGCGATGACGAGTCCGCCCACGAGCGCGCCGAGCACGACGATCACGACCGGCTCGCACAAGCTCGCGAAGGTGCCGATCCTGTCGTCGACCTGCCGGTCGCCCAAAGTGGCGAGGTCCATCAGCATCGAGTCGAGCGAGCCCGATTCCTCGGCGACCGCGACCGGCTGCACGACTTCGGGCGGGAAGCAGCCCTGCGCGCGCATGGCGGCCGCGAGCCGTTCGCCGCGATGCAGACGCGCCGCAATGTCGACGGTCGCGCGGTCGAAGATGCGGTTGCCGGTGGCGTTCGCGAGCGAACCGAATGCATCGGAGAGCGGTGTGCCCGCCGCGAGCAGCGTGCCGAGCGCGCGGCTCCAGCGCGCCACCGCGAGCGAGCGCAGCAGCGCGCCGACGAGCGGCAGCTTCAGCAACGCGCGATCGACGGCGTCGCGTGCCGGCGGCGAGCGCTCGAGCACGCGCGCACACGCTGCGCCTGCAACGAAGCACGCGATCGCGAACGGCGCGCTCCAGCGCGCGACACCGTCCGACAACGCGAGCACGAAGCGTGTCGGCGCGGGCAGCGCGGCGCCGAAACCGTCGAAGATCGTCTTGAAGGTCGGCACGACGCCGACCAGCAAGCCCGCCGTGATCGAGAGCGAGAGCAGCAGCACCATGACCGGATAGGTCAGCGCGCCCTTGAGCTTCGCACGCTGCGAGGCCGCGCGCTCGCGGTCGTCAGCGAGGCGCGCGAGCACCGTCGGCAAGGCGCCCGCCAGTTCGCCGACCGAAACGAGCTGGCAGTAGAGCGGCCCGAAACACGCCGGATGACGCGCGAGCGCATCGGAGAACGGCACGCCCTGCGTGATGTCGCGCGCGACACTTCGCACGATGCGCGGCAAACCGCCGCGCATCGGCGTTTGCGCGATCAGTTCGAGCGCAGGCGCGAGCGGCAGCCCGGCGCGCAGCAGGCCCGCCAACTGGCGCGTGAAGAGCGTCACGTCGGCGCCGCCCGCCTTCGGCGGCGGCGCGTCGCCGAGTGCGTCGAGTTCCAGTACCGTCCAGCCTTCGCGCCTCAACGCGGCGCGCGCCGATGCGGCGTCGGCCGCGATCGTCCTGCCGCGCTTCTTCGCGCCGTTTGCATCGACGCCGCGCCATGCAAATCGAAGATCGGCGCCCATTACGCGATCTCCGTGGCTTCGAGCGCCTCGGCGACGCTCGTCACGCCTTCGCGCACGCGCTGAAAGGCCGCGTCGCGCAACGCCGGCATGCCTTCGGACTGCGCCTGACGCGTGACCGCATGCGTGGCGGCGCGCGCAACGATCAGTTCGCGCAGCGCGTCGGTGACGGGCATCAGCTGGTGCACGCCCACGCGTCCCCGATAGCCGATCCCGTGGCACTTCGCGCAGCCGCGCGGCTCGAAGGGGCGGATGCCGTCGTCGAGCGGGAGTTCGGACGGCACGCGACACGCCTCGCACAGCTTTCGCACGAGCCGCTGCGCCGTGACGAGCCGCAGCGCCGACGCGAGGTTGTACGGCGCCACGCCGATGTCGATCAGCCGCGCGATGGCGGCGGGCGCATCGTTCGTGTGAAGCGTCGACAGCACGAGATGGCCGGTCTGGGCCGCCTTCACGGCGACATCGGCGGTTTCGGCGTCGCGGATCTCGCCGACCATGATCACATCCGGGTCCTGCCGCATGAACGCACGCAACGCGACGGCGAACGTGAGCCCGGCCTTGTCGCGCACGCTGACCTGATTGATGCCGTTCAACTGGATTTCGGCCGGGTCCTCGACAGAACAGACGTTGCGCGCCTCGGCGTTGAGCATCTGAAGGAAGCAGTAGAGCGAAAGCGTCTTGCCGCTGCCGGTCGGGCCGGTGACGAGGATAAGCCCATGCGGCGCGTGGATCGCCGATTCGACGGCTTCGCTCTGTCGCGCATCGAGTCCGAGCGCGCCGAGCGAGAGGTCGGCGGGCAGCGCTTCGAGGCGTCGCAGCACGAGCTTTTCACCGAAGAGGGTCGGCAGCGAGTTCACGCGATAGTCCTCGAGCTGGCCGTTCGCGAGCGGAAGTCGCAGCCGGCCGTCCTGCGGCACGCGCCGCTCCGCGATGTCCATCCGCGCGAGCACCTTGATGCGCGTGACGACCGCATCGCGCAGATGCAGCGGCGGCTTGTGCAGGACGTGCAGCGCGCCGTCGATGCGCAGCCGGATGCGCCATTCGTGTTCGGCCGGCTCGACATGAATGTCGGACGCGCCGCGCGCCGCCGCGATGCGCAGCGTCTCGGTCAGGAGTGCGACGGCCGGGGCGTCGTCGGCGGGAAGCGGATCGGGCGGGCGCGGCACGAGGCGCGCGAAAGAGTCGCGGGAAGGCGTTGGCATGCGTTGATCGGCGTGGGCCGTCCGGGTTCGGGATGACCCATCATCGCGCCGCCGCGCACGCCTTCATACTCGGCCGGACGGCTAACGCTGCAGGCGGGTCGTCGCTGCCGCCGCGGGACGGAAGATTTTCACGGTGCGGATCGCCTGATCGTCGCTGCGCATCACCTCGAAATGCACGCCCGCGATTTCCACCGACACGTCGCCGTCCGGGATGTCCTCCAGCGTTTCGAGGATCAGCCCGTTGAGCGTCTTCGGGCCGTCGGTCGGCAGTTTCAGGTGCAGCCAGCGGTTCAGTTCGCGCAGCGGCATGCTGCCCGCCACGATGCATTCGCCCTGTTCGTCCCAGCCGCCGCGCGAGCCGGTGCCGCGCGGGATCGTCGTCGTGAACTCGCCGATCAGTTCCTCGATGATGTCTTCCGGTGTCACGAGCCCCTGCAACTCGCCGTATTCGTCGACGACGATCGCGATGCGGTGGCGGCTCTCCTGGAAATACTGCAACTGCTGGAACACCGGCGTGCCGGCCGGCACGAAATACGGCTCGGTGAGCAGTTCGCGCAGCGTCTCGCGCTCCAGTTCCTGGTTGTGCAGCGCCGACAGCGTCTTTCTCACGTGCAGGATGCCGAGCACGCGGTCGATGTCGCCCTGAAAGACGACGAGCTTGTTGTGATAGCAGGTTTCGAGCTGGTGCATGATCTGCTCGAACGGCGCATCGAAGTCGAGCGCTTCGATCCGGCGGCGCGGGATCATCACGTCGTCGACGGTGATGTTCTCCAGATCGAACAGATTCAGCAGAATGCTGCGGTGCTTGGTCGGCATGAAACTGCCCGACTCCAGCACGACGGTGCGCAGTTCCTCGGGTGACATGCGCTGGTCGCGGCCGCCTTTCGTATTGATGTGCAGCGCGGCGAGCAAAGCGTTCGCGAACAGGTTGACGAACCACACGACCGGCCGCAGAACGCGCATCAGCGGCGCGAGAATCAGGCTCGCGGGCAGCGCGACCTTTTCCGGATACGTCGCGCCGACGATCTTCGGCGCGATCTCCGCGAACACGATGATGAGGAACGCGACGATGCCCGTCGCGATCGACAGCACGAAGTTGTCGTGGCCGAACGTGCGCAGCGCGATCGACGTGACGAGGACCGGAATGATCGTATTGATCAGGTTGTTGCCGATCAGGATCACGCTCAGCAACTGATCGGTTTTCGCGAGCAGGCCCTGCGTCGTGCGCGCGCGCAGCGACCCCTGGCTCGCGAGGTACTTCAGACGATGGCGATTGAGCGCCATCATCGACGTTTCAGAGATCGAGAAAAAGCCGGACAGAAAGAGAAGCAGAAAGATGGCGCAAATTTGCGCCCATAAGGGAAGGTTGTCCACGCGACCGTTGAGAGAAGGGGAGGGATGGAAGGGACTATAACAGACCGTCTGCGAAAGCTTGCGTGACCGGCGGATCGGCCGTTGGACGGGGCTCGCGGGGATTTTTCGCATCGCCGGCGCGCGCGGTCGGGCGAGGTCTGGGGCGCACGGTCGTTCGATGAACCGGGGCGCGTTGAATTCCTAGTGGAATCGAAATTTTGTTCAGGATGTCTCTGTAAATGGCGCGTTCGAGTCTTGAACGCGCCTTGCTCTGACATAGGACTCACTGGCGCAACAATATTTTGCGAAACCGATGACGATGCGACCGCTGCATCCGCCGATGAACGGCAAAGCCAGACGGGGCGGGCGTTTCACCGCAGCGACGAGGGCGCCTGGGCAGCGGTCGTCAGGTCGGTGTAATCCGCTCCGGCCGACGAATGCCGCTACCATCGTGCCTTCGTCATCCACAGGAAGCGCCGCAGTGACAGAAGATGAAATCCGCAAGAACGCCTATGCGATGCCGGTGCACCGTCCCGCCTATCCTCGGCCGCCGTTTCGCTTTCTCAATCGCGAATACTTCATCATCTCGTATGAAACGGACCTCGACGCCCTGCGCGCGGTCGTGCCGGAACCGCTGAAAGTTGACAACGCGCTCGTGCATTACGAGTTCATCCGCATGCCGGATTCATCGGGTTTCGGCGACTACACCGAAAGCGGGCAAGTCATCTCCGTCATCGACGAAGAAGGCCGCAAGGCGAGCTACACCCACGCGATGTATCTCGACGACGAAGGGCCGATCGCCGGCGGCCGCGAAATCTGGGGATTCCCGAAGAAGCTTGCATCGCCGCGCCTTTGCGTCGACGGCAAGGACACGCTGCTCGGCACGCTCGACTACGGCACGCAACGCGTCGCCACCGGCACGATGGGCTACAAATATAGTCCGCTCGACCTCGAAGCCGAGCGCCGCAAGCTCGCCGATACGCCCAACTATCTGCTGAAGGTGATTCCGCACGTCGACGGCTCGGCGCGCGTCTGCGAACTCGTGCGCTTCTTCTTGCGCGACGTCACCGTGCTCGGCGCCTGGGAAGGCCCGGCCGCGCTCGAACTCCACGCGCACGCGCTCGCGCCGGTCGCCGATCTGCCGGTGAAGCGGATCGTCGGCGCGCGGCACGTCATTGCGAATCTCACGCTCGATATCGGCGAAGTCGCTTACGACTATCTCGCTCCCGCCGATGCGCTGAAGCTTGCCGTCAATCAATAAGCCAAAAGGAACATGCACATGTCGTTGCAAGGAAAAGTCGCGCTCGTAACGGGCGCAGCAAGCGGTATCGGTGAACAGTGCGCGCGCAAGCTCGCCTCGGACGGCGCGGCGGTCGTGATCGCCGACCTGAATCTCGCGAACGCGCAGAAGGTTGCCGACGACATCGTCGCGGGCGGCGGACGCGCGATCGCGGTATCGATGGACGTGACGAGCGAGGACGAAGTCAACGCGGGCATCGAGGAAATCGTCGCGAAGCTCGGCTCGATCGACGTGCTCGTATCGAACGCGGGCATCCAGATCGTCAACCCGATCGAGGACTACGCGTTCGCCGACTGGAAGAAGATGCTCGCGATCCACCTCGACGGCGCGTTCCTCACGACGAAGGCCGCCATCAAGCACATGTACGCGGCGGGCAAGGGCGGCTCGATCATCTATATGGGATCGGTGCATTCGCATGAGGCGTCGAAGCTGAAGTCGGCGTATGTCGCGGCGAAGCACGGCTTGTTGGGTCTCGCGCGCGTCGTCGCGAAGGAAGGCGGTTCGCGCGGCGTGCGGGCGAACGTCGTGTGCCCGGGATTCGTGCGCACGCCGCTCGTCGACAAGCAGATTCCCGAGCAGGCGAAGGCGCTCGGCATCACCGAAGCGCAGGTCATCAAGGACGTGATGCTGAAGGAAACCGTCGACGGCGAATTCACGACGGTCGAGGATGTCGCGAACACGGTGGCGTTCCTGGCGGGCTTCGGATCGGCGGCGCTGACGGGGCAGTCGGTGGTCGTGAGCCACGGCTGGTTCATGCAGTAAGGACGACGACCATGCGCCGCAGTCCACGCAACACACTGAAGCAGCCGGGCCGCATCGCGCTGCCCGCCTACGATGAAATCGGCCTCGTCCTGCAGGGCGGCGGCGCGTTGGGCTCCTACCAGGCCGGCGTCTACGAAGGGCTCGCGGAGGCGGGGATCGGGCCGAGCTGGATCTCCGGCATCTCGATCGGCGCGCTGAACACTGCGATCATCGCGGGCAATGCGCCGGAACATCGCGTCGAGGCGTTGCGCGGCTTCTGGAGCACGATCTGCCAGCCGGCGGATTTGCTCGGACATTTCGGCGCGCTGATTCCGACGGTCTTCGGCTTTCCGAACATCGGGCGCAAGTGGTCGAGCATGTGGTCCGCGACCCGCACGCTGACCGAAGGGCAGAAGGGCTTTTTCGCGCCGCGCGTGGCCGTGCCGATGCCGCTCCCGAACGCCGCGCGGAAACTGCCGAACGAGGTCAGCTTCTACGACACGGCGGCGCTGCGCGCGACGCTCCTGAAGTACGCGAACTTCGAGCGCATCAACGACGGCAACGTGCGCGTGTCGGTGGGCGCGGTGAACGTGCGCACCGGCAATCTCGTCTACTTCGACAACACGAAGATGCGTCTCGAACCCCAGCACTTCATGGCGTCGGGCGCGTTGCCGCCGGGCTTCCCGGCGGTCGAGATCGACGGCGAGTATTACTGGGACGGCGGGCTGGTGTCGAATACGCCGCTGACCGAGATCATCGGTGAAATGCAGCACAAGGACGCGCTCGTATTCCAGGTCGATCTGTGGAGTTCGAAGGGCACGCTACCGGGCGATTTTCTCGATATCTCGGAGCGCACCAAGGACATTCAGTATTCGAGCCGCACGCGCGCGATCACGGACTTCGTTGCGCAGAACCAGAAGCACGCGCGGATGATCAAGGAACTGCTGGAGCACGTGCCGGAAAAGGTACGGCGCACGCATCCGCTGATGAAACAGGCGCAGGAAGTGGCCGACGGCGGCGCGGTCAATGTCGTGCATCTGATCTACAAGAACAAGTTCTTCGAAGGCCATTACAAGGACTACGAGTTCAGCAACGACACGATGGGCGAGCACTGGGCGAGCGGGCTCGAAGATATTCGGCGTTCGTTCGGTCATCCGGAGTGGTTCGAGATTCCGAGTCACGATCTGGGGTTCGTCACGCATGACGTACATCGATACGAAGCCGCGCCGGTGGCGGTAGGGGGAAGGGGGCTGCGCGAGGCGGAAGCGACTGACGAGGTCGGCGCGAAGTGAGTGATTGACGCGAAGCGCGCCTTTGCCGGTTTATTCGGTGAAGGCGCGTTTCCATGTGCGGCTGGAGCCGCGCTTTGCTCTATTGGATTATGGTCGCGCAAAACAAAAAACCGCCCAGCAAGCTGGGCGGTTTCGGTCTTGACGGTGCGTAGCAACTCATCAAGAAAATTCTGGTCGGGGTGAGAGGATTCGAACCTCCGGCCTCTACGTCCCGAACGTAGCGCTCTACCAGGCTAAGCTACACCCCGAATTGGTACGACTTGGATACTGCTGGACTCTTACGGCATTTCAGTCTTGTTTAAGACTGCCTCGCCGTCGAGTAAGAACATAATTCTAGCAGGCTTTCTTTGTAAATGGAATCCGGAAACGAAGAAATCGCATTCGCCGCCGCCTGCGCCTCGCCTCGCGCGCATTCGAGCGTGTGATCGAGCGCGCCGGAACGGGTGATCGCCTCGAAAATGGTCTCGAATCGATCCGTGCCGCCCTGTTCGATCGCTTCGCGCGCGAGCGCCGCCTGCTCTGCCGTGCCGTGTTCCATCAGGTAGATGAGCGGTAGTGTCGGCTTGCCTTCGCGCAGGTCGTCGCCGGCGTTCTTGCCCATCGATTCCGCCGTGCCGGTGTAGTCCAGCCAGTCGTCCATGATCTGGAACGCGGTGCCGATGCGTCGCCCGAACTCCGCCGCGGCCGCTTCCGTCTTGGCATCCGAGCCCGACAGCACGGCGCCCAGTTGGGCGGCGGCCTCGAAGAGCTTCGCCGTCTTATAGCGGATGACCTGCATGTAGCGCGCCTGATCGACGTCCGGGTCGTGCATGTTCAGAAGCTGCAGTACCTCGCCTTCGGAAATCACGTTGGTCGCGACCGACAGAATTTCCATCACGCGCATCTTGCCGACGCCGACCATCATCTCGAACGAGCGCGAGTAAAGAAAATCGCCGACCAGCACGCTCGCCGCGTTGCCGAACAGCGCGTTCGCCGTCTTGCGGCCGCGCCTCAGATCGGATTCGTCGACGACATCGTCGTGCAGGAGCGTCGCCGTGTGAATGAATTCGACGACGGCCGCGAGTTCGTGCCGATGACCGGTCGTGTCGCCGAGCGCGCCGGCGACGAGCAAGAGCAGCGCGGGCCGCAGACGCTTGCCGCCCGCGCCGATGATGTACTCGGAGATCTGGTTGATCAGCATCACTTCGGATGCCAGGCGCTGCCGGATGACGCGATTGACCTGCTGCATGTCCTCGGCGATCGGGGCGAGCAGGGTGGCGGCGTTGGGGGATGAAGTGGCGGTGGACGACATGATCGGCAATTAGGATAGTGCCGCGAATTATAAGGCGAATCTGGTTGACGACGGCGGTTCGGCGCCCGCTGCGCCGTCGGCCGCGTGCTGATGAAGCCCGATTTGGGCCGGATTTTTCGCGTTTCACCGCCGATTGCGGCGCAAACGGAAATCCGCGGCAGGCCGGCGGGCTCGCCGGCAAAGTCGACTGGCCTTTGACGGCGATCCTAACTCTATGTATAATCACGCGTTTTCGCGCACGGTGTGCGGAAAAACGAATTTAGAGTGAGGTTCTCAATGTACGCGGTCATAAAAACCGGTGGCAAGCAGTATAAGGTTGCCGTCGGCGAAAAATTGAAAGTAGAACAGATACCGGCAGACATTGACGCTGAAATCACGCTCGACCAGGTTCTCGCAGTAGGCGAAGGTGAATCGATTCAGTTCGGTACACCGCTGGTCAGTGGGGCTTCCGTCAAGGCTACCGTCGTGTCCCAGGGTCGTCACAAGAAGGTCACGATCTTCAAGATGCGTCGCCGGAAGCACTACCAAAAGCACGCTGGTCATCGCCAGAACTATACCGAACTGCGCATCGACGCGATCAACGCTTAAAGCGCGTCGGTCGATCCAGCTAACGGTCAAGGAGTAATCACATGGCACACAAAAAAGCAGGCGGGTCTTCCCGCAACGGCCGCGATTCCGAATCGAAGCGCCTCGGCGTGAAGGTTTACGGCGGCCAGGCAATCAACGCGGGCGGCATCATCGTTCGCCAGCGCGGCACGCGCATGCACCCGGGCGAGAACGTCGGCATCGGCAAGGACCACACCTTGTTCGCGCTGACCGATGGCCACGTCACGTTCACGACGAAGGGCGCAGCGAAGAAGCATCTGGTCAACGTCGTCCCGGCAGCCTAAGGTTTACAGGCACGGGCTTCAGGACCGAAAAAGGCCCCGCGAAGTTCGCGGGGCCTTTTTCATTGGGCGTCCGGTTTCACGGACCCTATTCGAAAGACACTTTGGCTTATATCTTTTGCACGATGGCCGGCACCCGCCGGTCGCGGCAAAATGGTGGAAACACGGGACGGAGCAACGCATGAAGTTCATTGACGAAGCGAGAATTGAAGTCATCGCCGGCGACGGAGGGGATGGCAGCGCGTCGATGCGCCGCGAGAAGTTCGTCCCGTTCGGCGGGCCGGACGGCGGCGACGGCGGCCGGGGCGGCAGCGTCTACGCGGTCGCGGACCGCAACATCAACACGCTGATCGACTACCGGTACGCGAAGAAGCATCAGGCGCGCAACGGCGAAAACGGCCGCGGCGCGGACTGTTACGGCAAGGGCGGCGACGACATCACGCTGCGCATGCCGGTCGGCACCGTCATTGCCGACATGGAGACGGGCGAACTGATCGCCGACCTGACCGAGCACAATCAGGAAGTCCTGATCGCGAACGGCGGTGCGGGCGGCCTCGGCAACCTGCACTTCAAGTCGAGCACGAATCGCGCGCCCCGCCAGAAGACGGAAGGCAAGCCGGGCGAACGGCGCATGCTCAGGCTCGAACTGAAAGTGCTCGCCGATGTCGGCCTGCTCGGCATGCCGAACGCGGGAAAATCGACGTTCATTTCGTCGGTGTCGAACGCGCGGCCGAAGATCGCCGACTATCCGTTCACGACGCTCGCGCCGAATCTCGGCGTGGTGCGCGTCGGGCCGAGCAAGAGTTTCGTGATCGCGGACATTCCCGGTTTGATCGAAGGCGCGGCGGAAGGCGCGGGCCTCGGGCATCGCTTCCTGCGCCATTTGCAGCGTACCGGCGTGCTGCTGCACCTGGTCGATCTGGCGCCGTTCGACGAGAATGTCGACCCGGTCGTCGAGGCGAAGGCAATCGTCAACGAATTGCGCAAATACGACGAGGCGCTCTATCAGAAGCCGCGCTGGCTGGTGCTGAACAAGCTCGACATGGTGCCGGACGACGAGCGCGAGGCGCGCGTGGCGGATTTCCTCGAGCGCTACGAATGGAGCGGTCCGGTCTTCGAAATCTCCGCGCTGACCGGCCAGGGTTGCGAAGCGCTGACCTACGCAATCTTCGATTACATCTCGCAGAACTCGGACGCGTCGCGGGCGGCGGAAGCGGAAGATCTGGCCGCCGACGTGCGGTTCCGCGACGAGGCCGCAGCAGCTCCCAAGCCCGCGCAGCAGGAATAAACCGGGGCCCGCGCTTGCCGCGGGCTTACCTAATCCCAGGAGAATGCGCACGATGCGTTCCGTCATCGCTGCTTCGAAGCGTCTGGTAGTGAAGGTCGGGTCGAGCCTCGTCACCAACGACGGCCGCGGGCTCGACCACGCGGCGATCGCCCGTTGGGCATCGCAGATCGCGGCTCTGCGCGAGCAGGGAAAGGAAGTCGTGCTGGTCAGTTCGGGCGCGATCGCGGAGGGCATTCACCGGCTCGGCTGGACGAAGCGCCCGCGCGAAATCGACGAATTGCAGGCGGCCGCGGCGGTCGGCCAGATGGGCCTCGCGCAGGTCTACGAGAGCAGTTTCGGCGCGCATGGCATCCGTACCGCGCAGATTCTCCTCACGCACGCCGACCTCGCCGACCGTGAGCGCTACCTGAACGCGCGCTCGACGCTCCTCACGTTGTTGCGTCTCGGCGCGGTGCCGATCATCAACGAAAACGACACGGTCATCACCGACGAAATCAAGTTCGGCGACAACGACACGCTCGGCGCGCTGGTGGCGAACCTGATCGAAGGGGACGCGCTCATTATCCTCACCGACCAGCGCGGCCTCTTCACGGCCGATCCGCGCAAGGACCCGGGCGCCACGCTCGTCGAGCAGGCCGACGCCGGCACGCCCGAACTCGAGGCGATGGCAGGCGGCGCGGGCTCGAGTCTCGGGCGCGGCGGCATGCTGACCAAGATCCTCGCCGCGAAACGCGCCGCGCATAGCGGCGCGAACACGGTGATCGCGAGCGGACGGGAGTCCGATGTCCTCACGCGGCTCGCGTCGGGAGAGATGATCGGCACGCAGCTCGTCGCGCGCACGGCGCGCATCGCGGCCCGCAAGCAGTGGATGGCCGATCACCTGCAGGTGCGCGGTCACGTCGTGATCGACAACGGCGCTGTCGAAAAGCTGACTGCCGGCGGCAAGAGCCTTTTGCCGATCGGCGTGATCGACGTGAAGGGCGCGTTCGCGCGCGGCGAAGTGATCGCTTGCGTGAATCCGGACGGCCATGAAGTTGCGCGCGGCATCACGAATTACAGCAGTTCGGAGGCGCGGTTGATTCATCGGCGGCCGAGCGCGGAGATCGAAACCGTGCTCGGCTATATGCTGGAGCCCGAGCTGATCCATCGCGACAATCTGGTGCTGGTCTAGCGAAAAAGCCCGCTGAATCTCAGGATTCAGCGGGCTTTTTTCAATCGAATCCGGCACTTCACCGATACTGCGATCCCGCCGGCCGCTTGTACTGGATGGCATTGACGATCTGCTTGGCGTCGCCCATCGGCAGCTTGTTCGCGCAGAAGTAGTCCTGATACAGCGCCGCGTGATACGCGTTCAGTTCTCCGTTTTCGATGCGCCGGAAGTCGTTCGCTACCGTGCGGTCCCAGGCACTCTGACTGTCGTCGATGCTGGCGTAGAGGCGCCACTCGTAGTTGTCGCATCGAATTCCTTCGTAGTTCACGTTGCGCGCGCCTGCGGGGCTCGTCACGACCACCGTGTAGCGCACGACACCATCCGTGCCGACGGAAACCGAATTCTTGTCGACGGAGAAGGTGAGCGGCGTGTTCTGAGAAACCGTGAACGGCAGCAAGCTCGACGACTGCGGCAGCGGCGGCAGGTTTTCGACCTTGTTCTCAGTCCACTCGGTCTTGCGGTCGAGCAGGTAGGTGAACACGCCGTCGTCCTGATTGGACGGGCCCTTGTTACTGGAACAACCGGCGAGCACGGCAAGCGCTGCCGCGGATGCCGCAAATAAGGCGATGGCTTTCAATTAGATCTTCCCGAAACATTCGCGCAGCACGCCCGACAGAACCAAGCGAGCGAAGCGTGCCGAGCGGAAAAAAAGCGGGACACGTTGCCGTGTCGCCGCTTTTAAGTCATGCGGAGTGGAAAAGTTTGCAAGGAAGGGCGGCGTTACTCGTGCAACGGGCGTCGCGCGAAAACATGCACTTCCTCGACCGAACATTCTGCCTCAATCGCGGCACCCGCCGCGGAAACCGCGGGTGCTTCGATTGTCATCGTCTGGATGACGCGCGGATAGCGCGGTCCATGATGTGCGGCACGCTCGCCGCGCTCGCTTCTCGCGGCTGTCCGCCGCAAAAAGCGCGACAGCTCGGTGAGCGCCAGTTGATAAACGTCACGCTTGAACTCGATCACCGCGTCGAGCGGGACCCAATACTCGTTCCAGCGCCAGGCATCGAATTCCGGATGATCCGTCGCACGCAGGCAGATGTCGCAATCCCGGCCTACCATTCGCAGCAGAAACCAGATCTGTTTCTGGCCGCGATAATGACCGCGCACCTCGCGCTTGATGAATTTGTCCGGCACCTCATAACGCAGCCAGTCGCGGGTTCGCCCCACGACTTTGACGTGTTCCGGTAGCAAGCCGGTTTCTTCGTGTAACTCCCGATACATCGCTTGCACGGGGGTCTCGCCGTACTTGATGCCCCCTTGCGGAAACTGCCAGGAATGTTCACGCAGTCGCTTACCCCAAAACACTTCGTTGCGCGCGTTCAAGAGGATGATGCCGACGTTCGGGCGAAAGCCTTCACGATCCAGCATACAACCACCTTCGAATCCTTTAAAATTGCTTTGATTATAAACAGATAACGGGCCTGGCGCACCGGCACGAACCCGAATCCGGGTACGCCATTCGCCGGATATTCCGGCCGGCGGCAGATTCTTCCTTCCGCCAGCCATCCCGTCGTTCACTCGTTCTGCACGCCACTACGCCGCCAGCGGCACTCCGGCGCGCTTCGCTTTTGGATATTTTTCAATGAAAGCATCACGTTTCTTCATCGGCACCCTGAAAGAAGCCCCCGCCGACGCCGAAATCGTCAGCCACAAGCTGATGATGCGCGCCGGCATGATTCGCCGCGTCGCGGGCGGTATCTACGACTACATGCCGATCGGGCTTCGCTCGATCCGCAAGGTCGAAGCCATCGTGCGTGAGGAGATGAACCGGGCGGGCGCGCTCGAAATTCTGATGCCGGCCGTGCAGCCCGCCGAGTTGTGGCAGGAATCCGGCCGCTGGGTGCAATACGGCCCTGAACTGCTGCGTTTCAAGGACCGTCACGAGCGCGATTTCGTGGTGGGACCGACGCACGAGGAAGTCGTGACCGACATCGCGCGCCGCGACATCAAGAGCTACCGCCAGTTGCCGGTCAATTTCTATCAGATCCAGGCGAAGTTCCGCGACGAGATCCGTCCGCGCTTCGGCGTGATGCGCGGTCGCGAATTCATCATGAAGGACGCGTATTCGTTCGATAAGGACCAGGCCGGCCTCGCCGAGTCGTATCGCAAGATGTTCGACGCCTACGTGCGCATCTTCTCGCGCATCGGGCTGGAATTCCGCGCGGTCGCGGCGGACAACGGTTCCATCGGCGGCAGCGGCTCGCACGAGTTCCACGTGATCGCCGATACGGGCGAGGACGCCATCGCGTATTGCCCGGATTCGGACTACGCGGCGAACGTCGAAGCGGCCGACGCGCTGCCGCTCATCGCCGAGCGCGCCGCGCCCGCCGAGGAGATGAAGAAGACGCCGACGCCGGGCAAGGCAAAGTGCGAAGCGGTCGCGGAATATCTGAACATCCCGCTCGAGCGCACGATCAAGTCCATCGTGCTCGCCACCGAGAACGAAGGCGCCGAGCCGACCATCTGGCTGCTGATGCTGCGCGGCGATCACTCGCTCAACGACATCAAGGCGAACAAGCTGCCGGGCCTCGCGGGATACCGCTTCGCGACCGAGCAGGAAATCGTGGAGTGGTTCGGCACGCCGCCGGGCTATCTCGGCCCGGTCGGCACGAAAAAGCCGGTGAAGGTGGTCGCGGACCGCACGGTCGCGAACATGAGCGACTTCGTCGTCGGCTCGAACGAGCTCGACTATCACACGACCGGCGTGAACTGGGGCCGCGATCTGCCGGAGCCGGTCGTCGCCGACATCCGCAATGTCGTCGAGGGCGATCCGTCGCCGGACGGGAAGGGCGCGCTCGCGATGTGCCGCGGCATCGAAGTCGGCCACGTGTTCCAGCTCGGCACGAAATATTCGGATGCGATGGGCGCGACCTATCTCGACGAAACCGGCAAGCCCGCTTCGATGCTGATGGGCTGCTACGGCATCGGCGTGACGCGCGTGCTCGGCGCCGCGATCGAACAGAATTTCGATGACAAGGGCATCATCTGGCCGGAATCGATCGCGCCGTTCGAAGTGGTGCTGTGCCCGATGGGCTACGACCGCAGCGACGCCGTGCGCGAGCAGGCCGACAAGCTCTACGCGCAGTTGCAGGAAGCGGGCATCGACGTGATCCTCGACGACCGCGGCGAGCGCCCGGGCGTGATGTTCGCCGACTGGGAACTGATCGGCGTGCCGCACCGGCTCGTGATCGGCGACCGCGGGCTGAAGGAAGGCAAGCTCGAATACCAGGCGCGCCGCGACACCGAAGCCACGCTCCTGCCCGTTGAAGAGGCGGGGCGCGTCGTGATCGAGAAGGTCAAAGCGGCGCTGTCGAAGTAACGTGCAGTACAACTTCCTCTCGGCGACCGTCCTGCTCATTCTGATTACGGATCCGCTCGGCAACATCCCGATCTTCATCAACGCGCTGCGCGGGGTGGCGGCCGAGCGGCGGCGTATCGTGATCCTGCGGGAAATCGCGATCGCGTTCGGCATTCTGCTCGTCTTCATGCTGGTCGGCGACCGCTTCCTGCGCGCGATGAGTCTCACCGACTTGTCGCTTCGGATCGGCGGCGGCATCGTGCTGTTCCTGATCGCGCTCCGGATGATTTTCCCGCATCCCGATGGCCCGATGGGCGGCGATTCGCGCGGCGGCGAGCCGCTGATCGTGCCGCTCGCGATTCCCGCGATCGCGGGTCCTTCGGCGTTGGCGACGGTGATGCTGCTGACGTCGCAGGCGCCGGGAAAGATGCTGGAATGGGTCGGCGCGCTGACGGTCACGATGATCGTCTGCGCGATCGTGCTGATTCTTGCCGAGAAGATCCAGCACTGGCTCGGCGAGCGGGCCGTCACCGCGTTCGAGCGGCTGATGGGACTCGTGCTGGTCGCGATTTCGGTCGAGATGATCCTGACCGGAATACGCACCTTCGTGCATCAGCTGTAAAAAAAGCGGCCGAGGCCGCTTTTTTTACAGCTGATTCGAACTTCACGCGCCTTCAGTGAGCGCGCGGATGGTCGGCAGGTTACGCCAGTAGCCTTTCGCGTCCATGCCGCAGCCGAACACATAGCGGTCCGGCACCTCGAATCCGCAGAAATCCGGCCGCAACGGCTTTGCCTTCGGAATGGTCTTTTCGCACAGCACCGCCGACAGAAACTGCTTCGCGCCCATCATCATGATGCGGTCGCGGATGGCGGCCATCGTCTCGCCTTCGTCGAGGATGTCGTCGAGCACGAGCACCACGCGATCCTTCACCGATTCCGCCGGCGCCACGCGCCATTGCATTTCGCTGCCGCCCTTGATCGCGTTGCGGTAACGCGTCAGGTGGATGTAATCGAATTCGAGCGGGAAGTCGAGATGCGGCAGCAGCATGCCGGTGAACACCGCCGCGCCACCCATCACGGAGAGGACGAGCGGGAAATCCTCGCTGGTCGCCGCGCGGATGGCCTGCGCCATGCGTTCGATCGACGCATTGACATCGGCCGCCGACACGATTTCTTCGGAGTGGCTGAAAATGTGGAGAGCTTCTTCGCGATTCATAAGGAAAGCGGCGCGGTGGCGTGAATACCTAGTGTGGGAAAAAACGGCGGCGAGCGCCATATGATAAACCCGCGCACGCCGCGGCTTCGCGGGCGGGGCGCGGGTTCGACGGCGCGTCGGTCAGCGCATGCCGGGCATCATGCCTTTCATGCCGCGCATCATCTTCTGCAGGTTGCCGCCCTTGAGCTTCTTCATCATGCCGCGCATCTGCTCGTACTGATTCAGCATCCGGTTGACGTCCTGAACGTGCACGCCCGCGCCGGCGGCGATCCGGCGCTTTCTCGCGGCCTTGATCAGTTCGGGCTTCGCGCGCTCCTTGATGGTCATCGAATTGATGATGCCTTCCATGCGGCGCATCTGCTTTTCGGCGACGCCCATGTCCGCGCCCTGCGCGGCCTGCTGGAACTGCGCGGGCAGCTTGTCCATCAGCGACGACAGCCCGCCCATGTTCTTCATCTGCGCGAGCTGCGCCTTGAAGTCGTTCAGGTCGAAGTCGCCGCCTTTCTTGACCTTGTCGGCGAGCTTTTGCGCTTCCTTCTGGTCGACGCCGCGTTGCGCTTCCTCGACGAGCGCCAGAATGTCGCCCATGCCGAGGATCCGGTTCGCCATGCGGTCCGGATGGAAGACTTCGAGCCCGTCGAGCTTTTCCGCGACGCCGACGAACTTCACCGGCTTGCCGGTCACGTGACGCACGGACAGCGCCGCGCCGCCGCGCGAGTCGCCGTCGAGCTTGGTGAGCACGACGCCGGTGAGCGGCAGCGCGTCGTTGAACGCCTTGGCGGTGTTCACGGCGTCCTGGCCGAGCATCGCATCGACGACGAAGAGCGTTTCCGCCGGGTTCAGCAAGGTGTGAAGCTCGCTGATTTCCTTCATCATCGCTTCGTCGATACCGAGACGGCCGGCCGTATCGACGATCAGCACGTCGTGGTAGTGACGCTTCGCCCAGTCGACGGCGGCGCGCGCGATGTCGGCGGGCTTCTGGTTCGGCTCGGACGGGAAGAAGTCCGCGCCGACCTGCTCGGTCACTGTCTTCAGCTGCGCGATGGCGGCGGGGCGGTAAACGTCGACGGAAACCGTCAGCACTTTCTTCTTGTGCTTCTCACGCAGCAGCTTCGCGAGCTTGCCGGTGGTCGTGGTCTTGCCCGCGCCCTGAAGGCCGGCCATCAGGATCACGGCGGGCGGCGTGACCGCGAGATTCAGCTCGGCGGCCTTGCCTTCGTAGTCGCCGCCGATCACGGCCGTCAGCTCGCGCTGCACCACGCCGACGAGCGCCTGTCCCGGCGACAGGCTCGAAATGACGTCCTCGCCGAGCGCCTTCTCCTTCACCTTGGCGATGAATTCGCGCACGACCGGCAGCGCGACGTCCGCCTCCAGCAAGGCGAGACGCACTTCGCGCAGCATTTCCTGCGTGTTGGCCTCGGTGAGCCGGGCCTCGCCGCGCAGCGTCTTGACGACGCGCGCCATCCGTTGAGTGAGATTGTCGAGCATGGGGAGCGGTAGAGAGTGCGGCCTCGCCGTGGCGCCCGCGCCCGCCCTGACGGCGGGAGGGGAAGACGTCGTGAGTTCGGGGCCTAGTGTAAACTTCGAACATGGATATTGTACTGTATGCCCTCACTGCGCTTCTGTACGGCGGTCTTGCCGTAGCGGGCTGGCGCGCGCATCGCCACACGGCCGTCGAGCCCGTGCTGGCGGGCATTCCCGCAGGCGCACCGGTTCCGCCCGCGCGGGCATCGAAAGCGTCGGGCATGAGCGGCATCGGGCGCGCGCTGTTATTTGTCGCGCTCGTCGTGCACGGGGTGTTGCTGCACACCACCATCTTCCCGCAGAACGCGATGATCTTCGGCTTCGCGTTCGCGCTGTCGGCGATGTTCTGGCTCGGCGCGGGCATCTACTGGATCGAGAGCTTTTTCTTTCCGCTCGACGGTTTGCGGCTGCTCGTATTGCCGCTCGCCTGCGTGGCGTCGCTGTTGCCGCTTCTCTTTGGCGGCGTGCGCGTGTTGCCGTATTCCGCCGCGCCGATGTTCAAGCTGCATTTCCTGATCGCGAACATCGCGTATGGCCTCTTCGCGATTGCGGCGCTGCACGCGATCCTGATGCTGATGGTCGAAAAGCGCCTGCAGAACATGCGCGGCTCGGCGGCGCGTCACACGTCGAACGGCTGGCTGACGAGCTGGCTCGATACGCTGCCGGCGCTTCTCACGCTCGAAAAGCTGCTGTTTCGCCTGATCGCGGCGGGCTTCGTGCTGCTGACGCTCACGCTCGTTTCGGGCATCGCCTTCAACGAACAACTCGTCGACCGCGCGTTCAAGCTCGATCACAAGACGGTGTTCGCCTTCCTTTCATGGCTCATGTTCGGCGCGCTCCTCACCGCGCGCCGCGTCTCCGGCTGGCGCGGTCGTGCCGCGCTGCGCTGGGTGCTCGCTTCGTTCGTCGCGCTCCTGCTCGCTTATGTCGGCAGCCGCTTCGTGTTCGAAGTGCTGCTGCATCGCGCGGTCGTCTGAGCCGGGCAGCCTTCTTCTATTAGTCACGCCATGCGACAAATTCTCCTCCTGATCTTCGTGTTCTTCGCGAGCCAGTGGCTGTTTCGCAAGCTGCGCCGCGCGAACGCGCGCGCGCAGACCGCCACGCAAGGCACGCGCGCCGACACCGGCGGCGCGAGTGGCGCCAGCGCGCGCAGCGGCAACGGTGCGAGCGGCGCGCCGCAACTGCCCGATCCGCTCGTGCGCTGCGCCGAGTGCGGCGTGCATACGCCGCGCAGTGAAACGCTCGTCGTCGCGGGGCAGCGCTTTTGCTGCTCCGATCACGCGCATCGCCACGCCGCGCGCGCCACGGGCCGCGACGCGCGATGACGCAGTCACCGCGCGCCGAAGCCATCGCTTCGGTCGACGCCGACGGCTGGCTCTCCACCGCGACGCGGCTACCCTCGCCGAATTTCGAGGCGCGGCCCGGCGCGATCGAACCGACGCTCATCGTCGTGCACAACATCAGCCTGCCGCCCGACGACTTCGGCGGCGACGCGATCCGCGACTTCTTCCAGAATCGGCTCGATCACGACGCGCATCCGTACTTCGAGCAGCTGCGCGGCATGCGCGTGTCGGCGCATTTCGTGATTCGTCGCGATGGCGCGATCGAGCAGTACGTCTCCTGCAACGATCGCGCGTGGCACGCGGGCGTCTCGGACTTTTTCGGACGTGAGCGCTGCAACGATTTTTCGATCGGCATCGAGCTGGAAGGCAGCGACCGCTTTGCCTTCGACCACGCGCAATACGATGCGCTACAGACGCTCGTCGGCGTACTCGCGAAACGCTATCCGATCGATGCGCTCGCCGGCCATTCGGACATCGCGCCGGGCCGCAAGACCGATCCCGGTCCTCACTTCGACTGGCCGCGGTTCGTGCGCGCCACCGGTCTCTCCTCGCGATTCTTCCCGTACCTGAATCACGCGTAAGGGCATTCTCGTTGCGCCGCAGCACGGGGAACGCCCGAGGCCGCGCCGCGCTTCGGCCAAGCAAAAGTCAATCCCTCGCAGGCATTCGACAGGCAAATAAATCTTTTTGAGACTGTGCGGAAGTTCACTATACTTGGTGCCCATAGACGCAAATTGCACTACATCTTGTGTTGTCGAGGCGGCGCCCGCTCTGAGAGCCGGCGCCGTCGGCTTTACGGGGAAGGTGAAGCAGAAGGCGGCCGCGCGGTCATGAAACGAAGACCAGAACCGCGTCGGGCCGCCGCGATGTAAGCAGCAAACGCGTCTGCAATCCGTCGGCAGCACGCCGGCAACCGCATGCACGTAGCACCGAGAAGGCCACACAGTCGATGAAAGCCACCCATCGCAGAAAAGCGTCGGGGAAGAACGGCACAGCCCGCACGAAACATGTCTCTCCGGCTGACCGTTTTCAGTTTCCAGATGTCCGCACCGGCGACGCGCCCGGCGCGAACTTGAACCAACCAACCGCGGACGTTCCGCACCATCGAACACCAGGAGATTTGCACATGCAAACCACCGACAACACCACGACCTCCTTTGACGGCGCCTCCGCACGTCCCGCCGCGGCCACGCAGCAGCCGGGCGCACAGACGCTCGCGCCGAACACGACGCTTGCCGACTACAAGGTCATCCGTCGCAACGGGACCGTGGTGTCGTTCGAGCCGTCGAAGATCGCGATCGCGGTGACGAAGGCGTTCCTCGCCGTGAACGGCGGACAGGGCGCGGCGTCCGCGCGCGTGCGCGAGTTGGTCGAGCAACTGACGCAGAGCGTCGTGCGCGCGCTCGTGCGCAGCCGTCCGAACGGCGGCACGTTCCACATCGAAGACATTCAGGATCAGGTCGAACTCGCGCTGATGCGCGGCGGCGAGCACAACGTCGCGCGCGCCTACGTGCTGTATCGCGAGAAACGCACGCAGGAACGCGCGCACGCGCCGGAAGTGCAGGCGAACGCACTCGGCATCAACGTGATCGACGGCGGTATCTCGCGTCCGCTCGACCTGAACGCGCTGAAGGCGCTGATCGTCTCGGCATGCGAGAACCTCGGCGACGCCGTCAGCGCCGATCCGATCGTCGCGGAAACGGTGAAGAACCTGTACGACGGCGTGCCGATGAGCCAGGTCTACGACTCGGCCATCCTCGCTGCGCGCACGATGATCGAAAAGGACCCAGCGTACAGCCAAGTCACGGCGCGCATCCTGCTGCACACGATCCGCCGCGAAATTCTGGAAGGCGAAGTCACGCAAGCCGACATGAGCGAGCGCTACGCCGAATATTTCCCGCTCTTCATCAAGCAGGGCGTGGAAGCGGAACTGCTCGACGACAAGCTCCAGCAATTCGACCTGAAGCGTCTCGGCGCCGCGCTCGACGCGAACCGCGACCTGCAATTCGGCTACCTCGGCCTGCAGACGCTGTACGACCGCTACTTCCTGCACACGGAAGGCAAGCGCATCGAACTGCCGCAGGCGTTCTTCATGCGCGTCGCGATGGGCCTCTCGCTGAACGAAATCGACCGCGAAGCGCGCGCCATCGAGTTCTACAACGTGCTGTCGAGCTTCGACTTCATGTCGTCCACGCCGACGCTGTTCAATTCCGGCACGCGCCGCTCGCAGCTGTCGTCGTGCTATCTGACGACCGTCGCCGACGACCTCGACGGCATCTACGAAGCGCTGAAGGAAAACGCGCTGCTCTCGAAGTTCGCGGGCGGTCTCGGCAACGACTGGACGCGCGTGCGTGCGCTCGGCTCGCATATCAAGGGCACGAACGGCAAGTCGCAGGGCGTGGTGCCGTTCCTGAAGGTCGTGAACGACACGGCCGTCGCGGTGAATCAGGGCGGCAAGAGGAAGGGCGCGGTGTGCGCGTACCTGGAGACGTGGCACCTGGACATCGAAGAGTTCCTGGAACTGCGCAAGAACACCGGCGATGACCGCCGTCGCACGCACGACATGAACACGGCGAACTGGATTCCCGACCTGTTCATGAAGCGCGTCCACGAAGGCGGCGACTGGACGCTCTTCTCGCCGGCGACCTGCCCGGACCTGCACGACCTGTTCGGCGCGGCGTTCGAGAAGGCTTACACGGCTTACGAAGACAAGGCGGCACGCGGCGAAATCAAGCTCTTCAAGAAGATTCCGGCGGCGCAGCTGTGGCGCAAGATGCTGGGCATGCTGTTCGAAACCGGCCATCCGTGGATCACGTTCAAGGATCCGTGCAACATCCGTTCGCCGCAGCAGCACGTCGGCGTCGTGCATTCGTCGAATCTGTGCACGGAAATCACGCTGAACACCAGCGACACGGAAATCGCCGTCTGCAATCTCGGTTCGGTAAACCTCGTCGCGCACCTGGCGAAGCAGGCCGACGGCACGCTGGCGCTCGATCACGACAAGTTGAAGCGCACGATCAGCGTCGCGATGCGCATGCTCGACAACGTGATCGACATCAATTACTACGCGGTCGCGAAGGCGCGTAACTCGAACCTGAAGCATCGCCCAGTCGGCATGGGCATCATGGGCTTCCAGGACTGTCTGCACCTGCTGCGCACGCCGTATGCGTCGGATGAGGCCGTCAAGTTCGCCGATACGTCGATGGAAGCGGTCTGCTACTACGCGTACTACGCCTCGACGGAACTGGCCGAAGAACGCGGCCGTTATACGAGCTATCGCGGCTCGCTGTGGGATCGCGGCATTCTTCCGCAGGATTCGCTGAAGCTTCTGGCCGAAGAGCGCGGCGGTTACGTCGAAGTGGACGAAAGCGAATCGATGGACTGGACGACGCTGCGTTCGCGCATCGCCACGCACGGCATGCGCAACTCGAACTGCGTCGCGATCGCACCGACGGCGACGATTTCGAACATCATCGGCGTGTCGGCGTGTATCGAGCCGACATTCCAGAACCTGTATGTGAAGTCGAATCTGTCCGGCGAATTCACGGTGGTGAACGACTACCTCGTTCGCGACCTGAAGGCGCGCGGCCTGTGGGACGAAGTGATGGTCTCCGACCTGAAGTACTTCGACGGCACGCTCTCGCGCATCGACCGCATCCCGGCCGACCTGCGCGCGATCTACGCCACGGCGTTCGAGCTGGACGCGAAGTGGGTCGTGGAAGCGGCGGCGCGCCGCCAGAAGTGGATCGATCAGGCGCAGTCGCTGAACATCTACATGGGCGGCGCGTCGGGCAAGAAGCTCGACGAGGTCTACAAGCTCGCGTGGCTGCGCGGTCTCAAGACCACGTACTACCTCCGCACGATGTCCGCGACGAGCGTCGAGAAGTCGACGGTCGCGCACGGCGCGCTGAACTCGGTGCCGTCGGGCGAGTCGGGCAATGGCGCGGGTGGCGCGTCGGGTGCGGGGTTTGGCGGCGGCATGAGCATGGGCGGTTCGTCGGCTGGCGGCTTCCACGCGGCAGCGGCAGCGGCGCCGGCAGTGGCGGCAGCGCCGGAAGCGGATGGTCCGGTCTGCATGATGCGTCCGGGCGATCCGGGCTTCGACGAGTGCGAGGCTTGCCAGTAAGCGTCGGCATTCTGCCCCAAGCGCCGGCCGGGCGAACGCCCGGCCGGCGCGACTGAGTGAAGAGTCGGGGGGGGGGGGGGGCCCCGGGGGGGGGGGGGGGGGGGGCGGGGCGCGGGGGGCGGGTGCAAGAACACGCCCCCGGGGTTGGTGGGGGGGGGGGGGGGACGCAGCAGACG
>NZ_JARUXL010000001.1:2819963-2882352 GCF_031451455.1 Caballeronia sp. LZ024 | reverse complement strand
CGGCGGGGGGGGGGCCCGCCCCCCCCCCCGCCGCGCGCCCGCCCCCCCCCCCCCCCCCGGGGCCCCCCCCCCCCCCCCCCGCGACTGAGTGAAGAGTCGGGCCGGTAGCGGAACCATGCTCGGATGTCGAAACAGTCGACGTCGCGAGGAACGGTTCCACTACCGGCCCGATTCGTTTGGTGCGGCGCGAAGGGTCACGAACAAGACTGGCAGGCGCTCTCAGGCGAATGAGACGAAGCGGCTCAGCCGCGCGTTCCGCGCGAAATCTCCGACCCCGCCTCGTGCGACAGCCGCGCCGTCACCGGAATCGACAGGAACGAAAACGCGCCGACAACAAAGAACGCCGGCCAGAAATCCGGCCAGACGATCGTCGCGTGACCTTGCACGCTCTGCGAGATGTCGAGCGTGATGCCGGCGATCGTCACGCCGAGCCCGAGCGAAACCTGCTGGATGAAACTCGCGAGGCTCGTCGCGCGTCCGACGTCGCGCGTTTCGATCTCTGCATACGCGAGCGAGTTCAGGCTCGTGAATTGCAACGCCGGGAAGAAGCCGCCGAGCAGCACGACGGCCCAGATGACCCACGTCGGCGTGCCCGGGAAGAAGAGACCGCACGCCGCGATCGCGAGGCCCGAGAGCGCCGCGTTCACCATCAGCGTGTGCCGGAAACCGAAGCGATGCAGCACGCGCGCCGCGAGCGAGCGCATGAACATGCCGCCGAACGCCGATGCGCACGTGATCGATCCCGACTTGAACGCGGTCATGTGCAGCCCTTCCTGCAACGCCAGCGGCAACAGAAACGGCACCGCGCCGAGCCCGATCCTAAAGAGCGAACCGCCGAGCACGCTCGCCTGGAAGGTCGGCACGCGGAAGAAGCGCAGGTCGAGCAGCGGTCGCTCGGCGCGTCGCGCGTGCAGCAGGTAGAGCGCGACCATCAGCGCGCCCACTGCGCACATCGCGCCCGCGACGCCGTTTCCCACTAGCTCGCCGCCGATGAGCGACAGCCCGAGCAGGAGCAGCGTGCCGCCGCTTGCCGAGAGGAAGAAGCCGAACCAGTCGAGCCGTCCGGGATGTTCCTCGCGCGAGTTGGCGATATAGCGGTTCGTCAGATAGATGCCCGCGATGCCGATCGGGATGTTGATGAAGAAGATCAGGCGCCAGTGCAGGTAGGTGGTGATGAAGCCGCCGAGCAGCGGCCCGACGGCGGGGCCGAGCATCGCCGGGACGCTCAGGTAGTTCATCGCGCGGATGAACTCCGAGCGGCGCACCGAGCGGAAGATGATGATGCGCCCGACCGGCACCATCATCGCGCCGCCGACGCCCTGCACGAAGCGCGCGACGGTGAAGGTGGCGAGGGAGTCGGAGGCCGCGCACAAGAGCGAGCCGACCACGAAGATGCCGATGGCGGTACGAAAGACGGTGCGCGCGCCGAAGCGGTCGGCGACCCAGCCGCAGATCGGGATGAAGACGCCGAGGCCGAGCACGTAGCTCGTGACGGCGATCTTCAGTGTGACGGGATCGCGGCCGAACGCGCGTGCCATCTCGGGAATGGCCGTCACGATGACGTTCGCATCCACGCTTTCCATGAACATCGCGCACGCGACGATGAGAGGGGCAACGAAGGCTTTGATGGCGAGCGGCATGGAGAATCGATCGAACGTCTCTTCGCGGGGCAGCGGCGATTATGGCATCGAAGAGAGGCCGCTGCCGAGGCATCGGGCCGCCGATGGCGCGCGATGATAAGGTGCGCTTCTCGATCGGCATCGAATGACAGGATGGAAGGACATGGACCCGGAAGATTTGCAGCGGCTCGTCACGCAGACGATGCCCTATGGAAAGTTCAAGGGAAGGTTGCTCGCGGACCTGCCCGCTCACTATCTCGCGTGGTTCGCGCGTGAGGGTTTTCCGCAAGGTCAGCTCGGCCGGCTGCTCGCGCTCATGCACGAGATCGATCACAACAATCTGCGCTCGCTGCTCGAGCCGTTGAGGCAGCGCTGACGTACGCTAGGCCTTGACAAGCGCACCCGAGGCGAGATTCGGTGGCGTCTTTGACCCCACAATAGCTTGTGGTTTGCGGTGCTCGAAGCCCAACATTTAGTGGAATTTTGAGACCTCGGATGCTACACTTCGGCAACGCGTTGTCGGTTCGTCGAAGCGTTCTTGCCGCATCGGACGGCCGCTCGAAGCAGCATCGAGTCGTGCAATTTCGATGAAGCGTCGCTCCTCGCGAAGGCGCAGAACAGGCGATGCGAAAGCGCGGGTCCCTGGCATCGTCGAGGCTCGCTTAGCAGTCACATCGCATTCGCTTCGACGCTCTCTTCAAACGCAGTCACACAAGTCCGCACGTCGAAGCATCAAGCCGCAGCAACCCTCGATGATGAGCATGTCGATCGAACAGCAACACACATCGCGAGAGGCTTCACACACGATGCGTTGAGCAAAGTGTTGTATGCAGGTAGCAACGCGAACACAAAACAGGAATTTTCATGAGCAAGCTCTTTTATCGCTCATGAAAAGATGGTACAAACCGATCTAAATTGATGGTGAGAATCTATGCTCAACTGGGATGACGAGACCACTGCCGTAGCTCCGTCGAGCGCTTCGCAACAGAACACGTTGCGCAACGCCGCGGGTACGGTTGCCGGCATGCAGCAAGCATCGCGCGCCGGTCATCAAGTTGCTTCTCAAGCAGCACCTCACGCCGACTCGGCGACCAACATCTTCTCCGACGACTTCGTCGCTCCCGCAGCAGCAACCGCAGGCGCCATCGCCGCAGTCAGCGAAGCACGCGTCAACGTTGCCGACAAGCGCATCATCAACGGCAAGACCGACGTCAACCAGCTCGTGCCGTTCAAGTACAAGTGGGCGTGGGAAAAATATCTGGCGGGTTGTGCCAACCACTGGATGCCGCAGGAAGTGAACATGTCGCGCGACATCGCCCTGTGGAAGGACCCCAACGGCCTGTCCGACGACGAGCGTCGCATCATCAAGCGCAACCTCGGCTTCTTCGTGACGGCCGATTCGCTCGCCGCGAACAACATCGTGCTCGGCACCTACCGCCACATCACCGCTCCGGAGTGCCGCCAGTTCCTGCTGCGCCAGGCGTTCGAAGAGGCGATCCACACGCACGCTTACCAGTACATCGTCGAGTCGCTTGGTCTCGACGAGAGCGAAATCTTCAACGCGTATCACGAAGTCGACTCGATCCGAGCGAAGGACGAGTTCCTGATTCCGTTCATCCAGACGCTCACCGATCCCGCCTTCACCACTGGCACGCTCGAAGCGGACCAGAAATTGCTGAAGTCGCTCATCGTGTTCGCCTGCGTGATGGAAGGGCTCTTCTTCTACGTCGGCTTCACGCAGATTCTGGCGCTGGGTCGCCAGAACAAGATGACGGGCGCGGCGGAGCAGTACCAATACATCCTGCGCGACGAGTCGATGCACTGCAACTTCGGCATCGACCTCATCAACCAGATCAAGCTGGAAGAGCCGCAACTGTGGACGCCGGCGTTCCGTGCCGAGATTCGCGAAATTTTCAAGCAGGCGGTCGAACTCGAATATCGCTACGCTGAAGACACCATGCCGCGCGGGGTGCTCGGCCTGAATGCGTCGATGTTCAAGAGCTACCTGCGCTTCATCTGCAATCGACGTTGTCAGCAGATTGGTCTCGACCCGCTCTTCCCGAACGAGGAAAACCCGTTCCCGTGGATGAGCGAGATGATCGACTTGAAGAAGGAACGCAACTTCTTCGAGACACGCGTGATTGACTATCAAACGGGCGGCGCGCTGACCTGGGAATAACAACAAGCCCAGGACGTGTTGCAGACGGAAATCGATGGGATGCAGGTGCCGCCGCGACCAACGCGAGCATCTGCAGTCAAGGTTTTAGGAGAACGGTCGCCTGATGCAAAGTGCGCCTCGAGGGCCAATGGCCCGACTAGAAGACAGGCGTTTTGCGGTCCCTTCAATGGGACGGGCAAACTTCCCCCCGGAGAATGCCGGCGGCCTCGCCGCCGGTTCGATCAAGCGATTGCCGGCACCGGAGTTCGGTGTCGACTCAATTTGGCGCGCGGTGCCTCGGGGCACGGCGCGCCTTGCCGTATTCATTAGCGTAAGCAGGTGGGATCAGCGTACGCCGATGAATAATCCGCTTCGCAGCGTGCGCCGTGAGACGCGCGCGCGGGAAGCGGGTTTTGACGAAGGGTGTTGTTTGAACTGACTCTCATCTGAAACCTGAAGGAGAAAATGATGGCACTTGCCAAGAAAAAACCCGCCGCCAAGAAGGCTGCAGCAAAGCCGGCCGTGAAGAAGACGGCCGCCAAGAAGGCGACCGCCGCGAAGAAGGTCGCGGTGAAGAAGGTCGCCGCCAAGAAGGCAGCGCCGGCCAAGAAGGTCGCGGCGAAGAAAGTCGCGGTGAAGAAGGTTGCCGCCAAGAAGGTCGCGGCCAAGAAGGTCGCAGCGAAGAAAGTAGCCGCCAAGAAGGCGCCGGCGAAGAAGGTAGCCGCCAAGAAAGTCGCAGCGAAGAAAGTCGCAGCGAAGAAGGTAGCGGCGAAGAAGGCGCCTGCGAAGAAGGCAGCGGCCAAGAAAGCGCCCGCGAAGAAGGCCGCGGCGAAGAAGGCGCCTGCGAAAAAGGCCCCCGCGAAAAAGGCTGCTGCGAAGAAGGCTCCCGCTGCCAAGAAGGCTCCCGCTGCCAAGAAGGCACCCGCTGCGAAGAAGGCGCCTGCTGCAAAGAAGGCTCCTGCTGCGAAGAAGGCTCCTGCTGCAAAGAAGGCTCCTGCTGCGAAGAAGGCGGCAGCCCCTGTCGCCACCAAAAGTGCTCCCGAAGCAGCAGCGAAAGTGGCCGCACCGGTTGCGAAGAAGGCTCCGGTCAAGAAGGCCGCCGCCGCAAAGAAGAGCGCCCCTGCAGCTCCGGCAACCACCGCCACGACTCCGGCAGCTCCGGCTCCGGCTTCGGCGGTCAAGACGGCGTTGAACCCGGCTGCGGCATGGCCGTTCCCGACGGGCAGCCGTCCGTAAGCACCGGGCAGCACGTAGCATCGCGACACACTCGATGTGTCTCTCGGCCGGGTAGGGCTACCCGGTCAAAACCCGTCGCCGGAGCAATCCGACGGCGGGTTTTTTATCGGCGTGAACGAATCCCGCGGGCTCGCTTTCATCGGACGGGCATCGGACGGACGCAAAAAAGCGCACGTGCCGTTCGGCACATGCGCTGGTAAGCGTGCTCCAGGCCATCGGCGATTCCGCCTGACGGCCAACGCCTTCGTTCCTAAGCTGCTCAGTGCGTGACGCGCGTCACGCCGCCGCTCGACAACAGGCGAACCCGTTCGCCCGCCTGGAAAACTTCGCCGGACGATGTCTGCGTGATGGCGCGCATGTCGCCGTTATCCAGACGCACGGTGATCTCGAGGCCGTTCTTCACCGCGACGTTGTTCTCCACCGCGTTACCCGCGACCGCGCCCGCCAGACCGCCGATGATGCCCGTGAGGATCGAGCCGGTGCCGCCGCCGATCGTGCTGCCGGCCACCGCGCCGAGCGCGCCGCCGCCGATCGCGCCGAGGCCGCTCGGCTGTCCGTTGTTCGAACTGATCTTCACGCCGCGCACGCTTTCGACGGTCGCCATGCGGACCGTTTCTTCGCGCTGCGCCTGCGATGCCGTGTAGACATCGGGCGAACTGCTGTTATAGGCGCAACCGGACATTGCAACCGAGCTGACCAGCGCCACGGCCAGCGCAACACGACTCATGCTTTTCATTCCCTTGCTCCACAAATTACGACAGGCTGGTTCCGAATGCCTGCTTGAAACGCTCTTCGATTTCGGCGCGCGTCGGCGCGTAAGTCTGCGGCCCCTGATGTTCGATTTTAAGCGCGCCCATCAGGCTGGCAAGACGACCGGTCTTCTCCCAGCCAAGCTTGTTTTCGATGCCGTACAGGAGACCACCGCGGAACGCGTCGCCGCAGCCTGTCGGGTCGACCACCTGCCGCGCCTTCACGACCGGAATCTCCTCGATGCCCTCTTTGTGGTGGATCTGCGCGCCGAACTCGCCGCGCGTCACCACCAGCGCCTCGACGCGGCTTGCGATGTCTTCGATCGACCAGCCGGTCTTGTTGCTCAACAGCTTGGCTTCGTAATCGTTGACCGCCACGTAAGTGGCAAGTTCAATCATGTGACGAAGCTCTACACCTTCGAGGATCGGCAGGCCCTGGCCCGGATCGAAGACGAACGGCACGCCGGCCTTCGCGAACTGGTCGGCGTGCTGGCGCATGCCGTCGGCGCCGTCGGGCGCGACGATGCCGAGCGTGATCCCGCGTGCCTCGTCGGCGCGATTCAGGTGCGATTCCATCATCGCGCCCGGGTGGAACGCGGTGATCTGATTATTCGCGAGATCGGTCGTGATGAAGCATTGCGCCGAGTGCTGATCGGGCAGCACGCGCACGTAGTCCTTCGACAAACCGAGCGCGTCGAGCCGGTCGAGGTAGAGCTGCGCGTCGGCTTCGCCGAGCGTCGCCATGATCTTCGCGTCGCCGCCGAGCAGCTTCAGCGCGTACGCGATGTTGCCCGCGCAGCCGCCGAAGTTGCGGCGCATCGTCGGCACCAGGAAGCTGATGTTCAGCATGTGCACCTGGTCCGGCAGGATGTGGTCGCCGAAGCGGCCCTGGAAGGTCATGATGTTGTCGTAGGCGAGCGAGCCGCAGATGAGCGTAGCCAAGGCAAACGTCCTTTGAAACGAATCGGTGAAGGGAAAGGCGCATTCGTCAGACTGCACGCGCAGCCTCACGAATGCGCGGACCGCGAACGGTCCGCGCGAACACTGCTTTGACTTTTACTTCAGCGCTGCGAGCGCCGCGTCGTAATTCGGCTCGTTCTTGATTTCGGACACGAGTTCGGAATAAACGACCTTGTCATTCGCATCGATCACGACGACCGCGCGCGCCGTCAGGCCCCTCAGCGGCCCGCTCGTGACATCGACGCCATAAGCCTGTGCGAATTCCGTGCCACGGAACGTCGATGCGGTGACGACGTTCTGCAGGCCTTCGGTCACGCAAAAGCGCTTGGCCGCGAAGGGCAGGTCGCCCGAGACAACGACGACGGCCGTGTTGTCGAGCTTGCCGGCCGCTTCGTTGAACTTGCGCGTGGAAGTGGCGCAGGTGGGCGTATCGAGACTCGGGACGATGTTCAGCACTTTGCGCTTGCCCGCGAAGTTCGCGAGCTTGACGTCGCCGAGGTCCGCGCCGACGAGCGTGAAATCAGGGGCCTGCTGTCCTGCCGACGGGAAGCTGCCGGCCACGTCGATCGGGTTGCCGCCGAGGGTAACTTGACTCATGTTGCGCTCCTGGATTGCATCAGATGTTCAGAGGAAAGCGCGCGTCCGTTGGCGGGCGCGCGTCAGGGAAAAGCGGGGCGTCCTGCTGCTGGGCATCACGGATAAAAAACCTGCACGCGATAGTTCGCGGCGACCGCGTCGCCGGTATCGAGCCGCACGATCACCGGCTGCGTGCTGCGGGCGGCCAGGCCCGTGGCGAATATCGTACCCGGGCGCGCGTAATCCTGCGGCCAAAGTACGCGGCGAATCGCGATGTTGTTCTTCTCGTCGAGCAAGGTGAGTTCGAGCGCCGGATAGGCGAGCGCGACGTCGTACCGGTTGCGCAGCGACAGCTTCAGTTCCAGCTTGTGCGGTCCGTCGACTTGCCTTAAGCCGGAGTTTTCGATCTGCAGTCCGTCGATGTCGCGCGGGGGCGTCACGATGCAGCCGATCTGCTCGCAAGCCGAGGCATAGATCGACTGCGCGTGCGGGAAGTAGACGATCACGGTTTCGCGTTGCCACCATGCCAGTTGCAGCACCAGCGTGACGGCGAGCACGACGGCGGCCACGCGCCCGGTCACCTTCCAGAACTTCGGTGAGCGCCACGGCGGGACGGTCTCGCGCATGCCGGGATAGGGCGCGGCCTCGCCGTTGTTGCGATCGGAGAATCCGTCGGCGCCCGAAGGCGGCGCGTTGAAGCGCGGTTCGGAATCGGACGGCCATGCGTGACCTGGCGCGGGGCGTTCGGATTCGTTCGCGCCGCGCCGCGATGGATCGACGAAGGGTTCGTCACGGCGCTCGGCGAAGCGTTCCGTACCAACTTCAGGCTGCGCGCCGGCCGGCGTCCGCGTCCGCGCTTCGTCGGAAGGCTCGACCAACGGTCCCGTGCGCGCGCGAACAAGGCGCTTGCCGCTTGGCTCGTCGAGCGGTGCGACGAATGGTTCGGGCCGCTCATCGAGCGACGGTTCCACGCGATCGCGCGTCGAAGACGCCGGTTTCGCTTCGCGTTCATGCCGAGCCGCGGGTTCCGCGGCCGTTTCGCGGCGAGCGAGATCGTCGGCGAACGGCGCGAAGACCGTCTCTTCGCCCGACGCGGCATCGTCTGCGACGAACGACTTCGTATGTGGCTTGCCGAAGGATTCGAGCGGGGTATCGGCGGGGGGAGCTTCCGCAGGCGTATCGGCCGTGACCGCTTCACCGGCGTGCGAGCCGGTCGTCAACGGTGTTTCGGCGACGGGCGAACGCGCGTCGTCTTCGCGATGCACGTCCGCGAACAAGCCGGCGGACGCGGCAGCAGGAACAGGAACGGAAGTGGGAACAGAAGCCGAAGCGGCTTCATGTCCGACTTCGGCCGGCGTCGCCGGCTCGTCAGGCGCGAGTTCGAACTGATGATGCGCGGCGTCGAAGACTTCCTGGCAATAGCCGCAGCGCACGCGGCCGTCGTGAGGCGCGAGCAGATGCGGATCGAGTCGGAAAACGGTGTCGCAGTGTGGACAGCGGGTTGCCAGCGCCATGTTTGAGCCGAAGGCCCGAGGGCCGGTTCGTGGACGATGGCGCTATTCTAAATGCTTTAGCGTCGAGTTCCGGCGAGGCATACCCAGCCTTCGTGTTCGCGCCAGACGCCGATGTCGATCCATTGTGCATAGACGGCCGCCACTTCGTCGGCCTGCCGCGCGAGAATGCCCGACAGCGCGATGCGCCCGCCCGGCTTCACCTTCGAAGCGAGCATCGACGCCATCAGTTTGAGCGGATTCGAAAGAATATTCGCGACGACGATATCGAACTCGCCTTCGGGACAATCGTCCGGCAGGCCGTAGGTGACGTCCGCGCGGTTGCGCTCGCTGTTCCGGCGCGCCGATTCGACGGCTTGCGGGTCGATGTCGATGCCGAACACCGGATTCGCGCCGCACTTCTTCGCGAGAATCGCGAGGATGCCGGAGCCGCAGCCGTAGTCGAGCACCGACTGTTCTTTTTGCACCGACTGCTCCAGCCATTCCATGCAAAGACGTGTCGTCGGATGGCTGCCGGTGCCGAACGCGAGACCCGGATCGAGTTCGAGAATGAGCGCGTTCGGATCGGGGGCGTCGTGCCAGGACGGCACGACCCAGATGCGCTCGCCGATCGAAATCGGATCGAATTGCGACTGCGTGAGCCGAACCCAGTCCTGTTCCTCGACGTCGCGCACGGTGAAAGCGGGCGTTTCTGCGAGACCGATTTCGTTCGACGCCGCCGCGAGCAGCACGGCGGGATCGGCGTCTTCGGCAAGCAGCGCGACGACGCGCGAGCGGTTCCAGGCGCTGCGATCAGGCGTGAGGCCGGGCTCGCCGAAGAGCGGCTGCTCGTCGGGCGTATCGGCGTCGGCGTCTTCCACCGAAACCGAGAGCGCGCCGATGTCGAGCAGCGCGTCCGACAGTGCTTCCGCGTGCTCGCGATCCAGTTCGGCGATCAATTCCCGGTAACTCATCGTCTTTACGCCTCTTCCGCGGCCACGGCCGCCTGGCGCGCGGCCAGCTTGTTTTCGAGGTAGTGGATGCTCGTGCCGCCCTCGACGAATTTCGCGTCGATCATCATCTCGCGATGCAGCGGGATGTTGGTCGAAATGCCCTCGACGACCATCTCCGAGAGCGCGATGCGCATGCGGTTGATCGCCTGTTCGCGGGTCGCGCCGTAGGAAATCAGCTTGCCGATCATCGAATCGTAGTTCGGCGGGACAAAATAGCCGTTGTACGCGTGCGAATCGACGCGGATGCCGGGGCCGCCCGGCGAATGCCACGACGTCAAACGGCCCGGCGACGGCGTGAACTTGAACGGATCTTCCGCGTTGATGCGGCATTCGATCGCGTGGCCGCGGAACTGGATGTCCTTCTGGCGGAACATCAGCTTCTCGCCGGCGGCGATACGGATCTGTTCCTGCACGATGTCGACGCCCGTGATGAGTTCCGTCACCGGATGCTCGACCTGCACGCGCGTGTTCATTTCGATGAAATAGAACTCGTTGTTTTCGTACAGGAATTCGAACGTGCCCGCGCCGAGATAGCCCATCTTCTTGCACGCCTCGGCGCAACGGTCGCCGATGCGGTCGATCAGGCGTCGCGGAATGCCCGGCGCCGGCGCTTCCTCGATCACTTTCTGGTGACGGCGCTGCATCGAGCAGTCGCGCTCGCCGAGCCAGATCGCGTTGCGAAACGAATCCGACAGAATCTGGATTTCGATGTGGCGCGGGTTCTCCAGGAACTTCTCCATGTAGACCTGCGGATTGCCGAACGCGCGGCCCGCTTCTTCGCGCGTCATGTTGACCGCGTTCACGAGCGCCGCTTCCGTGTGCACCACGCGCATGCCGCGCCCGCCGCCGCCGCCCGCCGCCTTGATGATCACCGGATAGCCGACGGCGCGCGCAATCTTCACGATCTCCTTCGGATCTTCCGGCAACGCGCCTTCCGAACCCGGCACGCACGGCACGCCGGTCTTGATCATCGTCTGCTTGGCGGTGACCTTGTCGCCCATCATGCGGATCGTTTCCGGGCGCGGGCCGATGAACGTGAAGCCGGACTGCTCGACGCGCTCCGCGAAGTCCGCGTTCTCCGAGAGGAAGCCGTAGCCGGGGTGGATCGCTTCGGCGTCGGTGACTTCGGCCGCGCTGATGAGCGCCGGCATGTTCAGGTACGACAGGTTCGACGGCGCCGGTCCGATGCAGACGGCTTCGTCGGCGAGCTTCACGTACTTCGCTTCCTTGTCGGCTTCCGAATAGACGATGACCGTCTTGACGCCCAGTTCGCGGCACGCGCGCTGGATGCGAAGCGCGATTTCGCCACGGTTCGCAATGAGGATTTTTTCAAACATAGCAATTATTCGACTCGTCAACGGGCCGCGTGTGCAGCCCTGGAGGATCGGCGGCGCGTTCTGCCGGACTCGATGCGGCGACGCCAACGCGACACGGAGTGCTGGCCTGACGCCGGAGGCACGCTGTCGGAATAGCGCGGCGCGTCCGGCGCGGCATGGTGTCGTTTGCTCAGTCGCCGATCAGGAACAGCGGCTGGCCGTACTCGACCGCCTGACCGTTATCGACGAGGATTTCCTTGATGACGCCCGACTTGTCCGCTTCGATTTCGTTCAGGAGCTTCATCGCTTCGATGATGCAGATGGTCTGGCCTTCCTTCACCGTGTCGCCGACCTGCACGAACGGATCGGCGCCCGGCGACGGCGCGCGGTAGAACGAGCCGACCATTGGGGAGGTCACGATGTGGCCTTGCGGCGCGGCGGCGGCCGGCGTGGCGGCGGGCGCGCCCGCAGCGGCGGCGCCCGCGTCGCCCGGCGTGCCGAATTGCGGCGCGGCCTGGACCTGGCCTTGCGGCATGTACTGCTGCGGCGCCTGCATGTACACGGGCGCGGCGTTCTTGACGATGCGAACCTTTCCTTCGCCTTCCGTCACTTCGAGTTCCGAGATACCCGATTCCGAGACGAGGTCGATCAGCGTTTTGAGTTTACGAAGGTCCATCGAAAAATCCCCTTTCAATACTTGGAGACCGGAAACGCATCCGGTGCTTGACTTGATATGTGGGTAATACGTTGCCGGCCGGTCCGTCGCTTCACGATGCCGGGCAAGTCGCTTCGAAGCCGTGCAGCGCCAGCGGTGGTGTCATAGTCGCTCGGTTGATGCGCATCGGCCGTGCGCATGGGTTGATGCGAATTGGGCGCACTTTAGCGCCGTTTAGAGAATTTTGTCTAGTTTTACAGGAATCGGATGAATTCCGACGCGGAACAAATTACCTGGCGCATGGTCTGTGCGGCAGTATGTTCTTTTAAAATCCCGCAAACAAGCGACAAATTGGCGCCTTTTGAGGCCAAGTCGCGTCGAACTATTACAGCGCGTCGAGCGTCTTTTTCAACTCCGCGAGATCGACTTCGCCGAGTTTTGTCGAACGAACGACGCCTTTTGCGTCGATTACGACGGTAAATGGCAACCCGCCGGCGTCGTCACCGAAGCGGCGCGCGAGGTCGGCGCCGCCGAATCCCGCGATATACACCGGATAGTCCACCTTCACCTTTTGCAGGAAATCGTTCACGTTCTTTTCCGTGTCGACGCCCAGTCCGATGAACGTGATCCCTTTCTTTTCGTACTCGCGGTGCATCGCGGAGAGCGCGGGCATTTCCTTCACGCACGGGCCGCACCACGACGCCCAGAAGTTCACGACGACCGGCTTGCCCTTGAACGCCGCGAGCGATGGCTGAGTCCCCGCCGCGTTTTGCAGCGAAGCGCCCCACAACTGGCCGACGGCATCGGTCGACGGCGCGGCCTCGGTCGTGTTGCCCGTCATCAGATGGCCCGCGTAGAAGCCGCCGCCAGTGGCGGCGATCGCGACGACGAGCGCCGCAAGAATGCGTTTGGAGTTCATTGGATGGCGAGTGAGTGAACGTGAGTCGTTTGGCTGCTCAGCCGGCGATGCCGAGCGGCGGCGTGCCCGGGCCGCCGGCGCCGTCTGCGTGGTCGAGCAGCGCGCGCACGGCGGCCGCGTTCGCGCGCGCAAGCCGCCCGCGGCCGTCCGCGCGAACCGCGCCGCGCAAGTCGTTGGTGTCGTAGAGCGCAATGTGGATGCCGACCGGCTCCTCTGCGCGCGTCGGGCGATTGAGGAAGCTCAGGGTTTCGACGTAACCGCGCCCGGCGAAATGCCGTGTCTCGGAGACGTCGTACTGGATGTTGGCGTTGAGCAGATAGATCGCGACTTCCTTCGGGTTGTCGCAGAAACATTGCAGATGGACGTCGGAATGTTCGCCGGCCGTGCCGTTGAGCACCGCGCCCGTCAGGTACGGATTGAACGGTTCGAGCCGCAGCATCCAGTCGAGCGCGACTTCGCGCATCCGGCGCAGCACGGCGGGCTGGCTGTCGCTCTGGAAGATCGCCTGATATTCGCGGATTTCTTCCTCGATCTGGTCGTTATCCGGCAGCCATTCGCCGCCGACCTTCGATTCGCCGACAACCTGCCGCGCCGCCTTGCGCTTCGCGGTGGAGTAGTCGAGCCCGTCTTCGGCGATCATCCGTGCAGCCGCGATGGCGATTTCCTCGCGAACGCGCTGCGGATCGAAGTGAGATTTGCGCACCATCTCGGAATAATACTAGAGATTCAGGCGCGGCCCGCCGAGGCAGGGTGCCGCGCCAATGCGCGCGCGGGACGGCCGCAAAGCCGGTGCGCCGGGCGCCTCGGTTACAATGAGCGCCTTCTTGCATCTTCGCCGACGGGCATCCGAAAGCCGCCCGTCCAACGTTTTCCGGGACTGGCGCGCTGGCGCCGACACGCTTTATGCACATCCACATCCTCGGCATCTGCGGCACCTTCATGGGCGGTCTCGCCGTCCTCGCCCGCGAGGCGGGTCACAAGGTCACCGGCTGCGATGCCGGCGTCTATCCGCCGATGAGCACGCAACTCGAAGCGCAAGGCATCGAATTGATCGAAGGCTACGGCGTCGAGCAGCTTTCGCTCGAACCGGACCTGTTCGTGATCGGCAACGTCGTGACGCGCGGCAATCCGCTGATGGAGGCGATCCTCGATCGCGGGCTGCCTTATACCTCCGGGCCGCAGTGGCTCGGCGAGCATGTGCTGGCGGGCAAATGGGTGCTGGCCGTCGCCGGCACGCACGGCAAGACCACGACGAGTTCGATGCTCGCGTGGCTCCTGGAAGAAGGCGGGCTGAATCCGGGCTTCCTGATCGGCGGCGTGCCGCTGAATTTCGGCATTTCGGCGCGGCTCACGGAGTCGAGCTTCTTCGTGATCGAAGCCGACGAGTACGACACCGCGTTCTTCGACAAGCGTTCGAAGTTCGTGCACTACCGGCCGCGCACGGCGGTGCTGAACAACCTGGAATTCGATCACGCCGACATCTTCCCCGATCTCGCCGCGATCGAAACGCAATTCCACCATCTCGTGCGCACCGTGCCGGGCGTTGGGCGCATCGTGACGAACGGGCGTGAAGCCGCGCTCGAACGCGTGCTGACGCGCGGCTGCTGGTCGGGCGTCGAGCGTTTCGGCGTCGAAGGCGGCTGGCAGGCGCTGCCCGCCACTGACGGCGCGCCCGTCGACGAGCAGTTCGCCGTCTACTGGGAAGGCGAGCGGCTCGGGGTCGTCGACTGGCAAGTGCAGGGCGAGCACAACCGCATGAATGCGCTTGCCGCGATCGCGGCGGCGCGCTCGGTCGGCGTGCCGCCGTCGCAAGCGGTGAAATCGCTCGGGAGTTTTCGCAACGTGAAGCGGCGCATGGAAGTGAAGGGCAGCGTCGACGGCATCACCGTCTACGACGACTTCGCCCATCATCCGACCGCGATCGAGACCACGGTCGCCGGACTGCGCACGCGCATCGGCGGCGAGGGGAAGATGGCGCGCATTCTCGCCGTGCTGGAACCGCGCTCGAACACGATGAAGCTCGGCACGATGAAGGCGCAGTTGCCGTCGAGTCTCGCCGATGCCGATCTCGTCTTCGGCTACGGCGCGCGCGAAGGCCGCGACAAGCTCGGCTGGGATCTCGCCGACGCGCTCGCACCGCTCGGCGCGAAGGCGCAGGCGTTCAACGAAATCGATCAGTTGGTCAAGGCGGTCGTCGCCGCCGCACAGCCGGGCGATCACGTTCTCGTGATGAGCAACGGCGGATTCGGCGGCGTGCATCAGAAACTGCTGGACGCGCTGTCGGCGCGCCCCGCCAGGGGCCACGCGTGATCCTTTACCTGCACGGCTTTCGTTCGTCGCCGCAGTCGTTCAAGGCGCGCGCGATGCGCGAGCGCCTCGCCGAACTCGGGCGGCTCGACGAATGGCAATGCCCGACGCTGCCCGTATCGCCGCGTGAAGCGATCGAACTGGCCGAAATGCTGACCGAGGGCGTCGCGGCGGGCGACGTCACCGTGATCGGCAGTTCGCTCGGCGGCTATTACGCGACGTATCTCGCCGAAAAACACGGCTGGCGCGCGGTGCTGCTCAACCCGGCGGTCGTCCCGCAGCGCGACCTGAGCCATTACCTCGGCGAGCAGCCGCTGTGGCACGGCGGCGGCAGCGTCGTCGTCACGCCGGGCCATCTGGACGAACTGCGCGCGTTGTCCGTCGAACCGGTCACGCGGCCCGAGCGCTACTATCTGCTCGCCGCGACCGGCGACGAAGTGCTCGACTACCGCACGATGCTCGACCACTACCCGAATGTACGAACGACGCTGATCCAGGGCGGCGATCACGCGATCAGCGATTTCCCGGCGTATCTGGATCAGGTGATCGCGTTTTGCGCACCCCGGCCGCCTGCGGTGGCAGCGTCCGCGGCGGCCTGAACGCGGCGACGGCAACAATGGCGGCCTGACGCCGCGTGCCGCGCGAAAGCGGCGTCGCACTTTCACGCGCCGTGTGCATTGCCCTAAGCTAAATCCATTGCCAGTGAGCCTGTCCGGCTCGCGGCTCCACCGTCTTACGAGAGTATTGAGTGAACGTCTTCTTCGAGGAATCGGGTAGTTTCAAGGCCGGCGCGGTGCTGTCCAGACAGGGCGACGCGTTCCAGGTCGAATTGCCGGGCGGGCGGCGGGCGAAGGTGCGCGCGAAAGACGTGCTGATCGAATTCGAGAAGCCCGCCGCCGGCGACCTGATGAAGGAAGCGGACACCGTCGCGCAGGAGATCGATCTCGATTTTCTGTGGGAATGCGCGCCCGACGAGGAATTCCCGTTCGCGACGCTCGGCGCCGATTATTTCGGCGACAAGTTCGGCGCCGTGGAGCGCGCCGCGCTCGTCCTGCGGATGCACGGCGCGCCGGTGTATTTCCGGCGCAAGGGCCGCGGGCAGTATCAGCGCGCGCCGCAGGAACAGTTGCAGATGGCGCTCGCGTCGCTGGAGAGAAAGCGCCAGCAGGCGCTCATCCAGGCGGGCTACGAAGAGGAACTGAAGGCGGGCAAGCTGCCCGAGGCGCTGGTCGGAAAAGCGATCGGCCTGCTCACGAAGCCCGACAAGAATTCGATCGAATACAAGGCGCTCGAAGCTGCCGCCGCCGCGCGCGGCATCTCGCAGGCGCGGCTGATGCTCGAATGCGGCGGCATTCCGTCGGCGCGCGCGCTGCACGAGGCGCGCTTTCTCTCCGAATTCTTCCCGCACGGCGTCGGCTTCCCGGCGGTTCAGGTGCCGCCGCTGCCCGACGATCTGCCGGAAGCGGACGTCGAAGCGTTCTCCATCGACGACGTCACGACCACCGAAATCGACGACGCCTTCTCCGTCGAGCATCTCGCCGATGGCCGCGTGCGGATCGGCATCCACATCGCGGCGCCGGCGCTCGGCATCACGCGCGGCGACATGGTCGACGCGATCGCGCGCACGCGCCTCTCGACGGTCTACATGCCCGGCGACAAGATCACGATGCTGCCCGACAGCGTCGTCGAGGCGTTCACGCTCGCCGAGGGCGGATTGCGTCCGGCGCTCTCGCTCTACATCATCGTGAATCGCGAGACGCAGGAGATCGTCGCGACCGAGACGCGCGCCGAACGCGTGTTCGTGACGAACAACTTGCGCCACAACCATCTCGACGAGTTCGTCACCGAGGAAACGCTCGCGAACGGCACTGGCGACTATCCGCACAAGGACGACATCGCCGTGCTGTGGCCGCTCGCGCAGGCGCTCTTCGAAAAGCGTCAGGAAGCGCGCGCGACCTACGGTCTCAAGCGCGAAGTGCAGCGCAACAACGACTTCAACTTCTACGTCGAAGGCGAGCACATCACGATCACGCCGCGCCGACGTGGCTCGCCGCTCGATCTGATCGTCGCGGAGCTGGCGATTCTCGCGAATTCGTCGTGGGGCGCGTTCCTCAACGATCACGGCGTGCCGGGCATCTATCGCTCGCAGCGCGGTTTCGGCGGACCGGGCCCGAAGCGCACGCGCATGCAGACGACGCCCGCGCCGCACGAAGGTTTGGGCGTCGCGCAATATGCGTGGAGCACGTCGCCGTTGCGCCGCTACGTCGATCTGGTGAATCAGTGGCAGTTGCTCGCGTGCGTGCAGCACGGCGTGATGGCGAAACTCGCCGCGCCGTTCAAGCCGAAAGACGCGGATCTCTTCGCCGTCGTGCAAGGTTTCGACGATACCTATTCCGCCTACGCCGATTACCAGCGGCGCATGGAATATTTCTGGTGTCTGCGCTGGATCAGGCAGGAAAACCGCCGGCAGGTGCAAGGCTCGGTGGTGAAGGACGACCTCGTGCGCCTCGACGAAATTCCGCTGATCCTGCATGTGCCGGCGCTCGGCGTGCACGCGCGCGGAACGAAGGTGATGCTCGACGTGATGTCGATCGACGAATTGACGGTCGAGGCGTCGTGCCGGCTGCTGCACGTGATCGACGCGCCGTCGGCGGCGGCGGCCGAGGAGGAAGAGCCGGAAGAGGAAATCATCGAAACGGACGATCTGAGCGCGCAAAGCGAAGCGGAAGCGCAAGCCGAGGCCTCGCCGGACGCTCCCACGGAAAACCCCGAACAACCTTCGTCCGACGCCACGGAGCCGACGCGATGAGCAAGGAACGTTACGCCGTCATCGGCAATCCGGTCGAACACAGCAAATCGCCGTGGATTCACGCGCGCTTTGCCGAGCAGACGGGCGAGCCGGTCGACTACGGGCGCATTCTCGGCACGATCGGCGGCTTTGACAACGACGTGCGCGCGTTCATCGAAGCGGGCGGGCGCGGCATGAACGTGACGGTGCCGTTCAAGCTCGACGCCCACGCGTTCGCCGATTCGCTGACGCCGCGCGCCGCGGCGGCGGGCGCGGTGAACACGCTCGCGTTCACCGCGGAAGGCGTGCGCGGCGACAACACCGACGGCGTCGGCATCGTGCGCGACATCGAGCAGAACCTCGGCGTGTCGCTGCAAGGCGCGCGCATCCTGCTGCTCGGCGCGGGCGGGGCGGCGCGCGGCGTCGTGCTGCCGATGTTCGAGAAGAAGCCGGCCGCGCTCACCATCGTCAATCGCACGGCGGCGAAGGCACAGCAACTGGCCGAGCGTTTCGCCGACGCCGCGAGCGCCGCGTCGGTGCGCTTTTCGGGCGGCGGCGCTCAGATCGTCGAAGCCGGGCCTTACGACGTCATCGTGAACGCGACGGCGGGCAGTCTCGACGCCGCGCTCCCCGATTGCGACGACCGCGCCTTCGGCCCCGGCACGCTCGCCTACGACATGATGTACAGCCCCAAGCCGACCGTGTTCATGCAGCACGCGGAGTCGCTCGGCGCGCGCGCGTCGGACGGGCTCGGCATGCTGGTCGAGCAGGCGGCGGAATCGTTCTTCGTGTGGCGCGGCGTGCGGCCGGACGGCGGCGCGGTGCTGCGCGAGTTGCGCCAGGCGCTGACCGCCAAGGCCTGACGAGTCCCGCATCCACCGGACCGCGCACATGGCCTCCTCGACGACGACACGAGCGAAACCCGCGGCCCGTCTCGGCCCGGCGCGCTGGATTGCATACGGCGTCTCGGTGCTCGGCATCGCGCTCATCGCGACGCAGCTCTTTTACTTCGTGCAGATCGGCATCTGGACGGTGGTGAATCCGTCGTCGACCGCGTTCATGCGTTCCGACGCGTGGCGGCTCAAGGCGGAGCGGCCAGACTTGTCGGTGCAGCGCACCTGGGTGCCCTACGACCAGATTTCGCGCAATCTGAAGCGCGCGATCATCGCGTCGGAGGATGCGAACTTCGCGAGCAACAACGGCTACGAAACCGACGCCATCCTCCAGGCGTGGGAGAAGAACAAGGCGCGCGGACGCATCGTCGCGGGCGGCTCGACGATTTCGCAGCAGCTCGCGCGCAATCTGTTCCTGTCGCGGGAGAAGAGCTACGTCCGCAAGGCGCAGGAGCTCGTCATCACCGCGATGCTCGAGTTCTGGATGGACAAGGAACGCATCTTCGAGATTTATCTGAACTCGGTCGAATGGGGCAACGGCGTCTATGGCGCCGAAGCGGCCGCGCACTATTACTACAAGAGCTCGGCGGCGAAACTGACGGCGTGGCAAAGCGCGCGGCTCGCGGTCATGCTGCCGCGTCCGCGCTATTTCGACGAGCATCGCAATTCGGCGTATCTCGCGCAGCGCACGGGCGTGATCGCGCGGCGCATGGGCGCGGCGGAACTGCCGCAATAAGCTTTTTTTAGTTGATCGCCGCTAAACGCATAAGCCCTGATTCGTCAGGGCTTTTTTGTTTTGTCCTGCGATTGGCTGACGAACTGACTCCCATTATCTGAACACCGCAATCACATATTGAATTTTTGAGACAGTCGGAACTAGAATCCGTCCACAGCCTGAACGGCACCTGCGACGCGGCGCGATGTTTCACCCGCCCGCGCGACAAAAAGAACGGAGACACATCATGCAATCGATCGCCCGCCTGCGTCCGCAGGTCGCTTCGGCTCATTCGGCCACTTCCCATCGAGCATCCCGCGCGATTGCGCAGCGTCTCGCCTGACGCCGCGGCGGCACGGTCCAACGAGCATCGAGCGCCATGAACAAATCACCGAATACCGAGATCGACGTCGCCGGCGGCACGGCCACGCCGGATCGCGCGCAGCAGCCGAAGGCCGCCGCCAAACCGGCCGTCCGCGATCCCGACGCGCTCGCGCTGCCGAGCGCGCTCGTCGACATCACGCCGCAACAGGCGGGCACGCAGACACTCCTGCGCGGCCTCGCGATTCTCGAAGCCGCCGCGAACGGCGCACGCGATCTGCGCGCATTCGGCGCGGCGCTCGGCACGACGCGCAGCACGACACATCGCCTCGTCAGTTCGCTCGTGCAGGCGCGCTATCTGCGGCAAGTGCAGGGCGGCTATCTGCTCGGGCCGAAGCTGATCGAACTCGGCACGATCGCGCTCGAACAGATGCCGCTCACGGCGGTGGCGCGCCCGCACCTGGAAGCGCTCGCCGAGCATACCCACGACACGATCCACCTCGGCGTGCGCGACGGCGACGACGTCCTCTACATCGACAAGATTCCCGGCACGCGCGGTCTGGAAATGCGCTCGCGCGTCGGGCACCGGATGCCGCTCGCGTCGACCGGCATCGGCAAGGCGATGATGCTCGACCTGCCGCACGACGCGTGGACCCGTCTGCTGGATGCGTCGCACCGGGCGCTCGCGGGCGCGAGCTTCAAGCCGGACAACCGCCCTGACATCGACATCTTCACGCAGCGCATGACGCGCTACGCGCAAGGCGGATTCACGTTCGATCTCGAAGAAAACGAGGCGTCGATCCGCTGCGTCGCGGCGCCGGTGCGGGATGCGTCGGGGGCGATCGTGGCCGCGCTGTCTGTTGCGAGCACGATTCCGTACATGCCGCACGAGCGGATGGAGGAACTGATTCCGGTCGTGCAGCGCGAAGCGCGCGCGATCTCGGAAGAACTCGGCTGGCGTGTGCCGCAGCCGACCACGCGCAGGATCAAGCGATGAGCGGCGCCGACCCACACGCAGGCGCCGCGCTGGTCGCGCTCGACTGGGGCACGACCGCGCTGCGCGCCTACCTGCTCGGCGACGACGGCGCGGTGCTGGACACGCGGGCGTCTTCGGCGGGGATCATGAATCTGCCGGCCGGCGGCTTCGATCAGGCGTTCGACGACACCTGCGGCGCGTGGCTCGCGGGCAACGCGAAACTGCCGGTGATCGCGGCGGGCATGGTCGGCAGCGCGCAGGGCTGGCTGGAGGCGCCGTACATCGAAACGCCCGCCGATGCGCCGGCGCTCGTGAATGGCATCGTGAAGGTGAAGGCGGCGAACGGCGCGACCGTGCATATCGTGCCGGGCGTCCTGCAGGCGGGCGCGATGCCGAACGTGATGCGCGGCGAGGAAACGCAGATTTTCGGCGCGCTCGCCGGCGACGCCGCGCTCGAAAACGAGCCGCATGGCGCGCTGATCGGCCTGCCGGGCACGCATGCAAAGTGGGCGTTCGTGTTCGGGGGGCGCATCGAGCGCTTCTATACGTTCATGACGGGCGAGACTTTCGGCGCGCTGCGCGATCACACCATCCTCGGCCGCACGATGCGCGCGACCGACCAGCAGGACGCGCAGGCGTTCGTGCGCGGCGTCGATACCGCGAAGGACGCCGGCCACGCGGGACTTCTCGCGACGATCTTCAGCACGCGCACGCTCGGCCTCACCGGACAGCTCGCGCCGGAGCAGCAGCCGGACTATCTCTCCGGCCTCTTGATCGGCCACGAATTGCGCGGCCTGAACGAAGTGCTGGTGCGCGAGCATTCGACGCTCGCGGGCAAGACGCTGCGCCTGATCGGCAACGATGCGCTGTGCGAGCGCTATCGCGTGGCACTGGCGCGCTTCGGCTGCCACGACACCAAGACCGTCGCAGAGGCGACCGAGCGCGGTCTCTTCCGGATTGCAGCGCAGGCGGGACTTGTGACGTCCGCCGCCCGCGCGAGTTGAAAGGAGCAACGCCATGCAGCCTCACATCAACCTGCCCGCGCCCTACGCGCCGCACGCCGGACTCGACGCCGCGTTCAGCGCCTGTCCGCTGATCGCGATCCTGCGCGGCATCACGCCCGCCGACGCCGCCGAGCACGGCCGCGCGCTCTACGAAGCGGGCTTTCGCATCGTCGAGGTGCCGCTCAACTCGCCGCAGCCGTTCGACAGCATCGCGGCGATCCGCCAGGCGCTGCCGGCCGATGCGATCGTCGGCGCGGGGACGGTGCTGCATTCCAGCTTCGTCGCTCAGGTGAAGGCGGCCGGCGGCGAGCTGATCGTGATGCCGCACAGCGACGCCGACGTCGTGCGCGCCGCGAAGGCGCTCGGCATGGCGTGCGCGCCGGGCGTCGCGACGCCGAACGAGGCGTTTCTCGCGCTGAAGAACGGCGCCGACGTGCTGAAGATGTTCCCCGCCGAGCAGCTCGGCCCGGAAGTGGTGAAGGCATGGCGCGCGGTGATCGCGCCGGCCGTGCCGCTCGTGCCGGTCGGCGGGATCGCGCCGGACAACATGGGACCGTTCCTGACGGCGGGCGCGAACGGCTTCGGCCTCGGCTCGGCGCTGTACAAGCCGGGGCAGAGCGCTGCCGTCACCGGGTCGCATGCGAAGGCGTTCATCGGCGGTCTGCGGATCGCGCGGGGCGAGAAGAAATGACGCGGCTCGCCGGCAAGGTCGCGATCGTCACCGGCGCCGGTCGCGGGATCGGCGCGGCGATCGCGCTCGCGTTCGCGCGCGAAGGCGCGTCGGTCGTGCTGGCGGAACTCGATATCGAGACCGCGCGCGAGACGGCCGCACGCATCTCGGACGCAACCGGCTGGCACGACGTGCTCGCCGTCGCGACCGACGTGACGCAAAGCGCGTCGGTGCGAGAGGCGGTTGCGCAGGCGGAGCAGGCGTTCGGCCCCGTCGACACGCTCGTGAACAACGCGGGCATCAACGTGTTCCGCGACCCGCTCACGATGACCGACGACGACTGGCGCCGCTGCTTCGCCGTCGATCTCGACGGCGTCTGGAACGGCTGCCGCGCGGTGCTGCCCGGCATGGTCGGGCGCGGCGCGGGAAGCATCGTGAACATCGCGTCGACGCACAGTTTCAAGATCATTCCCGGCTGCTTTCCGTATCCGGTCGCGAAACACGGCGTGATCGGCCTGACGCGCGCGCTCGGTATCGAATACGCGCCGAACAACGTGCGCGTCAATGCAATCGCGCCGGGTTACATCGAAACGCAACTCACGCACGACTGGTGGAACGAGCAGGCCGATCCGGCCGCCGCCAGGCAGGCGACGCTCGATCTCCAGCCGATGAAGCGCATCGGCCGGCCGGAGGAAGTCGCGATGACGGCGGTGTTCCTCGCATCGGACGAGGCGCCGTTCATCAACGCGAGCTGCATCACCGTGGATGGCGGGCGCTCGGCGCTGTATCACGATTGATTGGAAGAATGCACGACGCACGGGCCGTGGTGCGGCATCACGAAAACAAGACACGGCCACACACCTTCGTAGCGCTCGTCAAAACAGCGCATGGACTTGAGACATACGTCAGGAGACACCAAGATGAAACGCAGAATTTTCCTCACGCTGGTTGCCGCGACCACCGCCGCGAGCGCCACCATGCTTGCCGCGCCGGTCGCGCAGGCCGCCGACGAGCAGATCAAGATCGGCTTCCTCGTGAAGCAGCCGGAAGAGCCGTGGTTCCAGGACGAGTGGAAGTTCGCCGAAATCGCCGCGAAGGAAAAGGGCTTCACGCTCGTGAAGATCGGCGCGCCCTCGGGTGAGAAGGTGATGAGCGCGATCGATAACCTCGCCGCCCAGAAGGCGCAGGGCTTCGTGATCTGCACGCCGGACGTGAAGCTCGGGCCGGGCATCGTCGCGAAGGCGAAGGCCGACAAGCTCAAGATGATGACCGTCGACGACCGCCTCGTCGACGGCGCCGGCAAGCCGATCGAGTCGGTGCCGCACATGGGCATCTCGGCGTACAACATCGGCAAGCAGGTGGGCGAGGGCATCGCCGCCGAGATCAAGAAGCGCGGCTGGAACATGGCCGACGTCGGCGCGATCGACGTGACCTACGAACAGTTGCCGACGGCCCACGACCGTACGGCGGGTGCCGCCGACGCGCTGGTCGCCGCGGGCTTCCCGAAGGCGAACATCATCATGGCGCCGCAGGCGAAGACCGACACGGAAAACGCGTTCAACGCCGCCAACATCGCGCTCACGAAGAACACCAAGTTCAAGCACTGGGTGGCCTTCGCGCTGAACGACGAAGGTGTGCTCGGCGCCGTGCGCGCCGCGGAAGGCCGCGGCTTCAAGGCGGACAACATGATCGGCGTGGGCATCGGCGGCTCGGATTCGGCGCTGAACGAGTTCAAGAAGCCGAACCCGACCGGTTTCTACGGCACCGTCATCATCAGCCCGAAGCGTCACGGCGAGGAAACCTCCACGCTGATGTACGACTGGATCAAGGACGGCAAGGAACCGCCGAAGCTCACGCTCACGAGCGGCATGCTCGCGACTCGCGACAACGTCGCGGAAGTGCGTGAAAAGATGGGCCTCGCTTCGGCGAAGTAAGCACGGCTTGGCGAAAAGGCCGCCCGCGCCCGAATGGCGCGGGCGGTATCGAAGAATTCAGGAGGCGATGTGTCAGCGACGCTGCGTTTTGACAATATCGGCAAGGTGTTTCCAGGCGTGCGCGCGCTCGACGGCGTGTCCTTCGACGTCCACGCCGGCGAAGTTCACGGCCTGATGGGCGAGAACGGCGCGGGTAAATCGACCTTGCTCAAGATTCTCGGCGGTGAGTACCAGCCCGATTCGGGCCGCGTGCTCATCGACGGCAATGAAGTGCATTTCCCGAGCGCGGCCGCGTCGATTGCGGCCGGCATCGCGGTGATTCATCAGGAACTGCAATACGTGCCCGATCTCACCGTCGCCGAAAACCTGCTGCTCGGCGCGCTGCCGAGCACGTTCGGCTGGGTGAACAAGCGCGAGGCGAAAAAGCACGTGAAGGAGCGGCTCGTCGCGATGGGCGTCGATCTCGATCCGAACGCGAAGCTGAGGAAGCTTTCCATCGCGCAACGGCAGATGGTCGAAATCTGCAAGGCGCTGTTGCGCAACGCGCGCGTGATCGCGCTCGACGAGCCGACCAGTTCGCTCTCGCACCGCGAAACCGAAGTGCTCTTCAAGCTCGTGCGCGACCTGCAGGCGGACCAGCGCGCGCTCATCTACATCTCGCACCGCATGGACGAGATCTACGAGCTGTGCAACACCTGCACGATCTTCCGCGACGGCCGCCTGATCGGCTCGCATCCGAAGCTCGCGGAAGTGCCGCGCGACACGCTTGTCGCGGAGATGGTCGGCCGCGAAATCAGCGACATCTACGACTACAGGCCGCGCGAACTCGGTCCGGTGCGCTTTGCCGTCGCGAACGTGGAAGGGCACGCGATCAAGAGTCCGGCGAGCTTCGACGTGCGGCGCGGCGAGATCGTCGGCTTCTTCGGGCTGGTCGGCGCGGGGCGCAGCGAACTGATGCACCTCGTCTACGGCGCGGACAAGAAGAAGGCCGGCACGATCGAACTCGACGGCCGTCCGATCAAGGTGCGCAGCACCGGCGAGGCGATCCGGAACGGCATCGTGCTGTGCCCGGAGGATCGCAAGGAAGAAGGTGTGATCGCGATGGCGACGGTCGCCGAGAACATCAACATCTCGTGCCGGCGTCATTATCTGCGCGCGGGATTTTTCCTCGACCGCAAGAAGGAAGCGCAGACGGCCGAGCGTTTCATCAAGCTCTTGAAGATCAAGACGCCGAGCCGCAAGCAGAAGATCCGCTTCCTGTCGGGCGGCAACCAGCAGAAGGCGATTCTGTCGCGCTGGCTCGCCGAGCCCGACCTGAAGGTCGTGATCCTCGATGAACCGACGCGCGGCATCGACGTCGGCGCGAAGCACGAAATCTACAACGTCATTTATCAGTTGGCCGAGCGCGGTTGCGCGATCGTGATGATCTCGTCGGAACTGCCGGAAGTGCTCGGCGTGTCGGACCGGATCGTCGTGATGCGGCAGGGGCGGATCGCGGGCGAATTGTCGCGTGCGAAGGCGAACGAACAGTCGGTGCTGAGTCTCGCGCTGCCGCAGTCGGATACGACGGCTCGGGCAGCCTGAACAGGTTCAAAGGAACACGGAGCGAATCATGGAAGCAAGAGAAAACATCGTCAGCCAGGCGAGCGAGTCGGTCGCGAACGCGCTGATCCCGCAGAAATCCGACAAGCAAAAATGGTGGCAGCAGATCACCGAATACAGCCTGATCGTCATCTTCATCGTGATGTTCGTCACGATGTCGGCAACCGTCGATCACTTCTTCTCGATCGAGAACATGCTCGGCCTCGCGCTGTCGATTTCGCAGATCGGCATGGTCGCGTGCACGATGATGTTCTGCCTCGCCTCGCGCGACTTCGACCTCTCGGTCGGCTCGACGATCGCGTTCGCCGGCGTGCTCTGCGCGATGGTGCTCAACGCCACCGACAACACCGCCATCGCGATCGTCGCGGCGGTCGCGGCGGGCGCGGTGATCGGCTTCGTGAACGGCGCGGTGATCGCCTACCTGCGGATCAACGCGCTGATTACGACGCTCGCGACGATGGAAATCGTGCGCGGACTCGGCTTCATCGTGTCGCACGGACAAGCCGTCGGCGTGTCGTCGGACACGTTCATCGCGCTCGGCAGCCTCGCGTTCGCGGGCATCTCGCTGCCGATCTGGGTGACGCTCGCGTGCTTCATCGTTTTTGGCGTCATGCTCAATCAAACGGTGTATGGTCGCAATACTTTGGCGATCGGCGGCAATCCGGAAGCGTCGCGGCTCGCGGGGATCAACGTCGAGCGCACGCGCGTCTGGATCTTCATGATCCAGGGTGGCGTGACCGCGCTCGCGGGCGTGATCCTCGCCTCGCGCATCACCTCGGGCCAGCCGAACGCCGCGCAAGGTTTCGAGCTGAACGTGATTTCGGCGTGCGTGCTGGGCGGCGTGTCGCTCCTGGGCGGCCGCGCGACGATTTCGGGCGTGGTGATCGGCGTGCTCATCATGGGCACGGTCGAGAACGTGATGAACCTGCTCAACATCGACGCGTTCTATCAGTACCTCGTGCGCGGCGCGATTCTGCTCGCCGCCGTGCTGCTCGACCAGTTGAAGAACCGCGGCTCGCGCGACTAATTCATCAGAGGGATCAATCATGGCATCTTCGATCGACAGCGGCTACGCGCGCTTTCCGAGCCTCGCCGGCAAGACGGTGCTGATCACGGGCGGCGCGACCGGCATCGGCGCGGCTTTCGTCGAGCATTTCTTCGATCAGGGCGCAAAGGTCGCGTTCTTCGACATCGACACCGACGCGGGCGAAGCGCTCGCCGACCAGTTGGGCGCCGATCTGGCGCAAGGCCGCTACCGGCCGATGTTCCTGCGCGTCGACCTCACCGACATCGACGCGCTTAAAAAGGGCATCGCCGATGTGCGCAGCGCGCTCGGCCCAATTGGCGTGCTCGTGAACAACGCGGCGAACGACAAGCGCCACAAGATCGAGGACGTGACGCCCGAGTCCTACGACGCGGGCATCGCCGTGAACATCCGTCACCAGTTTTTCGCGGCGCAGGCCGTGATCGACGACATGAAGCAGCTCGGCAGCGGGTCGATCATCAACCTCGGCTCGATTAGCTGGATGCTCAAGAACGGCAACTATCCGGTCTACGTGACGGCGAAATCGGGCGTGCAGGGCATGACGCGCGGTCTCGCGCGCGATCTCGGGCCGTTCAATATCCGCGTCAACACGCTCGTGCCCGGCTGGGTGATGACGGACAAGCAAAAGCGTCTCTGGCTCGACGACGCCGGGCGCCGCGCGATCAAGGAAGGACAGTGCATCGACGCCGAATTGATGCCCGAGCATCTCGCGCGCGCGGCGCTCTTCCTCGCCGCCGACGACAGCCGCATGATGACGGCGCAGGACGTGATCGTCGACGGAGGCTGGGCGTGATGAACGCGGCCGCGCAGCTTCTGATCGACAGCCAGTGCGCGCTCGGCGAAGGCGCGACGTGGTGCGCGGCGAGCGGCCGGTTCTACTGGACCGACATCGAAGGCGCGCGCCTGTGGCGCTACGATCCGCGCGACCAGACGAGCGTGTCGTTCGCGATGCCCGAGCGCCTGTGCTGCTTTGCGGCCTGCGCCGATCCGCGCGTGCTGTTGCTCGGGCTCGCGTCGCGGCTCGCGTTCTTCGATCTCGCGACGGGCGAGATCGAAACCATCGTCGAAGTGGAAGCGGGGCTGGCGACGCGCCTGAACGACGGCCGCTGCGACCGGCAAGGCCGCTTCGTGTTCGGCACGAAGCACGATGTCGCGCAGGCCGAGGCGATCGGCGGCTTTTATCGACTGAACGCGGATCTGTCGCTCGAACGCCTGCCGCTCGCGGACTGCGCCATTTCGAACAGCATCGCGTTCAGCCCGGACGGCGCGACGATGTACTACTGCGATTCGCCGACGCGGCACATCCGCGCATGCGACTATCCGACCTTCGCGAACGATCGACTGTTCGTCAAACTAAGCGACGCGGACGGCGTGCCGGACGGCTCGACCGTCGATCGCGACGGCGGCCTGTGGAACGCGCAGTGGGGCGGCGCGCGCGTCGTGCGCTATGCGCCCGATGGCCGCGAGACGGCGCGCATCGACGTGCCGAGCGCCCAGCCGAGCTGCGTCGCGTTCGGCGGCGCGGCGCTCGACACGCTCTTCGTGACGAGCGCGCGCGTCGGTCTCGACGAAGCGGCGCTGCAACGCGATCCGCACGCGGGCGGCGTGTTCATCGCGACGCCCGCTGCAAGCGGGATCGCCGAACCGGTGTTCGCAGGCAAGGCATGAAGCATCCGAGGCGGCGCGCAGATGACGCGCCGCCCACCCGACCCGGCGATGCCGGGCTGTCGCCTCTCGATGGAGCGTGAGCCATGACTGTTGCTCGTTCAGCGCAAAGTGTGAATCCTGCCTCGACGTCCTCCACGGCGGCTGCCAACGCGCGGCGCTCCAAGCTCGCCGCCGCCACCGAGCCGCCGATCCGGCCGGGTCCCGGCACGTCGGTGGTTGCGATGGGCGGGGCGGGCATCGAAGGCTGCATCACGCTCGCGAATTCCAATCTGCGGCTCGACGTGGCGCCCGCGCTCGGCGGCGGCATCACGCGTTTCGACTGGCGTCATGAAGGCGCGCTCGTGCCGATCTTCCGGCCGTGCGCGCATCCGAACGCGGACACCGATCCGAACCAGCTTGCGTGTTATCCGCTGCTGCCGTATTCGAACCGGATCGGCAACGGGCATTTCAACTTTTCCGGGCGCGCGATCGACGTGCCGCGCAATCGCGACGACGAACCGCTGCCGCTGCACGGCGACGGCTGGCTCGGCGCGTGGGAAGTCGACGAAGAGGAGGCGTCGCGGGTGCGTCTGACGCTCGACCGGCGCGGCGGCACGCCGTATTCGTATCGCGCGGCGCAGACGTATCGGCTGGATGGCGCGACGCTCGTCGTGGCGCTGGACGTCGAGAACACCGGCCGCGACGCGCTGCCGTTCGGGCTCGGACTGCATCCGTTCCTGATGCGCGAGGCGGACACGGAACTGTCGGCGGCGGCGGGCGGCCTGTGGCTTTGCGGCGACGACTGGTTGCCGGTGCGGCATGTGCCGGCGCCGCCGGCGTGGCAGTTCGGCGTCGCGTATCCGATGCCCTCGACGATGGTCAACAACGCGTTCACCGGATGGAGCGGGCGCACGAGCGTGTTATGGCCGAAGCGGCGCCTGTCGCTGACGATTTCCGCCAATACGGATTACTACGTGCTGTATGCGCCGCCGGGGGCCGATTACTTCTGCTTCGAACCGGTCGATCATCCGATCAACGCGGTGAACCTGCCGGGCGGCGGGGAAGCGCACGGGATGACCGTGCTGGCACCGGGGGAAAAGCTCGCGCGGGAGTTCCGCTTCACCGTCGAGCGGACCGGGGAAGCGGTCAGGCGCGGGCGGCCAAGAGCGGCGGCGGGGGCGAAGGCGCGGGGGCGGGCCGCCGTGCGATGACGCGGTCGGCGTCCCGACGAGCGGGCGCCTCGAACGACTGATGCCGCATCCGAGCGTGCGGGCTCTGTCTGCATGCGCGTTAAAATGCGTGTCATCTCACCCGGATCGCACGCTTTCATGTCCTTCATCGAATCCCTTAATGCCGCCTGGGCGCGCACCCAATCGCTCCTGTGCGTCGGCCTCGACCCCGAGCCGTCGAAATTCCCCGGCTCGCTCAACAACCGCCCCGACGCGATCTTCGACTTCTGCCGTGCGATCGTCGATGTCACCGCGCCCTATGCCTCCTCGTTCAAGCCGCAGATCGCCTACTTCGCCGCCCATCGCGCCGAAGACCAGCTCGAGCAGTTGATCACGCACATCCACGAGCAGCATCCCGGCCTGCCCGTGATCCTCGACGCCAAGCGCGGCGACATCGGCAGCACCGCCGAGCAGTACGCGCGCGAAGCCTTCGAGCGCTACGACGCCGACGCCGTCACCGTGAATCCCTACATGGGTTTCGACTCCATCGAGCCGTATCTCGCGCACGAAGGGCGCGGCGTGATCGTGCTGTGCCGCACGTCGAATCCGGGCGGCTCGGACCTGCAATTCCTGGAGACGCAAGGCCGCCCGCTCTATCAGGTCGTCGCGCAACTCGCCGCCGAAAAATGGAACGCGGCCGGGCAACTGGGGCTCGTCGTCGGCGCGACGTTTCCGAAGGAAATCGAAGTGGTGCGGGGGATCGTCGGCGAGATGCCGCTTTTGATTCCGGGCATCGGCGCGCAGGGCGGCGACGTCGAAGCGACCGTGCGCGCCGGACGCACGGCAGGCGGCGCGGGGATGCTGATCAACTCGTCGCGCGCGATCATCTACGCCGGCCGTGACGACGATTTCGCCAGCGCCGTCGCACAAGCCGCGAAAAAGACCCGCGACACGATCAATCTTTATCGTTAAACGCAGTCAAGCTGAAGGTATCGGCGCGAACAGCGCGTCGAGGTCTTCGGCGGAAAACTTCACCGCGCCCGCCGCGTCGTCCGACAGGATGCTCGCGGCGAGCGCCGCCTTCTTCTCCTGCATCGCGACGATCTTCTCCTCGATGCTGCCCGCCGCGATCAGCTTGTACACGAACACCGGCTTGTCCTGACCGAGCCGGTGCGCGCGGTCGGTTGCCTGGTTCTCGGCGGCCGGATTCCACCACGGGTCGTAGTGGATCACCGTATCGGCGGCGGTCAGGTTCAGGCCGACGCCGCCCGCCTTCAGGCTGATCAGGAAGAGCGGCACCTCGCCCTCCTGGAAGCGCCGCACCGGCGCCCTGCGGTCGACCGTATCGCCCGTGAGCATCGCGTAGGCGATGCCCGCCTGGTCGAGCGCGGTGGCGATGATCGCGAGCATCCCCGTGAACTGGGAGAAGACGAGCACACGCCGGCCTTCCTCGATCAGTTCGGGCAGCATCGCGAGCAGCAAGTCGAGCTTCGCGGATTCCTCCACGCGCTTCGCCTGCTTCAGTTTGACGAGCGACGGATCGCAGCACACCTGCCGCAGCTTCAGCAGCGCGTCGAGCACGACGATGTGGCTGCGCGCGAAGCCTTGTTCCGAAATCGCGGCGCGTACCTTTTCCTGCATCGCCGCGCGCACGGTTTCGTAGAGATCGCGCTGCGCGCCTTCCAGATCGACGGTGCGCACGATCGTCGTCTTCGGCGGCAGTTCCTTCGCCACTTCGTCCTTGCGCCGGCGCAGCATGAACGGCCGGATGCGCCGCGCGAGCAGTTCGCGCCGCACGTTGTCGCCGTCCTTTTCGATCGGCGTGCGCCAGCGTTTGGTGAAATCGCGCTGGGTGCCTAGAAAACCCGGCAGCAGGAAATCGAACTGCGCCCACAGCTCGCCGAGATGGTTTTCGAGCGGCGTGCCGGTGAGACACAGCCGATGCCGCGCGCGCAGGCTGCGGATGCTCGCCGCCGACTTGGTCGTCGCGTTCTTGACGTACTGCGCTTCGTCGAGGATCAGCAGGTGGTAATCGTGCTGCACGAGCGCTTCGTGATCGCGCCAGAGAAGCGCGTAGGTCGTGAGGATCAGGTCGTGTTCGCCGATCTGCGCGAAGCGGTCATGGCGTTCCGGCCCGTGCAGGTTCAGCACCCTGAGGCCCGGCGCGAAGCGGCTCGCTTCCTCGCACCAGTTGTGGACGAGCGTCGTCGGCAGGACGATCAGCGCGGGGCGGTCGAGGCGTCCCGCTTCCTTCTCCGCGAGGATGTGCGCGAGCGTCTGCACGGTCTTGCCGAGACCCATGTCGTCGGCGAGGACGCCTGACAGCGCGTGCTCGCGCAGGAACTGCATCCACGCGAGGCCTTCGCGCTGATACGCGCGCAACTCGGCGTTCAGGCCCGCGGGCGGCGCCGTCTCGCGCGGGCCGCTCGCGCCCTGCAGCCGCCGCGCGAGTTCGATCACGGCGGTATCGCCACGAAACTGCCAGCGATGGGTGTCGTCGAGCGCGGCGAGGCGGCCGGCGTCGAGCGCGGGAATGCGCAGCGTCTCGCCTTCGCGCATCCCGCTGAAGAGGTCGATCAGGACGCGCACGACCGGCTTGAGCCGGCTCGCCATGAGGCGCAGCCGCTCGCCGCTGTCCGTGCGCAGTTCGACGCCTTCGTCGTCGGCGATCGAATCGAGCATGCCGCCCAGCCAGCGCCGGTCGCGCCGGAACAGGTCCGCGAGGAGCGGCTCCAGGCGCAGCTTCTGCTCGCCCGCCGTGATGCCCATTTCGACGTCGAACCAGCCATCGCCCGAGCTGTGCGCGCTGCCGTCGATGTCGTCGATTTCGATCACGTTGAAGGTGAAATCGCGTGTCATCGTCACGCGCCAGCCGTCGCGGCGCAGGACCGGCAATACGTCGGCGACGAAGCGCTCCCACGCCTTCGGGTCGTTCAGCACGCGCAGGCCCACGGGAAACGGCTTCGGCCCGTACACGTGCTGCAGCGAAAGCTTTTGCAGCCCGGCGTCGGCGAGTTGCTGAAGCCGTTCGCTTTCGGCGTCGGCGCGGCGTCTCACTTCGACGAGTTCATGGCCGCGGCGTTGCAGTTGCGTCGTGGCGCTTTCGGCGTCGACGGTGAGGCCGTCGTAGTCGAAGCCCACCATCGCGAAATCGAGCGAGGTCGCGCGGTGGTCGTACTTGCCGAAACGCGCGACATGCACGGGCAGCGTGTCGAGCGTCAGCACCGGCACGGGCGCGATGTCGATCACGCGGATCGCGCCGGAATCGCGCAGCGGCGGCAAGGGCAGCGGCTGCGGCAGCGCGCTCGCGCATTCGAGCAGCACCTCGGCGACGAAGGGCGCTTCCGCGAGCGAGATCGGCGGCATGCGGAGGTAGTCGGCGAGTTGCCGCGCGGGCATCGGCGCTTCGACGACGCCCGCTTCGCCCGTCTTTGCGTCGAGATACCAGGGCGGGTCGGTGGGAATGATGGCGGTGGCGTCGGGTTCGGCGCGCAGCACCGGCCGCAGGCGGTTATTCGTTTCCGGCATCCAGTCGATGCGGCCCGGGCGCGCCGCGCCCTCGCGCAATGCAGCGCCTGCTTCGACGCGGCCCGCCTCGGGCTTGTCGAGCCGCGTGAGAAGCCGCCCCGTCGCGAGCAGTTTCGCGACGATCGCCGCGCCGTCGGGGCCGCTCAGGAAAAACCGGCCCATCACGTCGCTCGCGAGACGGCTCGGGGCGAGCGCGCGCAGGATCGTCAGGTCGTCGTCGGTGATGAACTTCGCCGGATTCGCCAACGCCGCCTGGCTCGCGTTCCATCGGTCGATGTCGCGGATCGAGCCGTCGACGCCCAGGCGCACCTTGAAGATTTTCAGCTCGGGCTGGTTCCCTTCGTCGGCGGCGAACAGGTAGACGAGCGCATACGTCGCCTGCGATTTCGATTCGGACGACGCTGCCGTGGCGCGCCGCGTCGATCCGACATGCGAGCGGAACATCCTGAGCCATTCGGCGAGTTCGGGACGCATCCCGCCGGGTTTCGCGGGATCGGATTCAACGTCGCTCGTCGATTGCAGGTTCGCGAGCAACACGGCGCCGATGTGCTTGCAGCGGAATCCGACGGGGCACGTGCACGCATCGTGAAGCTCGACGCCGTTGCGCGCGCGCACGAAAACCAGATTGACCGCATACGGCGCGCGCTGCGTGCCCTGCACGTGGGCGGTCAGGCATTCGCTGCCGAGCCAGCGCATGCCCGACACGGCGCCGACACACTGGACCGCCTTTGCGACCGTTCTGGCGTCGAGCCAATGAGTGATCTGGGATCGGTCGTACGTAATCGGTGGGGTCGTAGCGTTCATTCAGACTAGTTCGTTCGATTCGGCGCGGCCGGCGGCCGTCTTTCCGCCGAGCGCCGCGGTGGGCGTGCGCTCTGCGTCTACTTTTCCCGGCGCTCCAGCAGGAGCAAGAGGCCGCGCAACGCGTGCGCGGCGGCTTGCGCGCGCACCTGCTCGCGGTCGCCCTTGAAATGCTGCGTCTCGACAGCGGTATGCAGCCGGTTGCTCCACGCGAACGATACCGTGCCGACCGGCTTCGCGTCGCTGCCGCCCGCCGGGCCGGCGACGCCCGTGATCGACACCGACACCTGCGCGCGGCTGTTGCGCAGCGCGCCCTCGGCCATCGCTTTCGCGACGGGCTCGCTCACCGCGCCATGCTGGTCGATGAGCGCGGCCGGCACGCCGATCATCTCCGTCTTCGCGAGATTCGAATAGGTGACAAAACCGCGCTCGAACCAGTTGCTGCTGCCGGAAATGTCCGTGATCGCGGCCGCGACCATGCCGCCCGTGCACGATTCGGCCGTGGCGAGCATGAGCCGTTCGTCGCGCAGCTTGTTGCCGACGCGGATCGCAAGTTGGTGAACGACGTTATCGGGAGCCATGATGTGTCTCGAAGGAGCCGGAAGAGGGAGCGTCAGACCGTCATGCGCCAGAGCGCGATCACGAGCAGGGTGAAGAAAGCCGCGACGAGGTCGTCGAACATGATGCCGAAGCCGCCCTTCAGATGGCGGTCGAAATAGCGGATGGGCGGCGGCTTCACCATGTCGAAGAAGCGGAACACGATGAACGCCCACAACTGTCCGGTGAACGTGACCGGCGTGACGAAGAGCAGCACGAGCCAGAACGCGACGATCTCGTCCCACACGACCGGCGACGGGTCGGCTGTGCCCATCTTCGTCGCGGTGAAGCCGCAGAACCAGCAGCCCGCGACAAAGCCCGCGACGATCAGCGCGCCCCATTCGGCCACTGTCAGATACGGATTGAACGCGACGAACGACACCCACGCGAAGAGCGTGCCGACGGTGCCCGGCGCGATCGGCGAGAGGCCGCTGCCGAAGCCGAGCGAGAGGATGTGCAGCGGATGCGTGAGCATGAAGCGCGCGCTCGCCTTGCGCGGCTTGGGCGCGGAAGCGGGCGAGTCGCCCGCGATCGGGGGGTCAGTCTGCATGAAAATGATCGAAGCCTTGCAACGTCAGGGAAAGCGGTGCGCCGCTGCGGTCGTGCCAGGCGATGGACGGCGCGCGAGCGGAAGCATCGGCGATGCGCTCGATTGTACCGATGCGGGTGACGCGCACGCGTTCGCGCTCGCCGATCGCCGAGATCGTCGCGCGTGCTTCGGCGGGCGCGGTGAAGCACAGTTCGTAGTCGTCGCCGCCCGCGAGCGCGCAGGTGCGCCGCACCGGAGCGGGCAGCGCCGCGAGCGCATCGGAGACCGGCACGGCGTCGGCGTCCACGACGGCGCGCGCGTGCGAGCGCTTCACTATATGCGCGAGGTCGCCGGCGAGCCCGTCGGAGATGTCGAGCGCCGCGCGCGCCACGCCGCGCAAGGCGAGCCCGAGCGCGACGCGCGGCTCCGGGCGCTCCAGCGCGCATTTCAGTTGCACGGCGGCGGCTTCGTCGTCGACGTCCCATTCGCCGCGCAAGAGGCCGAGGCCCGCGCGGGCGTCGCCGAGCGTGCCGGACACCCAGATGTCGTCGCCGGGCTGGGCGGCGTCGCGGCGCAGCGCGGCGCCCGTGGGCACGTCGCCGAACACGGTGATGCAGATATTGAGCGGACCGCTCGTCGTGTCGCCGCCGATCAGTTCGCAGTCGAAGCGCTCGGCGAGCGCGAAGAGGCCGTCGCTGAACGCGGCGAGCCATTGTTCGTCGGCGCCGGGCAGCGCGAGCGCGAGCGTGAACGCGTGCGGCGCGGCGCCCATCGCGGCGAGATCGGACAGGTTGACCGCGAGCGCCTTGTGGCCGAGCGCGTGCGGATCGACGTCAGGGAAGAAGTGGCGGCCCTCGACCAGCATGTCGGTGGAGATCGCGAGCTGCTGGCCGGCCGGCGGGACGATCAGCGCGCAATCGTCGCCGATGCCGAGCGCCGCGCGCGAGACCTTCGCCGCTTGGCCGGGCGGCGACCCGCTTCTCGCACGGCGGGCGAAAAAACGCTCGATTAGGGAAAACTCGGAAAGCATGGTGAGCCCGGAAGGCAAATTAGGATTATTGGAATTGACAGCGCCTCGCGCAAATGCGGCCAGTTCCCGGCGGGTTGAATCGCGTTGGACGGCCATGAGCGACTTTAACGCGCGCGGCGCCTTCTGCCCCAAGCGTTTTCAGCCCGTTCAAGTTCAGGCAGTTGCACCCGAATTGCGCGGATTGCAACCCGATTCGGTGCCTGAATGGCGCTACAATGCGTTCGAACTTCTATTCTAATCTCGCACTGCTACCCGCCTCATGACCACGACCGCCAATACCAAATTGCGCGAAGCTGCGCTCGATTACCACGAATTCCCGACCCCCGGCAAAATCGCGATCGCGCCGACCAAGCAGATGATCAACCAGCGCGATCTCGCGCTGGCGTATTCGCCGGGCGTCGCGTTTGCGTGCGAGGCCATCGTCGAGGACCCGCTGAATGCCGCGCGCTTTACCGCGCGCAGCAATCTGGTCGGCGTCGTGACGAACGGCACGGCGGTGCTCGGGCTCGGCAACATCGGCCCGCTCGCGTCGAAGCCGGTGATGGAAGGCAAGGCGGTGCTGTTCAAGAAGTTCGCGGGCATCGACGTGTTCGACATCGAACTGAACGAATCGGACCCGCACAAGCTGGTGGACGTGATCGCCGCGCTCGAACCGACGTTCGGCGGCATCAATCTGGAAGACATCAAGGCGCCGGACTGCTTCATCGTCGAGCGCGAATGCAAGAAGCGCATGAAGATTCCCGTCTTCCACGACGACCAGCACGGCACGGCGATCGTCGTCGCGGCGGCGCTCACCAATGGTCTGAAGGTGGTCGGCAAGGAGATCGGCGAGGTGAAGCTGGTCGCCTCCGGCGCGGGCGCGGCGGCGCTCGCGTGTCTGGATCTGCTCGTCGATCTCGGCATGAAGCTCGAGAACATCTATGTGACGGATCTGGCCGGTGTGGTCTATCAGGGCCGCGTGGAACTGATGGACCCGGACAAGGAACGCTTCGCCCGTCAGACCGACGCCCGCACGCTCGCGGACGTGATCGAAGGCGCGGATGTGTTCCTCGGTCTGTCGGCGGGCGGCGTGCTGAAGCCGGAAATGGTGAAGGGCATGGCCGCCAAGCCGCTGATTCTCGCGCTCGCCAATCCGACGCCCGAAATCCTGCCGGAAGTCGCGCTCGAAGTGCGTCCGGACGCGGTGCTCGCCACCGGCCGCACGGATTACCCGAATCAGGTCAACAACGTTCTCTGCTTCCCGTTCATCTTCCGCGGCGCGCTCGACGCGGGCGCGACCACCGTCACGCGCGAGATGGAAATCGCCGCCGTGAACGCGATTGCGGAACTCGCGCGCCAGGAGCAAAGCGATATCGTCGCGACGGCGTATGGCATTCAGGACCTGTCGTTCGGTCCGGAATACCTGATTCCGAAGCCCTTCGATCCGCGTCTGATCGTGAAGATCGCGCCGGCGGTTGCCAAGGCCGCGATGGATTCCGGCGTCGCGACGCGTCCGATCGAGGACATGGAAGCGTACGAGCAGCATTTGCAGCAATTCGTCTACCACAGCGGCACCACGATGAAGCCGGTGTTCCAGCTCGCGCGCAGCGTCGAGCCGGAGAAGAAGCGCATCGTGTTCGCGGAAGGCGAAGAAGAGCGCGTGCTGCGCGCGGTGCAAATCGCGGTCGACGAGAAGATCGCCAAGCCGATCCTGATCGGACGTCCGGCGGTCATCCAGCAGCGCCTCACGAAGTTCGGCCTGCGGCTCACGCCGGGTGTCGATTTCACCGTCGTCGACACCGATCACGACGAGCGTTACCGCGATTTCTGGCAGACGTACTACAAGATGATGGCGAGGAAGGGCATCAGCCAGCAGATGGCGAAGCTCGAAATGCGCCGCCGCACGACGCTGATCGGCTCGATGCTGGTCGAGCACGGCGAAGCCGACGGCATGATCTGCGGCATGGTCAGCACGACGCATCGCCATCTGCATTTCATCGATCAGGTGATCGGCAAGAAGGCGGGCTGCAGCGTCTACGCCGCGATGAACGCGCTGGTGCTGCCGGGCCGCCAGATTTTTATCGTCGATACGCACGTGAACGTCGATCCGACGCCGGAGCAACTGTGCGAAATCACGATCATGGCCGCCGAGGAAGTGCGCCGTTTCGGCATCGAGCCGAAGATCGCGCTCCTGTCGCATTCGAACTTCGGCACGAGCAACGCGCCGACCGCGCAGAAGATGCGCGACGTGCTGGCGCTGCTGAAGGAACGCGCGCCGGATCTGGACGTGGACGGGGAAATGCACGGCGACGTGGCGCTGGATTCGCGTCTGCGTAAGGAAGTGCTGCCGGAATCGACGCTCGAAGGCGACGCGAACCTGCTGATCCTGCCGAACATCGATTCGGCGAACATCTCGTACAACCTGCTGAAAGTGGCGGCCGGCAACAACATCGCGATCGGGCCGATGCTGCTCGGCGCGGCGAAGCCGGTTCACGTGCTGACGGCATCGGCGACGGTGCGGCGCATCGTCAACATGACGGCGTTGCTGGTGGCGGACGCGTCGGCCTCGCTGAACCGCGCGATCTGAACGCGGCGCAAAGGCGCGGGGCTCGCAACGAGCGCCGCGTGGGTTGCATCGCCGGGCATCGCCTTGCATCGAGAACGAAAAAAAAAAGCGTGCCGGATAACCGGCACGCCCGAGGCATGCAAGGGGATTTGCGTTTCCTCGAATAGGCGATGGCGACGGTGCAAACCGTGAAACGTGCGACAAGCGAGGCGAACGTGCCGCGCCGTTTCTTAGCCATTCCAGAGTTGTATTTTTATACTGACCAAGATAAAAATCTCTCAGATTTAGCCTAAAAATAAGCGCGGACGACGGAAATCGTGCGTTGCCGGATCGTCGCCCGGATCTTTCAGAGAACGCCGATTCCCGACCGAACGTTGATTCCGGGTGTCATTAGCGATACCCTTACGTCTTTCATGGTCGTCGATTTCAGGGTTCATCGCGGGGACATCGCTACGTGAAGCGGACGTGGTTTCATCACTGCATCGTCGCGCTTTTAGTGGCCCTGAGCGGCTGTGGCAAAGGCGATCACGCAGAGCAGACGCGTGAGGACGCGGCCGGCGCGAGCGCCGTGGCCGTGCCGATGCCGCCGGAATCGGCCGCCTTGGGCGGGTCGTCCGGAAAAGCGAACGGGCAGGAGGTCGGGCACGAAGCAGCGGACGGACTGGGCACCGTCGCCATCGCGCAGTTGCCGAAGCAGGCCGTCGCCACATTGCGGCTGATCGAGTCAGGCGGCCCGTTTCCGTTCGAGAAGGACGGCGTCGTGTTCGGCAATCGCGAGCGTTTGCTTCCGCCGCATCGGCGCGGCTATTACCACGAATACACCGTCCCCACGCCGCGGGCCCGCGACCGCGGAGCGCGCCGGATCGTGTGCGGTGGGCCGCGCCGGCAGATCGGCGACTGTTACTACTCCGACGACCACTACGCCAGTTTTCAACGCATTGCGGGATAACTTCGGGATGAACGGCATGAGCGACAACATCTACGCGCACGGAAACGGTGCGGCGGGTGATCTTTTCGCCACCGGCGATGGCAACCTGTTCCAGCGAGTATTGCGGCTGCGCACGACTGAACACGACAACCACCCCGACGACGAACCGAGCCCGACGCTGTCATCAACGGACGAGGGGTCCATGAGTCTTTTCAGGACGGTGCGGCCGAACATCGTGCAATCGATTCGCGCGTTTCGCGTGCAGGAACTCGCCGACGAAGCGACCCGGCTCGGCCAGCATTTTTTGTTTGCCTATTGCGGCGCGGCTCAGAGCAAGCAGGAAGTGCTTGAGACGATCGCCACGTCGTTCCTGTTTCCGAAGCACTTCGGCAAAAATTACGACGCGCTCTATGACTGCCTGACCGACCTCGTCCATAAAGCGGGATCGCAGCCCGGTTTCGTGATCGTGCTCGAAGCGCTGCCGATCGCGCAGAAATTCGACAAGGAAGGCCGCGAAACGCTGCTCGACGTGTTCCGTGAAGCGTCCGAGTTCTGGGCCGAGCGACGCGTGGCGTTCCGCGTGTTCTACTCGTTCGCCTGACGCCTGCTTTCGCGCGCTTAGTTGAAAAGGCCGGTCCAATGACCGGCCTTTTCATTTACCAGCCGCCCCAGCGCGCCGCGAGCGCCGCCAGCACGGCGATTCCCGCGGTCTCCGTGCGCAGCACGCGCGGACCGAGCGCAAGCGTCGAAAATCCCGCATCGACGATAAATTTCTCCTCGTCAGGCGAAAAACCGGCTTCCGGCCCGATCAGCACGGTGACCGGCGCGACGGGCGGCGTCTGCGGCAACCACGCGAAGTTCACCTCGGCGCGCGGCGAGAGCAGAAGCCGCAACTCACCGTCGACTGCGGGCGCGAGCTGGCCGAGCCACGCGTCGACATCGCGCGGCGGGGCGACCTCGGGAATCCGGTTGCGTCCGCATTGCTCGCACGCCGCGCGCACAAGCGCCTGCCAGTGCGCCTGACGCCGCAGCGCGCGGTCGCCCGCGAGACGCACGACGCCGCGCTCCGCCGTCAGCGGCACGACGCCCGCGACGCCGAGTTCGACCGCCTTCTCGATCAGCCAGTCCATCTTGTCGCCGCCCGCGACGCCCTGCGCGAGCGTCACGCGGTACGGCGGCTCCGCTTCGCGGTCGTCGTGCCGGTCGATGCGCGCGACGGCCGCGCGCTTGCCGATCTCGACGAGTTCGGCCGCGTACTCGCCGCCGGCGCCATCGAACAGCGTGACGGAGTCGCCGCTTTGCAGGCGCAGGACGTGAACGTGGCGCACGACGTCGTCAGGCAGTGGAACGGTTGTGCCCGCAGCGAGCGGGCGGTCTACGAAAAAGCGTGGCATGTCGTTGATCGCCGGCGCGGGCCCGAAGGCGGCGCCGGCGGATAGTTGAGCCTGTCGTGAAAAATCCGCTCGAAGCGCGCGGGGGGGGGGCGGCGGTCAGCCCAGATGCCGCGCGATCGCCCAGCGATAGCCGTCCGGGTCTTCGAACTGCGCGAAACGGTCGCCCCAGAACTGGTCCTGCGGTTCGATCAGCCCCTTCGCGCCGACTGCGAGCGCGCGCGCATAAGTCGCATCGACGTCGTCGACATACAGATAGAACGACTGCGGCGCCATCAGCCCGGCGCTCTTCGGCGTGCGCGCCTGCGAGCCGTAGGCGCCCTCGGGCGCGAACATCAGGATCAACTGCCCGCGATACGTCATCTCGACGTGGATGATCGCGCCGTCGTCGTTGACGCTGTCGCGCACCGCGAAACCCAGCGCCTGCTCGTAGAAGCCGGTGGCGACGTGCGCATCGCGCACGGTGAGATAGGGCGTCAGCCAGGGCACATCGGCTGGGCGGGGATCGGTCATCGAAAAGCTCCTTGCAGCTTGGCCGTGAGGCGCATTGTGCCACGAAGGCTTGCGGAGCCTGGCTCGCAGCCTCGCGGCGCGTGGCATTCGACAGTCGGACGGGCGCACGGCCCGCAGAAAACAGCGCGCGGCGGCACTTCGCCTCCTTCGATACGCGGTTTCGCCGGACGTTCCCGCGCGTCCGATGAAGACGCGTGCCCGGCCAGAAAGCGCGCACGCGCACGCCGCCGAGCGCGGCCTGTCGCGCAATGTCGATCGGACCTGTCTGTTAGAATCACGCTCTCCGATCCTCCTCGTTTCTCGTCGTTCCGGGGCCTGAAAGTGTCGTTCGCAGCCGCCCGGCGCGTCATCCGGAAACACCCAGGATTCTTTCAGGACTTACCCCCGACTCTCCGACATGACGACCCCGACCTCCAGCCAAACCGCCCTGATGGCAAACGCGATTCGCGCGTTGTCGATGGACGCCGTTCAACAGGCCAATTCCGGCCATCCGGGCATGCCGATGGGCATGGCGGAAATCGGCGTCGCGCTGTGGTCGCGCCACCTGAAGCACAACCCGACGAACCCGCACTGGGCCGACCGCGACCGCTTCGTGCTGTCGAACGGACACGGCTCGATGCTGCTGTATTCGCTGCTGCATCTGACGGGCTACGACCTGCCGATCTCCGAACTGAAGAATTTCCGCCAGCTGCATTCGAAGACGCCGGGCCATCCCGAAGTCGGCATGACGGCAGGCGTCGAGACGACCACCGGCCCGCTCGGCCAGGGTCTCGCGAACGCGGTCGGCATGGCGCTCGCCGAAGCGCTGCTCGCCGCCGAATTCAACCAGGACGGCGCGTCGATCGTCGATCACCACACCTACGTGTTCCTCGGCGACGGCTGCCTGATGGAAGGCATCTCGCACGAAGCCTGCTCGTTCGCCGGCACGCTCAAGCTGAACAAGCTGATCGCGCTTTATGACGACAACGGCATCTCCATCGACGGCGACGTCGAGCACTGGTTCCACGACGACACCCCGAAGCGCTTCGAAGCCTATGGCTGGAACGTGATCCGCGCGGTGGACGGCCATAACGTCGACGCGGTCGATGCCGCCATCGCGCAGGCGAAGCAATCCGACAAGCCGACGCTGATCTGCTGCCGCACGGTGATCGGCAAGGGCGCGCCGACCAAAGCGGGCGGCCACGACGCGCACGGCGCGCCGCTCGGTCCCAAGGAAATCGCCGACACGCGCGCGGCGCTCGGCTGGTCGTGGGAGCCGTTCGTGATTCCGCAGGAAGTCTATGCGGCGTGGGACGCGAAGGAAGAAGGCGCGCGCGCCGAAGCCGAGTGGAACAAGGCGTTCGACGCGTATCGCGCGAAAAATCCGCAGCAAGCCGCCGAGTTCGTGCGCCGCATGAACGGCGAACTGCCGGCCGACTGGGCCGAGCAGGCGAAGAACATCGTCGAAGGGGCGAATCAGCGCGCCGAAACGGTCGCGACGCGCAAGGCGTCGCAACAGGCGATCGAAGGGCTCGCCGCCGCGCTGCCGGAACTGCTCGGCGGTTCGGCCGACCTGACGGGCTCCAACCTCACGAACTGGAAGGCGTCGAAGCCGGTCCGCGCCGCTGGCGACGCGGATAACGCCAACCCGGACGGCAAGGGCATCCAGTGGGGCAACCACATCAACTACGGCGTGCGCGAGTTCGGCATGAGCGCCGCGATCAACGGCATCGCGCTGCACGGCGGCTATCGCCCGTTCGGCGGCACGTTCCTGACGTTCTCGGACTACAGCCGCAACGCGCTGCGCGTCGCCGCGCTGATGAAGTCGCGTTCCATCTTCGTGTTCACGCACGATTCGATCGGTCTCGGCGAAGACGGCCCGACGCACCAGTCGATCGAACACGTGTCGAGCCTGCGCCTGATTCCGCAACTCACCACCTGGCGTCCGGCCGACACGGTCGAAACCGCCGTGGCGTGGACTGAGGCCGTCGGGCATCAAGGTCCGTCGGCGCTGATCTTCAGCCGTCAGAACCTGCAGTTCTCGCCGCGCAACGACGTCCAGATCGCGAACATCGCGAAGGGCGGCTACGTGCTGCGCGACTGGAACGACGACATCCCCGCGCGCAAGATCATCCTGATCGCGACGGGCTCGGAAGTGCAACTGGCGATGGAAGCCGTCGACAAGCTCGCGCAGGAAGGCATCGGCGCGCGCGTGGTGTCGATGCCGTCGACCAATGTGTTCGACCGCCAGGACGCCGAGTATCGCGAGCGCGTGTTGCCCAAGGGCGTCGTGCGCGTGGCGATCGAAGCGGGCGTGACGGATTTCTGGCGCAAGTATGTGGGTCTCGAAGGCGGCGTGGTCGGCATCGATTCGTTCGGCGAATCCGCGCCGGCCGGCGTCCTCTTCAAGCATTTCGGCTTTACCGTCGAGCATGTCGTGGAGACGGCCAAGGCCGCGCTCGCCGGCGTGTGAGTGCGTGTTCGCCGGCGCCCCGAAGTATTTTTTAAGCCAAGGAGATAGACCATGACGATTCGCGTTGCAATCAACGGCTACGGCCGGATCGGCCGCAACACGTTGCGCGCCCTCTACGAAAACGGCAAGAAGCACGACATCGAGATTGTCGCCATCAACGATCTCGGCGATGCCAAGACGAACGCGCACCTCACGCAGTACGACACGGCGCACGGCAAGTTCCCGGGCGAAGTGAAGGTGGACGGCGACTACCTTGTCGTCAACGGCGACCGGATCCGCGTGCTGGCGAACCGCAACCCGGCCGAACTGCCGTGGGGCGAGCTGAACGTCGACGTCGTGATGGAGTGCACCGGTTTCTTCACGACGAAGGAAAAGGCGAGCGCGCACATCAAGGGCGGCGCGAAGAAGGTCATCATTTCGGCACCGGGCGGCAAGGACGTCGACGCGACCATCGTCTACGGCGTGAACCACCACGTGCTGAAGGCATCGGACACGGTCATCTCGAACGCGTCGTGCACGACGAACTGCCTCGCGCCGCTCGTCAAGCCGCTGAACGACAAGATCGGCCTCGTGAACGGCCTGATGACGACCATCCACGCGTACACGAACGACCAGGTGCTGACCGACGTGTATCACGAGGACCTGCGCCGCGCGCGCTCGGCCACGCACAGCCAGATCCCGACCAAGACGGGCGCGGCATCGGCGGTCGGTCTCGTGCTGCCGGAACTGAACGGCAAGCTCGACGGCTACGCGATTCGCGTTCCGACGATCAACGTGTCGGTGGTCGACCTGTCGTTCATCGCCGCGCGCGACACGACGGTCGATGAAGTCAACAAGATCATGAAGGACGCGTCGGAAGGCGCGCTGAAAGGCATCCTCGGCTACAACGATGCGCCGCTCGTCTCGATCGACTTCAACCACAACCCGGCATCGTCGACGTTCGACGCAACGCTCACGAAGGTGTCGGGCCGGCTGGTGAAGGTGTCGAGCTGGTACGACAACGAGTGGGGTTTCTCGAACCGCATGCTGGATACGGCTGTGGCGCTCGCGAACGCCAAGTAAGCCACGCGACTGCTGTCAGGAAGCCGCTCTTCGGAGCGGCTTTTTTCGTTTACGCCTTCAGCGGCAGCGGAAAATGCACGCCCGCGCGCTGCGCGGCGTTGACGATATGCATCTCGATGGCGCGGCCCGCGCCTTCGCTGTCCCGCGCCTTGAGCGCTTCGACGATCGCCGCGTGCTCGTGAAAGGTCGACAGCACCAGTTCGCGCCGGTAGAACGGCAGGCGCTGGCTTTCCTTCATGATGTCGGCGCTGCCGCGCAGGATCGATTCGATCGCCGCGTTGCCCGCGAGACTCACGATGCGCATATGGAATGCGAAGTCGAGCTGCGCCGCTTCTTCAAGTTCGGCGCTGATGAGCGCGCCTTGCAGCGAATCGAGATTGTCCTGCAGCCACTCGATATCGCCGTCGCCGATCGAATGCGCCGCCAGCCGTGCGACGAAGCCTTCGAGCGCAAAGCGCATCTGGTACGTGTCGGGCAGCGACGCCTGATCGGCGAAACGCCACGCATGCGACGTCGATGCCTGCGCGCTGCTCACATACACGCCCTTGCCCGGCCGGATATGCAGCATGCCGAGCGCTTCGAGCGTCGTGAGCGCCTCGCGCAGCGAAGCCCGGCTGATCGCCAGTTCCTCCGATAGCTGCCGCTGCGCCGGCAGCAGGCTGCCCACGGGATAGACGCTGGCCTCGATGCGGTCGCGAATGGTCGCGATCGCGGCATCGGTCACGGTATGCGGAACGTTTTTCATAGGATTAATCGGAGTAGTCCGGTCTGACCGCCATTGTAGGCGCAGCGCGCCGTTCCGTCCCACAAGCATTTTTACCTATCGCCGCAAGCCCCTGATAACACGGGTAAACCGGTATCAAACCGTCCTTGACTGGGCTATATCGGCTTTCTAATATTCGTCATCACAGCACTGGTCCGACCAGTCCGAACAGTTGCTGAATTGATCCTCTGACTGAGATTGACGACGAAGGAGAATGGTCGTGTCGAGATTCCTGAATTCGCTGTTTGGCAGGGTAATGATCGCGTTGATCATAGGCATCGTGGTCGGGGCGCTGTTCCCGCACTTCGGACAGTCGCTGAAGCCGCTCGGCGACGGCTTTCTCAAGCTCATCAAGATGGTGATCGGGCCGATCGTGTTCTGCGTCGTGGTGAGCGGCATGGCGAGCGCGGGCGACCTCAAAAAGGTCGGACGCGTCGGCCTGAAGGCGGTCGTCTACTTCGAGATCATGACGACGCTCGCACTCGTGATCGGCGCCGTTCTCGCGTGGGTGACGCGTCCGGGCGTCGGCATGAACATCGACCTGCATTCGCTCGATGCCGCGTCGCTCACCACCTACACGGAGCACGCGAAAGGCCTGAAGGACACCGCCGGCTTCCTGCTGAAGATCATCCCCGACACCGCGATGGACGCCTTCGCGAAGGGCGACATCCTGCAGGTGCTCGTGTTCTCCGTGCTGTTCGGCGCGGCGCTGTCGCTGCTCGGCGAGAAGGCGCAGCGCGTGACGGGCCTGATCGACGAACTGTCGCACGTGTTCTTTCGCATCATGGCGTTCGTCATCAAGCTCGCGCCGCTCGGCGTGCTCGGCGCGATCGCGTTCACGACCGGCCAGTACGGCGTGGCGTCGCTCAAGCAACTGGGCTTGCTCGTCGTCGTGTTCTACGCGAGCTGTTTCCTGTTCGTGTTCGTCGTGCTCGGTGTCGTGATGCGCCTCGCGGGCTTCTCGATCTTCAAGCTCGTGCGCTACCTGCGCGAAGAACTGTCGATCGTGCTCGGCACCGCTTCGTCGGACGCCGTGCTGCCGCAGATCATGCGCAAGCTCGAATGGATGGGCGTGAAGGACTCGACCGTCGGCCTCGTGATCCCGACCGGCTACTCGTTCAACCTCGACGGCTTCTCGATCTATCTGACGCTCGCCGTCATCTTCATCGCGCAGGCGACCAACACGCCGCTCTCGCTGCACGATCTGATCGTCGTGGTGCTGGTGTCGCTCGTGACGTCGAAGGGCGCGCACGGCATTCCCGGCTCGGCCATCGTGATTCTCGCCGCGACGCTCTCCGCGATTCCCGCGATCCCCGTGCTCGGCCTCGTGCTGATCCTGCCGGTCGACTGGTTCGTCGGCATCGCGCGGGCCGTGACCAACCTGATCGGCAACTGCGTGGCGACGGTGGTCGTCGCCGTGTGGGAGAAGGACATCGACCGGGCGCGCGCCAAACGCGTGCTCGACCAGGACGCCGACTTCCTGTTCGTGCCGGCGCCCGCGCACACGAACGGACACACGCACGAAACCGCGCACGCGCTGTAACGCTCAACTTCAAAGGAAACGATCATCATGGCAAACCCGATCCTCGACGCCGACGCTCCCGCCTTCACGCGCCGCTACATGAATCTCGCCGATCCGCGGCTGGGCGCCGAAGCGCTCTTCGCGAGCGACGAATTCTTTGCGCCGAAGGAGCGCATGCTCGACCCGCAGCCGGCGCAGTTCATCCCCGGCAAGTACGACGACCACGGCAAGTGGATGGACGGCTGGGAAACGCGCCGCAAGCGCACGACGGGCTATGACTTCTGCATCGTCAAGCTCGCGCGGCCGGGCACGATCCACGGCATCGACATCGACACGAGCCATTTCACCGGCAACTTCCCGCCGGCGGCGTCGATCGAGGCGTGCTGCACCGACAGCCCGAACCCGCAGGAAAACGGCGACTGGCGCGAGATCGTCCCCGCGACGACGCTGCAGGGCAATCGCCATCATTACGTCGAGATCGCCGACGCGCGCGCCTACACGCACTTGCGCGTGAACATCTATCCGGACGGCGGGATCGCGCGGCTGCGTGTCTACGGCCAGCCGAAGACGGACTTCTCGCGCGTCGCGCGCGGCACGCTGCTCGATCTGGCGGCGATCGAAAACGGCGCGTATCTGGTCGCGGCGAACAACCAGCATTTCGGGCCGGCCTCGCAGATGCTGATGCCTGGACGCGGCGTCAACATGGGCGACGGCTGGGAGACGCGGCGTCGCCGGGAGCCGGGCAACGACTGGGCGATCGTCGCGCTGGCGCATCCGGGCGTGATCCGCGCGATCGAAGTCGATACGGCGCACTTCAAGGGCAATTTCCCCGACCGCTGCTCGTTGCAGGCGGCGCGCGTGGCGGGCGGCACGGACGAGTCGCTCGTCACGCAGGCGATGTTCTGGCCGGTGCTCTTGCCCGAGCAGAAGCTGTCGATGGACAACGTGCATCGCTTCGAGAGCGAAGTCGCGGCGCTCGGACCGGTGACGCACGTGCGTTTCAATATTTTCCCGGACGGCGGCGTGTCGCGGCTGCGCGTCTTCGGCGACATCGAGTAAAGCCATGAAAACGCTGACGCTGGAACCCCTGACGCGCGAGGCGTTCGCGCCTTTCGGCGACGTCATCGAACTGGAAGGCGCGCGCCATTTTCCGATCAATGGCGGCACGACCGAGCGCTTTCACGATCTCGCACGCGTCGAGATCGGCGCCGACGAGGGCGGGCGGCCGCTCATCAGCGTGTTTCGCGGCCAGCCGCGACCGCAGCCGGTCGAGATTTCGATGATGGAGCGCCATCCGCTCGGCAGCCAGGCGTTCCTGCCGATGCACGACGTGGCGTATCTGGTTGTCGTGGCGCCACCGGGCGAGTTCGATCCCGCGGGGTTGCGCGCCTTTCACACGCGCGGCTGGCAGGGCGTGAACTACGCGCGCGGCGTCTGGCACCATCCGCTGATCGTGCTGGATCGCGAAGGCGATTTCATCGTCGTCGACCGTGGCGGCAGCCAGCCGAATTGCGACGAAATCGATCTGGCAGAACGGCATGTGCTGGTTCGCGCGGCGTCCGCGCGGCACGCCGCCTGACAACCCGAGGCGCAAAAAAACCGCCGCCCATCATTGCCGATGGGCGGCGGTTCCGTTTCAGGCAAGCACTTCAGTGCTTGCGATGCGGGCAATTCTCCTTCGTGCACGCGCCATAAAGCGCGAGTGCGTGCTCGTGCAGCTTGAAACCGCGGTCCTTCGCAATCGCCTGCTGGCGGCTTTCGATTTCGCCGTCGAAAAATTCCTCGACGCGTCCGCAGTCGATACACACGAGGTGATCGTGATGCGACCCTTCGTTCAGTTCGAAGACGGCCTTGCCCGATTCGAAATTGCTGCGCGAAAGCAACCCGGCCTGCTCGAACTGCGTGAGCACGCGATAAACCGTCGCGAGCCCGATGTCGAGTTCCTCATGGATCAGGTTGCGATACACGTCTTCGGCCGTCAGGTGGCGCACCGGACTATGCTGAAAAATTTCCAGAATCTTGAGGCGGGGCAGGGTCGCCTTGAGCCCGATATTTTTGAGATCGGCGGGATTGGTCATGGCTAGGCATCCCTAGAGTACAATTCAAGGTTCTCATAGTAATGCGTTTTTACCGTTTCGGTCATCTTCGTGCGAAGTCGAACCGCGGTGGAAGCAATCAGCGTGGTCTGAAAACGCCTCGCACGCAGGGTGAAATGAAAGGTGAAATGTTGCCAAAATCTTTGTCGAATTGCCTGGAGAGCCGTCGTATGCGGGGAACCTTGATCGCTGCCGTACTAGCCACCGCGCTGGCCGGATGTTCCACCTACGACAGCGTCACGCAGCGGATTGCACAAAGCATCACGCCGTATCGAATCACTGTCGTGCAGGGCAATTTCGTTTCGCAGGAAGCGGCGAGCCAGATGCAGGTGGGCATGTCGCGCGATCAGGTGAAGGCGCTGCTTGGCACGCCGCTGCTCACCGACATGTTCCACTCGGACCGCTGGGACTATGTGTTCTATTTCAAGCGCGGGTCCACGTCGGTCGTGCAGCAGCGCGACTTCATCGTCAACTTCACGAGCGATCGCGTCGTGAGCTGGTCGGGCGGCGAGAATCTGCCTTCGAACCTCGAATTGCTCGCCGAAATCGACGGCGACAAGGGCGTCAAGCTCGCGAAGGCGTCGATCCCGGCCGCGCCGGTGGTCGCGGCTTCCGCGGCGTCGGGCACGACGGCTGCCGTCACCGCGCCGTCGGCCGAGCAGCCGTCGATCCAGCCTGACGCGTCGGCGGCATTCGCGGGCGACCCGAACCAGCAGGCCGCGCAGGCCGCCAACCGCGCGACAAGCCAGGTGCAGTCGCCGACCGGCCGCACGCAGTCGTCGGCGCGGGCGAGCGTGCCGCAGACGGCAGGCGGCGCGCCGGGCGCGGCGGCCACCACGGCCGGCAATTCGCAAATCCAGTTGAAACGCCAGCCGCAGCCGGTCAACATTCCGGACAGCAGCGCGGTCGGTCCGCAGGGTTCGTCGCCGGCGCCGGCGTCCGCGAACGCCGCCGGGCAGACGCAGTTCTACGTGCCGCAGCAGGGCGCGCCGAGCAACTGACGCAGGTCGCAGCACACGTCATAAAGCGCTTCAATGAGCAGGTCATTCGGGAACGGCGGGCGTGGTCCCGCTGTCTCTCGTCTGAATCCGGCGCGCGACAGACCAGACGGGTTTCGTCGCACGTTTCACCCGGGTCCGGACGCACGTCTCAACCCAGTCACCGCAGACACGCCATGAAAATCGCCATCGCCGGCGCATCGGGCCGCATGGGCCGGATGCTGATCGAAACCGTTCTCAACGATGCCGACGCCAAACTGGCCGGCGCGCTCGACCGTACCGGCGCGCCGCAGCTCGGCCAGGACGCGGGCGCGTTCCTGGGCAAGACGACAGGCGTCGTGCTCACCGACGACATCGAGCGCGTGTTCGCCGACGCCGATTTCCTGATCGACTTCACGCGGCCCGAAGGCACGATCGCGCATCTGGAAGCGGCGCTGCGGCATAACGTCAAGATGATCGTCGGCACGACCGGTTTCGACGACGCGCAAAAAGCGCAACTGCGCGCGGCGGGCGAGCAGATCGGCGTGGTGTTTGCGCCGAACATGAGCGTCGGCGTGAACGTGACGATGAAGTTGCTCGAATTCGCCGCCAAGCAGTTCGCCGAAGGCTACGACATCGAGATTATCGAGGCGCATCACCGCCACAAGGTCGATGCGCCGTCCGGCACGGCGCTCGCGATGGGCGAAGTGATCGCGGGCGCGCTCGGGCGCGACCTGAAGGACTGCGCGGTCTACGGCCGCGAAGGCGTAACCGGCGAACGCGATCCGTCGACTATCGGTTTTTCCGCGATCCGCGGCGGCGATATCGTCGGCGATCATACGGTGCTCTTCGCGGGCATCGGCGAGCGCATCGAGATCACGCACAAGTCGGCGAGCCGCCTCTCGTATGCGCAGGGCGCGCTGCGCGCCGCGCGCTTCCTCGCCGGCCGCGACGCCGGTTTCTTCGACATGCAGGACGTGCTCGGCCTGCGCTGAGCGTTCCCTAGCTGACGATGGCGGCCACGGGCGTTATCCACTATCTGCAAAGCGGCGACGGCATCACGCGCGGCGTCGCGATCGTGCTGCTCGCGATGTCGGTGGCGAGCTGGTGTTTTCTGATCGTCAAGGCGTGGGTGCTCTCGCGCGCGAAGCGCCAGGGTCCGCGCGCTTTGAAACGCTTCTGGCAGGCCGCGACGCTCGCGGACGGCATCGACCAATTGCGCGCGACCGATCGCGAGCGCGTCTATCTGCCGCTCGCGGAAGCGGCGTGGCATGCGTCGGAGGCGGAAGTGCCGGGCGCGCTGCTCGCGCGCGTCGAGCGCAGCGAGCGCGTGCTGCGCGCGCTGCGTCAGGCGCTGCTCAACTCGCAGCGGCGGCTCGAATTCGGACAGGTGCTGCTCGCGTCGGTCGGCAGTACGGCGCCGTTCGTCGGGCTGCTCGGCACGGTCTGGGGCATCTATCACGCGCTCAACAGCATCGCGGCGAGCGGGCAGGCGATGATCGAAAACGTCGCCGGGCCGGTCGGCGAGGCGCTCATCATGACGGCGTTCGGCCTCGTCGTCGCGATTCCGGCGGTGCTCGCGTACAACGTGCTCGGGCGCTACGTGCGGCAGGTCTCGGAGGAACTCGACGGCTTCGCGCACGACCTGCACGCCTATCTCTGCGGCGGCGTCCGCGCCGACAAGGCGTAACGGCGATGGCCTTCGGCGGACTCGAAAAAAAACCGAACGGCTCGCCGATGGCCGACATCAACATGACGCCGCTCATCGACGTCATGCTCGTTCTGCTCGTGATCTTCATCATCACGGCGCCGCTTTTCACGCACGCGATCCGGCTCGAATTGCCGAAGGTCTCGTCGCAAGCCGTGCGCGAGACGCCGGACACCATCACGCTTTCCATCGACGACGCCGGCAAGCTCTATTGGAACGACCAGCCGGTAACGCTCGACCAGATGCGCACGCGCTTCGCGGCCGAAGGCAAGCGCGCGACGCCGCCGGAAATTCATCTGCGGGCGTCGGCGGCAACGCGCTACGACGTCATCGCGCAGGTGATGAGCGCCGCGCAGCAGGCGGGGCTCGACAAGATCGGTTTCGTCACCCAGCCGAAGGGCGTGCAGGCTCGCTAGGCCGAGCGCGGGCAGTCTGCCAAAGCCCGCGAAAGCCCCGTCAAACCGCGCTGGCCGGGCCGCCGGACCCGCCGCCAAGGGCGCGTCGCCGAACGGTATAATCGCCCTTTGCCTGATCGGCGCGTCCGTCACGACCGTAGACTCAAGCCAACAAGCCGATTTCCCTGTCACGCGCCACAGCGAGCGGGGCCGGGCCAGATTCCAGCATCAGCCGAACAGCCAACCACACCATGCACGATAAATACGTACCCGCCGACGTCGAATCCGCCGCACAAAGCGACTGGCGCGCGAAGGACGTCTACCGGTCGACTGAATCCACGACCAAGCCCAAGTTCTACTGCGTCTCGATGCTGCCGTATCCGTCGGGCAAGCTGCACATGGGCCACGTGCGCAATTACACGATCAACGACGTGATGTACCGCTATCTGCGGATGAACGGTCACAACACGCTGATGCCGATGGGTTGGGACGCGTTCGGGATGCCCGCCGAGAACGCCGCGATGGCGAACGGCGTGCCGCCCGCCAAGTGGACGTACGACAACATCGCGTACATGAAGAAGCAGATGCAGTCGATGGGCCTCGCGATCGACTGGTCGCGCGAAATCGCCACCTGCTCGCCCGATTACTACAAGTGGAACCAGTGGCTGTTCCTGAAGATGCTGGAAAAGGGCATCGCGTACAAGAAAACCGGCACGGTGAACTGGGACCCGGTCGACCAGACCGTGCTCGCGAACGAGCAGGTCATCGACGGGCGCGGCTGGCGCTCGGGCGCGCTCGTCGAAAAGCGCGAAATTCCGATGTACTACATGCGCATCACCGATTACGCGGATCAACTGCTCGACGACCTCGAAGGTCTCGGCTGGCCCGAGCGCGTGAAGGTGATGCAGCAGAACTGGATCGGCAAGAGCTTCGGCGTGAACTTCGGCTTCCCGTATGAAATCGACGGCGAAGCGAAGCTCCTGCGCGTGTTCACCACGCGTGCCGACACGATCATGGGCGTCACTTTCGCCGCGATCGCCGCCGAACATCCGCTCGCCACGCGCCTCGCGCGCGACAATCCCGCGCTGCAGCCGTTCATCGACGAATGCAAGCGCGGCGGCGTCGCCGAAGCGGACATGGCGACAATGGAAAAGAAGGGTATGGCGACCGGCTTCTTCGTCACGCATCCGCTGACGCAGCAACAGGTCGAAGTGTGGATCGGCAACTACGTGCTGATGAGCTACGGCGAAGGCGCGGTGATGGGCGTGCCGGCGCACGACGAACGCGACTTCGCGTTCGCGAAGAAATACGATCTGCCGATCAAGCAGGTCGTCGCGATGGAAGGCAAGGACTACTCGACCGACGCGTGGCAAGAGTGGTATGCCGACAAGACCGGCGGCCGCCTCGTCAATAGCGGCAAGTACGACGGCCTCACGTCGGAAGAAGCCATCGACGCGATCGCCGCCGACCTGAAGTCGGCCGGTTTCGGCGACAAGCAGGTGACGTGGCGTCTGCGCGACTGGGGCATTTCGCGCCAGCGCTACTGGGGCACGCCGATCCCGATCATCCATTGCCCGAGCTGCGGCGACGTGCCGGTGCCGGAGAAGGACCTGCCCGTCGTGCTGCCGGAAGACCTCGTGCCGGACGGCACGGGCAATCCGCTCGCGAAGTCGGAAGCGTTCGTGAACTGCGCGTGCCCGAAGTGCGGCGCGGCGGCGAAGCGCGAAACCGACACGATGGACACCTTCGTCGATTCGTCGTGGTACTTCTCGCGCTACGCCGCGCCCGACGCCAAGTCGATGGTCGACGAGCGCACCGATTACTGGATGCCGATGGATCAGTACATCGGCGGCATCGAGCACGCGATTCTTCACCTCTTGTATTCGCGTTTTTGGACGAAGGTCATGCGCGACATGGGCCTCGTCAAGTTCGGCGAACCCGCGAAAAACCTGCTCACGCAGGGCATGGTGCTGAACGAAACCTACTATCGCGAAGACGCGGCGGGCAAGAAGACCTGGTACAACCCGCTCGACGTCACCGTGTCGCACGACGACAAGGGCCGGCCGACCGGCGCCGTGCTGATCGCGGACGGCCAGCCGGTCGTGCTCGGCGGCGTCGAGAAGATGTCGAAGTCGAAGAACAACGGGGTCGATCCGCAAACGCTGATCGATCAATACGGCGCCGATACCGCGCGTCTGTTCGTGATGTTCGCCGCGCCGCCGGAGCAGTCGCTCGAATGGTCGGGCACGGGCGTCGAGGGCGCGAGCCGCTTTCTGCGTCGCGTGTGGCAATACGCGCATGCCCAGGCGGATGCGCTCAGGCAGCACGCGAAGCTCGATGCGTCGACGCTCACCGACGCCGAGCGCGCGCTGCGCCGCGAAATCTACAGCGTGCTCAAGCAGGCCGACTTCGACTATGGCCGGCTGCAGTACAACACGGTCGTGTCGGCGGCGATGAAGATGCTGAACGCCGTCGAAGGTGCGAAGAACGCGAGCGCGGGCGTGCTCAACGAGGCGTTCGGCGTGCTGTTGCGCGTGCTGTATCCGGTCGTGCCGCACCTCACGTTCCAGCTGTGGTCGGAACTCGGCTACGCGAAGGAATTCGGCGACCTGCTCGACGCGCCCTGGCCGAAAGTCGACGAAGCCGCGCTCGAACAGGCCGAAATCGAACTCGTGCTGCAGGTGAACGGCAAGGTCCGCGGCTCGCTCACGGTCGCGAAGGACGCGCCGCGCGAAGCCATCGAAAAGGCGGCCGTAGAACACGAAATGTTCGCGAAGTTCTCGGAAGGCCGCGCGCCGAAGAAGGTCGTCGTGGTGCCGGGGCGCCTCGTCAACGTCGTCGTCTGAGCCGCAACGAAAAACATGGGAGTGTATGTGAGCCGGAAAGTCGTCGAAGGGAAGGCGTGCGATCGTTTGTCCGGGACGCACGCGCAGTCCGGTGTCAGCAGGCGCGCGTTCCTGTCGCTCGTGGGCGGCGCGCTCGCGTTGTCCGCGTGCGGCTTCCAGTTGCGCGGGCAGCAGGACTACGTCTTCAAGCGCCTCGCGATCAGCGGCGGCGCGCCGCAGATGGTCGCGCGCCTCGAACGCATGGTGCAGGGCGGCAGCGACACCGTGGTCGTCAGGCCGTCGGAAAAGCCGGAGGCGATCCTGTCGCTCGGCGAGGGACGCGGGCAGCGCACGCTGAGCCTGAACTCGCAGGGCGTCGTGCAGGAATACGAGCTGGTGTATTCGCTGAACTATTCGCTGACCGGCGCGGACGGCACCGTGCTGATCCCGCAGAGCGTGATCGCGCTCAACCGGGCGATGACCTACAGCACGCAATACGCGCTCGCGAAGCAGCAGGAAGCGGATCTGCTCTATCGCGACATGCAGAACGATGCGGTCGATCAGTTGACGCGCCGGCTCGCCGTCGTGCGGTCGCTGCATCCCGCGCCGAGCGAGCAGACGCCGGCCATCGCACCGCGCGCGCCGCTACCGACGCCGCCGCTCTGAGCGAAGCGCGCCTGGCATGCAAATCAAACTCGACGCGCTCGACGCGCATCTCGCCAAGGGTCTCAAGGGCCTGTACGTCGTCTACGGCGACGAGCACCTGCTCGCGCAGGAAGCGTGCGACCGCATCCGCGCGGCCGCGCGCGCGGGCGGGTTCACCGATCGCTCGGTGTTCACGGTCGAGCGCTATTTCGACTGGAGCAGCCTCCTCGGCGCGAGCCAGTCGATGTCGCTGTTCGGCGACCGTCAGCTGGTCGAGTTGCGCATTCCTTCCGGCAAGCCCGGCAAGGAAGGCGCGGAAGCGCTCAAGGCCATCGCCGCCGCCGACAACCCCGACGTCCTCACGCTCATCACGCTGCCGCGCCTCGACTCCGCGACGCAGAAAGCCGCATGGTTCACCGCGATCACCGGTACGGGCGTCGCGCTGAAGATCGACCCGGTCGAGCGCGCTCAACTGCCGATGTGGGTCAACCAGCGTCTTTCGCAACAGGGACAGCGCGTCGCGCCCGGCGAGGAAGGGCGGCGCGCGTTGACGTTCATCGCGGAACGGGTCGAGGGCAATCTGCTCGCGGCGCATCAGGAAATCCAGAAGCTCGGGCTGCTCTATCCCGAGGGCGTGCTGACCTTCGAGCAGATTCACGACGCCGTGCTCAACGTCGCGCGCTACGACGTCTTCAAGCTCAACGAGGCGATGCTGACGGGCGACGTCGGCCGTCTCGCGCGCATGCTCGACGGTCTGAAGGGAGAGGGCGAAGCGGCCGTGCTGGTGCTGTGGGCGCTCGTCGAGGAAGTGCGCACGCTGTTGCGCATCAAGCGCGGCGTCGCGGCGGGCAAGCCGCTCGCGACGCTCCTGCGCGAAAACCGCGTGTGGGGTCCGCGCGAACGGCTGATCGGCCCGGCGCTTTCCCGTGTCACCGAAAACGCGCTGGAAAAGGCGCTCACGCTTGCGGCGAAGCTCGACCGGCAGGTCAAAGGCCTGTCCGGCAGCACCGGCAAGCCGGGCAGCGAGCCGCCGCCGAATCCGTGGGACGGCATGTTCGAACTCGCGATGACGGTCGCGCATTCCGGAAACCCGGCGCCCGCGCCCGGCCGACCTCGTCGCTGAAACGCACATCGGCTTAGAATCAGGTTATTGGGCGTCCCTTTTTCTGCGGGCGCATTCGGTTCCCGCCGCATCCGGCGCGCTCGTGTTCAGCGCGCCTCGCAGACCGGCGACGAGCAACAGCAAGAGACCCACGATGAACATCGACGAATACATGACCGACCTTGGCCGCCGCGCGCGCGCCGCGTCCCGCGCGATGGCGCGCGCCACGACGTCCGCGCGCAATGCGGCGCTCGAAGCGGTCGCGAAGGCGATCGAACGCGAACGCGCCGCGCTGAAAGAAGCGAACGCCCGCGATCTGGCCCGCGCGCGCGACAAGGGCCACGACGCCGCGTTCATCGACCGCCTCACACTGTCCGACCGCGCGCTGAACACGATGGTCGAAGGCCTGCGCCAGGTGGCGTCGCTTGCGGACCCGATCGGCGAAATCAGCGGCCTCAAGTTCCGCCCGACCGGCATCCAGGTCGGCCAGATGCGCGTGCCGCTCGGCGTGATCGGCATCATCTACGAATCGCGGCCGAACGTGACCATCGACGCCGCCGCGCTGTGCCTGAAGTCCGGCAACGCGGCGATCCTGCGCGGCGGCTCCGAGGCGCTCGAATGCAACACCGCGCTCACGAAGCTGATCGGCGAAGGGCTCGCGGCCGCCGGATTGCCGCAGGATGCCGTGCAGGTCGTCGAGACGGCGGATCGCGCGGCGGTCGGCAAGCTCATCACGATGACCGATTACGTCGACGTGATCGTGCCGCGCGGCGGCAAGAGCCTCATCGCGCGGCTGATGGAAGAAGCGCGCGTGCCGATGATCAAGCATCTCGACGGCATCTGCCACGTCTATGTCGACGACCGCGCCGATCTCGCAAAGACGCTCGCCGTCTGCGAAAACGCGAAGACGCATCGCTACGGCACCTGCAACACGATGGAGACGCTGCTCGTCGCGCGCGGCATCGCGAACGAGGCGCTGCCCGCGCTCGCGCGCATGTTCCAGGCGAAGGAAGTCGAGCTGCGCGTCGATCCGGGCGCGCGCGCCGTGCTGGAAGCGGCGCAGATCGGCGGTCTCGTCGAGGCGACGGAGGAAGACTGGCGCACCGAATATCTCGCGCCGGTGCTGGCGGTGAAAGTGGTCGGAAATCTCGACGACGCCATCGACCACATCAACGAACACGGCTCGCATCACACCGACGCGATTCTCACCGAAGACCACGACCGCGCGATGCGCTTCCTGCGCGAAGTGGATTCGGCGAGCGTGATGGTGAACGCATCGACCCGTTTCGCCGACGGCTTCGAGTTCGGCCTGGGCGCCGAAATCGGCATCTCGAACGACAAGCTGCACGCGCGCGGACCGGTGGGGCTCGAAGGACTGACATCGCTCAAGTACGTGGTCCTCGGCCACGGCGAAGTGCGCCAATAAGAAGGCATTGCCTCGATGCTCTGGATCAAATCGCTGCATATCGTGCTGGTGGCCTCGTGGTTCGCGGGGCTGTTCTATCTTCCGCGCATTTTCGTGAACCTCGCGATGGAGAGCGACGCAGCCGCCACCGCGCGGCTCTTGCTGATGGCGCGCAAACTGTTTCGCTTCATGACTTTCATCGCCGTGCCCGCGCTCGCGTGCGGGCTGTGGCTGTGGCTCGTGGTCGGCATCGGCCAGGGGCAGGGCTGGCTGCACGCGAAGCTGACCATCGTCGCGTTGCTGATTGTTTATCACGCGTATTGCGGCCGGCTGCTGCGCACGTTCCAGCGCGGCGAGAACACGCGCTCGGACAAGTGGTATCGGATGTTCAACGAATTGCCCGTGCTGGGGCTGCTCGGCGCAACCTTGCTGGTGGTCATCAAGCCTTTCTGACGGCCGGTTCGGCCGGCAAGGCTCGCACACCCTTCTGACTGGCACATGTCCCGCCTTTGCTGCCGGTCAGCCAACTTTAGGCGCTTCGCCACACTTGCAGCCCGTCATCGCTGGGTCGACGGACGCATCGACGAACGCGTCGTCAGGCCAGCTGTGCCTTTTTGTCACATCGACGGCCGGATGTGTCCGCGCAGCTATCGCCACGGTCACGCGTCCCCGGTTTCACATCGCGCAAGCGTTCGGGGGCGCGAGGCGTGAATGCATTCGAATGCAATTCTCCAAAATCGGGCGTTATCGTCAGCCGTGCGTAATTGACGCATGAGCAAAGCGGTATAAGTTCGAATAGCTGAATATCCAACAGGTCTGCGACGGTGCTTATCGCAGCATGCGGTCGCAGTGACATATCCGCTTGCACATGGCCGTCCTGCATCACGCACGCCTCCGCGTAGCACAGCCAATCTCTTCCTTCGACGATTCAAACCGCAAGCGCTTTCACCGATACCGCCCGATCGGCGCTTTGCGCGCTTTCCATGTAAGCGTCGAACCAAAAGCAGACTTTCGTGAGAATTATCCTAATCGTTTAGGAGTGCCGTTGCTATTTGGCGACAAGGATAAGTAAAAAAGCAACACGGCATCGCAGAAGGAACCGAGGCGAAAGGCAGCGCATGACGAACGCCTTATGCCCTGACTTCAGGTGTTGACGCTGGTCTCCGAACAGCGCGGCTTCCACTGCGAACACTACCGATCAACCGGACGGTGGATCTCCGGTACGCATTTAAGAGTTTTCGCCTTAAGCCAGCGCCTCACAAAAACTATAGTTCGCCAACGTTCGCAACGGAGCGGTCTCTATTTCTGCCCGCTGGCGCCATAGCGCTGGAGTAGACCTATAGAAGACATCGCAGACGGGACGATCTGTTGGGGGAGAGTAAGCAGTCCTAAAAAAGAATGACGAACTCTGCGTCAACTATTAGTCGATTTTTTATCATTTAAGGTGTTCAAGGTATGAATAAGACATACAAGTCCGTATGGAATGAGTCGACAGGCTCATGGGTCGCGGTTTCCGAACTAGCGTCCGGTCGCGGCAAGTCCAGCAAGCGGAAAGCGCTGGCTGCCGTGGCGCTGCTGGGCATCGGGGCGGCGGGTGGAGCGCACGCAGGTGGGCTGGACGGCGGCACTGCCACCGGCGGAAGCGATCCTTGGGGGGGGCCAACCGCCATTGGCAGTAACGCACTTGCCTCTGGTCAGGCCTCGGTGGCGGTCGGCCCGTCGTCCACTGCATCCGGCGCGGACTCTCAGGCATTTGGCGGAAAGGCGACGGCTGCGGGCGGCGGCAGCCTCGCCGTTGGTTACTTCGCCAAGGCACTGAGTTTTTATGCGACCGCTATCAACGGCGGAGTCGCGAACGGCGTTGGTGACCTTTCACTTGGTGCCGCTGCCAAGGCGAGCGGCACGGCGACCGGCGCAGTGAATCCGAGTACTGGCTTTCTAGACTTTGATGAGGCGGCCACGGCTGTTGGCGCCCGCGCGGTTGCAGATGGCTCAGGTACGTTCGCGTTCGGTAACATGGCAACTAGCACCGGCGTGTTTTCGATGGCGGTGGGCGCGCTCTCTACCGCGACTGGCACTAATGCTGTCGTCATTGGTTACAAAGCGAACGGTTCTGGCGATAATTCTACCGCCGTTGGTTATCAGGCGGCGAGTACGGGCGCCAACAGTCTCGCAATGGGCACCAATGCGACAGCGAGCGCCGATAACGCGATGGCTCTCGGCTCTGCTTCGACTGCAACCCGTGTAAACTCGGTTTCGGTCGGCAACGACACCATGACCCGGCAGCTCGTCAATGTCAGCGCCGGCACGCAGAACACCGACGCGGTCAACGTGAGCCAGCTCAAAACGCTCGGCATGACGACGGATGCGAGCGGCAACATCACCAACGCGTTCGTGGCCTATGACAGTGGTGCGAAGAACACCATTACGCTCGGCGGTGTGGGCACGTCGGCGCCGGTCAAGATCACCAACGTCGCAACCGGTACGGCGCCCTCCGACGCCGTGAACGTCCAGCAGTTGACGACCGCAGTGGGTGACTCGAAATGGGTCAAGGCGGGTCCTCTGTCCGCCGCGTTCACCATCAGCGCACTCGGCACGGATGCCTTCGCAGCCGGCATCAACACGCACGCGGACGCGAATGGCGCCGTCGCGATGGGTCAGAACGTTACCACGGCCGGTGTCGGCTCGGTTGGCGTAGGTGTTCAGGTGGCGACCACCGGCGCCAATTCGTCGGCGTTCGGCGTCAAGGCCACGACGCTGTCGGCCCGCGGTCTCGCGCTTGGAAATACGGCGACCGTTCTTACTGGCTCTGCCGACGGCATCGCGGTCGGCACTAACTCCGCTTCCGGTGCGAACGGTGCGGTCGCGGTCGGTCTGAATGCCACGTCGATCGGCGACAGCACGTATGTGATCGGTAACAACTCGACTTCGGCTGGCACGTCGTCGATCGTGTTGGGTAATGGCTCGCTGGTTGGCAAGGCCGGTCAAGGTGTCACGAACTCCGCTTCGATCGGTGGAAGCAATACTGTCAGCGCTTCGAACACCTTCGTGTTCGGCAGCAATGTGAAAGCGGCCGGTACGAACAGCGTGGTTCTCGGCGCCAACAGTGATGGCAGCCAGAGCAACGTAGTTTCGGTGGGTGCAAGCGGAGCGGAACGGAAGATCGTCAATGTCGCACCGGGCACGATCTCGGCGAGCAGCACGGACGCGATCAATGGCTCGCAGCTCTACAACACCGCATCGACGACCGCGAAGGCGTTCGGCGGCGGTGCCGGGGTCGGTGCGGACGGCAAGATCAGCACACCGACGTTTGTGATCGGCGGAAAGAAGTATTACGACGTCGACACGGCGCTGGCAGCGGCCGCAGCCCCTGGCGAAAACTCGGTGCAGTACGACACGCCGGCGCATGACATGGTCACGCTGGGCGGCACGGATTCGACGACGCCGGTCACGCTGACCAACGTTGCAGCGGGCAAGGTCGACGCGGATGCGGTCAACCTGAAGCAGTTGAAGGACGCGGGTCTGACGACGGACAGCGACGGCACCCCGACCAACTCGTTCGTGGCCTATGACGATCTGTCGAAGGCTTCGGTCACGCTGGGCGGTTCGAACGGCACGCAGATCCACAACGTCGCGGCAGGAACGGCGGACCAGGACGCGGTGAATCTCGACCAGTTGACGAAGGCTGGTTTGAAGGTCGGCAGCGATGGCACTCCGACCAACTCGTTCGTGGCCTATGACGACGCATCGAAGGATTCGGTCACGCTGGGCGGTTCGAACGGCACGCAAATCCACAACGTCGCGGCAGGAACG
>NZ_JARUXL010000001.1:2666797-2819863 GCF_031451455.1 Caballeronia sp. LZ024 | reverse complement strand
CGGCACCCCGACCAACTCGTTCGTGGCCTATGACGACGCATCGAAGGATTCGGTCACGCTGGGCGGTTCGAACGGCACGCAAATCCACAACGTCGCGGCAGGAACGGCGGACCAGGACGCGGTGAATCTCGACCAGTTGACGAAGGCTGGTTTGAAGGTCGGCAGCGACGGCACCCCGACCAACTCGTTCGTGGCCTATGACGACGCATCGAAGGATTCGGTCACGCTGGGCGGTTCGAACGGCACGCAAATCCACAACGTCGCGGCGGGAACGGCGGACCAGGACGCGGTGAATCTCGACCAGTTGACGAAGGCTGGTTTGAAGGTCGACAGCACCGGCACCCCGACCAACTCGTTCGTGGCCTATGACGATCTGTCGAAGGGTTCGGTCACGCTGGGTGGCATTGGTGCGACCAAGACGGTGGTACTCACGAACGTGGCGCCGGGTGCGCTCACGCCCACGAGCACGGACGCGGTCAACGGCTCGCAGTTGTACAACACGGTCGCTTCGACGGCGGCGGCTCTCGGTGGCGGGTCCGTGCCCAAACCCGACGGCACGGTAGGCGAGCCGACATACACGGTAGCGGGCGCGGACTATCACGACGTCGGCAGCGCGATCGATGCAACGTCGAAGCAAGTCGCAAGCGCGTTGAAGTACGTGAAGTTCGGTGCAACCGACGCACTAGACGCTGCTGCCACGGGTACGGACGCGGTGGCGATCGGTGGCTACGCGACCTCGAACGGAGCACACGCCCTGGCGATCGGCTCTAACTCGGTTGCTTCGGGATCTGGCACGGTCGCCATTGGTTACGGATCGGTGGCCTTCGAGGAAAATACGGTGTCGTTTGGTAGCGTCGCTACCCAGCGTCGGCTGACGAACGTTGCCGCAGGCACGGGCGAAACCGACGCGGTGAACCTCGGTCAGGTCGAAACGTTGATCGCGGATGCAGCGAAGACGACGACTACCAAAATGGCAAGCCTTTCGCTCGCCGCGCCGAGCACTCGGTCGTTCGCAAATCCGTCGTCGCTTGCGCCGGAAGAGTTGCTTTCTTCGGGACCGACTGACAAGGCAGGCCAGATCGAAGCAATCGGCACCGACGCGATTGCAATTGGCTTGAACGTCCATGCGATCAACAACCAGACAGTGGCGATCGGCACGAACGTAAGCGCGGCCGGTATCGGCTCGGTGGCAATCGGTAACTCGGCGGTGACGACCGGCGTCAATGCGACGGCAATCGGCGTCAACGCAATAGCGAGCGCAGGTAATGCCCCGCTGGCAATCGGCTATCAGGCTCAGTCGGGATCGGACAACAGTCTTGTCATCGGTAACAAGTCGTTCATCGGCGATGGCCCGACGATGAAGGCGTCTAACTCGATCTCTTTGGGTAATAGCAACACCATCTTGAACACGAACTCGGTGGCGGTGGGTAACGCCAACACGGTTACGGGTGCAGGTTCTTTCGTTCTTGGCAACAATACGAAGGTTGCGGGCACCAATAGCGTGATCCTCGGCGCAGGCAGCGATGGCTCGCAAAGCAACGTGATCTCAGTTGGCGCGGCTGGTGCAGAGCGCAAGATCGTGAACGTGGCGACGGGTGTTGCGGATACCGACGCGGTCAACGTCAAGCAGTTGAATGACAAGGTGGCAGGCCTTAGCGGGGGAGGCTCGAGCCTCGTCACCCAGGCTGGTCCGGACGAAGACGTTCTGGTCGCTTCCGCGACGGGCGGTACGCATGTGAACTTCGCCGGCACCTCGGGTCCGCGTGAACTGACCGGCGTCGCCAACGGTACCGGGGACACCTCGGCCGCCACGGTGGGTCAGTTGAAGCCGGCTGTGGCCGCTCTCGGCGGTGGCGCGGGCGTTGCGGCAGACGGCTCTGTAACGGGTCCGACGTATCACGTTCAAGGTGGCACTCAGAACACCGTCGGCACGGCACTGGATGCACTCGACGGCGGGTTGAACTCGCTGAAAGACCAGATTGACGGCGCAGGCCTCGGTCTGGTGGCTCAGGACCCGAAGACGAAGGACATCACGGTCGGCAAGGACACGGATGGTTCGCTGGTGAACGTTGCAGGTAAGGACGGGAACCGGAAAGTCTCCGGTGTGGCGAATGGAGCGGTGAGCCAGGCGAGCGTTGACGCGATCAACGGTTCGCAACTGTTCGGTACGGCGCAGAGCATTGCATCGGCATTCGGTGGCGGCTCGATGGTCAATCCGGACGGCACCCTTAAGCAACCGACGTTCCAAGTGGGTGGAACGAGCTACCACAACGTAGGCGAGGCACTGACGAACCTGGACGGACGCACGGCGCAAAACACCGGCGATATCACCAACATCAAGAACGAGTTGGCGAACATCGGTGGTGGTCAGTCGAATCCGAATGCGATCTCTTACGATTCGTCGGCGCACGACAAGGCGACGTTGGGCTCGGAAGGCAACACGGCCCTCGTGACCAATCTGACGGACGCTACGCTTTCGGCCACCAGCACCGATGCAGTGACCGGTAAGCAGTTGTTCGCGACCAATCAGGAAGTGGCTTCGCTTGGTGATGCGCTTAAAAACATCTCCACGGCGGGCCTCGGTGGTATCGCCATGGGGCCGACTGACAGCGGTCTGAGTCCGGTGGCGACTGCGGCGGGCCCCAACAGCATTGCAATCGGTGACGGCGCAAATGCTTCCGGCTCGGGCGGTGTCGCGATGGGTACCAATTCGGTCGCGGGTGGGAAGGACACACTCGCACTCGGAAACGGTGCTCAAGCTTCGAGCGATAACTCCGTTGCGTTGGGTGCTCACTCGGTCGCGGATCAGCCGAACACGGTTTCGGTTGGTTCGGAAGGAAACGAGCGTCGCGTGACGAACGTGGCGCCTGGTATCAACGGCACGGACGCGGTCAACATGAACCAGTTGGGTCAGGTTCAGTCGGGTCTGAATGACGTTGCTCGCAAGTCCTACGGCGGTATCGCGGCAGCCACGGCGCTGACGATGATTCCGGACGTCGACGCGAACAAGACGTTGTCGGTCGGTATCGGCGGCGGTACATATCGCGGCTATGCGGCAACGGCTATCGGTGGCACGGCACGTATCACGCAGAACCTGAAGGTTCGCGTTGGTGCGGGCTGGAGTTCCGGCGGCACGACGGTCGGCGCTGGCGCGTCGTACCAGTGGTAAGCCGATAGGCGCCGGTCCAGACTAGCGGACGACTCGCGAGGGTCAGCCGCGACGGCTGGATTGGATAGCAAATCGGTCGATCAAACGAAGCGGGCTCTTCTTCCTGAAGAGCCCGCTTTTTTTACTTGCGCAGACTGACGCGACTGGCAAATCAATCGGTGCATCGCGCGAAGTGCTGAGCGTTTCCAAGCCGGGAGATACCAGCGAATAAGACAACGCAGCGTAGTCACTCCGGCAAGGAATTCCCAGCCACGGTGGACGGGCTAAGGCAACATCGACTCATGCTCCGCTGCCGCGAGCCGCGCCCGGCAATTGGGTAGCTGCAACGCAAGGACAAGTGGGATAAGTGACCTACGTCTACATGCAAGGCGAATCGGAAAGACGAGGCGGCTGACGCGTCATTCCAGCGGGACCGCATTTGCGATGTCTGGATCAGTCGACTTCCGTTACACGTTTTTTCGCAGGCCCACCCACTCTGGCGTGCGCACTTTGCCCCCCCACCCGCCGCTTCTCCAACACGTCCTTCGCCTGCGCGAGCTTCTCCACTAGTTGCGGTCCGCGCGCCAGCGCGACCCCCACCGCCAGAATGTCGCCGATCGCGAGATGCGAGACGCGCGACGTCATCGGCGAAAAAATATCCGTGTCTTCGTCGACGTTGGCAAACAAACCCACGCTCGCCATGCGCGCGAGCGGCGAATTGCCGTGCGTGATCGCGACGACCTTCCCGCCGCCCGCGAGCGCCGACTTGCACGCGTCGAGAATGTCCTTCGTGCGCCCCGTGTTCGAAATCGCGACGACCACATCGCCCGCGCCGAGCAGCGCCGCCGATGTCGTGTACGTGTGAGGATCGGAATAGGCCACCGACGGCACGCCGAGCCGGAAGAACTTGTGCTGCACGTCGAGCGCGGCGATGCCCGACCCGCCCGCGCCGTAGAACTCGATGCGCCGCGCGTCGGCGAGCAGCGCGATCGCCGCGGCGACGCTATCCGTCGACAAGCTGTTGCGTACCTGGATCAGCGCGCCGATCGTCCGGTCGAGCACCTTCGCGGCCACGCCGGATACGGGCTCGTCGGTTCGCACGTCGCGATAGACCGTGGGCACGTCTCCTGCGACGCTTTGCGCCAGCCGGATCTTGAATTCGCGAAAACCGGAAAAGCCGAGCGCCCGGCAAAAGCGCGCGATGGTCGGCTGGCTCACGCCGACGCGCGCGGCAAAGTCGGTCATCGCGAGATCGAGCACTTCGCGCGGCGCTTCCAGGACGTAGTCGGCGAGCTTGCGCTCGGACGGCCGCAATTGTTCGCGCATTGTTTCGACTTGGGACAGCAACATCGGGAATCTCGCCTATGCTGGAAATTGCGTGGACTATACTCGATGAACGATCATGTACAAATACTACATAAAACCGTCGTGCGCAGATCAGGGATTTCCCTGATCCGTATATGTAGTAAGCCTTGGTGGTCTAAGCGTTTGTTTAACGGAACGCGATAAAAGCCCGTTGCAGGCGTGTAGTTTTTCTACTAACATCGGGTCACTCGGCAAGGAGACGCATCGAACCAGAACTGCCGATCCCTGCGACATTCAACCCAAGCACCTCGGCGGCGTCTTCACGCGGAACGAGGCGAAGGAGTTTCGATGGTTTCCCCGCATCCGCAATTGAAGAAGGTCACCGACCGCGTGACCGAACGCAGCAAGCCGACGCGCGCGGCGTATCTCGCGCGCATCGCAGCCGCGCACGGCCAGTTCCCGGCGCGCGGCGCGCTGTCATGTGCCAACCTCGCGCACGGCTTTGCCGGCCTCGAAGGCCAGGAAAAGATTGCGATCAAGTCGGTGCGCGAGCCGAACATCGGCATCGTTTCGTCGTACAACGAGATGCTCTCGGCACACGCGCCGTACAAGAGCTTCCCCGACATCATCAAGCAGGCCGCGCGCGAGAGCGGCGGCATCGCGCAGTTCGCGGGCGGCGTGCCGGCGATGTGCGACGGCATCACGCAGGGCAACGCGGGCATGGAACTGTCGCTGTTCTCGCGCGAAGTGATCGCGATGAGCACGGCAGTCGCGCTCACGCACAACATGTTCGATGCGGCGCTGTGCCTCGGCATCTGCGACAAGATCGTGCCGGGCCTCTTGATCGGCGCGTTGCAGTTCGGCCATCTGCCGACCATCTTCGTGCCGGCCGGCCCGATGACGAGCGGTCTCACCAACGACGAAAAGGCGAAGGTCCGTCAGCAGTTCGCGACCGGCGCATGCGATCGCGGCGCGCTGCTCGAAGCGGAATCGGCGGCGTATCACAGCCACGGCACCTGCACGTTCTACGGCACGGCGAACAGCAACCAGATGCTGATGGAAGTCATGGGCCTGCATCTGCCGAGTTCGGCGTTCGTTCATCCGCACACGCCGCTGCGCGATGCGCTCACCGCGCAAGCCGCGAAGCGCGTGCTCGAACTCACGGCCGAGCGCGGCGACTACACGCCGATCGGCCACGTCGTCGACGAAAAGTCGATCGTGAACGGCATCGTCGCGCTGCTCGCGACGGGCGGCTCGACCAACCACACGCTGCATCTGGTGGCGATCGCGCGCGCGGCGGGCATCGTGATCGACTGGAACGATTTCGACGAACTCTCGGCCAACGTGCCGCTGCTCGCCAAGATCTACCCGAACGGCAAGGCCGACGTGAATCATTTCCACGCGGCGGGCGGCGTCGCGTTCCTCGTGCGCAATCTGCTCGAGGCGGGTCTGCTGCACGAAGACGTGAAGACCGTCGCCGGTCCCGGGCTCACGCACTACACGAAGGAGCCGAAGCTCATCGACGGCAAGCTGCAATGGGTCGACGGCGCGCCGGAAAGCCATGACACGAAGGTGTTGCGCGGCATCGAAGAGCCGTTCGCGCCCGATGGCGGCCTGCGTCTGATGCAGGGCAAGCTCGGCCGGGGCGTGATCAAGATTTCGGCGGTGGCGCCGGAGCATCGCGTGGTGAAGGCGCCGGCGATCGTCTTCAATTCGCAGGAAGAAGTGCAGGAAGCGTTCGACAAGGGCGAGTTGAAGCGCGATTTCGTCGCGATCGTGCGCTTTCAGGGCGCGCGGGCGAACGGCATGCCGGAGTTGCATCGATTGACGCCGCTTCTCGGCGTGTTGCAGGATCAGGGCTTTCATGTCGCGCTCGTCACCGACGGCCGCATGTCGGGCGCGTCGGGCAAGGTGCCGGCGGTGATTCACGTGTCGCCGGAAGCGCTGCTGCAAGGTCCGCTCGGCAAGGTGCGCACGGGCGATACCATCGTGATCGATGCACAGGCCGGCGTGCTCGACATCGACATCGACTCGAAGCAATGGGCCGCGCGTGAAGTCGAAGCGCCGCGTCATCAGGCGGAAAACGAAGTCGGCTTCGGCCGCGAACTCTTTGGTGTGTTCCGCAGCGCGGCATTGCCGGCGGAGCTGGGCGCCTCGGTGTTCGGTCCGATGGTGGGCGAGACTGAAGCGACGCGCGCCATGCATCGGACGACGCAGGCAACGCACGTTTCGCATGCGACGCATTGAGCGCCGGGCAGGAATCTGAGAGACAAACTCGCGGACAGAACAACACACGCCGCACAAGACAGGAGTTGCATCACATGAAAACAGTCAGCGAAATCGTCCGTCTGGGCCCGGTGATTCCGGTCCTCGCCTTCGATTCGGTCGAGCAGGGTGAGCACGTGTCGCGCGCGTTGCACGCGGGCGGCGTAAAAGTGCTCGAAATCACGCTGCGCACGGCGGCGGGCATCGGCGCGATCGAGCGCGCGAGCCAGCTTGCGGACGACATCGTCGTCGGTGTCGGCACGATCACGAAGCCCGAGCACTGCGCGCAGGCGAAGAAGGCGGGCGCGCAGTTCGGCGTGTCGCCGGGACTCACGAAGGACATGCATCAGGCCGCGCAGGACGCCGGCTTGCCGCTTCTGCCCGGCGTGATGACGCCGAGCGACATCATCCAGGCGCTCGAACTCGGCTACGAAATCGTCAAGTTCTTCCCGGCGCAGCAGGCCGGCGGCATTCCGATGCTGCAGGCGTTCTACGGCCCGTTCCCGACCCTCAAGTTCTGTCCGACGGGCGGCATCACCGCCGAAACCGCGACGAATTTCCTTGCGCAGCCGAACGTCGTGTGCGTCGGCGGATCGTGGCTGACGCCGAAAGCGGCGCTCGCGGCGCAAAACTGGGAGGAAGTCACGCGGCTCGCGCGAGCGGCGAGCGCGCTGGCCGCACCGGCCTGACCGCCTGTCGCTGGCGCGCGAGCGTCCGGCGACCCGCGAAAGCCTCTGCGACCACAGCGTCACGGAGGCTTTTTTTGTATTTATAGGAGCTTTCGGATTGATGTTTTGATGGTGCAAGGACGCTGCAAATCGAAGGCAACACGTAAAATCCGGATCCTCGGCGCCGCGTGTGCGCTTGCCGGACGCCGCTGATTCAAAGCGACGGCAAACGCACCCGTAGCGATAATGTCAACAAAACCAAAGGAGGCGCTTCATGGAAGCCGTCCACGGCAGCATGCTGCTCGTCTACGCGGTCATCGCGATCGCAGTGCTGATCCTGATGATCACGCGCTACAAGATCTACCCGTTCCTCGTTCTTCTGATCGTTTCGCTGTTGCTGGGCCTCGCCGTCGGCATGCCGATGGACAAGATCGTGAAGGCGTTCGAAACCGGCAACGGCAACACGCTCGGCCACATCGCGGTGGTGGTCGGCCTCGGCACGATGCTCGGCAAGATGATGGCCGAATCGGGCGGAGCGGAGCGCATCGCGAACACGCTCATCCACCTGTTCGGCGAAAAGAACATCCACTGGGCGATGATGTTCGTCGCGATCATCGTCGGCTTGCCGGTGTTCTTCGAAGTCGGCTTCGTGCTGCTGATTCCGATCGCGTTCAACGTCGCGAAGCGCACGGGCAAATCGCTCCTGCTGATCGGCCTGCCGATGGTCGCGGGTCTGTCGGTCGTGCACGGCCTGATTCCGCCGCACCCGGCCGCGCTGCTCGCCGTGCAGGCGTATCACGCCGACATCGGAAAGACGATCGCCTACGGACTGATCGTCGGCGTGCCGACGGCCATCGTCGCTGGTCCGCTCTTCGCGCTCCTGATCCACAAGTACATCAAGCTGCCGGAGAACAATCCGCTCGCGGCGCAGTTCGTCGAGCAGCATACCGAAGGCCAGAAGCGCGAGCTGCCGGGCTTCGGCGTCACGCTTTTCACGATCCTGCTGCCGGTGATCCTGATGCTGGTCGGAAGCTGGGCCGACCTCGTCTTCACGCCGAAGACGTTGCCGAACGACTTGCTGCGCTTCGTCGGACAGTCGGACATCGCGCTTTTGATCGCCGTGCTCGTCAGCTTCTACACGTTCGGCGCGGCGCGCGGCTTCAATCGCGAGCAGATCCAGAAGTTTTGCGGCGATTGTCTCGCCCCGATCGCGGGCATTACGCTGATCGTCGGCGCGGGCGGCGGCTTCGGCAACATCCTGCGCGAAAGCGGTATTTCGCAGCAAATCGTCGCGTCGGCTTCGCAGGCGAACTTGTCGCCGCTGTTGCTCGGCTGGTTCGTCGCCGCGCTGATTCGTCTGGCGACAGGCTCGGCCACGGTCGCGATGACAACCGCGTGCGGCATCGTCGCGCCGATCGCGGCGGCAGCGGGCGGCGGCACGAAACCGGAGTTGCTGGTGCTCGCGACGGGCGCCGGCTCGCTGATCTTCTCGCATGTGAACGATGGCGGCTTCTGGCTGATCAAAGAATATTTCGGGATGACGGTGGGCCAGACGTTCAAGACCTGGTCGTTGTGCGAGACGATCATCTCGATTCTGGGTTTGGGGCTGACCTTCGCGCTTGCGGCGGTTTTGTAAGGAACAGATGGGGATCGGAGTGAGGCGATGAAGTCCCTCACTCTTTTCAGGAGGATTCGATGATATTCATCGCAATGGGCGTCTCGGGTTGCGGCAAAACGCGGATTGGCGAGCTGCTGGCGGAGCGGCTCGACTGCCCCTTCACCGACGGCGACGCGTTTCACAGCGAAGCGAACAAGGAGAAGATGCACAAGGGCATCCCGCTGACGGACGACGACCGCTGGCCGTGGCTCCGGACGATCCGCGCGGCGATCGAGGAGAAGCAGCGCGCGGGCGAGACGGCGGTATTCACGTGCTCGTCGCTCAAGCGCTCTTACCGCGACATCCTGCGCGACGGCGACCGCGACGTGACCTTCGTCTATCTGCACGGCACGGTCGAATTGCTGCGCGAGCGGCTCGGCGAGCGCAAAGGCCACTTCTTTGATCCGTCGCTGTTGCAAAGCCAGCTCGATACGCTGGAGCCGCCGGGCGCGGACGAGGCGATCGAAGCCGATATCGCGATGACGCCGGATCAGATCGTCGAGAAGGTGCTGAAGGAAGTGAAGGAGCGCTGAAGGCGCTTGAGGCATAAAAAAAGGGCGTCCCGTGTCGCGGGACGCCCTTTTTTGTAGCGACGAATTTCGTTACTTGATCCGCTTCGCCAGTTCCACCGCCTTGCCGATATACGAACCCGGCGTCATCTCGAGCAGCAGCTTCTTCGCGTCGTCAGGAATGGCGAGGCCGTTGATGAACGCCTGCAGGCCCTCGCGCGTGATGCCCTTGCCGCGCGTCAGTTCCTTCAACTGCTCATACGGATTCTCGATGCCAAAGCGCCGCATCACCGTCTGCACCGGCTCGGCGAGCACTTCCCACGTGTTGTCGAGGTCTTCGTTCAGACGCGCCGCGTTCACTTCGAGCTTGTCCAGCCCGCGGATCAGCGAGTCGTAGGACAGCAGCGAATACCCGAACGCCACGCCGATGTTGCGCAGCACGGTCGAATCGGTGAGGTCACGCTGCCAGCGCGAGATCGGCAGTTTGTCGGCGAGATGGCGCAGCGTCGCGTTCGCGAGGCCCAGATTGCCCTCCGAGTTCTCGAAGTCGATCGGATTGACCTTGTGCGGCATAGTCGACGAACCGATTTATACTGACTTCGTCTTCTTCTTGAAATAGCCGACCGAAATGTAGCCCCACACGTCGCGGTCGAGGTCGAGCAGGATCGTGTTCGCGCGTGCGATGGCGTCGAAGAGTTCGGCCATGTAATCGTGCGGTTCGATCTGGATCGTGTACGGGTTGAAGGTGAGCTTCAGCCGCTCTTCGACGACTTCCTTCGAAAACGCTTCCCAGTCGAATTCCGGATACGCCGACAAATGCGCGTTGTAGTTGCCGACCGCGCCGTTCATCTTGCCGAGGAGCGGCACGGCGGCGATGCGCTCGATCGCGCGCGACAGACGCGCCGCGACGTTGGCGATTTCCTTGCCGAGCGTCGTCGGGCTGGCGGGCTGGCCGTGCGTGCGCGAAAGCATCGGCTGGGCGGCGTGTTCGTGCGCGAGCCTGACGAGCCGCTCGTGCACCGAGCGCAGCGCGGGCAGGATCACGTGCTCGCGGGCGCCGGCGATCATCAGCCCGTGCGACGTGTTGTTGATATCCTCCGACGTGCACGCGAAGTGGATGAATTCGCTCGCACGCTCCAGCTCGGGCTGTCCCTTCACCGATTCCTTCAGCCAGTATTCGACCGCCTTCACGTCGTGATTCGTCACGCGTTCGATGTCCTTGATGCGCGCGGCGTCGTGCGCGGTGAAGCGCTCGACGAGTTGCAGCAGGAATTGCTCGGACGCTTCGGAAAAGCGCGGCACTTCGGCGAAACCGGCGCGCGAGAGCGCGATCAGCCAGTGAATTTCGACGGTCACGCGATGGCGCATGAACGCGGCTTCGGAGAGCCATTCGCGCAGGGCTTCGGTCTTGGCGGCGTAGCGGCCATCGAGCGGCGACAGCGCGGTGAGCGCGAAGAGGGTATCGGGACGGGTATCGGACATGGTGGCAGCCGCGCTCGGAGGCGGGATTGGGACGGGAGAACCGGGGATTTTACCATCGGAGCCGGATCGACCCGGACGCGCACGGAGGCGCGCCTGCGCTTAGCGCGCGGCCGGGCGTTCCCGCAGCGCGAGATTGAGCGCGCTCAGTTGTGCGGGCGTGCCGACGTTCTCCCAGCGGCCTTCGTACAGCTCGCCGCTCGCGCGTCCCGCCGCGATGGTTTCGCGATAGTACGGCGTCAGGGCGCGCCGCGTGCCGGGCGCGAGGTCGCGGAACATGCGCGTGTCATATAAGCCGATGTTGCCGAACGTGAAGCGCGGCGCGCCTTCGAGCGACAGCGTGCCGTCCTTCAGCGCGAAGTCGCCTTTGGCGTGAAAGGGCGGATTCGGCACCATCACGAGATGCATGCCGGGTTGCGCCGACGAAGCGAGCCGCGCCGCATGCGCGCCGAGCGAGCCATAGTCGAAATCGCAGAACACGTCGCCGCTGACGGCCACGAACACGTCCGGTTCGCCGCGCGTTTCGATCAGCGGCAGCGCCTGCGCGATCCCGCCGGCCGTTTCGAGCGCCTCGGTTTCCGCCGAGAAACGCAGTTGCACGCCCCAGCGCGAACCGTCGCCGAGCGCGGCCTCGATCTGCGCGCCGAGCCACGCATGATTGATCACGATCGTTTCGATGCCCGCCGCCGCCAGCCGCGCGATCTGCCAGACGATCAGCGGCTTGCCGCCGGCTTCGAGCAGCGGCTTCGGACAGGTATCGGTGAGCGGACGCATGCGCTCGCCGCGTCCGGCGGCGAAGATCATCGCCCGCTTGAGGGAAGACGTCATGCGGCGCGCTCAGAAGGTATAGCCGACATCGTCGGCGCGGCCTTCGAACGTATCGAGAAGACGCGCGAACGGACGCAGCGGCCCGTAGCGCTCGGCCACCTTGCGCGCGTAGCCGATGAATCGCGGCAGATCCGCAAGATAGACCGGCTTGCCGTCGCGGTAATTGATGCGGCAAAAGAGACCCAGCACCTTGATGTGGCGCTGCAAGCCCGTCCATTCCACCTGCCGGTAGAACTCGCCGAAATCGGGATCGACGGGCAGGCCGGCCTTCTTCGCGCGTTCCCAGTAATAGGCGATGCAGTCGAGCTGGAACTCTTCGTCCCAACTGATGAAGGCGTCGCGCAGCAGCGACGCCAGATCGTAAGTAATCGGCCCGTAGACCGCATCCTGGAAGTCGAGCAGGCCGGGATTTGGCTCGCTCACCATCAGGTTGCGCGGCATGAAGTCGCGCAGCATGAAGGCCTGCGGCTGCGCGAGCGCGCTCTGCACGAGCAGCGTAAAAGTGTTGTCGAGCACCTTGCGATCGGTTTCGGCGAGCGCACGCCCGAGATGCCGGCCGATGAACCACTCCGGCATCAGTTCCATCTCGCGGCGCAGGAACGCTTCGTCGAAGGGCGGCAGCACGCCTTCGCGCGAAGTCGACTGGAAGCGGATCAGCGCGTCGAGCGCGGCGCGCATGAGCCCGCGCGCGTTTTTCTCGTCGAGCACGGAGAGATAGGTCGTCGTGCCGAGATCGCTCACGAGCATGAAGCCGGCGTCGAAATCGGTTTCGAAGATGGCCGGAACATGCACGCCGGCCTCGGCCAGCAAACCGGCGACCTGGACGAATTCCCGGCATTTCTCGGGCGGCGGGGCGTCAACGGCGATCAGCGTTTTGCCGTGTTCGTCGGCGCAGGCAATGCGGAAATAGCGGCGAAAACTGGCATCGGTCGACGCCGGCGCGAGGCTCGGAAGATCCAGCCGATAGCGTTCGGCGAACGATTCGAGCCAGGCGTAAAGCTGTGTAAGGCGGGCGTCGGTGGGAATGTGCGTCATAAATTCGAAGGGCAAAACATCTTGCCATATAATACCCCACGACTTTTTTAAGCGATCCGTTTTCGCCCGGCGCCAAGGCCCGAGCAGCGCAGCTTCACTTTCGATCGAGTGTCATCCTTCGTTCGCAACCGCTTTCGCTTGCAGCGTTCTTGCAGCGGGTTCGTCGGATACGACTGCGCGGCTTCCAGTGCAAACTCGGGTGCGAGTTCAAGGCATTGCGTGCTCGCGGACGCATAACGGCATCGAACCGCCACCCATACATGCCGCCACGACAGTTTCCTAAACCGATTACCAAGCGCCAGGCTTTGCCACGCAGACGGCGGCTCGTCGCGGCGCTGCTTGCTGCTCCGGGTCTCATGCCGGCGCTTGCGCACGCGCAACTCGCGGGCGCGGCGGCCGAGCCCCAGCCGCTCGACGGCGCCGGCAACCTGCGCCTCGCGCCGCAGCTGGAAGAGCGGCCGCTGCGTGCGGGCCAGCAGCCGGCCACGTTCCTGCTCGGCGACAAAACCACCGGCACCACCGATGAAGACATGGCTGCCAAGGGTTCGGCGGAAGTGCGCAGGAACGTGTCGGTCATCAAGTCGGATGCGCTGCATTACGACCAGGACACCGACATGGCCGACGCATACGGCAATGTCAGGATCATCAGCAACGGCAATACGTTCGTCGGCCCGGAAGCGCACCTGAAGGTGGAAGCGAACGAAGGCTACATGACGAACCCGAAGTACCGCTTCAACCTGTCGGGCGGTTCGGGCAGCGCCGAGCGCGTCGACATGCTCAACAACGAGCAGGCGCGCGTCGATCACGGCACCTACACGGCGTGCGCGTGCGAGACCGACCCGGCGTGGTACATCAAGGGCACGTCGTTCGATTTCGATACGGGTTCGGAAGAAGGCATCGCGCATAACGGCGTGCTCTTCTTCCAGGGCGTGCCGATCATGGCGAGCCCGTGGCTGTCGTTTCCGCTGACGAGCGAACGGCGCAGCGGTCTCTTGCCGCCGACCTTCTCGCTCAGTTCGACGACCGGCTTCGAAGCGACGATCCCGTATTACTTCAACATCGCGCCGAATCGCGATTTGACCCTGACGCCGCGCCTGATGACCCGCCGCGGCGTGCAGACGGCGGCGACCTACCGTTATCTGTCGCCGACGTACTCGGGCACGATCACGGGCGAGTTCCTGCCGAACGACCGCCAGACGCACACGAACCGCTACGCGATCTACCTGCAGCATCAGCAGAACTTCGGCGGTGGTTTCGGCGGGTACATCAACTACAACAAGGTCTCCGACGATCAATACCCGGAAGACCTGGCGAACGCGTCGAACCAGTTCCTGAACGGCACGCAGTTGCTGTATCAGCAGGAAGCCGGGCTGACGTACAACAACGGACCGTGGTCGGTGCTCGCGCGCGAACAGCGCTGGCAGACGCTGCAGCCTTCCGTTCCGCCATACGCGCGCGAACCGCAGTTGAACGTGCTGTACAACAAGTACAACGTCGGCGGCTTCGACTACGGCGCGGAAGCCGACTACACGCGCTTCACGATCACGCAGGACGGCGCGACCGACGGCCAGCGCGCCGTCTTCAATCCGTACCTGAGCTACAGCGTCAACGCGCCGGGCTATTTCATTACGCCGAAGGTGCAGTGGCACTTCGCGTCGTACGATCTGTCGCATGTCGCGAGCACGGCGCCCGCCGGCCAGCCGAAGAATTTCACCGAATCGATTCCGACCGTCTCGTTTGATACGGGCCTCGTGTTCGACCGCTCGGTGCGGATCTTCGGCCAGGACTACATTCAGACGCTCGAGCCGCGGCTCTACTACGTCTACACGCCGTATCGCAACCAGAACTTCGCGCCGATCTTCGATACCGCCGAAGCCGACTTCGGTCTCGCGGAGATTTATACGCCGAACACGTTCGTCGGCAACGACCGGATCGCCGACGCGAACCGGCTGACCGTTGGTCTCACGACGCGCTTCATCAACCCGGCGACGGGCGACGAGCGCGCGCGCTTCGTCATCGCGCAGCAATACTATTTCCAGAGCCAGCGCGTCACGATCACGCCGGACCAGATTCCCGACCAGGCCAAGCATTCGGACCTGATCGCGGGCGCGGCAATCAAGCTGGGCGCGGGTTTCGCTTCGGAAACGGCGTTCCAATATAATGCGGACAACAACCAGCTCGTGCGATCGAGCGTCGGCTTCTCGTTCAGTCCGGCCGACCGCAAGGTGATCAACGTCGGTTATCGCTACACGCGTCAGAACGAAACCACGCTCGCCAACGAGCCGATCAACCAGATTCTGTTGTCGGTGCAGTGGCCGATCACGCAGCGGCTCTACGGTGTCGGCCGCGTGAATTACGATCTCGCGGGGCACCGGCTCGTCGACGGTCTGGTCGGCTTCCAGTACGATGCCGACTGCTGGCAATTCGGCTTCGGCATGCAGCGCTACGCAAACGGGGTCACGACCACCGGCGAGTCGGCTTCCGGCACGCGCGTGCTTGCCCAGTTGACATTCAAGGGCCTGTCGAACGTCGACAATGGTCTCGTGAACGCATTCCGCTCGAGCGTGCAGGGCTACCAGACGCCGCCGCCCGCGGCCGCGCCGCTCGCGCGGTTCACGAATTACGAGTGACGGAACAATGACCGTGTGGTCGATCGGAAGCGTGACAGCGGGCAAAAACCACCGCAAGACGAGCAGCACACTAGCGGGCAAGACCCGTATTTGATGGAGTATTTGTGGCAAACATGAACATGTTTCGATCGACAACGCTGGCAGCGGGCGCTTTCGCCGCGGCACTGATCCTGAGTTCCCCCGCCGGCGCGCAGGCCTTGTCGAAGGGCAACGTGCAACTCGCCGATTCGGTCGTCGCGGTCGTCAACAGCGACGTCATCACGCAACGCGAACTGCTCGACCGCGTCGGGCTCATCACGCGGCGTCTGCAGCAGCAGAACGCGCCGCTGCCGCCGACGGCGCAGTTGCAGCGTCAGGTGCTCGACCAGATGGTGATCGAGCGCGTCCAGTTGCAGAAGGCGAAGGAAGACGGCATCAACGTCGACGACGCCACGGTGAACCGCACGCTCGAACGTCTCGCGCAGCAGAACCAGATGACGCTCGACGTATACCGCGCGCGCATCGAGGCGCAAGGCGTGCCCTGGTCGACGTTCACGCGCGACGCGCGCACCGAACTCACGCTCTCGAAGCTGCGCGAGAAGGAAGTCGACAGCAAGATCACCGTGTCCGACGCGGAAATCGCGAACTACGTGGCGAGCCAGCGCGGCCCGAACGCGAAGCAGACGAGCGACCTGCATCTGCAGCACATCATGTTCAAGCTGCCGCCGAACGCGTCGCAGACCGACATCGCCGCGGTTCAGGCGAAGGCGGAAGCCGTGCTGAAGGAAGCGCAGTCGGGCGACGATTTCGCGAAACTCGCGAAGCAGAATTCGCAGGACACCGACGCCGCGAAGGGCGGCGATCTCGGCTTTCGCACGCAAGGCTCGCTGCCCGCGGGCGTCGTGACGGCGGTTGCCACGCTGCGTCCGGGCCAGGTCGTGCCGCAACTGATCCGCACGGATGGCGGCTTCGAAATCATCAAGCTTGTCGAGCGCCGCTCGGGACAGGGCACGGCAGCCGACGCGCCGAAGCTCGTGCAGACGCACGTGCGCCACATTCTGCTGCGCGTGTCGGACGGCATGTCGGAGTCGGCGGCGCGGCAGAAGCTGCTCGACATCAAGCGCGACGTGGTCGGCGGCGGCGATTTCGCGAACTTCGCGCGCACGTATTCGCAGGACGGTTCGGCGTCGCAAGGCGGCGATCTCGGCTGGATCAGCCCGGGCGAAACCGTGCCCGAGTTCGAGCGTGCAATGAACAACCTGAAGGACGGCGACGTCAGCGATCCGGTGCGCAGCGAATACGGCTATCACCTGATCCAGGTGCTCGGCCGCCGCGACGCCGAAGGCTCGGCCACGCAGCAGCTCGACATCGCGCGCCAGGCCATCGGCCAGCGCAAGGCCGAGCAGGCGTATTCAGACTGGCTGCGCGAGCTGCGCGATACCGCCTACGTGCAATACAAAGGCATCGCGGTGCAAGCAGACCAGTAACCCGGGACCAGCAACGATGAACGCCGCCTCCGACGCCCGTCCGCTTTCCATCGCGATCACCACCGGCGAGCCCGCCGGAGTCGGTCCCGAATTGACTGCGGCGGCGCTCGGTCAGGCGGCGACACGCTGGCCTTCCGCGCGTTTCACGGTGCTCGGCGACCGCGCGTTGTTGCAGGATCGCGCGGGCTCGCAGGCAGCGCTCGACAGCGCCCAGATCGACATCGAGCATCACGCGCTTGCGGTGCCGTCGCTGGCGGGCAAGCTCGACGCGGCCAACGGACGCTATGTGCTCGGCCTGCTCGACGCCGCGATCGACGGCGCGCTCGCCGGCCGGTTCGACGCGATCGTCACGGCGCCGTTGCAAAAGAGCACGATCAACGACGCCGGTGTTCCGTTCACCGGCCACACCGAATATCTCGCCGAGCGCACGAATACGCCGCGCGTCGTGATGATGCTGGCGGGCACGGGCGAACGGCCGCTGCGCGTCGCGCTCGCGACCACGCATCTGCCGCTCAAGGACGTGTCGGCGGCGCTCACGGCCCGTGGCATCGTCGAGACGCTGTATATCATCGATCACGACTTGCGCGCGCATTTCGGCATCGCCGCGCCGCGCATTCTCGTGACCGGCCTCAATCCCCACGCGGGCGAAAACGGCTATCTGGGCCGCGAGGAAATCGACGTGATCGCGCCCGCGCTGGAACGCGCGCGCGCACTCGGCATCGACGCGCCGGGCCCGTATCCGGCCGACACGCTGTTCCAGCCGCGCTATCTGAAAGACGCGGATTGCGTGCTCGCGATGTTCCACGACCAGGGCCTGCCGGTGCTGAAATTCGCGACGTTCGGCGAAGGCATCAACGTCACGCTCGGGCTGCCGATCATCCGCACGTCGGTCGATCACGGCACCGCGCTCGATCTCGCGGGCACCGGCCGCGCGGACGCCGGCAGCATGATCGCGGCCATCGACACGGCCGTCTCGATGGCGAGCCATCGGCGCGCGGGCTGACCCGTTCGATCCCATCCATCTCGCAGTCCTTAAGCGGTTCTTTCGATGTCCACCAAGCACCAGGGCCATTTCGCGCGCAAGCGCTTCGGGCAAAACTTCCTCGTCGATCAGGGCGTGATCGATTCGATCGTCGATACGATTCGGCCTGCGCGCGGCGAACGCATGGTCGAGATCGGCCCGGGTCTGGCTGCGCTCACGGCGCCGCTGATCGAACGGCTCGCCACGCCCGAGTCGCCGCTGCACGCGGTCGAACTGGACCGCGACCTGATCGCGCGGCTCGGCAAGCGCTTCGGCGACCTGCTCGTGCTGCACGCGGGCGATGCGCTCGATTTCGACTTCGGCGCGCTCGCGCTGGAAGGCGAGAAGCCGTCGCTGCGGATCGTCGGGAACTTGCCGTACAACATTTCGAGTCCGCTGCTGTTTCACCTGACGTCGTTCGCGCCGAAAGTCGTCGATCAGCATTTCATGCTGCAGGACGAAGTCGTCGACCGGATGATCGCTGAACCGGGCACGAAGGATTTCGGCCGGCTGTCGGTGATGCTTCAGTATCGCTATTCGATGGACAAGCTGATCGACGTGCCGCCCGAGTCGTTCCAGCCGCCGCCGAAGGTGAATTCCGCGATCGTGCGGATGATTCCGTTCGCGCCGCACGAGTTGCCGGCCGTCGACGCTCGCGTGCTTGGCGAGGTCGTGCAGGCGGCGTTTTCGCAGCGTCGCAAGATGATGCGCAATACGCTCGCCGCGTATCGCGACACAGTCGATTTCGATGCGCTCGGTTTCGATCTCGCGCGCCGCGCGGAAGAAGTGCCGGTTGCCGAGTATGTGACGCTCGCGCAGGCGGTCGCGAAGACGCGTTGAGCGCCCTTCACGCGTCCTTCACGCGCGCTTGACGGGCGTGTTCACGAGCGCGATCCCGGCCAGCACCATCGCGGCCGCGATCAGGAAACGCAGCGTGAAGTGCTCGCCCAGCAGCACCACGCCGAAGGTCACGCCGAAGATCGGCGTCAGAAACGAAAACACCGACAGTCTCGACGCCATATAGCGCGTCAGCAGCCAGAACCACGTCAGATAGCTGATGAACGCCACGACGATCGCCTGATACGCGAGACTCGCGAGCGCGCGCGGCGTGACCGTCGCGACGTGCGTCTGGTCGAGCGCGAACGCGAGCGCCAGCAGCACGATCGCGGAAACCGCCAGTTGATAGAACAGCGTCTTGCTCGCGCTCGCATGCGCGAGCGAACTCGCGCGCACGACGACCGTCGTCGCTGCCCATAGCAGGCCGCCGAGCACGCCGAGCGCGTCGCCGGCGACGCCGTGCAACGTCGAAGCGCGGTTCGGATCGGCGTGCAGGAAACCGTCCGCGAACGCGAGCGCGATGCCGCAAAACGCGACGGCGATGCCGAGCCACTGGACGCGGCGCATCTTCTCGCCGGCGACGAACCAGTGCAGCCCGAGCGCCGTGAAGCACGGCGCGGTGTAGAGGAAGACGGCCATGCGCGTGGCCGTCGTGAGCGTCAGGCCGAAGAAGATGCAGACGAATTCGCCGCCGAACAGCACGCCCGCGAGCAGGCCGGCGCCGAGCGTATCGTCGCTCGCGAAGAGCGCGGTGCCGCGCGAGCGCGTCCAGAGCCATACGAGCACGGTCGCGATGGCCGATCGGATGCCCGCTTGCAGCATCGGCGGAAAGGACGCGTTCGCTTCCTTGATCGCGACCTGCTGGAAACCCCATGCGGCGCACAGAACCACCATCACGATGACAGCCGTCGCGTCCGGCGCACGTCGCAGGGAAAGGGCAGGGGTGCTCATGTCTCGTCTTGTGAGGCATTCGCGCTCAGGCGAATGCACTGTTATGGAGCGTCGATTTTGCCACCGAACGGCACGCGGCGCGAAAGGTGAGGTTGAGCGCGGGGTCGAATGAATGGTCGCGCGCGCACACGGCGCGGCGCAAAAGAAAGCGCCGGCTCGCCGCATGGCGAGCCGGCGCCCGGCAGGCTTGCTTTAAGCGTCAGACGCCCGCGACGTGCGAGTGCTTTTCGATCAGTTCGATCTTGTAGCCGTCCGGATCTTCGACGAACGCGATCACGGTCGTGCCGCCCTTCACCGGGCCCGCCTCGCGCGTCACCTTGCCGCCTGCTTCGCGGATGCGGTTGCACGCGCCGGCGGCGTCGTCGACTTCGATCGCGATGTGGCCGTAGGCGCTGCCGAGGTCGTATTTGTCGGTGCCCCAGTTGTAGGTGAGTTCGAGCACGCTGGCTTCGCTTTCGTCGCCGTAGCCGACGAACGCCAGCGTGTACTTGTACTCGGTGTTCTCGCTCTGGCGCAGCACTTTCATGCCGAGAATGCGCGTGTAAAAGTCGATGGAACGCTGCAAGTCGCCGACGCGCAGCATCGTGTGGAGAAGTCGCATGGTGGGTTTCCTGTGGGGTTGTCTTGGGCGGGTTCGGAGACCGTGAACGCCGGTGTCTTTCGCACTCGTTCGCACTCGTGCGCGCGAAGGCCGCGTGCAAAATTGTAGCGCCGGCCGTCGAGGCTCGCAGGCCGCGTGCGGCTCAGAGCGCCGGTAGCAATTCCGGCGGATGGTGCTTGAGCGTGTGCCGCGCTTCGCGGAATTCGGGAAAGATCGATTCGACCGTCTGCCAGAAACGCGGACTATGGTTCATCTCGCGCAGATGCGCGAGCTCGTGCGCGACGACGTAATCGATGATCGAAAGCGGAAAGTGGATCAGCCGCCAGTTGAGGCGAATCTTGCCGTCGCTGGAGCAACTGCCCCAGCGCGTCGCCGCCGACGACAGCCCGTACGCACGAAACTCGACACCGAGCTTGTGCGCGTACACGACGAGCCGGTCGCCGAAAATGCGCTTCGCCTCGGTCTGCAACCAGCCTTGCACGCGGTCCTTGATCTGCTGCGGATCGGCGAGCGCGGGCAGCGCGAGCGAGAGCACGCCGCTCGGCTCGTCGAAATGAAGCGCCCGTTGCGCCGATCCCAGCGACACGCTGATCGTCCTGCCGAGATAAGGAAACTGCGCGCCGTCTTTCCAGTCGATGCGCGGCAGCGCACGCTGCTCGACGCGCGTCTGCCACTCGCCGAGCTTCTTGAAGATCCACAGTTGCTTGTCGACGATCGCGCTTTCGATGTCGGCGAGTGTCACCCAGCGCGGCGCGGTGATCGCAAGGCCGGTGCCGTCGATCATGAAGCCGATCGTGCGGCGCGACGAGCGCTTCAGACGATAGTCGAGCGTCTGCTGGCCGAGCACGAGGCGGCGCAGCCGCGTGCCATCGGGCGCGTAGGACGGCGAGGCGGCAGTCGCACCCGGCGTGATCTCACCGAGCAGGGGCGCGGGCGTCTGCGAGGCGCGCTCGGCGGCGCCCGACGTATCCGCGAACGGCAGATCGAGTTGCAGGTTGTCGAGCGCGACAGCGGGACGCTGCCGCGATGGGGTCTTCTGCATCGGCTCAGCTTTGCGCTCGCGGCGCAGGAAGGACGAGAACAACGAAAAGGACAATGCGCGGCTCGGCGTGGGTGCAGTCGTTTCAGCGGCCTGCGGACGCGCGGGGCGCGTGCGTCGAACCTGCGTCTGTCGAACTGTAAGCAGCCGGATCGATACGGCGCATTTCCGCTTCGATCCAGGTCTCGACGCGCTGGTTCACTTCTTCCGGCGTGAGACCCGCAGTGTCGATCGGCTTGCCGATCGACACCGTGACTATACCCGCATATTTGAGAAACGAATGGCGCGGCCAGACGTGCCCGGCGTTATGCGCGATCGGCACGACGGGCACGCCGGTCGCAACCGCGAAGCGCGCGCCGCCCGTCTTGTACTTCCCCTGGCTGCCGACGCGCGTGCGCGTGCCTTCGGGAAACATGATGACCCACGCGCCTTCGTCCATGCGCGCGCGGCCCTGGCGCGTCACCGAGGCGAATGCGTCCTTGCCCTGCTTGCGGTCGATGTGAACCATCTTCAGAAGCCCGAGCGTCCAGCCGAAGAAGGGCACGAAGAGCAGTTCGCGCTTGAACACGTAGCAAAGCGGACGCGGCATGAGCGCAGGAAACGCGATCGTTTCCCACGCGGACTGGTGCTTCGGCAGCAACACGGCGGGACCGTCGGGCAGGTTCTCCCAGCCTTCGATCGTGTAGCGAATACCGTTCAGATGGCGCAACACGACGATCGTCGATTTGCACCAGCCCGCCGCCATCCAGTAGCGCTTGTCGGCGCGCAGGAACGGGAACGCGATGAAGCAGGCGATCGCGTACGGAACCGTGTACACGATGAAGTAAATCAGCAGCAGCAGCGATCGGATGAAGCGCATTGGCGTGAATTCTTATGGTGCGCCGCTCATCGAGTGAATGAGCGGGTCAATCCTGGTTCTGGGCGAGGAAATCGAGGACGAAGGTACGCAGGTCCTTGTGCACCTTCGTGCCCGCCGGCAGGTTGCCTGCGGCGAGCGTCTTTTCGCCCTTGCCCGTCAGCACCAGATGCACCGGAAAGCCGAGTGCCGCGCCGGATTGCAGGTCGCGCAGCGAATCGCCGACCACCGGCGTGTGTGCCGGATCGATCTCGAAGCGGTCGATGATCTGTTGCAGCATGCCCGGCTTCGGCTTCCTGCAATCGCATTGATCCTCGGCGGTATGCGGGCAGAAAAACACGGCGTCGATACGCCCGCCTACGGCCGCCGCCGCGCGGTTCATCTTCTGATGCATCGCGTTGAGCGCGGCCATGTCGAAGAGACCGCGGCCGATGCCCGACTGGTTCGACGCGATCGCCACATGCCAGCCGGCCTGGTTCAAACGCGCGATGGCGTCGAGGCTGCCGGGAATCGCGACCCATTCGTCGGGCGACTTGATGAAGGCGTCGGAATCGACGTTGATCACGCCGTCGCGATCGAGAATGACGAGCTTTCTGTTCGGATTCATGGAGAGGGCGCCTGGACTCGCACGCTTACGCGGCGAGCTTCGAAATATCCGCGACGCAATTCATCTGCTGATGCAGCGCGCCAAGGAGAGCCAGCCGGTTGCTTCGCAGCGCCGGGTCTTCCGCATTCACCATCACGTCGTTGAAAAAGGTGTCGACGGCATCGCGCAGCGCGGCGAGCGCCGACAGCGCTTCCGTATAGTTGCGCTCGGCAAGCTGGCTCTGCACACGCGGCGCGACCTGTTCGAGCTGCGCGTGGAGCGCCTTTTCAGCGGCTTCGACGAGCAACTCGGGTTTCACGCTCGACGGCACCGCTTCCGTCGACTTTTTCAGAATGTTCGAGATGCGCTTGTTGGCCGCCGCGAGCGACGCCGCTTCCGGCAGCGCCGCGAATTCGCGCACGGCTTCGAGGCGCGCGACGATGTCATCGAGACGCGTCGGGTTCAGGCTCAGCACGGCGTCGATTTCGCTCGCGTTGAAGCCGCGCTCGCGCAGCACGCCGCGCAGGCGATCGAGGAAGAATGCATAGATCGCGTCCGTCGATTCGGCCACTTGCGGCATCCCGGCAAACTGCTGTTGCGCGACGCGCAGCAACTCCAGCAGATCGATGGCAAGGCGCTTTTCGAGCAGGATGCGCAGCACGCCGAGCGCATGGCGGCGCAGCGCGAACGGATCTTTTTCGCCCGTCGGTTGCAGTCCGATGCCCCAGATGCCGACGACCGTCTCCAGCTTGTCCGCGAGCGCGACCGCGCAGCCGACGCCCGTCGACGGTGTTTCGTCGCCGGAGAAGCGCGGCTGGTAATGCTCCGAGCACGCGAGCGCGACTTCTTCCGGCTCGCCGTCGTGGCGCGCGTAGTAGGTACCCATCGTGCCTTGCAGCTCGGGGAATTCGCCTACCATGTCGGTGAGCAGATCCGCCTTTGCGAGCAGCGCGGCGCGCTGGGTCAGCGCGACATCGACGCCGACCATCGGCGCGATCTCGCCCGCGAGCGCTTCGAGCCGTTTCACGCGTTCGAGCTGTGAGCCGAGCTTGTTGTGATAGACGACGTTCGCGAGCAGCGGCACGCGATCCGCTAGCCGCTTCTTCTTGTCCTGCTCGAAGAAGAACTTCGCGTCGGCGAGACGCGGACGCACGACGCGCTCGTTGCCCTCGACGATGTCGCCGGGCGTCTTGGTATCGATGTTCGACACGATCAGGAAGCGCGAACGCAGCTTGCCATCGGCGTCGGTCAGCGCGAAATACTTCTGGTTCGTCTGCATCGTGAGGATCAGGCATTCCTGCGGCACCTGAAGGAATTCCTCGCCGAAATGACACTGATAGACCACCGGCCATTCGACCAGCGCGTTCACTTCGTCGAGCAGCGCTTCCGGCATCACGACGCGATCCTCGCCCGCGAAAGCCTGCAACTGCGTGCGGATCGATTCCTTGCGGTCGTCGAAATTCGGCACCACATGCGCCTTGGACAGCAGCGTTTCGGCGTAGCTATCGGCGTTCGGAATCTGCACGAAGCCATGCGACATGAAGCGATGGCCGATGGTCGTATCGCCCGAATCGATGCCGAGCGCCGAGACCGGCACGACTTCGCGCCCATGCAGCGCGACGAGCCGCTGCACTGGACGCACAAACTGCACGTTGGTGCCGTCCGGACGCTGGTAGGTCATGACCTTCGGAATCGGCAGCTTGGCGAGCGTTTCGTCGAGCGCGGCTTGCAGGCCGTCGGCGAGCGTCGCGCCTGGCGCCGCGTAGCGCAGGAAGAACGCTTCTGCCTTGCCGTCCTGCGCGCGTTCGAGTTCGGCGAGCGGAAAGTCGGGGAAGCCGAGCGCCGCGAGTTTCTTCGCGAGCGGCGCGGTGGGCTGACCGTCCTTGTCGAGCGCGACGGACACCGGCAGCACTTTTTCGCGCACCTGTTTTTCCGGCGCGACCGCGCGCACGTTCTTCACCAGCACGGCGAGGCGGCGCGGCGTCGCGTATTTTTCGAAGCCCGGCTCGCCGTCGATCAAATCGCGCGCGGCAAGACGTTGCACGATGCCTTCGGCGAACGCGGTGCCAAGACGCGCGAGCGCCTTCGGCGGCAGTTCTTCGGTGAGCAGCTCGACGAGCAGGGAGGTTTGATTGGATTGCGTCATTGTTGTTTCGTGTCTCGTCAAACCGGGTCGATGTTGCGTTCGACCTTCAGCGGCGGCGCCCAGGCGGGCATGGCGGCGTCGTGTTCGTCGGTGGTGAGGCCGGCCGCCGGATGCACCGGATTGCCGAGCATCGGAAAGCCGAGCGCTTCGCGCGAGTCGTAGTACGCCTGCGCGACGAGCCTCGACAGCGCGCGAATCCGCCCGATATACGCCGCACGTTCCGTGACGGAGATCGCGCCGCGCGCGTCGAGCAGGTTGAACGTGTGGCCGGCCTTCAGCACGAGTTCGTAGGCGGGCAGCGCGAGCTTTGCGTCGATCATCTTCTTCGCTTCGGCTTCGTAGCTATTGAAGAAGTTGAACAGCAAATCGACGTTCGCGTGCTCGAAGTTGTAGGTCGATTGCTCGACTTCGTTCTGGTGATAGACGTCGCCGTAGGTGAGGCGCCGCCTCTCTTTGCCGTTCGGGCCGTCTTCTTCCCATTCGGTCCAGACGAGGTCGTAGACGTTCTCGACCTTTTGCAGATACATCGCGAGGCGTTCCAGCCCGTAAGTGATCTCGCCGAGCACCGGCTTGCAGTCGATCCCGCCCACTTGCTGGAAATACGTGAACTGCGTCACTTCCATGCCGTTCAGCCACACTTCCCAGCCGAGCCCCCACGCGCCGAGCGTCGGATTTTCCCAGTCGTCCTCGACGAAGCGCACGTCGTTCTGCTTCAGGTCGAAGCCGAGCGCTTCGAGCGAGCCGAGATACAGATCGAGGATGTTTTCCGGCGCGGGCTTCAGCACGACCTGATACTGATAGTAATGTTGCAGGCGGTTCGGGTTGTCGCCGTAACGGCCGTCCTTCGGGCGGCGCGACGGCTGCACGTAGGCCGCGCGCCACGGCTCCGGCCCGATCGCGCGCAGGAACGTGTGGACGTGCGAAGTGCCCGCGCCGACTTCCATGTCGATCGGCTGGAGAAGCGCGCAACCCTTGTTGTCCCAATAGGATTGCAGCGTCAGGATGATTTGCTGAAAAGTGAGCATGATTGCCTTTGAGGCGGACCGGCGCCAGAGCGTCGCGAGAGCGGACGCCCAAGGCCGGTCAAAGTGCTAAAACGTTGAATTTTAGCTGAATGAAGGGCGCGTGCGGCTTTGGGGCGTTTCGTGCCACCTGCTGGCCGACTGTTTCACTTCCTGCGGCCATTCCGGTTCGACGGCGCGAAGGCGAATGCAAACGCGAGCAGCAGCAGCGACACGGCGATCACGGTCAGATTGCCGCTCGTGACATACGGCGTGCGCCCGGACGTGCCTTGCACGGTGGCTTCGAGCGTGCCGGTCGTGTAGGTCGGCAGTTTCGAGACGACCTCGCCGTTCGCCGCGATCACCGCGGTCATGCCGGTATTGGTCGCGCGCAGCATCGGCCGGCCGGTTTCGATGGAGCGCATCCGCGCGATCTGCAAGTGCTGGTCAAGCGCGATGGTATCGCCGAACCAGGCGAGATTGGTCGAGTTCACGAGAATGCCTGCCGGCGCGACCTGTTCGCGCAGCGTCTTCGCGATCTCCTCGCCGAAGATGTCCTCGTAGCAGATGTCGACGGCGACCGGCTGGTTGTGCACGAAGAACGCCTTTTGCACCGACGGCCCGCGCGCGAGATCGCCGAGCGGAATGCCCATCAGGTTCACGAACCAGTGAAAGCCGAGCGGCACGAATTCGCCGAAGGGCACGAGGTGATGCTTGTCGTAGCGATAGACGTCGAACGAGCCGGGCGTGATGCCGAAGAGACTGTTGGTGAAATCCTTCGCGCGGCCTTCGGGCGTGATCGTCACGCCGATGGCGCCGAACAGGATGGACGATTTGGTCGTATCCGCGAACTGGCGCAGCGCGAGCGCGAGGTCCTCCGGCACCTGCACGGCGAGCACCGGCAGAGCGGTTTCGGGCGTGACGATGAGATCGGCGGGCTTCTCGGTGATCATCCGCCGATACAGCGCGAGCGAGGCGTTCACGCCTTCCTGCTCGAACTTCATCTCCTGCTTCACGTTGCCTTGCAGGAGGCGCACGGTGAGCGGCGAGTTGGCGGGCGTCGTCCACTGGACGAGCGAGAGCAGCACCCCCGCGACGATGAGCGCCACCGCGACGACGCCCGGCGCGAAGCGCGCAGCCCGTTCACGACGTCGCGCGCTGTAGAACGCCTGCACGACGAGCGCGGCCACGAGCGCGAGCACCCAGCCGACGCCGTACACGCCCGCGATGGCGCCATAGCCGGCGAGCGGCCCGTCGACTTGCGCATAGCCGCTCGACAGCCACGGGAAGCCGGTGAAGACGAGTCCGCGCAGCCATTCGCCGAGCGCCCACGCGCTCGCGAAGGCGAACGCGCCGTGCCAGGTCGGAACGAAACGCGGTTCGATGGCCGCGCGTTCCGTGTCGTCGTATCGAGCGCGACCGGCCACGAGCGACCACACGACCGACGCCGCCGCCGGATAGATCGCGAGATAAAGCGAAAACAGCGCGACGGCGGCGGCAGCGAGTGGCGCGGCCATGCCGCCGTAGAAATGCATGCTGACGTAGAGCCACCAGACGCCCGTCACGAAATTGCCGAAGCCGAACGCCCAGCCGGTGAGCGCGGCGCTTTTCCAGCCGCTCGTGCGCGAAAGCCACGCGAAGAAGAGCGCGAAGACGACGAGTTCGAGCCAGCCGCCATGAGGCGTCGGCGCGAAGGAAAACGTGTTGGCTGCGCCGAGCACCGCCGCGACGAGGTAATGCCAGAACGGCAGTGCGGCGGCTTCGCTGGCTTGGGAAGACGGGCTGCGCCGGCGGCGCAAGAGGCGAAACGATGAATCGGCCATTGATTACGGTCGGGGGACGGCTGGAAGGGATGATGGCGCGGCGAGTTGCGCGTTGACCCGCGCGTTGACCCGCGCGCCGGACAACGGCGGCTCACGCGAGCCGCGCAGGACGATCAGCCGCGGTCGTCTTCTTCGCCCTCGTGCAGGCGGCGCTCGTGCTGGCTCATGTGCGGCACGCGCCGCACGAGCAGCACGTGGATCTGCCGGGCGTCGCCGCGCAGGATTTCGAACGCGAAGTCGTCGATGCGCACTTTCTCGCCGCGATGCGGCACGCGCCCGAACCGATGCGTGACGAGCCCGCCGATGGTATCGACTTCCTCGTCGGAGAACTCGGTGCCGAATTCCTCGTTGAACTGCTCGATGCCGGTGAGCGCGCGCACGCGGAACTTGCCGTCCGGCGACGAAATGATGTTGCCGGCTTCCTCGTCGAAGTCGTATTCGTCTTCGATGTCGCCGACGATCTGCTCCAGCACGTCCTCGATCGTAATGAGACCCGCGACGCCGCCGTATTCGTCGACGACGATCGCGATGTGATTGCGGTTCACGCGGAAATCGTGCAGGAGGACGTTCAGGCGCTTCGATTCCGGGATGAACACGGCGGGGCGCAGCATGCCGCGCACGTCGAATTCCTCTTCGGCGTAATAGCGCAGCAGGTCTTTCGCGAGCAGCACGCCGATGATGTTGTCGCGGTTGCCCTCGAACACCGGATAGCGCGAGTGCGCCTTTTCGAGCACGAAGGGGATGAATTCGGCGGGCGTCTCGGCGATGTTGATCGCGTCCATCTGGGCACGCGGCACCATGATGTCGCGGGCGCAGAGGTCGGAAACCTGGAACACGCCCTCGATCATCGAAAGCGAATCGGCGTCGAGCAGATTGCGTTCGTGGGCGTCCTGCAGCACTTCGAGCAGTTCGTCGCGCGACTCGGGTTCGTGCGAGATGAAATCGGTCAGACGCTCGAGAAGGGAGCGTTTTTCCTGCGGTTTGTCGGTGTGTCGTCGACTGGGATAAGCGTCGTTCATAGCGGGGCGCCCGCAAGTATCGGGGCGCGAATTGGCGGAAAGTTAAGCATACACGATGGGAAAAGCGCGGCTGCACGGCCCGGCGCACGCGGCGTTGGAATCTCGGCAACCATGCTAACTGATAAATGTGCGGGAAGTATGTCGAGAAAAACACGTTGTCCGAACGGACGAGCGTGCGCTTTTCAGGTCATCGGAATGATCATAGGAATGGGCTCGGAAGTGTCTCATTCCTGCGATTGACAGCGCTTAAGGAGCGCTTCGAGCGCGCGGTCCGGCATGCCGCTCTCGCGCAACGCGACGACCGTGCGGCTCACGTAGTCGAACGTCGTGCCATAGCGGCCGCTCGCGCAGCCGAGCACCGTGCGCACGACCGGATCGGCGAGCTTGCCGGTGTAGGACGTGGCGTCGCGCCGCATGACGAACGCGAGCGCCGCGACGCGCCGGCCGTCCGCGAGCGTGCACGGCAGCCATGCGGGCCGGTAGGACGCCATCGCCATTTCGCGTCGCCAGAGCACTTCGAGATGTTCCTGCGCGCCTTCTCCGTCGAGACGGAACGCGATGCCGGTGCACGAGCCGCCGCGATCGAGCGCGAGCACGAGGCCGGGCTGCTCGGGCGTGCCGCGATTCACGCGCGACCACAGATAAAGCCCGCGATGATAGCCGTGCACCTTGCTGCGCACGGCTTCGACGGTCGGAAGCCCCGGGTTCCAGATCAGCGAACCATAGCCGAAGAGCCACAAATCCGACTTGCCGTCCCAGTTCCTCAACGTATGCTCGCGCGACGCGGCGAGTTCTTCGTCGGTGAGAAGCGGCGAATCGACGAGCTGCGGCGGATAGTCCGCCGGAGCGGGTGCAAGCGACTGGATTTCGGGCGTCTCGTCTTTCACGGCGGGTCGGGCGTCGTCAGGGAATCGGAACGTAGGGATCGGAAAAGCCGAGCGCGCGCATGATGTCCGTCTCGATCGATTCCATTTCGGCGGCTTCGGTGTCGTCCTCGTGATCGTAGCCCTGAGCATGCAGCGTTCCGTGCACGATCAGATGCGCGTAGTGCGCGGCGAGCGGCTTGCCCTGCTCGGCGGCTTCCTTCTCGACGACGGGACAGCACAGGATCAGGTCGCCCGCGACCGGATCGTCTTCCGATTCGGCGTAGGCGAAGGTGAGCACGTTGGTCGCGTAATCCTTCTGACGATACGTGCGGTTGAGCGTGCGTCCCTCGTCTTCGCCGACGAAGCGGATGGTCAGCTCGGCGTCGGCGAAAAGCGTGGCCTTGATCCAGCGCGCGACCGTCGCGCGCGGCAACACGGCCTTGTGCGACGGATACGCCTTCGCGGCGGGGAATTGCATCGTCAACGCGAGTTTGTGCGGGCGTGTCATGGGCGAATGATCGGGCGGCGCGCTATTCCGGGCGTTGCGCCGACTTGGCCGCCTCGGCGAGGGCCGCGTCCTTCTGCGTCTGCGCGTCGTAAGCCTCGACGATGCGCGCGACGAGCGGATGCCGCACCACGTCGGCCGACGTGAAATGCGTGAGCGCGATGCCGCGCACGTCGGTGAGCACGTGCTGCGCCTCGACGAGCCCGCTCTTGTGGCCGCGCGGCAAATCGACCTGCGTCGTATCGCCGGTGACGACCGCCTTCGAACCGAAGCCGATCCGCGTCAGGAACATCTTCATCTGCTCGGGCGTGGTGTTCTGCGCTTCGTCGAGGATGATGAACGCGTGATTCAGCGTGCGTCCGCGCATGTACGCGAGCGGCGCGATCTCGATCATCTGGCGCTCGAACATCTTCGCGGTCTTGTCGAAGCCGAGCAGGTCGTAGAGCGCGTCGTACAACGGACGCAGATACGGATCGACCTTCTGCGCGAGATCGCCCGGCAGGAAGCCGAGCCGCTCGCCGGCTTCGACGGCCGGACGCGTCAGCACGATGCGCTTCACCTGATCGCGTTCGAGCGCATCGACCGCGCACGCCACCGCGAGGTAGGTCTTGCCCGTGCCCGCCGGACCGATGCCGAAAGTCAGGTCGTGCGCGATGATCTGCCGCAGATACTCGCGCTGCGCGGGCGTGCGGCCGCGCAAGTCGGCGCGTCGCGTATAGAGCTTCGGGCCGGGATCTTCGGTTTCATCGAGATCGATGGTCGCGCTCGGTTCGTCGAACGGATGATCCGGGTCGCCGCGAAAACGCGGATCGACTGGCTGATCGTTATGACCATTGCCATTCCCGTTGCCGGTGTTCGGCCCGCGCGTGCGCCGCTGCGCATGGCGCGCTTCGACCAGCGCGAGCTGGATGTCGTCGACGGAAATCGGGTCGCGCGCGCGGTTGTAGAAGTTTTCGAGCGCCGCGAGCGCCACTTTCGCGCCGCGTCCGCGAATCGAGATCTTGTGGCCGCGCCTTGACAGCGTCACGTCGAGCGCCTGCTCGATCTGCCGCAGGTTTTCGTCGAGCGGGCCGCAGAGGTTGGCGAGCCGCGCGTTGTCTTCGCGCGGTGCGGTGAATTCCAGATGCTGCTGAGGAGCGGTCTTCAAGGCGAAAGTGGGTGTCCGGTCTGAGTGCTGCTCAATGTGTGGTCGAAGGCGCCATGATCAAGGCGCCGCGCAGCGAGTGCGGATACGCGTGATTGATCTCGACGTCGATCATCTGGCCGACGAGCCGCGCGTGCGAAGCAACCGGCGCCGGGAAATTCACCACGCGGTTGTTCGCCGTGCGGCCGGCGAGTTCGGTCGGGTCCTTGCGCGACGGGCCTTCCACCAGAATACGCTGCACCGAGCCGAGCATTGAATGGCTGATTTTCGCGACGTTCGCCTCGATGGTCGCCTGCAAATGTTGCAGACGCTTGAGCTTTACTTCGCGCGGCGTGTCGTCGTGCAGGTTCGCGGCGGGCGTGCCGGGGCGCGGGCTATAGATGAACGAGAAACTCGTGTCGTAGCTCATCTCGTCGACGAGCGCCATCATCTTCGCAAAATCTTCCTCGGTTTCGCCCGGAAAGCCGACGATCATGTCCGTCGACAGCGATAGATCGGGGCGAATTGCCCGCAGCTTGCGGATCACCGATTTGTATTCGAGCACCGTGTAGCCGCGCTTCATCGCCATCAGAATGCGGTCGGAGCCGTGCTGCACCGGCAGATGCAGGTGCGAGACGAGCTTCGGCACCTTCGCGTAGGTGTCGATCAGGCGCTGCGTGAATTCCTTCGGATGCGACGTCGTGTAGCGAATCCGCTCGATGCCCGGCACGTCGGCTACGTATTCGATCAGCGTCGCGAAGTCGGCGATATCGTGCGAGCCGAGCGTGAGCGGTCCGCGATACGCGTTCACGTTCTGGCCGAGCAGCGTGACTTCGCGCACGCCCTGATCGGCGAGGCCGGCGATTTCAGTCAGCACGTCGTCCAGCGGGCGCGACACTTCCTCGCCGCGCGTGTACGGCACGACGCAATAGCTGCAGTATTTGCTGCACCCTTCCATGATCGACACGAACGCGCTCGGACCCTCGACGCGCGCGGGCGGCAGATGGTCGAACTTTTCGATTTCGGGGAAGGAAATGTCGACTTGCGCGCGGCCGGTGGAACGCCGCTTGTCGATCATCTCGGGCAGGCGATGCAGCGTCTGCGGGCCGAATACGAGATCGACGTAGGGCGCGCGCGAGACGATCGACGCGCCTTCCTGGCTCGCGACGCAGCCGCCGACGCCGATCAGCAGATTCGGGTTCGCTTCCTTCAGTTCGCGCACGCGGCCGAGGTCAGAGAAGACTTTCTCCTGCGCTTTTTCGCGCACCGAGCAGGTGTTGAACAGAATGACGTCCGCGTCTTCGGGCGTGTCCGTCTTGACGAGGCCTTCCGCTGCGCCGAGGACGTCGACCATCTTGTCGGAGTCGTACTCGTTCATCTGGCAGCCAAAGGTCTTTACATAAACTTTCTTGGTCATGAATTTCGCCGGTCGCAGTTGTTAACCTGGGGGCGCGGTAATCGAGGTTGAAGGGGCTCTTATTGTTCTAATTTAGCCCGTTATTATAGCGCCCGCCGATTGCTTACGTTTCGGCCAGCCGTCGGCGCCGGGCGGGTAGGCGAGCTCGCCGAGCAGCTCGGCGGTCGCCGTCGCGAAACGCTCGACCAGAAAATCCAGCAGCACGCGCACGCGCGGCGCCATGTAGCGGTTCGCGTGAAATAGCGCGTGAACTGCCGCTTCGTGCGTGCACCAGTCGGGCAGCAGCATGTTCAGCGTGCCGGCGCGCACGTCGGCGGCGATATCCCAGATCGACTTGTGCGCGATGCCGTGGCCCGCCAGCGCCCAGGCGCGCGTCAACGCCCCGTCGTTCGATTCCCACGATCCCTCCAGCGGCATCGTGAAGCTTGCGCGCTCGTCGCCGCGCACGAAGTTCAGCTCGTTCAGAGGCCCCGTCGACGTGACGCCGATCACGAACTGATGGCCTTCGAGATCGGCGGGCGTGGCGGGCGTGCCGCGCCGCGCGAGATACGCCGGCGATGCGCACAGCACGCGCCGGTTCGGCGCCAGTTGCCGCGCGGCGAGACCGCTGTCGGGCGGCGCGCCGAAACGGATCGCGAGATCGATTTCCTCTTGCAACAGATTCGACACCGAATCCGATAGCGTCAGCGCAAAACGCACGTCGGGATGGCGCGCGTTGAAATCGTCGAGCCAGCCGCGCAGCAGATAGCGCCCGAAATCCGACGTCGCCGAAATGCGCACCTTGCCGCGCACGAGATTCTGGCCGGCTTGCAGCGCGGCTTCGGCGTCGTCGATGGCTTGCAGCGCGATGCGGCAATGCTGGAGATAGAGGCGCCCTTCGTCGGTGACGCGCAACTGGCGCGTCGTGCGCTCGAAAAGCCGCGCATGCAGCGACTTTTCGAGCTTGATGAGACGCGCGCTCGACGCCGCAGGCGACAACCCGAGCTTGCGCCCCGCCGCCGACAAGCTGCCGAGCGCCGCCGCTTCCACGAAAAGGCGCATGTCGCCGAGCCGGTCCATCACCGTGTGCAGATTCTCAATTCGGATTTGACAATGATTCAAATGCTACGCCAATTATCAAAACGATGCTTGTCGCGCAGAATGCGCGCATTGCGCTCGTTGCTCCGGGTTTTCCCGAGGCATCACTGTTCGGAGAACTGTCTGAATCGCCACGGCACGGCCTATCGACCCACGGCAGTCCCGATGACGGGAGAGCTTCAACTGTTCGTCGGGCTCGCGCCGGCTGTCGTCGTGGAATTCGTGACGACGCGCATCTGACCATTCACAGGAATTGACATGCCCATTCCACTTCTCGCGCTGGCGATCAGCGCATTCGCGATCGGCACGACCGAATTCGTGATCATGGGGCTTCTGCCCAACGTCGCCCGCGATCTCGCGGTGTCGATTCCGTCGGCGGGTTTGCTCGTGACGGGTTACGCGCTCGGCGTCGCCGTCGGCGCGCCGCTGCTCGCGGTGCTCACGAGCCGGATGCCGCGCAAGCTCGCGCTGCAACTGCTGATGGCGGTGTTCATCGTCGGCAATGTGTTGTGCGCCGTCGCGCCGGGCTACGGCTTGCTGATGGTCGCGCGCGTGGTGACGTCCTTCGCGCACGGTTCGTTCTTCGGCATCGGCGCGGTGGTCGCGGCCTCGCTCGTGCCGGCGGAGAAGCGCGCGAGCGCGATTGCGCTGATGTTCACCGGGCTCACGCTCGCGAACGTGCTCGGCGTGCCGTTCGGGACCTTCATCGGCCAGGAATTTGGCTGGCGCGCGACCTTCTGGATCGTCGCGGCGCTCGGCGTGCTGTCGGCGCTCGGCGTGACGGCGCTCGTCCCCAACCGGCACGATGCCGGTCCGAGCCGCCTCGGCCACGAAGTGCGCGTGCTGAAAGACCGCCAGGTCTGGCTCGCGCTCGCGATGACCGTGATCGGCTTCAGCGGCGTGTTCGTCGTGTTCACCTATATCGCGCCGATTCTGGAGCAGGTCGGCGGCTTCTCGCCGCGCGGCGTGACGCTCGTGCTTGTGCTGTTCGGCGTCGGGCTGACGATCGGCAACACGATCGGCGGCAAGCTCGCGGACCGCGCGCTGATGCCTTCGCTGATGGGCATCCTGATCGCGCTCGCGCTCGTGATGGCCGTCTTCGCGACGACGAGCCACAGTCAAACCGGCACCATCGTGACGGTCTTCGTGTGGGGCATCGCGGCGTTCGCGACGGTGCCGCCGCTGCAGACGCGCGTCGTCGAGAAGGCGAAAGCCGCGCCGAATCTCGCTTCGACGCTCAATATCGGCGCGTTCAACGTCGGCAACGCGGGCGGCGCGTGGCTCGGTGGCATGGTGCTGGAACGCGGGCACGCGCTCGATTCGCTGCCGTGGGTCGCGGCGGCGGTCGCGATCGTCGCGCTCGCGGTAACGTGGTACGCGGCGCGGCTCGACGCGCGGCCGCTCGCGAGCGGTGCGACGGCCGTCGACGCCTGAGAGCCGGCCGGCGGATCTGGACCGATTATGATGTCGGCTTAACGTAACCGAGCCATCATGATCGACCATCTCATCTGTGACTGCGACGGCGTGCTCGTCGACAGCGAAGTCATCGCCGATCGCGTCATGCTGGAGGCGCTGACCGAAACCTTCCCCGGCATCGATTTCGAGCCGGTCATGAAGACGGCGTTCGGCCAGCAGACCTCGCGCTTCCTCACGCATCTCGAAACGAAGTTCGGCATCGCGATGCCCTCCGGTTTCGTCGATACGCTCGGCGAGCGCGTGAGCCTCGAACTGGCGCGCTCGGTCGGACCGATCGCCGGCGTGCGCCGTGCGCTCCAGAGCGTGAGCCTGCCGGTGGCGGTGGTGTCGAACAGCGGGATGGAGCGCGTGCGCGCGTCAGTGCGGCGCGCCGGACTCGACGAGATCGTCGGGGCGCGCCTCTTCAGCGCCGAGCAGGTCGCGAAGCCGAAGCCTTATCCCGACGTCTATCTGTTCGCGGCGAAAACGCTCGGCGTGGCTCCGGAGCGCTGTCTCGTCATCGAGGACAGCATCGCCGGACTGACCGCCGCGCGCGCCGCCGGCATGATGACGATCGCGTTCGTCGGCGCGAGCCACATTCCGGGTGGCTACGCGCAAGTGCTGCGCGAGAGCGGCGTCACGCGCATCATCGATTCGATGGATGCGTTGCCCGCGCTCGTCGAGGCGGGCATGCGCGGCGAATTCCGCGGCGTGCAGTCTTAAGCCTGGACGGCTTCTTCCTCCACGACTTCCCGCGCCGCCGCCAGCGCCGCGCGGAATTCGACCAGCTCCGCGATCGTCAGCATCGGCAGGCCGTGCTCGGCGGCAAAGCGTTCGACTTGCGCGCCGCGCGTCATGGTTCCGTCGGCGTTCATCAGTTCGCACAGCACGCCCGCGGGTTTCAGACCGGCGAGGATCGCCAGGTCGACCGTGCCTTCCGTATGCCCGCGACGTGCGAGCACGCCGCCCGGCATGGCGCGTAGCGGAAATACGTGACCGGGACGCACGATGTCGGCGGGTTTTGCTTCGTCGGCGATGGCGGCGCGGATCGTCGTCACGCGATCGGCCGCCGAGACGCCCGTCGTCACGCCGTCGCGCGCCTCGATCGACACCGTGAACGCCGTGCCGTAGCGGCTGCCGTTGGCGGCGGCCATCGGCGGAAGTTCGAGCGCGCGCACGGTCTCGTCGGGCAGGCACAGGCAGACGATGCCGCTGCATTCGCGAATCAGGAGCGCCATCGTGGCATCGGTGATTTTTTCGGCGGCGACGATCAGATCGGCTTCGTTCTCGCGGTCGTAATCGTCCTGCAGCACGACGGCGCGGCCGTCGCGCATGGCTTGCAGCGCGGCGGCGATGCGCGGCGGAACGTCGACGGACGCGAGCAGGGAAAGATCGGCGAAGGCGTCATCGGCGATGATGGACGGTGCCGCAAAAGACGGGTGCTGAACAGAAACGGACATGTGAAACGCTCTCGCTAAGGAATGGGCGAAAAACGTTTCAGGGCATTGCAGAAAGGCATAACGACACCCTGACCGCGCCGTTTGCACGACGCCGTCTGGTCCGGCACGCAACGCGCGCCGTCACCGTGGCAACGGACATGACGATCTGCACATCTTCTTCCATCCGGACTATGACCGTCGGCCCTGGCTTCGCACCAGATCTGCTGACCCCGCCGATCCTGCCGGCGGGCGCTCGCGGGCTCGTGAAAGGCGTTTCGGCCCTTGCACATACCGCCGGTGGGGAATTTCGCCCCGCCCTGAAGACGCACTGATTTCCCGCTAATTAAGCAGCTAGCGGGTACTTTCAGGATACAGCAGACCGGCGAAAGTTGCAGCACGGCGCGACCACGAATCTGCCGGAAAGCGACATCAGGCGTCCGCCCACGCCTTCGCCGCGTTGATCGCGCGTTGCCAGCCGGCGAGGCACGCGTCGACGTCCGCTTTTTGCATCGACGGCGTGAAGCGGCGTTCGAGCTTCCACTGCTGCTTTAATTCGTCGACGTCCTTCCAGTAGCCGACCGCAAGCCCCGCGAGATAGGCCGCGCCGAGCGCGGTGGTTTCCGCGACCTGCGGACGCACGACATCGACGCCGAGAATGTCGGCCTGGAACTGCATCAACAGATTGTTCGCGCATGCGCCGCCATCGACGCGCAGTTCGGCGATCGCGCCGCCCGAGTCCGCTTCCATCGCCTTCAGCACGTCGAGCGACTGATACGCGATCGAATCGAGCGCCGCGCGCGCAATATGGCCCGCGCTCGTGCCGCGCGTCACGCCGAACAGCGTGCCGCGCGCCCGCGCGTTCCAGTGCGGCGCGCCAAGACCCGCGAAGGCCGGCACGAGATAGACGCCGTCGCAATGCGGCACGCCGCGCGCGAGCGTTTCGATTTCGCTGGCGCTCTTGATGAGGCCGAGGCCGTCGCGCAGCCACTGCACGACTGCGCCCGCGATGAAGATGCTCCCCTCCAGCGCATACTTGACCTGGCCGCCGATCTGCCAGGCGATCGTCGTGACGAGGTTGTTGCGCGATTCGATCGGCTTGTCGCCGGTGTTCATCACGAGGAAGCAGCCGGTGCCGTAGGTGTTCTTCACCATGCCGGTTTCCGTGCACATCTGGCCGAAGAGGGCTGCGTGCTGGTCGCCAGCGATGCCGCCGAGCGCGATCTTCGATGCGAACACGGTGGTTTTGGTCGGCCCGTAGACTTCCGACGACGCTCGCACCTCGGGCAGCATGCTGCGCGGAATGTCGAGTGCGTCGAGCAGTTCGTCGTCCCATTGCAGCGTGTGGATGTTGAAGAGCATCGTGCGCGACGCGTTGGTGACGTCGGTGATGTGCAGTTCGTGCCGCGTGAAATTCCACACGAGCCAGCTGTCGACGGTGCCGAACGCGAGGCGTCCCTGCCGCGCCTTCTCGCGCGCGCCTTCGACGTTATCGAGAATCCAGCGGATCTTGGTGGCCGAGAAATACGAATCGATCGGCAAGCCGGTTTTCGCGCGGACTTTTTCTTCGAGTCCCTGCGACTTCAACTGGTCGCAGAAATCCGCAGTGCGCCGGTCCTGCCAGACGATCGCGTTGTAAATCGGATGGCCGGTGTCGCGGTCCCAGACGATGGTCGTCTCGCGCTGGTTCGTGATGCCGATCGCGGCGATCGACGTGCCGTTCAGACCCGCGCGCGTGACCGCTTCGGCCGCGACGCCCGCCTGCGTCGACCAGATTTCCTGCGGATCGTGTTCGACCCAGCCCGGCTGCGGATAGATCTGCTGGAATTCCTTCTGCGCCATCGACACAACGTTGCCGTTGCGGTCGAACAGCATGGCGCGGGAACTGGTCGTGCCCTGGTCGAGCGCGAGGACGTACTGATCCTGCATGGTCTTCTCCACTGGTTTTTTCAGGACGCTTTGTTTTCTATTCGATGCCTTCAAGGCGAGTGTAGCCGCGATGCCGCGCGCAATGACGGCGCGGTCGACGTCTCGCTTGCGAGCCACCGGTCGATGCGCCGGCTCACTTCGTCGAGCGACGCACGGCCGATATGCAACCCGAGTTTCGAGCGGCGCCACAGCACGTCCTCGGCGCGCAACGCCCATTCGTTGTCGCGCAGGTAGCGTAGTTCGGCTTCGTAGAGACCGGGCGCGAACGCTTCGCCGAGTTCTTCGACGGAGCGCGCCGCGCCGATCACCCGCGCCGCGCGCGTGCCGTACGCGCGCGCATAGCGGCGCGCGAGCGCGGGAGGAAGCCACGGATGATGCTGTTGCAGTTCGCGAAGAAAGCGCTCGAAGTCGGCATCGGCGAAGTCGCCGCCGGGCAGCGGCACGCCTTCGGTCCACGTGCGCGCGGGTGACTGCAACGCGTCGGCGAGCTTGTCGACCGCCTCTTGCGCGAGCTTGCGAAAGGTCGTGATCTTGCCGCCGAAGACGGACAGGAGCGGGGCGCCGCCGGCGTCGAGTTCGAGCAGATAGTCGCGCGTGACCGCCGACGCGTTCTCCGCCGTCTCGTCTTCGAGGAGCGGCCGCACGCCGGAGTAGCTCCAGCAGACGTCTTCCGGCGAGATGTGATGCTTGAAATAACGGTTGATCGAATCGCAGAGATAGCGGATTTCGTCGGCGCCGATTTCGACCTGCGACGCGTCGCCGCCGTATTCGATGTCGGTCGTGCCGATCAGGGTGTAGTCGGCCTCATAGGGAATCGCGAAGATGATTCGCTTGTCGGGGTTCTGGAAGATGTACGCGTGGTCGTGCGAGAACAGACGCTTCGTCACGATGTGGCTGCCTTTCACGAGCCGCACGCTGTGCCGCGTTCTCGTGTTGCCGAGCGCGCCCTTCAGCAGGTCGCCGACCCACGGACCCGCCGCGTTCGCGATGGCGCGGGCGCGCACCTCGATGCGCTCGCCAGCCGGCCCTTCGAGCGTCGCGTGCCATTCGCCCTCCGAGCGCTCGGCGTCGACGAGCCGCGTGCGCGTCAGGACGGTCGCGCCGCGCTCGTGCGCGTCGAGCGCGTTGAGGGCGACGAGGCGCGCATCGTCGACCCAGCCGTCGGAGTAGACGAAGCCGCGCCGGATCGAATCGACGAGCGGCTCGCCTGCCGGATGCCGGCGCATGTCGATGCCCCGCGAGCCGGGCAGCAATTCGCGCCGCGCGAGGTGATCGTAGAGAAAGAGGCCCGCGCGGATCATCCAGGCGGGACGCAGGTTCGGCATGTGCGGCATGACGAAGCGCAGCGGCCACATGATGTGCGGCGCGGCATGCAGCAACACCTCACGCTCCTGCAACGCCTTGCGCACGAGCTTGAATTCACCGTATTCCAGATAGCGTAGCCCGCCGTGAATGAGCTTCGTGCTCGACGACGACGTGTGCGACGCGAGGTCGTCCTTTTCACACAGCAGCACGGACAGGCCGCGGCCTGCCGCGTCGCGCGCGATGCCCGCACCGTTGATACCGCCGCCCACCACGAGCAAGTCGTACTGTCCGCGCTGCGTCACGTTGGTCTGCTCCCGTCCGCCAAAGGAAAATCTGACGAACCTGTAATGTTCGAATTCGAAATCTAACGAACATAAACGAAAAAGTAAAGTCGACCGAACGGGTTAGGTGTTTTCGCCGATGCCGGCACGCTTCGTCATTTCGGCGTACGCCATGTGGCCGAGTGGCGCGAATGCGCGCTCCGGCCGATACTTGGGCGTCGATGGAAACCAAGAGGTGGATGCGATGCGAAAGCTGTTTTGCGTGGGCGCGGCGGGCGCGCTATTGCTCGCGGGTTGCGTGGGCACGCCGAGTCTGAGCGGCACGACGGGCGCGCCGTCGTTCAGTGCGTTGCAGGAGATGTGTGGAAGCGCGTCGGCGGACTACGGCCCCGAAGCGCAGGACGTCTATTCGGCCTTCTTCGATGCCTACGTCGCGTTCAGGCGCAACGGGCTTTCGAAGGAGCGCTTCTGCGCGTTCCAGAGCGCGATCGCGGAACGGCACGCCGCCTACGCGGCCAATCCCGGCCCGCAGGCACAGAATGCGTGGGCGAGCTTTTTCCTCGATCAGCGCGCGCAGGCATTGAGTTGGCGTGCAGCCGTCGATCCGACGTTGCGGGCAGGATGATCGGGAAAGAACCCGCGCGCGGCGGCGAAGCCGGGCGCGGGCTTTCAACGGGGAAAAGCAAAGCAGAAGCGAGCTACGAGAACCGCTTGAATGCCTTCATCGTCGAGTCGCCTGAGGCCGTGAGGCGCCATTGTTGTCGTCCGGACGCGAGGTTTTCGAGCTGGACGAGTTGACGTTCGAGCAGGGCGTCGAGTTCTTCGCGCGCCATTTCGACTTGATTCGGAGCTTCCTGAACTAGCAGCAGCGTGGCAAATTCATGCGGACTCAGCATCTCGTGTTCTCCATGACGACAGAACGGCACATAAGTGACCGGCGATGGCCGGTGCTCAAGGCTCGCAACGTTGCGTGGGGGAACTGCAATAGCCGGGCAGACGCGGTGTTCTTCAGGCTTTTTGAGGCTGCGGGTGCCGGGAATCTGGATTGTAGGGAAAGTGTCTGACGAGTGCCAAACGGTTGCGGAAAATATTGAGTTTGACTTTTCATGGACGAGAAAGCGGTCCGTCGATGAAGCGAGTTCGAAGAATTCACTTGAACTTCGTGCCGCACTGCACACAACAACGCGGCTTCCGGGCGAGGCTAATCGGCGATGTAGACCTGCGTGCTGGCGGCCGCGAGTGCATCGGCCATTTCGGGCGGCGTCGGCGCGTCGGTGAAAAGGGCGTGGATCTGGTTCAGATGGCCGAGCCGCACGAGCGCGGGACGGCCGAATTTCGAGTGATCGGCCGCCAGAAAGACGGTGCGCGCGTGCTGGATGATTGCCTCGGCGACGCGCACTTCGCGCGTGTCGAAGTCGCGCAGCGTGCCGTCTTCCTCGATGCTCGAAGTGCCGATAATCGCGAAGTCGACCTTGAACTGACGAATGAAATCGATCGCCAGTTCGCCGACAATGCCCTTGTCCCACGGCCGCACGATGCCGCCGGTGACGAGCACTTCGCAATCGGGATAGCCGCCCATCATGCTTGCGACGTTCAGGTTGTTCGTGATGACGCGCAGCCCGCGGTGCCGGTTGAGCGCCCGCGCGACTTCTTCGGTGGTGGTGCCGAGGTTGATGAAGAGCGAAGCCTGATCGGGAATATGCGTGGCGACGAGCGCCGCGATGCGTCGCTTTTCGTCGTGGAACATGCGCTGGCGCGCGGTGTACGAGACGTTTTCCGAACTTGTCGGCAGGCTCGCGCCGCCGTGGTAGCGGCGCAGCAGGTTCATGTCGGAGAGCCAGTTGACGTCGCGACGGATGGTTTGCGGCGTCACCTCGAAATGCGCGGCGAGATCGTCTACGGTCACGAAGCCGTCGCGTTGCACCCAGTCGAGCAGTTCCTGCTGTCGTGCGTTCAAGGTGAGGCGGGGGTCTCGTGTCATGGCGATGTTCTTTTGCGAGCGGGCGCATCGTTTTGTTAGCCGTATTGTAAGTTGGAAATGTTCGAACGAACGACAGACCGATTCGGCGAGGTAGACTGATGTTAGGACTTCATTAACTTGATGTTGTTTTTCGCACGCGTTCGCGATGGAATGCTCGGCTTTCATGCGTTTCATTGCTTTTAAAAACCACGCGAGCCGCCGCCGGCCGTCCCGGCGCTCCCGGCGCGCCAGCCGCACCCGAACTGGAATCCCATGACCCGCTTCAACTGGCAAAACCCGTATCCGACGCCGCGTCTGCCCGTCTTCGCCCGCAACATCGTTTCCACTTCGCATCCGCTTGCCGCGCAAGCCGGTCTGCGCATGTTGTGGAAGGGCGGCAATGCTGTGGATGCCGCAATCGCCGCCGCGGCCGCGATCACCGTCGTCGAGCCGGTGTCGTGCGGTTTGGGCGGCGATGCGTTCGCACTCGTCTGGGACGGCGCGAAGCTGCACGGCCTGAATGCATCGGGCGTGTCGCCGGCGGCATGGAATGTCGACTACTTCAAAGGCAAATACGGCGAGGAGAACGGCCTCGCGAAGCAGCCGAAACGCGGCTGGGACGCCGTCACCGTGCCCGGCGTGATCGCGGGCTGGGAAGCGCTGCATGCGAAATTCGGCTCGCTGCCTTTCGGCGACCTGATGGAACCGGCCATCGAGATTGCCGAGCGCGGGCATGCCGTGGCGAGCATCGTCGCGTACAAATGGGCGGCGGCGGTGCCGGAACTGAAGGACCAGCCGGGTTTCGCCGATGTTTTCATGCCGCGCGGCCGCGCACCCGAAATCAGCGAACTGGTCCGCTTCCCCGGCCACGCGAAGACACTGCGCAAGCTGGCGGAGCAAGGCCCGCGCGCATTCTACGAAGGCGAGATCGCCGAGCGCATCGCGGCGTATGCGAAGGAAGGCGGCGCGGCGCTGACGGCCGCCGATCTGCGCAACTACCAGGCCGACTGGGTCGAGCCGATCAGCAAGGACTATCGCGGCCACACCGTGCACGAGATTCCGCCGAACGGGCAGGGCATCGCCGCGCTGATCGCGCTCGGCATCCTCGACAAGTTCGACGTCAACGCGCTCACCGTCGATCGTATCGAGTCGCAGCATCTGCAGATCGAGGCGATGAAGCTCGCTTTCGCCGACGTGTATCGCTATGTCGCCGATCCGCGCTCGATGGAAGTGACGCCCGAGCAGATGCTCGACGACGCCTACCTGACCGAACGCGCGAAGCTGATCGATCCGAAGAAAGCCACGCAATTCGACTTCGGCATGCCGAAGGCGGGCGGCACGATCTACATGTCGGTCGCGGACGAGCGCGGCATGATGGTGAGCTTCATCCAGTCCAATTACATGGGCTTCGGCTCGGGCGTCGTCGTGCCGGACACGGGCATTTCGCTGCAGAACCGCGGCTGCGGATTCTCGATGGATCCGAAGTCGGCGAACGTCGTCGAAGGCGGCAAGCGGCCGTTCCACACGATCATCCCGGCGTTTCTCACGCAGGAGGTCGACGGCAAACGCGAGGCGGTGATGAGCTTCGGCGTCATGGGCGGGGACATGCAGCCGCAGGGCCATTTGCAATCGATCGTGCGGATGCTCGACTACGGCCAGCAGCCGCAGGCCGCCTGCGATGCGCCGCGCTGGAAGGTGAATCACGACTTCACCATCGACATCGAATCGACGCTCTCCGTCGAAACGGCGCGTGCGCTCGAAGGGCTCGGCCACACGATCAAATCCGTCGACGACCCCTATATGGACTTCGGCTCGGGGCAGTACGTCTGGAAGCTGGACTGCAACGATCCGGAGCGCGGTTATGTCGCGGCAAGCGACAGCCGGCGCGACGGGCTCGCTGCCGGATTCTGATCATCGATTTGACGGGCGACAAGCTGGCGCCCGGTCACTAATCCGACAATTCCTGCGGTGCTCATAAGGGGCGGTCTACGGACCGCTTTCGACCTTTACAGAATGCTGTTTCAGTTCGGCCGTATTTGGCTAAAAAGCGCGGCTGGGGAATGAATCGTGCTCAGTAAAGCGCCGGCCTTAGGAACTATGCCTGCATTTCGCAAGTCCCTGAGGAGTCTGCAAATTCGTTGCAGGACGGCTAAGATGGAAAAAACGAGGCCGTCAATGGTCTGCTCACCGCCCGATGAAGCATTTCGAAGACGCTGCGACGGAACCGTTCGCGGCTTACCTGAACCTCCGGCTTCATGACCGGAGACGTGTTCAGTACAGCTTGGGAGCGCGCTACATGCACACTGACAATACTTATGTAATGCCATGGCGAATCGAGGACATCGACTTGAGCCGTATCGACAGGCACAAGGCGGTGTCGAACGAACATCTGCTGCTGTTGCTGTGTGCCTGTTCGTTCATCGAAAGCGGCACGGATTTGTACACGAGCAACCTGAGCAAGTATTTCAACGACGATCCGGAGATTTCCGCGTGGCTCAATAACGAGTGGGAGCCCGAGGAGATGCAGCATGGCCGCGCGCTGAAGACCTACATTCATCACGTGTGGCCCGAGTTCGACTGGGACACGGCATTCAGTAATTTTTTCGCGGAGTATTCGCTCACCTGTTCGATGGAAGATTTCGAAAAGAAGCGGGCGCTCGAGATGGTGGCGCGCTGCGTCGTCGAGACGGGCACGGCGACGCTCTATCGTGCGATCAACGAATGTTCCGACGAACCGGTGCTCAAGCAGATCACCGACAACATCCGTACCGACGAAGTCCGCCATTACAAGCATTTTTTCCGTTTTTTCAAGAAGTACAACCAAATCGAAGGCAATGGGCGCATGGCCGTGCTGGGCGCGCTGATGCGCCGCGTGCTCGAGCTCAAGAACGAAGATTCGGAAATCGCGCTGCGGCATGTGTTCGCAATCCGCTATCCGGAGCGTGTGCGCGATTCGGCGTACAACCGCGAACTGTCGTCGGATGTGAACAAGCTCGTGCGACGCAATCTGTCGGCCGACATGTGTGTGAAGATGCTGCTAAAGCCGCTCGACTTGCCCGCGCGCATCCAGCCGGGCCTGCTTTATCCGCTTGCGAAGATTACACAGCACGTGTTCTTCCGCTAGGCTTGACGCACCGCTCCGGGCTGGCTTGTCGCCGAATGCAAAGGCCCGCTTTCGCGGGCCTTTCGTTTTTCAACCATCGGAAGACAACGTCCATGACCCAGTCCGATTCCGCCGGCTCGCGGCCCATCGAGCAGAGCGCGTTCGACGAATGGCCGCCCGGGTTGCGTTCGCTCTTCGACGGCACGTCGATCGAGACCAAGGGTGGATTTACGGCGTCGCTGCTCGCCGTCGATGAGGCAGGGCGCGTGCGCACGTCGCTCTTGAGCCTCGGCGAACTGTTCGCGCCCGACACGCGCACGCTCGGCTTCGCGCTCTGGCCGAAGTCGCGCGCGGCGCAGGCAATCGCATCGACGGGCCGCGCGACGCTCACATTCGTCTTCGACGCAGCGTTCTATCAGGTTCAACTGGAAGCGCGTCCCGTGCCGCTCGATGACGCATCGCTCGCATGCTTCGTCGCGACCATCGAGACGGGCGAGTGGCAGCGCGTCGGCTATGCGCGGCTGACGAGCGGGATCGTTTTCGAACTGGACGACGGCGGGGCCGTGATGACGCGCTGGCGCGCGCAAGTCGAGATGCTGAAGCGGGCGGCGAGCGCCGCCGCTTGAGAGACGCGCGGGCGCGCGTTCATCGAACGGCGCCCGCCTTGCTGCGGATTTAACGCCCGCGCTGGCCCGAACGCGGCGTGTCGCGGCGGCCGTTGCCGCCTTCGTTGCGCGGCTTGCTACCGAGCAGCGCGCCCGGATTCGGCGACAGCCCGTTGCGCTGACCGTTCGAATGCGCCGCGCGCGGCGCGTCGGTCTTGCCGTTGGGCTTCGGCGCCGCGGGTTTTTGCGACGAGCGCGAGCCGGTGTTATTGCCGCCCGCGGGCTTGGCGCCCGCCGGCTTCGCACCGCCGTTGCCGCCTGCGCCGTCGCGTCGCGGCGCGCCTTGTCCCTGACGCGGCGAGCGCTGGCCGCCGCCGCCGCCCTGGCTGCGGCGCTGAATCGGCTCGGCCTTCGCGTTCGGGTCCGGTTCGAAGCCTTCGATCACTTCCTGCGGAATCGGACGCTTGATGAGCCGCTCGATGTCCTTCAGCAGTTGATGCTCGTCGACGCAAACCAGCGACACCGCTTCGCCCGTCGCGCCCGCGCGGCCCGTGCGGCCGATCCGGTGCACGTAGTCTTCCGGCACGTTCGGCAAGTCGTAATTCACAACGTGCGGAAGCTGGTCGATATCGATGCCGCGCGCGGCGATATCCGTCGCGACGAGCACCTGCAGCGTCTGGTCCTTGAATTCGGCGAGCGCGCGCGTGCGCGCCGACTGGCTCTTGTTGCCGTGAATCGCGAGCGCGCTGATGCCGTCCTTGCCGAGCTGCTCGGCGAGGCGGTTCGCGCCGTGCTTCGTGCGCGTGAAGACGAGCACCTGGAACCAGTTGTGACGCTTGATCAGGTGCGTGAGCATTTCACGCTTCTTGTCACGATCGACGGGGTGGATCTTTTGCGCGACCGTCTCGGCCGTCGTGTTGCGCCGCGCGACTTCGATCAGCGCGGGCGAGTCGAGCAGGTTGTCGGCGAGCGTCTTGATTTCGTCGGAGAAGGTGGCCGAGAACAGCAGATTCTGGCGCTTCGGCGGCAGCTTCGCGAGCACGCGCTTGATGTCGTGAATGAAGCCCATGTCGAGCATGCGGTCGGCTTCGTCGAGCACGAGAATCTCGATATGCGACAGGTCGATGGTCTTCTGCTGCATGTGATCGAGCAGACGCCCCGGCGTCGCCACGACGATATCGATGCCGCGTTTCAACGCATCGATCTGCGGGTTGATGCCGACGCCGCCGAACATCACGGTCGACTTCAGCTTCAGGTACTTGCCATAGGCGCGCACGCTTTCCTCGACCTGTGCGGCGAGTTCGCGCGTGGGCGTGAGGATCAGCGCGCGGACGTGGCGCTTGGCGCCTGCGGGCGCGGGCGCCATCTGCGAGAGACGCTGCAGGATCGGCAGCGTGAAGCCGGCGGTCTTGCCGGTGCCGGTTTGCGCGCCGGCGAGGAGGTCGCCGCCGTTCAGGACGGCCGGAATCGCCTGGAGCTGGATCGGCGTGGGGCTCGTGTAGCCAAGTTCGTTGACGGCACGCAGCAAGGGTTCGGACAAGCCGAGAGAATCAAAAGACATAGAGTGTTCGCACTTTCGGTATGACGACCGGCGCTGACGCTTCATGGCCGCCAATGCGGCCTGTGCGCTGACTTCAGCGCGCGGGCGACGATCGAGGAAATCGGGCGGCATGGCGTCCGGCGCGCGTTTCTCGCTACCGGACACGTCGAAGATGCCGCGAAGTTCGGCGCGCTATCAAGACACGTCGACTGGCGTTAAGTTGCATCCAGCTCGCTTGACGAGCGTGTCATGCACGCTCATGCGCGTCTCACGCGACATAGCGCGCGACGCTGACGAATTGACACAGGCTGCCTGCCAGCACGAACAGGTGCCAGATGCCGTGGCCGTGCCGGATGCGCTCGTCGTTGATGAAAAAATAGATACCGGCGCTATAGTTCACGCCGCCCGCCACCAGCCACGCAGTGCCTGCGGGCGGCAGCGCCGAAACGAGCGGACGGACGGCTACGAGCGCGAGCCAGCCCATCAACACGTAAAGCACCATCGAAACGCTGCGGGTTCGGCGCCCGAGCGTGAGTTCCTGCACGATGCCGAGGACAGCGAGCCCCCAGCTCACGCCGAACAGCGACCAGCCCCACGGACCACGCAACGTGACGAGCGTGAACGGGGTGTAGCTGCCTGCGATCAGCAAGTAGATTGCCGAATGATCGCATTTTTGCAGTACCGCCTTGACGCGCGGATTGCGCGCCCAGTGATACAGCGTCGAAATGGCGTACAGCGCGAAGAGCATCGCGCCGTAGATCGCGAAACTCACGATCTTGTACGGATCGCCTTCGAACGAGGCCATCGTGACGAGCGCCGCCAGTCCTGCCACCGACAGCACCGTGCCGATCAGGTGACTGATACTGTTGAAACGCTCGCCAAAAACCATTGCTTGTCCTCGTTGCGGGCACGCTGAAAACGCTTCGAGCCGAACGTGCCGACCACCAAAAACAAGGGGCGCGGCCCCGACTCGAAGGCTGCGCCCCAGCATCTATTGTACGCTGTCTGCGGTTATTGTCAGTCGAGCGGCGCCGATCTCAGATTGCTGACCTGTTGCGGCGACACCGGCGTGCCGTGGTTGCCCCACGACATACGGATGTACGTCACGACCGCGGCGACTTCCGTATCCGAGAGCGCCTGCGCGAACGGCGGCATGCCGTGCGGCATCGGGTTGCCGCCCGTGCTCGGCGGATAACCGCCGTTGAGCGTCATGCGGATCGGGTTGACGGCCGACGGCATCTGGATCGACTGGTTGTTCGCGAGCGGCGGATAAGCCGGCGGCTTGCCGAGCCCGTTCTCCGCGTGACACTTCGCGCAGTTCTCCGTGTAGACCTTCTTGCCCGTCTGCAGCAGTTCGGTGCCGAACTTCTCCGACGTCTCGAGCTGCATCGTTTCCGGCGCTTCCTTCTTCTGCGGGATCGACTTGAGATACGTCGACATCGCGTTGATGTCCGCGTCGGACATGTACTGCAGGCTGTTGTGGACCACTTCGGCCATCGGCCCGAACACCGCGCCGCGCTGCGACACGCCGGTCTTCAGCAGGTCGTTGATGTCCTTGATGTCCCAGTCGCCGAGGCCGGCTTCCTTGTTCGACGTGAGCGACGGCGCGTACCAGTTCTGCAGCGGGATCAGGCCGCCGGCGAACGCCGCCGAGCTGACCGGACCGCCCATCGCGTTGATCGACGTGTGGCACATGCCGCAGTGGCCGAGGCCTTCGACGAGATACGCGCCGCGGTTCCATTCGACCGACTTCGTCGGGTCCGGCTTGTACTCGCCTTCGCTGAAGAACAGCGTGCGCCAGCCGATCAGCAGATTGCGGTTGTTGAACGGGAAGCGCAGTTCGTGCGGACGGCTCGCGACCGACACCGGCGGGACCGAGCGCAGGTAGGCGTAGATGGCGTCCGAGTCGGCGCGCGTGACCTTCGTGTAGCTCGTGAACGGGAAGCCCGGGTACAGCAGGCTGCCGTCTTTCGACCGGCCCGTGTGCATCGCGCGATAGAAGTCATCCGACGTCCACTTGCCGATGCCGAACTGGTCGTCCGGCGTGATGTTCGGCGTGAACATCGTGCCGAACGGCGTTGCCATCGGCAGGCCGCCGCCGAATTCCTTGCCGCCGCGCACCGTGTGGCACGCGATACAGTCGCCCGCGCGGGCGAGATACTCGCCCTGCTTGACGAGCGCGGCTTTGTCCGCGGGCGTGGCCGCGACGGCGCCGCCCGAATGGAGAGTGTCGCCGCCCGACCAGAGGACGGCGCCGGCTGCGACGGCTGCCACGACGACAGCCGAAAGTGCGAACAGGGACTTGCGTTTCATTGTGTTGTCGCTCCTCGCGCCTTATTGCGGTTCGCTGCCGCAGGTGAGCGGCATCTTCAACGAGCCAGCGGGCGCGGGCACCGGGTTGGCGGGTGCGGTTTGCGTCGAGAGCCATGCGGCGACGGCGGTGACGTCGTCGTCCGTCAGGCGGGAGGCGATTTGCTGCATGCAGTCAGGCGCCTTCGCGTGACGCGTGCCCGAACGCCATGCGCCGACCTGCGCGCTGATGTAGTCGGCGTGCAGGCCGACAAGACCCGGAATGGCCGGCTGCATGCCGGTCAGCGGTTTGCCGTGACATGCGGCGCAGGCAGGAATCTGTTTAGATGCGTCGCCGTTCAGCACGATCTGCTGGCCGCGCGCGAGCGTGGACTGCGACACGTTGCTCTTCGCGGGCTGAGGATACGGCGGGCGCTGCTGCGAGAAATACGTCGCGATCTGATGGAGGTAGTCGTCCGAGAGATACGTGACGAGGTAGTTCATCGGCGGGTACTTGCGGCGCCCTTCGCGGAAATTCTGCAACTGGTTGTACAGGTAGTCGGCGGGCTTGCCGGCAAGACGCGGGAAATAGTCGTTGTCCGTGCCTTCGCCGTGCACGCCGTGGCACGCGGTGCAGCCTTGCACGCGGGCGGCCATCGTATCAGGGGCGATCGGCTGGTTTTGCGCCTGCGCGGCATTGAAAGCGCCAGCGCTGCCAATCAGTGCCAGGCCGAGCAACGAGGCGAGCAGCGGACGGTATTTGCGTCTTGAAGACACGCGACACTCCATGAAATTCGGGGACCTGCCGAGCTTCGTTCGGCTCGGTGCGAAAGTGGCGAACTACTCAGTGGCGAGCTCGTGTACCGAGCGAAGCTGCTACCACAAAAGGCTCGACGAGCCTCTGATGCGACGCGGCATTCTATCATCGTTGCATGATGATGACTATTTGGGCTTGGCCTTCCACGGCGGGCGCTGCGGCGTTTCCGCGACAATTTGTCACGTAGTTTCGACGCTGCCGATTGGCGCGCACGATGGCCTTGTCACGGGCTTTTTGCTCGCGCCGCATCGACAAACCTTCGACCCGCGGCCGCCCCGTTCGGGGTGGGCAAAAGTATCAAGGCGTTTCAATACGTGCATGTGAAGCGCCCGTTCGACTAGACTTCGCGGGCTGCATGCGTCCTCTTTCATCCCTGCCGACCGTTCTTTTCCTCTCGATGACGTCCGTATCGCAATCACCGATCCCGCCTGCCCGTCCGACCGCCGGGGAGCGCCCATGAACGACGATCCGCTCTGGCTCGCGCAGGTCGCTTTCGCCGCGCTCGGCGACATCGCCTTCGCCTCGACGCTCGGCGCCGTCCTCATGAACGGATGGCTCTCGAAGGAGAAAGCCTTCGCCGCGATCTCGCCCGCGCGCTTCGGCTGGACGCGCGCGCGGCGCATCGGTTCGGGTGGCGCGCTCGTGCTCGCGTTCGCGAATCTCGTGCTGCTGTGGCTGCAGGCGGCATCGATGAGCGGCGTGCCGGTCATGGAGGCGGGCGCGTCGGTGTGGACGGTTCTCACGGCGACGCACGCCGGCACCGGCTGGGCGATTGCATTCGCCGGCAGCGTGCTGCTCGTGCTCGCCACCGCATCCGGTGCGCCGATGGGCGCCGGGCGGCTCGCGTTCGCCGCATTCGCCGCGCTCGTCGCGGCGGCGGGCAAGGCGTCGGTCGGACATGCGGCCGATGCGGGCGCGTTTTCGGTCGCCGAGGTCGTGCAGACGCTGCATCTGCTCGCGACGGGCGTCTGGGGCGGCGTCGTGATCGCGGGCGCGTTCGCGGTGCTGCCCGCGCTCGGGACATCGCTTGCGCGCGCGTTTCTGATCCGCATCGCCGGAAAGATGTCGACGATCGCGGTGGTCGCGGTCGTGCTCGTCATCGCGACGGGCGTCTTCAACGCGCTGCGTGGGCTCGGCGGCGCGGCGAGCGTGTTGCAGGAGAGCGTCTGGGGGCACGTGCTGATCGTGAAGGCCGTGCTCGTCGCGACGGCGCTGATCTTCGGCGGCCTCAACCGGTGGTCGGCGTTGCCGCGCTTGCAGCGCACGGCGTCGACGGTCGATGCGCATACCGTCACGAACGTGATGCGCGTCGAAGGTCTGCTGATGATCGGGGTATTCGTGGCGGCGTCGGTGCTGTCGCACAGCGTGCCGGGATTCGCGTTCGGCGGATAAGGCCGCGCGGTTACGGCTGGCTTCCCGGCTGGGAAGTTCAGCCGGTTCGCGCGTTCATTCGTAGCCCAGCCTGTGACTGACGATCGGCGCGCAGAAGAGCGCCACCGCGCAACCCGCCGCCTTGCCCTGCAATTCGACGAACGCCCAGTGCGATTCGGGCGAGAAGGCGAGCGCATCGACGAGTTGCGGCAGACAGAAGATCACCGCCGCGCCGGTGAAGCAGTGCGTGACCGTCGAGATGCGCCAGCCGTGTTGCACGCCGAGCGCCGCGCCGATCACGCGCATCACGCCAAACAGGACCAGCGCGCCGACGGCCATCTGGGCGCGGACATACTCGTCGGGGAAAGCGTAATACATGCTCGTTTCTCAAGGCGTTGGCAGTTAGTTGTCCAAGCATAACTGCAACGTCCCGGACCGGTATGTAGGAGAGCGCGCAAAAAAGGGCGGAAACATCGTCAGAAGCGCCGCCCGTCTTTGTCACCACTCCGCGACGCTGCCGTCCGCGTGACGCCACACCGGATTGCGCCAGCGATGACCGATCTTCGCCATCTCACGCACCTTCTCCTCGTTCACTTCGATGCCGAGCCCCGGACCCTGCGGAATCGCGACCATGCCGTCTTCGTACTTGAAGACCTCCGGATTGCGGATGTAGTCGAGCAGGTCGTTGCCCTTGTTGTAATGGATGCCAAGGCTCTGCTCCTGGATGAACGCGTTGTAGCTGACCGCATCGAGTTGCAGGCAGCACGCGAGCGCGATCGGTCCGAGCGGGCAGTGCAGCGCCAGCGCCACGTCGTAGGCCTCCGCCATCGACGCGATCTTGCGGCATTCCGTGATCCCGCCCGCATGCGACGCGTCCGGCTGGATGATGTCGACATAGCCGCCCGCCAGGACGTGCTTGAAGTCCCACCGCGAGTAAAGCCGCTCGCCGAGCGCGATCGGCGTGCTCGTCTGGTTGACGATGTCGCGCAACGCCTCCGCGTTCTCCGACAGCACCGGCTCCTCGATGAACATCAGCTTGTACGGGTCGAGTTCCTTCGCGAGCACCTTCGCCATCGGCTTGTGCACGCGGCCGTGGAAATCCACGCCGATGCCCACGTTCGGACCAACCGCCTCGCGCACGGCGCGCACGTTGTCGATCACGCCTTGCACCTTGTCGAAAGTGTCGATGATCTGCAGCTCTTCCGAGCCGTTCATCTTGATCGCCTTGAAGCCGCGCTCGACCACGGCGCGCGCATTGTTCGCGACGTCGCTCGGACGGTCGCCGCCGATCCACGAATACACCTTGATCCTGTCGCGCACCTGGCCGCCGAGCAGCGCGTGCACGGGCACGCCGTGATGCTTGCCCTTGATGTCCCACAGCGCCTGGTCGACGCCCGCGATCGCGCTCATGCCGATCGGCCCGCCGCGATAGAAGCCCGAGCGGTACATCACCTGCCAGTGGTCTTCGATAAGAAGCGGGTCCTTTCCGATCAGATAGTCGGCGAGTTCGTCGACGGCGGCGGCGACCGTGTGCGCGCGCCCTTCGACGACCGGCTCGCCCCAGCCGACGAGGCCTTCGTCGGTTTCGATCTTGAGGAAGCACCAGCGCGGCGGAACGATGAAGGTTTCGAGTTTGGTGATTTTCATGAGTAGCGTCTCCAGGCGTGAAATGACATGCTATCAAAAAATCTAGTTGTGGTCGTATTAATAGTACTATTGAGATTGAAAAATTCTTTCCGCGCACACCGATAACCGATAATCCGCGCCTGACGGAAACAATAAGGAGACTGTCATTCAGCACGATCTTCACGGCCGCGTGGCATTCGAACTCGGCACCGGCATCCTGCGCGGCGACTTTGCGCCCGGCGCGACACTGCCTCGCGAAGCGGAACTGATGGAGCGCTTCGGCGTCAGCCGCACGGTGCTGCGCGAAGCGTTGCGCACGCTGACGTCGAAAGGGCTGATCGGATCGCGGCCGAAGGTCGGCACGCGCGTGCGGGCGCGCGAGATGTGGAACATGCTCGATACCGACGTCCTCGAATGGTATTCGCGGGTCGCGCCGCCGCTTCAGTTCGCGCTCAAGTTGCAGGAAATGCGCGAGATGGTCGAGCCTTTTGCCGCCGCGCTCGCCGCGAAGAACCACAAGAGCGAGACGCTCGCGATGCTCACCGACGCGCATCGCGCGATGGCCGCCGCGCAGAACGTCGACGAATGGGTGCGCGCCGACCTGCGGTTCCATCTGGGCGTGCTCACTGCGTGCAGCAACGAACTGCTGATCCCGCTCGGCACGCTGATCGAACGCACGCTCGAAGCGCAGTTGCGGCTGAACGCCAAGCGCGCCGAGGTCTACAACGCGGCGCTTCCCGAGCACACGGCCGTGTACGACGCGATCGTCGCGCGCGACGAAGCCGGCGCCCGCCGCGCGATGGCAGGGCTTCTCGGCGTGACGCGCGAGCGCATCGAAACCTGATCTACAGCGCGTTCAGCGGAATCTTCAGGTACGCGGTGCCGTTGCCCGCCGCGTGCGGAAACTGGCCCGCGCGGATGTTCACCTGGATCGCCGGCAGGATCAGCGTCGGCATGTCGAGCGTGGCGTCGCGCGCTTCGCGCATGGCGACGAATTCGTCCTCCGTCTTGCCCGCGCCGACGTGAATGTTGTCCGCGCGCTGGGCGGCGACCGTGGTTTGCCAGTGCGGCTCGCGTGTCGGAGGCGGATAGTCGTGACAGACGAAGAGCCGCGTTTCGTCGGGAAGCGCGAGCAGCCGTCCGATCGAGCGGAAGAGGGTGCGCGCGTCGCCGCCCGGAAAGTCACAGCGTGCGGTGCCGATGTCCGGCATGAAAAGCGTATCGCCGACAAATACCGCATCGCCGATGCGATACGCCATGTCGGCGGGCGTGTGGCCCGGCACGTACATCGCCGATGCCTGCAGTTCGCCGATCCTGAATGCCTCGCCGTCGCCGAAGAGATGATCGAACTGCGAGCCGTCGAGCTGAAATTCCGGTTCGAGATCGAAGATCTTCTTGAACACGCCCTGCACGGTGCGAATCGATTCGCCGATCGCGATCTTCCCGCCGAGTTGCCGCTGCAGGTACGGCGCCGCCGAGAAATGATCGGCGTGCGCATGCGTTTCCAGAATCCACTCGACGCTGAGGCCCGTTTCGCGGATGAACGCGATGACGGCATCGGCGGAACGCGTCGACGTGCGCGCGGCCTTGGGATCGTAGTCGAGCACCGAGTCGACGATGGCGCACGCCGAACCGGGTGTCCCATACACGACGTAAGTCATCGTGCCGGTGTTGAGGTCGAAGAAAGGCTGGACGGACGGCTGCACGATCGCGTTCCCTCCCGACGAAATCGGTTGTGCTGGCTGTGTCGATAGTATGCACGGGACGCGCGCGCCACGACATCTGCGAGCGCGCGGTGCACAAGTCGACTACGTGGCAGGTTCACGGCGGATCGCTGGTCGCGTCGCAAACGTCGGCGCGTTTCAGCGATCCGGCTGCGAGTTCATCGCCGTTACTTGCCGATGCCGAGCAGCTCGACTTCGAACGTCAGGTCGCTGTTCGGCGGGATCACGCCGACGCCGCGCTCGCCGTAGGCGGTCGCCGCGGGGCACGTCAGCTTCGCCTTGCCGCCGACCTTCATCTTCTGGACGCCTTGCGTCCAGCATGGAATGACGCGGCCGAGCGGGAACACGGCGGGGCCGCCGTGCTTGTCCGAACTGTCGAATTCGGTGCCGTTCGCGAGCGTGCCGCGATAGTTGACGCGCACGACGTCGTCCGCGGTCGGTTGAGCGCCGGTGCCTTGCTTGATGTGCTCGACCACGACGCCCGAGGGCAGTTTCTCTGTGGTGCCGGCGGCGAATGCGGTCGACACGACGGCCGAAGCGGCGAGCAGAGCGATGATTTTTTTCATGCGAATGTCCTCGTTGAATGGCGGACCGATTATATCGGGGAGCATCCAGCGCTTCGGGCAATGTGAGTCCGCGGTCCGCGACGCGATGACGCGCTTCGAGAGCCGTCATGGACTTTCATCTGAACGTTCGGTGTCGCACGTTCGCTCGGCGTAAGTTGCGAAATACTGGCTGCGCGCTCGGGGGAAGTTGGCGCATGGGCCGATAAACAGAAGGGCGGGGCGGTTGATCTGTCGGCAAAGCACAGCGTGATGCAGCGCGAGTCTTTGCCGACAGTCCAGTCAGTGCCGTGGCCGCGAGGCCGCAGCCTTCAACACAACACGCATTGGAAGCCGGCTTTGGCCGGCTTTTCTTTTTTCTGATTCAACGATGCGGCCCGCCGCACCGGCCGTCATGTGCGCGCCCACTGCTCACGGATTGCGCCTCCTGCAAGCGCTCGATAGGGTTTAGCCATTGTCGCCGCCGGCGACCGGCAACACCGTGCCGGTGATATAGCTCGCCTCATCCGAAGCGAGGAAGAGGATCGGCGCGACCTGTTCGTCGAGGCTGCCGTAGCGTTTGAAGAAGGTCGATTCGGTGACCTGTTTCACCGCGTCGCCCATCCAGCGTTTTTCCTGTTCGTTGTCGCCCGCGGTGTTGCGCGGGACACGGCGCGCAGGCGCATCGGTTCCGCCCGGCGCGGTGGCGACCACACGGACGTTGTGCTCCGCATATTCCATCGCCAGTGACTGCGTGAGCGCGTTGACGCCGCCCTTCGCCGCCGAATACGGGACGCGCCGGATACCGCGCGTGGCGTTCGAAGAGACGTTGACGATCGTTCCGCCCCCGCGCTCGAGCAGGTGCGGCAACACCGCGTGGCACGCGTACAGCGTCGGCATCAGCGAACGGCGGATTTCGGCGTCGATCTGCGCAGGTTCGAACTCGGCGAACGGACGCATGCGGATCGCCCCGCCGACACCATTGACCAGGATGTCGATCCCGCCGAACTCGCGCACGGCGAACGCCATCGCCGATGCCGCGCCTTCATAGGTCTCGAGGTCGGCGATGAATCCGGCCGTGTCGGCGCCCGTAGCCTCGGCGGCGACCTCGGAGACGAAGTCGGCGCGGTCGACGAACAGCACCCTGGCGCCCTCGGCGGCCGCGCCCAGCGCCACGCCCCGGCCGATGCCCTGCGCCGCGCCGGTCACCACCATGATTTTGCCCGCGAATCGTTGCGTGTTCATGCGGTCCTCGGCGCTGCGTTGGGGGTGAACTTCTCGTAGTGAAAGCTGTTGGGCTTCACGCCGTTGTCGTCGAAATGCTGGCGTACCGCATCGACCATCGGCGGCGGCCCGCACAGATAGACATCGACGTCGCCATCGTTCAGGGCGTCGGCGGGGATGTGCTGCGTCACCCAGCCCTTGCGCGGATGATTCGATTCGGCATCGGCGATGACCGTGGCGTAGCTGAAATTCGGCAGCTTCTTCGTGTACGCATCGATCTCCTCGACCTGCACCAGGTCGAGGTCGCGGGTCACGCCATAAATCAGGTGGACCCTCTGCTGCGAATCGGTGCGCGACAGCACTTCCAGCATCGACAGGAAAGGCGCCAGGCCCGTGCCGCCCGCGAGGAACAGCAACGGCCGCTCGACGGCGCGCAGATAGAAACTGCCGAGCGGGCCGGTCAGTTCCAGCTTGTGGCCGGGCTGCGCGGAGTCGAGCCAGGTACTCATCACGCCGCCGGGAATCCGCTTGATCAGGAAGCTGACCTTCGACTGACCCGGCGCCGAGGAGAACGAATACGAACGATGCTGGCCGCTTTGCGGAACGTCGATGTTGACGTACTGGCCGGGCAGGAAGACAGGTGCGGTGGCATCGACATCCAGTTCGAGCACGACGGCCGCATCGTTGTGCGGTTCGACTTTCGACACCGTCGCGGCGAACCGGCTCTGCTCGGTCTTGCACGCAGTGGAAGAGGCCGGCACGGCGATCACGCAATCGCTTTGCGGCACCATCTGGCAGGTGAGCACGAGGCCGCTGTCCTTCTCGTCCTCGCTCAGCGCGTCCTCGATGTACTCGTCGCCCAGGTCGTAGCGGCCGCTTTCGGCGCGGCACTTGCAGGTGCCGCACACGCCGTCGGAGCAATCCATCGGCAGGTTGATCTTCGCGCGAAAGGCGGCATCCAGCACCTTTTCGCCCGGTTTGCATGCGACGAAGCGGGTCACGCCGTCTTCGAAGTTCAGTGCAACGTTGTAGCTCGACATGTGTGTCTCCTCTGCTTCCAGTGTCCTGCCGATGGTCCACGTCAGACGTGATAAACGTCGAGCACCTGGCGGATGTAGTCGTTCTTCAGCACGATTCTCTTGCTGGCTATCAAGAGGGCATCGTCGACCTTTCGCAAGGTGACGAACATCGTGCCGAAAAAATGATCGGTGGCCTTGTAACGGTGATTGAGCGTGTTGAAGTTGTAGCGGACGTCCACTTCGTTGTCGCGCTCGCCCACCACTTCCACGTTGGTGACGTTGTGGCTCGTCCGCGGTTCGGGCATCGAAGCGCCGCTGCGCTCGGTCTTGATGCGAAACACCCGGTCTTCCAGACCGCCACGATCCGGGTAGTACATCAACGAGATCTGGCTTTCGTGGTCGTCGGTGAGCTGGTCGTCGTCGTCCCACGCCGGCATCCAGTAGGTGACGTCCTCGGTATGGCAGGCAAGCCACTCGTCCCACTGACGGTCGTCGAGCAGGCGCGCTTCGCGGTACAGCGTGGCGCAGATCGTTTGAAGGTCGAAGCTCATGGCAGCGCCTCCTCGTGTTCCCTTTTCAATGCGCCGCGCATTACTTGTACCCAGTATTCGTGCTGGCAAACGAAGAGGCCTTCGTCTTCGCTGCGCTCGCCTGAGATGACCGGCTTGAGACCCATGTTCTTCGCGTTGTCGTCCGGGCCGTCGACCCACAGCGGCGCGCCGCGCGAAAGGTCGTTCCAGAGCGCCGCGGTGCCGGCATAGCCGTTCTGGCAAGCGCGGAATTCCTCGAGGTCATCGGCGGTGCCCATGCCCGAGACGTTGAAGAAGTCTTCGTATTGACGGATACGGGTGGCGCGGTCGTCGGCGCTCTCGCCCTTCGGGGCAAAGCAGAAGATGGTGACTTCCGTCTTGTCGACGCTGAGCGGACGGATCACGCGGATCTGCGTGCTGAACTGGTCCATCAGGAACACATTTGGGTACAGGCACAGGTTGCGCGTCTGATTGACGATGAATTCCGACTTGACTTCGCCGACGCGCGCCTTGATTTCCTCGCGGTATTGATAGACCGGCCGCACTTCCGGATTCATCGTCTTGGTCCACAACAACATGTGGCCGTGTTCGAATCCGTAGACGCCTGCGACCGATTTGCTCCAGCTGTTCGCATCCACTGCCTTGGTGCCGTCGACCTTGCGCCGGTCCATCGTCGCGGCGTAGTTCCAGTGCACGGTGCTGACGTGATAGCCGTCGCAGCCGTTCTCCATCTGCATCTTCCAGTTGCCGTCGTAGACGTACGAGGAGTTGCCGCGCAGCACTTCGAGCCCTTGCGGAGCCTGGTCGACGATCTGGTCGATGATGACCCGGGTCTCGCCGAGGTAGTCTTCGAGCGGCATCGCGTCCGGGTTGAGGCTGCCGAACAGAAAGCCGCGATAGCTCTGGAAGCGCGGGACCTTCTTCAGGTCATGCGAGCCGTGCGTATTGAACTGCACGGGATATTCGGTCGTCTTGTTGTCCTTCACTTTCAGCAGCTTTCCCGCGTTCGAGAAAGTCCAGCCGTGGAACGGGCAGGTGAAGCTGCCCTTGTTGCCATGCTTGCGCCGGCACAGCATCGCACCTTTGTGCGCGCAGGCGTTGATGACCGCGTGCAGTTCGCCGGTCTTGTCGCGGGTGACGACCACGGGCTGACGGCCGATCCACGTGGTGTAGTAGTCGTTGTTGTTGGCGAGCTGGCTTTCGTGCGCCAGATACACCCAGTTGCTCTCGAAGATGTGTTTCATCTCCAGTTCGAACAAGTCGGCGTTGGTAAAGATGTCGCGGCGGCAACGGAATACGCCTGCCTGCTTGTCATCCTGAACGGCGGTGTGCAGCAGTTCATCGAGCTGCGTGGCTTTGTCGATAATGGCGGACATGTGTGCTCTCCCTATGCGTGCTCCAGTCATGGAGCCCTTGCATCGGTGTCGAAGGATCTTGCGAGGAATTGAGCGGCAGCCGCGTGGCGACAGGGCCGCCGCTGCGAGCCGTTACGCCGTGGCCGATGCGCGCAGGCGATGGACGAGCTGGTTGTCCTTGCCCTGAACCAGCGGAGTCAACTCGATGTTGAACTCGATTTCCTTGTAGGTATCGGCCTTCAGGCCGAGCGCCGTGCCGCCGCTCTTCTCGACCACGGGCGGAATCAGGTCCTCGCGGGTGGCGTAGGCGAAGTCGTCCCAGATCAGCGGGTCGCCTTCGATGTTGATCTGTGTCGTCAGCTTGCGACACGAGTCGGCGCTGACGAAGAAGTGCACATGCGCCGGACGGTTGCCATGACGGGCGAGCGTGTCCAGCAGTTGCTGGGTCGCGCCCTGCGGCGGGCAGCCGTATCCCACCGGCATCAGCGTGCGGAATTCGTACTTGCCGTCGGCGCCGGTCTTGACCGCACCGCGCAGGTTGAAGTCGGTCTGCGCGCCGGTCGGGTCGAAGTGCGAATAGAAGCCCTTCGAGTTGGCGTGCCAGCATTCCACCAGCGCGCCGGCGACGGGCTTGCCGTTCGCGCCCGTTACCGTGCCGCGGATGATCAGCGGGCCTGAATCAGCGTCCGGATCGCTGTCGATCCTGGATACGCCGTCGCGCACCGGCGCCCCCGCAACATACAGCGGTCCTTCGATGGTGCGCGGCGTGCCGCCGTGGATGTCGGCTTCCTTATCCGCGGCATCCATGCGAACGTCGAGGTATTTTTCCAGACCGAGGCCCGCGGCGAGCAATGCCGCTTCGCCGTCCTGGCCGAGCTTGTTGAAATAGTGGACGCCGGCCCAGATTTCGTCGGGCGTGATGTCGAGCTCGTCGATGGCCTTGAACAGATCGCCGAGCAGTCGATGAACGATCTGCTTCGCGCGCGCATTGCCGTCCTGGCTCCCGAGGTTGGCAGCGGCCTTTAGCAGGTCCTGCGCTTCGTTCGTTTCGAACACTTTCACGTTCATGTCTGCTCCTGAATCTCACTGTTTTCTGGTGGGGGTTAACCCTTGCTTCAGCACCGGTCTCTGTATGCTCAGAAGGTATAATCGGTGGTGAATCAGAGCGTGAATGCAGGATAATGGACGTCAGAAAGGCCAGTCCAACACTGATTTAGTATCGGGCTATATCCAGGAGGTATTGAGATGGAACTGCGACATCTTCGATATTTCGTCGCGGTTGCGGAGGAACGCAATTTCACGCGCGCGGCGCAGCGGCTGCACATCGCCCAGCCGCCGTTGAGCCGTCAGATACAGCAACTCGAGGAGACGCTCGGCGTTCAACTCTTCGAGCGCAACTCCCGCCCGCTGAAGCTGACGGAGACGGGCAAGTTCTTCTATTCGCATGCCGTGCAGTTGCTGGCGCAGACCGCCGAACTCGAATCGATGACGAGGCGCGTCGGCAATATCGAACGCAGCCTCTCGGTCGGTTTCGTGGGTTCCACGCTGTATGGCATGCTGCCGAAGATCATCCGGCGCTTTCGCGACGAAAACACCACGGTCGAACTCAGCCTCCACGAGATGTCGACGATGGACCAGATCCGGGCGCTCAAGGACGGCCGCATCGACGTCGGTTTCGGTCGTATCCGGCTCGAGGATGCGAACATCCGACGCGTGATTCTCCGCGAGGAGAAGATGATCGTGGCACTTCCGGTCGGCCATCCGCTTTCGCTCATGAAGCCCGTCCTGGCCCTTCGCGACCTGATCAACGAGACCCTGATCATCTTCCCGAAGACGCCGCGTCCCAGTTATGCGGACCAGGTGCTCTCGGCATTTCAGGACCGCGCGCTCAAGCCTCGCCGGATCTACGAAGTACGCGAGTTGCAGATCGCGCTGGGTCTCGTGGCAGCGGGCGAAGGCATTTCTATCGTGCCGAGCAGCGTCTACGGCCTGAAGCGCGACGATGTGAGCTACAAGGAACTGGACGACCCGACGCTGGTATCGCCCATCATCATGAGCATGCGTGCGCTCGACGAGTCGCGCGATATTCGGGAGATGCTCGAACTCATCTACCGGCTATACGAGGAGGAGCGTATTCCCTATGCGCCCCGTACCGAGCGGGGGCGGTGAGGTCTCCGATACCTCCAAGGTATGGCACTAGACGTCGATGGTGTTGGACAGCCGATTCTCGGGCGCGCAATACTTCAGCAACCCATCCACTCCGCCATTTCAGGTATGAACGCCCAAATCACCTCCGTCGAAGCGATTCTGGTTGACCTCCCGACCATTCGCGCGCATCAGCTAGCCATGGCGACGATGCAGCAACAAACCCTGGTCATCGTCCGTCTGCGTTCGAGCGATGGCATCGAAGGTATTGGCGAAGCCACGACGATCGGCGGCCTGTCTTACGGCGACGAAAGTCCCGAAGGCATCAAGCTGACCATCGACACTTATCTTGCACCTGCGCTCGTCGGGCTGGATTCGACTAATATCAACGGCGCGATGCTCAAGCTGAACAAGATCGCGCGCGGCAACCGGTTCGCGAAATGCGCGATCGAGACGGCGCTGCTCGACGCGCAAGGCAAGCGCCTGGGCATACCCGTCTCGACGCTGCTTGGCGGCGCCGTTCGCAAGACGCTTCCGGTGCTCTGGACGCTCGCGAGCGGCGATACCCAACGCGACATCGAGGAAGCGGAAATGCTGCTCGCCGAACGCCGCCACAATACGTTCAAGCTGAAGATCGGCCGGCGCAGCGTTCGCGACGACGTCGCGCACGTAGCGACGATCAAGGCCGCGCTCGGCGACCGCGCCAAGGTCACCGTGGACGTAAATCAGGCCTGGAACGAGGTCGACGCCGCGCTAGGAATCGAGGCGCTGGAAGCTGCCGGCATCGACCTGATCGAGCAACCCACGCCGCGCGAGCAGCGCGGAGCACTGGCGAGACTTGCATCGCGTTTCATCGTGCCGATCATGGCCGACGAAGCCGTGACAGGGCCCGAGGACGCGCTTGAACTCGTGCGCAACGCATGCGCCGACGTGTTTGCGTTGAAGATCGCCAAGTCCGGCGGCATCTACGGGATGATGCGCGTCGCCGCCATCGCGGATGCAGCCGGTGTGTCGCTGTACGGCGGCACGATGCTCGAAGGCAGCATCGGGTCGATCGCGTCGGCGCACGGCTTCAGCGCATTGCCGCAACTGGCCTGGGGTACCGAACTCTTCGGACCGCTCCTGCTGAAAGACGATATCGTCACCGCGCGCCCCCAGTACCGTGACTTCGACCTGCATTTGCCGGACGGACCGGGCCTGGGCGTGCAGATTGACGAGGACAAGCTCGCCTTCTATCGTCGCGACAAGAACGTCTGAGCGCACCCGCTCGACGCATTGCCAACCTTTTCTGGAGGAGAATCATGCTTTATCTGGTGAGAATGGATGTGAACCTGCCGCACGACATGCCCGCTGCTCAGGCCGATGAAATCAAGGCACGCGAAAAGGCTTATTCGCAGGCGCTTCAACGGCAAGGCAAGTGGCAGCAACTGCATCGCGTCGTCGGTGAATACGCGAACTACAGCGTCTTCGACGTCGACTCGCACGACGAACTGCACACCATCCTCTCTGGTCTGCCCTTGTTCCCGTATATGACGATGAAGGTGACGGCCCTTGCACGTCATCCGTCGTCCATCCGCTAAAGCTGCACGCGGGCGCCAACAGTGCCTGCCGCACGGAAAGGGATCTGGTCCGTGTCGGCGGTCACGGCCGGCCTCCTTGCCGTCATCATCTCCTACGCCGGACCGCTCGCGATATTCTTTCAGGCTGCCCGCGCCGCCCATGTCGGCAATGAGATCGTCGCATCGTGGGTCTGGTCGATTTCGATGGGTGCGGCAGTTTCCGGAATTGCCCTGAGCTGGTGGCTGAAGCAGCCGATCATCACGGCCTGGTCCGCGCCCGGAACCGCGTTGCTGGTGACAGTGTTTCCAGCGATGCCGGTCAGCGAGGCAATCGGCGCCTACCTCGTCGCGGGCGCTTGCATCTTCGTGCTCGGCGTGTCCGGCTTGTTCGACCAGATCGTCAGGCGCATACCGAAAGGAATTGCCTGCGCGATGATGGCCGGCATTCTCTTTCAGTTCGGCACCAATCTGTTCAAATCGATTGCCATCACGCCCTGGCTCGCGCTGGGGATGTTCGCAAGTTTTATCGTGTTCCGTCGATGGGCGCCGCGGTACTGCCTCATCCTCGTGCTGGCGTCCGGGTGTGCGCTCGCGGTCGGGCTCGGCTTGACGAATCTGCAGTCGGTCAGTTTTCACGTCACGCGCCCGGTGTTCACGATGCCCACCTGGACCTGGCAGTCGACTGTGAGTCTGGCCGTGCCCCTGATTATCGTTAGCCTGACGGGACAATTCTTGCCCGGTTTCGCGATATTGTGGGCGTCCGGTTATCAGACGCCCAGCCGTCCCGTTCTGGTGGGAACCAGTCTGGCATCGATTCTGGTCGCCTTCTCGGGCGGCATTACGATCGTGATCGCGGCGATCACCGCCGCGTTGTGCACAGGGCCCGACGCTCATCGTGACCCGGAACGCCGCTACATGGCGGGGATCGCAAACGGACTCTTCTATCTGGCCGGAGGAACCTTCGCGGGGACGGTCGTCATGCTGTTCGCCGCGTTTCCCAATGCCTTCGTCGCGGTACTGGCGGGGCTCGCATTGCTCGGCGCGATCGCGAGCAACATTGCGGGGCTGGTGCAGGACGAGGCGCATCGGGAGGCGTCGTTCATCACGTTCATCGCGACGGCTTCGAACATGAGCTTTCTGGGCCTCGGTTCGGCGTTCTGGGGCATCGTGCTCGGGACGTTGGCGCACCTCGTGTTCGGCAGCGGCAAGCGGAGCCGCTGACACGTCGGAAATCTACACAGGCGTGTTTTTCGGCACTGAGGACGATTCGAATTGTTCGCGCACGCTGGTAACTCTGTTCAAGGCACGCCCCTTTTTCTCGAATCACTCCCGCCTTAACCTGTCGGACTTCAATCTAACGTCCGTGTCCTCATGCATATAGATTCGCCCACCACTCACGCATCGTTGCACGGGAGTTCCACTTCGTTGCGTCAATGGCTTTCCGTCCTGGCGGTAGCGGTCAGCGCCTTTGCGTTTGTCACCGCCGAGTTTCTTCCTGTCGGACTGCTGCCGCAAATCGCACACGACCTCGGTGTGAAGCCGGGCGTCGCAGGGCTGATGGTAACCATACCTGGCGTCATGGCCGCGATATTTGCACCGACGCTGATCGTCAGTGCCGGACGAATGGATCGCCGGTATGTATTCCTGCTCCTGACGATGGCGCTGCTGATCTCCAATATCGTGTGCGCGGTCGCTGCGACGTTCCCGATGGTGCTCGTTGGCCGGGCCTTGCTCGGTGCTGCGCTAGGGGGCTTCTGGACGCTGGCGACTGCCGCTGCGCCCCGGCTCGTTCAGACGAAGGATGCGGCAAAGGCGACTGCGACTATCCTCACAGGCGTCACGTGCGCCACTGTGATCGGCGTGCCGCTTGGTACTTTCATCGCATCGTTTGCATCGTGGCGGTTGTCGTTTGCAGCGACGGCGGGATTAGTGGCGGTGGCTCTCCTTGCGCAGGCGTTTCTTGTGCCTTCGCTGCCGTCGGCCTCGGCGTTGCGCGTGGCCGATTTTAAGACGCTGCTCGGGCGGCCGCACACGCGGTGGAGCATGTTGATGGTCGCGCTTGTGTTCGGCGCGCATTTCTCGACTTATACCTATATCGCGCCGCTGCTCGAGCAAGACTTTTCGCTGAGCGCGATTACGCTGTTGCTGTTCGGCTTTGGTCTTGTCGGGTTCTTCTCCAACGCGATTTTGTCCGTGATGGTATCGGGTCATCTCAAGAAATCCGTTGCCGTGATGACGCTGCTTCTCCTCGGCGCGATATCGTCGATGTTGCTGATCGACCATTCGCTCATCGGCGAGACGGTCGGAATGCTCGTCTGGGGAGTCGCGTTCGGCGCCCTGCCGCTGTGCTTTAGCGTATGGATTCAGCGAGGTACGGCAGACTTGCCTGAAGCAGGCTCGGCCATGTTCGTGAGCATCATTCAGGTCGCCATTGCCGTTGGTTCGGCAGTAGGAGGCGCCATCGTCGACCGCGCGAGCGTAGACGCCGACTTTGCGATGGGTTGCGGACTTGCCGTGCTCGGTTTGGCGACACTGCAGCGTGTGGTTGCGCTGGAAAGGCCTGCCGCGGAGTCGACGCTCAAAGGCATCTGCGATCCGTCACCCGACTGATTGCCATGTCGCGACGGACGCCGGTCAAACGCCGCTTCAGGCGTTTTTCTGGTTCCGGAAAACAAAAAGCCGCTGCTTCTTTCGAAGCAGCGGCTTTTCTAACTACTGGTGGCGAATCAGGGATTCGAACCCCGGACCTGCGGATTATGATTCCGTCGCTCTAACCGGCTGAGCTAATTCGCCTAAAGAGAATCGGATTATGGAGATAGCCGGGAACTCTGTCAACCCCCTCCCGGCATTTTCCTACTCCCCGCCGCTCAGTCCTGCTCGTACACGGCCGAGTTGCGCGTCTCCTTGACGAACAGCATGCCGATCACGAACGTCGCCAGCGCGATCACGATCGGATACCACAGCCCCGAGTAAATATTGCCTTTCGCCGCCACGATCGCGAAGGCCGTCGCCGGCAGGAATCCGCCGAACCAGCCATTGCCGATGTGATACGGCAGCGACATCGACGTGTACCGGATGCGCGCCGGAAACATCTCGACCAGCATCGCCGCGATCGGTCCGTACACCATCGTCACGAAGATCACGAGGATCGTCAGCACCACGATCGCCATCGGCCAGTTGATCAGCGCCGGGTCCGCCTTCGCCGGATAGCCCGCGCTCTTCAGCGTGCCGGCGAGCGTCTTGTCGAACGCGGCGCCCTTTGCCTTCGCGTCGCCCGCTTTGCCGTCGTAGGTATCGACGACCGTCTCGCCCACCTTGATCTGCGCGAGCGTACCGGCCGGTGCCGCCACGTTCTCGTAGTTCAGGCCCGACTTCGACAGCGCGCTCTTCGCGATATCGCACGAAGACGTGAACTTCGACGTGCCCACCGGATTGAACTGGAACGAGCACTCGTCAGGATTGGCGATCACGACGATCGGCGACTTCGCCGTCGCGGCTTCGAGCGTCGGGTTCGTGTAGTGCGCGAGCGCCTTGAAGAGCGGGAAGTAGCAGCACGCCGCGATCAGGCAGCCGGCCATGATGATCGGCTTGCGGCCGATACGGTCCGACAGCGAACCGAAGAACACGAAGAACGGCGTGCCGATCAACAGCGCGACCGCGACCATGATGTTGGCGCTCGTGCCGTCGACCTTCAGCGTCTGCGTGAGGAAGAAGAGCGTGTAGAACTGGCCCGTGTACCACACCACCGCCTGGCCGGCCGTCAGGCCGAAGAGGGCGAGCAGCACGATCTTCAGGTTCTTCCACTGGCCGAACGCTTCGGTGAGCGGCGCCTTCGAGGTCTTGCCCTCGGCCTTGATGCGCTCGAACACCGGCGACTCATGCAATTGCATCCGGATCCACACCGAAATGCCGAGCAGCACGATCGACGCGAGGAACGGCACGCGCCAGCCCCACGCCGCGAAGGTGTCCTCGCCGACCATCGTGCGCACCGCCAAAATCACGAGCAGCGAGACGAAGAGGCCGAGCGTGGCCGTCGTCTGGATCCACGCGGTCCACGCGCCGCGCTTGTTCGACGGTGCGTGCTCCGCGACGTAGGTCGCCGCGCCCCCGTACTCGCCGCCGAGCGCGAGGCCTTGCAGGAGCCGCATCGCGATGAAGATGACGGGCGCGGCGATGCCGATCGACGCGTAGCCGGGCAAGAAGCCGATCACGAAGGTCGACAGGCCCATGATGACGATCGTCACGAGGAACGTGTACTTGCGCCCGACCATGTCGCCGAGCCGCCCGAACACGATCGCGCCGAACGGACGCACCGCGAAGCCCGCCGCGAAGCCGAGCAGGGTGAAGATGAAGCCGGCCGTCGGATTGACGCCGGAGAAGAAGGTCTTGCTGATATAGACGGCGAGCGAGCCCGCCAGATAGAAGTCGTACCACTCGAAGACCGTCCCGAGCGACGAGGCGAAGATCACCTTCTTTTCTTCGCTCGTCATCGGGGCATGCGATATGCGCCCTTCAACCGTAGCCATGAATCGTCTCCTGATTTTGATTTTCGATGCGGTCCGCGGTCTCGAGCGGTTCCCGTGCAAGGATTATTGGAACGAAAACTTACGGCGTTCTGACGCGGGGTGTCGGAGCGTGCTGGTCGTTTCGAAGTGGCGGAATCCGTCAATCGACGTTGATCGTCGTCAAATATCGGAGAACGTGCGGCCTATGTCTTCTAAATAGGGTAGAGAACGATCGTTTTACCGGAGCGCGGCTCAGGGTTTGTCCCGGGCAGGATAAACCCGCTGCAAGCTGACACGCACGAGCGTTCCCGCAAGGCGCGGCGCTTCCTGATAGACGTGATCCTCGATGGCGAGCGTGCCGCCGTGCATCGTCACGATCTCGCGGACGATCGCGAGGCCCAGTCCGCTGCCGTCGCCTTCGCGCCCGAGAATCCGGTAAAACCGCTCGACCACCCGCTGCCGCTCCGCTGGCGGAATGCCGAGCCCGGTATCCTCGACTTCGAGATGCACGAGGTCGAGGTTCTTCTCGTCGGTTCGCACCCGCACCGTGATCCGACCGCCCGGCGGCGTATAGCGGATCGCGTTGTCGATCAGGTTCGAGAGCATCTCGCGCAGCATCACGACATTGCCTTCCACTTCCACCGGATGCGGCGGCTCCTCATAGCCGATGTCCATCTGCTTCGCGAGCGCGGGCTGGACCCAGTCGCGCACCGCGAGCCGCGCGAGGTCCGTCAGTTCGACGCGCGAAAAGATCTGGCCGGTCGCGCGATTCTCCGCGCGCGCGAGCGCGAGCAACTGCGTGACGAGCCGCGCCGCGTGCTCCGAACTGGTCGCGATCTGTTCGAGCGAACGCTGCACTTCCGCCGACACGTCCTGTCGCAGCGCGAGTTCCGCCTGCGTGCGCAGCCCGGCGAGCGGCGTCTTCATCTGATGCGCGGCATCGGCGATAAAGCGCTTCTGAAACTCCATGTTCTGTTCGAGCCGCGTCAGCAAGTCGTTGAACGACGCGACGAGCGGCGCGATTTCCGGCGGCGCCTGGCCCGCTTCGAGCGGCGAGAGGTCGTCGGGGCGGCGCGCGCGGATGTTCGACTGGAGCGCATGCAGCGGCGCGAGGCCGCGCGAGAGCCCGAACCACACGAGGATGATCGCGAGCGGCAGGATCACGAACTGCGGCAGGATCACGCCCTTGATGATGTCGTTGGCGAGCTGGCTGCGCTTGTCGAGCGTCTCGGCCACCTGCACGAGCACCGGCTCGTCGAAGTTCGGCAGCTCGACCGTCGTGTACGCGACGCGGATGTCGTTGCCGCGCAGCATGTCGTCCCGGAATTCGACGATGCCGGGCTGCGGGCGGTCGTCCTCGCGCGGCAGCGGCATGTCGCGGTCGCCGCCGACGAGTTCGCCGCGCGTGCCGAGCACCTGAAAAAACACGCTGTCGACGTTGTCGGCGCGCAGGAAATCGCGCGTCGCGTCGGGCAGGCGCAGTTCCGCGACGCCGTTCACCGGCTGGATCTGGCGCGCGAGGACGTAGGCATCGGCTTCGAGCGCACGATCGAACGGGCCGTTCGCGATCGACTTCGCGACCAGATACGTGACCGCGATGCTCATCGGCCAGAGGAGAAGGAGCGGGGCGAGCATCCAGTCGAGAATCTCGCCGAAGAGCGAGCGCGGATGCGGCGCGTCGTCGGGTTCGAGCTCGTCGGGCGGCGCGAACGGGTTCGCATAGCGCGCGTCGCGGGAGGCGTCGGAGTCGGCGGCTTCGGTTGCGGCGGCGGCCGCGGCTTCGGCGGCGTAGCGGGGCGCGGGCGCGTCCTGCGGCGTGCCGGAGGGCGACTCTCGTCGCGCGCGGTCTTCGGCGCGCTCGGTGGAAGCGGGCGACGCCATGCGTGTTCCTACTTGTAGGGGTGGCCGGCGGGCGCAGGCGCGGCGCCCGATGCCGTGTTCGTCGAAGCGTCGGACGAGGCCGGATTGCCGTTCGGCGCGCCCGGTGTCTTCTCGAGCGAATAGCCGAGGCCGCGCACGGTCATGATCCGCGCGCCGCTCGGCTCGATTTTCTTGCGCAGGCGGTGAACGTAGACCTCGATCGCATTGTTGCTGACTTCCTCGCCCCATTCGCACAGGTGATTGACGAGTTGCTCCTTCGACACGAGCCGCCCGATCCGCTGCAGCAGCACTTCGAGCACGCCGAGTTCGCGCGCCGACAATTCGATCACCTGCTCGTTGATATAGGCGATCCGGCCGACCTGATCGAACGACAGCGAGCCGTGCTTGACCACTGTCGGGCCGCCGCCCGCGCCGCGGCGCGTGAGCGCCCGCACGCGCGCTTCGAGTTCGTTGAGCGCGAAGGGCTTTGCCATGTAGTCGTCGGCGCCGAGATCAAGGCCTTTCACGCGCTCGTCGACGCTGTCCGCGGCGGTGAGGATCAGCACGGGCATCTGCGAATTGCGCGCGCGCAGGCGGCGCAGGACCTCGAGACCGGACATCAGCGGCAGGCCGAGATCGAGGATCAGGAGGTCGAAAGTCTGCAGCGTGAGCGCGGTGTCGGCTTCGGCGCCGTGCTTCACATGGTCGACGGCGTATCCCGATTGGCGGAGTGATCGAGTGAGCCCGTCCGCGAGTATGCTGTCGTCTTCGGCAATGAGGATTCGCATCGTGATGTGCGCGAGGGCATTGCCGGCACCGCAATTCGCCCGGCGCGGCGGTCTCCAGGTGTTGTTGTGGTTTTTGCGCGGTGCGACGGACGCTTAAAATACGGCGCCCCGTCGATCGGGCTTGCAAAAACTACTGTTTTTTTATACAGTGTCTGAGTTAGTGCAGCCAGCGGCTTCAATGCCGCGCGCGCGTATCTCAGACGCCGTTCATCATAGCAAAGGACGATTCATGGAAGAAAGCAAGAAAGGCCCGGGCGGAATGTCTGCAGAGAAGAGCAAGGCGCTGGCCGCCGCGTTGTCGCAGATCGAAAAGCAGTTCGGCAAAGGATCGATCATGCGGCTCGGCGCGGGCGAGGTGGTCGAAGACATTCAGGTGGTGTCCACGGGCTCGCTCGGCCTGGACATCGCACTCGGCGTCGGCGGTTTGCCGCGCGGGCGCGTGGTGGAAATTTACGGTCCGGAATCGTCGGGCAAGACCACGCTCACGCTGCAAGTGATCGCGGAAATGCAGAAGATCGGCGGCACGGCGGCATTCATCGACGCGGAACACGCGCTCGACGTGCAATACGCGCAGAAGCTCGGCGTGAATGCGTCGGACCTGCTGATCTCACAGCCGGACACGGGCGAGCAGGCGCTGGAAATCGCGGACGCGCTGGTGCGTTCGGGTTCCATCGACATGATCGTGATCGACTCGGTCGCGGCGCTCGTGCCGAAGGCTGAAATCGAAGGCGAAATGGGCGACTCGCTGCCGGGTTTGCAGGCGCGTCTGATGTCTCAGGCGCTGCGCAAGCTGACCGGCACGATCAAGCGCACGAACTGCCTCGTGATCTTCATCAACCAGATCCGCATGAAGATCGGCGTGATGTTCGGCAATCCGGAAACCACGACGGGCGGCAATGCGCTGAAGTTCTACGCGTCGGTGCGTCTCGACATTCGCCGGATCGGCTCGATCAAGAAGAACGACGAAGTGATCGGCAACGAAACGCGCGTGAAGGTGGTGAAGAACAAGGTGTCGCCGCCGTTCCGCGAAGCGATCTTCGACATTCTTTATGGCGAAGGCATTTCGCGTCAGGGCGAAATCATCGACCTGGGCGTGCAGGCGAAGCTCGTCGACAAGGCGGGTGCCTGGTACAGCTACAACGGCGAGCGCATCGGCCAAGGCAAGGATAACGCGCGCGAATTCCTGCGCGAGAATCCGGACATGGCGCGCGAGATCGAGAACAAGATCCGCGAATCGCTCGGCGTCAACGCGATGGCGGAGGCCGTGACCGGCGTCGCGGTTGCGGGTGAAGAAGAGTAAGCATCCGCGCTCGCTCGGGCTTCCGGTTGAGCACTCGGGCTGCACGCGATGATGCGCAAGAGCCGGTTCGGATCGAAAGTCGGTAGCGGTAAAGGCCGTGCTGACGACCGGGTTCCGGGCGGCTCGAACGACGATTCCAGCGTCAGCCGGATCGTTGCGGAAGGCGGTGACCACTACGAACGCAGCAGCGAACGGCGTGGCGACCGCGCGGGCGCATCGACGGGCAAACGTGGTTGGGGACGGAAGCCGGAACGCGCCGGCGTGGAGCAATCCACGTCGGCGCGTCGCGTTTCGGCGGCCGGTTTTTCGGGCGACGAAGCCACGGAGGCAGCGCAATTCGCAGGAATCACGGATTCCGTTTCCCCGACCGACCGAATCGAGCGCGCCCGCGTACTGCTTGCGCAAACACTTGAGAAGCCGAAGAGCCTGCCGCAGCCAACGGCGAACGCTCCGCCGGATCGCGCAAAAAATCGCGCTCATGCGAGCGCGCCCGCATTGTCCGACCCCTTCGAAGACGCCGACCCTTTCGAGCCATTCGAGCAATGCGTGCCTGACTCGGCATCGCTGGCACAACGCGACGAGGCAGAATCCGGCGAAACGGTATATAGCCGCTCGTCGCAAACCCGGCGCAGGCAGTCCGACGAAAAGAAGGCGAGCAAACGTCCGCAGCGCTCATTGAAAGGCCGCGCACTGGCTTATCTCTCGCGTCGCGAACACAGCCGGGCCGAGTTGTCCCGCAAGCTCGTGCCGTTCGTCCACGAGGCCGACTCGCTCGAAGGCGTGCTCGACGCGCTTGAGCGCGAAGGCTGGTTGTCGAACGCGCGCTTCGTCGAAAGCGTCGTGCATCGGCGCTCGGGCAGCTTCGGATCGAGCCGGATCGTTAGCGAACTGAAGCGCCACAACGTCGGCGAGGAACTCATCAGCGAGACCGGCGACGAACTGTCCCGAACCGAACTCGCGCGCGCCCATGCCGTGTGGACGAGGAAGTACGGCACGCCGCCGCAAACGCCGGCCGAGCGGGCGAAACAATCGCGATTCCTCGCGGCCCGTGGGTTTTCTGGCAGCACGATCTCGAAGGTCATCAAGGGCGGCGACGAAGATCTGCCGTTCGACCCCGCCGACGACTAGACCGCGTGGAGCACGCGGCGTCCTGTGCGAAATCGGGCGCGCGACGCCCGATTTCGTGTGCGGCGAAGAGACGAGTGGGGCATCCGCCAATCGCCCGGAACCCGCTCGCGCCTTCATGCCGGGCCTGAAATACCCGATATGCTAAAATTCATTGGTTTCCCATCCGGCCTTCCCATTTCTCGCATGCCGCTTTCTCCGCCCGTTTCCCGACAGTTGCGCCATCGCCGCGCGATTCGACTGGAAGCGTTCGAACGGGACGACGGTTTGTGGGACATCGAAGCCCGTCTAACCGATGAAAAGCCGCGCGATGTCCATCTCGCGTCGGGCGTCCGGCCGAACGGCCTGCCGATCCATGAACTCTGGCTCCGCATCACCATCGACCGCAAGCTCACTATCGTCGACGCCGAGGCGTCGACGGAATGGGCGCCCTATCGCGGTCAGTGCGCCGAGTCCAATCCTGCCTACCGTTCCCTCATCGGTCTCAATCTCCTCCAGAATTTCCGTCGCGAAACCAATCGTCTGCTGCGCGGCACCGCCGGCTGCACGCATCTCACCGAGCTGTGCGCCGTCCTGCCGACCGCCGCAATCCAGGCGTTCGCGGGCGAAGTCTGGAGCATCGAAAACGGCAATCCCGGCAATCCGCGCGGCGAGCCGCCCGCGAACCCGGATACGAAGCCGGAAGAACAGCCGCCTTTCCAGCTCGGCCGCTGTCACGCGCTGCGTTTCGACGGTCCCGCCGTCGGCGAGTATTACCCGCGCTGGTACGGCCACAAGCCGCGCGAGCCGGAAGACCGCCCAGCCGACGAAACGAAGACCGGCTGAACATCCACGAGATATCTGGAAGAGACACACGCGAGCCGGTTGGACCGGCTGGCAGGCAACACGAATCAGCGGTTAAAAACAAGCGTTCAAGACAAGCGAAGTTCAATCCAACTCTCAGACTGAAGGAATCACGCATGAAGATTCACGAGTACCAGGGTAAGGAAATCCTGCGGAAATTCGGCGTCGCGGTCCCGCGCGGCAAGCCCGTGTTCTCGGTGGATGATGCGGTCAAGGCCGCGGAAGAGCTGGGCGGCCCGGTATGGGTCGTCAAGGCGCAGATTCACGCTGGCGGCCGCGGCAAGGGCGGCGGTGTGAAGGTTGCGAAGACCATCGATCAGGTCCGCGAATACGCGAACCAGATCCTCGGCATGCAGCTCGTCACCCATCAGACCGGCCCTGAAGGCCAGAAGGTGAATCGCCTGCTCATCGAGGAAGGCGCGGACATCAAGAAGGAACTGTACATCGGCCTCGTGCTCGATCGCGTTTCGCAAAAGGTCGTCGTGATGGCGTCGAGCGAAGGCGGCATGGACATCGAGGAAGTCGCGGAAAAGACGCCGGAACTGCTGCACAAGTTCGCCGTCGAGCCGTCGACGGGCCTGCAAGACGCAGACGCCGACGACCTCGCGCGCAAGATCGGCATTCCCGACGCATCGATCCCGCAAGCGCGCGCGATCCTGCAGGGTCTGTACGACGCGTTCTGGGAAACCGACGCATCGCTCGCCGAAATCAACCCGCTGATCGTCACCGGCGACGGCAAGGTGATCGCACTCGACGCCAAGTTCAACTTCGATTCGAACGCGCTCTTCCGTCATCCGGACATCGTCGCGTATCGCGATATCGACGAAGAAGATCCGGCTGAAGTGGAAGCGTCGAAGTTCGACCTCGCGTACATCTCGCTCGACGGCAACATCGGGTGTCTGGTGAACGGCGCGGGCCTCGCGATGGCGACGATGGACACCATCAAGCTCTTCGGCGGCGAGCCGGCGAACTTCCTGGACGTCGGCGGCGGTGCGACGACCGAGAAGGTCACGGAAGCCTTCAAGATCATGTTGAAGAACCCGAACCTGAAGGCGATCCTCGTGAACATCTTCGGCGGCATCATGCGCTGCGACGTGATCGCGGAAGGCGTGGTGACGGCATCGAAGGCCGTGGCGCTGAAGGTGCCGCTCGTCGTGCGCATGAAGGGCACGAACGAGGACCTCGGCAAGAAGATTCTGGCGGACTCCGGCCTGCCGATCATCGCGGCCGACAGCATGGAAGAAGCTGCGCAGAAGGTCGTCGCCGCAGCCGAAGGCAAGTAAGCGCTTTCCATCCGAAAGCGTCTACGAGCGTTCCGTTCCACCAGACACGAATGGCGGCGCTCGTCCGCGCGTGAAGCACCGACGCGGACCCAAGCGACGCCAAACGAACAGAGGTCACTACATGTCGATTCTGATCAATAAAGACACCAAGGTCATCACGCAGGGCATCACCGGCAAGACCGGTCAGTTCCACACGCGCGCGTGCCGCGAGTACGCGAACGGCCGCGAGGCATACGTCGCGGGCGTGAACCCGAAGCGCGCGGGCGAAGATTTCGAAGGCATTCCGATCTACGCGAGCGTCAAGGAAGCGAAGGCCGAGACGGGCGCAACCGTGTCGGTCATCTACGTGCCGCCGGCAGGCGCCGCGGCCGCGATCTGGGAAGCCGTCGAGGCCGACCTCGATCTCGCGATCTGCATCACGGAAGGCATTCCGGTTCGCGACATGCTCGAGATCAAGGACCGCATGCGCCGCGAAAACCGCAAGACGCTGCTCCTCGGACCGAACTGCCCGGGCACGATCACGCCGGACGAACTGAAGATCGGCATCATGCCGGGTCACATCCACAAGAAAGGCCGCATCGGCGTCGTGTCGCGTTCGGGCACGCTGACGTATGAAGCAGTCGGCCAGTTGACGGCGCTCGGCCTCGGCCAGTCGTCGGCGGTGGGGATCGGCGGCGATCCGATCAACGGTCTGAAGCACATCGACGTGATGAAGATGTTCAACGACGATCCGGACACGGACGCCGTCATCATGATCGGCGAGATCGGCGGTCCGGATGAAGCCAACGCGGCCTACTGGATCAAGGACAACATGAAGAAGCCGGTGGTCGGCTTCATCGCGGGCGTGACGGCGCCTCCGGGCAAGCGCATGGGCCACGCCGGCGCGCTGATCTCGGGCGGCGCCGACACGGCAGATGCCAAGCTCGAAATCATGGACGCCTGCGGGATCAAGGTCACGAAGAACCCGTCGGAAATGGCGCGTTTGCTGAAAGCGATCATCTAAGCGCCATTAGACGGATCGAACCGGCAGAAAGCGTCAGGGTTTGGTACTCTTACGGGACCCTTTCGTAAAATGTCGAGTCAGAAGCGAGGGAGCGTTTGCTTCCTCGCTTTTTTCATTTCCGCAGCCGTTTCGCTCTACCGTCATCCATGCTCGAATTCTTCGCGACGCTCCACTGGGGCGCGGTCATCCAGATCATCATCATCGATATTTTGCTCGGCGGCGATAACGCCGTCGTGATCGCGCTCGCCTGCCGCAACCTGCCGGCGAACCAGCGCGCGCGCGGCGTGGTGCTCGGCACGCTCGGCGCGATCCTCTTGCGCGTGGTGCTGATCGCGTTCGCGGTCGCGCTGCTCGACGTGCCGTTCCTCAAGTTGATCGGCGGCATCTTGCTGCTGTGGATCGGCATCAAGCTGATGCAGCCAGGCCACGACGATCATCACATCACGTCGTCGGACCGGCTGTGGGCGGCGGTGAAGACGATCATCATCGCCGACGCCGTGATGAGCCTCGACAACGTGATCGCGATCGCGGGCGCCGCCGAGGCCGCCGATCCGCAGCACCGGCTCACGCTCGTGATCTTCGGCCTCGTCGTGAGCATTCCGCTGATCGTGTGGGGCAGCACGCTGGTGCTGCGACTGCTCGACCGCTTCCCCGTGGTGATCGCGCTCGGCGCCGCGCTGCTCGGCTGGATCGCGGCGGGGCTCATCATCGACGATCCGTTCGTCGACCGCTGGCCGGCGCTCAACACCGAGAGCGCGGGTTACGCGGCGCGCATCGCGGGCGCAGTGGTCGTGCTGCTCGCCGGCTGGATCTTCAGGCGCCGCGCGCTGTCGAGCGCGGACCGCGCGACCAACTGAGCGGGAACGTTAGCCATTTGGCCGACTGCCGCGTCGTGCGGCCTCTCAATACGATAGAAGCGTCCGACTGCATCGCGCGGTCGGGCGCTTTTGTCTTTTTGGGGGTGAGCAATGACGTTAGCGATGGGCGGATGGCGCGCGGCGAACACGCCGCGATGGTTTGAAAAGCGGAGCAACGACAGGTCGGCGACGGGTTTTACGCTGATCGAACTGATGATCGTGCTGGCGATTGTCGGCGTGGTCGCGGCGTATGCGATTCCAGCGTATCAGGATTATCTGGCGCGCAGCCGGGTGGGCGAGGGGTTGTCGCTCGCGCAGTCGGCACGGCTGGCGGTGGCGGAGAACGCGGCGAGCGGCTCGGAGCTGGGCGGCGGCTATGCCTCGCCGCCGGGCACGCGCAATGTCGAGTCGATTCACGTCGACAGCGACAACGGGCAGGTGACGATCGCTTATACGACGCGCGTGGCGCCGGCGGGCTCGAACACGCTCGTGCTGGTGCCGTCGGCGCCGGATAACGCCGACACGCCGACCGCTCGCGTCGCGCTGGCGAAGGGCGTCGTTCAGGCGGGGTCGGTCACGTGGGAGTGCTTCGCGGGCGGCAAGGCGGCCTCGTCGTTGCCGGCGCCGGGAGCAGGGCCGAGTCCGGCTGACGCGCCGACGCTGCCGTCGAATCTCGCTCCGCCGGAGTGCCGCGCCTGACGGTGGACTTACGCCGCGTGAACTGCCACGCGGCGTTGGCCGGACCGCCCGCACACGCGGTCCGGCGCTTGCGTATGAGTCACGGCAGCGGGGTGACGGCAGCGGGTCAATGGCGGGCGCACAACAAACCACGGCGATTCCGGCCGAATTCACTGCATTTCGGTTCACCCGCCGGACAGCCCGGATAATTTTTTGTATAGTGCGCCGGTCGCCGACGTTCCCAGCCCCCCAATGCCTTCACAATTCGCGCGCTTTCTCTGCCTTTCCGTGCTGTTCCTTGCGTTGACGATCCCTTACGCCGTCGTCAACCACACGTATCCGATTCCGACTTTCTACGCCGAATACAGCGCGCTCGCTCTGTATCTCGCGCTCGGTGCGACGGTCGCGCTGGTCGTGCGCACGACCGAGCCGCGCGCACCGTTCGCGATGCCGATGATCGCGCTGATGCCGCTCGCCTTCGGCGTGCTGCTGATCGCGCAGACGGTGCTGCTGCCGGTGGCGCAGCCGTCGCTCAACTGGCTCGGCGGCGGCTATCTGCTCGCGGCGTTCGTGACGGTGCACACGGGCTTTGGCATCGTGCGCGCGGGTCTCGTCGACAAGGCGTGGCGCTGGGGTGCGGCGGCGCTGATCGTCGGCGGGCTCTTTGCCGTGTTTTGCCAGATCGTGCAACTGCTGCACATGGAGGCGAAGTTCACGCCGTTCATCGTCGCGTACAACGTGATGGTCGAGCGCCGTCCGTTCGGCAACATGGCGCAGGCGAACCACCTCGCGACCTATATCGCCTTCGCAATGGCGGCCACGCTCTACTTCGTGCAGACGCGGCGTCTGCCGGTGATCCTGTGGCTCGCGCTGTCGACGGTCTTTTCGGTCGGGCTCGCGCTCACCGTCTCGCGCGGCCCGTGGCTGCAGATGGCGGTGATCGTCGTCGCGGGATTCTGGATGGCGTTCGTGCTCGGGCGTCCGGCGTCGGCGGAAGGTTTCAACGGCCCGGGCAAACGCGATCGGCGCGCGTGGCTGATGCCGGTCGTGCTGGCGGTGCTGTTCTGCGTGGTGAATATCGTGATCCGCTGGGCGAACCTGCGCTTTCACCTCGATCTCGCGCAGTCGGCGGCCGAGCGCATGCAGGACGCGAACCAGATCGCGCCGCGTCTCGCGCTCTGGAAATACGGCTGGACGATGTTCAGGACGCATCCGCTGCTCGGCGTCGGCTGGGGCGAATTTCCGCGCTATCAGTTCGATTTCGTGCGCGAACTCGGCGGCGTCGAGATCGCGAACAATGCGCACGACATCTTCATCGACTTGCTCGCGAAGACAGGCGCACTTGGCCTCGGCATCCTGCTGCTCGGCGTCGCGACGTGGTTCGTGCGGGTCGTGCGCGCGCCGCAAACGCCCGCGCGCATTTTCGGACTCGCGCTGCTCGGCGTGCTGCTGATGCATGCGCTCGTCGAATATCCGCAGCAGTACATGTTTTTCCTGCTGCCGGCGATGCTCGTGATGGGCCTCCTCGAAACGCGCGCGTTGCGTCTCGTCTCGCGGCCGGTGTCCTACGGGCTCTACACGGCGCTCGTGCTGGGCGGTCTGGCGGCGCTCTATCCGGTGATGCGCGACTACAACCGCGCGGAGGTGCTGTACTACGGTTCGCGCCCGGCCGAGCAATATGCGGCCGATCCGTCGTTCCTGTTCCGCGCGTGGGGCGAGTACGGCGCGGCGACGCTCCTGCCGATGAACGGCCAGAATCTCGCGGAGAAACTCTCGATGCACCAGCAGGCGCTCGCGCTTTTGCCGGGCGAGACGGTGCTGCGGCGTTATGCGGTGTTGCAGGCGCTGGCGGGGCAGCGCGAAGCGGCGCTCGATACGGTCGCGCGCCTGAAGATTTTCGCCACGCAGTTGCACGACTGGCCGACGCAACTGGCCGCGGTGTACAAGCTGCTCGACGAACAGGGCAAGCCGATGGCCGGGTTCAAGGCGGAACTGGTGAAGATTTATGGGACGCCGTCGACGCAGCAGCTTCAGTCCGATGAGGACGACGACGGGGACGAGTGAAGCCGGTTTTAGTTAAGAGCTGCCACTCAACACATAGCACCCTGCGCCCGCGGTGACGCACCAGTACGGTTCAGCGCGCCCAATGCTCTGCCTGCGGGGCGGCCTATGTTGGCACCCCGACAGGCCGACCGGTCGCAACCAACTCCGCTGCCGCGGCGGCCAGCACGCTCGCCCGAGCCTCTACGAACTGGGCATAAGGCTTGGACCCGTCCTCGAAGCCCTCCCCCTTCGGGACAAGGGCTGACGCAAATATGTTTTTCCTTAGGTGCGCGGGGATTGTCGGAAAGTAATCCTTCGGATCCTTATCCGAGATTGCATTGTTGTCGCTTGCAGTCAAGAGACAAACGTTGGCAATTACGTTGGCCTCATGGAAAGGTATTCCCAATGTACCAAGAAATGCCTTTGGATAAATGTGGTGAAATTGCCGAGCGTTGTACGCAGAAAGCGTGCTACCTAAATCAACCTTGCAATCGCTTAAGAAGCTGCGGGGCTCGTATTGAGCGAGCAAGCAGATGGTCGCTTTGGCCGCGGTTGAATTAATGCGCCACGTCCGTGTAAAAAAAGACGCGTCTATATTGATGCTAAGCGCGTCAAACACATTTTCGCCCAATGCCAGGCGTTTCATTAGCGCCAAGTCTTCCATCACATATGTATTGGTGCCAGCCTTGTACCTTTGGCTAAAAGAACAATGCCAGAACCATCGACACAATGCACGGCGCTGGTCCGCGGATGGTTTGAGATTGTACGCGAAGAAATGAACAAGTGGCACCAACATAATCGGGAATGGCACGAACACAAAATTCCGTATAGAAAATTCCTTTTCCATGAAGTCGATCGCAGCAAACGTGGCCTGCTTGACCGTAGACATGCCCGTGACTAATTTCGCCGGGTCGTCGTCCACTAAAGATTCCGGTTCAATGCCGCCGGAGACGACTGACGTTAGACAGCGCATCACGACTGTTTCTCCGAGGCCACTCGTCACGAAATAGCCAATCTTCGTGGCCGAAGCGATTGACATTGTTGTAGGAGCCTTCCATTTCCTGCCGGGCCGCGTCGCCTGTGGGGTGATGCCAATCGGCGCTGTTGTATGCGATACGGGTTATTGTTTTCACTTTCGTGTCGGTGTGGTCGGCTAACAGGAAAATCGCCCCGAGAATCATACGACAACAGGATTCTCAGCGCATCCTAGCCAATAGCGCAAGCAACGGTTCGACAATCTCGTACCCTCGCAATCGCTCCAACCATCGGACCGGAATCCCGTTAATCCCGTACTTGATCCCTGCCAGACCGCACGCGACCGCAGCGGTCGTGTCTGTATCGTTGCCAAAACTAATCGCGGCCCTCACCGTTCAGTTTTATGCGGGTAAATAGGTCCGCTTCAATGGCACCAAACGCTTCGTCTCAGCGTCCGTTGCTTCGTAATGGTCAACCAATGCACGGACAACGTGATCGGACGTCCAAAGCGTCAACGGCACTGAGGCGCGGTCCGCTTCGTAATACGCCTCCTTGCTGAAGCCGCCTGTACTAACGTACAAGCCACGATCATCGGGATGGCGACCGCCGAGAAAGCTCCGAATTTGGCTAGTCCCCATTTGACCTCTTCGATGCTTCACCTCGACGATGATCCTTGGATGCTCAAATCCAAACCCATCGGGAGACGCGATGATGTCCTTGCCGCGATCACTACCAGCGGGCGAAACCTGCGTCTTGTATCCCATCGCACGAAGGATTCCGGCAATGAGTTCTTGCATGTCAGCCCAGTCCAACTTGCTAACAATGTCTTTGATCTGTTCGAAAGCGAGTGTCTCCATCCCTGACAATGGATCGGCCTCGACTTGGTCTTCCTGCAACTCTGGGGTTGGCTGCATGGGCTTGCCGGTGGCCTCGCCGAGCAGTTCCTGCGTTGCAAAGTCCGCTACCACGAAAACTGTAAGTGTCGAGCCGAGACTTGACTTAGTGGCGTCAGTCAGACTATCGCGTTCGACTTCCTTCTCATTCCATGCGACTGGCCGCGCAAGTGCCATCTCCGCATCGACCAAGTCGGCTCGATATTCATATTCGCCCGTCACCCTGCCAATCAAGTAAGTCCGGTTCGCTGGCGAGTATGTGACGACCCAATCATCCACCTTGACTTCGTTCATAAAGCGCCATACCTGCGACGCTCCCGATATAACGGTCTTTTCCTTGGTCGCCGGTTCGATGGAACGATACAGATCGATCAGCGCTTTTCGCGTCATGCCAACCTTGGCGAGAGGAGCAAGTTGTGTCCAACCAATTGCCGCGATACCTCGTTCTCGGAATTCCTCGTACAGCCTTCCGCCCTCAGCCCGAATCATCCACATTTTGTTCATAAATCCCCGCATGTCCCCTAGTGGTCTGTCGCGACGCCCATGTTATACGCTTACCGTTCGATATTCGAATGGCAGTCCAACTGTTTCGCGAAGATGAGCGAGATAGTCAGCGTCTTCGTTTGAAAGTGGGTTTCGGCCTACAACAACGAGCGTTACCTTCCGGCCTTTGCCGGCTATCTGAAAGTAGGAGTATTCCAATAGTTGGCCTATTGCAAGACGCAGAACAGTCCGTGGTGCGAGGTCAGATTTGATTGGCTATTTTGAAGCGGTATTACCATCCGTCAGCAACAGAGTTGGCACAGAAATTAGGCTGACAGGTCCAATTGGCGAGTATTCAAGAGGGTCGGCTACAAGGCGAACTTTCCAGAAACGCAGGTGTGCCTGCCTAATATTGCTCTTGATCTCTGTTCACAACGTCAATTTCAAATCGGTTGAAGACCAGTTCTCCGAGACTCTCGCGGAAAGATGTTCCCAATATTGTGAGATTGTCAGGCACGCCGCTACCCGCACGTAACAGCGTCATGTGAGGCTGAAAGCTGCGGTGGCCGGAGACGGCGGCCAATTCGATGACGTTCGGCAGTTTCTGGGCTAGGCGTGTAATTGCTGTATGTCGAAGGTCGTGCCAGTGTAGGTCCTTAATGCCAGCACGCTTGCACGCCTTCCTGAACGCCGCGTGTAGCGTGTTGCCCTTGACCGGGATGACCCTTCCGTCGATGGAGCGTGGAAGGGCAGCCAAGGTAGCAACCGCTTTCTTGGACAGTGGGACAATCCGTGCCATCCCGTTCTTGGTCATTGGTAGATGAGCGGTCTGATCTGCCAGGTTGACATTCACCCACCGCAGTTCGATGAGTTCGCCACGTCGCATACCTGTTTCCAGACTCAGGATGGTTGCGGGAAGCAGCCAGACGTTTATACGACCAGCCGGAGCGAGTTCTGCAAGAAGCCGTGCTTCTTCGTCGGCAGACAACACCCGATCACGGCCTTGAGGTGATGGTGGCTTACGAATCAACGCGACGGGGTTCGTGATGTTGATGTCCCACTCTCGACGCGCATGATTGATGATCGCCGATAGATAGGCCAGTTCTCGAATTACCGTGGCTGGCTTCACTTGTTTGAGCCGTTCGTCGCGATAGGCCGCGACAGCCTTCGGGGTCAACGCGGCCATGCTGAGTTTCGCAAATCGGGTGCGGCAAGTCGCCCGAAGCCGTGATATTTCGTCCGATCCACTTCTCAGTGTCGGCATAACATCTGTGATGTAACGTTCGATCAAGTCTTCGAGCGTATTTGCTTCGGCCTCACCGCGACTCAGGAAGCTTCCACGATCTATCTCTGTCTCAACGGATCGCGACCATCTTTCCGCGTCTGCGCGAGTAGTGAAGGTTTTTACTTCGTCGGCAAATCCTTTGCGTCGTACACGGACTTGCCATTTTCCATTTCGTTGGCGAATCGAAGCCATTCCAGTCTCCGGTGGGACGGGATTGGACAAGATCGCTTCTTCGTATGCCGACCGTCAGATTTGTACTAATTAAGTCAGGAATTGGTGGCACGGGGAGGTTTATCAAATCGCCGGATTAGCTGTTACAAAACAGTGACTTAACCCTCCCCCACCCAATCCCCCGACTTCCCGCCGTGCTTCTCCAGCACCTTCACGTTGTTGATCGTCATCCCGCGATCCACCGCCTTGCACATGTCGTAGACGGTCAACAGGCCCACCTGCACGGCCGTCAGCGCTTCCATCTCCACGCCGGTGCGCCCGACCGTCTCCACGCGCACTTCGCAGTGCACGCCGGGCAGCGTTTCGTCGACGACGAAATCCACCGCGACGCGCGTCAGCGCCAGCGGATGACACAGCGGAATCAGATCGGACGTGCGCTTCGCGCCCTGGATCGCCGCGATCCGCGCGACGCCCAGCACGTCGCCTTTCTTGGCCCGTCCTTCGCGGATCAGCGCGAGCGTGCTGTCGAGCATCGCAATCGATCCGCGTGCGATCGCGATGCGCCGCGTCTCGCCCTTGTCGCCGACATCGACCATGTGCGCTTCGCCAGCGGCATCGAAATGAGTGAGTCCGGACATTGCCTCTCCTGTCGGCCAGAGGCGGCGCTCCGATCCCTGCGCGCGCTCCGGTCCGATGCAAAATGGTTGCTTCAAACGGGCGCCTATCATACCAGCGGCGATTGCCCGCGCGCCCCGCACGGGCGCGTCGCAAGCCGCCTCCGGAACCGACTCCGAAAGCACCCGAACACTTGATACGATAGGCTCGTTTTCGCCTTTTAGCCGCGCCGGCCGCGAGTCCGGCGAACGCACCGCGCCACGTACTCCATGCGTCCGAATCGACTGCTGATCGCCGTGTTGTGCCTGAGTCTCGCCGTGCCGCCCGCGACGCTGGCGCAGACCGGTGCGAGCGCGTCGGCCGCATCGTCCGCGTCCTCCGCGCGCGTCCAGTCCGGCACGCTCGCCGCAGCCGCGCTGCGCGCCTCGGTGCCCGACGCCGCGAGCCGTACCGCAACCGGCGCGCCGGCCGGCGTAGCCGAAGGCGTCTTCGGCGTGTACGGCGGCGCGGAAAGCCGCTTCGCCAACCGTCCCGGCGAAATGACCGGCGTGAACAACCTGCGCGCGCCGCTTTCGGCCGTCCAGTTGCCCGATCTCGGCGATGGCTCCGGCGGCACGCTCACGCCGCAAGCCGAGCGGCGGCTCGGCGAGCGCCTGATGCGCGACCTGCGCAACGACCCCGACTATCTCGACGACTGGCTCGTGCGCGACTACCTGAATTCGGTGTCGTCGAAGCTGTCGACGGCGGCGGTGTCGCAATATCTCGGCGGCTATCAGCCGGACTTCGATCTCTTCGCCGTGCGCGACGCGCAGATCAACGCGTTTTCGATGCCAGGCGGTTTCATCGGCGTGAACACAGGGCTGATCGCCGCGACGCAGACCGAATCGGAGCTCGCGTCGGTCGTCGGACACGAAATGGGGCACGTGCTGCAGCGGCACATCGCGCGCATGCTCGGCACGCGCGAGCGCAGCAGCTACGCCGCGCTCGCCGGGATGCTGGCCGGCCTGCTCGCGGGCGTGCTCGCGAAAAGCGGCGATCTGGGCATGGGCATCGCGATGGGCGGGCAGGCGTTCGCCGTCGACAATCAATTGCGCTTTTCGCGTTCGGCCGAGCACGAGGCGGATCGCGTCGGCTTCCAGATGCTTTCCGCGGCCGGCTACGATCCCTATGCGATGACGGCTTTCTTCGACCGCCTCGACCGCTCGACGATGGGCGACAACGGCGTGCCGCCCTACGCGCGCACCCACCCGCTGACGGGCGAGCGCATCGCCGACATGGAGGACCGCGCGCGGCGCGTGCCGTACCGGCAGCCGCGGCAGTCGTCGGAATACGCGTTCGTGCGGGCGCGCTCGCGCGTGCTGCAGGTGAATTCGCCGAGCGATTACCGCGATATCGCGAGCCGCCTGAAAACCGAGATCGAAGATCAGACGGCGCTCAACGCGGCGTCGAACTGGTACGGCATCGCGCTTGCCGAGACGCTGATGGGCGACACCGTCGCGGCGGGCGACGCGCTCGCGAAGGCGCGGCGGCTCTTCGAAGGGGACGAGGCGGATACGGCGGCGGCTGCGTCGGCGGCGGCGGGTTCGCGCACCGACGCCACGGCAAAAGCGGCGGGACGCGGCGCGACGCGAAATCGCAGAGCCGAGCCGGGCCGCGGCGATCCGGGGTCCTCGTCCGGGCTCTCGCTCGTTGCGCCGCCTGCCGCCAAGGCACGGCGAACGACCGACGCCGCGCCGCCCGCGCTGACGAACGCGCCCGCGGCACAATCGCGCGCCACGGCCGAGTCCGCGCTCGTTGCGCCCAGCCCCGGAACGGTTTCGGTCGTGGCATCGCGCGGCACGCCGGTCGCGTCGTCGCGGACGCTGCGCAGTTCGCCGAGCCTCGACGTGCTCGCCGCCGACATCGCCCGTCGCGCGGGACGCAACGACGAAGCGGTGCGTCTCGCCGAAATCGCGCAGAAACGCTGGCCCGACTCGCACGCCGCCATCGACATGCACTTGCAGACGCTCCTCACCGCGCGGCGTTTTGCGCAAGCGCAGGCGCTCGCGCGGCAGGAGACGCGCTCAGAGCCGAAGCGGCCGGACTGGTGGTTTTATCTGGCGCAGGCGAGCGTCGGCCTGAACGACCCGCTGCAGCAGCATCAGGCGATGGCGGAAAAGTTCGCGCTCGACGGCGCATGGCCGTCCGCGATTCGCCAGCTGAAGGAAGCGCGCGACATCAAGAACGCGAGCTTCTATGATTTGTCGGCGATTTCAGCGCGTCTGCGCGACTTCGAGACGCGCTACCGGGAAGAACGCGAGCAGGAGAAAAACGGCTAGTTACCCGACGCCGACGCCGACCGCCCGGCCGGGCTCGCTACGAAGCTGAAGCGGTCCGCGACTTCGGCGCGCGCGATCGGCGTGATCGGCAGGTCCGATCCCGCGCGCCAGTGAAAGACGCCATGTTCGCCTTCATCGAGCGCGGCATGGTTCGAAAAGAGATCGAGATCGTGGTCATGCAGCGCGGCAATGCGCGCCGGCGACGATGCATCGGAAAAGAGGATGCCGCCCTCGTCGTCGAGCCAGACCTGCGCCGGCTCGAACGTGGCGCCGCGCTGGTCGGTCAGCGCGAGTTCGCCGTCGATCGAACTCAGCCGCACGATCCACGGCGTGTAGCCCAGTTCCACGTACACGCGTTGCGGGCCGTTTTGGAAGAACCACTGGCCGGTGTCGTCGGATTCGTAGTTGCGGTTGATGAAGCCGATCAGCGCGTCATGACGGATCGCGTCGCCGAGTTCGCCCGCGGCCTGCGCCGCTTCATCGCGCATGCGCCATTGGCCGCGACGGTCGAGCAGCAGCCAGCCAGTGCAGTGCGGCACGTTCGGCCATTTGGCGAGCGCCTGTTTGACGATGTCATCCATGATCGAGATGCGTTCCCATGTAGCCGATGATGCGTTGCGAGAGCCAGTCGATGCGCCCCGGGAACGGTCCCGTCATGAAGCCGACGTGGCCGCCGTGGTCGGGCTGGTCGAGCGTGACGGCCGCCGATACGTCAGTTTGCGACGGCAGCACGCGGCCCGGCAGGAACGGATCGTTGCGCGCGTTCAGCACGAGCGTCGGCACAGCGATGCGCGGCAATAGGGGACGCGTGGTGGCGCTCGTCCAGTAGTCGTCGGTATCGCGAAAGCCGTGCAGCGGCGCGGTCACGACGTTGTCGAATTCGTAGAGCGTGCGGGCCGCGAGCATCGCGTCGCGGTCGAAGAGGCCAGGGTATTGCGCGAGCTTCGCGAGCCCCTTGCGCTTGAGCGACTTCAGGAAACTGCGCGTATAGACCATGCCGAAGCCTTGTGAGATCGCCTGGCCGCCCGCGTGGACATCGAGCGGCGCGGAGATCGCGGCGGCCGCCCGGATCACCGATGCGTCGCTCTCGCGCTCGCCGAGCCAGCGCAGCAGCACGTTGCCGCCGAGCGACACGCCCGCCGCGACCACCGGCCCCGGATGCACGGTCGCGAGACGCCGCAGGATCCAGTCGACTTCGTTGCTGTCCGCGAGATGGTAGAAGCGCGGCAACAGGTTGAGCGTGCCGCTGCAGCTGCGAAAGTGCGGCACGACGCCATGCCAGCCGCGCGCCTCTGCCGCCGACATCAGCGCGCGGGCATAGTGCGAATCGGAACTGCCTTCGAGGCCATGAAAGAGCACGAAAAGCGGCGCGTCGGCGGCGGGCCGGGCGGTGTCGTCGTGCGCGATCCAGTCGAGGTCGATGAAATCGCCGTCGGGCGTGTCCCAGCGTTCGCGCCGGTAGTGCACGGCCGGGCGGCGGCCGAAGAGGGCCGGGACGATGGTTTGCGCGTGACTCGTCGGCAGCCAGCGCGGCGCGCGGTAGAGCCAGTCGGTGAGATCGGCGGCGGCGCGGGCGGCAGGCTTGAGCGCCTGCGAGGGCGCAGAATCCACGAACGATGGATCGCGTGTGATCAGTGGATCGCGTTTCATGGCCCCTTCCCCGACAGACGTTTTCTTTAGTGCAGCGGCCCCTGGCCGTGGCGCATCTTCGCGGCGAACTGGCCGGCGGCGGCGTCGGGCATCGGGCTCGCGTGAATATGCGCGATGCGCCACTCGCCGCGCTCGTGAACCATCACGTAGGTCGTGAAGATCAGCCGCGAGACGCCGGCGGGATCGGCCGGCTTGTGTGCTTCGGCGATCGCATAGACGACCGTGCCGAGGCTGTCGTACACGCGGATGTCGAGCGGCTCGATGGTCACCGGCGCCGCTCCGAGTTCCTTCGCGAGACCCGCGCGAATGCCGTCGAGCCCATGCAGATGCGCGCCCTGCGCGCTGATGCAGGTGGCGAACTCCTCGTCGATCCAGAGCGTCATCACGCTGTCGATGTTGCCTTCCGCGACGGCCTGGTAGAAGGCATTGAGGGTTTCGGCAGCGGCTTCGAAGAGGCGGGCAAAACGTGGCATGGCTCTTGGGTCTCTGGCGTTCGATCCGCTTCGCGCCGTATTACCGGAGCGTCGCGCATCGGTCATTGGTCAAAGCATGCCTCCGTTCGGAGACATTCGCGTGTCGGCGCCCGCACACAGGAAGCGCATTCGGACGGTGCCCGCGCCGGGCGGCCAGGTTGGCGCGCGGCCTGCGCGAACGCCTCGAGACCCGGAACCGAACCTGATGCGAGGGCGCCGCGAATCAGCGATGCGCGAGCAGCATGCCCCGCAGGTCCCCGAAAACCTGCTCCGCGCTGAGTTCGCGCAGGCAGTTCAGATGGCCCAGCGGACACTCGCGGGCAAAGCAGGGACTGCATTCGAGATGCAGCCATTGTACCTTTGCGAGATCGGACAAGGGCGGCGTGTGGCGCGGGTCGGTCGAGCCGAACACCGCGACGAGGGGGCGCCGCAAGGCCGCCGCGACGTGCATCAGGCCGGAATCGTTCGTGACGACCGCGCTCGCGCGCGAGATCAGCGCGCACGCCTCGCCAAGCGATGTCTGGCCGCACAGGTTGCGCACGTTCGACGAACGGTCGGCGATGGCCTGCGCGATCGGCGCATCTTTCGGCGAGCCCAGCGCGACGATCCTCGCATACGGAAACGACTGCGCGATGAATTGCGCGAGCGCCGCGAAGTGCTCGGGCGGCCAGCGCTTGGCCGGGCCGTACTCTGCGCCGGGACAGAACACGACGAGCGGCGTGCGGTTGTCGAGATTGAAGCGCGTCGAGACGCGCGCCGCTTCGTTCGGATCGGACTCCAGGCGCGGCACGGGGAACGGCGTCGTGCCTTCGCGGCCGTCCTGCGAGAACGGCAGCGTGGCGCCGGGCGCGTAGGCGAGGGCGGCGTACTGGCCGACCATCGGTGGGCGCTCCTTCTTGCCGGGATTCGCATGACGCACGTTGAGCAGGCCGTAGCGGCTCTCGCCGGTATAGCCGATGCGCAGCGGAATCTTCGCCATCCACGGGATCAGCGCGGATTTGAACGAATTCGGCAGCACGTAAGCGGCGTCGTAGCCGACTTCGCGCAGGTCGCCCGCGAGCTGCCAGCGGCGCAGCATCTGCAGCTTGCCGTGCGCGAGGCTCGTCGCGTAGACATCGTGGATTTCCGGCATCCGTTCGAGCACGGGCGCGACCCACGCGGGCGCGACGGCGTCGATGACGATGCGCGGATGGAGCTTCCTCAGCAGCGAAAAGAGCGGCTGCGCCATCAATGCGTCACCGATCCAGTTCGGTGCAATAACCAGCGCGCGGCGCATCTGTGTAGTTTTTCCGATCAAGAACGCATCCCGCGTCGTTCGCGCGGGATGTCGATGTTATGGAGTGAGCTCGCCCGACACGGCGATTCGGGCGCGTATGCCCGTGGCGGACACAAAAGCGCTCAGTGGCCCTTGACCACTTCGCCCGCCTTCAGCTTGTAGCGCGTGCCGCAGTACGGGCAGCGCGCCTCGCCGTGCGAGATGTCGAGAAAGACGCGCGGATGCGTGCTCCAGCGCGGCATCGACGGATTCGGGCAGAACGCGGGCAGGTCCTTCGCCGTCAGTTCCACCAGCGGCATTTCCTTCAGGTCGCTCATCGTGAGTCTCTTTGTATCGTGGAGTGAGTCGTATGCAATGAAGCGCGGGCGGCTCGCGAAGATCGCCCGCGCCGCGTTTCAGACCTTGGCGAGCCAGCTCGCGTACTTCTCGTTCTTGCCGCCGACGACGTCGAAGAACGCGCTTTGCAGCTTCTCCGTGATCGGGCCGCGCGCGCCTTCGCCGATGGTGCGGCGGTCGAGCTCGCGGATCGGCGTGACTTCGGCGGCCGTGCCGGTGAAGAACGCTTCGTCGCAGGTGTAGACCTCGTCGCGCGTGATGCGTTTTTCGATCACCGGAATGCCGAAGTCGCGCGCGAGCGTGAGGATGGTGTCGCGCGTGATGCCGTCGAGGCACGACGACAGGTCCGGCGTATACAGCTTGCCGTTGTTCACGAGGAAGAAGTTTTCGCCTGAGCCTTCGGAGACGTAGCCGTCGACGTCTAGCAGCAAGGCTTCGTCGTAGCCGTCGGCGATGGCTTCCTGGTTCGCGAGGATCGAGTTCACATACCAGCCGGACGCCTTCGCGCGCACCATCGACACGTTCACGTGATGGCGCGTGAACGACGACGTCTTCACGCGGATGCCCTTGGCGAGGCCGTCGTCGCCGAGATAGGCGCCCCACGGCCACGCGGCGATCGCGACGTGAATGGTGTTGCCCTTCGCCGACACGCCGAGCTTCTCCGAGCCGACCCAGATGATCGGCCGGATGTAGCAGGATTCGAGATTGTTCGCGCGCACGACTTCGAGTTGCGCGGCTTCGAGCGTGTCGTGGTCGAACGGGACGTCCATCTGGAAGATCTTCGCCGAATTGAAGAGGCGCTTGGTGTGCTCCTTCAGGCGGAAGATGGCAGTGCCGCTCGCGGTCTTGTAGGCGCGCACGCCTTCGAAGACGCCCATCCCGTAGTGCAGCGTGTGAGTCAGCACGTGGATGTTGGCGTCGCGCCAATCGATCAGCTTGCCATCCATCCAGATCTTGCCGTCGCGGTCGGCCATTGACATACGATTCTCCTAGCGAGTTGCGTGTTCCGTTTCAGTGTTGCGGGGCGGGCTTGCAGAGCGGATTCCGGTGCCCGGACGCGGGCGTCATGCCTGCTGGTGGAACAGTGTCGCGCGCCGCGCCAGCAGGGTGCCCGCAAGGCGGCGAAAGACCGACATTTTAGCGTCTTTTCAGCGCTAAACGGGCGCGATCGCGGGTTCTGCGCCTTTCACGACGCTATAATTCGCCTTTCGTCGCGGAACCGCCGCGACGCTCCTCCTCTTTCCGCCGAACCTCCGCGCATCCGGCCCGGCCGCGCGACGGCTCGCCTGAGATCCATGCTCGACCGGCTGTCCGACACGAATCGCCGCGCTTTCCTCGACGGCATCCGCACGCTTTCTCCCGCCGTTGCCGCCACTTTTTCCTGGGGCCTCGTCACCGGCATCGCGATGGCGAAATCGGTGCTGACCGTGCCGCAGGCGCTCGGCATGTCGATCGCGGTGTATGCCGGCTCGTCGCAACTGGCGGTGCTGCCGCTCTTCGCCGCGAAGCTGCCCGTCTGGACCATCCTCCTCACCGCCGCGATGGTCAACCTGCGCTTCGTGATCTTCAGCGCCGGCCTCGCGCCGCATTTCTCTTATCTGCCGATGTGGCGGCGCCTCGTGCTCGGCTACTTCAACGGCGACATCATCTACCTGATGTTCGCCAAGCGTAATTTTCCGACCGGCTTTCAGCCCGGCAAGGAAGCGTTCTTCTGGGGGCTCGCGGTCACGAGCTGGTCGTCGTGGCAGGTGTCGTCGATTGCGGGCATCCTGCTCGCGAGCCTCTTTCCCGACGACTGGGGGCTCGAACTCGCCGGCACGCTCGCGCTCTTGCCTCTGATCGTCTCGGCGATCGCAACGCGCTCGACGCTCGCGGCCGTCGGCATCGCGAGCATCGTCGCGCTGCTCGCATTCGATTTGCCGTACCGCATCGGCCTGCCGATCGCCGTGCTGGCGGCGCTCGCGGCGGGCAGCATCGCCGATATGGTCATCGCGCGAGTCGCGCCGGACCGCGCGCGCAAGCCGCCCGCGCCGGCCGCCTTGCCGGCGGCGCGCGAAACGCCGCCCGGCGAATCCGCCGCCACACGCCCCGACACCCCACGGAGCGCCCGATGAGCGCGCTGCAAATCTGGCTCACGATCCTCGGCATGGGCCTCGTCACCGCGATCACGCGCGCGCTCTTCCTGATCGGCGGCGAGCGGATGATCCTCCCGGAGCGACTGCAACGCGCGTTGCGCTACGCGCCCGCTGCGGCGCTCGCAGCGGTGGTCGTGCCGGATTTGCTCGAGACGCCTCACGGTTTTTCCGTCGCGCTCGGCAATCACGCGCTGTACGCGTCGCTCGCGGGCCTCGCCTGGTATTTGTGGCGACGCAGCATGCTCGGCACGATCCTGATCGGCATGGCGGTCTTTACCGCGCTCAGGCTCTGGACCTGACGCGCGATTGCTGCACTGCGTCATCGTGCGCGCTGCGGCGGCTCATCTCAAATACGCGTCATCAAGGATTGCCGGCGTTTGGGGGCCACACGTATCGGTTAAAATGGCGGTCTTGCTGTCGCATCGAACGAGGTCTGAACGTGTTTCCGGCAGTCACTGCGCTTCAGCTTCACCACTCGCGGCTTCGCGCCTTTGCGCTCGGCGCCGCGGCAGGCCGGCAACCTCCTTCGCATCGTCTTGCATGCATCGCCCGCGCATCGTCGAATGCCTCGCTCCCGCGACGCTGCGCGCCCGTTTCAGCCCGAACCGCCCGAACCGTTAGCTCGCAGCCGGTGTTTTCAGCCGATGATTCACCGGAACCCGCCGGCCGGCCCGCTTACCCGAAGCGCGGCCGACACGCCACCGGCGCCGCGCCGACCTGATGCCCTGGCCGGTCGCAAAGCCGGCCTTCTTCGCCCGAACCGCTTCTCTAAACACGTTGACTCCCATGACGAAAGTATTGCGTTTCACCGATTTGATCGCCGAAGGCAAAGTCTCAGGCAAGCGCGTTTTCATCCGCGCCGACCTCAACGTTCCGCAGGACGACCAGGGCAACATCACCGAAGACACGCGCGTGCGCGCGTCGGTGCCGGCCATCCGCGACGCGCTCGAAGCGGGCGCCGCCGTGATGGTCACGTCGCACCTCGGCCGTCCGACCGAAGGCCAGTTCAAGCCGGAAGACTCGCTCGCGCCGGTCGCGAAGCGCCTGTCGGAGCTGCTCGGGCGCGACGTGCCGCTCGTCGCGAACTGGGTCGATGGCGTCGATGTCCAGCCGGGCAACGTCGTGCTGCTCGAAAACTGCCGCTGCAACAAGGGCGAAAAGAAGAACGACGACGGCCTCGCGCAAAAAATGGCGAAGCTCTGCGACATCTACGTGAACGACGCGTTCGGCACCGCGCATCGCGCCGAAGCGACCACGCACGGCATCGCGAAGTACGCGGGCGTCGCGTGCGCGGGCCCGCTGCTCGCGGCCGAACTCGACGCGCTCGGCAAGGCGCTCGGCAACCCGAAGCGGCCGCTCGTCGCGATTGTCGCGGGCTCGAAGGTGTCGACCAAGCTCACGATCCTGAAGTCGCTCGCGGCGAAGGTGGATCAGCTGATCGTCGGCGGCGGCATCGCCAACACGTTCATGCTCGCGTCGGGCCTGACAATCGGCAAATCGCTCGCGGAAGCCGATCTGCTCGACGAAGCCAAGACGATCATCGCGGAAGCGCGTGCGCGCGGCGCTTCGGTGCCGATTCCGAGCGACGTCGTGACGGCGAAGGAGTTCGCGGCGACGGCGAAGGCGGAAACGAAGCCCGTCGACCAGGTCGCGGACGACGATTTGATCCTCGACATCGGCCCGGACACCGCGAAGGCGCTCGCCGCGCAGCTCGAAAAGGCCGGCACGATCGTGTGGAACGGCCCGGTCGGCGTGTTCGAATTCGACCAGTTCGGCAACGGCACGAAGACGCTCGCGGACGCCATCGCGAACTCGCCGGCGTTCTCGATCGCGGGCGGCGGCGACACGCTCGCGGCCATCGCGAAGTACGGCATCCACGACAAGGTCAGCTATATCTCCACCGGCGGCGGTGCGTTCCTCGAATTCCTGGAAGGCAAGACGCTGCCCGCGGTCGAAGTGCTCGAATCGCGGGCCTGAGCTTGACGGCTCGCATCAGGCCGGAGAAGAAGGGCGCGCCACAGGCCGGGCGCGCGCACATGGAAGAGACGCAAAATCAAACACAAGCAGCAGAAGAACAACACGCGGAGCAGGCGCTGGCCGTGACGGCCGCCGCCCGCGACGTCGAGACAGCCGCAGGATCGGACGAACCTCATGCAGACCCGGACGCGGCACGGGAGCTCGCCAACGCGTCGGCCGTGCTGATCGGCGGCACGAACGGCGAGCGGCTGGACAACACACACAAAGCGACGCCGGCCACGACCGGCGCGCACTCGCGGTCGCAGAGCAATACTTCGCCCGCCGCGCAACATGCTCGCAGCGCCGCTTACGGCGACTCCACCAAGACGAGGAATGACATGCACCGCGCCACCAAGATCGTTGCCACCATCGGCCCCGCGTCCAGCAACCCCGACACCCTGCTGCAAATGATGCAGGCGGGTCTCGACGTCGTCCGCTTCAACTTCTCGCACGGCACCGCCGACGATCATCGCCAGCGCGCCGAATGGGTGCGCGAAGCCGCGCGCAAGGTCGGCCGCGAAGTCGCGCTGATGGCCGACCTGCAAGGCCCGAAGATCCGCGTCGGCAAGTTCGAGAACGGCAAGACGATGCTGATCGCGGGGAATTCGTTCGTCCTCGACGCGAACTGCGAAATGGGCAACAACGAGCGCGTCGGCCTCGACTACAAGGACCTGCCGCGCGATCTGCGTCCCGGCGACGTCCTGCTCCTGAACGACGGCCTGATCGTGCTCGACGTGACCCGCGTGATCGGCGAGGAAGTGCATACGACGGTGAAGGTCGGCGGCGAGCTGTCGAACAACAAGGGCATCAACCGGCAAGGCGGCGGCCTGACGGCGCCCGCGCTGACCGAAAAGGACATGGAGGACATCAAGACGGCGATGTCGCTCGGCGCGGATTTCGTCGCGGTGTCGTTCCCGAAGAACGCCACCGACATGGAAATGGCGCGGCAACTGGCGAACATCGCCGGCCAGCCCTACGGACTGAAGCCGAAGATGATCGCGAAGATCGAGCGCGCGGAAGCGATTCCCGCGCTGCAAGGCATCCTCGACGCGTCCGACGGCATCATGGTCGCGCGTGGCGATCTGGCGGTCGAAGTGGGCAACGCGGCGGTGCCGGCGCTGCAAAAGCGCATGATCCGCATGGCGCGCGAGTCGAACAAGCTCGTGATCACGGCCACGCAGATGATGGAATCCATGATCCACGCGCCCGTGCCGACGCGCGCGGAAGTGTCGGACGTGGCGAACGCCGTGCTCGACGGCACCGACGCCGTGATGCTTTCCGCCGAAACCGCGGCAGGCAAGTATCCGGTGACGACCATCGAGACGATGGCGGCGATCTGCGTCGAAGCGGAGAAGTCGGAAGACTCGCAGCTCGACAAGGATTTCCTCGACCGCACCTTCACGCGCATCGACCAGTCGATCGCGATGGGCGCGCTTTTCACGGCCTATCACCTCGGCGCGAAGGCGATCGTCGCGCTGACGGAATCGGGCGCGACCGCGCTCTGGATGTCGCGCCACTGGACCCACGTGCCGATCTTCGCGCTGACGCCGCGCCTCGGCAGCGAGCGCACGATGTCGCTGTACCGCAACGTCACGCCGCTGCACCTCGACACCAACACCGATCGCGACACCGCGCTGCATCAGGCGCTGGAAGTGGTGGTGAGCAAGGGGTACGCGGCGCGCGGCGACATGGTCGTGCTGACGGTCGGCGAGCCGATGGGACAGGCGGGCGGCACCAATACGCTGAAGATCGTGCGCGTCGGCGAGGTTTTCTGACCGGCGCCGCCGTCTGAAGCGGGATTTGCAGCGTCCGCCGGCGCGCCGGGTTTCTCCCGGAGAACGCCATGAAATGCGCCGGCGGAGGCAAAAAGGCGTGACGAAACGCACGGGAACGCACGCAAGCGCACAGGATCGGCGCTTGCGTTTCGCTAAAATCCTCAAAAATCTCCGGCCGCACGCCCAAGAATTCGTTTCATCTCAAGGAGTTTCACAATGCCTCTCGTATCAATGCGTCAGTTGCTGGACCACGCAGCCGAAAACGGCTACGGACTCCCGGCATTTAACGTAAACAATCTGGAGCAAGTGCAGGCGATCATGGCCGCCGCGAACGAAGTCAACGCGCCCGTCATCATGCAGGCGTCGGCCGGCGCGCGTAAGTATGCGGGCGAAGCGTTCCTGCGTCACCTGATCGAAGCGGCCGTCGAGTCGTATCCGCACATTCCGGTCGTGATGCATCAGGATCACGGACAATCGCCGGCGGTCTGCATGGCGGCCATCAGGAGCGGCTTCACGAGCGTCATGATGGACGGTTCGCTCGAAGCCGACGGCAAGTCGGTGGCATCTTACGAGTACAACGTCGACGTGTCGCGCAAGGTCGTGGAGATGGCGCATTCGATCGGCGTGACGGTCGAAGCGGAACTGGGCGTGCTCGGTTCGCTGGAAACCATGAAGGGCGACAAGGAAGACGGCCACGGCGCCGAAGGCACGATGACGCGCGAGCAGTTGCTCACCGACGTCGAGCAGGCCGCCGACTTCGTGGCGAAAACGCAGTGCGACGCGCTGGCGATCGCGATCGGCACCTCGCACGGCGCGTACAAGTTCACGAAGAAGCCCACGGGCGACATCCTCGCGATCCAGCGCATCAAGGAAATCCACCAGCGCATCCCGAACACGCACCTGGTGATGCACGGTTCGTCGTCGGTGCCGCAGAATCTTCTGGCCGAAATCCGCGAATTCGGCGGCGACATGAAGGAAACCTACGGCGTGCCGGTCGAGGAAATTCAGGAAGGCATCAAGCACGGCGTGCGCAAGGTGAACATCGACACCGACCTGCGTCTCGCGATCACCGGCGCGATCCGCCGCTATTTTGCGGAAAATCCGTCGAAATTCGATCCGCGCGACTATCTGAAGCCGGCGCGCGAAGCGGCGAAGAAGATTTGTCTCGAACGCTACATGCAGTTCGGCTGCGAAGGTCAGGCCGGCAAGATCAAGCCGATTCCGCTCGACAAGATCGCCGAGAAGTACAAGTCCGGCGAACTCTCGCAGATCGTCAAATAAATTCGAGATTGAGCGAGTAAAATCAAGGGGTTCCGCCACGGGACCCGTTTCTGTTTGGTTTGGTTGTCATCCGCCGCCGTTCCTGCCTTTTCGGGGAACGGCGTTTGGCTTTTATTTTTGCGGCATTTTTTCCGGTCGATCACGATGGCTACTCCGCGTTCCACACTTCTCGAATCCACGATCCAGTCCTTGCCGCTGCTCGGGCGCGGCAAGGTCCGCGACAACTACGCCGTCGGTCAGGACAAGCTCCTCATCGTCACGACCGACCGCCTTTCCGCGTTCGACGTCATCATGGGCGAGCCGATTCCGAACAAGGGCCGCGTGCTCAACCAGATGGCCGATTTCTGGTTCGGCAAGCTCTCGCACATCGTGCCGAACCACAATACCGGCATCGATCCGGCGACGGTCGTCGCGCCGGACGAGGTCGAGCAGGTGCAGGGGCGCGCGGTCGTGGTGAAGCGGCTGGAACCGATCCTGGTTGAAGCCGTGGTGCGCGGCTATCTCGCCGGCAGCGGCTGGAAGGACTATCAGGCGACGGGCGCGGTGTGCGGCGTCGAACTGCCGCCGGGCCTGCAGAACGCGCAGAAGCTGCCCGAGCCCATTTTCACGCCGGCCGCGAAGGCCGAAATGGGCCATCACGACGAAAACATCACCTACGATGAGATGGAGCGCCGCATCGGCACTGAGCTTTCGGCAACGATCCGCGACATTTCCATCAAGCTGTACAAGGAAGCGGCCGAGTACGCGGCGACGCGCGGCATCATCATCGCGGATACCAAGTTCGAGTTCGGGCTCGACGAGCGCGGCGAACTGTATCTGATGGACGAAGTGCTGACGGCCGATTCGTCGCGCTTCTGGCCCGCCGACGGCTATCAGGTCGGCACGAATCCGCCTTCGTTCGACAAGCAGTTCGTGCGCGACTGGCTCGAGACGCAGCCGTGGAAGAAAGAGCCGCCCGCGCCGAAGCTGCCGGACGACGTGGTCGCAAAGACGGCCGAAAAGTACGAAGAGGCACTGCAACGCCTGACCGGGCAGTCGCTCGTTTAACCGGGACGGAAAATCAAGATGAGCGAAGCACAGACCGCACACACGCACGCCGCGCCGGTCATCGGCGTGCTGATGGGCTCCAGTTCCGACTGGGACGTGATGAAGAACGCGGTCGCGATCCTGCAGGAATTCGGCGTGCCATACGAGGCGAAGGTCGTTTCGGCGCATCGCATGCCGGACGAGATGTTCGAATACGCCGAAAAGGCGCGCGAGCGCGGGCTGCGTGCGATCATCGCGGGCGCGGGCGGGGCGGCGCATCTGCCCGGCATGCTGGCCGCGAAGACGACCGTGCCGGTGCTCGGCGTGCCGGTCGCGAGCAAGTATCTGAAGGGCGTCGATTCGCTGCATTCGATCGTGCAGATGCCAAAGGGCGTGCCGGTTGCGACGTTTGCGATCGGCGAGGCGGGCGCGGCGAATGCGGCGCTGTTCGCGGTGTCGATTCTTTCCGGCACGGACGACGTATATGCCGAACGTCTCGCCGCGTTCCGTGTGCGGCAGAATGAAGCCGCTCTTGCGATGGGTTTGCCTGCGCTCTAGGTTGGGTGTTTTTGCGCTTGCGTGGAACTTGAAGACAAGGTTCCCCAAAGCCCAAAAGCCCAGCAACATCCGACGCTGCAACCGCCCCAAAACCAGCGCCCCCACGGCGCTCACAACCACGATGAATCCACACAACTCTCCGGTTTCACCCATCCTGCCCGGCGCCTGGCTCGGCATGGTCGGTGGCGGCCAGCTCGGCCGCATGTTCTGTTTCGCGGCGCAGTCGATGGGCTATCGCGTCGCCGTCCTCGATCCGGACGAGTCGAGCCCGGCGGGCGCCGTCGCAGACCGACACATCCGCGCAGCCTACGACGACAAAGCCGCGCTCACCGAACTCGGTCGCCTGTGCGCGGCGGTATCGACGGAATTCGAGAACGTGCCCGCCGCGAGTCTCGAATTCCTCGCGAACTGCACGTTCGTGAGCCCGGCGGCGAAGTGCGTCGCGATCGCGCAGGACCGCGTCGCCGAGAAGCGCTTTATTTGCGACGCCGGCGTGCCGGTCGCGCCGCATGTCGTGATCGAATCGCCGGAAGCGCTCGCCGCGATCCCCGACGACAAGATCGCCGCCGTATTGCCCGGCATCCTGAAGACGGCGCGCCTCGGCTACGACGGCAAGGGCCAGATCCGCGTGCGAAACGTCGACGAAGTGCGCACCGCGTATGCGTCGCTCGCCGGCGTGCCGTGCGTGCTCGAAAAGCGCATGCCGCTCAAGTTCGAGGTGTCCGTGCTGATCGCGCGCGGCGGCGACGGCAAATCGGCCGTGTTCCCGCTCGCGCAGAACGTCCACGTCAACGGCATTCTCGCGAAGACGGTCGTGCCCGCGCCCGACGCGTCCGCGTCGCTCGTCGCGCAGGCGCAGGACGCCGCGCTCACGATCGCCGCGAAGCTCGGCTATATCGGCGTGCTGTGCGTCGAATTCTTCATCCTCGAAGACGGCACGCTGATCGCCAACGAAATGGCGCCGCGTCCGCATAACTCGGGGCACTACACGGTCGATGCGTGCGCTACGAGCCAGTTCGAGCAGCAAGTGCGCGCGATGACCGGCATGCCACTCGGCGACACGCGCCAGCATTCGCCGGCCGCGATGCTGAACCTGCTCGGCGATGTCTGGTTCGACGGCAAGAAGGCGCGCACGCCGCCGTGGACGGAAGTCGCCGCGATGCCGGCGGCGCGCCTGCATCTGTACGGCAAGGAAGAGGCGCGCGCGGGCCGCAAGATGGGCCACATCAACTTCACGGCGGAAACGCTCGAAGAAGCCCGCACGGCGGCACGCGACTGCGCGCGCATGCTGCACATCCCGCTCGACTGAGCGCGCGCCGATGAGCATCCTCTACCCGAGCGCCGCGCAGATCGACGAAGCGGCGTCGCTCCTCGACGCGGGCGAACTCGTCGCGTTCCCGACCGAAACGGTGTACGGCCTCGGCGGCGACGCCGAGAATCCCGACGCCATCGCGCGCATTTACGCGGCGAAGGGGCGCCCGGCGAATCATCCGGTGATCGTGCATCTCGCGCCCGAAGGCGATCCGGCGTACTGGGTGCAGTCGCTCGTCCCCGACGCGGTCAAGCTGATCGACGCCTTCTGGCCCGGTCCGCTCACGCTGATCCTCAAGCGCGCCGCGCATATTCCGGCGGCGGTCAGCGGCGGGCAGGATTCGGTCGGCATCCGCGCGCCGTCGCATCCGGTGGCGCAGCAGCTTTTGGTGGCGTTCAGTGCGCGGCGCGGCGGACACGGCGGCGTCGCGGGACCGTCGGCGAACCGCTTCGGACATGTCAGCCCGACGACCGCGCAGCATGTGCGCGACGAGTTCGGCGCGACGGTTCATGTGCTCGACGGCGGCGCGGCGGACGTCGGCATCGAATCGACCATTCTGGATTTGTCGCGCGGCTTTCCGGCGCTGTTGCGCCCGGGTCACGTGAGCCCGCAGGCCATCGCGGACGTGCTCGGCGTCGCGCCGCGTCTGCCCGACGGCAGCGACGCCACCGCGCCGCGCGCCTCCGGCACGCTGAAGGCGCATTACGCGCCGCGCACGCCGCTCGCGCTGTTGCCGTTCGCGGCGATCGAAGCGCTGCTCGCGTCGCATGGCGCGACGAACGTGGAGAAAATCGCGCTGGTCGCGCGCGCGTCGAGCGCGCTCGCGTGGGCGCAGGCGCCGGGCGTGCATTTCGTCGCCGCGCCGGAAGATCCGCAGACCTACGCGCGCGATCTCTACGGCTTGCTGCGCGCGCTGGACCGGGCGAACGTCGAGCGGATCCTGATCGAAAAGCTGCCCGAATCGATCGAATGGATCGCGGTGAACGATCGGCTCGGGCGCGCGGCGGCGGCGTTCGAGGCGCAGGAATAGGCTTTCCTCGTCGCGAAAACAACGCAAGAAAACAAAACGCCCGGTCGATCGACCGGGCGTTTCGCTTTCAGACGGCTTCTAATCAAAAAGCCGGAATCACTTGCCGAGCCCGGATTTCGCGATCGTCTGCTCGACGGCCTGCGCGTACAGCGCGTGGAGGTGCGTCGTCGGATGGACGGTGTCGGCGTACATGTACGTCTGGTCCGCGCCCGCGACCGTCTGCGTTTCAGGCGAGCAGAAGAGCGAGCTGCCGAACGCCGTCGGATTCGTCTGGCCGGCCTTCGTCGCGGCGGCGATCATTGCCTGGAGGTTACAGGCCGTCCCCGTGTTCGACACCGTGAAGCCCATCGCCTGATAGTTCGCCGTGACGTTGGCAAGTATCGGCGGGACGTCCACGTAGATGACCTTGGAAATCAGGCCGGCTTGCGTCAGCGCGCCCTTCAGCACGGTATTGAAACCGTTCGATGCGCTCGAGAGCGTTGCGCCCTTGTCGGCGCTCATGAGACCTTGCGGCGTCGTGCCGATGTCCGGCACGTTCGACACGACGACGTGCGTCGCCCCCGCCTGCAAGACCCGCCCGACGACGTTCGCCAGATCGATCGCCGCCTGCTGGATCGCGGCCTGCGCCGCCGCGCCCGCCTGTGCTGCCGCTTGCGGGGGAATCTGTCCGGCGGCGGCCTGCGCGGCGGCAGTCTGCGCGATGGTCAGATTCAGGAGGATGTCGTTCGCGCCGCCGTTGATCAACACGAGCTGGTTCGCGTTGAAGGTGCCGTGCGCGGCGATATAGCTGCTGACCTGATCGTTGATCGGAATCGTGGTGGCTTGCGAGAAATCGGCGTTGGTCGTGCCCGGCGTCGCGTGGCCGATGCCCGGCTGCAGCGTCACGCGCGCGCCGCCCTGGCCGTAGCCGAAGCCGGTTCCCGGCGTGAGCGGCACGCCGAAGCCGCCGGTCGCGGCGGGCGTGAGCGTGTCGCCGTAGTATTGCGCGACGTTCTGCGTCCAGACCTGTCCCGGGTTCGTCGTGAAGCGGCCGCCGCCGAAGCTGCGCGTGATCACGGGCGAGTACGTGCCGACGTCCGACAGGCTGTCGCCGAACGAAACGACCTGCAGCTTGACGCCGCCCGGCGGAGTCGAATTGTTGTTGTCGTCGCTGCCGCCGCCGCATGCGGCGAGCATGGCGAGCGCGGCGCTCGCCGTGGCGAACTGGGCATAACGCAGCATCGCGCCGCGCGTGGTGGTGTGCTTGTTCATCGACCTCGTCTCCATCTTTTTGGTGAATCTTGTAGTTAATGCCGCGGCTCGACTGCCGCGTTTTTTCGATGTTGTCAGGCGCCGCGCCGGGCATTCGCGCCCAGCCAGCGTCGCGCTAGCTTACCGAATCTTCCCACCTCCATCAGATGTTTCGCGCGAATGGCGTATCGCCGGGGCCGCCGGACTTCGTGCGGCGGAACCGGACCGCGTGCGTGAGCGTACACGGGGAGCGCGCGGCGGCGCTCGCGACTTCGTAGAAGAAATATTCGAAGCCCGGGTTTCTACTCGGTCGCGCCCGGCTTGCGCGCGCCTTCGTACACCCACTCGAGCAGCGCATCGTGGGCGGCGCGCGCGGCTTCCGCACGCGGATCGTTGATGAAGCTCACGACCACGTAGGTCTCGCCGTTCCCCGCGCCGACGTACCCGGCGATCGCGCGGACGTCGCGCAGCGTGCCGGTCTTGATGTGCGCGTTGCCGAGCGCGCCCGCGTTGGTCAGGCGGTTGCGCATCGTGCCGTCGACGCCTGCAATCGGCAGCGATTCCGTGAACACCTGCGCAACCGGGCTCGAATTCGCCGCCTGCAGGAGATCGGCGAGCGACAGCGCGCTGATCGTCTCGTCACGCGAGAGTCCGGAGCCGTTGTCGAGCGCCAGGCCGTTCATCGGCAGGGCGCTTCTGCGCAGGAACTGCTGAATCGCCTGCGCGGACTTCACCGGCGTCGCGGGCGGCTTCGCGGTGGCCGCGCCGATCGTGAGGAACAGGTTGCGCGCCATCACGTTGTTGCTGAACTTGTTGATGTCGCGAACGATATCGGAGAGCACCGGGCTGCGGTGCGTGCCGACGAGCCGCGCGCTCGAGGGCGTCGCGCCTTCGCGGGTCGTGCCGGCGAAGGTGCCGCCCGTCTGCTTCCAGAGCGCGAGGAAGCCGCCCGCAAAGAATGTGGAGTGATCGAGCGCCGCGACGTTGATCGTGCGCGAGCCGCAGCGCAGCGGATAGTCGCCGATGAACGACGCCTGCACGAAGCCCAAGTTCGTCTGCGCGACGCTGGGCGAAGCTGCCGGCAGCGTGCCCGCGCACGCGCCGCGCGTGACGCGCAGTTCGTTGTCGATCTGCAGTTGCGCGAGTTGCGGCAGCACGTCGATGGAGACGCCGCCCTCCGGGTTCGGCGTCAGCGTGAACGACAGCGACTTGAACGCGTACAAGAGCGGATCGGGACCGACGTTGTAGGGCGCGCTGTCGTCGTGGTCGAAGGCGGGCAGGTCGCGCGTGGAGGCGTCGAAGTAGCGCTTGTCGAGCACGAGCGCGCCGTCGATGCCCGTGATCCCGTTCTTGCGGATCTGGTCGACGAGATCGATCAGTTCTTCCGGCACGAGCTTCGGGTCGCCCGTGCCCTGGATGTACAGGTTGCCGTGCAGCACGCCGTGCGCGTCGACTTCGCCGTCGGCGTAGGCGGTCGTCTTCCAGCGATAGTCCGGGCCGAGCAGCGAAAGGCCGGCGTAGGTGGTGACGAGCTTCATCGTCGAGGCGGGGAGCATCGGCTGGGTCGCGTTGATCGCGACGAGCGGCACTGGCGCGCCGATCCGCTGCACGACCACGCTCATCGACGACACCGGCACGTGCGCGCGCGCGAGCGCCGCCATCACGGTGGGCGGCAGCGGGCCGGCCGGCACGGTCACGCGTTCCGCGCGTTCCACGCGCTCGGCGCGCTTCGCCTTGAGCCCGCCGCGCGCGGCGCGTTTGGGCGACTGCGTCTGCGATTCGGCTTTCGTGCCGCCGCGCGCGTCGGCGTGAGGCGCATACGCGAGCGCGCCGCCGACCACGAACGCAACGGCGAGCGCGTAGGAGGACAGGCGGGCGGTGATCGGTCGGGGGAAGGCGAAGAGCGGAGCGAGCAGCATGAATTCTTTTTGGATGCGAAGTGATGAGCGCCGCACATGCGTCGGGGCCCGGAACGAAGCGGCTATTGTAGACAAGCTTCCTTGCTAAATCGTTGCCGTGCGTCGCAATGTGCCTGACGCGCCTTTAAGTCCCGCTTAATCCTTGGGCCGCCGGGCGCGGCTAAAATGGACCGCTCCCCCATACGACAACGAGCGCGCCATGCGAATCCTGCTAGTCGAAGATGATCGGATGATCGCCGAGGGCGTGAGGAAGGCGCTCCGTGCCGACGGCTTTGCCGTCGACTGGGTGCAGGACGGCGACACGGCGCTCACGGCCGTCGGCGGCGAGCCCTACGACCTGATGCTGCTCGACCTCGGCTTGCCGAAGCGCGACGGCCTCGACGTGCTAAAAAGCCTGCGCGCGCGCGGCAACGCGCTGCCGGTCCTGATCGTGACGGCGCGCGACGCCATCGCCGATCGCGTGAAAGGGCTCGACGCCGGCGCGGACGATTATCTCGTCAAGCCCTTCGACCTCGACGAACTCGGCGCCCGCATGCGCGCGCTGATCCGCCGTCACGCGGGACGCGGCGAGTCGCTCGTGCGCAACGGGCCGCTCACGCTCGATCCCGTCGGCCATCAGGTGACGCTCGACGGCGCGCCCGTCACGCTTTCCGCGCGCGAGTTCGCGCTGCTCGAAGCGCTGATGGCGCGTCCGGGCGCGGTGCTCTCGAAGAGCCAGCTCGAAGAGAAGATCTACGGCTGGGGCGAGGAGATCGGCAGCAACACGGTCGAGGTCTACATCCATTCGTTGCGCAAGAAACTCGGCGCCGACCTGATCCGCAATGTGCGCGGCCTCGGCTACATGGTCGCGAAGGACGCCTGATGCATTCGATTCGCCGCCAGCTCCTCGTCTGGCTGCTTGCGCTCGTGATCGTCGGCGTGGGGTTCGCGGGCTGGCTCATCTACCGTCAGGCGCTCGCCGAAGCCAACGAACTTTTCGATTACCAGTTGCAGCAGATCGCGTCCGCGTTGCCGTCCGAGCCGTTTTCGTCGGTGCTCAGTTCGCGCGCGGACAGCGACGAAGGCGTCGTGATCCAGATCTGGAATCGCAATGGCGTGCTGATGTACTACTCGCATCCGCGCGTGCCGCTCGCGCCGCACGCGGAACTCGGCTTTTCCACCGAGATGACCGCGCGCGGCGAATGGCGCGTGTACAGCGCGATCGTCGGCGATAACGTCGTGCAGCTCGCGCAGCCGCTCTCGATCCGCAACCGGCTCGCGGCGGGCGTCGCGTGGCGCACGCTCTGGCCGCTCGTGCTGCTGCTGCCGTTCCTCGGGCTCGCGGTGTGGCTGATCGTCGGGCGCGGGCTCGCGCCGTTGCAGCGCGTGACGCGCGCGCTCGACACGCGTCATCCCGAAGCGCTCGAACCTTTGCCGGACACGCGTCTGCCGGAGGAAGTGCAACCCGTCGTGCACGCGCTGAACGCGCTGCTTTCGCGCCTCGCGACGGCGCTCGACACGCAGAAGGCCTTCGTCGCCGACGCCGCCCACGAACTGCGCACGCCGCTCGCGGCCGTGCAGATCCAGGCGCAGCTCGTCGCCCGCGCGCAGGACGACGGCTCGCGCAAGGAAGCGCTCGCGGACCTGCAGGCCGGCATCGCGCGCGCGACGCGGCTGGCGGAGCAACTGCTTGCGCTCGCGCGCGCCGAGCCGGACAGCAAGACGTCGATGCAGGACGTCGACCTGCATGCGCTCGTCGACGAATGCGTCGGCGCGAGTGTGCTGCTCGCGCAGGAACGCGGCGTCGATCTCGGCATCGAGACGAGCGAGGCCGCGAGCGTCACCGGCAATCGCGACGCGCTGCGCGTGATGTTCAACAACGTCATCGACAATGCGACGAAGTACACGCCGCGCGGCGGGCGCGTCGACGTTTCGCTGAAGGTGGAGGAGGGACGCCCGGTCGTGCGGATCGCGGACAGCGGCCCGGGCATTCCCGCCGACGAGCGCGAGCGCGTCTTCGACCGCTTCTATCGCGTGGGAGAGGGCGCGAGCCGCACGCGCACGGACGTCGCGGGCAGCGGCCTGGGCCTTGCGATCGTCAAGCGCATCGCGGACCAGAACGGCGCGCGCGTCGTGCTCGGCGAATCGGCGGCGGGCGGGCTGCTCGTCACGGTGTGGTTTTGAGCGGGACGCATCGGCGCGAAGTTTCGAGACAGCTTTAAGCGACCTTTAAGCGACGCCACGTAACCTTCGTTTCATCCTAAAACGCCCCTGTCAGGAGCACACGATGAAAGCGAAGATTCTCACCCGCAGCGCCGTTGCCGCAGCCGTCGCCATCGCCTTGTCGGCGGGCTACGTGGCCGGTCACAACAACGTTCCGGCGCCGCAGGTCATTGCACCCGCGCAGGCCGCCGCGATGATGCCGGCCGAAGCCGCCGCGAAGACCGGCGTGCCCGACTTCTCCGGTCTCGTCGAGACCTACGGGCCGGCGGTGGTGAACATCAGCGCGAAGCACGTCGTCAAGCAGACGTCGCAACGCAATGGCGGCGCCTCGCAACTGCCCATCGATCCGAACGATCCGTTCTACCAGTTCTTCAAGCGCTTCGGCGGCATGCCCGGCTTCGGCGGCCCCGGCGGCGGCAACGGCGGTCAGGACCGCCCGAGCGAGGGCCTCGGCTCCGGCTTCATCGTGAGCAGCGACGGCTACATCCTGACCAACGCGCACGTCGTCGATGGCGCGAATGTCGTCACCGTCAAGCTCACCGACAAGCGCGAGTACCGCGCGAAGGTCGTCGGCGCGGACAAGCAGTCGGACGTCGCGGTGCTCAAGATCGACGCGAAGAACCTACCGATCGTGAAGATCGGCGACCCGAACGGCAGCAAGGTCGGCCAGTGGGTCGTCGCGATCGGTTCGCCTTACGGTTTCGACAACACGGTGACCTCGGGCATCATCAGCGCGAAGTCGCGCTCGCTGCCGAACGAGAACTACACGCCGTTCATCCAGACCGACGTGCCGGTGAACCCGGGCAACTCGGGCGGCCCGCTCTTCAACCTGCAAGGCGAAGTGATCGGCATCAATTCGATGATCTATTCGCAGACGGGCGGCTTCCAGGGACTTTCGTTCGCCATCCCGATCAATGAAGCGATCAAGGTGAAGGACGCGCTCGTGAAGACGGGCCACGTCGATCGCGGGCGCCTCGGCGTGACCGTGCAGGGCATGAACCAGACGCTCGCCAATTCGTTCGGCATGAAGACGCCGCAGGGCGCGCTCGTGAGTTCGGTCGAGCCGGGCGGTCCGGCCGCGAAGGCGGGTCTGCAGCCGGGCGACGTGATCATGTCGCTCAACGGTCTCGCGGTCTCGGATTCGACCTCGTTGCCCTCGCAGGTCGCGGGCCTGCCGCCGGGCAGCCAGGCGAAGGTGCAGGTGTGGCGCGACAAGGGCACGAAGGACCTGACGGTGACGGTCGGCGCGCTCAAGGACGCCAAGACCGCGAGCGCGAAGGGCGATAAGAGCGACGGCGACGGCGCCTCGGCGCAGGACGCGCGCTTGGGCGTGGCGGTGCGCCCGCTCACGCCGGAGGAAAAGCAGGACAGCTCGCTCTCGCGCGGCCTCATCGTCCAGCAGGCGAACGGGGCGGCGGCGAACGCGGGCATCCAGCCCGGCGACGTAATTCTCGCGGTCAACGGCCAGCCGGTGACGAGCGTGCAGCAGTTGAAGGCAATGGTCGCGCACGCGGGCGAGAGCCTCGCGCTCCTGATCCAGCGTGACGATGCGCAGATCTTCGTGCCGGTCGATCTGGGCTGATTGTCAGAGTCGGCGTCGATATTGACAGGGCGCGATCGGGCACGAAGTATGCTGTCGCCACGTCGTGGTGCCCCATCGCGCCGTGCCGGCGCATCGGGCGGTTTTCGGGTCGAGCGTAGCCATGCGCTACGCGAAACATGGAGCGAAACGACAATGACGATCAAGACCAAAGGCAGGCACGCGACGCTGACACTGGCAGCCGTGATGGCCCTGAGCATGACGGGCGGCGCGTGGGCGCAGGCATCGAGCGCGGCGGCGAGCGACACGAGCAGCGCCGGCAACACCAACGGCGGCGGCTTGCCGCAGATCGAGCAGCAAGGCAGCGTGTCGTACACGTCGGGTGGTGTAGGGCTCGACGAATCGAAGGCGCTGTTGCGCGAACAGGCTCACTGGCCGCTATCGTTGCGGTTCACCGGGCCGACCGCAGACTACTTGTCGGGCGTCCACGTGAGGATCGTCGATGCGAAGAACGCCGAGGTGCTCAATGTCGAAGCGATGGGTCCCTACATGCTGGTGAAGCTGCCGGCTGGCAGCTACACCGTGTATGCGAAATACAAGGACCAGGAGCAGAAACACGCGGTGAGCGTCGCGGGCGCGGGCAAGGCGAAGGCTGCGTTTCACTGGAGTATTCAATGACCGGCGCGTGAGCGCCCTGCAAAACGCCGGCCGGCGATTCACCGAAATTCGCACGATCGAGCGCGTGAAAGCGCGCACACAGCCGGCCGGAGTTTGCTCATAATGAAGCCGCGGGTCATGAATGTGCCCGCGGCTTTTTTTTGCGGTTAGTCTGGGCACGACGACGTGCCTCGCGCTTTTCTCAGCCGAACCGGGAGGGCATCGATGAACACCGACACGCAAGAATCCGCGCATCGCATCGAGATCACGCCGAACGGCCGGCGTTGCCGGGTGATCCATCAGGGTGTCACCTACGCGGATACGCACGCATCGCTGACCGTCGTCGAAACCGGCTCGCCTGCCGTGCACTATTTCCCGCGCGCGGACGTCAACATGGCGCGCCTGCAGCGCTCGATCCACGTTTCGCATTGCCAGCATCTGGGCGATGCCACGCATTACCACTTGCTGACCGAGGACGGCCCCGTCGAGAACGCCGCGTGGAGCTACGAGGAGCCCACCGACGGCGCCGCCCGGATCAAGGGCTACCTCGCGTTTCATACGTCGCGCGTCGACCGCATCGACGAGACTTCCTGAACGCCGCATCCGTTTTGCCCGCCTTGCCCGTTAAGCCGATTCTGCTTCGCCGCTTCATCCACGCCGCAAGATAACGAACGAGTGCAGTCTTTGCCTGGGAGGCTCAGATGGAAGTCACCGATGCGTTGCGTGTTCCCCTCGACCCGGCGCACGTCCGGGAAGCCCTCGGCGATCTCGCGCTCCTGCGGGCGAGCCTCGACCACTGCGAATCGTTCACGAAACTCCCCGGCGGCGAATATGCGCTCACGATGATCGTGCCGCTCGGCGCGTTGCGCGCGCGCTACGAGATTCGGGCGCACGGAGCGGGCGTCACGCGGCAGAACGCCCACACCGATGGCGAAGCCGACGCCGCCACAGCCGCGCCGGACGCGGCCGGCGGGTACGCCCGCACGCTCAGTTTCAAGGCGCGGGGCGAAGGCGTCGGCTCGTTGCGCGGACAGATCGCCGTCGCGCTCAATCCGGACGCGAGCGGCGAATCGACGTGGGTCGACTACACGCTGTGGGCGACGCTTTCCGGGCCGCTTGCCGGCTTGCCCTCGCGGCAGATCGAAAATTCGCTGCGCGAAGTCGCCGACGATTTCTTCTCCGAATTCTGCGAAGTGGTGCGAGCGAAGCACGGCTTGTCGTCGATGCGCGCGCAGCAGGACCCCGGCGTGCGGCGTCACGTCTTCCTGCGGCCGAGCGCGATGTCGGCGGCGTTCATGCGGCGTCCCGGCGCGCCGCAACGCCGGATCCACCCGGGCGGCGCCGACGCCGCGAGCGGCGTGCTACATCACCGGCTGCCGGGACACGGCCTCGGGCACCGCGACCGCGACCATTTCCACGATCCGCATCCGCTCGGCTTGCCCGTCTGGGCGTGGGCGGCGATGCTCGTGTGCATCGCGCTCTTCGCGTTTCTCGCGCCGCGCGTCGGCTTGCAGTAAGCGCGCCGCGCGCCCGCTAATTTCCCCGAAACTCCCGCCGATACGTCGACGGCGACGTCTTCAGCGTCTGCGCGAACTGCTGGCGCAGCGTCGCGCCGGTATTGAAGCCGCACGCTTCGGCGATCCGGTCGATCGGAAGGTCGGTGGTTTCCAAAAGCCGCCGCGCCAACGCGATGCGTTCGCCCTGCAGCCACGCGCCCACCGTCGCGCCCGTCAGCCGGTGAAAACGCCGCGTGAACGTGCGCCGGCTCATCGCGACGCGCGCCGCGAGCGCGTCGAGCGAATGCGGCGTCGCGAGATTGCCGCGCAGCCAGTCGAGCAACTCCGTGAGACGGTCGCCGTTCGCGTGCCGCGGCAGCGGCTCTTCGACGTACTGCGCCTGCGAGCCCTGCCGGTGCGGCGGCACGACGAGCCGCCGCGCGACGTGATTCGCGGCTTCGGCGCCGCACAACTGCCGCAGCACATGCAGACAGCAGTCGATGCCCGCCGCCGTTCCCGCCGACGTGGTGAGCGTCGCGTCATCGACGTAGAGCACCTTCGGATCGAGCCGCACGCGCGGATAGCGCCGCGCGAAGTCGTCGGCCCAGGCCCAGTGCGTGGTCGCGACGCGGCCGTCGAGCAAGCCCGCCGCCGCGAGCACATACGCGCCGAGGCACAGGCCGATCAAATGCGCGCCGCGCGCGTGGGCGGCCCGCAGCGCGTCGAGGAGGGCGGCGGGCGGCGTCTCGGCGGGATCGCGCCAGCTCGGGACGATCACGATGTCGGCGTCGGCGAGGGCGTCGAGCGCGTGATCGGCGGCGATCGTGAAACCCGCGGTGGTCGAGAGACGCCCCGGTTCGGCCGCGCAGACGCGAAACTCAAAGCACGGCAGGCCGGCGTCGGTGCGGTTTTCGCCGAACACGATGCACGGCACCGACAGATGAAACGGGCTGATCCCGTCGAAGGCGACGACGGCGACAACGGACATTGGCTGACTCCCGGCGCGTGACATATTGGCCCGATTCTATCGCTGTCTGGCTATCGGGCCACTTACGCCCGCACGCGCGGGCCGCGAGAATGACGTCATTGCCAGCCAGTTCGAGGAAATGAAACCATGCCGCGCCGCGCGCTCATCGTGATCGATGTCCAGAATGAATACATCACCGGCAATCTGCCGATCGAATATCCGGATGTGAACGTCTCGCTCGCTAATATTGGCCGGGCGATCGACGCCGCGCATGTGCATCGCGTGCCGGTGGTCGTCGTGCGGCAGGTCGCGCCGGCGACTTCGCCGCTGTTCGCGCACGATTCGCACGGCGCCGAGTTGCACGAGGTGGTCGCGAGCCGCCCGCACGCGCACCAGATCGACAAGGCGTTGCCGAGCGCCTTCGCCGGCACGGATCTCGCCCACTGGCTGACGGAGCACGAAATCGACACGCTCGTGATCGCCGGCTACATGACGCACAACTGCGACGATTCGACGGTGAAGCACGCCGTGCACGCGGGTTTGTCGGTGGAATTTCTCTGCGACGCGACGGGCGCCGTGCCCTACGAAAACCGCGCCGGCCGGGCGAGCGCGGAGGAAATCCACCGCGTCTTCACGGTGGTGATGCAGTCGCGTTTCGCGGCGGTGCTCACCACCGCCGAATGGATCGCCGCGCTCGGCACGGGCGAGGCACCCGCGCGCGATTCGATCTACGCGTCGAACCAACAGGCGCGTTCAGGCCGCGCCGCGGGTTGAACGCAGCGCCGGACTGAAGCGCAGCGAGTCGAAGCAGGCGTCGATCAGCCGTTCGGCGTCGCGCTCCAGATCGACGCCTTCGGGCAGCATCAGCGAGTCGTGCAGGATGCCGGTGAAAAGCGCGTGGAGGATGGTCGTGGCCTGCCGCGTGTCGAGGTCGGCGGGAAGCTGGCCCTGCGCGATCGCGTTGACGAGCCCGCGCTCGATGCGCTCGATCCCTTCGCGCATGTTGTTCTGATGCCGTTCGCGCACCGGCCCCATGTCCTCGACGAACTCGCATTTCAGAAAAAGGATGTCGAACACGCGCCGGCGCTGCTCGTCGAGCGCGATGTTGCGCATGCACCAGACGAAGATGTCGCGCATCCGGCCGAGCGGATCGGGTTCCTTGCTGTCGAGCGACGCGACGATCAGTTCGTCGAGCGGCATGAGACTGCGGTCGAACATGGCGGTAAACAGGTCGCCCTTGTTCGCGAAATGCCAGTAGATAGCGCCGCGCGTGACGCCGGCTTCCTGCGCGATGTCGGCGAGCGTGGTGCGCGACACGCCTTTGTCGTAGAACACGCGCTCCGCCGCATCGAGAATGCGGTTGCGCGTCAACTGCGCTTCTTCCTTGGTTCGTCTGACCATATCCTGCGGCCGTGGCCGTCCTCTCCTGCTTCGCTGCGATTGCCTGACCCCTGCGGTTGCAGCGGCGTCAAATGTTTGTCGAAGGTAATCGATACCTTTGAGGGGAATCCGCTCCTGCACTCCATCCCAAATTAATTTCGTCACTTATACATTCGTTCATGAATGTATATACAATACCATCCGTCGATCCATGACCCAAGTCATGTCGAACGGTTAATATCCGACAAGCTTTCAATCCAACCGCCCGATTCAGGCCGTCCCTCCGGCCGGAAGGCGCCATCAGAGCGCCGCGCGCGGGCACGAACGGTGAGTCGGCGCCGGCTGTTTGCCTGCCAGCCGGCTGTTGGTCAGCGTCATCGAGACGCTCGTGCGCGGCCTGCCCGTAGAAGGCGGCCGCGCACTTATTTCAAACTCAGTCTTAGACAGAGGTCGCTCCATGCGCGTCGAACGGGTTCCATTCCGCTTAATCAGTGCCGCGACGGCTGCCTTGTTTCTTGCAGCCTGCGGACAAAAACAATCGGCACCTCCGCCGCAGACGCCCGAAGTGGGCGTCGTCACCGTCCAGCCGACCACCGTGCCCGTCGTGGCCGAACTACCGGGCCGAACGAGCGCGTTCCTGAATGCACAGGTGCGCGCGCGGGTCGACGGCATCGTGCTGCGCCGCGAGTTCACCGAAGGTGCGGACGTGAAGGCCGGCCAGCGCCTCTACAAGATCGATCCGGCGCCCTACATCGCGGCGCTGAACAACGCCCGGGCGACGCTGGCGAAGGCGCAGGCGAACGTCGCGACCCAGAACGCGCTGGTCGGGCGCTACAAGGTGCTCGTCGCGGCGAACGCGGTCAGCAAGCAGGACTACGACAACGCCTTCGCCGCGCAGGGCCAGGCGGTCGCCGACGTCGCAGCCGGCAAGGCCGCCGTCGATACCGCGCAGATCAACCTCGGCTACACCGACGTCGTCTCGCCGATCAGCGGCCGCACGGGACTCTCGCAAGTGACGCCCGGCGCATACGTGCAGGCGAGCGCGGCCACGCTGCTTACGACCGTGCAGCAGCTCGATCCGGTGTACGTGGACCTGACGCAGTCGAGCGTCGAAGGTCTCAAGCTGCGCAGGCAGATCCAGGAAGGGCGCCTGCAGACGCAGGGCATCCACGCGGCGAAGGTGACACTCGTGCTCGAAGACGGCCGCGTCTATCCCGAAGCCGGCAAGCTCCAGTTCTCCGACGTGAGCGTCGATCAGGGCACGGGCTCCGTCACCGTGCGCGCGATCTTCCCGAACAAGGACCGCGTGCTGCTGCCGGGCATGTTCGTGCGCGCGCGCATCGAGGAAGGCGTGAACGACCGCGCGCTCGTCGTGCCGCAGATCGGCGTGACGCACGACCAGAAGGGTCAGGCGGTCGCGCTCGTGATCGGCCAGGGCGACAAGGTCGAACTGCGCACGCTCGTGACCTCGGGCACGCACGGCAACAACTGGGTGGTCGACAGCGGGCTGAATCCGGGCGACCGCGTGATCGTGAACGGCGTCGAGAAAGCGAAGCCGGGCATGACGGTCAAGCCGGTGGCGGCTCAACTGCCCGCCCAGCCTGCCTCGGACGCACAAGCGGCGGCTCTATCCAATGCATCCGGCGCGCCCGCCGCGAGCGGCGCGCAGGGCGCCGCGAGCGGTGCAGCGGGGGCGTCGAGCGCTCAGGCCGCGTCCGGCGCGCAATAACAGGGAGCCTGTTTCATGGCAAAGTTTTTTATCGATCGTCCGATCTTCGCCTGGGTGATCGCCATCATCCTGATGCTGGCGGGGATCGCGTCGATCTTCAACCTGCCGGTCGCGCAGTACCCGACCATCGCGCCGCCTGCGATCCAGATCAGCGCGACGTACCCGGGCGCCTCGGCTTCGACCGTCGAAAACACGGTGACGCAGGTGATCGAGCAGCAGATGAGCGGTCTCGACCACTTGCTGTACCTGTCGTCGACGAGTGACGACTCCGGCACCGCGACCATCACGCTGACGTTCGCGGCCGGCACGAATCCGGACATCGCGCAGGTGCAGGTGCAGAACAAGCTGCAGCTCGCGACGCCGCTTCTGCCGCAGGCCGTGCAGCAGCTCGGCACGAAGGTGACGAAGTCGAGCAGCAGCTTCCTGCTCGTGATGGCGTTCGTCTCCGAAGACGGCACGATGAGCAAGTACGACCTCGCGAACTACGTGGCGTCGAAGGTGCAGGACCCGATCAGCCGGATCGACGGCGTCGGCACGGTCACGCTCTTCGGCTCGCAGTACGCGATGCGCGTGTGGCTCGACGCGACCAAGCTGACCAACTACAGCCTCACGCCCGTCGACGTGAAGACCGCGATCACGAACCAGAACGTGCAGGTCGCGGGTGGCGGTCTCGGCGGCACGCCGTCGGTGCCGGGCCAGATGTTGCAGGCGACCATCACGGAAGCCACGCTGCTGCAAACGCCCGAGCAGTTCGGCAACATCCTGCTGAAGGTGAATCAGGACGGCTCGCAAGTGCGCCTGAAGGACGTGGCGCGCATCGAGCTCGGCGGCGAAAACTACAACTTCGACACGAAGTACAACGGCGCACCGACGGCCGGCTTCGGTATCCAGCTCGCCACGGGCGCGAACGCGCTGCAGACGGCGAAACTGGTGCGCCAGAAGATCGACGACCTGTCGAAGTACTTCCCGCACGGGCTCGTCGTGAAGTATCCGTATGACACGACGCCGTTCGTTAAGCTCTCGATCGAGGAAGTGGTCAAGACGCTGATCGAAGGTATCGTGCTCGTGTTCCTCGTCATGTACCTGTTCCTGCAGAACCTGCGCGCCACGCTGATCCCGACGATCGCCGTGCCGGTGGTGCTGCTCGGTACGTTTGCGATCATGTCGATCGTCGGGTTCTCGATCAATACGCTCTCGATGTTCGGTCTCGTGCTCGCCATCGGCTTGCTGGTGGACGACGCGATCGTGGTCGTGGAAAACGTCGAGCGGGTGATGGCGGAAGAGGGCCTCTCGCCAAGAGACGCCACGCGCAAGGCGATGGACCAGATCACCGGCGCGCTGATCGGCGTGGCGCTCGTGCTCTCCGCGGTGTTCGTGCCGGTGGCGTTCTCGGGCGGCTCGGTCGGCGCGATCTACCGGCAGTTCTCGCTCACGATCGTCGCGGCGATGGTGCTCTCGGTGCTCGTCGCGCTCATTTTGACGCCAGCGCTCTGCGCGACCATTCTCAAGCCGATCCCGCAGGGCCATCACGACGAGAAGACAGGCTTCTTCGGCTGGTTCAACCGCACCTTCGCGAAGAGCCAGACGAAGTACCACAGCGGCGTCGAGCACGTCATCAAGCGCTCGGGCCGCTGGCTCATCATCTATCTGGTGGTGATCGTCGCGGTGGGGATGCTGTTCATCCGGCTGCCGAAGTCGTTCCTCCCCGACGAAGACCAGGGCACGATGTTCGTGCTCGTCCAGGCGCCGGTCGGCTCGACGCAGGAGCGCACGGCCAAGGTGCTCGTCGACGTGCAGAACTATCTGCTGAACGACGAGAAGGCGATTGTGGAATCGGTGTTCACGGTGAACGGCTTTTCGTTCGCGGGCCGCGGCCAGAACTCCGGTCTGGTGTTCGTGCGGATGAAGGACTACGCGCTGCGGCAGTCGAGCAACGAGAAGGTGCAGGCGCTCGTCGGGCGGATGTTCGGCCACTTCGCGGGCTATAAGGACGCGATGGTGTTCCCGGTCAACCCGCCGTCGATTCCGGAACTCGGCACGGCCTCGGGTTTCGACTTCGAGTTGCAGGACCGGGCGGGCGTCGGTCACGCGAAGCTGATGGAAGCGCGCAACATGCTGCTCGGCATGGCGGCGAAGGACCCGTCGCTCGCGCAGGTGCGTCCGAACGGCCTGAACGACACGCCGCAGTTCAAGGTCGATATCGACCGCGAGAAGGCGAACGTGCTCGGCGTGACGGCTGCCGACATCGACCAGACGTTCTCGATCGCTTGGGCGTCGCAGTACGTGAACAACTTCCTCGACGTCGACAACCGGATCAAGAAGGTCTACGTGCAGGGCGAACCGCGCTTCCGCATGAATCCGGAAGACCTGAACGCGTGGTACGTGCGCAATGCGTCGGGCGGGATGGTGCCGTTCTCCGCGTTCGCGACGGGCCAGTGGATCTTCGGCTCGCCGAAGCTCGAACGCTACAACGGCATTTCGGCGGTCGAAATCCAGGGCGCGGCGGCGGCGGGCAAGTCGACCGGCCAGGCGATGACGGCGATCGAGGCGATTGCGGCGAAACTGCCGGCGGGTATCGGCTACGAGTGGACGGGGCTGTCGTATCAGGAACGCCAGTCGGGTTCGCAGGCGCCGATTCTGTACGGCATCTCGATCCTCGTCGTGTTCCTGTGTCTCGCGGCGCTGTATGAAAGCTGGTCGATTCCGTTCTCGGTCATCATGGTGGTGCCGCTCGGCGTGCTCGGCGCGCTGCTCGCCGCCACGCTGCGCGGTCTGGAAAACGACGTGTTCTTCCAGGTCGGCTTGTTGACCACGGTCGGTTTGTCGGCGAAGAACGCGATTCTGATCGTGGAATTCGCCCGTGAACTGCGCATGCAGGGCATGTCGACGATCGAAGCCGCGGTGGAAGCGGCGCGGCTGCGGCTTCGCCCGATCCTGATGACGTCGCTCGCGTTCATTCTCGGCGTGCTGCCGCTCGCGATCAGTAACGGCGCGGGCTCGGCGAGCCAGCACGCGATCGGCACCGGCGTGATCGGCGGCATGCTCACGGCGACCTTCCTTGCCATCTTCATGATCCCGATGTTCTTTGTCGTGATCAGCAAGTTCAGCAAGAGCAAGGACACGCCGACACCGGGCACGCACGCGGATATCCAAGGCCCGCACGGCGGCAATGGCGGCAATGGCGGTGCGCCCAAGGAAGGACATTGAAATGCTTAGACAATCTTTGATGGCGACAGCCGTCGCCGCGGCGCTCACCGTGCTCGTGGCCGGCTGCACGTTCGAGCCGAAGTACGCGCGGCCGGCCGAGCCCACCACGTCGACGTTCCCGGAAGGCGGCATCTACAGCAACCAGCCGACTTCGTCGTCGAGTGCGAGCAACGGCCGCACGGCGAACAACCTCGCGGCGCCCGACATCGGCTGGCGCGATTTCTTCGCCGATACGCGCTTGCAGCGCATCGTCGAACTCGCGCTGAAGAACAACCGCGACCTGCGCGTCTCGGTGCTCAACGTCGAGGCGGCGCGCGCGCAGTACCAGATCACGCGCGCCGCGCTCCTGCCGACGATCGACGCGGTCGCGAGCCAGAGCAAGCAGCGCACGCCGCGCAATCTGTCGTTCTTCGACCAGACGATCTCGAACACGTATTCGGTCGGGCTGAACGCGTCGTGGGAAATCGACTTCTTCGGGCGCATCCGCAGCCTGAAGGATCAGGCGCTCGCGCAGTACCTGTCGACGGCCGAATCGCGCAAGGCGGCGGAGATCGCGCTGGTGTCGTCGGTGGCGGACCAGTATCTGCAGATGCTCGCCGTCGACGATCTCTTGACCGTCACGCGCAATACGCTCAAGACGGCCGAGGATTCGTACCGCATCACGAAGCTGCAGTACGACAACGGCGTGGGGTCGGAGCTCGACGAGCGTCAGGCGGAAGGCGTGGTCGAACAGGCGCGCGCCAACCTCCAGACGGAAATGCGTCTACGGGCGCAGGCGGAGAACGCGCTGGTGCTGCTCGTCGGCGAACCGCTGCCGGCCGATCTGCCGACGGGTCTGCCGCTCGACAGCCAGAATCTGCTCTCCGACATTCCGGCCGGCTTGCCGTCCGATCTGCTCGTGCGCCGGCCCGACATCGCGGCGGCCGAGCAGTCGCTGCTCGCGGCGAACGCGAACATCGGCGCGGCGCGCGCGGCGTTCTTCCCGCGCGTCTCGCTGACGGGCAGCTTCGGCACGCTGTCGCCGACGCTCGGCGGTCTGTTCAAGCCGGGCTCGGCGGCGTGGTCGTTCGCGCCGCAGATTTCGGTGCCGATCTTCGAGGGCGGCACGAACATCGCCAACCTCGATCTGGCGCAGGTGCAAAAGCGTATCGAGATCGCGAACTACGAGAAGGCGATCCAGAACGCGTTCCGCGAAGTGGCAGACGGGCTGGCTGCGCGCGGCACCTTCGACGACCAGATCAAGGCGCTAGAACGCTTCACGAGTTCGCAGAGCCGGCGGCTGGAATTGTCCGATTTGCGATATCGGAACGGGGTCGACAGCTATCTCGCGGTGCTGACGGCACAGACCGATCTCTACAACGCGCAGCAGTTGCTGATCAATGCGCGCCTGCAACGGCTGACGAATCTCGTCGACCTGTATCAGTTCCTCGGCGGCGGGTGGATCGAGCACGCGGGCGATCAGCCGCGTCCGGCCGACGCGCCGGTCGACTACGGTTCGACGGCGCCGGCCGCTCCGGCTTCGGGAGCGGTGGCTGCGTCGTCAGCGACGGTTTCGCAGATGACGCCCATCGAACGGTTGCTGCCGCGCGCGCCGCAAGCCGAGTCGGCTCAGAAGGCCGGCGCGCCGGGCTGATTTCGCCGGACGCGCAGGACAAAAAACCGCAGTCTCGAAAGAGGCTGCGGTTTTTTTGCTTTTCAGCGAGACGAGGCGTGGCTCAGACCCCGATCGCTCCGCCGTCGTCCTTCGTGATGAAGATCGTCGCCGATCGCGGACGCGCCGTGCTCGCGGCGTTCCCCTGGCTGTCCGGCCAGTGGCTCGTGAGCGTCGACGCCGTCCCGCCTTCGCCCGGATGCTGGATGTTCACCATCAGCGTCTTGTTGTCGGGTGTCATCGCGATCCCGGTCAGTTCGCACTCTTTCGGCCCGACCAGAAAGCGCCGCAGGTTCTGCTCGCCCGGATTCGCGCCCTTGAACGTCGCCGTGCCGCCGCCTGCGGTAATCGCGCCGCCATCGCCGACCTGGCCCGGCGTCGCCGCGAGCAGCATGCAGTTCGTCGTGGACGTGTAGGCGCCGTCGTCGGTTTCGATCCACAACACGCCGCGCGAGTCGAACCAGAGGCCGTCAGGGCTCGAAAAGTCGTTGTTGTCGGTGAGCGCGGAGATGTTGTAGCCCGGCGCCTCCGCCGACGGCGATCCGAACAGGTACACGTCCCACTGGAACTGGGTCGCGTCGGCGCGCCCGTTCGCTTCGCGCCAGCGCACGATATGGCCGTTCACGTTGCCCGGGCGCGGATTCGCCGCATCGGTCGCGCTTTGCGGGCGCACGGCGGCCGTGCCGTTGGTGAGCGTCACGTAGACCTCGCCGTTCGCCGGATGCACGGCCGTCCACTCCGGCCGGTCCATCTTCGTCGCGCCGACGATGTCCGCCGCGAGCCGGGTGTCGATCAGAATGTCCGCGTCGCTCGCAAACGACGCGAGCGCGGCATTCGACCTCGACAGTGCAAGCCAGTTGCCGGTGCCGTCCGCGTTGAATTTCGCGACGTAGAGCGTGCCTTCGTTCAGATACTTCGCGCCAGCGGCGAGGCCCTTGTCGGCGGCGGACCACGGCGCCTTCGACACGAACTTGTAGATGTATTCGTTGCGGCTGTCGTCGCCCATGTAGAACACGAGCGGCTGGCCTTCGACCGGGTTCGCCGGCTGGCATCCTTCGTGTCCGAAACGGCCGAGCGCGGTGCGCTTGACGGGCGTGGAGGCCGGATCGAACGGATCGATTTCGACGACCCAGCCGAACGTGTTCGCGACGTTGCGATAGTCGGAAGAACCGTCGGCAGCGGACGTCGACGACGTGTCCCAGCGCCGGTACAGGTCGCCCTCCGGCGTGCTCCAGCCGTAGTTGCCCGACTGTCCGGCCTTCACGCCGTAGCGATCGAGGCTCTTCGCATCGGCGCGCGCGGTGTCGGCGGCGGCGCGCCTGAAATAGCCGGCCCAGTTTTCCTCGCAGGTGAGATACGTGCCCCACGGCGTGTAGCCGTTCGCGCAGTTGTTGACGGTGCCGCGCGTGGCGGTGCCATCGGCGGCGTAGAGCGTCTTCATGCGCGCCGAGCCCGCGGCCGGTCCTTCGATCGCGAAGCGGCTCGCCGCCGTGAGACGCCGGTTCAGGCGCGAGCCGCGCACGTAAGCCAGCGCGTTGCCGGTCGAGCGCTTCAGTTCCAGCACGCTGACGCCGTGGCAGTTCACTTCCTTGTCGACTTCGGCGGCGGGGCGCGCGCCCGCGACCGTCGTCGGACCGGCTGCGTGCAGGTAAGCCTGGGTGATGTTCTCGTGGTTCACGCAGAGCACGCCGCGATCGGAGCGCGAGGCGGCGTAGGTGCCGTCGTCGGCGAGACCGAAGAAGTGCATGCCGTCGTGATGATCGCCCGCACGGCGTTCGTAGGATTCCGCACTCTCCGAGCCGTTGCCCGGCCAGCTCAGATCGCCGAACTGCTGCGGGTCGCCGAGCGCATACAGCACGCCGACGCTATAGCCCGCCGGCACCTTCACGATGTCGTCGAGGCTGTGGCCGACCGCGCCGAAGTTGAGCGTCGCCTTCGTGACGGGCGGCTTGGTCGGCGCGGCGGCATTGTCGTCGGAACTGCCGCACGCGGACAGCGAAAACGAGCCGAAGAGGGCGGCCGTCGTCGCGGACAAACCGCCGATCACCGTCTGGCGGCGGCTCAGGCGGGCGTTCAGGATGTCGGTGAAATGAAAGTTCGCGCTAGGATTGTCGTCGTCGGATTCGGTGTAGGTCTCGGGCTTGTGGGCGTAGCGGTTGTGGCTCATTGTGGATTTTCCGAGGGGAAGAAGAGTCCACGAATGTAGGCCGTCTGTATGGAAATAATATTACAAAGTACTTTCTCGTTATCGGGTTCATCCCAAACGCAAAACGCCGCGACTTTCGTCGCGGCGTTTTGCGTTTTCACTCGTTCGCCGTTGCGGCTTTACTTCGCTTCCGTCGCCGTTCCGTCGAAATCGTGACCCGCGTGACGAATCTCGCGACGCGCATCGCGTTCCTTTTTCACGCCGTTGAAGATGATGTTCAGCACTACCGCCGACACCGACGCCAGCAGAATCCCGCTATGCAGAATCGGTTCGAGCGCGTGCGGCAGTTGCGAGAAGAACTTCGGCGCGACGACCGGCACCATCCCGAGGCCGATGCTCACCGCGACGATGAACAGGTTGTGGTGATTCTTCACGAAGTCCACTTTCGACAGCACCTTGATGCCGTTCGCCGCGACCATCCCGAACATCACGATGCCCGCGCCGCCGAGCACGAACGGCGGCACCGAGGCGACCACCTGCGCCATCTTCGGAAAGAGGCCGAGCACGACGAGGATCACGCCGCCCGTCGCGCAGACGAAGCGGCTCTTCACGCCCGTCACGCCGATCAGTCCGACGTTCTGCGAAAACGACGTATGCGGGAACGAGTTGAAGATGCCGCCGATCAGCGTGCCGAGTCCGTCGACGCGCAGTCCGCGCACGAGCGCCTTCTGGTCGACCGGACGTTCCACCAGATCGCCGACCGCGAGGAACATGCCGGTCGATTCGATGAAGGTGACGAACATCACGATGATCATCGTCGCGATCGAGAGCGGGTCGAAGTGCGGCAGGCCGAAGTGGAACGGCAGCACGACGCCGACCCACGGTGCGTGCGCGACGCCGTCCATGTTGACGAGGCCGAGTGCCGCCGCGATCGCGAAGCCCGCGACCATCCCGAGCAGCACCGAGATGTTCGCGATGAAGCCGCGCATGAACTTGTTGATGAGCAGAATCAGCATCAGCACGACGAGCGACAGCAGCAGATACACCGGATTGCCGTACTCGGGATTGCCGATGCCGCCCGCCGCCCAGTTGATCCCGACGCCCATCAGCGAGAGCCCGATCACCGCGATCACGGTGCCGACCACGACCGGCGGGAAGAAGCGCAGGAGCTTGCCGATCATCGGCGCGAGCAGGATGCCGACGACACCCGCCGCGATCGTCGAGCCGAACACGTCGAGAATGCCGAGGCTCGGATTCGTGCCGATCGCGACCATCGGGCCGACCGCCGCGAACGTGCAGCCCATGATGACCGGCAGGCGGATGCCGAAGATCCAGAGGCCGAGCGTCTGGATCAGCGTGGCGATGCCGCACGAGAACAGGTCGGCGCTGATGAGAAACGCGATCTGGTCTTTCGGCAGGTTCATCGCGGCGCCGAGGATCAGCGGAACCGCGACCGCGCCTGCGTACATCACGAGAACGTGCTGAATGCCCAGCGTGAGCAATTGTCCGGTGGGTAGCCGCTCGTCGCACGGATGCACGGTGTTCGAAGCCATATGCTGTCTCCTGATTGCTGTTCTGATTGAGTGGCATCAAAGGTAAGCGCCACAAAAAGGCACAACAAGACTGCGTGGCGCTATACGTCGCGTTCGCCGGACGATATGCGAGACGCCGCGGAGGATCGGTGCGATCAGGCCGAAGCCCTTGCTGCAAGGGGCTCGACGCACATCGCCCGGTATTTGTCGCGCGGCAAAAGGCCACGATCTTGTGCTCGTCGTTATGATGTTTATCCGTCCGCCGATATAGGCCGTTTTCGATCACTCGTGCGCAGATGACGGGTTAACCCGCGCCTCTGCGGGCTTTCCCTTATCTTTTTCGACCGCGCTCACTGGACCTCGACTCCCATGCGTTTTCTCGGCATCGACCTCGGTACGGCTTCGCTCAAACTCGCCATCGTCGACGAGGATGGACGCGAAATCGCGTTCTCGAATGCGGCTTATGCGGTCAGGACCGAGCACCCCGGCTGGGCTGAGACGCCGGTCGACGATTGGTGGCATGCGCTGCTCGACGCCGCGTCGCGGCTGCCGGCGTCCGAGCGCGAGGCCGTGCGCGCGATCGGCTTCTCCGGGCAGATGCACGGCGTCGTGCTGACGGACGGACAAGGGCGCGCGCTGCGTCCCGCGATGCTCTGGCCCGACACGCGCGCTCGCGATCTGCTCGATGCGTGGCCTTTGCCGCAGGTCAATCCTGTCTCGCCCGGCATGGCCGGGCCGCTCTTGCGCTGGATCGCGCTCAGCGAGCCGGCGCTGCTCGACCAAGCGCGCTGGGCGCTGCAGCCGAAGGACTGGCTGCGCACGCGCTTAGGGGGCGAACCAGGAGGAGAACTGGGCGGCGAGATCGCGACCGACCCGTCCGAAGCCTGCGCGACCGCGCTCGCCGAGCCGTCCGGCCTCTGGGACGACGCGCTGATCGCGAAGCTCGGCCTGCCGCGCAGATGGTTCGCGCAGCTCGCGCCTTCCTATGCGGCGGCGGGCACGCTGTCGGCCGGGGCGGCGGACGCGCTCGGATTGAAGGCGGGCGTCGTGATGGCGGTCGGCGCGGGCGATACGCCGTGCGCCGCGCTCGGCAGCGGCCTCTGCCGCGATGGCGACGCGCTGCTCACCACCGGCACGGGCGGGCAGATCGTCGTGATGTCGCACGATGCGCCCGCGTCGGTCGCCGGTTTGCACGCCTATCGTGCGGCCACGGACGAGTGGTATCGGATGGCCGCGATGCAGAACGTCGGCGTGGCGCTCGAAGCCGTGCGCGGCTGGCTCGCGTTCAATGCGTGGCCGCGCGCCTACGAGGACGCGTTCGCCGCGCAGGCATCGGCGCGCGTGAGTTTCCTGCCGTATCTGAGCGGCGAGCGCTCGCCGTGGATGAATCCGTCGGCGCGCGGCGGCTGGCTCGGCCTAGGCCTTTCCGACACGCGCGGCACGCTGATGCGCGCGGCGTTCGAAGGCGTCGCGTTTTCGTTGCGCGCCGGTCTCGATGCGATCCGTTCGAGCGGCGCGACGATTCCCGCGATGCGCCTCGCGGGCGGCGGGTCGATCGATCCGCGCTGGCGGCAATTGCTCGCCGATGCGCTGAAGGTCGAGCTGCACGCCGTCGATTGCCCGAACGCCGCGACGCGCGGTGCGGCGCTCCTCGGCGGCCTTGCGGTCGGCCACTGGCACGCGGGCGATCTCGCGACGCTCGCGCCATCCGCGACGCTCGCCGCCACGCCCCGCGACGACGCCGCGCTCGACCAACGCCATGCGCGCTTCATCGATCTGTACGGCCGCGTCAAGGACTGGTTCTGACATGAGACTTGCCTGAACGCTTACACTTGAACCCCGCGGCGCTTTTAGCGCGCGACGTCGAGACACCACTTCGAACTTTCCATGCCCGCCATCGAAACTCCGACCTCCACGCAGCCTGCACCACCCGATTTCCGCTCGCGCGAGTTCCTGCTGGACCACGCGTTGCGCACGATGACCTTCTATCACCCGCACTGCATGGACCCGGCGGGCGGCTTCTACCACTTCTACAAGAACGACGGCACGATCTACGATCGCAAGACGCGGCATCTCGTGTCGAGCACGCGCTTCGTCTTCAACTACGCGATGGCGTACAAGCATTTCGGCCTCGACGAGTATCGCGGCGGCGTCGCGCATGGCATCGACTATCTGCGCAAGTTCCATCGCAATCCCGAGACGGGCGGTTACGCGTGGACGTTAAACGGCCGCGACGTCACCGATGCCACGAACCATTGCTACGGTCTCGCGTTCGTCGTGCTGGCGTATGCGAAGGCGCTCGAAGCCGGTTTCGAGGAGGCGCGCGCCTACCTCGATGAAACCTGGAACCTGATGGAGTCGCGCTTCTGGGACGCGCCACACGGTTTGTACAAGGACGAAGCAACCGCCGACTGGCAAGTGTCCGACTATCGCGGGCAGAACGCGAACATGCACGCGTGCGAGGCGTTCCTCGCGGCCTATGAAGCGAGCGGCGAAGCGCGCTATCTGGACCGCGCCGCGCTGCTCGCCGACAACATGGTGAACCGGCAGGCCGCGCTCGCGGGCGGCCTCGTATGGGAGCACTACAAGCCCGACTGGTCGATCGACTGGGAATACAACAAGGGCGATCGCAGCAACATCTTTCGTCCGTGGGGTTTTCAGCCGGGGCATCAGACCGAGTGGGCGAAGCTCTTGCTGATTCTCGACCGGCATCGTCCGGATGCGTGGCATCTGACGCGCGCGCGTGAGTTGTTCGACCGCGCGCTCGAACTGTCGTGGGACGGCGAGCATGGCGGCATGGTCTACGGTTTCGCCCCCGACGGCCGCTTCTACGACGAAGACAAGTATTTCTGGGTGCAGGCCGAATCGCTGGCGGCGGCCGCGCTGCTCGCCGGACGCATGTCGGCACAAGGCGACGCAGCGGCGTCCCAACGTTACTGGAACGAATACGAACGACTATGGGCCTATAGCTGGACGCATTTCGTCGATCACAAGCATGGCGCGTGGTATCGCATCCTGACCCGCGACAACCGCCAGTACAGCGACGAGAAAAGCCCGGCCGGCAAGGTCGACTATCACACGATGGGCGCGTGCTACGAGGTTCTGAACGTCACGCGCTAAAAGCCGAATTGCATTGTCATGAAAGGAGCGACACCATGAAAACCAAAGCCGCCATTGCATGGGAAGCGGGCAAGCCGCTGACGATCGAGGAAGTCGATCTCGAAGGGCCGCGCGCCGGCGAAGTGCTGATCGAAGTGAAGGCGACGGGCATCTGTCACACCGACTACTACACGCTCTCGGGCGCCGATCCCGAAGGCATTTTTCCGGCGATCCTCGGGCATGAAGGCGCGGGCGTGATCGTCGATGTGGGGCCGGGCGTCGGCACGCTGAAAAAGGGCGATCACGTCATTCCGCTCTATACGCCGGAATGCCGCCAGTGCAAGTTCTGCCTGTCGCGCAAGACCAACCTGTGTCAGGCCATTCGTTCGACGCAGGGCCGCGGCCTCATGCCCGACGCGACCTCGCGCTTCTCGCTTGACGGCAAGCCGCTCTTTCACTACATGGGCACGTCGACGTTTTCTAACTACATCGTCGTGCCGGAGATCGCGGTGGCGAAAGTGCGTGAAGACGCGCCGTTCGACAAGATCTGCTATATCGGCTGCGGCGTGACGACGGGCGTGGGAGCCGTCGTGTATTCGGCGAAGGTGGAGGCGGGCGCGAACGTGGTCGTGTTCGGGCTGGGCGGCATCGGCCTGAACGTGATCCAGGGCGCGAAGATGGTGGGCGCCGACAAGATCATCGGCGTCGATCTGAATCCGGGCCGCGTCGAACTCGCGAAGAAGTTCGGCATGACGCACTTCATCAACCCGAAGGAGATCGAGAATGTCGTCGATCACATCGTGCAGTTGACCGATGGCGGCGCCGACTATTCGTTCGAATGCATCGGCAACACGAAGGTGATGCGTCAGGCGCTCGAATGCACGCATAAGGGCTGGGGGCAGTCGTTCATCATCGGCGTGGCGGCGGCGGGCGAGGAAATCTCGACGCGTCCGTTCCAGCTCGTGACGGGCCGCGAGTGGAAGGGCTCGGCATTCGGCGGCGCGCGCGGACGCACCGATGTGCCGAAGATCGTCGACTGGTACATGGAAGGCAAGATCAATATCGACGACCTGATCACGCACCATTTGCCGCTCGAACGCATCAACGAGGGCTTCGACCTGATGAAGAAGGGCGAATCGATCCGTTCGGTCGTGGTCTACTAAACCGGAGGCGACGACGATGCTTGAACTCGTGGAAGAACATCGCTCGTGGGGCGGCGTGCAGCGGACCTATCGGCATGATTCGAAGTCGATCGGCCTGCCGATGCGCTTTTCCGTGTTTTTGCCGCAGCAGGCGTCGTCGGGGAAGGTGCCTGCGCTGTTCTATCTCGCCGGGCTGACCTGCACCGAAGAGACGTTCGCGATCAAGGCCGGCGCGCAACGCTATGCCGCCGAGCACGGCATCGCGCTGATTTCGCCGGATACGAGCCCGCGCGGCGCGGGCATTCCGAACGAGGGCGCGGCGTGGGACTTCGGCGTCGGCGCGGGTTTTTACGTCGATGCGACCGAGGAGCCGTGGTCGAAGCACTATCGGATGTATTCGTATGTGACGCAGGACTTGCGCGAGGCGGTGCTGGCGGAATTGCCCGTGCGCGGCGACCGGCTCGGCATCTTCGGGCACTCGATGGGCGGACATGGGGCGCTCGTGCTGGCCCTGCGCAATCCCGATTTTTACCGGTCGGTGTCGGCGTTTGCGCCGATCGCGGCGCCTTCGCGGTGTCCGTGGGGCGTGAAGGCGTTTTCCGGTTATCTCGGCGAAGATCGCGAGGCGTGGAAAGCGTATGACGCGAGCGAACTGATCGCGGGGACGGCGGCGGGGCGGTTTGCCGAGGGCATCCTCATCGATCAGGGGCTCGCGGATCAGTTTCTCGCCGAGCAGTTATATCCCGATGTATTCGAGGCTGCCGCTGTGGCTCGCGGGCAGAAGGTCGTGCTGCGCAAGCATGATGGCTATGATCATGGGTATTACTTCATCTCCACCTTCATCGGGGAACATGTTGCGCATCATGCGCGGGTTTTGAGCCGTTAGGGCGGGCCGAGGCTTGCCTGAAGCTTTGACACCGGCCGGTGGTTCTGTGCTTTCGGTGAACTTGTTTTCGCGTCGGTCTATTGGCTCTGCCCCTGTGCGGGGCGGCACCTACTTTCTTTGCTGCTGCAAAGAAAGTAGGCAAAGAAAGCAGCTTTTCTGGCAGCAGTCTTAGAACGGCAACGCACTGGATCTACTGAGTGGACATACCACCTAACTGTCGCCCTCGAAGTCTGAGCGGCTTGGTGCGATTAACCACTGTTTCATCACGCAGCGATTGCAACGGTACAGCAGTCATACATCCGTCTTCGCTTCGCTCAGACGTCAGGTGCACTTGGTCGCGGAGTTTAGGCTCGTGGTTATGATTTTGCGGCTGCGGACCAACGGTTTTCGGTTATGCCTTGCGTCCGCGAAGCGCGGACGGACGGATGACTGCCTTACTAAGTCGTTCACTGTGCGACGACACAGTGGTTAATCGCACCAAGCCCCGCTGACGTTTGAGGCGACACTTAGGTGGTATGTCCACTCGGTATTGCAATTGTGATTACGTCCTAACACTGTGGGCCGAATAGCTGCTTTCTTTGCTTACTTTCTTTGGCGCAGCAAAGAAAGTAAGTCCCGCCCCGGACAGGGGCAGAGCAAATAGACCACTAACAAAGCAAGTTCAGCAGAAGCGCAGAAACATCAGACGGTGTTACCCGACCCAACCCAACCCCCACCCAACCTCTCCGCGACGCCTCACCGCCGCCCCAAAAGACTCCCGCCATACACCAGCGCCGCGAGCATCGTGATCCAGAAACTGGTGGGCCAGTCCGTGTAATAGGCGAGCACGAGCCCGGCCCACGCTTGCCCGAGCGCGAACACGGCGGCGAGCAGAAGCCCGGTCGAGAGCCGCGTCGTCACGTTCTGCGCCGCCGCTGCGGGCCCGACCATCAGCGCGAACACGAGCAGCACTCCGACGATCTGCGTACACGCAGCAACCGCAAGCGCGGTCACCGCAAGAAACAGCACCGACACGAGCCGCAACGACACGCCTTTCGCCTCCGCAAGCTCGGGCTGCAACGAGGCGAACAGCAACGGCCGCATGATCGCCGCGAGCGCGGCGAGACTCACCGCCGCGAGCCCGGCCAAAATCGCAAGCGTCTCCCGGCTCACCCCGAGCACATTGCCGAAAAGAAGCGCGGTCGCTTGCGTCGCATACGCGGTGAAGAAGTGCAGAAACAGCAGCCCCAGTCCGAGCGACAGCGACAGAATCACGCCGATGGCGACATCGCGCCCTGACAGCCGCTCGCCGAGCGCGCCCATGCCGACGCCCGCCGCGAGCGTGAAGCCGACCATGCCCCAGAGCGGCGACACGCCGACCAGTACCGCGCCCGTCGCGCCCGTGAAGCCGACATGCGATAGCGCATGACCCGCGAAGGTCTGCCCGCGCAACACCAGAAAATATCCGACGATACCCGCCAGCACCGCCACGATCCCCGACGCCGCGAAGGCGTTCACCATGAATTCGTATTCAAACATTGTGCGTGTGCTTTCCCTTGGCCTTGTGTCCGTGCCCATGACCGTGGCCGTGATCGTGGTCATGCTCATGGTCGTGCTCGTGGCCTTCGCCGCCTTCTTCGTGCGCGTGGTCGAGCTTGTCGATCTCGACATCGCCCGACATCACGAAGATGCGACCGTTCACGCGCATGACGTCGATCGGCGAACCGTACAGCCGCGACAGCACCGCCTTCGTGATGACCTCGTCGACGGTGCCGAGCGCCGCGCGCCCATTGCCGAGATACAGCACGCGATCGAGCGAATTGAGCAGCGGATTGAGTTCATGCGCGGAAAACAGCACCGTGATGCCGAGTTCGCGCTGCACGCGCCGCACCAAGTCGACGACACCCGTCTGATGCCGCGGATCGAGGCTGATGAGCGGCTCGTCGAGCAGCAGCACCTTCGGCTTGCCGAGCAGACATTGCGCGAGCAGAAGGCGCTGCCGCTCGCCGCCCGAGAGTTCCGACAGCGGCCGCGAGGCGAGCGCCTGAGCGTCGACGAGATCGAGCACGCGTTCGACATCCGCGCGCACGGCGGGACTCGCATGCGGCAGGCCCCAGTGATGCCCGTCGGCGGCCATCGCGACGAAATCCCTTCCGCGCACGCGCCGTCCCGCGAGGCCGCTGCGAATCTGCGGCATGTAGCCGATCGACGGATTGCCGCGCACGACCGCTTGTCCATCCACGCGGATCGATCCGCTCGACAACGGCAACAGGCCGAGCAGCGCGCGCATCAGCGTGGTCTTGCCAGCGCCGTTCGGCCCGAGCACGCCGATGAACTCGCCGCGGCGCACGGTAAAGGTCGCGTCGTCCAGAATGACGCGGTCGCCCAGTTCGAGCGTCACGTGATCCACTTCGATCGCGTTCGCGCGGGTGTCGCTCAAAGCGTCGTTCATTGCTGCCATCCCTGTAGCGCGCCGGAGAGCGCGTCGAGCTGCGCCAGCATCCATTGCTGGAACGTCTTGCCGGCGGGCAGCGTCTCGGTGACGCTCACGCTCGGCACATGCCAGTCCTTCGAAAGCTTGAGCATGCGCTTCGTCAGCGCTTCCGTCGCCTGGCTGTTGTAGATCAGGACGTGCACGCGCCGCTCGCGCAGGTCTTTCTCGAAGGCGGCGATGTCGCTCGCGCTCGGCTCCGTTTCGTTCATCGCGGCAAGCTGGAAGCGCTGATTACGCATCTCGAAGCCGATCGCATCCGCCATGTAGCCGAAGACCGGCTCGGTCGCGGTCACGGGCACGCCCTTGTAGTGCGCATGGAGCGACGCCACACGGTCGTCGATCGCTTTGAGCGAGGCGAGGAATGTCGCGAGCCGCACGTCGTAGTCGCTCTTGTGCGCCGGGTCGGCCTGCACGAGATAGCCGCTCACCGCCTTGGCGAGCGCGGGCATCGTCGCCGGGTCGTACCAGAGATGCGGGTTGTCGCCGGACTTCCGGCCGACGAGATTCGCCACGACGATCGTCGTGCGCTTCTCACCCTTCGATACGGCGAGAAGCTTCTCCATCCACGGATCGTAGTCGGCGCCGTTGTACACGACGAGCGCCGCGTGTTGCAGCGCGCGCGCCGTCTTCGGGCTGGCTTCGAAGAGATGCGGGTCTTCGTCGGGATTGTTGAGGATGCTCGTCACCTGGACTCGGTCGCCGCCCAGTTGCTTCACCACGTCGGCGTAGAAATTCTCCGCGGCGACCACCGGAATGCGTGCGCTCTGGGCCGCCACGCTGCCGCACAAACCGAGCGCAAGCGCGGCTCCCGCCAGAAAAATGGCAAGTCTTTTCATGTTGTTGTCGGATGTCGGGGGTTGATCGGGATGGATCGTGTTCAGGCGTCGCGATGCTTGTGCTGGCAGTCGCTGCACACACCGCTTAGTTCGACGACCTGATGGCGCACTTCGAAGCCGTGCGCGGGCGCGCTCGCGGAAAGCGTGGACGCGAGTTCGTCGCCGGGAATTTCGAGCGTCGCGCCGCATTCGTCGCAGATCAGGAACTGGCTTTCGTGCGGCTGGCCCACATCGCAGCATGCGAAGAACGCGTTCTTCGACGCAATCCGGTGCACGAAGCCGTTCTCCACCAGGAAGTCGAGCGCGCGATAGATCGTCGTGGGCGGCACGCGGCCGCCGCGATGCGGCTCCATCGCGTCGATCAGGTCGTAGGCGCCGATCGGTTTCTGTGCGCGCAGGACGAGTTCGTAGACTTGGCGCCTGAGCGGCGTGAGCGCGAGGCCGCGTTCGGCGGCGAGCCGTTCGGCTCGCGAGAGCATCTGTTCGTAGGGCGCGGACATGAGCGTTGGGCGGCGTTGGAAAGTTCCGAGATGATATAACGTATCACTCGTTTTTGCATGGCGAACTTGCGTCGCGTGCGGTCGCCGGAAATGCGTGTCATCGCGCTGTCAGCCGCGCCAGCAGGGGTTTTCCCGAGGATAACGAGATGGCGCGCCGCAGCATCGAAAGATCGCGACGTGCCTTGACAGCGCCCGGCGCGTCACCGATCATTCGATCAAAGAGAGAGCAATTGTTCGCATGCAGAGCGTTCGCTCGGTGCGACGGCCGGAAAAACGAATTCGGAGACAGCCTTGAAACTGCAAGACAAGGTCGCGATCATCACCGGCGCGGCGAGCGGCATCGGTGAGGCGGTTGCCAGGCGGTATCTCGACGAAGGCGCGAGAGTCGTCGTCGTCGACGTGAAGGACGCAGGTGAACTGGCAGAGCGGTTCACCGCCACCGCCGATCGCGTGCTTGCCTTGCGCGCCGACGTCACGAAGCGCGAAGACATTCAGCGCATCGTCGATTCGACGGTCGAGCGTTTCGGCGGTGTCGATATTCTCTTCAACAATGCGGCGCTCTTCGACATGCGCCCGGTCCTCGACGAATCCTGGGACGTCTACGACCGCCTCTTCGCGGTCAACGTAAAGGGCATGTTCTTCGTGATGCAGACGGTCGCGCGGCGGATGGTCGAGCAGGGGCGCGGCGGCAAGATCATCAACATGTCGTCGCAGGCGGGACGGCGCGGCGAGGCGCTCGTGTCGCACTATTGCGCGACCAAGGCGGCGGTCATCAGCTATACGCAGTCGGCGGCGCTCGCGCTCGCGAAGGAGCGCATCAACGTGAACGGGATTGCGCCGGGCGTCGTCGATACGCCGATGTGGGAGCAGGTCGACGCGCTCTTCGCGAAGTACGAGAACCGGCCGCTCGGCGAGAAGAAACGGCTCGTCGGCGAAGAAGTGCCGCTCGGCCGCATGGGACTGCCCGCGGATCTGACGGGCGCGGCGCTCTTTCTCGCATCGGCGGATTCGGACTACGTCACCGCGCAGACCCTGAACGTGGACGGCGGCAACTGGATGAGCTGATCGCACGCGCCGGGGCGCATGCAGGCGCCGCCCGCCGTGTCATCCGGCTTCGCTTCACTTGATTGCCTTCTCGCGCCGTCTATATTGGAACGGCGCAAGACCGAACGACGGCCGGAGCGCAATCGAACGGCGGCGCATGCCGCTACATGCATCGGTAACTTGCACCGCGAACTTGCATTATCAAGGCAGCTTTGCCGGCAATACATAGAGGGAGTCGCAGCGCGATGCGTCTCGTGCCTGCCAAGGCGCGTGATTACGTATCAGGCAACCCGCACCATCCATAACCAACCGCATCGAGCCTGCTATCAGGCAAGCCACGCAGCACGAGTGCCCGTGCTCACGAAAAAGGAGACGAAACAACATGAAACGCGCCCAATTCAACGTTCGAGCATTGCAGGGCCGCACGACGGCTGCCCGCACGCTGGCCCTTGCTGCCTTCGCCGCAGCCGCGCTCGGTTCCATGACGGCCAAGGCCGCCACGACCGTCACGGTCGCCACGCTGAACAATCCGGACATGATCGAGTTGAAGAAGCTCTCCCCGGCGTTCGAGAAGGCGAATCCCGACATCCAGCTCAAGTGGGTGATCCTGGAGGAGAACGTGCTGCGCCAGCGCGCCACGACCGACATCACGACCAACAGCGGCCAGTTCGACGTGATGACGATCGGCACCTATGAAGCGCCGCTGTGGGGCAAGCGCGGCTGGCTCACGCCGATCAGCGGCCTGCCCGCGTCCTACGATCTCGAAGACGTCGTGAAGAGCGCCCGCGACGGTCTCTCGTACAACGGCCAGCTGTATGCGCTGCCGTTCTACGTCGAAAGCTCGATGACCTACTACCGCAAGGACCTGTTCCAGGCGGCCGGTCTCAAGATGCCCGACCAGCCGACCTACGACCAGATCAAGCAGTTCGCCGACAAGCTCACCGACAAATCGAAGGGCCAGTACGGCATCTGCCTGCGCGGCAAGGCGGGCTGGGGCGAGAACATGGCGTTCGTGTCGACGGTGGTGAACACCTACGGTGGCCGCTGGTTCGACGAGAACTGGAAGGCGCAGCTCGATACGCCCGAGTGGCAGAAGGCGGTCGGCTTCTACGCGGATCTCCTGAAGAGCGACGGCCCTCCGGGAGCCAGCTCGAACGGCTTCAACGAGAACCTCACGCTGATGTCGTCGGGCAAGTGCGCGATGTGGATCGACGCGACGGTCGCGGCCGGCATGCTCTACAACAAGGCGCAGTCGCAGGTGGCCGACAAGATCGGCTTCGCGGCGGCGCCGGTCGCGGTGACGCCGAAGGGCTCGCACTGGCTGTGGTCGTGGTCGCTCGCGATTCCGAAGACGTCGAAGTCGCAGGACGCCGCGAAGAAGTTCATCGCGTGGGCGACCTCGAAGGAATACATCGAGATGGTCGGCAAGGACGAAGGCTGGGCGTCGGTGCCGCCGGGCACGCGCAAGTCGACCTACGCGCGTCCCGAGTACAAGCAGGCCGCGCCCTTCGGCGACTTCGTGCTGAAGGCGATCGAATCGGCCGATCCGAACGATGCGTCGCTGAAGAAGGTGCCGTATAGCGGCATCCAGTTCGTCGGCATTCCGGAGTTCCAGTCGTTCGGTACGGTCGTCGGGCAGTCGATCTCGGGTGTCGTCGCCGGGCAGAGCACCGTCGACGCGGCGCTGAAGGCCGGCAACGCCACCGCCGACCGCGCGGTGAAACAGGCGGGGTATCAGAAATAAGCACGGAAGTTTGCTGAACCCAACGCAGTGAAGCGGGCCGCGCACGACTGAGAGCGCGGCGCGGCCCGCGCATCATCGAGAGGTGACACGATCATGAGTCAACTGAATCCCCCCATGACGGAGCACTACGCCGAATCGGCGGCCGAGCGCGACAAGCGCCGCGCGAAGTCGGTCCGCTGGCTCATTACGCCGTCGACCGGACTGCTGTTCCTGTGGATGGCTATCCCGCTCGCGATGACGATCTGGTATTCGTTCTCGCGCTACAACCTGCTCAACCCCGATGTCAAAGGCTTTGCCGGCCTCGACAACTATCACTTCCTCGCCACCGACCCCGCGTTCGGTCCGTCGATCGGCCACACGCTGACGCTGATCGGCTCGGTGCTCGCGATCACTGTGATCGGCGGCGTGCTGCTCGCGGTGCTGTTCGACCGCAAGTTCATCGGCCAGGGCATCGCGCGGCTCTTCGTGATCGCGCCGTTCTTCGTGATGCCGACCGTCAGTGCGCTGATCTGGAAAAACATGATCCTGCATCCGGTGTATGGGCTGATCGCGCAGGGCATGCTCGCGCTCGGCATGCAGCCGATCGACTGGTTCGCGCAGTATCCGCTCTTCGCGGTCATCGTCATCGTGGCGTGGCAGTGGCTGCCGTTCGCGTTCCTGATTCTCTTCACGGCCATTCAATCGCTCGACCAGGAACAGAAGGAAGCCGCGCGCATCGACGGCGCCGGGCCGTTCGCGATGTTCTTCTTCATCACGCTGCCGCACCTGAAGCGCGCGATTGCGGTCGTGGTGATGATGGAAACCATTTTCCTGCTGTCGATCTTCGCTGAAATCTACACGACGACGGGCGGCGGTCCCGGCACCGCGACGACCAACCTGTCGTACCTGATCTACGCGCTCGGCCTGCAACAGTTCGACGTCGGTCTCGCGTCCGCGGGCGGCATTCTCGCGGTCGTGCTGGCGAACATCGTCGCGTTCTTCCTCGTGCGCATGCTCGCGAAGAACCTGAAAGGGGAGTACGAGTCATGAGCCATCCCGTTACCGCCACCACGTCCGTACCGGTTTTGGACACGGTGAAGCGCGCCATTCCCGGCCTCTTCGCGTGGTTCTTCGCGATCCTGCTGTTCTTCCCGATCTTCTGGATGACCATCACGGCGTTCAAGACGGAGCAGCAGGCGTATGCATCGTCGCTCTTCTTCACGCCGACGCTCGAAAGTTTTCGCGAGGTGCTCGCGCGCAGCAACTACTTCGGCTTCGCGCTGAATTCGGTGCTGATCTCGCTCGGCGTCACGGTCATCTGCCTTTTGCTCGCGGTGCCGTGCGCCTACGCGATGGCGTTCTTCCCGACGAAGAAGACGCAGAAAGTGCTGCTGTGGATGCTGTCGACAAAGATGATGCCGTCGGTCGGCGTTCTGGTGCCGATCTATCTCTTGTGGAAGAACACGGGGCTGCTGGATACCGTGACCGGCCTCATCATCGTCTACACGCTGATCAACCTGCCGATTGCCGTGTGGATGGCGTTCACGTACTTCAACGAAGTGCCGCGCGACATTCTCGAAGCCGGGCGCATCGACGGCGCGACGACCTGGCAGGAGATCGTCTACCTGCTGATGCCGATGTCGCTGCCGGGACTCGCATCGACGGGACTGCTGCTCGTGATCCTTTCGTGGAACGAGGCGTTCTGGAGCATCAACCTGTCGAGCTCGAACGCGGCGCCGTTGACCGTCTTTATCGCGTCGTATTCGAGTCCCGAAGGGTTGTTCTGGGCGAAGCTCTCGGCGGCGTCGCTGCTCGCGGTCGCACCGATCCTGATCGTCGGCTGGCTGTCGCAGAAGCAGCTGGTGCGCGGTCTGACCTTCGGCGCCGTGAAGTGAGGCCGGGCTCGTGAACCTGAACCTCACATCAAACCCGGCCGAGCACGCGGATCGCCTGATGATCTGCGACTGCGACGGCGTGCTGATCGACAGCGAGGCGGTCGCGGCGCGGGTGCTCGTTTCGGAGCTGCACGCGCTGTGGCCGGGCGTCGATGTCGAGCCGGTCGTGATGCCGCTGCTCGGCCTGCGCATCGAAGGCGTGCTCGCGAGCACGGCCGACACGCTCAACCGCACGCTGACGCACGAGCAGATCGACGCGATCCGGCGCGCGGTCGAGGCGGCCGCGGTCGAGGCGCCGGCAGTGGAGGGCATCGCCGAGGCGCTGGCGGCGATCCCGCTCCGGAAGGCGTGTGCGAGCAACAGCTTCACGCCCTATGTCGAGACCGTGCTCAAGCGCACGGGCCTCGTGCGCTTTTTCGGCGAGCGGCGTTTTTGCGCGGACATGGTCGAAAACCCGAAGCCCGCGCCCGACGTCTACCTCGCCGCGGCGCGCACGCTCAGGGTGTCGACGGCGCACTGCCTCGTGGTCGAGGACAGCGTGACGGGTGTCACCGCGGCGCGGGCGGCGGGGATGTCGGTGCTCGGCTTCATCGGCGGCGGGCACGCGACGGAAGGACAAATCGATGCGCTGCGGCGCGCGGGCGCGAGCGTCGTCTTCGACGACATGACGCGGCTGCCCGCGCTCGCCGGCGAGTGGTTGCAGAACGCGACTTTCGAAATTCGTTAGGGGCCGGAAAACGGTCTTGACGGCCTTAACTGGCCCTAAGCGGCATCGGATGCATGGGAGACACATCATGGCAAGCCTGACCTTACGCGGCATCAACAAGCGCTACGAAGAAACCGAGGTGATGAAGAACGTCAACCTCGACATCAGCGACGGCGAGTTCGTCGTGTTCGTCGGCCCGAGCGGCTGCGGCAAGTCGACCTTGATGCGCATGATCGCGGGACTCGAAGACATCAGCGCCGGCGATCTGATGATCGACGGCACGCGCGTGAACGAACTGCCGCCCGCCAAGCGCGGCATCGCGATGGTGTTCCAGTCATACGCGCTCTATCCGCACATGACGCTCTACGACAACATGGCGTTCGGCCTCAAGCTCGCGGGCGAAAAGAAGCCGGCGATCGACGCAGCGGTGAAGAACGCCGCGAAGATCCTGCACATCGATCACCTGCTCGACCGCAAGCCGAAGCAGCTGTCGGGCGGACAGCGGCAGCGCGTCGCGATCGGCCGGGCGATCACGCGCAAGCCGAAGGTGTTTCTGTTCGACGAACCGCTCTCGAACCTCGACGCCGCGTTGCGCGTGAAGATGCGCCTCGAATTCGCGCGCCTGCACGACGAGCTCAAGACGACGATGATCTACGTGACGCACGACCAGGTCGAAGCGATGACGCTCGCGGACAAGATCGTCGTGCTGTCGGCGGGGAACGTCGAGCAGGTGGGCACGCCGAACCAGCTTTATCACGCGCCGGCGAACAAGTTCGTCGCGGGGTTTATCGGTTCGCCGAAGATGAACTTCCTGAACGGTACGGTCACGCAGGTGATGTCCGACGGCGTGCTCGTGAAGTACGCGACCGGCGAGACGCAACTGGTCGCGGTCGAGCCGGGGCCGGTGAAGGTCGGCGATGCGGTGACGGTTGGCATCCGGGGCGAGCATCTCCACGCGGGCACGGCGGCGACCGTCGAGCACGGCGTGTCGAGCACGACGATGGCGGTCGAGTCGCTTGGCGATGCGGCTTATCTGTATGCGGAAACACCGGTCGCGCCGGACGGGCTGATCGCGCGGATTCCGCCGCTCGAACGGCACGCGCGCGGCGAGACGCTCAAGCTCGGCGCGACGCCCGAGCATTGCCACCTGTTCAACGCGGAAGGGCAGGCGTTCAAGCGTAAGATCATCGAGGTGTTGTCGGCGGCTTGAGGTTTCGCGGCGACGTTGGCCGTTCCGCCGACTGTCGATGTCGGGCATGGATGAACAGGATCGAAGCGCCTGGATTGCGTTGCAGCCAGGCGCTTTTTGACTTCTATTCCTAACGAGACCGCCATCATCGGATGCCGGCCCGACAAACTGGCCTCGTATTCGGCGTTCCGATGACATCGGCGACATACAACCAATCGGACGAGGATGCCGTTTCTTTCGAGGAGCTAGGCGAAACGAAATTTGCACTTGCGTGGATGCCGAAGTCATTCGTGCTGCGAGCGCGCAATGCGACGCCGCAGCCGTGGGCAAGGCACCGGCCGCGCCCTTTGCAAAAGTGCAAAGCATCCGTGAGCGAGTACTGCGTTCCGGCGCCTGAGAAGGAGCCAGCGGCGCCTCACGCCTCCAGCGCCGCCCTCGCGCAAAGCTCGTCGGTCACAAGCCCCGAGAGCCATTTGCCCTTGAGCGTCGCGATCAGCGCTTCCCGTTTTCGCTGTCCGCCGGCAAAGCCGATCGTCGGGCGCTTCGGCGGCGTATCTAGCCGCAGGCTCGTCACGCGCGCGCCGGTCGCCGAATTCACCCGTGCGCCGCCGGCATCGATCGGCAAGCCGAGCAGTTCCGCCACCGCGCCCGCCTGCATCAGCTCCTTCACTTCGGCCGACGTGATGAACCCGTCCTCATGCAGCGGACAGTTGATGCCCACATTGCCGATCCCGACGAACGCCACGTCCGCCTTTTGCGCGAGCGCATCGACGATGCGATACAGCCGGTGATTGCACCACTGCGCGCGCTCGGCCTCGTTGTCGGCCATGAGCGGCGCGGGCAGCATGAAGTGCTTGCCGCCGGTCTTCTCCGAAAGATGCTGCGCGACGTCGTAGCGATTCGACGATCCGTCGTGTGCAATCGCGCCCACCATCGACACGAGCCGATGCTGCGGCCGTTCGAGCTGTCCGATCTGCGCGACGACGGCCTTCAGCGTCCGGCCGCTGCTGATCGACACGACGAGCGGCTTCTCCTCGACGAGAAATCGTTCCATCACCTGCGCGCCCGCGACGGCGAGCTTGCGGTCGACCTGCTCGCTGGTATCGCCGTCGATCGGCACGACTTCGCACATCGAAAGCCCGTAGCGCTTCGACAATTGCGCCGCGAGCGACAGGCAATCGGCAATCCGATGATCGACCCGCACGCGGATCAGATTCTTTTCGACCGCGAACGCCACGAGCCGCTGCGCCACCGGCCGCGAAATCTGCAGCTTCTCGGCGATCTCGTTCTGCGTGTTGCCCGCGACGTAGTAGAGCCAGGCGGCTCGCGTCGCGAGATCGAGTTTTTCGTTGGACTTGGGCACGGTGTGGTCGCTGTCGTTGCGCGGGCGCGGCAAAAGCCTGCGCCCGCCTCGTTCTTATTCTAGTTGCTGTGCCTCGGATGTCGGCGGCGGCTGTCGCCGCCGCGCTTACGCGAGCCGCGGACGCGCCGGATCGAAGAGCGGCCGCACGTGCTGATACAGCTCGCGAAAACCCTTCAGACGCTGGCGCAGCAATTCATGTCGTTCCTGGTTCGGCCTGAACTCGTCCTTGATGGGCGGCTTCGCGAGCACCGTCGCCGGATCGCCGCCCGCCGCGAGCCAGCCGAGCCGTGCCGCGCCGAGCGCCGCGCCCGTCTCGCCGCCGCCGTGCGTGCGGGTGGTCGTGTCGAGCGCGTCGGCGAACATCTGCCCCCAGTACGCGCTGCGCGCGCCGCCACCGAGCAGCGACAGCGCATGCGCCTCGGTGCCGCCCGAGCGCAGCGCGTCGAGGCCGTCGGTCAGCGCGAGCGTCACACCTTCGAGCACCGAATAGCCGAGCAGGGCGCGGTCGGTCGCGTGCGTCATGCCGAAGAAAACGCCCTGCGCGAACGGATCGTTGTGCGGCGTGCGCTCGCCGCTCAGATACGGCAAAAAGAGCGGAGCGATGGCGGTCGACTCGGGGCCGAGCGCGGCGATTTCGGCGAGCAGCGTCGGTTCGTCCGTGGACGTCAGCTTGCAGACCCAGCGCAGGCAGCTCGCCGCCGAGAGGATCACGCTCATCTGATGCCAGCGGTCGGGAATCGCGTGGCAGAACGCGTGCACCGCCGACGCCGGATTCGGCCGGAAGCGGTCGCCGACCACGCACAGCACGCCCGACGTGCCGAGCGACAGGAAGCCGTCGCCCGGTTCCGTCGCGCCGATGCCGATCGCGCTCGCGGCGTTGTCGCCGCCGCCCGCCGCGACGATCACGCCGTCCGCGAGGCCTAGCTGGCGCGCGAGTTCGGGCAGCAGCGTGCCGGATGGCTCGCTGCCTTCGGCGAGCGCGGGCATCTGCGCGCGCGACATGTCGCAGGCGGCGAGCAGTTCGTCGGACCAGTCGCGGCGCGCGACATCCAGCCAGAGCGTGCCGGCCGCGTCCGACGGATCGGAGACCTTCGTGCCCGTCAGATGCAGCCGCAAATAATCCTTCGGCAACAGCACGCAGGCCGTTTGCCGGAAGATGTCCGGCTCGTTGTGCGCGACCCAGAGCAGCTTCGGCGCGGTGAAGCCGGGCATCGCGAGATTGCCCGCGATGCGATGCAGTTCCGGCGCGCGCTCGGTGAGTTCCGCGCATTCCTTGTCGCTGCGCATATCGTTCCAGAGGATCGCGGGACGCAGCACGCGATCGTTCGAATCGAGCAGCACGGCGCCGTGCATCTGCCCCGAGAGGCCGATGCCGCGCACTTGAGCGAACTCGTTCGGATACTTGTCGCGCAGGACGAAGAGCGCGGTGCGCGTGCCTTCCCACCAGTCGAGCGGATTCTGTTCCGCCCAGCGCGGCTTCGGCCGCGACACGGAGAACGGCGTGCCCGCCGTGCCGATCACGCTGCCGTCGCTCGCGAGCAGCAGGACTTTTACTTCGGAGGTGCCGAGGTCGATACCCAGATACATGAACGAACCCTTATCGAAGGCGAAAGGCAATGGGGAAAGCCGCGAGCCGCTAATGTAGCGCCGCGCCCCGCGTTGCGCCATGAGCATTAGAACGGAGCCAGCGTCTGCCGGTTGAGCGCCGCGCGGTGCCGGCGTTCAGCCGCGCTTCTCGAGCCACCCGTCGACCCGGGCGACGGCGGCGCGCAGCACGCGTTCGAGCCCTTCGGAGCCCGCCATGCTGCCCCACAGCAGCTTGTCGCCGGCGAACGCCTTGAGCGGATCGGGCGAGGTGAAAAAGCCGTGCGCGACCGCCGGATCCATCACGCCGTCCTGGTAGGTGTAGGGCAGCTTGCCCTCGTGCCAGCGTTCGAGGAAGCGGAAGAAGAGCGCGGGCAGGACGGCGGTCGCGTTCGGATCGACGTCGCGGGCGAAGCATTCCGAAAGCGTCGGCGCGATGAAGCCGGGCAGCTTCGAAAAGCCGTCGGCGGCGACGCGCTGGTTCGTGTCCTGAATATGCGGATTGCTGAAGCGGTCGAGTACGACGTCGCGATACTTCGCCAGATCGAGCGGACTCGGCGTGAGACACGGAATCACGTCTTCGGTCACGTAGGCCTCGGCGAACGCGCGAATCTCGGGATCGAGCGTGCCTTCGTGGATATATTGCAGCCCGACCAGCGTCCCGCCCCAAGCGATGCAGCTATGGCTCGCGTTCAGGATGCGAATCTTCGCTTCCTCGTAAGGCAGCACCGACTCGACCAGCTCCGCGCCGGCCTTTTCCCACGCGGGCCGTCCCGCGCAGAAGTGATCCTCGATGACCCACTGGATGAACGCCTCGCCCATGACGGGCGCGCGGTCGTCGAAACCGGTCGCGGCCTTTACGCGCTCGCGCACGTCCGGCGTCGGGCGCGGCGTGATGCGATCGACCATCGAATTCGGACACGACGTGTTCGCGGTCATCCAGTCGCGCAACGCGGTCTCACCGCGCAACGTCAGGAATTCGAGCATGCCGGCCTTGAAGCGATCGCCGTTGCTGCGCAGGTTGTCGCAGTTCTGCAGCGTGAGCTTGCCGGCATCGCCTTTCATGCGCGCATCGAGAATCGCCGCGAGCGCGCCGTAGATCGTCGTGCGCGCGCCTTTCAGGTCGGCGGCGAGATCGGGATTAGCGGTGTCGAGCTTGTCGTTTTCGTCGAGGTAATAGCCGCCTTCTGTCACGGTGAACGACACGATCTTCGTTTCGGGCGCGGCGCCCGCGACGATCAGCGCGTTCAGATCGGCGGACCACGGCACGACCTTCGTGATCGACTTGACCGTCTCGTAGGCGCGCTCGCCCTGCGGCGTCACCGTTTCGAGCGTGTAGGCGCCGTCCTGGGCCGCGAGCGCTTCGAGCACGGCGTTCATCTCGCCGCGAATGTTGCCGACGGCGAGCGACCAGCGCGTGTCGCCCGACTCGATCAGCCGGTGCAGATACCACGCCTGATGCGCACGATGAAACGATCCCGCGCCGATGTGCAGGATCACATCGGCGGCCGCACTGCGTTCGCTAGTCATGTCTGTCGTCCTCTGAATGGAAGCGTCCGTCGATGGCGTCCGCTGTTGTGCGTCGATCCCGGCATCGCCGATGGTCGATCAATTGCTCTCGTTGTGAGCGAATGATCGTATCCGGATCGCGGAAAGTCAAGGCGCCTTGCAGTTCAGCGGGCGCTGCGATGCGGTAGGAAACGGGCGGAAAGACTCGGCACGCACGCCGGGTTCGGCGTGCCGCGAAGGTTGCGTCGCACAACGAATGTCAGCGCGAATTTGCCGGATGCGCGTCGAAGACGGGGCCTTGCACGAAGCGCACGTCGAATTGCTGGAGGGCGTCGAACTGCGCTTCGTCGACGACGTGGCTGAAGATGAGCGGAATGCGCAGGCGCCCCGCATAACCGACGAGATGTTTCACCACCGAGTCGCGCAGCGCCGCGCCCGCGTCCATCTTGATGAAGTCGAGCCGCGCCATGTCGGACACCGACATGATCTGCCCGGCGTTCGGCAGGTTGCCCGCGACCTTGAAGCCGTAGTGCTGGTAGCTCTTCGTCAGATAGCCGAGAAAGGTCTTGTGCGCGACGGCCGCCTCCGGCAGTTCGATCACGATGCGCGACGGATTGAGCCCGAAGTCGATCAGCACGGACGAGAAGTGCAGCCCGTGATCGTATTTCACGCTTTTCAGAAGCCGTTCATGGACGCGCAGGAACAGAAGGCCCGGCCGCTGCGCGCCGAAGAAATTGAACGCGTGCAGCGCGCGCGAGAGGCGGTCGAGCTCGACCAGCTCGCGATCGTCGTCGATTGGCGCGAACGGATCGTAGGACGTGCGCTCATCGACGAGCGTCAGCGCCTGCATGCCGAGTTCGTCGCCGAAACGCTCGGCGCTCTCCGGCGACGCGGAGAGCGTCTGCGGAAAGCTGTGCGTGCCGACATCGAAGATCGGCTCATAGGCGCTCGCGAGCGTGACGCCGTGGTATTGCGCGACGGCCGCGCCGCCATTAGCGCGATCGCCGAGCGCGATGTGGGCGCCGAGAAACGGATGGGTCGCTGCTTTGGAAACGAGTTCGGGGACGGTCGGCGCGATCATTGTGGTCGTAGCTTTTAGGCAGGGCGCGATGCCGGATGCGATGACGCAGCGGGGCATCCGTCGATGGTAGCAGCGCGCGGCGCGCCGCTTTGCACAATATTCACATATTGATATGCCCGCTCTATAGCGCAGGACGCGTGCCTAGGGTTAACGACGATTTAACTAAACGTAATTCGTTTTACTATTCGTAAATTGAATTTGAATCACTCATCTCTCCGTCCATCTCGACACGCGGCTGTTCGCGTCGCGAAACGGACAGCCCAACGAGGACATCCACCATGCCGACGTTCGAGACTCACACGGACACGAGCCTTCACTATCAGTCGGGTTTCGCGAACGACTTCGCGACCGAGGCGCTGGCAGGCGCCCTGCCGCTCGGCCGCAACTCGCCGCAACGCGCGCCCTACGGTTTGTATGCCGAGCAGATTTCGGGCACGGCGTTCACGGCGCCACGCGCGCACAACCGCCGCTCGTGGCTGTATCGCATTCGCCCGGCGGCGGTCCATATGCCGTTCACGCAGGTCGCGGGCGACCCGTTGCGCGCGAAACTCGTCGCGAATTTCGCCGAAGTGCCGCCGACGCCGCCGAACCAGCTTCGCTGGGACCCGCTGCCGATGCCCGCCGAGCCGACCGATTTCATCGACGGCTGGGTGACGATGGCCGGCAACGGCGCGGCCGAGTCGATGACGGGCTGCGCGATTCACCTGTACGCCGCGAATCGCTCGATGAAGGATCGCTTTTTCTATAGCGCCGACGGCGAGTTGCTGATCGTCCCGCAGGAAGGGCGCCTCGCGATCTTCACGGAGATGGGCAAACTCGATGTCGCGCCGTTCGAGATCGCGGTGATTCCGCGCGGCGTGCGTTTCTCGGTCGCGCTGCCGGACGATCAGGCGCGCGGTTACATCTGCGAGAACTTCGGCGCGCTTTTGCAACTGCCGGATCTCGGGCCGATCGGCTCGAACGGCCTCGCCAATCCGCGCGACTTCCTCACGCCGCAAGCCGCGTATGAAGACCGCGAAGGCGCGTTCGAACTCGTCGCGAAGATGAACGGCGTGCTGTGGCGCGCGGACATCGGCCATTCGCCGCTCGACGTGGTCGCGTGGCACGGCAACTACGCGCCGTACAAGTACGACCTGCGTCACTTCAATACCATCGGCTCGATCAGCTTCGACCATCCGGATCCGTCGATTTTTCTGGTGCTGCAATCGGTGAGCGACACGCCGGGCGTCGATACGATCGACTTCGTGATTTTCCCGCCGCGCTGGCTCGCCGCCGAGGATACGTTCCGCCCGCCGTGGTTCCATCGCAATGTGGCGAGCGAGTTCATGGGACTCGTGCACGGCGCCTACGACGCGAAGGCCGAAGGCTTCGTGCCGGGCGGGTCGAGCCTGCACAACTGCATGTCGGGGCACGGCCCGGACGCCGGCACGTTCGAGAAGGCATCGAGCATCGATACGTCGAAGCCGGCGAAGGTTGGCGACACGATGGCGTTCATGATCGAAACCCGCACGCTCATCAAGCCGACGCAGTTCGCGCTCGAAACCGCGCAGTTGCAGGCGCATTACTACGAATGCTGGCAAGGTCTCACGAAACATTTCAACCCGGAGCAACGATGAGCACGTCCGAGCAACTGAACGCCACGCGGGCCCCGGCGCTGAAAAGCTGGATCGAATCGGCCAACGACCCGGCGAGCGACTTCCCGATCCAGAACCTGCCGTTCGGCGTGTTCAGCAACGCGGTGAATCCGGCGCCGCGCGCGGGCGTGGCGATCGGCGAGTGGATCGTCGATCTTGCCGCGCTCGAACGGGCCGGGCTCTTGCCGGCGAGCGGCGTGTTCGACAAGCCGCGTCTGAACGATTTCATCGCGCTCGGCCGCGACGCCTGGCGCGACGTGCGCATCGCGCTCTCCGCGCTGCTCGCGAACGGCAACGCGACCCTGCGCGACGACGCCGCGCTGCGCCAGCGCGCGCTCGTGCCCCAATCGGACGCGACGCTGCATTTGCCCGTCGAGATTCCCGGCTACACGGATTTCTATTCGTCGAAGGAGCATGCGACGAACGTCGGCTCGATGTTCCGCGATCCGAAGAACGCGCTTTTGCCGAACTGGTCGGAGATGCCGATCGGGTACAACGGGCGCGCGTCGTCGGTGATCGTGAGCGGCACGCCGGTGCGCCGTCCGAACGGACAGATCAAGCTGCCGAACGACGAGCGGCCGGTGTTCAGCGCGTGTCGCAAGCTGGATATCGAACTGGAGATGGGGTTCATCGTCGGCGCGGGAAATGCGCTCGGCGAGCCGATTGCGTGCAACGAGGCCGAGTCGCACATCTTCGGCATGGTGCTGCTGAACGACTGGAGCGCGCGCGACATTCAGCAGTGGGAATACGTGCCGCTCGGGCCGTTCAACGCGAAGGGTTTCGCGACGACCATCTCGCCGTGGATCGTCACGCTCGACGCGCTCGAACCGTTTCGCACCGCGACGCCCGCGCAGGACCCGCAACCGCTTGCGTATCTGCGTCACGAAGGCGATCACGCATTCGATATCGAATTGCAGGTGACGCTGCGTCCCGAAGGCGCGTCGAAGGCGACCACGATTTCGCGGACCAATTTCAGGCTGATGTACTGGTCGATGGCGCAGCAACTCGCGCATCACACGGTGGCGGGGTGCAACACGCGCGTCGGCGACCTGATGGGCTCGGGCACGATCAGCGGACCGACGCCGGATTCCTGCGGCAGCCTGCTGGAGAGCACCTGGAACGGCCAGCGTCCGATCGCGCTGGAAGAGGGCGGCGAGCGCGCGTTCATCGTCGACGGCGACGAACTCACGCTCACCGGCTGGTGCCAGGGCGACGGCTATCGCATCGGCTTCGGTCAATGCGCGGGGCAGATTTTGGCGGCGCGTGCCGTGCCGTCAGTCTGAGACGTTCGACATCGCGCGAGCGCCGCGCGCTTCCCAGGCCGCCGCGACCAGAAACGCGGCGGCGCTCGCGACCAGCACCGCGATCAACGCATTCGGCCCGCTCTGGCGCATGAGCGCACCCGCGACGACCGGGCCGCCGAAGCTCGCGATACTCCACGAACCGCCGACGATCGACGTCGCCGAGACGAGCGCCGCGCCGCGAAAGCGTTCGCCGCACGCGACGAGCGACAGCGTGTAGATGCTGCCCGCCGCCGCGCCGATCACGTAGAGCAGCGGCCAGCAGACCCACGGCCGCGAGGCCGCCCACGGCAAAAGCGGCAACAGCATCACGACGACCGCCCCCGCGCCGATATGCACGCGCGTGCGCCCGACATGGTCTGCGAGCCAGCCGATCGGGAACTGCATGGTCGTGTCGCCGAGGAGGAGTGCGGAGGCGAAGAGCACCGCCACTTCCGCCGACACCCCGTGCGACATCGCGAAGAGCGGCATCAGCGAGAGCGCGAGCGTGTCGAAGAGCGCGAAAAAGCCCGTGCCCACCACGATGGCCGGCATGCGCGGCAGGACGTGCCGCCAGTTCGCGGGCGCGTCGTGCGTTTCCTCCGTCTGCGGCGCGGCGCGGATCAGCGCGAGCGCGGGCAGCGCGCACAGGAAGATCGCGCCGCACAGCGCGAAGCGCCCCGCCTGCCAGTCGCCGATGAAGCTCACCAGCACCGGCCCCGCCATCTGGAACAGCGTGAAATTGGTCGCATAGATCGCGACGACGCGGCCGCGCGTCGAATCGTCGGCGAGCTGCGTGACCCACGCCTCGCCGATCGTGAAGAGCAGCATCAGCGCCGCCCCGCAGACGAAGCGCAGCACGGCCCAGAGCCAGAGATGGGTCGTGAACTGCATCAGCGCGGTCGCGCCTGCAACCGCGATCACCGTGCCGACGATCGCCTCGCGCGCACCGAAGCGCGCGGCGATCCGGCTCGCGAACGGCACGATCGCGAGGCCGCCGCCGGCCTGCATCGCGGTCATCAGGCCGACGACGTCGGTGCCGTAGCCCGCTTGTGTCAGCGCGATCGCGGTGAGCGGCAGTGTCGCGCCGAGGCCGAGCCCGACCACGGCGACACTGAGGATCAAGGCAAGGAAGTCACGCGAGAGAATGCGTTTCATCGACGAACGCGCGCCGGCGCGGGTTCCTGTGAGGAAACCATAGAGTTTGACACAGCATAGCGGCGTAAGCGGCTCGCCTGGGCCGTTCGTCCGCGCGCGCGCACGCGAGACATGATAGTGATCCCGACTTGGTCAGGGAAGCGGGCGTGGACGGACTGGCTGGCGTGTGCAGCTTATCGGCGAACGGCATATACCGGAAATACTGGTTTTCGATGTAGACGAACTTCGTCGTGTTGTTGACTGCCTGAATGTGCAGCGAAGGGATGTCCTTCGTGCCGCCTTTGCCGTGTTGTGACTGCGTGCGAAGAACCTGCGCCACGACCGGCGTGCCATGTTCCGGGCGCAGCTTCAGCCGGCATGCCAGCGTCGCCCGCGCTTGCGTCGGGCTCTGGCCGGTCGCGTCATCCCAGGCCTGCCAAAAACTGCGGTTCAGGTAGTCGACGATCGGTCCTGTCACCTTGGCGGACATGTCCTGACGTTGATGAAGGCCGTTACGGCCCATCACGAAACCCACTATGCCTCTTCGACGTATGCCTTCAGGGTCCATTCGCTGTCGCTCCGAAACTTGCGCATGCCGAGCAGAGCGTCGAGGCCTGGAATGAGACGAGGGTCGTTCATCACGAGTTGGGGCATCGTTTCGCCTTTTTTGAAGCGGCGCGTCGCGTCGTAGGAAACGTCCGCGAATTGCCGCACGGTCCAGAGCCCGTCTTGCGGACATACCTGCCCCGTGCGGGCAACCGTCCCCAATGGCACGCGCTCGTCCTTCGCGCTTTTGGCAGGCGCAAGAGGGAGCCCCGTCGCAGGGTCGAGGTTCTTCTCGCGCGCAAGACGTTCAACCAGCTGGTCGTCGGGCTTCTGCGGCGGCACGGCCGCTGCCTGATCCTTCGCCCACTGGAACGTGCCGTCCCACGCCGGCAGCGGTGCCGGCGGCAGCGGCACAATTTGCTCAATGTCAGGCACTTTCGGATTGAGATTTTCATTATCGGTTAAGAAATCCCAAATCAACTGGTAGCGCCTCGAACGCTCGGCGTCGTCAGGGAGCGCCATGTAATACAGTTGCTCAGATGGCTGAGGCCCTTTGAAACCATTTTCCAAGAACGACGCAGATTGAGAATCGCCGGCCTTTACACCCTTCTGAAATACCTTAATAGCTTCGGGGTAGTTATTCTGGGTCTTCAGATCGACCCCTAACGTCGTAGCTGCCTTCCCAAATCCCTGCTCCATCGCGCATTGACGCATCTGCTTCGCAATATCCGGCGCTCGGTCCAACGGGGCAAGCAGATCGCCAACATAAGATTGTGCGTTGGGGTTGCCCAAATCGGCTGCCTTGCGGAAATAGCGTCGCGCCTTGTCCGCGTCCTGTTCGACGCCGTATCCCTCTTCAAGATAGTGGCCCATATCGTAGTACCCAGCTGGGACACCGGCGTTAATTAACTGCGTAGCAAGATCGATCGCTTCGCTGGAGGCATCAGGTGACAACGCTAAACCTTCCGTAAGTAAGCCTTGAAGATTATTGTTGGCTTTGTAATGACCATAGGCTGCGGCAATCCGGTAATAACGGGCAATTGCATCAAAATCCTTTGGACCATCCTTTTTTTCGAGGTGCCGTCCGTACTTGAACAACAAGTCAGCGGTCGGATCAAGTGGTGGCAAATGATCGGTTTCATGCGTACAAGTGAAGGTCAGTTTGGCGCGTACGGCAGACATATCAGAAGCTGAAGGCACTGAATTTTCCTTATTTGAACAGGCATACAACATCGAGGCGAGACAAATGGCTAACGAGGCTTTTCTCATGGATCAATCCATCCGGCTCTGTGTTGTCGACGTGCGTGAAAAGCCGACAAGCGACGCAACGGGAGGTTTTCCATTCAACTGATTACTTGCGTTTTGTGTGATTATGTTTGACCACGCGCTGAAAGCCTTCTTTGGATCATCATGTGCTCCCTTGTCTGCAGTGTGGATAGTCCACAGCTTCCGGCGCAGCGGCTGCGTAACTCCCATATGCTCATGGCAGATATTAATTTCACTATCCACCTCCATGCTGCGCGTGTTGATATTCGCCGAGCCATGCGTCAGAAACACGTCATCGATAATCATGATCTTGCTGTGAATATAAACCGGCATCCAATTATCGCCTGGCGAATCGGGCGCCACCAGCGTACAGATGTGAATTTTCAGACCGGGGATGTCCTTTGGCGTAAGCGGTCCATTGCGCCCCTGTCGAGCGTCATCAAGTTTCTTCTGTGCAGCCTTCTGACGCGCCGCAGCGTCCGTTCCAGAACTCATCCGGGCGATCGCAAGTTCATTCACCGCGCTCATGACGTCGTGCTGTTGCTGGATATCTTGATGCTCTTTCGCCATACCGGACATGAGATTTGCCTGCCCAAGACTATCGAGCATCTTGTAGGTGCTTTCCGTGCCAACACCCATCCCGTCATCGCTTGAATTGGTCACGACGAAGAGATAAATCGACCCGTGCTTTCCGGGATCGCGACCCCATGCGACCTGTTTCGCGGCAGCTTCCTTGATTTTTTTAGCCAGCGGTTCCCAGCGGAAATACTGGTTCTCGATATAGAGGAACTTCGTCGCGTTGCACGCCACCTGAAGATAAAGCGACTTGATATCCTGCTTACTCTCCTGAGACTGGGTGCGCGTAATCTGCGCCATGACCGGAGTTCCAAAATCAGGGCGCACCTTCAAACGGGCGGCCAATGGCTTGCGCTTCGTCAGCAGGTCAACCTTCGCATTATGCTTCCACGCGCTGCAAAAATTCGCGTTCAGGCACTCCAGAATCGGCCCGGTGATGATGCTTGACATATCCTGACGCGGCGTTTCTCCGTTGCGTCCAAAGCGCGCATTCATTCTGGCATAGCGATGCGCGTCATCGTCCCAATATGCGTCGAGCGTATTGTGTCCCATGACAAATCCGACCGCATGCTCCGGAGCCTCATAGTCGATTATCGCCATCTTCTGATGGTGCGACGGGCCGCCACCGAAACCGATTGCCACCGCCTGTCCGCTTAAGCCCTTATCTGCTCTCCTCAGGCTTTCCCGGTACATGATCTCAGCGCGGTCTGTTAGTGAGAAATCGCGTGTGACGAGCTGTATGTTCTTCAGCGGCTGCACCGCCAATTTAGGCGCAGAGGACAAATTTGGCGGAGCAGCTTTCATATGCGCGCGCAAGTCCTCCGACAGAGAATCCTGTTCCGGCGAGGCAGCGATTCGCGCGCGATAGTACCAAGCGCGGTCGTATTCGCGCTGGGTATTATTCTCGTTTTGCGTTTTCACACTTCGCAGCAGGTCATAGCCTGGGTTTTCGTTTTCGATGAATTGTCCAACGGCAAATGAGTCTGCCCAGACTAAAAGGCGGACCTTCACACCTTCCTGCCCCTTCTTAACGAGGAGGTCGCCAATGCATAGCGAATTGCCGCCATCCCGCCTGAAGTACATTGATGGCTGAAAACCCCAACAGATGTAGTCAATGGTATGTTTGGCGTTTTCGATGGCATTGTATAAAGCGCCAAATGCTTCCTCGCCATTAACTAACGGACGATAGGATGCCTCCATTGCGGGATATTCCGTCAGTTGCACAAACCATGGCGTACAGATCAGCGCCGAAGAAGTCTTGTCGAGTGCAATCGGCGTAACGATAGATGAAGTTTTGCCCACGTTCTTATTGTTCCGTTTCGGGGTTGAGCAGTTTGTCGTATCGCTGCCTGTTCAACGCACGGTCGCCCGGTGGATTGATATCGGCGGATGGCTGACTCTCATGGAAGTGAAAGCCCTGATTCGCTAGATCGCCATTCGCTGTGTTACCGCGATATGCCTTGGCAACAGGAATCGTATGTGTGACGCCGCTCGCCAGTTCCAGCGTGTATTGTTGAGTTGTCGGATGATGATCGACCTGAAGCAGCCCGGTTTCATCGAATATGCCTTGCTTCGCTAGCGCGCCACCAGCAAACAGCTTATAAGGCATGCCTGCGGGAATGGCGGCCCGCGATGATGGCGACGCTGCGGTATTCAGCGTGAGAGGTACGGTCGGCAGGCCCGCGAGCGACGGGTGATTCAGGTCTAACGGCATGTTCAGCGACGCCGCGCCTTTTTTCTGGACCGTAATCGTCTTCAGGAACAGATCGCCGGGACCGCCGAGCGTGATACTGCCGTCCTTCATGTTGATGAACGCGCCGCCGGATTCGAGCGTGAGTTCCTTCTTCGCGCTGATGCGCACCGTGCCGTTGACGCTCGCCATTGTCAGATCTTGGGCGGCCAGCAGGGACATGGCATCGGTTTGCGCCTGAATTTCGACGGGGCCTTTCGCTGCAAAAATCTTGATGCCGAACTTCTGCGCGAACAGCGATATCTTTTCGCCCGCTGCAACCGTGAACCGCTTCAGCGCGCTCCAGTCGGCATTTTTCCCGACAACGGTCGAAATGCTGTCCTGCGCCGACAACTGCACGCCGCTACCCGCGACGATGGCCGCCGAGGCGGGCGTGCTCATCAGCAGCCCCGGGTTTTTCAGGCCATCCAGATCGTCCTTCATCTGCTGCTGCGCGTCGGTATCGGCTGGCTCGGCCTTCGCGCTCGTGGCGGACGCCGCCAGCGCCTTCGCCGTCGCCAACGCGCTCTCAAGCTGCGCAATGGTTTCCTGCATGTCCAGTTGCTTGCCGCTCGCGCCGGGACGGTCGTAGGTGGTCACCATCACGCCCTTGCCTGCGCGAAGCACTCCCCAGCCCGATGTTCTC
>NZ_JARUXL010000001.1:2565978-2666697 GCF_031451455.1 Caballeronia sp. LZ024 | reverse complement strand
CGGGTTGTAATCCGCGACCGTGAACGACTGCGGCACCGTCTTCGTGTGCGTCTTCAGTGACGTGACTGCCTCGACGCCGTTCGCGTCGAGTCCCGCCGCCTCGCGGTACGGCACCACCAGTTGCGGGTCGTATATGTAGTGGTCGATATCGTCGCCGTAGTTCACCTCATCGCCGTGTTCGTTCTCGACCACATACGAATACACGCCGGATTTCTCCTGGAGCATGTGTCCGTAGTCGAAGTCCGTCATCCCGTGCTGCATGCGAAACGCGTGCTGGGGATGTTTCCCGCGCAGCCGGAACCGGAATTGATGGTCCGGCACGCCATGACCTTGCAGGATTGCTTTCAGAATGTCCGGCGTCGAGCCGTGCTGAAAAATCCTGTTGCGCGTGACGGCCTTCAGCCGTGCCAGATGCGACCTCAGCTCGATTTCGAATTTGACGAAATCCTTCGTGGTCTGCACTGTCGAAAAGCGTGCAATGAAGCCGGAAAAGCGCCGCACGGTTCCATCGTCGGCCTCGATGCTGAAAACGGCGTCACGGTTCAGATAGTCGGCGCGCGATAGCTGCTGCGGGTGAGTCAGTTCGATATGGACGACATTCGGGTCGCCCATCTTTTCGGTTGCGGTGAACGACACGACCGAGAGTGCCGCCGCGCTGTCCGTGCCGGGCACGTCGAGAAAATACGCCTGGCGTCCCGCGACGCCCCGCCGTAATGGATCAAATTCTGCCACTCCCTGCTCCCTGAAAAGACCAGCGACGCAGCGTTAGCTGCCAAACCTGTTAACTGAACATTTAAATCCATTAAGGTCAACGAATTTAATAAGAGATAAGCGACGATTAACAAGTCTTGACAGAATTCCGCGCCAGCCTTGTCGCCGACGCATATTTCTGCGGCGATGTATCGGTAGCAGTCGGTGGCGAATATCTGGTGAAGGGGGCCAGCTTTGAAATCGCTAAGCGCGATGACACGATTCGTATCTTCGGCGCCTGCAATGTCACCAGCATTGGGATAGAAAGATGCACCTGAACCGTCTTGTGCCGAACCAGATATTTGCAGGTCTTGACGGCGTCCGGATAAGGCAAACTCGATTGATAGCTGACCGTGCGCAGAAGTAACGACGGCGTTCGGTCGCAGGTGTGGGATTGTCAAGCCGAAATGGTGCGTTTCCCGATTGAAAGGCGAGGGAGGCGGCGCGATCGCGCCGCCGGTGTTCAGGCCGCTTGCCCCACAGCCGAGCGCCGCGCGCGCCGCTCGAGCGACGCAGAAAGCAGCGTCAGCGCGAACGCGCCGCACGCCATCAGCACGCCGACCCACGGCAGCGCCTCCAGCGGCGCGCCCGCGCTGATCGCGACGCCGCCGAGCCACGCGCCCGTCGCGTTGCCGAGGTTGAAGGCGCCTTGATTCAGCGTCGAGGCGAGATTCGGCGCGTCGCTCGCGCGGTTCACGATCAAAATCTGCAGCGGCGGCACGATCGCGAACGCGAGCATGCCCCAGAGGAAAATCGTGATCATCGCGGGGATTTCGAAGCGCATCGTTCCGGCGAAGATGATGAGGATCACCACGATCGCGAGCAGGAACGACAAGAGCGAACGCAACACCTTCCAGTCGGCGAGCTTGCCGCCGAGCGTGCTGCCGACCGTCAGTCCGAGCCCGAAGAGCAGCAGCACGTAGGTGACCGCATGCGGCGAGAAACCGGTGACGTCTTCGAGAATCGGCGTGATGTAGGTAAAGACCGAAAACAGACTAGCCGACGCCAGCACGCTGATGCCGAGCACCATCAGCACCTGCGGGTTCCTGAGCACGTTGAATTCGCGCAAGATGCTGGTTTCGCGCATCTCGATGTGCCTCGGCAGGCAGACGGCAAGCGCTCCCGCCGCAACGAGGCCGATCAGCGTCACGACCCAGAACGTCGCGCGCCAGCCGGCGGCCTGGCCGAGCGCGGTGCCGAGCGGCACGCCGAGCACGTTCGCGAGCGTCAAGCCGGTGAACATCAGCGCGATCGCCTGCGCGCGGCGGTTCGGCGCGACGAGGTCGGCCGCGACCACCGAGCCGATGCCGAAGAACGCGCCGTGGCAGAACGCCGTCACGATGCGTGCGCCCATCAGCACCCAATAGCCCGGCGCGATCGCGCACAGCATGTTGCCGACGATGAACACGCCGATCAGCCCCATCAGCGCCTTCTTGCGCGGCATTTTCGCCGTGATGATGGCGAGGATCGGTGCACCGATGGTCACGCCGAGCGCGTAGCCGGAGACGAGCATGCCAGCGGCGGGAATCGAGACGTCGAGGTCGCGGGCGACGTTGGGCAAGAGGCCCATGATGACGAATTCGGTCGTGCCGATGCCGAACGCGGCAATGGCGAGAGCGAGAAGAGGCAGGGGCATGGCAGCGGGGGTGTCGTCGCGACGCGCGTTTTCGAAATGAACGACGCCAAGCGTTACGCGATGAATGAAGGAGTGGAGTGTACCGAAGGATGTACGCCGCTGCTGGTGAAAACCCTTAGTTTGGCCGCTCGGGCACGGCGCTCGCGTGAGGCTTATTTTCCGGAAAGGTCCGATGCACGCATGAGTCTTCCCGGCGATAGCGCGCTTGTGAATGGTTCTTTTAATTACGCGATGTCAAAATTCGGATCATTGCGCGTTGGCGCTGTGTTGGGAAAGCGCCGCGTTTCAGGAGTCATTCGATGATCGTCTGCCGGAGATTGTTTCAGGGTCTGTTCGCGGCCGCGACGCTTGTCGCGAGCGTCGCGAATGCGCAAAGCGGCACAGCGGGGCCTGTCGCGACGGTGGCCGGCGCGTTGCAGTTCGTGCAGGAGGGCAGCGCTTATGTCGCGCAGATCGACGGCCAGCCGTTCGATCGCGTGAACAGCAGCCGCCTGCGCCATTTCGACGACACGTCGGGCGCGCACGAGGCGGTCGCGCGGATGCTGGTCGAGGAGGGCAACGGGCTCGTGCTCTACGACTTTCGCAGGAAACCGCCGGCGGTCGAGCGCATCGGACGGCGGCTCAGGATCGACAGCGTGTACTGGCAGCGCGACGAAGCCGTGCTCAGAACCGGCGAGGGCTGGTTCAGGTTCCAGCGCGGGACGCTGACGAAGCTCACGTCGTCGAAGACGATTTATCACTGAGGGGATTTACCCCCGCACCTCCAGCACCCTTTCTCCGGCGACGACATAAATCGCCTCGCCCCGCGCCGAGTCGTTCACTTCGAACCCGCCGGTGAATTCACCGAACGCCGGCAGCACGCCGCCCCGCGCACTGAATCGAAAGCACGGCAGCCGCACACGGTCCGCTCGCGTCGCGATGCGATACACCGGATGCTCGTGCCCGCCGAGCGCATATGCGCCGTCGACGGTCTGCGGATGATGACAAAGCGCCCACGGTCCCATCGCATAAGGTTCGAACACCGTCTCGATGCCGAACGCCGCCGGCAGCGCGCCCGCATGCCGGTCGTGATTGCCTTCGACGAGCAACAGCCGCAGCGCCCGATGCCGCGCGCGCCACGCCGATAGCGCGCCCAACGTCTCGTCGGCGTGCGACTCCCGCGCGTGCAGCAAGTCGCCGAGAAACACGATCGACTCCGGCCGATGCGTCGCGACGAGCGCATCGAGCCGCGCGAGATTCGCATCGGTCGATCCCGCCGGCACTGGAATGCCGCGCGCACGGAACACGGCGTCCTTGCCGAAATGCGCATCGGCGACGAAGAGCGCCTTCAGCAGCGGATCGAATGCCGCGCGCTCGGCTGAAAGCAGCAGCGTATGGCCGGCGACATCGACGGTCAGCGCTTCGGTCGTCATGTGCGCGCGGCCTTTTCCAGATCGGCCAGCATCCGCTCGACGCGATCCGACAGCTTCTCGGTGCTCACCTTCTCGCGCAGCCGTCCGACGATCAGCGGAAACGCGAAGGGCGTCGGCTTCTTCGGATGCGTGAGCGCGAGACGGCTCGCGTTCATCCGTTCGAGCGCGACGCGGATGCGGTCCAGTTCGAGTTCCTGCAACCGCACTTCGTCCTCGGCCTGCGCGAGCAGCAGGTTATCGGCGTCGTGCTTGCGGAACACTTCGTAGAAGAGTCCGCTCGACGCCTGCAATTGCCGCGCGCTCTTCTGCTGCCCCGGATGTCCCTGATACACGAGCCCCGACACGCGCGCGATCTCGCGAAAGCGCCGCGCCGCGAGTTCCGACGAATTGAGGCTCGCGAGAATGTCGTATTCGAGATTCGCGGGCGAAAAAAGTCCGCCTTCGATCAGCGTCTGCCAGTCGAACGGACGCGCCGAGAGCAACTCGAACCCGTAGTCGTTCATCGAAATGGAAAACGTGCTCGGCGAATCGCGCGCGACGCGCCAGCCGATCAGCGATCCCAGCCCGATATGCGCGGTGCGTCCGGCGAACGGATAGCAGAAGAAATGATGTCCTTCGCGCGAACGGATTGCTTCGACGAGCAGCACGCCCGGTCCCGGCAGCGCGGACCATCTCGCCTGCAATTCGAGCAATGGCCGCACCGCGCGCATCTCGGGCTCGTCGTAGATGCCGGCGTTCGCGCGCGCGAGCATTATGAGCGTCGCACCCGCGAGTTCCGACGAGAGCGGCATGCGGCTGCCGGCCCATTGCGGCATCGCGCCGCGTGAAGAGGTCGCGCGCTTCACGTAGGCGGTCATGTCGCGCACGCGCACGAGTTCGAGCGTGCGGCCGCCGAACGTGAAGACGTCGCCGGGTTTCAGCCGCGAGATGAACGATTCCTCCATCGCGCCGATGCGCCCGCCCGTCATGTAAGCGACGTTGATGGTCGCGTTTGCGACGATCGTGCCGACATTGTTGCGATGCCGCCGGATCAGGTCCTCGCGCGGCACGCGATAGACGCCGCCGTCGTCGCGCTCGACGCGGTGATAGTCCGGATACGCCGCGAGCGACGTGCCGCCGCGCTCGACGAAGGCGAGCGCCCAGTCGAATTCCTGCTGCGTCAGGTCGCGGTACGCATACGCGCGGCGGACTTCATCGAAGAGTTTGGGCGCCGTGAAGCCGCCGCCGATCGCCACCGTCACGAGATGCTGCACGAGCACGTCGAGCGGCTTGTACGGCATCTCGCGGCCTTCGATGTGCCTCTCCTCGACCGCCCAGCGCGCCGCCGCCGCTTCGACGAGCTCGAGCGCGTGCGTCGGCACGATCGTCACGCGCGACACGCGTCCGGGCGCGTGGCCGGAGCGTCCGGCGCGCTGCATCAGGCGCGCGACGCCCTTCGGCGAACCAATCTGAAAAACGCGATCAACCGGCAGGAAATCGACGCCGAGATCGAGGCTCGACGTACACACGACCGCCTTCAACTGCCCGTTCTTCAGCCCGAGTTCGACCCATTCGCGCACTTCCTGATCGAGCGATCCGTGATGCAGCGCAATCAGCCCGGCCCAGTCCGGCCGCAGTTCGAGCAGCGCGCGATACCAGATTTCCGACTGCGAGCGCGTGTTGGTGAAGACGAGCGAACTGCGCGCCCGGTCGATTTCATCGGCGACCGGGCCGACCTGCCGCACGCCGAGATGGCCGCCCCACGGAAAGCGCTCGATGGTCTCGGGAATCAGCGTATCGACGACGAGCGTCTTCGGCTGCGCGCCGCGCACGATCACGCGCGGCGTCTTCACGGCGGCGAGCAGCGCGTCGTGCGCGAGTTGGGTGTTGCCGAGCGTCGCGGACAGGCCCCAGACCTGCACCTCGGGCCGCCAGCGGGCGAGGCGCGCGAGCGCGAGCTGGGTCTGCGTGCCGCGCTTGTTGCCGAGCAGCTCGTGCCATTCGTCGACGACCACGAGCCGCACCTGCGCGAGTTCTTCGCGTGCGTTGGCGCGCGTGAGCATCAGTGTGAGGCTTTCGGGCGTCGTGACGAGCGCCGACGGCATCCGGCGATTCTGCCGCGCGCGTTCGGCCGATGGCGTGTCGCCGGTTCGCAGGCCGACCGACCACGGCACGGCGAGCGCGGTCACGGCGGCCTGCAACGCGCGCGCGGTATCGGCGGCGAGCGCGCGCATCGGCGTGATCCACAGGACGGTGAGCGGCGCGGGCAGCGCGCGCGCCTGCGGTTGCGCGAACGCCGCGAGCGCGCCGAGCCACACGGCCCAGGTCTTGCCGGCGCCGGTCGTCGCGTGCAAGAGGCCGCTCGATCCTCGCGCGATCTCGCGCCATACGTCGCGCTGGAAGTCGAACGGCTGCCAGCCTTGGTCTGCGAACCAGCGTTCCACCCGCTCGTCGAACGGCTTCGCCGCTTCGAGCGGATCGACGCCGAATGGCGCGGGGCGAAACAGCTCGGCGGTGGCATCGGCCTTTGCCTGCGCGGCGCGCGTCTTCGGCACGCGGCGCGGACGCGGCGGGCGAGGCCGCCGCTCGCGGGCGTCGTCAGGCGCGTTCATGATGCGGTCTCGCCGAGAAAGCCCTTGAGCATGTCGAGCGTGTCGGCGTCGTCGATCTGCTTGTCGGTGCGCCAGCGCAGCATGCGCGGAAAGCGCACTGCGATACCCGACTTGTGGCGCGGGCTCGCCTGAATCCCTTCGAAGCCGATCTCGAAGACGAGCGTCGGCGTGACGCTGCGCACCGGGCCGAATTTCTCGACCGTTGTCTTGCGCACGATTGCATCGACCTGGCGCATTTCCTCGTCGGTGAGGCCGGAGTAGGCCTTCGCGAACGGCACCAGCGTGCGCACGCCGTCGGCCTCGTCCCAGACCGCGAAGGTGAAATCCGTGTAGAGGCTCGCGCGCCGGCCGTGGCCGCGCTGCGCGTAGAGCAGCACGGCATCGACGGCATACGGGTCGATCTTCCACTTCCACCACGTCCCCGACGCCTTCGTGCGCCCGACGCCGTACATCGAGTGGCGCTCCTTCAGCATCAAACCTTCGACGCCGCGCGCGCGGCTTTCGTCGCGCAGCGTCGCGAGCGTGTCCCAGTCGCCGGCGGCGACGAGCGGCGAAACGCGCAGCAAGTCCGTCGCAAGCGTCGCGGCGAGCGCATCGAGCCGCGCGCGGCGTGCTTCGAGCGGCGTCGTGCGCAAGTCGATGCCATCGGCTTCGAGCAGATCGTAGGCGAGGAGCGCGGCGGGCGAATCGGCGAGCACCTGCTTCGTCAGCGACTTGCGCGTGATGCGCGGCTGCAGGCGCGCGAACGGCAACGGCGCCGCGCCGCCCGGCTCCCAGGCGAGAATCTCGCCGTCGATCACGGTGCCGTCCGGCAGCGCCGCGCCGAGCGACGCGAGTTCGGGAAAGCGCTCCGTGATGAGGTCCTCGCCGCGCGACCACAGCCAGACGCGGCCGCCGCGCTTGACGAGCTGCGCGCGAATGCCGTCCCACTTCCATTCGACGAGCCAGTCCGATGGCGCGTTAAGCGTCGCCGGGTCGGCTTGCAGCGGATGCGCGAGAAAGAACGGATAGGGCAGACCGAGATCGCTTTCGGGCGGCGTGTCGATGTCCTCGCCCGCGCGCTCGGGCGCGACGAGCCGCAAATAGCGCGCGGCGCTCGGCGCCTGCCGCGAATCGGTCCAGCCGACCATCCGTTGCGCGATGCGCTTGTGATCGACGCCCGCGACCTCGGCGAGCGCGCGCACGACGAGCTGCCGCGCCACGCCGACGCGAAAGCCGCCGCCGATCAGCTTCGTCAGAAGAAAGCGCTCGCTCCAGTTGAGTTCGTCCCAGTAGCCGACGAGCCGCTCGCGCAACTCCGCCGGACTCGCGCCGCGCAAGGTCAGCACACGATCCTCGATCCACTGCGCGAGGCCGAGTTCGGATTCGCGCGTCGCGGGCGGCAGGATGTGCGCGATCGTTTCGGCCAGATCGCCGACCGCCTGATACGACTCCTCGAAGAGCCATTCCGGCAGCCCCGCGCGCTCGCGGGCGAGTTCGGTGAGCATGCGCGTCGGCACCGACTGGCGCGGCTTGCCGCCCGCGAGGAAATACGACGCCCAGGCGGCGTCCTCGGGCTCGGCCGCCGAGAAGTACGCGGTCAGCGCTTCGAGCTTCTCCTTCGTCGAAGTCGTCGCGTCGAGCGCGGCGTAGAGCGTGGCGAAGCGTTTCATTCTGCGTGGCTCGTCGTGCTCTCGACGGCCGACGGCGCTTCCGCCGCGTCGGCTTCGATCGCGTCGTCGCCGTATTCGGTCGTGAAGGCGCCCGCTTCCAAACCCTGTTCGCGCAGCCAGCGCACCATCGGCTCGATCTGGCCGTGCGTGACGATCACGCGTTCTGCACCCGTCGCGCCGATTGCGAGTTGCAGGCCCGGCCAGTCGGCGTGATCGGAGAGCACGAAGCCGCGATCCAGCCCGCGACGCCGCCGCGTGCCGCGCAGGCGCATCCAGCCGGACGCGAAGGCGTCGCTGTAGTCGCCGAAGCGGCGCATCCACGCGCTGCCCTGCGCGGACGGCGGCGCGACGACGAGCGCGCCCTTGAACTCCGCCTTGTCGCGCGCGGCGATGTCGGAGACGGGGCGCGTCGGCGGCAGAAGCACGCCGGCTCGCGTGTACGCGCGGTTGAGCGGCTCGACCGCGCCGTGGCAGAAAATCGGGCCGATTGCGGCATCGACGCCCGCGAGAATGCGCTGCGCCTTGCCGAACGAATAGCAGAAGAGCACCGACGCGCGTCCCTCTGCCGCGTTGTGCCGCCACCAGGAGTCGATGCCGTCGAAAACCGTCTGCGACGGCTCCCAGCGATAGATCGGCAGGCCGAACGTCGATTCGGTGATGAAGGTGTCGCAGCGAACCGGCTCGAACGGCGCGCAGGTGGGATCGGGCTCGACCTTGTAGTCGCCCGATGCGACCCACACGCGGCCCGCATGCTCGACGCGCACCTGCGCCGAGCCGAGCACGTGCCCCGCCGGATGCAGCGAGACCGTCACGCCGTTGATGACGATGCGCTCGCCGTAAGGCACGCCTTGCAGGTCGATGCCGGGCAGCCGCGACAGGAGCACGCCGACGCCCGGCTCGGCCGCCAGATAGTGCCGGTGACCGAAGCGCGCATGATCGGCATGCGCATGCGTGATGACGGCCCGTTCGACCGGCCGCCACGGATCGATATAAAAGTGGCCCGCCGGACAGTAAAGCCCTTCCGGACGCGCGACGATCAGGTCAGCCTGTGTGTTCGTGCTTGCGCTTAGGTTCGTGTTCAACCTCGCTCCGGCTCGTCCTTCGGATGAGCGTAGTTTGATTCACGCAACACAGCACATGCCGTGCCCGTCATGAGTCTTTCACGAACCGTCACTAGGGTGTACAAGTTTCACTTAACAAGCGTGCGCATGGAGCGCGCGCGGTCCCGGCTCTCCTCTATGTCGATCGATACTGCGATGGTTGCCCCGGCCGCTGCCGAAGCGGTCTGGATCGTGCGGCTGCAAGGCCACACGCTGTACGACTTCGTGCGCTTAAAGCGCGTCTTCACGGAGCGCGACTCGCGTCATCAGGTCGTGCTGGTCGATGTGAAGCGGCTCCTCGAATGCGCCGATCGCGACGATACCGACTATGTGCTCAAGGCCGTCAGCGACTGGCATGCGGGCAAGGTGAAAGGCATCCGCGAGTTCCTCGATCCCGACAATCCGCGCGTGCCCGAAATGCCCTACGTGACGATCTCGGCGCGGCGCGCAGCGGGGCTTTTGGGCCTGATCGGCGTGCACCGCGAGGGCGTGGTGTCGTTCAGGAACGGCCAGCATCGCGCGCGCTATCTCGCGCACGCGGGTGCGCTGTGCATGCCGGTGGAAGTGCACGAGCGCGAAGCCGAACTGCTGCGCCAGATGTGCGCGGCGTCGGGCGAGGCGTCGTCGGAATACGAGGATATCTGAGTTCGCGCGGGCCGAAAGAGCTTCAGCCCTCGACCACGTTGGTCGGCGCGCCGTCCTGCCAGGCCTTGACGTTGCCGAGCGTCGTCGTGGCGATTTCGAGCAGCGCCTCGCGCGTGAAGAACGCCTGGTGCGACGTGACGATCACGTTCGGAAACATCAGGAGGCGCGCGAGCACGTCGTCCTGAAGGAGACGGTTCGAGTGATCCTCGAAGAAGAGGCCGCCTTCTTCCTCGTAGACGTCGAGCCCGAGATGGCCCAGCTGGCCGCTCTTCAACGCACCGATCAGCGCATTGCTTTCGACGAGCCCGCCGCGCCCCGTGTTGATCAGCATCGCGCCGCGCTTCATCTTGCCGAGCGCGCGTTCGTCGATGAGGTGATACGTCGCCGGCAGGAGCGGACAGTGCAGGCTCACGACGTCCGATTCGGCGAGCAGCGTGTCGAGCGGCACGTAGCGCGCGCCGCGTGCGAGCAGGTCCTCGGCGGGCGTACCGGGATCGTAAGCCAGCACGTTCATGCCGAAGCCCGCCATGATGCCGCCGAACACGCGGCCGATCACGCCGGTGCCGATCACGCCGACGGTCTTGCCATACAGATCGAAACCGAGCAGGCCGTTCAGCGAAAAGTCGCCTTCGCGCGTGCGCGCGACCGCGCGATGAAAACGCCGGTTGAGCGTGAGGATCATGCCGACCGCATGCTCGGCGACGGCGTGCGGCGAATACGCCGGCACGCGCGCGACCGTCATCCCGAGCCGTTTTGCCGTCGGCAGGTCGACATGGTTGAATCCGGCGGAGCGCAGCGCGACGAGCCGCGTGCCGCCGAGATACAGCTTTTCGAGCGTCGCCATGTCGAGACGATCGTTGACGAACGGACACACCGCCTCGAAGCCCCGCGCGAGGACGGCCGTTTCGGCATCCAGATGCGACTCCTGAAAGTCCAGTTCGATGCCGTACTGCGCGTTGACCTCGTTGAAGCTGTCGACGTCGTACTGCCGGCTGCTGAAGACGATCATGCGGGTCGGCATGGCGCGTTTCCGTTCAGTGAGTGGACCGGTCCGAGAGCGGCATCGCGTGCGTCGCGCTTGCGGTCGAAATCGGCATGAAGCCGGGCACATGGGTCAACACCGCGTCCGGGCGTTCGACGCCGCCATTCACCTGCGGCGCGAGTTTGGCGAGCGTGTAATCGATGAAAAAGCGCGTCTTGGCGGGCAGGTACTGACGTCCAGGATAGACCACCGAAACCTTCATGTCAGGATCGTCGATTGCGTAGTCGGGCAGGACGCGCACGAGCGTTCCGGCTTCGAGGTCGGCTCTGACGAGGCCTTCCGGAAGGACGGAGAAACCCATGCCGGCGAGCGTCGCGAGGCGCACCATCAGCGCGTTGTTGACCGTGTAGACCGGCGCGAGCGTGACCTGATCGGACGCGCCGTGGCGATGACGGAAATGCCAGGTGGAACTGCGGATTTCGTTGGGCAGCGCGACCGACGGATACGCCTGCAAGTCGACGGGCGCGCGCGGCGTGCCGTGTTCGGCGAGGTAGGCGGGCGAGGCGACGGGAATCAGCGGGTTGGTCGCGACGGGACGTTCGACGAGCGCGGTGCTCGTCACCATGAAGGCCGTGACGATGCCGACGTCGAAGCCGTCTTCCACCAGGTCGACGTGACGCTCGGCGAGCGTGAGCCGCACGTTGACCTTTGGATAGAGCTTGCGGAAGCCGTCGATGAGCGGTGTCAGCGTGAGCAGCGACAGCGAACTCGACGCCACGACGCGCAACGTGCCGCTCGGTTCGCCTTCGGTGTGCGCGAGCGCGGATTCCAGATTGTCGAGTTCTTCCAGCAGCGCGCGGCAGCCTTCCAGATAGCGCGTGCCGGCTTCGGTGAGGGAGAGGTTGCGCGTGGTACGGTTGATGAGACGCGTGCGCAGGTGCGCTTCGAGCATGGCGATCGATCGGGTGACTAATGCATTCGATACGTCGAGTTGTTGTGCTGCGCGCCGGAAACTTTCCGTCTCGGAGACGCGGACGAAGACTCGCATGGCATGTATCTGGTTCATCACAAAGACCCTCGGAGGATATGTCGATTTATCCGATGCGCAAGGCGGCTTCGATACATCGGACTTTTTGAGAACCGCAAGGAAATAATATTGACACCCGGTTCAAATTACAATATTTAATTTCTTGGCGGTATTTCGTGCAGATCCTCAAACTACTTGTATGCCAGCGGCAGGAAATTCACTGACATCAGAAGAAATGAACGTGTAAAAATGACCAGGCGGACACTGCGGTGATTTTCAAAATGGAAAATATTCGTGCGAACGTTGCGCGATCGGCTTGTCGCGCTTGGCGTTGCGCGATTTGTAAATTGTTGCCGTTCTTGATTCTATAAATGCTTAACGTGTAGATTGGAGAAAATTTCAGTTTTGCCATGGTTTCGCTTCCGATTCGAATTTAGAAATTGCAAACTGAATTTTTTTATCGCCGAACGGGTGCCAATATAGCGTAGCGGGCTGTACGAATCCCGTCCAATTCGGAATAAAGTCATTTGCTTCTCGGAAAAGAGATAATCCATGCTCTGGCAGTTGCTCGCCGCACAGCCTGAAATCGCCCTGTTCGCCAGTCTGGCGATCGGTTATCTCATCGGCTCGGTGAAGATCGGCCCGATTCAGCTCGGCGGCGTGTGCGGCACGCTGATCGTCGCGCTGATCCTCGGGCAGAGCGGCGCGCGCATTTCTCCCGACCTGAAAAACATCGCCTTCGCGCTTTTCATCTTCGCGCTCGGCTTCACCGGCGGTCCGCAGTTCTTCGCCAACATCGGCCGCGGCTGGCGCTACGGCATGTTGTCCATCGTGGAGATGGTCGTCGTGATCGCGCTCGTGCTCGGCGCCGTCGCCGTGCTCAAGCTCGACCAGGGCACTGCCGCCGGGCTGCTCGCGGGCGCCGCGACCGAATCGGCGGTGATCGGCACCGCATCGGAGGCGATCGGCCGGCTCGGTCTTTCCGCCGCCGACACCGCGCGCCTGCAGGCGAACATCGTCACCGCGTACAGCGTGAGCTACCTGTTCGGGCTCGTCACGATCGTGCTGTTCACGAGCCAGTTCGCGCCGCTCCTCTTGCGCGTGAACCTGCGCGAGGAGTCCGAGCGGCTCTGGCGCAAGCTCGGCGGCGACGGCGCCCTCGCGGAAGGCCAGAGCCTCGCTGCGCCGCCGCTCGTCGGGCGCGAAGTGAAGGTGATCGGCGCGGCGGGGCAGACCATCGGCGAACTCGAAGCGCGCTACGGCCACAACATCAGCGTGCAGCGCGTGACGCGCAGCCGCTCGGTGATCCGTGCGCAGCCGGCCGTCGTGCTGAAGCCCGGCGATCGCATTCTGATCGGCGGACGGCGCGAAGCGGTCGTGCAGGCGATCCCCGCCATCGGCGAGGAAGTGTTCGGCGCGGATGTCGCCGATGCCTACGCCGACAAGCTCGACGTCATGCTCACGCATCGCGGCGTGCACGGCTTGACGGTCGCGCAGGTGCGCGAGCGCGCGTCGCCAGCGGACGCGCGCGGCGTCTTCATCTCGGCGGTCACGCGGCTGGACAGCACGATTCCGGCGCTGCCCGGCACGGAATTGCATCGCGGCGACGTGCTGACGCTCGTCGGGGCGCGCGAAGACGTGGCGCGCGGCGCGGCGAAGCTCGGCTACGTCGTACGCGCGACGCAGAAGACCGACTTCGTGTTCCTCGGCCTCGGCGTGCTCGTCGGCATCGCGCTCGGGCGGCTCTCCGCGCGGATGGGCGGCGTCGACGTGACGCTCGGCACCGGCGGCGGGTGCCTGCTCGCCGGGCTGCTGTTCGGCTGGATTCGCTCGCGTTATCCCCTGATCGGCTCGCTGCCCTCGGCGGCCGCGCAGATATTGAAGGACTTCGGCCTCTGTACGTTCATCGCGGCGGTCGGGCTGTCGGCGGGGTCGGACGCCGTGCGCCTGATCCGCGAATACGGCGTCGCGCTGCCGGTCGCGGGGGTCGTCATCACGCTCGGGCCGGCGCTCGTGTCGCTGTTTGTCGGACGCTTTCTGCTGAAGCTCGAAGTGCCGATGCTGCTCGGCGCGATCGCCGGACAGCAGTGCAGCACGCCGGCGATCAGTGCGCTCGTCGGCGTGACGGGCAACTCGACGCCCGTGATCGGCTACACGATCACCTACGCGCTCTCGAACGTGCTGCTGCCGCTGATGGGGCCGCTCGTCGTCGGCCTCGCGGGCAAGTTCGGGTAGAGCGGCGCTCACCACCATAAAGGGACCCGATGGACTGGCTACACCAGATCTTCCAGAAGTCGCCGGAAGTGGCGCTCTTCCTGTCGCTCGCGATCGGCTACCTGATCGGCCAGATCAACTTCGGCAAGTTCCAGCTCGGCGGCGTGGGCGGGTCGCTGCTCGCGGCGGTCGTGATCAGCCAGGTGGGCGTGCAGATCGACAACGGCGTCAAATCCGTGATGTTCGCCGTTTTCATCTACGCGGTCGGCTACGACTCCGGCCCGCAATTCTTCAACTCGCTCAACCGGCGCACGCTGCGCGAGATCGCGATGGCCGTGTTTCTCGCCGTGAGCGCGCTCGTCACGGTGATCGTCTGCGCGCGGCTCTTCGGGCTCAACAAGGGTCTCGCGGCAGGGCTCGCGGGCGGCGCGCTCACGCAGTCGGCGATCATCGGCACGGCCGGCGACGCCATCGCGCGGCTCGGCCTGCCGGCGGCGGAAACGAAGGCGCTGCAGTCCGATGTCGCGATTGCCTACGCGGTCACCTACGTGTTCGGCTCGCTCGGCGCGATCATCGTGTGCGTGAACATTCTGCCGAAGTTCATGGGCCAGAACCTGCACGACGCCGCGCTCGAAGCCGAGAAGGCGCTGGCCGGCGCGGGCGGCAGCGGGCCGGGCGCGGGGCAGACGTCGACGTTGCCGGTGCTCGTCGGGCGCGCCTTTCGCGTGCGCGGCGGCGGCGGACGCACCGTCGCGCAGATCGAGACGGCGGAGCAGGACATGATCACGATCGAGCGCATCCGGCGCGCGGGCAAGCCGCTCGAACCGCGTCCGGACGTGATGCTCGAAGCCGGCGACATCGTGCTCGTCGTGGGGCGCCGGGAAGTCATGGTCGCGGCGGCGTCGCAGCTCGGCGAGGAAGTCGGCGATACCGACGGCATCAGCCTCGTCATGCAGCGCCGCCAGGGCGTGTTCTCGCGCCGCGGCATGAATCACACGACGATCGCGGCCGTGCGCGCGAGCGTCGACCGCGAATTGCGGCACGGCGTCTATATCCACGAGATCCGGCGCGTGGACCGGCCGCTGCCGGTGCTGCCCGAAACCGAGCTGGAACACGGCGACGTGATCACGTTCTTCGGTTCGCCGCAGGACACCAAACGCGCCGTCGACGCCGCCGGCTACGAGCTGCCGTACACCGACAAGACCGATTTCATCTATATGGGCGTCGGCATCGTGGTGGGATTGCTGATCGGCCTCGTCGTGGTGAACGTGGGCGGCATTCCGCTCACGCTCGGCTCGGGCGGCGGGTGCCTGCTCGCCGGGCTCGTGTTCGGCTGGATGCGCGGCAAGCATCCGATGTACGGCGTGATGCCGCCGGCGGCCTCGCAACTGCTCAAGGACTTCGGGCTGGCCGCGTTCGTCGCGGTGGTCGGGATCAATTCGGGTCTGCAGGCGGTCGTGACGGTCAAGGAGAGCGGTCTCACGATTTTCCTGCTCGGCGTGTTCGTCACGCTCTTTCCGCTCCTGCTGACGATGCTGTTCGGCCGCTACGTGCTGCGCTACGACAACGCCGCGCTGCTCGCCGGCGCGCTCAGCGGTTCGCGCAGCGCGAATCCGGCATTCGGCGCCGTGCTCGACAAAGCCGCGAGCGGCGTGCCGACGGTGCCGTTCGCGATCACCTATGCGCTCGCGAACGTCCTTCTGACGCTGCTCGGGCCGCTCGTCGTCGGGCTGGTTTGAACGCTTCGCGGCGATCCGGGGAACCCGAGGTGCGAAGCGCCGACCGAAGTACGATAGTGCTTCGAGGAGAACGCGATGACCCGATCGATTGAAACCGTAGCCTTGCCGACCGGCGAGGCGATTCCGAAGCTCGGCCAGGGCACCTGGGGAATGGGCGAACGCGCGGGCGAACGCGCCAGCGCCCGCCGTGACGAGATCGCCGCGTTGCGCACGGGCGTCGAACTCGGCATGACGCTCATCGACACCGCCGAGATGTACGGCGACGGCGAAAGCGAAAAGCTGATCGCCGAAGCGCTCGGCAGCTTGCGCGACGACATTTTCATCGTGAGCAAGGTGTATCCCCACAACGCCAGCGAGCGCGGCGTGCAGGCGGCGTGCGAGCGCAGCCTGAAGCGCCTGAAAACCGACCGCATCGATATGTACCTGCTGCACTGGCGCGGCGGCGAAGATCTGGAAGGCGCGGTGGCGGGCTTCGAAAAGTTGAAGCGCGACGGCAAGATCCGTCACTGGGGCGTGAGCAACTTCGACACCGACGACATGGAAGAACTCTTCGCGCTCGACGACGGCAACGCGTGCGCGACCAACCAGGTGCTCTACAACGTCGCGCGTCGCGGGCCGGAATTCGACCTGCTGCCGTGGCTGCGCGAACGCGGTCTTCCGGCGATGGCGTACAGCCCCGTTGATCACGCACGGCTGCCGAAGAAAAGCGTGCTGAACGACATCGCGGCGGCGCGCGGCGTGTCGACGTTCCAGATCGCGCTCGCGTGGGTGCTCCAGCAACCCGGTGTCTGCTCGATTCCGAAGGCGTCGAACGTGGCGCACGTGAAGGAGAACCGCGCGGCGGCGGATCTCGCGCTGACCCCGGACGAACTCGCGCAGATCGACAGCCACTTCAGGCCGCCGACAAACAAACAGCATCTGGAAATGCTCTGACGCGGCGGATTCCCGGGCGCGGCCGAATGTCATGCAACGCACCGACGCGACGCTCGGCCGGGTGTCTGATGGACGTGTCCCGGCAGACGAGCGCTCGCCGTCTGCACGCGGACGCCAACGCCGCACGCGCGTGCGGCGACACCATCGGCTCGTCGTGCGGGCCGCAGCCAGGAGCGATCGATGTTGAACCGCCTCATCCGAGCAAGCGCGCATCAAAACGGCATCGCGGTGTGCGCGGATTTCGATCGCGATACCGGCCGGCTGCGCGTCTTCGAGAACGGGGCGCTGCGCTTCGAATGGTTTCCGCCGCATTCGTGGTTCATGATCGCGTCGGCGGCGGGCTTCAGCAAATGGGGCTGCCATCCCGGCGAACAGGAACTCGAAGCGGTGCTGCGCGACGTGCTCTCGCGCAAGCCCTGGGTCGAAGGAGCCGCGAACCGATCCGGCGCGATGCGCGCGTAGCGCCAAAAAAGGCGAGTTTCGTGACGCGGGCATGAAACCCGCGCGACACGGATGTGAAAGCGCGCGCCCCGTTGCGGGCGCGGTTTTCTTACGACCGGTGACCTTCGCCCGGTCCGCGACGCGGTCCGGACGAGCGTTCGCCCTCGCCATGCGGGGTGTCGTGGGAGCGCCGGTTGGTGGGCGGCTTGCCGGTGTCCGGCTGGATCGTCGAGATGGCGTGCTTGTAGACGACCTGCACGCCCGTCGGCGCGCGCAGGATCACGACGTGCCGGTCGAACGATTCGATGTAGCCGACGAGCCGGATTCCGTTGACGAGAAAGACCGCCACACGCACTTTTTCCTCGCGTGCGGCAGTGAGCAGGTCATATTGAGGTTCGTCGGGTTTCTGAACCATTGCGTTCACCTGATATTTGGATGTGTTGTTGTCGATCTCGATGCCGGCGAACGCGTGTCCGGTTCGCTGCGAACGGCAGCGTAGCGGACCTCGATTCTTTCGCGCGGGCCGTTTCCATCAGGGTATCTCAATGCCGCCCGCGCGGCTCGCGCTCCTCGCTCGAATTTGACGTTCGATTCGAGGTCCGCCGCAACGTTCGCTTTTGTCTTCGGTTTCTTTGTGCAGCTCGCGTTCTGCCGTTGCCGCGTGCCATCCTGAGGAACGCGATGTGATTCTGATGGCGTCGCGACCGTTTCGCTTCAATAGTTTCACCGACACAAATCCATGTCCAGCACGGCCCGCACACAGCGCATTCGTGTGAGGGATCGTCGCGCGTCGCCGGAACGGGCGACGACGTCCGCTTTTCCCGGATGCTTCGATCTGCGAAACTGGCGCGGCTCACCTCGCCGGATCGACGCTTCGCGCCCGGCGCGCGGCAAAAAAAACGCTCGCGAGAGCGAGCGCTTCGATCGTCGATGGCGGGGCGATCAGGCCGTGGCCGGCCCGCCGACGCCGCGTCCGGTTCGCATGTACAGCGCGACCGACAGCGCGACGGCCAGCGCCGCCGCCACGGCGGCGAACAGGAACACCGAGCCGTAGCCGAATTCGCCCGCGATATAGCCCGCAAGCGGCCCGGTCAGTCCGAGCGACAAGTCCAGGAACACCGAATACGCCGAGAGCGCCGCGCCACGGCTTGCGGGCGGCACGAGCCCGACCGCCTCGACGCCCAGCGCCGGGAAGACCAGCGCGAAGCCGAAGCCCGTGAGCGCGGCGCCCGCGAGCGCGAAGGTCGGATCGGCGGAGAGCCACAGCATCAGCAAGCCCGCGCATTCGAATGCGAACGAGACGATCGCGACGCGAAAGCCGCCGTAGGTCTTGATCGTGTTCGCGAACAGGAGGCGCGCGCCGACGAACATCGTGCCGAACACCGTGAGCGAGAGCGCCGCGTTCGGCCAGTTGTGCGCGGCGTAGAAGAGGGTGATGAACGTCGCGATCGAACCGAAGCCCGCCGAGCCGAGCGCGAGACCGAGACCGTGCGGCAGCACGCGGAAGAAGACGCTGCGGTACGACATGCGCTCGCCGTGCACGACCGGAACCGGCGCCATGCGCGTCGCGAGCCAGTAGCCGAGCGCGCCGAGCGCGATCACGAGAAAGCCGAGCGACGCGAAGCCGACCGAATGGTCGATGAACACGCCGAGCGGCGCGCCGATCGCAAGCGCGCCATAGGTGGCGATGCCGTTCCACGAAATGACCTTCGCGTTGTTCGATACGCCGACGCGCCCGATGCCCCACGTGATCGACCCGGTGCCGACCCAGCTTTCGCCGAAGCCGAGCACGAGCCGCCCGAGGATCAGCAACGCCAGGCTGACCGCGTGCCACTGCGCCGCCAGCGCCGAGGCCAGCAGCAACACGCCGCTCGCCGCGCACGCCGTGAGACCGTAGAGCACCGTCTTCTTCGGCCCGAGCGTATCGGCGGTGCGGCCGGCGAGCGGACGCGAGGCGAGCGTCGCGAAGTACTGGACGCTGATCGCCGCGCCCGCCATCACCGAGCCGAAGCCGAGGTCGGTGTGCACGAAGCCGGGCAGCACCGCGAGCGGGATGCCGATGGTCAGGTAGCACAGGAAGGTGAAGACGACGACGGACACGATTCGTCCGGTAATGGCGAGGTCGCTGGGACGCGTGGCGGAAGAGTCGGTGGACATTGGGGTAACTGCGGGTTGAATTCGGCCGGGAGTCGTGATTCTCCCATATGTTGCGGTGCAGCGTCCGCCAAGTTTTGTAACCAGATGGACCAAATCCCGCCTTTCCGCGCTATGGGAGGGCGCCGCAAACCCTTGATCCAAAAGGCTTCCCGATAATATTGGGACAGGAATATGTCGTTCATCCTGGGCCGGCTATGGGTTGTGGTTTTTGTCGATGATAGTTTTCCGACCATCGCCACAGGCTGCGCGAGCCCCGCGCAACCAACATTCGAGCCCAGAGACCCGCAATGAGCCAGCCGATTCGCTTCTACCACCGCAACGCGATCCGCGAAGTGAGCGACGCATCGACGACCCGCACCGTCCTTCAATACCTGCGCGAGGACGCGCGCTGCACCGGCACCAAGGAAGGCTGCGCGGAAGGCGACTGCGGCGCGTGCACCGTCGTGATCGGCGAGGCGGATTCGACGGGCGGCGTCGCGTTCAAGGCGGTGAACGCGTGCATCCAGTTCCTGCCGACGCTCGATGGCAAAGCGCTCTTCACCGTCGAAGACCTGCGTCAGCCGGACGGCTCGCTGCACCCGGTGCAACAGTCGCTCGTCGATTGCCACGGCTCGCAGTGTGGTTTCTGCACGCCGGGCTTCGTCATGTCGATGTGGGCGCTCTACGAAAAGCACGGTCATGCGACGAGTCCGTGCGCCGCGAAGTCGGCGCCGTCGCGCGAGGAAATCAGCAACGCGCTGACCGGCAACCTGTGTCGCTGCACGGGCTACAAGCCGATCGTCGATGCCGCCGAAAAGATGTTCGACGCGCCCGCGCCGCTCGCACCGGTCGACGTGGCGGCGCTGGCGCAAAAGCTCGCCGCCATCAAACGCGACGACACCTTCCACTACGAGCACGCCGACCGCCGCTTCGACGCGCCGCGCACCGTCGAGGCGCTCGCGCAACTCAAGGCCGAGCGGCCGGAAGCGCGCATCCTGGCGGGCAGCACGGACGTCGGCCTGTGGGTGACGAAGCAACTGCGCGATCTCGGCGACATTGTCTACGTCGGGCAGATCGAGACGTTGCAGCGCTGCGAAACCAACGATCAGTGGATCGAGATCGGCGCGGGCGTCACCATCGAGCGCGCGTATGCGGAACTCGCGAAGCAGTATCCCGAACTCACCGAAATGTGGCAGCGCTTCGCCTCCCTGCCGATCCGCAACGCCGGAACGATCGGCGGCAACGTCGCGAACGGCTCGCCGATTGGCGATTCGATGCCCGGCCTGATCGCGCTCGGCGCGCGCGTCGTGCTGTTCGGCGCGAACGGCGAGCGCGAGATGGCGCTCGAAGACCTCTACCTCGCGTACCAGAAGAAGGACATGGCGGAGCACGAATTCGTCGCCGGCCTGAAGGTGCCGACGCGCAGCGGCGCGCGCGCGAAGCTGCAGTTCCGCACCTACAAGCTCTCGAAGCGCTTCGACTCCGACATTTCCGCCGTGTGCGCCGCGTTCTCGTTCATCGCCGATGGCGACACGATCCGCGAGCCGCGCATCGCGTTCGGCGGCATGGCCGCGACGCCCAAGCGCGCGACCCACGCCGAAAGCGTCCTCGCCGACGCGCAGTGGCACGAAGCCACCGCGCAGGCCGCGATGGTCGCGCTCGGCCGCGATTACGCGCCGCTCACCGACATGCGCGCAAGCAGCAATTACCGCCTCGATACGGCCAAGAGCCTGATGTACCGGTTCTGGCTCGAGACGCGTCCGCACGATCCGCTGCCGAAGCACGCGCTCGATGTGCGCGCCATTCAACTGGTCGAAGTGCAGTAAGAGGAAACCAACACAATGAACCAGCAAGCCGAAGCCTTCCTCACCGACGCCCAGTCGCTCGCCGACGAAATCGACGCGTTCAAGCAAGTCCACGTTTCGCGCCCGCACGAATCGGCGCATCTGCATGTCAGCGGGCGCGCGAGCTACACCGACGACATTCCGCTCGTCGCCGGCACGCTGCACGCCGCGCTCGGCATGAGCCCGAAGGCGCACGCGAAAATCGTGTCGATGAACTTCGACGCCGTGCGCGCGACGCCGGGCGTCGTCGCCGTCTTCACCGCCGAGGACATTCCGGGCGTGAACGACTGCGGCCCGATCATCCACGACGATCCGGTGCTCGCCGACGGCATCGTGCAGTTCGTCGGCCAGCCGATGTTCATCGTGGTCGCGACGTCGCACGATGCGGCGCGGTTCGCGGCGCGCCGCGCGCAGATCGAATTCGAGGATTTGCCCGCCGTCTTGACCGCGCAGGACGCGCGCAAAGCCGAATCGTATGTGCTGAAACCGCTCAAGCTCGCGCGCGGCGACGCGCCCGGCCGCATGGCGCGCGCGGCGCACCACGAGCGCGGCGAGATGCTGCTCGGCGGCCAGGAGCAGTTTTATCTGGAAGGACAGATCGCCTACGCCGTGCCGAAGGACGACGACGGCATGCACGTCTTCTGCTCGACGCAGCATCCGAGCGAGATGCAGCATCTCGTCGCGCACGTGCTGAAAGTGCCGTCGCATAACGTGCTGGTCGAATGTCGCCGGATGGGCGGCGGCTTCGGCGGCAAGGAATCGCAGTCGGGCATCTTCGCGTGCTGCGCCGCGCTCGCCGCATGGAAGCTGCTATGCCCGGTCAAGCTGCGCCCGGATCGCGACGACGACATGATGATCACCGGCAAGCGCCACGACTTCCATTACAACTTCGAAGTCGGTTATCGCGACGACGGCGTGATCGACGGCGTGTCGGTCGACATGACTTCGCGCTGCGGCTTCTCCGCCGACCTGTCGGGCCCGGTGATGACGCGCGCCGTCTGTCACTTCGACAACGCGTACTGGCTGCCCGACGTGCATATCGAAGGCTATTGCGGCAAGACCAATACGCAGTCGAATACCGCGTTTCGCGGCTTCGGCGGACCGCAGGGCGCGTTCGCGATCGAGTACATCATCGACAACGTCGCGCGTTCGCTCGGCATGGATTCGCTCGACGTGCGCCTGAACAATCTCTACGGCAAGACCGACAACAACCGCACGCCCTACGGCCAGACGGTCGAGGACAACGTGCTGCCGGAACTGCTCGGCGAACTGGCCGAGACGAGCGACTACCGGCGCCGTCGCGAAGCCGTGCGCGAATTCAACGCGAAGAACGAGATCCTGAAGAAGGGCCTCGCGCTCACGCCGGTCAAGTTCGGCATCGCGTTCAACGTGACGCACTTCAATCAGGCGGGCGCGCTGGTCCACATCTACACCGACGGTTCGATTCTCGTGAACCACGGCGGCACCGAGATGGGGCAGGGGCTCAACACCAAGGTCGCGCAGGTCGTCGCGCACGAACTCGGCATCGACTTCGGGCGCGTGCGCGTGACGGCCACCGACACGAGCAAGGTCGCGAATACGTCGGCCACCGCGGCTTCGACGGGAACCGATCTGAACGGCAAGGCCGCGCAGGACGCCGCGCGCCAGTTGCGCGAGCGGCTCGCGAAGTTCGCCGCCGAGAAGTTCGGCGGGAGCGAGGTGGCGGCGTCGAGCGTGCGTTTTGCGAACGACCGCGTGATCGTCGGCGACGATGCGATTCCGTTCGAGGAAGTCATCGCCAAGGCGTATCTCGCGCGCGTGCAACTGTGGTCCGACGGCTTCTACGCGACGCCCAAGCTCCACTGGGATCAGGCGGCGCTGCAAGGCCGGCCGTTCCACTATTACTCGTATGGCGCGGCGGTGTCGGAAGTGGTGATCGACACGCTCACGGGCGAGATGCGCGTGTTGCGCGCGGACGCGTTGCACGATGTCGGCGATTCGCTGAATCCGGCGCTCGACAAAGGTCAGGTGGAAGGCGCGTTCGTGCAGGGCATGGGCTGGCTCACGACCGAGGAGTTGTGGTGGAACGCGGGCGGCAAGCTGATGACGCACGCGCCGTCGACGTACAAGATTCCGACCGTCAACGACACGCCCGCCGATTTCCGCGTCAATCTCTTCAAGAACCGCAACGTGGAGGACAGCATCCACAAGTCGAAGGCGGTCGGCGAGCCGCCGCTGCTGCTGCCGTTCTCGGTGTTCTTTGCGATTCGCGATGCGGTGGCGGCGGTCGGCGACTACAAGGTGAATCCGGCGATGAACGCGCCGGCCACGGCCGAGGAGATCCTGAAGGCGGTGAATGCGGTGAGGAGCGCGCGGTCATGATGCACGTCGTATTGTTTGGCGCAGGCCATGTGGGACATGCGCTCGTGAAGGTGCTCGGGACGCTGCCGTGCGTCGTGCAGTGGGTCGATGCGCGCGACGAGCTCTTTCCCGACGAAGTGCCCGCCAACGTGCAGATCGAACCGACCGACCTGGCCGAAGCGATCGTCGATGAAGCGCCGGCGGGCGCGTACTTTCTCGTGATGACGCACGATCATTCGCTCGACTTCGCGTTGACCCAGCGCATCATGCGACGCGAGGACTTTGCGTACTTCGGGCTGATCGGATCGAAGACGAAGCGGGTGAAGTTCGAGCGGCGGCTGGTGGAGCGCGGCGTGTCCGGGCATCGGCTCGCGGACATCACCTGTCCGATCGGGGTCGAGGGCATCGTCGACAAGGCGCCGGTTTCGATTGCGCTGGCGGTCGCGGCGCAGTTGCTTCGGGTCCACAGTGGTTCGCTTTCGCGGGTTCGGGCGGCTGTGAACGCCGCTTGATGTTTCCTTGCTGCTAGGGAACTTGCTTTCGCGTCGGTCTATTGGCTCTGCCCCTGTGCGGGGCGGGACTTGCTTTCTTTGGCTAGCGCAAAGAAAGTAGGCAAAGAAAGCAGCTTTTCAGGCAGCAGTCTCACAACGTCAACGCACTTGATAAACTGAGTGGACCTACCGCCTAAGTGTCGCCCTCGAAGGCCCACCGCGCTTCGTAAGATTGACCACTGTGTCATCGCACAGTGAAGTTTTTGGTAAGGCAATCATCCATCCGTCCACGCTTCGCGGACGAAAGGCATAACCGAAAATCAGCGGTGGGCAACCGCAAACATCAATCGCGCGACCCATGCATCTGACGTCTGAGCGAAGCGAAGATGGATGGATGACTGCTGTACCATTGTATTCGGTGCGCGAGGACACAGTAGTTAATCGCACCAACCCCTCTTGTTCTTTGCGGGTGACACTTAGGCGGTATGTCCACTCCGTGCTGCAATTGCGGTCACGTCCTAACTCTGTGAGCCGAATAGCTGCTTTCTTTGCCTACTTTCTTTGCAGCAGCAAAGAAAGTAGGTGCCGCCCCGCACAGGGGCAGAGCCAATAGACCGACGCGAAAACAAGTTCCAAAGAAGAAACTAATATCGCATAGAGTGGTGTTGGACGCAGAACCAACTGCCCCGTTCACCCTCCCGCCCGCTTCCCCGTCAACCCCTCCGAAACCTGCGCCATCAACGCGCGCAGCCACACGACATCGGTCGGCTGCTCCGGCTGCGGCAGCGAAAGCTGATAGCACTTGATTCGCGGAAAGGGCACCGGCGACTCCAGCACCGCCAGCGGCAGCATCGCCGCGTAATGCTGGGCGAACCGCCGTGGCGCCGTGAAGATCAGATCCGACTGCAACAACACCTGCGGCACGAGCCCGAAGTACGGAATCGTCGCGACGATGCGCCGCCGGATGCCTGCGCGTTCCAGCCCGATATCAATCGGATGGCGCTTCGCACCGCTATACGGCGTCGGCGCCAAGTGGGCCGCGAGTGCGTAACGCTCGGCCGTCAGCGGCTCGCGCGCGAGCGGATGGTCGGCGCGCATCAGGCAGACGAATACGTCGGTGAAAAGATCCTGGCGCTCGAAACGCGGCTCCGGCTTCGTCCAGTTCGCAACGACGAGATCGATCTCGCCCTCGTCCAGCGCGCGCTCGTGATCGCGCATCGGACTGAGCGATTCGATCTCCAGGCGCGCGTGCGGCGCCGCCTCCCGAAACGCGCCGACCAGCGTCGGCATGAAGAAATCGTTGAGATAGTCGGGCGCGGAGATGCGGAACGTGCGCCGCGAACTGGCCGCGTCGAAATCGCCGTGCGGCGTCGCAATGAACTCGACCTCGCGCAACGCGCGCTGCGCCGGCGCGAGCAGCGACTCGCCGTACTCCGTCGGCACCATGCCCTGCTTGCCGCGCACGAGGATCGGATCGTTCAGGATTTCGCGCAGACGCCGCAGTGCGGTGCTGATCGCCGGCTGCGTCTGGTTCAACCGCTGCGCCGTCTGCGTCACGCTGCGTTCGAGCAGCAGCGTGCGCAGCACGCGGATGAGCCAGATGTCGAGTGAATCGGCGATGTCGTTCATGGGCGCGGATTAGATACGGACGGCGGCGGGCCGCAAACGGAGAGTCGGGAAACGCCCAAGTTAAGCCGTTCCGGCGCCCGACGCCATAGCGGGCGCGCTATGCGCGGCATAGGCGGCGTGCCTGTGCAAGAAGTCGAACGGCGAACGGGCGCTCGCCGCGCAAGAGACAAGCGCCTCAATTGCGTCCGTTGCGCTACCCGAAATCCACGTCCGTCGGCGCCATCGGCAGGCTGCTGATGCGGCGAACCTCCGTCCCGTCGAGCCAGTTCGGCGAGCGCGCGACGTAGAGCACCATCGGCAGCGTGTCCTCGCCCCAGAACAACTGGTCGTTGACGACGAAGGTCGGCACGCCGAACACGCCGAGCGACACCGCCAGATCGTTGTTCGCCCGCAGTTTCGCCTTGGTGTCCTCTTGCTCGATCAGCGTCTCGCCGTCCGGCAATCCGACTTGCTGGCACAGATCGCGAAAGCCTTCGGGCGTCGACGGATCGCGGCCGTCGCGCCAGATGAAGCGAAAGATGTCGCGCACGCACGCGATGTCGCTGCCCGCCGCGACGGCAAGGCGCAGCGGCTTGCTCGGATCGAACGGATGCTTGGGCGGCATCCGGAACGGAATGCCCAGTTGCTCCGCGCGAAAGAGCGCGTGCCGATAAGTGAAGACGCGTTTCGACGGAATCGTCGCCGCGTGCGGCTGGCCCCACCGGTCGAGCAGTTTGTACAGTTCGACCGGCGTCACCTCGAAAGGCATCGCCGGCCATTTGTCGTGCTGTTCGAGCAGCAGATACGAGAACGGCGAGATGAAATCGAAGAAAAAGTACGGCTGGCCGTGACCGGGGGTGTTCGAGGCGCTCATGATTGTTCTCCCTGACCTGATGCTTGCTGCGCGCTGTGACTCGATCCAATGGTGTATTCACTTGCGTCGGATCGTGACTCCGCCCGACTTTTATCCATCTTAAGTGCTGCGTCACGCTGTGTCTGTCCGCGACGCGACATCGCGCGCAACCGGCGTGCCGCGCGCGGAGCCCGCCTCGCGTCCCGCGGACGGTCGTTCGCCGCGAGCCGCCTGCGCGTCGCGCGCGAGCGCCTGATCCTGCGTCAGCCGATGCCGCACGAAGCCGATATGCTCCCGCAGCACGTAGAACTGGTCGGCGAACGCGAGCGGCATCTTCATGCGATTGACGGCGTTCTCGATTGCGTCGACCCGGTCGATCAGCGCCGCGCGCTCTTCCTGGCCGGGGTCGCCCATCGCTTCGCGCTCGATCGCAATCAGCGCGCCATACCAGCGGTAGATGCGCGATTTCACGCGCCACCGGTAGAGCCCCGGCACGAGCCTCAGACCCGGAATCAGCACGACGATGATCGGCACCAGCAGCACGATCACGCGATCCGCGAGACTCGCGACCCAGAACGGCAGCGTGCGGTACAGGAAACTCTTGCCCGACTTGTAGTAGCGCTCGGCGTCGTCGCTGATCCGGTATTCGTGGACGAGCGGCGCCGGAAACTCGTTCGCGCGCTGCATCAGGTTCGCGCGGCCGTAGACTTCGCGCGCCGCTTCGATCAGCAAATCGGAGAGCGCCGGATGCAGTCCGTCGCGGGCAACCAGTTCGGCGGTCGGCGCGACCATGTGGATCGGCTTGGGCGGCAGATTTTTCGCGAAATCGAACGCGCCCATCGGCAGCTCGATCACGTTCAGGTACGGAAAGCGCCTCGAGTAGGCATCGGCCTGCGAAAAATCGAAGAAGCGCACGCCAGGCATGCGAAAGAGGCGGCCCATCGTCGGCGGCTGCGCGGAGTCGCCGGTGAGAAAGACGGCGTCGACATCGCCCTTGACGAGCGCCGCTGCCGCTTCGTCGCCCGCGAGCGGCAGCAGTTCGGTGTCGTCGCCCGGCTCGATGCCGTTTGCCTTCAGGAGCGTGAGCGCGAGCGCCCGCGTGCCGCTGCCTTCGGCGCTGATCGCGAGGCGCTTGCCCTTCAGCTCCGACAGACGCGAGATGACCGGGCCGTGATAGAACACGGCAAGCGGCACGTAAGCGACGCTGCCAAGCGACATCAGGTTGTCATGCGTCGCGCCCGGCGTGCTGACGCCGCCCTGCACGAAGCCGACGTCGACCCTTTGCTTCGGGTCGTCGAGACGGCGCAGGTTGTCGAGCGAGCCTTGCGTTTCCAGCACGTTGAGCGTGACGCCATTGCGCGCGAGGATCGTCTTGTATTTCTGCGCGCTGTTCCAGAACGAGCTGCCTTTCGTGCCGGCGGCGATCGTCAGCGTGCTCGGCGGCGCGGGCTGGATCAGGCGCACGGCCAGATAGATCGCGGCCGCGCTCACGAGGAGGATCGGCACGAACGTCAGCGCGAGGTCGCGCCAGGAAATCGCAACGAAGCGCGCGACGATGCGCGGCGGCTTGAGACGCGCATCGCGTGTGGCGCGGGAGTCCTTGTCGGGGCCGGTCCCGGGGTCTGGGCTGGGCTCTGGAGGCTGGTTCATCGCTTTGTCGGTGGTCGGAAGGCGGAAAGCGGGAGATGGCGGCGCCCGGCAGGCCGTCTTCCCGTCGTCGGTGATTCGGCAGCAAGTGCTTCGTTCGGATCGCAACCTCGCCGAAGATGGGGCGACGTGACACGTGGCTGCGCAACAAAACCTCGCGCGGCCAAGCGTCGTCGCGCGGCACCGGCTGCCCTTTCCCGACGATGGTACATGAGATCGAATCGGCACCGGACCGCCGCGACGGGCGAGAGCGGACGGCGAGCAGGCAGGTCGGCATGAAGCGCGCATGACGCGCGTATGTCACGGCGCCGGTTGCCCGGGGGCGTCGCTGTCGCTTAAAAGCTTTGCGCTTCTGTGCGTGCTGGATTAAATTGACGTTCGCCGCCGTGCACCTGCACACGCGTGCGTTCGACCCGCAATGTGGGTCGATGCGTATGCCGCGCACGTCAGAACGGAAGGCGGCGAGCTGACCAGCAGTCCGGCAGCCGCCGCGCAGCACCCCAAATATGAGCCGCCGGGCCACGCCCGCAACCGGCCGAGTATCGATTGATTCGCCAGCCTCTCGCAGCACCGTGTTGCCACATCCGCCGGTTCGCCGGCCGTCATGCATGCGCGCGGGCCGCGCCATGTCCACGGCCATCGCGTTCCGCACGATGTCGTAGCAAGCCGCCAGAAAGATGCGGTCCCATCCGAAGTAGCAACTGTGCGAAGTAGCAACTGTGCGAAGTCAATAAGCGAAGCAAAAGGAGAAATCATGAAAGCTGTCGATATGTTGAAGGCGCTGGGTGTGGTGGTATGCGTGGCCGTAGCCTCGAGCGCGTATGCCCAGTCGAGCGATGCCATGGCGACCACCGACTCGGCGGCCTCCGCCAAGGCCCAGAAGAGCACGACCAAGAAGACCGACCGCAAGCTGGGCAACGACGTGCGCCGCGCGCTGTCGAAAGCGCAGGGTTTTGACGTGTCGAACGTGTTCGTGAAAGCGCGCGGCGGCGCAGTGGTCCTGACCGGCACCGTGCCGGACGGCAGCCAGATCTCCCAGGCCGAGGAAGTCGCGAAGGGCGTGGCCGGCGTCAAATCCGTGTCGAACAAGATCACGCTCGGCGTGCAGGGCGGAGGGGGCTAAAGTCGAGCAGGACGTGGGGCGTCGTCGTGCGTAGCGCGGCGTCGCCGGGGCTCATGGCCTGACGGGTTCCGGCGCTTCGCGCGCCGGAACCCGTTTTCGTTTAGCGTCGCAGCATTCGTGTCGGACGCCGCGCGCCGTCCCGATATCGAGACGTCCGCAACAACGCCATGCCGGGCCGCTCGCCCGGTCACATAAAAATCATGACGGAGACTGAGAATGACAAGAATTCCAAGGCTTCCATGGATGACGGCGTTCGCCGCCCTGAGCGCGGTCGCGCTCGCTGCGTGCGGCAGCAGCGATGACGACAACAACAGCGCAGGCTCGAACAACACGCTGCCGAACTTCGTCGCGGGATCGGTGAAGACGCAGTCCTACGACGGCAATACCGACGACCTGCTGACCGCCGGCCGCGGCAAGACCGGGCGCGCCTCCGCGACGCCGCCGACGCTCGCGAGCCCCGCGCAGCCGACCGCCGCCGAATTGCGGCGCCTGGCGATCTATTCGAACTACCGCGCGCTCGTCGACATGTCGGCGAACGGCGGCTACGGTCGTTTCTGGGGGCCGAACGTCGACCTGAACGGCAACGACACGCTCGGCGAAGGCAAGATCGCCGGCAAGGAATACCTCGCGTTCGCCGACGACGGCAGCGGCACGAAGAACGTGAGCCTGCTCGTCCAGATTCCGGCAAGCTTCAATCCGGACCAGCCGTGCATCGTCACGGCGACGTCGTCCGGCTCGCGCGGCGTGTACGGCGCGATCTCGGCCGCGGGCGAATGGGGCCTGAAGCGCGGCTGCGCGGTCGCCTACACCGACAAGGGTAGCGGCAACGGCGCGCACGAACTCGCGACGAACATCGTCACGCTGATCGACGGCACGCTCGCGGGCGCCAACGCGGCCGGCAGATCGAGCGTTTTCACGGCGAACCTCGGTTCGACCACGGCAGCGACGTTCAACACGAATTTCCCGAATCGCTACGCGTTCAAGCACGCGCATTCGCAGCAGAATCCCGAAAAGGACTGGGGCAACAACACGCTGCAGGCGATCCAGTTCGCGTACTGGGCGCTCAACGATTCCTACGGCGCGCTCGACGGCACGACGCGCAAGGTCCGTTACGGCCGTGGCAGCATCACGACGATCGCGACGTCGGTGAGCAACGGCGGCGGCGCGTCGCTCGCGGCCGCCGAGCAGGATACCGACGGCTGGATCACGGCGGTGGTTGTCGGCGAGCCGCAGATCAACCTGAGCCTGCCGTCGCAGGTTTCGGTGAGGCAGGGCGGTGTCGCGGTCGGCGCGTTCGGCTCGCCGCTCGCCGATTACACGACACTCGCGAACCTGCTCCAGCCGTGCGCCGCGCTTGCGACCGCCGCGGCCGGTTCGCCGTATCTCACGGCGCTGCCGCTCGCGACGACCAACGCGATCCGCACCGCGCGCTGCGCGTCGCTCGCGGCGAGCGGTCTCGTCGCGGGCGGCGACACGCAGAGTCAGGCGAACGACGCGCTCGACAAGCTCCACCAGGCGGGCTATCAGTCCGATTCCGACACGCTGCAGGCGCCCATGTGGGATTCGCAGGCGGTGCCGGCGGTCGCCGTCACCTACGCGAACGCCTACATGCAGTCGAGCGTCGCGGACAACCTGTGCAACTTCAGCTTCGGCACGACCAATCCGCTGACGGGCGCAGCGGGCCTCACGCCGCTCGTCTCGCCGATGCTCACCGTGTTCGGCAACGGCAACGGCGTGCCGCCGACCAACGGCGTCAATCTCGTGTACAACGCGGGGACTTCGGGCGCGGCGGATCATCGTCTCGCCACCGCCGACGCGAGCTTTGCGGGCGCGGTCTGCATGCGCACGCTCTGGACAACGGGCAATCCGACGATGGCGGCGAATGTGAACGCCATCCGCGTGAAGGCGAACCTGCGCGGCAAGCCCGCGATCATCGTGCAGGGACGCGCCGACGCGCTCGTGCCGATCAACCATGCGTCGCGGCCGTATCTCGGCGCGAATCAGGTGGCGGAAGGCAAGTCGAGCCAGCTCGCGCTCTACGAGATCACGAACGGCCAGCATTTCGATGCGTTCCTGAGCGTCGCGGGCTTCGATACGCGGTTCGTGCCGGTGCATTACTACAACATTCAGGCGCTGAACCTGATGTGGAACCATCTGAAGAACGGCGCGGCGCTGCCGCCGTCGCAGGTGGTGCGCGCGACGTCGCGCGGAGGTACGCCGGGCTCGGCGCCCGCGCTGACGACGGCGAATCTGCCGGCGATATCCGCGAATCCGGGCGCGAATGCGATCACGGTCGCGGGAGGGGCGGTGAACGTGCCGAATTGACCGGCGGTTGAGTTGCGATAAGAAGAAAGCCGTTCGCCCTTTGCGGGGCGAACGGCTTTTTTGCTTTCGGGCTGGCGGGCGCATTGCTGCTCGCGCGACGCGTCCGTTGTGCTTGCGGAGTCATGTGCGGTCACGCTGCGAGAGACTTCAGAACGGTTCGGGCGGTGGCGCCGCGCTCACTGCGTCGGCGACGACGTCTGCGCCGGGGCGGATGCAGCGACCGCATCGGACGCCTGGATCGCGGTTGCGGCGGCCGCGGGCGCCTGCACGACGATCGGCGTCGGTGTGAGTTCGGGCGAGTTCAAAATCAGCGACGGCGCGAGCGTCTCGCTCCTGATGGTTTCGCCGGCAATCGGCGAACTGCGCGGCACCGTGTAGAGATAGTGGTTCATCAGCGTGAAAAAGCGGTCGTAGAACTTGCCCGCCGGGACCGTTTCGCTGGAGATCTTGACCATCGCGTCGCTGTTCGAGCGGATCGGCAGCGACAGCGAGCCGAGCACGCTCAAGCCCACACTCGCGGACGTGTCGCTTTTCTTGAGCGCGTAGCCGTCCTGCACGGCGTTCACGTAGGCGATGCTGGTGTTGGTCGTGTTTTCGCCGGGCGTGCAGACGACATGGAACGACACGACGACGTGCGTCTCCGGTGTCGGCTGGAAGTTCTTGTTGGCGTCGACGGTGTCGGGCTGGACCATCGTGGTCAGGAAGCCCTGGGAGAGCAGTGCGCGGCGGGCGGCTTCGCAGGTTTCCTTCGTCGGCGCTTCAAAGTTGCGCGCGTACGGGCTCGGGCCGGTGCTGAACATTTCCTGCTGGTAGCTGGGCGTGGGCGTGGTCTTGCCGCCGCAGGCGGCGAGGGCGATCAGCGGGAGGCCGAAGAAGAGGAATCGGATGCGCATTGGAAAGGAAGGCGAGTGACGTCGGCGGGGTAGATTGTAGTGCCGGTGCAGAGGCGCACGTAAAAGCGAAGCGCGCTTTACGTCGACGCGCATTTCGTCTCTCGACCATTCCCTTCTTGAAATTGCCACGACCCGTCCATATAATTGGCACTCACCGCACGAGAGTGCTAACAAGTTTGCCGTCCGGTGGCGCCAAGCCCGCTGGTACGGGTTTTCCCGCGTTTCTTCAGTCTCAATCAAGAGAGGAGTGTGTATGAACCTTCGTCCTTTGCACGATCGCGTCATCGTCAAACGTCTGGATCAGGAAACCAAGACTGCCTCGGGCCTCATCATCCCCGACGCGGCAGCCGAAAAGCCGGATCAAGGCGAAATCCTGGCCGTCGGCCCGGGCAAGCGCGATGACAAGGGTACGCAGAACGCCCTCGACGTCAAAGTGGGCGACCGCGTGCTGTTCGGTAAGTACGCCGGCCAGACCGTCAAGGTCGACGGGCAAGAACTGCTCGTGATGCGCGAAGAAGACATCATGGCCGTTCTGGTCAAGTAAGCATCTTTCTAGTCAGTCGGCCCGGCGCGCTCAAACGCGATCGACTCGCTCTCGCCCGAAGCGCCCCGGCCGATAAAACCGAAACGAATCAAGGAGTTTGAATATGGCAGCTAAAGAAGTCGTATTTGGCGATTCCGCTCGCGCCAAGATGGTCGAAGGCGTGAACATCCTCGCGAACGCAGTCAAGGTCACGCTCGGTCCGAAGGGCCGCAACGTCGTGCTCGAACGCAGCTTCGGCGGCCCGACGGTCACGAAGGACGGTGTGTCGGTCGCGAAGGAAATCGAACTGAAGGACAAGCTCCAGAACATGGGCGCGCAAATGGTCAAGGAAGTGGCTTCCAAGACCAGCGACAACGCCGGCGACGGCACGACCACGGCGACGGTTCTGGCCCAGTCGATCGTTCGCGAAGGCATGAAGTACGTCGCATCGGGCATGAACCCGATGGACCTGAAGCGCGGCATCGACAAGGCCGTCACGGCCGCCATCGAAGAACTGCGCAAGATCAGCAAGCCGTGCACGACCAACAAGGAAATCGCGCAAGTCGGCGCGATCTCGGCGAACAGCGATTCGTCGATCGGCGACCGCATCGCCGAAGCCATGGACAAGGTCGGCAAGGAAGGCGTGATCACGGTTGAAGACGGCAAGTCGTTGCAAGACGAGCTGGACGTCGTGGAAGGCATGCAGTTCGACCGCGGCTACCTGTCGCCGTACTTCATCAACAACCCGGACAAGCAAGTCGCCGTCCTCGAAAACCCGTTCGTGCTGCTGCACGACAAGAAGGTGTCGAACATCCGTGACCTGCTGCCGGTACTGGAACAAGTCGCGAAGGCTGGCCGTCCGCTGCTCATCATCGCTGAAGACGTCGAAGGCGAAGCGCTCGCAACGCTCGTCGTCAACAACATCCGCGGCATCCTGAAGACGGTTGCCGTCAAGGCTCCGGGCTTCGGCGACCGTCGCAAGGCCATGCTCGAAGACATCGCCATCCTGACGGGTGGTCAAGTGATCGCCGAAGAAACCGGCCTCACGCTCGAAAAGGCAACGCTGGCTGAACTGGGTCAGGCGAAGCGCATCGAAGTGGGCAAGGAAAACACGACGATCATCGACGGCGCAGGCGAAGCCGCTTCGATCGAAGCGCGCGTGAAGCAAGTGCGCACGCAGATCGAAGAAGCCACGTCGGACTACGACCGTGAGAAGCTGCAAGAGCGCGTGGCGAAGCTGGCCGGCGGCGTGGCAGTGATCAAGGTCGGCGCTGCGACCGAAGTCGAGATGAAGGAAAAGAAGGCACGTGTTGAAGACGCACTGCACGCAACGCGCGCAGCGGTGGAAGAAGGCATCGTGGCAGGCGGCGGCGTTGCGCTGATCCGCGCTCGCAAGGCAATCGAAGGCCTGAAGGGCTTGAACGCCGACCAGGACGCAGGCATCAAGATCGTGCTGCGCGCGATGGAAGAGCCGCTGCGTCAGATCGTCACGAACGGCGGTGAAGAAGCCAGCGTCGTGGTGGCAGCGGTTGCAGCCGGCGAGGGCAACTACGGCTACAACGCGGCAACGGGCGAGTATGTCGATCTGGTCGACGCAGGTGTGGTCGATCCGACGAAGGTGACGCGCACGGCGCTGCAAAACGCGGCATCGGTGGCGGGTCTCCTGCTGACGACCGACTGCGCTGTTGCCGAGCTGCCGAAGGAAGATGCTCCGATGGGTGGCGGCATGCCCGGCGGCATGGGCGGCATGGGCATGGACATGTAAGAACGGCTCGCGCCGCTCTGCATTCCGGACGCGGGTTTCCAAGGGAATCCGCGTCCGTGCCAAAGTGAAAAACCCGCAAGGTCGAAAGACCTTGCGGGTTTTTTGTGCATGTCAGGATTATTTCGACTGCGCCCGCATTTGCTCGGCGACCGCCTTGTAGTCGTAGGTCGGATAAAACTCGGTCGTGTAGCCGCCCCACGCGGTGTTCTCGATCGCGCGGTTCACCTCGCGCAGACGGTCGGCCGGCACGCGCAGCGTGACCACCTGACCGATGCCCATCATCACGTACCACGAGACCACCTGCACGCCGGGCGGGGGAAACGCCTTGAAGTAGCCTTGCTCCTTCAACTGTTCGTTGATCTTCGGCAAGGGTTTCGACTGGTCGTGTTTCAGGAAGATCGTGAGCAGGAAGGTGCCATCGCCGGCTGGCGTGGCGTTCGGCGGCGGTGTCGCATCCGTTTGCGCCGACACCGCCGCAGGCAGCGCGGCGCACAGCATCGCGGCAAGGCTCATCGCTCCAATCCACCTGCGCATCGGTTTCTCCTCGCATAAGAATCGAACGTCACTTGTGATGCGGCTTGAGACGCGCGAGCAGATGCAGCGCGTTCGGCTGGGCGGCGCCCTGGGCCGTGTTGTCGAACACGCACCACACCTGCGCGCCTTTTTTCGCGCGCTGTTGCAGCGTGTGGGCGAGGTCGTCGAGGTAGGTGTAGTCGTAGGACGATTTGTATAGATCCGGCGACCCGTGCAGCCGCACATACACGAGCGACGCGTCCGCGCGATGCCTGATCTCGCATTCATCGGGAATCGGGTCGGCGTCGACATAGGCGATGTGTTTCGACTTCAGCAGTGCGGCCGCCTCGGTCGTGAACCACGTCGGATGGCGCGCCTCGCACGCGACAGGCAACTGCGTGCGCTCGCGCAGCGCGCTGAAAAACGTTTCGGCGACGTTCGCATCGAACGCGAGGCTGGGCGGCAGTTGCACGAGCCAGCAGCCGAGCTTGTCGCCGAGTTTGCCGGTAGTGTCGAGAAATTCGTCGAGCAGCGCCTCGCAGCCGACGAGCCGCGCATCGTGCGTGATCGCCTTGGCGAGCTTCACGGAAAACCGAAACGACGTCGGCACGCTCTGTGCCCAGTTTTCGTAAGTCTGGGCGCGATGCGGCTTGTAGAAGCTGGAATTGATCTCGACGCAAGTGAGCACGTGCGCGTAGCGTTCCAGATGCGTGCCCTCGGCGGGGAAGTGCGAGCCGACGGCGCTCGTCAGGCCCCAGCCGGCGCAGCCGACGCGGATCGCGCCGTGATGGATTGCCTTGTGAAGGTGGGGCAGTCGATACGGCATGCGCTCTCAACGCCTCGTCGTAGTAGGGTTAGTGACGCGCTGCACCCGGCGCGGCTGGCGGCGGCTCGTCCGCGACGGCATCGGGCGGCGTCGCGCCGTCGGTGTCGTCCATGTCGTTCGAGCGCGCCCAGAAAAAGCGGTCCGGCAAATACGCGCCCATGCCCGGACGGAACGCGGCGCGCGTCGCCTGGAACAGATACTCCTGCGCCTCGCGCGCGGCTTCGGCCGGTTCCTGGCCGTTGGCGAGCAGCGCGGCGATGGCCGAACCGAGCGTATCCGTCAGACCCATCATGCGATTCGGGCTGCGGTCCCACGTGTCCTGCCGCACCTGGCCTTCCTCGCTGTAGAGCGTGTTGACGTGCCGATGCGTGCCCGTCTCCGTCGCGAGAATATATTCGCAGCCCTGCGCGAGCAAATGCGAGATCGCGGCGTCGAGGCTCGGCGCTTCGGCGTCGCCGTCCGGCTGGGCGAGCTGCAACAACGTGGCGTGATCGGCGACTAGCATGGTCGTCTGCGGCACGAGCAGGTCGGCGAGCGATTCGCGCAGTTCGTCGGCGGAAAGGACGTGTTCATCGTCGAGCGTGAAGTCGGGAGCGAGGATCAGCGGGATGTCGTCGTAGTCGGCGACCACCTCGGCGATCGCGCTCACCACTTCTGCCCGTGTCGCCGCGCCGATCTTGAACGCGGCAATCGGCATGTCCTCCAGCAACATGCGCGCCTGGGTCGCGACCGTGTCCGGATCGAGGCCGGTGACTTCGTCGGTCGTGGCCGAATCGCGCACCGTGTAGCCCGTGAGCACGGACACGCCGTGACAGCCCATGCTCGCGAGCGTCAGCAGGTCGGCTTGCAGACCGAAGCCGCCGGTCGGGTCGGAGAGGCCGAACGTGAGAACGATCGGAGGCGTGTCGCTGGGCATGACGAAAGCGGGCATGGAAGATCGAAAAGGCGTAAAAAAGCGGCTGGAAGCAACGCGGGGCAACGTGGGACAAAGCGCCGCGCCGGCTGGCGAACGAGCCTTTGACCACGTGCCCGGACGCCAGACCAAAACGGTGTAATTGCTTCGATTATGCGGCCTAATCGCACTGGAGGGGCGCGAGCGGGCATTCTTTGCGTACATTTTGCGGAAGATTGGCGCGGGCGCCCGCTCGATCGTCGCGGCTTCCGATGACCGCGCGGCGGGACCGGTCCGCGGTATGATTTCGCGCTGTCGCCACGGCAGGGGGAAGCGGTCTCGAAGACCGCGAAACGCCCGGCTGGAAAGCCTGTTGCTAGGCATCGGGGCGGCAACACGGTACCATCATGTCCTTAATTTCAACCGACCATTCGACTCGGCATAAGCATGGAATACAGAAGCTGGATGTGCCTGATCTGCGGCTGGATCTACGACGAAGAAGCGGGCCTGCCCGAAGAAGGCATTGCGCCCGGCACGCGCTGGGAGGACGTTCCGATCAACTGGACCTGCCCCGAGTGCGGAGCCCGTAAGGAAGACTTCGAGATGGTCCAGATCTGAGCCGGCATCGCGCGCCGGCACCGATGCCGCGCCGCATGACGTCACCGTCATGCGGCGCGCGTCTTTTGGGCGTGGGTTTTGTCGGGCCTTTTTGTTGCGATGAAGGAAACGCCGCCCGCCACGCGACACAAACGATCGAACCCCATTCGCGTGATTTAGGCTTACGCTTGAGTGTCGGCCCGACGTCGGAACGATGGGCCGAAGGGCTGGTGGCCCGTTCGATGTCCGGCTTGAGCCCGGGTTGGGGCCGCCCCGGCTGGCCTGTTCGATCCGGTTCAGCCATGATGCAGTTCAACCGCGTGCGGCCGAGGGCCGCGAAACGGCACGTGAGCGCTTCCATGACCATTCGACCCGACCTGCCCGATTTGTCCGTTGCGTTCGAAGCTTTGCCCAATCCGCGCGGCGGGTCGGTGCGCAGCGCCGAAATGGCGCTCGCCGACGCGCTGCATGCCTTCCAGCGTCAGGGCGACTCGGCCGCGGCGCTCAAGCGCGCGATCAACGCGCTGCACGCCGCGGGCTGGCTCCCGGGGCAGCGTTTCACGGAGACGCTGGCGCTCGTCGCGCCGCTCGGCGACGACAGCGACGCCAACCGCACGCGCATCGCCGATACGCTGCGCGTGTTCGGCGCCGCGGTCGAGCGGCGCAACTTGCGCGAGCTCGCGTGTTCGACCGTTCTCTTCGACCACTACCGCGCCCTGCACGCGCTCCTCGCGGCACACACGCGCGTCACCCCAGTCTCCTTCGACGATCTCGCGCTCGCCGGCCGCGCGATCCCGCCCGCAACGCTGCGCCCGATCGCGCCCGAGCGCCTTGCGCGGGTGCGGGCGCATTACGAAGAGGCGCTGCTCGCGCTGCTGCGCACGCCCTCCGACAACGGCGACGATGCGTTCGCCCGGCTCGACGCCTGTCTCTCCGATCTCGCGAGCCCCGATCCCTACGATTTCTGGCGCCTGGCGGTGGCGACCGTGCGCGCGCTGCGCGAGCGCGCGCACATCACGCCGACCGACGCGCCCGCCGCCGACGCCCGCCGACTCTACACGCGCTTCAATCTGGTGCTGGCGGATCAGGCGCATGCTTCGTCGTATGCGCCGAAGTCGCTGGTGCGCGCGACGCTCGCGCTGCTCTGGCGCGACTTCGCGCTTTTCGGCGCGCGTCCCGAGGACGCCGCTCACGTCGACGTCCTGCGCGACTACGGCCTGACGGTGGCGTGGCATATCGCCGCGACGCAGGCTTCTGAAACGGTCTGGGAGCAGGGCGCGGCCGAGGCGGCCGAAGCCGCGACTCGCGATGCCGTCACGCGCGACCTCGGCGTGCTGCGCGTGAACGCGGCCGCCTACGAAGACTTTTTGCAGAGCGCGGAAGTGTCGATCGACGGACTGGTCGAACGGGGCGGCGCGGCGCGCGAAACGGGCAGCGTCGATACGGATGCGGCGCTCCATGCGGCCGACGCCGCGTATCGGCTGGGCGCGGCGGCGTGTTCGCTCGGGCTCGGGCACGTCGCGCTGCTCGCGGATACGCTCGGGCTCGCGTGGCGGCGTATCGCGTATGAATTCCAGACCCACACGCTCGATGCCGCGATCCCCGAGCGCGCCGCCGAAACGCTGCGCTCGATGCTGCATCAGGCGGCGGCGGGCATCGCGCCGGCCGAGGGGCGCGGCTCGGTGCTGTCGCTGATCGCGATGATCGAGCGGCAGACGCCGGTCACACGCTAGGTTCGTTGCGCGCGCCCTTGACGACGTCGTAGCGCGCGAGCGTCGTCTTGCGCGCGGTGTCGTGATCGACGATGGGCAGCGGGTAATCCGCGCCGAGCGCGATCTTCGCGGCCTTGAGCGCGTCGGGTTTCGCGCGCCACGGCGCGTGAATGTCCTTGTCGGAGAGGGCTGCCACTTCCGGCACATAGTGGCGGATGAACTTGCCTTGCGGATCGAACTTCTCCGACTGCGTCACAGGATTGAAGATGCGGAAGTACGGCTGCGCGTCGCAGCCGCTCGACGCGGCCCACTGCCAGCCGCCATTGTTCGACGACAGTTCGAAATCGTTGAGCAGCGCCTCGAAATACGCCTCGCCGCGCCGCCAGTCGATGCCGAGATCCTTCGTCAGAAAACTCGCGACCACCATCCGCAGACGGTTGTGCATGTAGCCCGATTGGTTGATCTGGCGCATCGCGGCATCGACGAGCGGATAGCCCGTGCGGCCTTCGCACCACGCGGCGAAATCGGCGTCGGCGGCGTCGCCGGTTTCCCACTGAATGCGATCGTATTCCGGCTTGAACGCGCGATGGTCGCCCGGCACGCCGACCTGCGGGAAATGGTGCAGCACGGAAAAATAGAAGTCCCGCCAGATCAATTCCGACAGCCACGTTTCGGCGCCGCGATTGCCGTGGCGCTGCGCGTCGTGCGCGCTGCGGGCGAGCGCGCGGATCGAGATCGTGCCATGCCGCAGATGCACGCCGAGATAGCTCGGCCCTTTCACCGCCGGGAAGTCGCGCGTGCGGTGATAGTCGGGCATGCGGTCGCGGAAGTCGTCGAAAAGACTCAGCGCGCCGCTCGTGCCCGTCGGCAGCGCCGGCGCATGCGTCGCGCTGAAGCCCAGCGCATCGAGTGAAGGGATCGCGTGCTTCACATTCGAAGGCGGTTTCGCCAGCGCCGAAAGCGCGTCCTCCGACGCATAGGGCTTGAGCGCGTCCGGCGTGAGCGTCGCGAGCCAGTTGCGCTTGTACGGCGTGAACACCGTGTATGGCTTGCCGGCGCCCGTCAGGACGTCGTCGTGATCGAAGATCGTCTGGTCCTTGAACGTGAAGAACGCGATGCCCGCGCCCGCCAGCTTTTCCGCGACCGCATCGTCGCGCGCCTTCGCCGACGGCTCGTAGTCGCGGTTGGCGAAGACTGCCTGCACGCCGCATTCGCGCGCGAGCGACGCAATCTCGTTAAGCGGCGCGCCATGACGCACGATCAGGGCGCCGCCGGCGTCGCGCAAGGCGTGATCTAGTTCGACGGCGCTCGCGTGGATGAACGGCACGCGGCGATCGTTTTTCGGCAACGGCGCGAGGATTTCGCGGTCGAAAACGAAGGCGCACAGCACCCGGCGGCACCGCGTGAGCGCGTGATAGAGTGCAGCATGGTCTGCCACGCGCAGGTCACGCCGAAACCACACCAGCCCCAGATCAAAGTCGGCCATCACGTAGCGCCTTTGGTAAAATTCCGAATTATGTCCAAGACTTCCGATCGCATCAATTTGACGAATCAGTTCCTGATCGCCATGCCCAGCATGGCCGATCCGACGTTCTCGGGAACGGTCGTCTACCTTTGCGATCACAGCGAACGCGGTGCGCTCGGCCTTGTGATCAACCGGCCGACCGACATCGACCTGCAGTCGCTCTTCAATCGCATCGACCTCAAGCTCGAAATCGAGCCGCTCGTGCATCTGCCCGTCTACTTCGGCGGGCCGGTGCAGACCGAACGCGGCTTCGTCCTGCACGAAGCGGGCGAGGGCGAGCCGTACACCTCGTCGATGAGCGTGCCCGGCGGCCTCGCGATGACCACCTCGAAGGACGTGCTCGAAGCCGTCGCGAGCGGCAAGGGCCCCGACCGGTTTCTCCTCACGCTCGGCCACGCCGGCTGGGGCGCGGGCCAGCTCGAAGAGGAAATCTCGAAGAACGGCTGGCTCACTGTGGAAGCCGATTCGCGCATCATCTTCGACGTGCCCGCGGAAGATCGCCTCGAAGCGGCGCTCTCGCTGCTCGGCGTGTCGCGCTCGATGCTTTCCGGCGAAGCAGGCCACGCCTGATGGGTCGCGCATGAACCGGGCCGCGACTCTCCTCGCCTTCGATTACGGCGAGAAGCGGATCGGCGTGGCGGTGGGCAATACCTTGACGCGGCAGGCCCGCGCGCTCGTCGTCCTCGAAAACCGCAATCGCGAATATCGTTTCGAATCGGTCGGCAAACTGATCGACGAATGGAAGCCGGATGCGGTCGTGGTCGGCCTGCCGCTGCATCCGGACGGCACGGCTCACGACATGACGCAGCAGGCGAAGCGCTTCGGCAATCAGGTGAACGGGCGCTTCGACGTGCCGGTCAGCTGGGTTGACGAACGCTATTCTTCTGTCGATGCCAAAGCGCAACTGAAGGCGGGCGGCGTGCGCCCCAATGCCCGCGGCCGCTTCGACGACATCGATGCCGAAGCCGCCCGCGTCATTCTCCAACAATTTCTAGACGGACTGTCCGACGATCATGAGTTCCATTGACGCCGAAGCGCTCTATCGCGCGTTGCTCGACCAGATTCGCGCGGCTCACGGCGAGTCGCTGAAAGCAGCCGATGGCGCGGTGCTCTGCGGCATCTACAGCGGCGGCGCGTGGCTTGCCGGGCGGCTCGCAAAGGACCTCGGCGCGAAGGAATTCGGCGTCGTCAACGTGTCGCTGCATCGCGACGACTACGCCAAGAAGGGCCTGCACAGCCAGGCGAGCCCGACCGCGCTGCCGTTCGAAGTCGACAACCGCCGGATCGTGCTGATCGACGATGTACTTTCCACCGGGCGCACCGCGCGCGCGGCCGTCAACGAGCTGTACGACTACGGCCGTCCGGCTTCGGTCGATCTCGCCGTGCTCGCCGATCGCGGCGGTCGCGAACTGCCGATCGCGGCTCGCTTCGTCGGCGGCGTGGTGGACGTGCGGGCCGACGTGGACCTCGTGCTCGCCAAACGCGACGACGGCACTTTCGCCTTTACGACCGAAGTGCGCGCGAGCCACGCATAGCGCGCAGCAACACCCTCGACTCAATCGAAATAACCCGTCAGGACTGACATGAACACCGCCACTCAGGGTTCTGCCGAAAGCAGCACGCCGGACAACGCGTCCGCGCGCGCCTCCGACACGTTCAGGTACGGCTTTCTCAAAGGCAATCCCCAGCTCACGAAGAACGGCGAGCTGAAACACCTGCTGACCATCGAAGGGCTGCCGCGCTCGATCGTCACGCATATCCTCGATACCGCCGAGCAGTTCGTGAGCGTCACCGACCGCGAAGTGAAGAAGGTGCCGCTTCTGCGCGGCAAGTCGGTGTTCAACCTCTTCTTCGAAAACTCGACGCGCACGCGCACCACCTTCGAGATCGCCGCCAAGCGGCTGTCGGCGGACGTGCTGAACCTGAACATCAACGCGTCGTCGACGAGCAAGGGCGAATCGCTGCTCGACACCATCAACAATCTCTCCGCGATGCACGCCGACATGTTCGTCGTGCGCCATGCGTCGAGCGGCGCGCCGTATCTGATCGCCGAGCATTGCGCGCCGCACGTTCACGTGATCAACGCCGGCGACGGACGTCACGCGCACCCGACGCAGGGTCTGCTCGACATGTACACGATCCGCCATTACAAGCGCGACTTCACGAAGCTGCGCGTGGCGATCGTCGGCGACATTCTGCATTCGCGCGTCGCGCGCTCGGACATCCACGCGCTCACCACGCTCGGCGTGCCCGAAGTGCGCGCGATCGGGCCGCGCACGCTGCTGCCCGGCAATCTCGAACAGATGGGCGTGCACGTCTATCACAATCTCGACGAGGGCCTGAAGGGCGTCGACGTCATCATCATGCTGCGCCTGCAGAACGAGCGCATGAGCGGCGCGCTGCTGCCGTCCGCGCAGGAATATTTCAAGAGCTGGGGCCTCACGCCCGAGCGACTCGCGCTCGCCGCGCCCGATGCCATCGTGATGCATCCGGGGCCGATGAACCGCGGTGTCGAAATCGATTCGCAAGTGGCCGACGGACCGCAGTCGGTGATCCTGAATCAGGTGACGTTCGGCATCGCGGTGCGCATGGCGGTGATGGGCATTGTGGCCGGAAATAGCGACTAAAGAACACGACATGAAGATCCAGATTCAGGGCGGCACGCTCATCGATCCCGCAGCCGGCACCGAGCGGCAAGCGGACGTTTTCATCGCGGCGGGCCGGATCGTCGGGATCGGCGAGGCGCCCGCCGACTTCAGCGCCGCGAAGACCATCGACGCGAAGGGACTCGCGATCGCGCCGGGTTTCGTCGACCTCTCGGCGCGGCTGCGCGAGCCGGGCTTCGAGCACAAGGCGACGCTCGAATCCGAAATGGCCGCGGCCATCGCGGGCGGCGTGACGAGCCTTGTGTGCCCGCCCGACACCGATCCGGTCCTCGACGAGCCCGGTCTCGTCGAGATGCTCAAGTTTCGCGCGCAGAAGCTGCATCAGGCCCATGTGTATCCGCTCGGCGCGCTGACCGTCGGCCTGAAAGGGCAGGCGATTACGGAAATGGTCGAGCTGACGGAGGCCGGCTGCATCGGCTTCTCGCAGGCCGACAATCCCATCGTCGATACGCGCACGCTCCTGCGCGCGCTGCAATACGCGACCACTTACGGCTATACCGTGTGGCTGCGTCCGCAGGACGCGTACATGGCAAGCGGCGGCGTCGCGGCGAGCGGGGCGGTGGCGTCGCGGCTCGGGCTCTCGGGGGTGCCGGTGTCGGCGGAAACCATCGCGCTGCACACCATTTTCGAGCTGATGCGTGTCACGGGCGCGCGCGTGCATCTGTCGCATCTGTCGTCGGCGGCGGGCGTCGAACTCGTGCGCGGTGCGAAGGCCGAAGGGCTCGCGGTGTCGTGCGACGTCACGATCAACCACGTTCACCTGACCGACATCGACATCGGCTATTTCGATTCGCAATATCGCCTCGATCCGCCGCTGCGTTCGCAGCGCGATCGCGAAGCGATCCGCGCGGGTCTCACCGACGGCACGATCGACGCGATCTGCTCCGACCACACGCCGCTCGACGACGACGAAAAACTGCTGCCGTTCGCCGAAGCCACGCCGGGTTCGACGGGCCTGGAACTGCTGCTTTCGCTGACGGTGAAGTGGGCGCGCGAGGCGAACCTGCCTTTGGCGAAGGCGCTCGCGCGCATTTCGTCCGCACCCGCCGACGTGCTCAAGCTGCCGGCCGGACGCATCGCGATGGGCGCCGTCGCTGATCTATGCGTCTTCGACCCGTCGGCGGATTGGCTCGTCGATCCGCGCAAGCTCAAGAGCCAGGGACGCAACTCGCCGTTCCTCGGCTACGAACTGCCGGCCCGCGTGCGCGCGACGATCGTCGCGGGCCATATCGCCTTCGAGACGCGCTGAGGATGCGTCTCGCCGGCGCGAAGCTGCGTCTCGCCGTTCACTTGCTGCGCGGCGTGTGGATCGTCGCGACGCGCTTTCCGCGCGCTTCGGCCGACGCACGCCGCGAGATGAACCGCGCGTGGTCGCTGAAGATGCTGCGGCTCGCGGGCATGCGGCTCGTCGTCCATAACGACGAAGCGCGGCTCGATGCCGGCGTGCTGGTGGTCGGCAATCACATCTCGTGGATCGACATCTACGTGATCAACGCGTGGCGGCCGACGCCGTTCGTCTCGAAGGCGGAGATCCGCAACTGGCCGGTGGTCGGCTGGCTCGCGCAGCAGCTCGGCACGGTGTTCATCCAGCGCGAGAAGCGCAGCGACGCGAAGCGCATCATGCACGAGCTCGCGAATCGTCTAACGGCGGGCGAGATGATGTGCGTGTTCCCGGAGGGCACCACGTCGAGCGGCGAGAAGCTGCTGCCGTTTCACGCGAACCTGTTTCAGGCGGCGGTGTCGGCGTCGTGTCCGGTGCAGCCGGTCTGCCTGATGTACGAAGACGCGAGCGGCCGGCAATCGACGGCGCCCGCGTATATCGACGACATGACGCTCGGCGATTCGCTCGACCTGCTGCTGCGCGGCGCGCCGCTGACCGCGCATCTGTACGTGTGCGACGCGCTCGCGCCGGGTGCGAACCGGCGTCTTCTGGCAAGCGAGGCGCAGGCGGCGATCGAAGTGGCGTTGCATCGGATGCGCGGCGAGGCGCCGGTGCAGGCGGTCGCGCCGGCTTCGGTCGATCTCGACGATGGCACGCTGCCGTCGCAGCGGACGGCGTGAGCTTCAAGGTTTCATCGCGCAACTGACCTGCGTCACGACGCGCTCGGCGGGGTTCGCCGCAAGCCGCACCGCCGACAGCTTGTTACCCCACACGCATCCCGAATCGAGGCAGAGCACGTCGTCGCGCACCATCAGGCCGAGCGCGGCCCAGTGGCCGAACACGATCGTCACATCCTGCGTGCGGCGGCCCGGAACGTCGAACCACGGCATGTAACCGGGCGGCGCGGCGTCGGGGCCGCCGTTGTTCGCGAACTCCATCGCGCCTTCGGCGGTGCAAAAGCGGATGCGCGACAGCGCGTTGTACGTCACGCGCAGGCGGTCCGCGCCGGTGAGCGAATCGTCCCAGCGATGCGGCTCGTTACCGTACAGCGACGCGAGCGTCTCCTGCCACTTCGGCCCGCGCAGCGCCTGTTCGAGCTCGTGTGCGAGTTCGAGCGTCATCGTCACGTCCCACTGCGGCAGCACGCCCGCGTGAACCATCAGCACACCGTGCTCGAAGTGCGCGAGCGGCTTGTGCCGCACCCAGTCGATGAGATCGGCGGCGTCTTTCGCGGCCAGGATTTCGTCGAGCGTGTCGCCTTTTTTGGGCTTACGCAGGCCGGCCGCGACCGCGAGCAGGTTCAGGTCGTGGTTGCCGAGGACGACCGTCGCGCGATTGCCGAGCGCGATCACGTCGCGCAGGGTCTGCAGCGATTCGGGGCCGCGGTTGATCAGGTCGCCGGCGAACCAGAGCGGGGTGTCGTCGGTGGGCGCGAGCTTGCGAAGAAGACGTTTGAACGGCTGGCGGCAGCCTTGGAGGTCGCCGAAAACAAGGGGAGAGCGGGCGGTCGGGAGAGCGTCGGTCATAGAGTGAACGTGTGCTGGATTTCAAGCGTGGCGGTCATTATGGGGCACGGCACGAATCGTCACCGCGCGTGTCAAATCGTCGTCGCCTCCGCCCGTTACAACTTTGAAACCGCCGGTGCGCAGCTGTTTCAAGTTGTTAGGTGTGTAGTTTTTGCACTTGGGGGCTTTATAATCAGTGTCTAATCAAGACGGCGCGTGCGGATCCGACTTCCGGTCGGTTTTGCCGTTTGTGACGCCGCGTGCGCAGGACTGCGCAAATTTTTCCACGTCTACGACGGCCATTTCGGCAACGCCAGCGAAAAGGCCGCAAAGAGGGCTTCTATGATTCTCGTAACGGGCGGTGCCGGTTTTATCGGCGCCAACTTTGTGCTTGACTGGCTGCAGGGCTCGGACGAAGCAGTGGTGAACGTCGACAAGCTGACGTACGCCGGCAATCTGGGCACGTTGAAGCCGCTGAAGGGCAATCCGAGCCACATGTTTGCGCGCGCCGACATCTGCGACCGCGCGGCAATGGATGCGCTGCTAGCCGAGCACAAGCCCCGCGCGATCCTGCACTTTGCCGCCGAGAGTCACGTCGACCGTTCGATTCACGGTCCTGCGGATTTCGTGCAGACGAATGTCGTCGGCACGTTCACGCTGCTGGAAGCGACTCGTGCTTACTGGAGCGCGCTGCCCGAGAATGAAAAGCAGGCGTTCCGCTTCCTGCATGTCTCGACCGACGAAGTTTTCGGCTCGCTGTCCGCTACCGATCCGCAGTTCTCCGAGACAACCGCCTACGCGCCCAACAGCCCGTATTCCGCGACGAAGGCTGGCTCGGATCATCTCGTGCGCGCGTATTACCACACCTATGGCCTGCCGGTTCTGACAACGAACTGCTCGAACAACTACGGGCCGTACCAATTCCCCGAGAAGCTGATCCCATTGATGATCGCGAATGCGCTCTCGGCCAAGCCGCTGCCGGTGTACGGCGACGGTCAGAACGTGCGCGACTGGCTCTATGTCGGCGACCACTGTTCCGCGATCCGCGAAGTGCTCGCGCGCGGCACGCCGGGCGAAACGTACAACGTCGGCGGCTGGAATGAGAAGAAGAATCTCGAAGTCGTGCATACGCTGTGCGATCTGCTGGATCGTCTGAAGCCGAAGGCGGACGGTTCCTATCGCGATCAGATCACGTATGTGACGGATCGTCCGGGTCACGACCGCCGTTACGCGATCGATGCGCGCAAGCTCGAACGCGAACTCGGCTGGAAGCCGGCCGAGACTTTCGAAACCGGTCTCGCGAAGACGGTCCAGTGGTATCTGGACAACCAGGCGTGGGCCGACGAAGTGGCTTCCGGCGAATACCGGAAATGGGTCGAGACCAACTACGCGCAGCGCGCGTGAGGGGCTGACGATGGCGCGTAAAGGCATCATCCTCGCGGGCGGCTCGGGCACGCGGCTCTATCCGATCACGCACGTCGTGTCGAAGCAGCTGCTGCCTGTCTACGACAAACCGATGATCTATTACCCGCTCTCCACGCTGATGGTGGCGGGCATCCGCGACGTGCTGATCATCTCCACGCCGCAGGACACGCCGCGCTTCGAGGCGATGCTCGGCGACGGCAGTCAGTGGGGCATGAACATCCAGTACGCGGTGCAGCCGTCGCCGGACGGGCTCGCGCAGGCGTTCATCATTGGTCGCGAGTTCGTCGGGAACGATCCGTCGGCGCTGATTCTCGGCGACAACATCTTCTACGGGCACGATCTCGCGAAACAGCTTGAACACGCCGATTCGCGCACCGACGGCGCGACGGTGTTCGCGTATCACGTGCACGATCCGGAGCGTTACGGCGTGGTGGAATTCGACCGTGAATTTCGCGCGTTGTCGATCGAGGAAAAGCCCGCGAAGCCGCGCTCGAATTACGCGGTGACGGGCCTCTATTTCTACGACAACCAGGTGTGCGACATTGCGGCGGACATCAAGCCGTCGCCGCGCGGCGAACTGGAAATCACGGACGTCAATTCGCATTATCTGCAGCAGAAGAAGCTCGACGTCGAGATTATGGGTCGTGGCTATGCGTGGCTCGATACCGGCACGCACGATTCGCTGATCGAAGCTGCCACGTTCATCGCGACGCTGCAAAAGCGGCAAGGGCTCGTGGTGGCGTGTCCTGAAGAGATCGCCTATCGCCAGGCGTGGATCGGCGATGAGCAGCTACTCGCGCTCGCGAAGCCGCTCGCCAAGAACGCCTACGGTCAATACCTGCTCAATCTTCCGAAGGACCAAGTCGCATGGCCATCCAAGTAACCGCTACGGCGCTGCCCGAAGTCAAGATCATTGAACCGAAGGTATTCGGCGATGCGCGCGGATTTTTCTACGAGAGCTTCAATGCTCGCGAGTTTGCCGAGCAGGTACAGAGCGGCGTCGAGTTCGTGCAGGACAATCATTCACGATCGGCGAAGGGCGTGTTGCGCGGGCTGCATTATCAGATTCAGCATCCGCAGGGAAAGCTCGTGCGTGTGGTCGAAGGCGAGGTGTTCGATGTCGCCGTCGATATCCGCAAGAGTTCGCCGAACTTCGGGAAGTGGGTGGGCGTGAACCTGTCGGAAGAGAACCATCGGCAGTTGTGGGTGCCGCCGGGGTTCGCGCATGGGTTCGTCGTGTTGTCGGAGACGGCGCAGTTTCTCTATAAGACTACCGATTACTGGTATCAGGCACATGAGCGCAGCATCGTCTGGAACGATGCGGAGATCGGGATCGAATGGCCGATTTCGGAGGAGCCGCTCGTTGCGCCGAAAGACCGCACGGGCGCCCGTCTGGCCGATGCGGAGGTGTTTGCGTGAAAGTGCTGCTGCTAGGTGCGAATGGACAGGTTGGCTGGGAGCTTGCGCGCAGCCTCATGCCGCTTGGCACGGTCGTCGCTCTGACGCGGGAGCAGGCAGATCTTGCTGCCCCGGAGAAGCTCGGTCCTTTGGTCGATTCGATGCGTCCCGACATCATCGTGAACGCGGCTGCCTATACCGCCGTGGACGAGGCCGAGCAGGCAGAGCCGATGGCGCTCATCATCAACGGTCAGGCCGTGGGCGAACTGGCGGCAGCTGCGCGCAGGCTGGGAGCGCTTCTCGTCCATTATTCTACCGACTACGTGTTCGACGGCGCGATCGAGCGCGCGTGGAGAGAGGAGGACGCGCCTGCTCCGATCAACGCTTATGGACGCTCTAAGCTTGCAGGCGAACAGGCGATTGCAGCGAGTCAGTGCGACCATTTGGTATTTCGTACCACCTGGGTTTACGCCGCGAGAGGAAAAAACTTCCTCCGGACGATTTTGCGCCTCGCTGGCGAGCGCGAGGAACTGCGCGTCGTATCCGATCAGGTCGGTGCGCCAACGAGTGCGCGGCTCATCGGCGATCTGACGGCGCAGTGCCTGGCGCAGGTGATCAAAGAGCGGCGTGCGAATGTGTTCGCAAGCGGACTCTTCCACATGACCGCAGCCGGCAGTACTTCGTGGCACGGGTTCGCGGCGTCGGTGATCGACTATGCGCGCGCCACTGGAAAATTCCCTGTCGCCACGAACCGCGTGATCCCGATCGGCACGCAAGACTATCCGCTTCCAGCCCGGCGACCCGCTAATTCTCGGCTCGACTGTTCGCTATTCGATCAGCGTTTTGAACTAGTCCGCCCGACTTGGGAAGTTCCAATGCGGCAAACCATCGATCAGATCATCGGCGCTTGACGCATCACAAGAGCGATACGGCTATCAACGCATCGCCCTACGAGAAACGTATTAATGACCCGCCTTAACTATCGTAATCCGCTGTCCGTAATCGAGTCGCTCGTGCGCGAGCGTAATCTGATTTATCAGTTCGTGAAGCGGGAGGTCGCCGGGCGTTACAAAGGCTCATTCCTCGGCATCTTCTGGTCATTCGTGAATCCGCTCTTGCTGCTGAGCGTTTACACGTTCGTCTTCGGCGTCATATTTAAATCCAAATGGCGCCCGGCTTCTACGAGCCATTTTGAATTTGCCGTCGTCATGTTTGTCGGCGTGCTGACTCACGGCCTGCTCGCCGAGTGCATCAATCGCGCGCCGGGTATGATCGTAGCGAACACGAATTATGTGAAGCGAGTGGTTTTCCCGCTCGAAACGCTGACCTGGATCACGCTCGGCACGGCGCTGTTCCACACTTTCATCGCCTCGTTGATCTTGATAGGAGGCATTTTCTTCTGGCAGCAGCACCTGCCGATTACCGCCTGGTTCGTACCGCTCATCCTTGTGCCTTACCTTTTGATGATTGCAGGCGTGACGTGGTTTCTCATGTCGCTTGGCGTCTTTCTGCGGGACATCGGGCAACTCATGTCGATCGTGACGTCGTTATTGATGTTTCTTTCTCCGGTGTTTTACCCGACGACTTCGGTGCCCGAGGATTTGCGGTTTCTGATTGAGTGGAATCCGCTGACGTTTATCATCGAGCAACTTCGCGACGCGCTGATTTGGGGCCATGCGCCGGATTGGATCGGCCTGTTGAAATACTTTGTCTTCGGATACATCGCGGCGTGGTTGGGTTTCGCCTTTTTTCAGCGTACGCGCCGCGGCTTCGCGGATGTTTTGTGAGCCGGGGCTAGTCAATTCATGAGTCAATTCGCAATCGAAATTAACGACGTTGGCAAGTGCTACAACATCTACGAGCGGCCGCGCGACCGTTTGCTTCAGATGTTAGTGGGTCGGCGTCGTCAGTTGTACCGTCCGTTCTGGGCGCTTCAAAATGTGAGTTTCAGCGTTCCGCGAGGGGAAACCGTCGGTATCGTCGGCCGAAACGGCTCTGGCAAATCGACTTTGCTTCAAATCATTGCCGGAACGCTGACGCCCACGGCGGGTGCGGTGTCGGTGAACGGGCGCGTTGCGGCGTTGTTGGAGTTGGGATCAGGGTTCAACCCCGAGTTTACCGGCCGCGAAAACGTGTATCTGAACGCATCGTTGCTCGGCTTATCTCCAAGCGAGGTGGACGAGCGCTTCGACAGCATCGTTTCATTCGCCGATATCGGCGCGTTCGTTGATCAGCCTGTCAAGACGTATTCGAGCGGGATGATGGTGCGGCTCGCGTTCGCCGTCCAGGCTCAGACAAATCCAGAAATCCTCATCGTGGACGAAGCCCTCGCGGTTGGAGATGCGCGTTTCCAGGCGAAATGCTTCGATCGCCTCAAGCAACTTAAGGATAACGGCACGAGCATCCTCCTCGTCACGCATAGCAGCGAGCAGATCGTGACGCATTGTTCGAGCGCGATCCTTCTCGATCAAGGGCAGAAGTTGCAAGAAGGCGCGCCTCGTGAGGTGGTGAATCGCTACCTCGACTTGCTGTTCGGACGCGACAGTAACGCGCGCAGGCGGTCGAAGCCGTCTGCCGAGAGGGTGAAAGAGGGCGCCGTATCGGACGAAGAAAGTAAGGACGCGGCGGAGGACGGACCGGATGTCGCGGCGGGCAAACTGAGACTCGACGAGGATGTATTCTCGCAGCGTCCGGGCTACAACCCGTACGAATACCGTTGGGGCGACGGATCGGCCGCGATTACCGATTTTCGGCTGGAGAGCGGCGGTGTCGAATTTCCTCATTCGGTCGAAGTCGGCGCGCGCGTGCGGCTGGACATCGGCGTGCGCTTCACTCGTACGCTCGTGCGACCCATTCTCGGCGTCACGATCAAGACGAAGGAGGGCATAACCGTCTTCGGCTCCAATTCCGAATTGCTTGATTGCGAGGAAGTGAAACATGTAGGGGAAGCGGGAGAGCGCATGCGCGCGACCGTGTTCCTCGATTGTCGTCTTGGTCAGGGCGACTATTTCATCTCGCTCGGTATCGCTACGCGCGAAGGCGAGACCATTGTTCCGCATGATCGTCGATACGACGCGATCCACCTGGTCATTAGTCCGGACACGTCCTTTTTCGGGTTGGTCGACATGAAAATGTCGATGCAGTTGCATCAGTTATGATCGACAAACCCGCCAACCCGACGCGCGTGCTGCGCCGTCTTCGAAATGTCATCGCCGCGGGCGGTGGCCCTGTTGCGACCGGCCGGTATGGTCTTCGATTGCTGCGCACCGAGGGCCCGATCGGCTTGTGGTCGCGTATCGCGCGGCATGTGCTGGGGACACCGCCTGTCGGTGCCACCGCTCGCCCGGATCGGACGCGTGAGCGCAACGCGCTGACGCAGGCGCTCGTCACCGTGAGCGCGGCGGACGATCCCACGGTCCTGGACGCTGCGCAGTTGAATTTCCCCGCGCAGTCTCTGCCGCAGGTGACAGTTGTCGTTCTCGCGCGCGGGCCGCTGCGACGGACTGCCGAATCGCTCACTGCGTTGCAACGCGTTCTCGCGGCGGGCAGCGCTTCGGCGAAGATAGTCGTCGTTATCGCAGGCGAAGAAGACGGGCGGACACAGTGGCTGAGTTCGGTCGGCCGAGTCGCTGTCGAGGGCGCCGGATCCGATGCAGAACTGGCTGCGGCGTTTGATCGTGCGATTGGACGGTCGCCAGGTAAATTCGTCTTGTTGACCAGCGACGTGGCGCAAGTCCAGCCCGGCGCAATCGACTCGCTTATTTCACGTCTGGAAGGTGAGCCTTCAGCCGTTGCTTCCTGCGCGAAGTCTGTGATGACGGATGGATCCTTGGTCGAATCCGGTGCATGCTGGGACCGGGAGGGCAACCTGCGTTCGCTGGGAGAGGGCGATGACGCAACCGAACCTTCCTATGCGTTGTCTCGCCGGGTGCCTGCGGCGAGCGGAACTGCAGTGCTGCTGCGGCGCGAGGCGATCGCAGCTTCGGGAGGGTTCGCACAGGCGTCGGGCGTGGCGCATTCCCCCATTGACGGGCTGATGCGGGCACTCTGGGATCAGAAGAAACGAATCGTATTCGAGCCGAAGGCCCTTTTCGTCGTGTCCGAATTGCTGGCCACACCCTCGGGGCCGCTCTCTGCCGCCACTGCGCGTCTTGCTGAACTTGGCGCTGATCGCGTAGCCGTGGATGCGTCCGACATCCGCGTGCTGGCGTTCTATCTCCCTCAATATCATCCGATTCGCGAGAACGACGAATGGTGGGGAAAGGGCTTCACCGAATGGACCAATGTCTCCAAGGCAAAGCCGAATTTCAAGCAGCACTATCAGCCGCACTTTCCCGCCGATCTCGGATACTACGATTTGCGCGTGTCCGAGGTCAGGGAAGCGCAGGCACAGTTGGCGCTCGACGCCGGGCTCGCCGGCTTCTGCTATTACTACTACTGGTTCAGTGGACACCGGCTGCTCGAGCGCCCGCTCGATGAAGTACTCGCGAGTGGCAAGCCGGACTTCCCGTTCTGCATCTGCTGGGCGAATGAAAACTGGACCCGCCGTTGGGACGGGCTTGACTCGTCCTTGCTGATTGGTCAGTCGTACTCGGAAGACGACGAGGTCGCCCTGTTTCTTGACTGGCTGCCGCTACTTAGGGATGAGCGCTACATCCGTGTCGACGGGAAGCCGATCGTGCTGGTCTACCGGATATCGCTGTTACCTCAGCCTCGAAGAGCCGCCGATACTTGGCGCAGGCTCGCGCGCGAAGCGGGTCTCGGCGACCTTTATCTCGCCTACGTTCAATCGTTCGATAGTTGGGCGCGAGGTGAAACGCCAGCGCAGTTCGGTTTCGATGCAAGCGTCGAATTCCCTCCGCATGGCTGCGGCGTTCCCTTTGCGGGCGACGTCGAGCAGTTGTCGCCCACATTCAGAGGGGCGCTTTACGATTATTCAAAGACGGCGGAAGTCTGCCTTGCCAAAAGCTATCCCGGATATCCCATGTTTCGCGGCGTGATGCCCTCGTGGGACAACACTGCGAGGAAGCAGAACACAAGTCACGTCTTCCTCGGATCTACTCCGGAGGCGTACGAAAGCTGGCTGGACGGCGCGCTGTCCTATACCCACCGGTTCGCCTGCGGAGATGAACGCATCGTATTCGTCAACGCATGGAACGAGTGGGGCGAAGGGAACCATCTGGAACCCGATATGCAGTACAAGCACGCTTACCTGGACGCGACGCGACGCGCCATTGCGCGCTGGACTGCCCGGCCGGGACAACATGTATGAAGCGCCTCGGCCCGGAGCGGCTGCCTTCCGTGCTGCGCTATCAGTCGCTGACCTGGCTGCGGCGATTGCGCACCCGTTTGAATCCGGGAGCGCTGGTGCGCGCGTCGGCGCTCGGGCTGGACCTGCTCGGAGCGCGGGCCCTGGCGGGTGCGGCGTCCCTGCGATGCCGACTCGATAACGATCATCGTCCCGATGTCACGCGCCTTCTGCAGACGTTGCCGCTCACAACGCGAGACGGCCTGCGCAGCGTATTTCTGGGAGCGCTCGCTGGCCGGCATCCGGAACATTCCGAACGTCTGAACGGAGGAACATCGACGTCGGACGAACTGATCCCCGTCGCGTTCTATCGTTGGAGCGAAGCGCGGGACCGGACGGCCAGCGCGTTTGCGCGCCCGCGTTTCATCGGCCATCGGCAGCCCAGAATGCCCGAGAGGATTGACTTTGCCGCGAAGGGCGACTGCGCGAGTGTCTTGCGGGACGCCGAGCTGGCGGCAAGCTACGGACTCCGCGCATTCTGCATCGACGCATGCTTAGAAGCGCGTGACGCGGCGAATGGCATAGGCGTGCACGAACTAGTCGAGCTGCTCGACGCTCCCGAGTTGGCAGTGCGCGTTTGCGTGCAATTCGCGGCGCAGGACGTGCCCGCGCAGTCCGCGAATCTGCGGCATTGGATTAAAGTGCTTAGACATCCGCGCTACCTCGAGCTTGCGGGCACACCGGTCGTACTCGTGGATGCCGCTCTGGCGGACCCCGACGAGGCGCAAAGATGGCGCACTGTTTTCTCCGATGCCGGCCTGTCGCCGATTCATCTGGTCGGAGTCATCTCGCGCTCGCCTTCCGATGGACGGACGGCGCATGGATTCGATGGAGTCGTCGCAGGCGAACCAACCGCTAGCCCCGTACCGCCGTACAGCCTACATCCCGTGCTGCTTGACGCGCGGTTTCAGGGCGCGGTTACGCGTTACGAGGACGAAATGCCGTGCTTGCTTCGCGCACACGACGTCGCGCGGGGGTATGCGTGCGTCGTCGCGGGCATCGACAGCAGCCCGGTGGCGGGCAGTGCCGCGCGCATCTGTGCGAACGCGACGCCTTCGGGCTACGCGAACGCACTTCGGCAGGCGTGTGCAAGCAGCTTGCGTGCAGACGGTCGCAACGGCCTTGTCTTCATCCGCGCATGGAACGACTGGTCCCGCGGCGCCGTGATAGAGCCGGACACCGACACCGGATTCGCGTATCTGGAGCAGACGCGCATGGTCCTCGAAGAATTTGGCCCCGTCGCGCCCGATCATTGGAGCGTCGACCCCCGGAATATTGCGGTCGTACTGCATTTGTTCTATGCCGATTTGTGGCCTGAGATCTCTGATTACCTTGCGTGTCTTCCAGTGGGCTTCCGGCTTTTCGTGTCGCTTGACAAGCGCGCGCCCTCGGGGATCGAGCAGACGATCAACGCCCAATTCCCCGGCGCGGACATCGAACGCTTTGAAAATCGCGGTCGCGATCTCCTTCCGTTCATTACACTGCTTGACCGGGTGCGTCGGGCCGGGTGCGAATACGTGTGCAAGATTCATTCGAAAAAGTCGTTGCACCGTGTCGACGGAGATGCATGGCGCAAGGACCTCTATGACAAGTTGCTGGGAGACAGACCGGGCGCGCGGCATGTCCTTTTCGCAATGCATGCTCGTCCTTCGGTCGGTATGATCGGGCCCGCCGGGCATATGGTCTATTCCGACCAGTTTCGCGGCTCCAATGAGCGTCACATCAATGCGCTCGCACACGCGCTGGGATTCGACACGACGGAGTTGCGATTTCGTTTCGCAGCGGGAACGATGTTCTGGGCCAGGGTGGATGCGCTGGAGCCACTGCTCGCTCTCGGGCTTGACCGCAGGTCGTTCGAAGAGGAGACGGGGCAAATCGACGGGACTCTCGCACATGCGCTCGAACGCCTGCTTCCGCTCATGGTGCGGCGCGCAGGGATGAGCGTGATCGACACGAATCAAATTGCGGGCGCGGCTGAGGGCGCGGACGACAAGGCTGGCTCGAAGCCCTACCGCTGGGCACGCGCTTCGCGAGACGCATAGAACCCTGCGCGGCGCGACTATAATTTGTCCCCGCAGCGGTGCACTACCTAAAACCAAGGAATCACGAATGTCTTTCTCGTTGGAGCGAAGCGGATACGTGCTCGACACCAACGTCGGTGTCTGGCGCAAGCCGACGTACGAAGGAATCGCCTACAGCGACGGCGATGCCGTCGAAACGCGCATCGGTGCGACCGTTGCAAACGCCACCGATGTGTCGCTCGGGTCGGCGGAACTGGTCAAATCGATGTCGGATTGGCCGTCCCTCTACCATCTGTCAGGCACACGCGCCAACATTCTGCGTCCGTTTCACTCCCGCCTGGAGGCGGCTCGGGTGCTGGAGATCGGCGCCGGGTGTGGGGCGATCACCCGCTATCTCGGCGAAAGCGGCGCGCAGGTCCTGGCGCTCGAAGGATCACCGCGCCGCGCTGCGATTGTCAGGTCGCGTTGCAGGGATCTGTCTGATGTGACCGTCGTATCCGAGCGATTTGACGACTTTGTCACGGAGGAGCGCTTCGATGTCGTCACGCTCATCGGAGTGCTTGAATACGCATCGCTCTTCACGCCTGGCAGCGCTCCCGCATTAGCGATGCTCTCGCGCGTGCGCGATCTACTTTCGCCGGGCGGTATCGTGATCGTCGCGATCGAGAATCAGGTCGGGCTCAAGTACTTCGCCGGCGCACCTGAGGATCACGTTGGCATCCCGATGTTCGGGATCGAAAACCGCTATGCGGAGAAGGGCCCGCGCACCTATGGAAGGGCCGAGCTGGCCCAGTTGTTTCGTCAGGCGTCGTTCGAGTTTCCCAGTTTCATGGCGCCGTTTCCCGATTACAAGTTTCCGGTGGCGGTGGTGACCGAAGCGGGCTTTGCGCACCCCGGGTTCGATCCGTCCGCTTTGGCGGTGCAGACGGTACATCAGGATCCGCAGCTGGCGGAGCACCCGTCCTTTACGCTTCAGCGAGTGTGGCCGACCGTGATCCGCAACGATCTCGGCATGGACGTCGCCAATTCCTTCATTGTGGTCGCGGAGCGAGAGGCGCGTGAGCAGCCGCGGCAGGACGTGCTGGCTTTTTATTACAACACTGCACGGCGGTCGCCGTTTTGCAAGGAAGTGCTGTTCCGACCGACCGTCGATGCCATTGTCGTCGAGTCTCGCGCAATAGAAACGCGATCGTCCGGTCTGGGTTCGCTTGGCCGGTATCGATTCGTGCTTGAGGATGTCGGCCCCTATGTGGCCGGGCGACTCCTGTCGGACTCCTTTGTCGACGTGGTATCGAAAAACGGATGGACCCTGGAGGACGTCGGCGACTATCTGCGGCGCTATGTCGGTATTCTCGCGGACCTGTCGCGTACGCAAGGCAGGCAGTCGGTGCTGGACAGTGCGCACGCCGCGCTTCCCGGCGCCTTCCTCGATCTTATCCCGCAGAACATTGTGATCGGCGAAGATGGGCGTGCCCGGCCCATCGACATGGAGTGGCAGCAAGAAGACAGCATCGAACTGGGATTTCTCCTGTTCAGGGCCATCCTGTCGCTGGTCAATCGAAACTTCAGCTTTTCGCCGCAAAGCCGTGTCGCACTGATGAGCCGCAGGGAGTTCCTGCAGGACGCGTCGCGGGCCGCGGGGATTCCAATCGGCGACACCGACTTCGATCGGTATGCGAGGCAAGAATCCGCATTCCAGAACTTCGCGACGGGTCGCGAAGTGTCCGACTTCCTCGATCGATGGGCCGACGAGCCGCTGCCGCTCTCCTCTGCGCCGAACAGCCGCTTTGTCGCCACCGTCTATCACGCCCATCCGGATGCCACGTTCAGCGACGATCAGATCGTCGTGCAGAAGGTCTCCTCCGGATCGGCGGACGTGGTACTCGTGCTGCCACCGGATGCAACGACGCCGAGCATGCTGCGCATCGACCCGGCGGATCGCGCCGGCTGGTATGAGATAACGCGAATCGAACTATTCGATGCCGCGCAGGAGCACCAGTGGTCTTGCGCTTTCGAGCAGGACTACGTGGTGTCGCCTTCGATCGCCGTCTTTGGCGCGGCTCGTCCTGGAAAGGGGTTGTTGTTGCACGCAGGCGATGACGATCCACAGATGCTTCCCGTGCTGCCTTCCGGACTGGCGGCTCGTGTCGGCGCGGGCTGGCGGCTGGAGTTGACCGTTCGGCTTGTCGATCCTGCTGAAGTCGCGCATATGCTGGGCGAACGATTCGAGGCGGTTTCCGATAGCGCACGCAAAGCTCAAGCTGCTCTGGAAGCTTCCGCTGCGGAGCGAATCGCAAGCGCACGAACACTCCGCGATCTGCGCGAACAGCTTGCAAAGAGCGAGCGGCGCATTGCCGAACTCGAAGCTGGCTCTGCCAACCGGAAGATCGAGTCGAAAAGCGAGGGCATGGAGTAAGTATGCCGAATGACGATAAGCGGGTTCCCACCGAATTGCCGCTGGTGACGATCATCACGCCATGCTACAAGACCCCAGCCTTCTATCTCGAACGGCTTGCGATGTCGCTGTGGCCGGTGCACAAGCGCATCCAGTGGGTGGTAGTGAATGACTCTCCGGACGACACGCGCATAGATGTCTTCGCCGAGCGCATGGCGTCGTGTTTTACGCATTTCAAGTACGTTCGACACGATACGAACCGCGGGATCTTTGCTGCTTATGTGTCCGCGCTCGTCGCAGCCGACGCACCTTATTCAGCCATCCTGGATCACGACGATGAGGTCGATCTTGCGCCGCTCGTGCGTTTCCTCGGTCGGAATCGCGACGGATATGATCTCGTCTTTACCGACGAAGCCAAGTTTTCGGCGCAGGGTCGCGAACGCTACTGGAAGCCTGAATTCGATGCATTGAGCGCGATGCATTATTTCTATATGCATCACATTACGTGTTTCCGAACGGGTATCTGCAAGCAGATGATCCTTGAAGAACCCGATGCGGAGACGCAATATCGCAGTTGCTTCGATATCTGGCTATCCTTCGGGTATCTGCAGCGATTCACCGACCAGGATTGCAAGGTCGCGCATTTACCCTATGCAGCGTATGGTTGGCGCGTGCATGCGGCCAGCACAGCGATGGATCTTGGGCAGAAGCCAAAAGCCGAAAGCGAACGCATCGACATCGCGCAGCGGCTGATACAGGCTACCGATCCCCAGGCCGAGGTGACGATTGAGCCGAGCGCACGGTATGTGGTCCGCTACGATCATGCGTTGTCGAATGCGGCAGAGCGCAAAGCATTTGCCCAGCGCATCGCAAGCACGTTCTCGATCGGCAAGGTCGCGCCGGACGGAAGCGGCATGGATCCGCTAGAAACGCCCGACGCGGCCACGCTTCAGGCGCTTGCTCGAGTGCCTGTCGGATTCCTGGCTCGCGCAGCGGGCGACGGCTGCCTCGTCATGGACCGGGCCCGAGTGCCCAAGGATAGCCAGCTTGCCCGCCAGGCTGCCCGGCACGTCGGCAACGCGCCTTTTATCGCTCCCGCGACGACGCTCGGTTCCGATGAACTTCACCGCTTCATTCTGGATCGCCCGTTAGTGCTGGAGTCTGCGGCACGCCGCGCCTCGCACTTCGACTGCGCTCGACTGAACATTCTGGTCGTCTGATGGACGGCTCCGCCAATGACAATGAACAATCCGCTAGTTAGCGTCGTGCTCCCCGTGTACAACGGAGAGCGCTTTCTGCAAGATACGCTCGAATCGATTAGTGCGCAGCACCGTGACGACATCGAGGTCGTCATCATCGATGACGGCTCGGCTGACAGCAGTTGGGACATCGTCTCGCGTTGGCGGCACGAGCAGCCTTTCCTCGTGCATGCCGTACGCAAGCCGAGCAACTATGGCGTGTGTGCCGCACTCACCGACGCCACCTCGATCGCGACCGGCCGCTATATCGCGCAGATCGGTCATGACGACGTCTGGCTTCCGGGGCATCTTACGAAGCTGGTCGATGCTCTGGAGCTCGCGCCGACGGCTGTTGCAGCGTTCGCGGACGTCGGCTACATCGATGCGACAGGCATGCCGGCCGACGTGAGCATCTTCAACCACGAACAGCTGCGTAACGTCACGCGACCTAAGCTGTTTTCGACGATGTTGAAGGGCAATTTCCTGTGTGCGCCTGCCTCGATGTTTCGCCGCGAATGCTTCGATCGGGCGTACTGGGGCATATCGAATGAGCGTCTGCAAGATTTCGAACTCTGGCTGAATCTACTCTTCGAAGGCGACTTCGTGAGCTCGAACGCGCCGACCTGCCTGTATCGCGTGCACGGCAACAACCTGAGTAGCGGCTCGCAAATGCGTCGACAGAGCGAGTATGAATTATTGGCAACGTTCACCCGCGTGCTGTTGGGCAAGCGCTTCGGGACGTTCTACCGTTCGATCGCAGATGAGCAGGAGCGCATGACGTTCCTGAGCGACGCGCACGAGTGTCTGCTGAAGGTCACCGAGTACGCGCCAGCGATTCGTGCATTGCATTCAATTCTGCTTGAGAGCCTGGTGCTCGTCGAAGTCGACGTGCCCGCGCAGGTTCACGCCTTGCGCGGCGAGATGGCACTTCGTCTCGGCATGTACCGGAAATTCCTTGCCATTTCAAAGACGTTCCCGGCGCATTACATGGACGCAGCGCCGGCCATCCCCTATCTCGTGCCGGTACATGCCGGCGTGGGCGAACCGTTCCGTTCGCTGGTCGAAGCGGGCGCCTTTCGCGATGGCTCGTGTGTTGATCTGCAAAGAGAGCGCGCGGTGTTCTTTTTCGCCTGCAAGCAGGAGGAGATCGAGGCGCATACGAAATACCCCGTGTTCGCCGAGGCGATAGCGAGCCGCCGCGTGATTGTCTTCGACGCCGACGAGACCCGGACCGTGGATGCCGGACTGGCGCTTGCGAGGAATGCGAACGTCGAACATGCGTTGATCGACAAGATCTACCGTTTCTTCGAGGAGGACCACGGGTCGTTCGCTCATCAACTGGGATGGCGACGCGTCGAGGGGCAAATGCCCGCAAGCCTGCTGCGGCGGATTTATCATCGCTCAGGTGCATTCGTTCCCGAGCGTTATCGACCCGTCGTGGCCGCCGGGATACGGCGACTGTTGCGTCGTCGCTGATAGTCCAAGTAATTTCTCACTGGTGCCTGACATGACCCGGAAGACAGTACTGATCACGGCCGCGGGAACCGCGACAGCCGTAAACCTCATCAAGAGCCTGAGTACTCTCGAAGGCCTTCGTATCGTGACAACGGATTCGAACTCCGCTGAGATGATTGCTTCGCCGTCACGGTGGCAGACGAAGCACTATCAGGTGCCGTTGGCATCGCAGGCGGATGCATTCATCGATGCCCTTGCGGACATTGCGCAACGCGAGGGCGTCGATGCCATCTATCCGGTACACGATGCGGAGATCCTCGCCGTCGCGGAGGCGCAGTCGCGGTTTGGCACCGGCGTCAAGTTGCCTCGACTGTCAGCCGCTGCGGTGCGCGAATGCAACGACAAATGGACGAACTTCGAACGATGCCGGGCAGCCTCGTTGCCGGTGCCGGACAGCGTGCTCGGCAGCGACATGGTCGGGCGCTCGCGCGCCGCCACGATGGTACGCAAGCCGCGCAGGGGCGTTGGCAGCGTCGGCGTTCGTGTGGTGGACCCGCTCGATGTGCTAGGTCACGAGGACGTGTCCAGTGACATCATATTTCAGGCGATCTGCGACAAGCCGGAGTTCACCATCGACGTACTGGCGCTTCCGGACTACTTTGGCGCGGTGGTCCGCGAACGGCTCGAAACGAAGGCGGGCGTGTGTGTGAAGGCGCGGATATTCTTTGACGATGCGCTTCACGCGCTTAGCAAGAAGGTAGCCGAGGCATTCGATCTGAGCGGGATGTTTTGCTTTCAAGTCATGACTCACCCCGAGGGCGGCTATTGCATCGTGGATATCAACCCGAGATGCGGCGGGGGCACTGCACTGACAGATGCGGCCGGCTTTCCGATCTATCAGACTTATTTCAGCGATCTGCTCGGATTGCCGCAGGCGGCCGAACTGAAAGAGCGATGCCAAGAGCGTGAACAGCGAGGCGGCGTCGCGCTCGTATGCCGGTATTACGAGGAAGTCGTCACCTTCGAATCGCCTGAGGGAGCACGACCGTGAGCACGGTCGCACGGCCGGTCATCGGTTTCGATCTGGATGGCACACTGATCACCTGCAAGGCGAAGCAGCTCTCCGCTTTGGGCGAAGCGCTCGAAACTTGCGGGGTAGAATACGCGTCTTACGAGCAATTCTGGCAATTGAAGCGCAACGGCGCGACGACACAGGCGGCTCTTGTCGCTACAGGCGTTGAAGAAGGTCAGGCGCGTGTCGTGGGCGAGGCGTGGGTCGAGTGCGTCGAGACTTGGCGGCACATGCAGCAGGACGCCGTATTCGAGGGCGTGTTGCCGTTGCTCCAGTCGCTGAGGGGCCGCGTCAGCTTGTTCTTGCTGTCGGCGCGCCGCGAGCCCGACCTGTTTTCGCGGGAGGTCGCATCGCTCGGGCTCGCAGAATTGTTCGATTCGACCGAAGTGGTGCGTTCGGGAAAAGACGCAGGTCGACGCAAGGCGGATCGGCTGCGAGAGCACAAAGCGCTATGCTACTTCGGCGATACGGAGAGCGACATGGAGGCCGCGGCGCTCGCCGGCGTGCCTATTTACCTGGTCTCGACTGGACAGCGCAGCCGGTCCTATCTGGAGCGAGCGATTGGTCAGAGCGGAGGCCACGCTGCTGTTTTTGACAACCTGACATGCGCAATACATGAGGTGGAAAGTGAGCTTCTCCGTTGAAGAGTGCAAATTTATCGAGTTGCCGCAGTTCGCGGATCGACGAGGCAACCTCTCGTTCGTGCAACAGGGAGACGTGCCGTTCGATTTCAAGCGCCTGTATTATCTCTATGACGTCCCCTTCGGCGTGGAGCGCGCAGGCCATGCGCATAAAAATCTGCATCAGCTCTTCTTTGCTTTCGCGGGTTCCTACGAGCTATGCCTGGACGACGGGCTGACGATGCGCACGGTAATCATCAACCAGCCGAACAGGCCGTTTTATGTGTGTCCTCATATCTGGCGCGTCGTGAATAACTTCACGTCGGGCGCGGTCTGCGCGGTCCTTGCCAGCGAGACGTACTCCGAAGCGGACTACCTTCGAACCTATGACAGTTTCCTCGAATTCCTGCGTGAAGCTGGCAAACCCATAAAGAGTGATTTGGCATGAACGTACCCTTCCTGGAGCTTTCCCGGGTGAACGCGCAGTACAAGCAGGCTTTCTTCACCCAACTCAACGGTTTCTATGAAGCGGGTATGTTGATCGGTGGAAGTCATGTCACTGATTTTGAAAACGCCTTCGCGGCATATTGCGGCACGAAGCATTGCGTTGGCGTCGGCAACGGCCTCGACGCGCTGACGCTGTCATTGCGTGCTTTGGGAATTGGTCCCGGCGACGAAGTGATTGTGCCGGCACAAACGTTTGTTGCAACCTGGTTGTCAGTGACACAAGTTGGTGCGACGAACGTTCCTGTCGACGTCGAGCCTCGTAGCGCGAACCTCGACGCCGCGTTGGTCGAAGCGGCGATCACGCCGCGTACCAAGGCCATCATTGCGGTCCACCTTTACGGCGCAACTGCAAATGTGGCTGAGCTCAAGAACATTGCGTCGCGTCACAAGCTTTTCCTCGTGGAAGATGCTGCACAAGCACATGGCGACGTTCGTGACGGAAAGAAGGCCGGGGCACATGGTGACATCGCGGCGTTCAGTTTCTATCCGTCGAAAAATCTCGGCGCGCTGGGGGATGCTGGCGCCGTCGTCACTGATTCGGAAGACTTGGCCCAGCGCGTCAGGGAACTCGGAAATTACGGCAGTGCAGCGAAGTACTACCACCATTCGCTGGGCACCAATTCTCGGCTTGACCCGCTTCAGGCGCTCTTCCTGTCGATCAAGCTCAAGGAGCTAGATCAGATTACCGAAAGCCGCAGGCGCATCGCTGCGCGCTACGATCGGATAGTCGGCATGGAGCCCGGCAAGGGCCCGGTCTATCGTCTGCTCGACCCGCAGCGAAACGCTGTCTGGCATAACTACGTGCTCGTGTGCGACGACCGGGACAGCGTTCAGCAGCAGCTCCAGGAAGCAGGTGTCGGAACGAGCATTCACTATCCGGTGATTCCCGCAGCGCAGGAGTGTTACGCATCGGCGGGTTTTTCGCCCGGGGCGTCGCCTGTCGCACTGCGCCTGAGTCAGTCGGTGCTCAGTTTGCCCATCGGAGAATACATGACCGATGCAGAAATCGAGCATGTTTGCGGCGCACTCGCGTCGTTACGTTGACCTATTCTGAGTCGCGATCGGCTATGAGCAGTTCACGACTCAGTTCCAGATCATGCCTGCTGGCTTGCCGCCGAAGGCTTGAAACCTCGAGTTACCGTGTTGGTAAGGCGGGTCAGCAGTACAGCGGCCGAAAAGGTGAGGATCAGAACGATCAGGTACAGAAAGTAAACCTCCACTCGACCCAGACTCGTATTCATGAAGCGAACGAGTAGTTCGCCGATGATGTTATGGTGCACCAGGAATGCCGGAAACGAGTATTTGCTTATAAAGGCGATGCCGCCATTCACGCGAGCGTTCGTCTCGATTTTTTGCGCGATGAAGGCGAGAGTGGCAAACGCGGACATTCCCATTAGAAAAGCGACATAGATATGCGGGATCGGAAGATGCCAGACTAGCGGAACGCCGAAGACAACGATCGCGAGAAGCAACGCCGATTGGGACACTCTTTTGACGTAGGCAACAAACATCATTCCGAAAACGAAGTCCGGCAATCGCGTGAGCGGATTGTGCACGATGTCGATAACGAAAAGCTCGTTATAGAACGTCGTAATCGATACATACAGCGCCAGGACCCCGATGCACAGCAATAAGGGCTGCTGCTTCAGCGCTTTTCTGAGTAGCGGGAAGCCCAGATAGAGCAAGAGAATGAACCCGATGAACCATTCCCCCAGCAGATAATAGTTGGGAATTCGATAATACAGAAAGCCATCGAATCCGATTATCGTCAGCAGGAACTTCCAGTGCGCCGAGTCTCCGCGCAGGTGTCCGTGCAGCAGAAAGAGCGTAGCCGCCGTGACCAAAAATCCAGTCCAGTACAGCGGAAAGATGGCAAGAAACCGCTTCCTTGCGTAGGTCCGCAATTCGAGTGTTCTTCCGTAGCTTGCCATCAGGGCAGCGCCGGACAAAATGATGAACAACGTAATGCCGAGCGAACCGATGTTCTCACTTGCAAATGTCTGTTTGAATATCTCTGCGGCATGAATGCCATGCGCGCCAATCTGCTGGTTGAAATGGTAGGTAATGATCAATAGCACGGAGATGGCGCGCACGAGATCAATATAAAACATGCGTTGGACTTGGGCCGGTGGATTCATAACTTTTTTCGATCTGTTATTCGTAGCGCTAGATGATACGGGTAATCAAACGTCGGACAAGCGTGTTTTCAATGGAATTTGTATCTTTCGAGGCATTGTCGGGGACGGCACCCAACCGACGCGAACCGTCGAGTCCGATGGTGACAGCGCCGACGCTGAACTCCTCCCGTCGCTCACGGACGGTGCTAGCAGACTAGCAGACGTTGAAGCCACCAGCATCGCACACAGCCAGCAAAACGGCGGATGGTTTCCGCGTACTTTAGAATCGCGCCGAATGCCGCACATCTTTGCTCTCGACTGGCCCTCGAAGGTCGGTCAGCGAGAACCAATCATGGGAACAGTATGCAGTTTGAATCGACTGCGGGAATGTCTCGCGAAGCTTGCCTGTTGAGTGTATCGGTCGTGGTGTATCGTCCCGACCCGGACCTTCTGAATCGTACGCTCGAGACGCTCGGTGCGGCGCTGCGACCGCTGGAAACGAAGGCACCGCTCTACCTCGTCGATAACGGGTCCGTCGAAGATCGGATAGCCTTGCCGGAAACCGCGCACGGCGCGCCGTTTGACACGATACTGATGGGCGGCCACGGCAATGTCGGTTACGGCAGAGGCCATAACCTTGCGATCGATCGGAGCAAAAGTCGGTACCACTTGATCCTGAATCCGGACATCGAACTGGAGCTTGACGCGCTGATTCACGCGCTTGAATTCATGCACTCTCAGCCGGAGACGGGACTGATTTCACCGCTAATACGCGATGACGCCGGCCACCAACAATTCCTCTGCCGCCGCTTCCCTACGGTTTTCGATCTTTTCGCCCGAGGCTTCCTGCCTGCGCGACTGCGTGCCCCCTTCGAGCAGCGCCTTGCCCGCTATGAGATGCGCGACGTGATCGACGACAAGAACGTAGTCTGGGATCCGCCGATCGTCAGCGGCTGTTTCATGCTGTTCCGCACCGATGTGCTGAAACAGCTGGGCGGCTTCGATCCGCGCTATTTCCTCTATTTCGAGGACTACGACCTGAGCCTGCGCGCGCATGAAGTCGCTCGCGTGGCCTACGTGCCGTCCGTGCGCGTGCTGCACCACGGCGGCGACGCCGCCCGCAAGGGCTGGACGCATATCAAGCTTTTCATCACGTCTGCGTTCAAGTTCTTCAATCGCTTCGGCTGGAAGTGGTTATGAACGCGCGCATCGCCATCACGGGCGCGAACGGTTTCGTTGGCCGCGCGCTCGCGCGCACGCTGCTCGCGCAAGGGCGGCCGGTCACGGGCATCGTGCGCGGTGCGGCCGTGTGCGAGCCGGGCGTCGACACGCGATCCATCGAGTCGCTCGACTCCATCTCGCCCGAAGCGTTCGCGCAGGCCGAGGCGGTGATCCACCTCGCCGCCCGCGTTCACGTCATGCGCGACGCCGAAGTCGATCCGCTCGCCGCCTTCCGCACAACCAACGTCGACGGCACCTTGCGAGCCGCCGAATCCGCCGCCCGCGCGGGCGCGACGCGATTTGTCTACGTCAGCAGCATCAAGGCGCTGGCCGAACTCGACAATGGCCGGCCGCTTAAAGAAACCGACGAGCGGCGTCCTCCCGACCCCTACGGCATCTCGAAAGCCGAAGCCGAAGTGAAGCTGATGGAACTCGGCGCCCGCACCGGACTGGAGATCGTGATCGTGCGGCCGCCGCTCGTCTACGGACCGGAGGTGCGCGCGAATTTTCTGAGCCTGATGAGTGCCATCGCGAAGGGCGTTCCGTTGCCGATCGGCGCAGTGGAGGCCCGCCGGAGCCTGTGCTACGTCGACAACCTCGCGAGCGCGCTGATCGAATGCGCGACGCATGCACGCGCCGCGGGTCAGGTTTTCCATGTCACCGACGGCGAAGACCCGAGTGTCGCGGAACTCGCGCGCCTCCTCGGACGCCATCTGGGCCGCGCCGCGCGGCTGTTGCCGGTGCCGGTGGGCGTGCTGAAACTGGCGGGGCGCGTAACCGGCAAGTCCGCGCAGATCGACCGCCTGACGGGCAGCCTGCGCGTCAATTCGACGCATATTCGAGATATGTTAGGCTGGCGCCCTCCCGTTTCGCTCGATGCGGGCCTCGCGGCCACGGCCGCCTGGTTCCGGGCCACACAACGGCCTGCGCCGGCTAACCTTCGGTAACAACGGAAAAGCGGCGGTTACACGCAAGAACAGCGTAATCAAGGAAGATCGGCACAGCCGACAGACAGACCACAACGACAACCACGCCTCGCAGGGACATGACCCGCCCGCTGTATCCAATCCTCATCGATCATCCGTGGATCTCGGCCGCTTGCGTAGCGGCGCTCGCGCTCGTCGCTTGTGCGGCGATTCTCGGCTTCCTGCTGAAATCCGGTCTCGCCTGGCGACTCGCGACCGATATCCCGAATGACCGCTCGCTGCACACTCGCCCGACGCCACGCATCGGCGGCTGGGGCATCGTGCCGGTCGGCGTCGTCGCGATGCTGATCGTCGCGCCGTCGATCTGGCTCGCGGCCGTCGGAGCCGCATGTGTCGCCGCCGTCTCCCAGATCGACGACCGGCGCGGTCTGCCGGCACGCGTGCGCTTCGCCGCGCACGTGCTGGCGGTGGCCGCGCTGATCGTGCTGAACCCCGCGCCGGTGCCCTGGTGGGCACTGGCGGCGGTCGGTTTCCTGATGCTGTGGCTCGTCAACCTCTACAACTTCATGGATGGCTCCGACGGCCTCGCCGGCGGGATGGCGTTGTTCGGTTTCGGCGGCTACGCGTTCGCGGCGCTTTCCGGCCCGACGCCGCAACTCGATCTCGGCGTCGCCAGCGCGGCGATCGCGGGGGCGTCGGCCGGCTTCCTGCTCTTCAATTTTCATCCGGCGCGGATTTTTCTCGGGGATTCGGGGTCAATTCCCCTGGGGTTCCTCGCCGGTGCGCTCGGTTACTGGGGCTGGCTCAAGGGCACGTGGCCCGTCTGGTTCCCGGCGCTCGTCTTCGCGCCGTTCATCGGCGACGCCTCGGTGACGTTGCTGCGCCGTCTCGCGCGCGGCGAAAGATTCTGGCAGGCTCATCGCGAGCACTACTATCAGCGGATGGTGCGCCTGGGCGCAGGCCACGCACGAACCGCGCTCGCGTGGTATTTGCTGATGCTCGCGGGCATAATGCTTGCAAACCGGGCGCTGGGCTTTACGCCGCTCGGACAATGGTGCGCAGTGGCAGGGTGGGCAATTGTGGTCACGGCAGCGGGAGCCGTCGTCGATGTGTGCTGGCGGCGTCAGCAATCCCGTATTTCCGAACAACCTTGAGGTCCACGCGGATGAATCGATTCAAAGCACCCTGGCTGTCGGCCGGCGCCTTCGCGTTCGATCTCGTCGCGGTCGCCGGAACCTGGCTCGCGGCCTACCTGATCCGCTTCAACGGCGCTGTTCCACACGAATTCCAGGCCGGCGCGATGCACGCGCTCCTCTGGGTTCTTCCCGTCTACGGCATCCTGTTCCGGCTCTTCGGCCTCTATCGCGGCATGTGGGTGTTCGCGAGCCTGCCGGACCTGATGCGTATCTCGAAGTCGGTCGGCGCTGGCGCGCTGATCGTGATGATCGGCGCGGTCATGGCGCAGCCCGCGCCCGTCATTCCCCGTTCGGTGCTGATCGTCGCGCCGCTGCTGCTGTTTCTCGCGATGGGCGGCGCGCGTGCGCTCTATCGCGCGGCCAAGGAGTTCTATCTGTACGGCGGCCTCGTCGGGAAAGGCAAGCCTGTCATCGTGCTCGGCGCGGGCACGGCCGGCGCGATGCTCGCACGCGAGCTGTCGCGTTCGAGCGAATGGCGCCTGGTCGGCATTCTCGACGACGACCCCGGCAAGCAGGGCCGCGAAGTCATGGGGCACAAGGTGCTCGGCGCCTTCGGCGACCTGCCTCGCATCGCGGAAGAACTCAAGACCGATCATGCGATCATCGCCATTCCCTCGGCTTCCGTCGATACGCAACGGCGCGTGGCGACGCTCTGCGTGCGGGCCGGCGTGAAGGCGATGGTGCTGCCGTCGCTCGAACCGTTGGCGCAAGGCCAGGGTTTCCTCTCGCGCGTGCGTCAGATCGATCTCGAAGACCTGCTCGGGCGCGAGCCCGTGCGGATCGACATGCCGCACGTCGAGGCGTTGCTGCACGGGCGCGTCGTGATGGTGACGGGCGCGGGCGGCTCGATCGGCTCCGAACTCTGCCGCCAGATCCTGCGGTTTTCGCCGGCGCAACTCATCGCGTACGATCTCAGCGAGTACGCGATGTACCGCCTCACCGAGGAGCTGCGCGAGAAGTTTCCGGAGCTTGCGGTGGTGCCGGTCGTCGGCGATGCGAAGGATTCGCTCCTGCTCGACGAAACCATGAGCCGCTTCGCGCCGCATATCGTCTTCCATGCGGCCGCCTACAAGCACGTGCCGCTGATGGAAGAGCAGAACGCGTGGCAGGCGGTGCGCAACAACGTGCTCGGCACGCTGCGCGTCGCGCGCGCGGCCATCCGACATAATGTGCGTCACTGCGTGCTGATTTCCACCGACAAGGCCGTCAATCCGACCAACGTGATGGGCGCGAGCAAGCGGCTCGCGGAGATGGCCTGTCAGGCGCTCCAGCAGTCGGCGCCGCGCACGCAGTTCGAGACGGTGCGCTTTGGGAACGTGCTCGGCAGCGCGGGCAGCGTGATCCCGAAGTTCCAGCAGCAGATCGCGAAGGGTGGCCCGGTGACGGTCACGCATCCGGAGATCACGCGCTTCTTCATGACGATCCCCGAGGCGGCGCAACTCGTGCTGCAGGCGTCGAGCATGGGGCGGGGCGGCGAAATCTTCATCCTCGACATGGGGCAGCCCGTGAAGATCGTCGATCTGGCGCGCGACCTGATCCGGCTCTACGGTTTTTCGGAGGAGCACGTCCGTATCGTGTTCACGGGCCTGCGTCCCGGCGAGAAACTGTATGAAGAACTCCTCGCCGACGACGAAACGACTACGCGCACGCCCCATCCGAAACTGCGGATCGCCCGGGCGCGCGGTGTGCCGGATCACTTCCTCGACGAATTGCTGCCGTGGCTGATGCAGCATCGCGTCTTGCCGGACGAGGAAGTGCGCCGCGATCTGCGCCGCTGGGTGCCGGAATATCAGACGTCGGTGGCGCCCGTGCTGCAGAGCGTGTCGACGAAGCGCGACGTCCCGCTCAAGCGCGAGGCGTGAGGCCTGCGCGAGCAATATCGGCAAGCCGGAGCGGCGCGATGACGGAAGCGCGCGATGCCGGTTGATCCGGGCAAGAACTCGCCCGACGGCGCGCTCGATGAACTGGCCGCGCTGAGTCATCCGGGTTCGCTGTTGTCGCCGACCGGCGAAATCGTCGCGCCGTACGATCTCGAAGTGACCGGCGCGCCCGCGACGGGCTTTCGGCCTTTGTCGAGCGCACCGGGCATTCTCCACGCCAACACCGCCGCATTCGCCGCCGACTACGCCGCGCATCGCAAGGTCCACGCCATCAACGGCATGGGCGTCACGCTCGGCGATTCGATCATCGGGCTGACCGCGCTTTTCGCGATCAGGAAGCGGTATCCGTCGATCGACATCACGCTTTATCGGCCCGCGCGTGCGCCGCGTTACGTGCAGCGTCTCTACGAACTCGCCGCGCCGATGATCGGCTCCGTGCGCGATCTTCCGGTCACGCTCGACGCGCTCGCGCGCGACGATCTGAAAATCGATATCGGCAATCATCTGTTCTGGCCGGCGTTCGCCGCGTGGCCGATGATCGACTTCTTCCTGTGGGCGCTCGGCATGTCCGCCGCCGATATCCCCGCCGCCGAAAAGCGCAACGCCTGGCTCGCCGACTTGCCGCTGCCACGCCGGCCGCAGACTCACGACGACTACGTGCTGTTCTGCCCGAGCGCGAGCACGCCCGTGCGCAGCATCCCGGCGCCGATGCATGCGCGTCTCGTCGAACGCCTGTGGCAGCGCTTCGCGCTGCCGGTCAAGGGCTTTGGCCCGCTCGATCATCCGCACTACACCGATGTCGCGCCGCTCGCGCCCGATACCGCCGACTTCCTCGCGTGGGTCAAGCACGCGCGCTATCTGATGACCTCCGACACGGCCTCGCTGCACATCGCGGCGGGCTTCGATGTGCCGGCAACCGCGTTTTTCACGACCATCGCTGCGGACCTGCGCGCCCGCGACTACGCCCGTTGCCATGCGTTGAAAGTCGCGCTTCCCGGCCTCCAGGGCATCCACGCGAGCGCGCGCACGGCCGATCTCGCGGCGCTCGAACGCGCCTACGAACGCCTGCTCGCCGACGAGACCCGTCTCTTTCGCGAAGACGATCGCCTCTAGCACGACCTTCGAGCCGAAGCCCACCGTCGTAGTATCCTCGTGGATTGCTCAACCAACAGGCGCGCCTGCGCCGACATCGGAACCCACGCATGGACCGGTTTCTCGCGATGAAAGTCTTTTCCCGCGTCGTCGAGGCGGGCAGTTTTTCCCGCGCCGCCGACGCACTGAGGCTGCCGCCCGCCAGCGTCTCGCGCACCGTCCAGGCGCTCGAAGCGCATCTGGGGGCGCGGCTCATCAACCGCACGACGCGCAGCATCAGCATCACCGAGGATGGCGAAACCTACTACGAGCGCTGCGTGCGCGTGCTGGGCGAAGTCGACGACATGGAGTCGGCGCTCTCGCAATCGAAGACGACGCCAAAGGGCAAGGTGCGCGTGAGCCTGCCCGCGCTGATGGCGAAGAGCACGCTCATTCCCGCGCTGCCGGCATTCCTCGCGTCCTATCCCGACATCAACGTCGAGCTGAATCTCACCGACCGGCAGGTCGATATCGTGGAAGAGGGCCTCGACTGCGTGGTGCGCGTGGGCGCCGTCGTCGACGAGACGATGGTCGCGAAGCGCATCGGCTGCTATTCGCAGATCACCTGCGCGTCGCCGGAATACCTCGAAAAATACGGCGAGCCGACCACGCTCGACGATCTCGACAAGCACCTGTCCGTCGGTTACGTGCTCAACAACATGCGGGTGCGCAACTGGGAGTTCGTGTCGGAAGGCAAGACGCGCGTGATCGCGATGCGCAATCTCGTCGCCGTCAACGATGCAGATTCGTACTTCGCATGCGGGCTGGCCGGCCTCGGTTTGATCCAGGGGTCGAGCTATTCGCTCGATCCGTACATCGCGAGCGGGGCGCTCAGGGAAGTGCTGAAGGCGTATCCGTCGTATCCGCGCGTGGTGTCGATCCTTTATGCGGCCAACCGGCATCAGCCCCGGCGCGTGCGGCTTTTCATCGACTGGCTCGCGGCGCTTTACGCCAGTCTGCCCGCGTTGCAGGCGAAGACGTGCAGCGAGTCGCGCTGATCTCGACGGCTCAAAGACCGAGCCCCTGACAGATCCACGGCGAGTAGTGGACGATCATCGCCTGGAACGGCGCGCGATGCCCATAAGCGATCGACGACACCGCCAGCAACCCGAGCCCCGCGGCGAGCACGCGCGGAATGCGGCGCGGCTCGCTGAAGACGCGTCCGAGAAACAGCACCGCGATGAAGCCGCCGAGCAGCCAGCCGGCGACCACTTCGGCCGGCGTGTGCGCGTCCTCGACAATCCGGCACATGCCGATCACCGCCGCCAGCACGAGCCCGCCCAACGCGCCCGCGCGATGCCACGCGGGCCGCGCGCCGGCTGCGAGCAGCGCGAACGACACGGGCCAGACCGCGGCGGAAAGCATCGTATGTCCGCTGATCACGCGGAACTGCACGGCCTCGATCTGAATGCCGCACCCCGCGTACAAAATCTTGCTCACGCCGACGAGCGCCATGCCCGCCGCGAGATACACGAGCCAGCGCAGCGCGAGGTGCTTGCCCGTCACGCGCAGCCAGATGGCGCAGGCGAGCGCGAGCGGTAACAGCAGCCCGGCGTCGCCGAGGTTGGAAATCCAGGTCGTATGGAACATGCGGTCCGTCGAAATGTTCTTCTTATTGCGTGTCCAGCTTGCGCCTGCCTGCCATGCGATATTCGGTCGGCGAAATCGACAGGCGCTTGCGGAAGATTTTCGCGAGGCCGTCGCCGCTGCCCGCGCCGCAGCGCCGTGCGATCTTGTCGACGGGCAGATCGGTCGCGGCGAGCAGCATGCAGCTCGCATCGAGCCGCGCGCGCAACAGGTATTCCGACGGCGTGAGCCCGATCTGCGCCTTGAAGCGGCGCAGGAAATTGCGCTCGCTCATCGCCGCGACGCGCGCCGCGTCCGCGATCGAAATCTGCCGCACGTAGTTCTCGCGAATCCAGCGCGCGGCCGCGTCGATCTTCTGGCGCACGCCGCCGCTGTCGGTGTCGTCGAGCACGGTCGAGAGCTTTTGCCACGCGCCCGGAATCGAGCGCTCCGACACTTCGCGCGCCACCGCCGCGCCGTAGTCGCGCTTGATGATCGAGAGCGCCGCGGCGATCGGGCCCTTCGGGTCGTCGAGCGTGAGCGTCTGCTCCGCGATGAAGCGCGAGTTCGCGATCGCGGACGCAGCGGCTGGCTCCTCGGCGAAATCGAGCGAGCGGTTTTGCAGCGTGAGATTGGCGGCCGCGAGAATCTGCGCGCCTTCGCCGATCGCCTTCACGAACGGGATCTTCGGCGCGACGCGCCCGAGCCGCTTTCTCAACGCGCTGTCGTGCCGCGCGCGCTGCGCGCCCTGGCCGCCGGCGATGAAAAGCGCGTCGCAGTCGTTCATCCAGCGGTTGTCGAGACCTTCGGTCCAGATGCGCATCGAGCAGCTGCTCGCGACGCTGCCGCCCTCGCTCGAAAGAAAGAGCAGCGAATAGTTCGGTGTTTCGGCCGACGCGGACGCACCCGCCGCCGGCCTGCGTATCTGGTTAGCGAGGAAAAACACTTCCGAGATCGAGCTCACCTCGACCAGCGAGAAATCTTCGAAAATCAGAATTCCGATGCGTTTTGCCGTGTCACGCGGCAGTGCATCGGGTTCGGGCGAGCGCACGACCGACAGCCGCCCCATACCGTTCCCGTATCCCATCGACAGTCTCCAGCGCGAACCGCTTAGCGGGAAGTCATTGCATATGCGTCGCACTATACGCGGGCGGGGTGGGGCGCCGTGACGGTAGTCGGAATATGACGAGGTGTTGGCAGATCGTTTCGATATCGGGGTAATAAGCTGGCTCTTCCGGTAGTCAGACAAATCAATGCAGGTTGCCGCGAGGCGCGAGGCGCGCACCGAAGGCAGCACGCGCAGGAAGACCCACCACACAACTCGAAGGGTAAAGCGATGCTAAAGGTGAAAAAGGCGGTATTTCCAGTCGCGGGTCTCGGCACCCGGTTTCTTCCCGCGACCAAGGCCAGTCCGAAGGAGATGCTGCCCGTCGTCGACAAGCCGCTCATCCAGTACGCCGTCGAGGAAGCCGCGGCCGCCGGCATCACGGAGATGATTTTCGTGACGGGGCGCGGCAAGCGCGCGATCGAGGATCACTTCGACAAGTCCTATGAAGTCGAAGCCGAATTGCAGGCGCGCGGCAAGCAGGCGCTGCTCGATCTCGTGCGCAGCATCAAGCCGAGTCACATCGACTGCTTCTACGTGCGCCAGGCCGAGCCGCTCGGCCTCGGGCACGCGGTGCTGTGCGCGGAGAAGCTGATCGGCAACGAGCCGTTCGCCGTGATGCTCGCCGACGACCTCATCGACGGCGAACCGCCCGTGCTGTCCCAGATGGTGGACGTGTTCGATCACTATCATTCGTCGGTGATCGGGGTCGAGGAGATCGACCGGCGCGATTCGCGCTCGTATGGCGTGATCGACGGCCGGCAGTGGGACGACGGTCTCTTCAAGCTGTCGCGCGTGGTCGAGAAGCCGGAACCGGCGTCGGCGCCGTCGAATCTCGGCGTGGTCGGCCGCTACGTGCTGATGCCGCGCATCTTCGACTATTTGAAGAAACAGAAGCCCGGCGCGGGCGGCGAGATTCAGCTGACTGACGCGATCCAGTCGCTGCTCGCGCACGAACAGGTGCTCGCGTACCGCTACAAGGGCACGCGCTTCGATTGCGGCAGCAAGCTCGGCTATCTGAAGGCGACGGTCGAATTCGCGCTGCGCCATCCTGAAGTGGCCGCGCAGTTCGAGACGTATCTGCGCGCGCATTTCGATGCCCGCAACGAGGCGGCCAAAGCGGCGGCTATCTCCGCCGCAAGCGACGCAGGCGACTTGAACGACGCGAGCGATGCGAGCGAAGCCACCGACGCCAGTTCGGACGACCTGTCCGCCGCGCTTGCCTGACACGCACACGGCTTCGTGCGCGTCGCGCGCGAAGCCGTGCATCGCTATCTGAAGTACGCCTTGGTGTTGTCGTGGACGTCTTCGCGCCCGAGCAGTTCGTCGGGCAGCAGCCACGCGTAGTTGCTGTGCTGGTCGAAGCGGCCGATCGGCACGGTGCCGGTCAGGTTCATCGCGTAGGCGATCACGATGTAATGCGTCGTGATGCCGGGCGCGCCCGCGAAATTGTCCGAGTACCGGTGTTCGAACACGCCATAAAGCCGTGACGACGAGCGCTCGACGCTCGCCACGCCAAGTTCGTCGTTGACGATGCGCGTGAACGCCACGTCGATCGATTCATCCTTCTTGATGCGCCCGCCCGGCACGAACCAGGTGCCCTGCGCCGGGCGATTGCGCCGTTGTCCCACGAGTACTCGCCGGTTGCCGTCGGTGACGATCAGGTCGATCGAGACGAGTGGCGTGAGCCGGACGACGTCCAGAAAATCCGCCTCGTTAAGCATCTTTGCTCCGCTTTAATTATGTGTGTGTCCGGGCGCCGGCCTCCCCGAATTTGTTGGCCGTGCCGCATCATTTTGCTGTGAACCGCTGATCGAACAGGACTGGAGCCGAGGCTCGCGCGGCGGACCATCCGGTTGCATCGAGTGTAGCGCTCGACAAAATGCCGCATCGCTTTCAGACACTGGCGAAAACCGCCGAAAGACCGTCTAGGCGAGCCAAGCGCGCGAGTCTGCTGCGTGCCTTCACTGGCCGACATAGCCCGCCGGCGCCGTCACGTTCGCACGGGCGACCTCCGCGTTGTCGGAGACCACGTAGAGGGGCGCTTCGGTCAGCGCGAGCGCGACGCGTCCGTTCGTGTACGGCATCGTCGACGCGTTGCCCATCATGTCGAAGACGGTTACGGTGCCCGACTTCCCCGGCGCATCGACGACGAGGCTGTAGTGCTGCGCGTAGGTCGAGCTGAAGCCCTCGGCGCCGGGCCATTCCTTGTTGTCGTGCGTCCATAGCGCGGTGACGACCTTGCCGCCGTTCAGGCGCTGGAACGCATACGCATGGATGTTCTTCGGCGTGCCGCTGAGGGGACCGAGCGTCGTCGTGCCGTCGACGAGACGCGTCATCGCGGCGACGCCCATCGCCGCCGGCTTCGGGCTGATCTCCTTCTGGCCGAAGCCGCCCTGCCCATTGACGAGGTCGAAGAAAACGCCGTAGCCGACTTCCGGCGGATCGGCCGAATAGAACACGAAGCTCACGTCGGCGCCTTCGCCGAGGAGGATCAGGTGCGTGCGCGCGACCACCGCGCCCTGCGCGTAGAGAATGTTCGCGTTCGGATAGGCCGGGCCGTACTTGCTGCCGATGTCGTAGCTGACGCCCGTCTCGGTGACGAAGAGCTTCGCGCCCGGCTTGACGATGTCGGTCATCGCGCGGCGCAGTTCGCGCATCGCGGCGGGCAGCGCCTTGGCCGCGGTCGACGGACTGCTGCTGCCCGAGAAGCGCTCCGGCGGATGCGAAGGCGACGTGCCGATGTCGTAGTAGCCGTGCGCGCTGACGCCGTCGAGATACTTGCCGATGCCAAGCGGCGCGAGGCGCCTCAACCACTCCGTGTTCTTCGAGAGCGCCGACAGCGTGAGCCCCATCACGACGGCGTTCGGATCGCCGGCGTGGATCGCGTCGTGAGTCGCCTTGAACATCGCGACGAGGTTCGCGTCGGTGTCGCGCCAGGGCAGGCCGCCTTCGTAGTCGGGTTCCCAGGTGACCTGATAGTAATTGTTCGACTGGACCGGGAAATAGCGCTTCCTCACCGCGTTCGATTCCTCGCCGACGCGCTTCATGTACGCGCGGTACGCGTCGAGCGACGCGGGCGCGTAGCTGTGCGTGTCGGTGTGCGTCGGGCTCGCCCAGCCGGGGATGCCGTCGAGCTGGATCAGCCGCAGCAGGTCGCCTGGACGGAAGAAGGGCGTGAGGTTGTCGGCGGCGGCGTTGAAGGTGTTCGGGGCCTTGGGCTCCGTCATGTACCAGTTGCGGTTGTCGTTCACCCAGGTGAGGCCGAGATTCGGATAGAGCGGGCGATAGCCGTCGCCGGAACAGCACGATTCGCCTGGCTTCAGATAGGCGGCGCCCTGTCCGCCGAAACGATGCTGGTCGGGATGCGCGTAGGCGACGGCCGGCAGCACGGACGACACGTCCGGCAGCACGCCGAAGGTCGCGATGCCCGATGGCCGCGTGCCGCGGCTGCCAAGCGTGCCTTTTTGCGAGGCGAGTGTCGCGGCGATCGCGAAGTAGCCGGCCGTCTGGGTCGTGCAGGTGAGCGTGTAGCTGCCCGCGCCCGCCGCCACGGAGAAGCGGCCGCTCGCGCGCACGACGTTCCACGCGTCGCGGATCTGCCAGGCGAGCGCGTCGGCGGATTGCGCGCGCGCCGTGAACGCGATCTTGATCGGCGCGCCGCGCGTGAACATGCGCGTGCCGTCGCTGCCGGGGGTGTCCGCTTCGATCGGATCGCCCGATGGCGTGGCGGGACCGGGCGCGCCCGGTCCCTTGCATTGCAAGAGCGGCTCGACGGGCGCGGCGTCCGCCTGAGCCGCCGATGCCACCTGCGCGGGGCTCGCGCCCGGCCGGCCTTTCGCCGCCGCGCCGCCCGCGTACCAGCAGCGCTTGTTGGCGCCGGGCGCGGGGTCGTCGAAAGCGGTGTTGTCGCAGGGCGCGTGGTCCGTGAATTCCTTGATCACATGCTGGGCCGGCGTGCCGTAGAGCACGCGGGCGGTGCCCGGAAGGGCGCAGACGGCATTTTCCGCGGCACATGGCAGCCACGGCGTGCCGTCGATCACGAGCGCCCCCGACGCGGGCTGCGGCGTGGCCGTGCCCGTTTCCACCGGCGCGGCCCGGTCGCAGGCTTGCAACAGAAACACGGCGATGCCAAGCAGCAGCGCGCGACGCTGTTGTTTCCGTGCGACGCGAGGATGTCGCGGACAATCGGTGGATCGGAGCGGACCGGCGTCTGAGTTCATGGGTTCCGAAGTGTGCGTTTCCGCACGATCGATCGCGGTCGGCGAAGGCTCGATAGGCTCGCCGCCGGCCTCGTGCTACGAAAATGAAACGTTTTTGGGGACCGTTCGCCGGATCGCGCGTCGGGCCGCATTTGCGTGTGGCCGATCGAACACAATGCGTTCCGGTTCGGATCGGCCGGAAAGACCACCTCGCCGGAAGCCCCGGCCACGCGGCGCCTGCGCGATCCCGTGCGATCCGCGCGACAAGGCAAATCCAGCATAAGTCAGCCCTTTCGAACGGGATAGCCATTGCGCTGAAGGTTGGCGGACAGGGACAGCATCGCGCCGAACGGAGCGCCGTGCGTGCGGGGCCGCACGCTGCGCCGCGTCCGCCCCGGACCGTTCGAGTATCAGGAGTGAAACACGGCCCGAACGGCGCAGGCGCGCGCCGGCACGCTGCCTGCGCACCCCGGTCATCGCGCCGGGAAGGCGGCGCTCGTCGCATACCGGGCGCCGTAATTCGTCGGGGGATTAATCACCGATTCGTCGGTTCATTTTTCCGACGTACCGCGCCTTGCAATTGCCAGACAACGGCGTGCGCGTCGAATGCGGCGCCGCAATCGACGAAAACGTGGCGGATACGGCCGGGCGGCGGATCGCAGCGTACATGGGGAAAGCCGGACGGTGAGCGTTCTGCTGCAGCGCAATATCACACTTCATACCAATGCGCTTCAATAGTCGCTTCGATAAAACCGGCCGGTTTTACCGGACGATTAAAACGACCGCATATTACGGGTGGATTTTAAAATGCCTGCGCATTAATAATTAATGTAACGGCGGCATATCTGAGTGTATTCATTCTCCCTTAAAAGTTGATTCAAATCGGTAACAAAGGTAGCAAAACTGTTGAATCGAAAGATCAGAGCTGAATCGATTGGACATTTCAATGTTTCATGGATGAATCACTTTCAAACGTCTGAGGGTCGTGCGGGCGTCTGCCCGAATCCTTGACAGTGCTCGCGGGGCCTTGTGCAACAAGGCTGGCTGTCCGATCTGGCGGCTGCGAATCGATTCGGACCGGAAAGTGCTCTATAGGCTCGTGCTCCGAATGCCGCGTCAGTTTGACGAAAGTCTGAACGAACGCTCGGACTGAATCTGAGGAGGGATATCAATGTGCGTTCCGCCTCATATCAGAACAAGTTTCCGGCTTTCAGCGCGAAAATCGCGAGCATAAAAAAGTTTGGCTGTTTATGATTCAAGCCAGCGGACCAATTCCGCCAACATCTCGCTTCCATCGGTCACGAAGAGCCTCAGTCAATTCGGCGATCGCCATGATGCACCGCAATGGCAGCGAGCTTCCACAGAGTTGTGGATTACGCATGTTGCAGAGGATGACCATGCCTTACGCCAATCTCGAACCCGCGGTCATGGGGTGGATTCCCACCTCGACCAGAAGCTCGCAGTCCGAGGTGAGACGCATCGCAATCCTGTTGTTCGACGGCTTTTCGCTCCTGGGCGCCGGCATCGTCGCCGAGGTCTTTCATATGGCGAACGAGCTGTCGTCGGCGAAGGGGCGAACCGAGTGCACCTACGACGTGCGCTTTCTCTCCGTCGAAGGCGGCAACGTGGCGTGCTCGTCATCGGTTCGCGTCTGGACCGACGGACTCGATGCGCGCCACTACGGCGGCTTCGACGCGCTCTTCGTCGCGGGCGGCCGCGGCGCAGACGACGCGGCAGGCGACGAACGCATCATCGAATGGGTGCGCCGCGTCCATTCGAAGACGACGGTGGTCAAGTCGATCTCCGAGGGCCGCAAGGTGCTCGACGCCGCCGGTATCGGCAACGCGCACGAAACGCATGCGCGCTACGGCTCGTCGATGATCCACGCGGTGCGCGATTCGGACGGCAGCGAAGCGGGCGATCGCTACGAATCGATGAAAGGCGCGCTTCTGATCGTCAAGCGCGACCTGGGGCTCGACGTTTCGCGCGGCGTCGCGGAACGGCTGATGCCGGGTTCGGCCGCGAAGCTCGTGTCGCTGCTCGGCGACAGCGGCGCCGCGACCGCCGGCGACAAGATCCGCGCGGCGGCGCGCTGGCTGCAGGACAACTGCGAACGGCCGATTTCGGTCGTCGACGCCGCGCAGGTCGCGGCGATGAGCGAACGCAATTTCTTGCGCCGCTTCAAGATCGAGATGGGCATCACGCCGTCCGACTATCTGCTGCAGGCACGGCTCGCCGTGACCTGCGCGTTGCTGACGGATTCGGAGCTGCCCGTCGACAAGATCGCGCGCAGGAGCGGCATGGGCAACGGCGACCGTCTCGCCAAGATTTTCAGAAAGCGCCTGCTGATCTCTCCGACCGAATACCGGACGCAGAGCAGGCGCGACCCGAGCGGCTGAGTCGCGCGGCACATCGACACGACACGCGCCGGTCAGGTGCCCGGTGCGTGAAGGCATTGTTCAGAGCGGAACGCACTATTTTGGGAGCAGGAGTCCACGATGACGAGAAGCGAAACGCAGGCAACGGATCAGGCAGGTTACGAGAGTGGGGTGGGGGCGGAGGCAGGCCCGGCGAAATTCGCCGGGCCGTGCCGCTCGCTTGTCCCGGTCATTCTCGCCGGAGGGTCCGGCACGCGCCTGTGGCCGATGTCCCGCGAGCAATTTCCGAAGCAGCTGATCGGCGTGGTCGGTCCCGACTCGCTGCTTCAGGCGACGGTCGCGCGCATGAAGGGCTTTTCCGGCGACTGGAACGTCGCGGCCGAGCCGATCATCGTCTGCGGCGAGGAACATCGCTTCACGACCGAAGAGCAAGTCCGCGCCAGCGGCGTGGCGGCGAAGATCGTCGTCGAGCCCGCGCGGCGCGACACGGCGCCCGCGCTGACGCTTGCCGCGGCGCTGGCGTGCGCGGACGGTGAAGACGCGATCATCGTCGCGATGCCGGCCGATCACTCGATCGCCGACATTCCCGCGCTGCATCGTGCGATCGACATCGCCGCGAAGCACGCGGAGAACGGCGCCATCGCGACGCTCGGCATTCCGCCGACGCGGCCCGACACCGGCTTCGGCTATATCCGCCTCGGCGGCGCGCTCGACGATGGCGCGCATCAGATCGATCGCTTCGTCGAGAAGCCGGCTGCCGAACTCGCGGCGCAATACGTCGCGGCCGGCACCTACTGGTGGAACAGCGGCATTTTCGTGGTGCGTGCGAGCGTGTGGCTCGCGGCGCTCGAAAAGCTGCAGCCGGAGATGCACGCCGCATGCGTCGCGGCGGTGAAGGAAGGACACACCGACGGCGCGTACCTGCGCCCGGACGCCGCCGCATTCGGCCGCACGCCGTCCGATTCGATCGACTACGCGGTGATGGAGCACGTCGGCACGCCGAGCGCGCCGTGCGCGGGCGTGGTCGTGCCGCTCGTCGCGGGCTGGTCGGACCTCGGTTCGTGGGACGCCGTCTGGGACGCGATGGAGAAGGACGAGTCGGGCAACGTGGCAAGCGGCCGCGTGGTGTTCGAAGGCGCGACCTCGAGCTATGCGCGCTCGGAAGGCGGACGGCTCGTCGCGTGTGTGGGCACGACCAACATCATCGTGGTGGAGACGGACGACGCCGTGCTCGTGTGCGACCGCTCGCGCGTGCAGGACATCAAGGGGCTCGTCTCGCGCATCCGCGAGGAGCATGCGCCTGAAGCGGAAGCGCATCGCAAGGTGCGCCGTCCCTGGGGCTTCTACGACTCGATCGATCACGGCGACCGCTTCCAGGTGAAGCGCATCGTCGTGAGCCCGGGCGCGCGCCTGTCGCTGCAGATGCATCACCACCGCGCCGAACACTGGACGGTCGTCTGCGGCACGGCGCTCGTCACGCGCGGCGAAGAGCAGTTCCTGCTCTCGGAGAACGAGTCGACGTACATCCCGCTCGGGGTGACGCACCGGCTCGAGAACCCGGGCAAGGTGCCGCTCGAGATCATCGAAGTGCAGTCGGGCTCGTACCTCGGCGAAGACGACATCGTTCGCTTCGACGATACCTACGGCCGCAGCTGAAGCAGCACAGGCAGCCTACAAGAACGACGGACACGGCATGGCGTCAAGGCTGGCAGAGAGGAGGAGCGGCGGGTAGCAGCACGTCATCGGTTTGAAGTACGGGGAGAAAGAGGATGCGCGATTTACAGGGATTACTGGCGCGGTTGTTCGACGTCGCAATGATTGTCTGCGGCGCTGCCGTGGCCTCGCAGATTCGTTTCGACAACATCGAAGCACATCGCTTCTACGTCGCCTTCGTGGCGTTCGCGGCAGCGTTTTCGCTGGCGCTCTTTCCGGGCTTCGGCGTGTATCAGTCGTGGCGCGGCCGCTCGAAGATCGTCCTCGCGAGCCAGGTGTCGCTCGCGTGGCTGATCGTGCAGGCGTGCGCGCTCGTGCTGATGTTCTCGCTGCACCGGCTCGACTACGTGTCGCGCCTGTGGTTCGCCTACTGGACCGCGATGTCCGGCGGCCTGCTCATCGCCGGGCGGCTCGTCACGCATGCGGTGCTCGGGCGGATGCGCAACGCCGGCATGAACCTGCACACGGTGGCGGTCGTCGGCTGCGGCAGGCATTGCGAATCGATCGTGCGCAAGATCGACCGTCTGCCGGCGTCCGGTTTCCGCGCGACGGCGGTCTGCAACGCGACGCCCGACAGCGGGCGCATCAATACCCGCGTGCCGGTGTTCGAGGACCACGTCGCGTTCGTGAACTACGTGCGCACGCAGGGCGTGCAGGAAGTGTGGCTTGCGCTGCCGCTCACGCATGAACGCACGATCCTCAAGTTCGTCAACGAGTTCCGCGACGATCTGGTGAACGTGCGCTTCATTCCCGACGTGAGGAGCCTCGCGCTCTTCGAATCCGGCGTGACGGATCTCCTCGGCGAGACGGCGATCAACCTCGTGGCGTCGCCGCTCTCGCCGAGCGCGATGCTTCAGAAAGAACTCTTCGATCGCGCGTTCGCGGCTGCGGCGCTCTTCGCGGTGTCGCCGCTTCTGATCATGATCGCGCTCGCGATCAAGCTCACCTCGCGCGGTCCGGTCTTCTTCAAGCAGCGCAGAAAGGGCGCGGACGGCCGCGTCTTCCTGATCTACAAGTTCCGCTCGATGCGCGTGCATACCGAGCAGGCAGGCGTGGTCCAGCAGGCGACCCGCAACGATCCGCGAGTGACACGCGTGGGCGCGTTCCTGCGCCGCACGAGCCTCGACGAGCTGCCGCAATTCTTCAACGTGCTGCGTGGCGACATGTCCGTCGTCGGTCCGCGTCCGCACGCGCTGGAGCACGACGACCTCTACCAGAAGGTCGTCTCTGGATACATCCATCGCTATCGCATCAAGCCTGGCATCACGGGCTGGGCGCAGATCAATGGTTTTCGCGGCGAAACGGACCGCATCGAAAAAATGGAGGGACGCGTCGCACACGATTTGTATTACCTCGGAAACTGGTCGTTCGGCCTCGACATGAGAATCATCGCCGCAACGATCTTCAAAGGACTACGGCACACCAACGCTTACTGACGCAGGGGACGACCAATATGCTCATCCAACAACAAACAAGCACCACGTCGCTGGCCGCCAAACGCGGCGTGTCGGGTTTCCGGCTCGGCACGCTCGCCGCGGCTGCCACGCTGTGCGCACTCTTTGCCGGTTGCGGTCTGGCTCCGGGCATGCGCATGCAGACGCCCGCGACGCTCGTCGAAACGAGCAACGATGCCGGCGATCCGGCCTCCGAAGTCAACATCCCGATCACCCCGATCGACCTGACGCTCGTGCGCAAGATGCGCGCCGAGCAGCCGGCCTCGACGGGACCCGATCCGCTCGCCGGCCTCTTCGGCACGACGAGCGCCTACACGCTCGGCGTGGGCGACGTGCTGCAGATCACGGTCTGGGATCACCCGGAACTCGTCGCGGCACTCGGCCAGCCGAACCCGAACACGCGTCCGTCGGATGCGGCGCCCGGTTTCGTCGTCGATGCGGACGGCAACCTGCAGTTCCCGTATGTGACGAAGCCGCTGCACGTCGCGGGCAAGACGGCCGAGCAGGTTCAGCGCGAGCTGTACAAGGAACTCTCGAAGGTGTTCGTGAAGCCGCAGCTCACGGTGCGCGTGTCGTCGTTCCGTTCGTCGCAGGTGTATATCGACGGCGAAGTGCGCGCACCCGGCACGCAGACCTTCAACGACATTCCGATGACGCTGACGGAAGCCATCGGTCGTGCGGGCGGTTTCGCACCGACCGCGGATCAAAGCCGCGTGACACTGATGCGTGACGGTACGACTTATCACATCAACATGGCCGGCATGACGAAGAAGGGCCGCACGCCTTCGGACATCGTGCTCAAGCCGGGCGATTCGCTGCGCGTCGATTCGCGCGACGAGAACGGCATCTACGTGATGGGCGAAGTGAACAAGCCCGCCACCGTGCTGCCGATGAAGAACGGCAAGCTCACGCTGTCCGACGCGATTTCGCAGGCAGGCAGCCTGAACCAGGAAACGTCGAATCCGAAAGAGACTTACGTGATCCGCAACGGACAGAGCGACAAGCCGGAGATCTACAAGCTGGATGCGCGTTCGCCGGTCTCGATGCTGCTCGCGAACAACTTCGAGCTGCAACCGAAGGACGTCGTGTACATCGACAACAGCGGTCTCGTGCGCTTTAGCCGCGTGCTGAACCTGCTGCTGCCGGCCATCAACGCAGGCTTGACCGCAGCAATCGTAACCAAGTAAGCGAAGTAAGCGAGTAGGCGCGCGGGGGTCGCGCGCCGCCCAATGCGCAAGTCAGAAAGAGTGAGCGAGACCATGGCGATGAACTTTGACACACGATACTCGGACGTTTCGACGGGGGACGAGCTGCGATTATCGGACTATCTGGCGGCCGTTCTCGGCAACTGGAAGTTAGTTACCTCCGTCATGATCGCGGTGATCGCATTGGGGGCGGCGTATGCGTTCCTCGCACCGCCCACGTACCGGGCGGATGCGCTGATCCAGGTAGAAGAAAGCAACAACGCGAACAACAATAACAACAACCAGAACGCGATGCAGACCGTGTCGCAGATGTTCGACTCCAAGTCGACGACTGCCGCGCAAATCGAGCTGCTGCGCTCGCGCCTCGTCGTGGAAGACGCGGTCCAGCGCATGCACCTCGACATCACGGCGGCGCCGCGCTACTTCCCGTTCGTCGGCGGACTCATCTCGAGCGCGCTGTCGACGTTCAACATGCCGATGCCCAAGGGCTACATGCAGCGCTTCGCATGGGGCAACGAGCAGATCGAAGTGCCGCTCTTCGACACGCCGAAGGAGCAGTACGAGAAGACCTTCACGCTCGTCGCAGGCGAAAACGGCAGCTACGTGCTGAACGATCCGGACGGCGTCGCGATCCTCACCGGCCGTGTCGGCGAAGTCGTGTCGGGCTCGAGCACGCTCGGTCCGGTGAAGCTGAAGGTCGACAAGCTGATCGGCCCGGCGGGATCGCAGTTCGAACTGCAACGCGCCTCGACGCTCGGCACTATCGACCTGCTGCAAAAGCGCCTGACGGTGGCCGAGACCGCGCTGCAATCCGGCATCATCGGCGTGAGCCTCGAAGGCGGCGACAGCAAGCAGGCCTCGATGATCGTCAACAACATCGCCCGCCGCTTCGTGCAGCAGGATGTCGAGAAGCGTTCGCTCGAAGCCGAGCACACGCTCGCGTTCCTCGACGAACAACTGCCCGAACTGCGCAAGCAGCTCGACGCGGCGGAACAGCGCTACAACACGTTCCGCAATCGTCAGGGCACGGTCGACCTCTCCGAGGAAAGCCGCCTCTTGCTGCAACAGATCGTGGACAACAAGACCAAGCTCACCGATCTGCAACAGCAACGTGCCGAGATGTCGCAACGCTTCACGGCGAACCATCCGTCGGTGCAGGCACTCGACGCGCAGATCGGCGCGCTGTCGAGCGCGCAGACCCGTCTCGGCAAGAGCGTGTCCGTGCTGCCGGATACCGAGCAGACCGCGCTGCGCCTGTTGCGTGACGTGCGGGTGAACACCGAGCTGTACACGAACCTCCTGAACACGGCGCAGCAATTGCGCGTCGCGAAGGCCGGCCAGATCGGCAACGTGCGGGTCGTGGACTTCGCGCAAGCCGCCGACGATCCCGTTCGTCCGAAGCGCCTGATCGTGATCCTGATCAGCGCCGGCGTGGGCTTGCTGCTCGGCATCATCGTCGCGTTCGTTCGCAAGGCGCTGTATGGCGGCGTGGAGCGTCCGGAAGACATCGAGCGTCAACTGGGCGTGCGCGTGTTCGCCATCGTCCCGCGCAGCAATACGCAACTGCGTCTGCAACGCAAGGTCGGCCAGCGTCACGAAGGACTGCACGTGCTCGCCGCTCAAGCGCCGGAAGACGCCGCAGTGGAAGGCATCCGCGGGCTGCGCACGTCGCTGCAACTGCAGATGGCCGATGCACGCAACAACGTCGTGATGCTGACGGGCTCGCGTCCCGAAGCCGGCAAGTCGTTCCTCTCGGTCAACCTCGCGACGCTCGTTGCATCGACGAGAAAGCGCGTCCTCCTGATCGACGGCGACATGCGTCGCGGCGACATCCACTCGCACTTCGGCGTGCGTCATTCGCCGGGTCTGTCCGACGTGCTGATGGGTGCCGACGTGTCGGGCGCGATCCTGCACGACGTGCTGCCGGGCGTCGACCTGATCACCAAGGGATCGCTGCCGTCGCATCCGTCCGAGCTCCTGATGAGCGATCGCCTCGGCGAAGTGCTCGAAGACCTGAAGCACCGCTACGACCTCGTCATCGTCGACACGCCGCCGGTTCTCGCGGTCACCGATGCGACCGTCATCGGCAAGCATGCGGGCACGAGCCTGCTCGTCGTGCGCCACGGCAAGAACCAGGTGCAGGAGATCGGCGAAACGATGAAGCGCCTGCACCACGGCGGCGTGAACATGAAGGGTGTTTTGCTGACGGACGTACCGCAGTCGAAGATGCTGATGGGTAGCACCTACGCAGGCTATTACGGCTACGAGAGCATCTCCGAATAAAGAGATCGTGGACACAAACACACGGCGCGCCACCGAGCGCGCCGAATCGAACAGGCTAATAGGCGAGGTTGAGAATGAATCGTAAAGTCGCATTGATCACGGGCATCACGGGGCAGGATGGTTCGTATCTGGCGGAGTTGCTGCTCGAGAAGGGCTACGAGGTGCACGGCGTAAAGCGCCGCAGCTCGCTCTTCAACACGGACCGCATCGACCACCTGTATCGCGATCCGCACGATCCGGACCAGCGTCTCTTCCTGCATCACGGCGACCTGACCGATTCGACGAGCCTCCTGCGCATCGTGCAGCGCGTGATGCCGGACGAAATCTACAATCTCGCGGCGCAAAGCCACGTCGCGGTCTCCTTCGAAGAGCCGGAATACACGGCCAATGCCGACGGCATCGGCACGCTGCGCATCCTGGAAGCGATCCGCATTCTCGGGCTCGAAAAGAAGACGCGCTTCTACCAGGCTTCGACGTCCGAACTCTACGGCCTCGTGCAAGAGATTCCGCAGAAGGAAACCACGCCGTTCTATCCGCGCAGCCCCTATGCGGTCGCGAAGCTCTATGCTTACTGGATCACGGTGAACTACCGCGAAGCGTATGGCATGTATGCGTGCAACGGCATCCTGTTCAACCACGAGTCGCCGGTACGCGGCGAGACGTTCGTCACGCGCAAGATCACGCGTGCCATCGCTCGCATCGCGGTCGGCCTGCAGGACGACCTGTACCTCGGCAATCTCTCCGCGTTGCGCGACTGGGGCCATGCGCGCGACTACGTCGAGATGCAATGGATGATGCTGCAGCAGGAACAGCCGGAAGACTTCGTGATCGCGACGGGCGTGCAGTACAGCGTGCGCGACTTCGTGCAGCAGGCCGCCGCCGAACTCGGCGTGCATGTGCGCTTCGAAGGCGAAGGCGTGAACGAAGTGGGTATCGTCGATCGCGTCGAGAGCCGCGAAACCAAGCTCACGCCGGGACAGGTGATCGTGCGCGTCGATCCGCGCTACTTCCGCCCGACCGAAGTCGAGACGCTGCTCGGCGATCCGACGAAGGCGCATACGAAGCTCGGCTGGAAGCCGCAGACCTCGTTCTCGTCGCTCGTGAAGGAAATGGTGCGCTCGGACTTCCAGATCGCGCGTCGCGACGCGCTCGTCACGCTGGCGGGTTTCAAGGCTCTCGAACATCACGAGTAAAGAACCATGGACAAGAACGCACGCATCTTCGTGGCGGGGCATCGGGGAATGGTCGGGTCGGCGCTTGTGCGCCGGCTTGCGAAGGCAGGCTACCGCAACATCGTGACGCGCACGCGTGCGCACCTCGATCTGACCGACCAGGGCGGCGTCAACCTTTTCTTCGAGGAGCAGCAGATCGACGTGGTGTTGCTGGCGGCGGCGCGCGTCGGCGGCATCTACGCGAATTCGACGATGCCGGCCTCGTTCATCTACGAGAACCTGGCGATCGAGACCAATGTGATCCACGCGGCATGCCGCTGGAACGTGTCGAAGCTCGTGTTCTTCGGTTCGTCGTGCATCTATCCGAAGGCCTGCCCGCAGCCGATCAAGGAGGAATATCTCCTGACCTCCGCGCTCGAGCCGACCAACGAAGCCTATGCGATTGCGAAGATCGCGGGCCTGAAGATGTGCGAGGCCTATAACGCGCAATACGGCACGAAGTTTGTCTCGCTGATGCCGACCAACCTGTACGGTCCGAACGACAACTACGACCTGAAGAGCAGTCATGTCCTGCCCGCGCTGATCAGGAAGGCGCATGAAGCGAAGGTGCGCGGCGCGGGTTCGCTCGAGGTCTGGGGCTCGGGCACGCCGCGGCGCGAATTCCTGCACGTCGACGACCTCGCCGATGCCGCGACTTTCCTGATGGAAGGCGATGTCGCCGATGGCGTGTTCAACGTCGGCATGGGCGACGACCTGACGATCCGCGATCTCGCACGGACCGTGTGCCGGGTGGTCGGCTTCGAGGGCGAGCTCGTCTTCGATGCGACGAAGCCCGATGGCACGCCGCGCAAGCTGCTCGATGTGTCGAAGCTCGAACGGATGGGCTGGAAGGCGACGATCGCCCTCGAAGACGGCATCCGCGCGACGTATGCGGACTTCCTGGAACATCACGCGGCATCGACACCGATGGCGGTAGCGGAATGAGCACTCACCTGAACGCGGACATACGCGGTTCCACTTCCAGGGAAGAAAAGAAAATGACAGGCTCCGTCACGATCTTTCATAACGTGGTGTGGTCGCGGCACAAGGGAGCGGTGCTCTCCGCGCTGCACAACATCTCGGGCAGCGGTTCGATCCGTTACTCGATGGTGCAGATCGCCGACACGGAGCACGACCGGATCGGCTTCTCAGACGTGGACTATTCGTTCCATCGTTATCCGATGAAGAAGCTCTACAGCGGCTGCTACGAGGACGTGCCCACCTGGCGTCTGACGATGCGCCTCACGTGGGAAGTGCTGAAGGCGAAGTCCGATCTCGTCGTGCTGCCTGGCTATCACCGTCCCGAGTACTGGGCGATGATGCTCGCCTGCATCCTGACCGGCAAGCGCCGCGCCGTGTTCTGTGATTCGACCGGCAACGACCGGCCGCGCCGGATGCTGACGTCGATTCCGAAGCGCGTGTTCTTCTCGCTGTGCGACGGCTACTTCGGCTTCGGCCAGCGCAGCCGCGAGTATCTGATGTCGCTCGGCGCGAAGCAGGAAAAGATCTTCATTCCGTGCCAGGCCGCGGCGCTACCGCGCTCGTTCGCGCCGGAGACGGCGGTGGCCGATCGCGTTCACTATCGTCAGGGCAATGCGCCGGTGTTCCTGTTCGTCGGGCGCCTGTCGGAAGAGAAGGGCATCGGCACGCTGCTCGATGCGTTCGCCGGAATCAAGCAACGGATTCCGGACGCTTCGCTGCGCATCGTCGGCACGGGTCCGATGGGCGACCAGTTGAAGCAGAAGGTCGTCGACATCGGCCTGACCGGCTCGGTGCATTTTCTCGGCAGCCTGCAGGACGAGCCGCTCTCGCGCGAATATTTCGGCGCCACCAGCATGGTGCTGCCGAGCCGGAGCGAACCGTGGGGCCTCGTCACCAACGAAGCACTGAGCCACGGCTGTCCTGTGATCGTCAGCGAGAGTTGTGGCTGCGTGCCCGAACTCGTGATCGACGGCGTGACCGGCTACTCGTTTCCCGCCGGCGACGTTCCGGCCTTGCAACGCACGCTGTTGAAGGCGCTCGAAGCGTTCTCCGATACGGCCGGTGTCGCAACGCGTTGCGTCGACGTGATTCAGCGGTTCGATCCCCCGTCGGCCGCGGCGAACATCGCGCGCGGCTGCGCGATGATGCTGATGGACTGATTTTTCTAACGGAGAGCAAGCGTCACCGCATTACAGAAAGAGAAAGGGCCTGCGAGACGGGATGCCGGATCGCAGGCCGGTGCCGATCGCCGCGCATCACGATGCGTGGCGACGGTGCGGCCGTCGGGCGAGGGACCAAATGAAAATTCTGATCTACGGGCTCAACTATGCGCCCGAGTTGACGGGTGCGGGCAAGTACACGGCGGAGATGGCCGAGGCGCTGGCAGCGCGCGGCCATGACGTGCGCGTGGTGTGCGCACCGCCTTACTATCCGGAGTGGAAGGTCGCCGAAGGCTTCTCATGGTGGCGCGGCCGCCGTGAGACGTTGCGCGGCGTCGAAGTTGCGCGGGCGCCGCTCTGGGTACCCAAGCGTCCTAGCGGCGTGAAGCGGCTGATGCATCTCGCATCGTTCGCGGCGGCATCGCTTCCGGCCCTCGTCTCGCATGCGCGCTGGCGGCCGCAGGTCGTGATGACGATCGCGCCGAGCCTTCTCAATGCACCGGCCGCGCTCGCGCTCTCGTTCGTCACGCGAGCGAATTCGTGGCTGCATATCCAGGACTTCGAAGTCGACGCCGCGTTCGAACTCGGCTTGCTCAAGAGCGAACGGGCGGGGCGTGCGGCGCTCGCGATCGAGCGATGGCTCATGCAGCGCTTCAAGGTCGTCTCGTCGATCTCCGACAAGATGGTGGAGCGCGCCAAGCGCAAGGGCGTCACCGATACGAACGCGTTCCTGCTGCCGAACTGGGTCGATACGACCGCGATCTTTCCGCTCGACCGACCGAGCGAATTCCGTCGCGAGCTGAACATCGCCGAGCATGCGAAGGTCGTGCTCTATTCGGGCAACATGGGCGCGAAGCAGGGTCTCGAAGTGCTGGCCGAGACCGCTGCCGCGATGGCCGATCGCGAGGACATCGTGTTCGTGTTCTGCGGCAACGGCGCGACCAAGGCGAAGTTGCAGGCGCGCTGCGCGGGTCTGCCGAACTGCCGCTTCATGTGTCTGCAGCCGGTCGAGCGTCTGAACGAACTGCTCAATCTCGCGGACATTCACGTGCTGCCGCAGCGAGGCGACGTCGCCGATCTCGTGATGCCGTCGAAGCTCACCGGCATGTTCGCGAGCGCGCGCGCGGTCATTGCGATGGCGCAGCCCGGTATGGAGCTGTTCGAGGCGGTGAACACGCGCGGCGTGGTGGTGCCGCCGGAGAACGTCGAGAAGCTCGCCGAAGCGATCGACATGCTCGTCGACGATCCCGCGCTGCGCGCGTATCTCGGTGCGCAGGGGCGCCGGTTTGCTCAGGAACGGCTGTCGCCGGTTGCGGTGTTCGGGCGTCTCGAGGACAAGCTGGCTTCACTTGTCGGGGGCCGGCCTCTGGACGGGCGGCATGTCGAAGTCGGCGACGCGATCGGCGTCGATGCAGCGGAGATGCCGTTCGCACGGGTCAGTGAGGCTTCGCCGGTGATGCTGCAGTCGGTCGAGAAGATCGAGTAGGACCGGGGCGCTGGCGCTTGGGGTTTTGAGTTGGGCTTTCTGCCTGCCGGCTGATGCGGTTTTGCTTTTGCTTCTGTGGAACTTGCTTTCTTAGCGGTCTATTAGCTCTGCCCCTGTCCGGGGCGGAGCTAATGGACCGACGCGAATACAAGTTCCACCACAGAGAAGCGCAAGCGCCCCGGACGGGGTTAAACAACCCAAACTCCACCGAAAGCGCCAGCGACCACCCTCACCACGGTGACTTGTAAATCTCCCGCGGCTTGGCCGCCGCAACGGGCTTGCCGCCCACCGGCTGCTGATACAACGCCGCCGCCGCTCCGTCCGGCGTCTGCATCATCTTCGCATCGCGATTGCGGGCAAGCGGGCGCAACTGGACCCGCCCGCCGCCCTGGCCCGCCATCGGCTCGGCGCCATCCTGCTTCGCCAATAATTTGTCTGTCGGCGACGATCCCTGCACCGTCTTCGCGTTTGCATTCGTCACCGGCCCGCGCTGTCCGCCCTTGCCGTTCATCGGCGTGCCGTACGGGTCCGCATAGGCCTTCGGCGTGCCGAGCATGTCGAGCTCGGCCGCATCGGCGCCATTGCCGAGCGGCGCCGCATGCGCGCTCTGCGCGCATAGCAGCGCCGCCGGAACACACAGCGCGGCGAAGAGCGAAAGGAAGGTCGAGCGGATCTTGCGTGTCATGAAGTTCTCCTGTGCGCCCACGATCCGGCGCATGCCGGCGGGGATGTCGATGGTCTCGCCAGACGAATTTTCCGCCAGCGCGAGCGCATTCGTATGCATGCGCGCGTACATGAAAACAGGATATTCCGAGTGCCCGGCCGCTACCGCCAAAAGTCTTTCTCATGCGGCCATTCGTGCAGTAGCGCACGCGGGCGCCTGCACCCTTCGACCATAATCGATTTCAACAAAGATCGGTTTAAATGATCAATGAGAGGCGAGCCTTCACGGCTGCGAACGCCCTTGAGCAAAGCACTTAAAAGCACTCGAAGTGCATGGCTATCACGCGGGGATCGGTCAAATGGAAAGGGCGATAGAGGAACGTTGCGTCGGCGAGGCCCGCAGCACGGACAACGCGCAGACACCCGGTTTCGGTGCGCGGGGCAAGGTGATCGACCTGTCGAAGGCCGGTCCGGGCAATTACGTCGCGAAGCGCAGCTTTTTCATCGAGACCGTCTGGTTCTTCCTCGAAGCATGTTTCATCAATAACAAGCTGATTCCGGTTTCGTCGCTGCGTGTCGCGCTGCTGCGCGCGTTCGGCGCGCGGATCGGGAAGAACTGCCGCATGCCGCATCCGATCCGCGTGAAGGCGCCGTGGAATCTCGAAGTCGGCGACAACTGCTGGTTCGGCGTGGACGCATGGATCTATAACCAGACCTCGATTCGCATCGGCTCGAATGTCTGCATCTCGCAAGGCGCGTTTCTCACGACGGGTTCGCACGACGCCGCCGGCAACATGGACCTGCGCGTTGCACCGATCGTCATCGAGGACGGCGTGTGGATCACATCGAAATGCGTGGTGCAGATGGGCGTGACGATCGGACGCTCCGCACTCGTGACCCCGATGTCGGTCGTGCATCGCTCGCTCGAAGCGGAAGGCGTGTACGGCGGTAATCCGGTGCGATACATCAGGAAGCGTTTTTCCGCGTAATTCGCCATACGTGGGCTGCACGGCATGCGTCGCAGCGCACGGTTTCTATGCATGAATCGCAGTACCGGATGCGAACCGTCGGCAGAGAACGGACGCATGTGCCCGGGGTGACGGAAGAGCTTGGCCGTAAGCGCCGCCAGTTTGGCGGGTCGGCTATTTCTTCCGGGTCGAATATCACGGGGGGCAATGCTTGAAAGTTCTCGCTGCCGCGCGGGACAGCCGTGGCTGTCGCCGCTCGCATCGCCGGGAACCGGTGAGGACGCGCGAATCCTGCACGAGTCCTGTCGTCGTCAAGGCGCGAAGGGACCGCGGGCGGAAGCGGCGTATCGATTGTGGATCGCGACAGCGTGTCGGTTCGACCGAAGGGTTCGGTCGTGGACCAGAAGAATCGCTGAGCACGAGTGAGAGGGAGTACGGGGAATGTTCATCGACAGCCGTAGCGTAGAAGATGGCGCAGTCATCGAGACCACGGTGTGCATCATCGGCGCGGGGGTGGCGGGCATTACGCTCGCGCGGGAGCTGGAAAAACAGGGCATCGGCGCCTGCCTGCTGGAAAGCGGCGGCTACAAGGCCGATAGCGATACGCGGGACCTGTATCGCGGCGAAAACGTCGGCGTGCCCTACGAATTCGCCGACGGTTGCCGCAGCCGCTTTCTCGGCGGCAGCAGCAACTGCTGGGGCGGCTGGTGCCGTCCGCTCGATCCCTGGGACTTCGACAAGCGCGACTGGGTGAAGGACAGCGGCTGGCCTTTCAGCCTGGACGAACTGCGCCCGTATTACGCGCGCACGCACGCGCTTCTGAAGCTCGGCGAGAACAACTTCGAGCCGGCGTACTGGGAAGCGGCGATCCACCGCAACGACGTGCGGCGTCATCCGTTCCCGACCGGCAAGGTGCGCGACACGATCTCGCAGTTCAGCCCGCCGGTGCGCTTTGGCAAGGTGTATCGCGAGGAGTTGCTTAACGCGCGGCACGTGCGCGTCTTCCTGTATGCGAACGCGCTCAACATCGACACCGATCGTGACGCTAAGTCCGTCACGAAGATCGATGTCGGCACGCTGTCGGGCCGGCGCTTTGCGGTGAAGGCGAAGGTCTTCGTGCTGGCGACGGGCGGGATCGAGAATGCGCGGCTCCTGCTGTCATCGAACAAGGTGCAGAAGACGGGCCTCGGCAACGGGCATGACCTGGTGGGCCGCTATTTCATGGATCATCCGCGGATCATGTCGGCTAAGGTGAACTTCAAGAAGGCGTGGGCGCGCAACAAGCTCTACGACATCAAATATCACTATCAGAATACGGCGGTCGCTGCGCACGGCACGTTCATTTCGTCGCAGTTCGCGCTGACGAAGGACGTGCTCGAGAAGGAAAAGCTGCTGAATGCGCGCTCGTGGTTCTACTCGGTTTTCAAGGGCGAGAACACGGCAGGGTCGGAGGCGCTGATTCGCTGCAAGCAGGGGTTGCTCAAGAAGGACCAGCCGGGCTGGAACTTCACGCAGGACCTGCTGACGATGATGTCGCATCCGGTCGATACCGCGTGCTTCGGGCTTGCGCGTCTTCTGCAGCCGCGCCCGCTCATCACGGAAGTGAAGATTCAGACGATCGTCGAGGCCGAGCCGAATCGCGACAGCCGCGTGACGCTCTCGGACAAGAAGGACAGTCTCGGTCTGAATCGCGTCAAGGTGGACTGGCAGGTGACGGAACTCGTGAAGCGCACGTTCGACCGCACGGTTGCGCTGCTCGCGGACGAGTTGCAGCGCGGCGGCGTGGCGGATGTCGAACTCGACGAGACGCTGGAAGGCAAGCCGTGGCCCGCGCAACTGGAAGGAACGTGGCATCACATGGGCACGACGCGCATGCACGATTCGCCGAAGGAAGGGGTCGTCGACCGGAACTGCAAGGTGCACGGCATGAGCAATTTTTATGTCGCGGGTAGCTCGGTGTTCCCGACCGTGGGGGCGAACTTCCCGACCATCACGATTGCCGCGATGACACTACGTCTGTCCGAGCACATCGCGCATGCGCTCAAGACGTCGGAAGGCACGAGCGCGACGGTGACGCCGATCATCGTCGGGGAGCATCAGCCGATGGAACGGCCGGAGGAAGAGCCGTTGCCGTTCGCGGCTTCGACGCTGCATATGCCGTCGGATTTAGCTTTTCAGATGGGCAAGAAGTAGGGGATGGTGTTGGCGCTCGGGCGGGGTTGGATTTGTTTTGTTGAACGCCGTCCGGTGCGCTTGCGCATTTGCTGAACTTGCTGATAGGTATGAGACTCGTCGCGCTCGCGCCGATGTCGCTCGCATTCGCACGGCAATCCACACCCGGCGTTGACGCACAACGCCGCCAGGACCTCGCGTCCCTGCCGCTCGATACGTCTGCTTTCCCATTCGCCCACTGCAACTCGACGGCGATCCGTTCGCGTGACTCGAAGCGCTGTCACATCCGGTCATCGGGCAATCCCCCGAGGGGACTTCCGCCCGGGCGTGCCTCCGCAAGCGCGCGATTCAGGCGATTCAGAACGCCGCGAATAATGCGCTGATTGAACGCGGCTACGCCAGCACGTAAATCAAGCTTGATCACCGAATCGGCCACAGGTTTGTCGACGGCCAGTTCCCGCGCCTGCTACCCGCTCGACGATGCGTCGGAAATAGGCTGGCGCGCAATTCTGTGAAGGTTTGTTAATTGCCGATTATCACGCATTAATTTCGTTGACCTGACGGGTATTAAATGTTCAATTAATAGATCTGGCAGCTAACGCTGCGTCGCTGGTCTTTTTGAAGGAGCCGGGAGTGGCAGAGTTTGATTTACTGCGGAAGGGCGTCACAGGACGCCAAGCGTATTTTCTCGACGTGCCCGGCCCGCAAAGCGCGGCAGCGCTCTCGGTCGTGTCGTTTGAGGCAACCGAAAAAATGGGCGCACCCACCGAGACGCGCATCGTAGTGACTCACCCGCAGCAACTCGCGCGGGCCGACTACCTGAATCTCGATGCGGTATTTTCCGTCGTGCCCGAGGATGGCTCGATCCGAAAATTCACCGGATTCATTTCGCGCTTTTCAACGGTTCAAACCACGAAGGACTATGTAAAGTTCGAAATCGTCCTGAAATCGCATTTCGGACGGCTCCAGGCTGTCACGAACACACGGCCCTACCAGAACCTCACGACACCGCAGATCATCCAGACGATTTTACGCAGGCACGGCATCGACAATCACCAGATGTCGTTTCGGCTGCGTCGTCAGTATCCGGTCCATCTCTGGCGCTTCCAATACCAGACGACGGACTTCGATTACGTGCATATGCTTTTGGAGAAAGCAGGCATCTACTGCTATGTGATCGAGACGGAACACGGCGACCAGATTGTATTCGGCGATGACATTGACCATTACCTTTACGACGATCCGCAACGGATCGTGCCGTATCGCGAGGCTGCGGGTCTCGAAGCCAACGGCGTGGAGGCGGTAACAACACTGAAGACTCACACGGAGACGGTGCCGCAATCGTTCACGGTCGCGGATTACAACCCGGAACAGGCGTGGGAGCGGTTCAGGGACGAGGCCAATATCGCACCGCAGGACCCGACCACCTACGGCCAGCCCTATATCTACGGAACGCATCACCTCGACCAGGCCGGCGCGCGGTGGGAGGCGCAACTCCGGCATGAAGCGGCCATCGCCCGACAGGTGATCTACGAGGGCGAGAGCACCGTGCTGACCTTGCAATGCGCGCGCGTGCTGGAAACCGATATCGTCCTGCCCGACGCGCCGAAAGGCCAGGTCGTGATCGAGGTTACGCACAGGGGCGCACGCGATGTGTCCTATTCAAACAGCTTCAAGGCGATTCCCGCTGACCGGCGTTTTCGTCTCCAGCTTGAACCGGGAAATTGGGCTCGCATTGCCGGCACGCTTTCGGCACGCGTTTGCAGCCCGGATAAATACACCTATAGCTATATCAATGCTTCCGGCTATTACATCGTTCGTCTGGATGCCGACTTCGGCAACTGGCCCAATGGTGGCGAGAGCGTACCGCTGCGTCTGGCGAAGCCGTTCGCGGGCAAGCTGCAAACCGGTATGCACTTTGTCGCGCTGGATAACGACGAGGCCGTGATTTCGTTCCGGGACGGCGACCCGGACAAGCCAGAGATTTGCGGGTTCCACCATCACAGCCAGGCGCGCGATCTGGTGACGAATGACCGTCGCTGGCTGTCGCGCAACATCATCCGCACGCAAAAGAACAACAAGCTTCGTTTCGAAGACTGGGCCGGCCAGGAAGGCGTCAAGCTCAGTACGGAACACTCGGGCAAGTCGCAGCTGAATCTCGGCTATCTGGTGAACAGCAAACTGGCAAACCGGGGCCAAGGCTATGAACTGCGGTCTTCGGGCTGGGGGGCGCTGCGCGCAGGCAAGGGCGTGATGGTCACGGCTTACGACCGCCCCGGCGCGACTGGCAAGCAACTGGACATGCAGGAGCCTATCGCCCAACTCGAAAGCGCACTGGCGACGGCGAAGGCGTTGGCGGCGTCCGCCACGAGCGCGAAGGCCGAGCCAGCCGACACCGACGCGCAGCAGAAGATGAAGGACGGCTTCGACGGTTTAAAGAAGCCCGGCCTGCTGATGAGCACACCCGCCTCGGCGGGCATCGTCGCTGGCGGCGGCGTACAGCTTTCGGCGCAGGACAGCATCAACGCAGTGGCCGGAAAGAATGCCGACTTCAGTGTGCTGAAGCGGTTCACGGTCGCGGCGGGTGAAAGGATATCGCTGTTCGTGCAGAAATTCGGCTTCAAGGCTTTTGCCGCTCAAGGGCCGGTCGAAATTCAGGCACAGAGCGATGCGATGTCGCTGATTGCGGACCAGGACCTGACGATGGCGAGCGTCAACGGCACGGTGCGCATCTGCGCGAAGAGGGAACTCACGCTCGAATCCGGCGGTGCGTTCATCAACATAAAGGACGGCAGTATCACGCTCGGCGGTCCGCTCGATCTTTTCATCAAGACGATTACGGTGCAAAAGAAAGGCGCGGCATCGCTGAACATGCCGCTGGACCTGAACCATCCGGCGCTTGCCGGTATGCCGACCACGCCCCTGACGTTTTACGCAGGCGCATCGCCCGCCTCGCGAGCGGCGATTCCCGCGAATATGCCCTATAGCCTTTTCGCGGACGGTACGCTGGTCAAGCAGGGCGTGATGGACGAAACCGGCTTGCTTCAGGTCGAACACCACCCCACGACGCAGCAATACACGCTCAAGCTCGCCAACGGCGCGAGTTACACGATGCCCGTGGCCGACCAATACCGGGGCAACGCCGATAACGGCGCGCTCGCCAATAGCGGATTTCACTTCTACGAAGGGCAAGACGGGACGGGGGCGAACGCCGTCGATCGTGCCCAGCACCGTACTGACTACAACAAACTGCTCAGCCCGGATACGGATGCCTAACCATGACCCAACAACCTTCAATTACCGTGCCGCTTGCGTTGTCCTGCACGCGTAGTGCCTGGATCACCCTACCGTGGTTCGTGCAAAAAGCAGAGCATTCGTACCGCCCGATGGCGGCGACCTACGAGCCGCTTGTCAATGGCGATGCTGCATTCGGCGCGCTGTATGACGCCATTGATCAAGCGACTCGATCCATTGATTACGTTGCTGGGGTTTCCAGCCGTCAATGTATTTCAAACGCGATGGCGGCAAATCGCTTCGTATCGGCGATCTTCTGATCAAGAAGGCTAAAGCGGGCGTCAGGGTCCGCATTCTGTGCTGGCTCGATTCGGCCTGGATCGCGCAAATCAGCGAACAGGAGGTGCCCGGGTGGACGGAGGGAGCGCGGTTCATGACACAGAACGAGGATGCCCAACAGATCGCGTACGACCGGAACTGGTATCACAACGCCTTGTTGCCGGCTGGCGGCAAACCTTCGGGGGCTATGCCAGCCGGAGCGCAGATGTATACAGCACTCCGGCAGGACGCGAACCAGATGTTCGGCTCGCAGTCCTTCAAGGATATCGGCATCGAACTGGTGACGCGCGACTTCTCCCGGCACGACCGCGAGGAAATCATGTATCGCGAGAAGCTTCTGCGCGGAAGCGGCAATGGTCCAACGTTGGGGACCATAGCCGCGTATGGCGTGGAACCATCGCA
>NZ_JARUXL010000001.1:2525748-2565878 GCF_031451455.1 Caballeronia sp. LZ024 | reverse complement strand
GCCGGACTCGCCAGCGGGCAGCACATGGATGCCGGTCTACGTTCATAGCAAGATCATGATTATCGATGACGTGTTTCTCACGCACGGTTCGGCCAATGTGAACCGACGAAGTATGCAGGTGGACAGTGAGTTGAACATCTGTCACGAGAGGATGGATGTGACGCAGCCGTTGCGCAGGCATCTGTGGAATATTCATACGAAGGGGTTTCAAGGCGCGGCATCGGACTCCATAGAAACGGCTGCTCAAGGCTGGCAGTACATCACTAGTCAGAATGTAATGCGGAAGAAAAACGGTGATACACCGCTTGCGTCAGTCGTCGGCTTCATGTGGACCTCTTCAAGTCGGCTGCGACTGGACTGAACGATGAAGAAAATTACATCAATTGCAATCTGCCTGGCGCTTGCGCTCTGCGCCTGTTCGAACAAGGATAATCCAATGCCGACCCAAGCCGAATGGAGCGCCGTGCGCGCGCAACTGGCTTTCACTTGTGTCCATGAGGCGGATCATCTGCCGCCGCTCGACCCGCAGGCCGATACGCTGTTCAAATACGCGCTGTTTCTGGAAAAGAAACCCGGCCCGAAAGACTACGATTCGGCGGCCCGCTACTACCGGATCGCCGCCGCGTATGGTCATTACAAGGCCAACCACAACCTGCAACTGCTGGTCTCTGCGGGACAGGCATCGTCCCCTCATGCGGCCACGGAGGCAGTTGATCTAGCCGAACAACTGATCGCTGCGGGCATCCCCGGTGGCTACTACGATATGGGTCACTACCTTCAACTCGGTTACGGTGTGAAGCAGGATGAGAAGAAGGCGCGGATTTATATCCGCAAGGCAGCGGACCTCGGTAGCAGGGAAGCGCAGTACTACGTGGGGGATTTGCTATCCGGTAAAGATCATGCTCCCGACATCTCGCGGCAGATGATGGAGTGCGCCGTCGATCAGGGATATGGCAAGGCTGGCAGCTATCTGGGCATTGACCTGATGAACAGCAAACTCTATGCAGAATCAGTCAACGCGTTCCAGAAGGGGGCGCGCGCGGGCGATGTCCAATCCGCATTTGCGCTGCAATATGGCTTCGATACCGGTGATCCGTCGAATATCGCTTCCTACATTGGGCAGTCGAAGGACCCTGAGCGCTCGCGCCGTTATGAGTTGATCTGGAAGTTCCTGGACAGTCGCGACGGCCTCAATCCAAAGGTCCCGGACATCGACCAGATCGTGCCCCTGCCGCCCGCGAAGCTGCCAGAGTGGGACGGCACATTCCAATGGCAGAAGGAACAGGATGCCGCGAAGCCGCCGCAGAAACCAGACGACAAACTGGTTGAACGTCTCGCCCGCGAAAAGCGCCTCGATCCCGCGACCGGCCTTCCTCTTACGCCTGTGAAAAGCGCGAAAGCCGAGCGCGTGCCGTTGGGTACGGTGGCCCGCACAGGTGAAGTCTGTCCGCAGGATGGTGTGTGGCACGAAAAGCAGTGGGCGTCGGTCAGCTATGACGCGATACGACGCTTTAGCAAAGGCGAAACGATGCCGCAGCTTGTCGTCAATAACCGTCGCCCGATCCCAGGTCTCGATGCCTTGCTCGGTATGCGCGTTCATCGTATCGATGCGATATGGAGCCTTGTGTCCTATGACGAGCAAGCGTAGTGCAAGACGGCGGCTGGACTGAACGATGAAGCAAAGCACATCATTTGCGATCTCTCTGGCGCTTGCGCTCTGCGCCTGTTCGAAAACGGATACTCCGACGCGGACCCAAGCCGAATGGAACGACATGCGCGCGAAGCTGGCTTTTACCTGCGTCCACGAGGCAGACCATCTGCCGCCGCTCGACCCGCAGGCCGACACGCTTTTCAAATACGCGCTGTTTCTCGAAAAGAAACCAGGGCCGAAAGATTTCGACGCAGTGGCCCGTTACTACCGGATCGCCGCCGCGTATGGTCATTACAAGGCCAACCACAACCTGCAACTGCTGGTGTCCACCGGACAGGCATCGTCTCCTCGCGCGGCCACGGAAACGATTGACTTGGCCGAACAGCTTATCGCTGCGGGCATTCCCGGCGGCTATTACGACATGGGCCACTACCTCGAACTCGGCTACGGCGTGAAGCAGGACGAGAAGAAGGCGCGGATATACATCCGCAAGGCAGCGGACCTGGGTAGTCCCGAGGCACAGGCCTACGTCGGAAAATTGCTTGAGCCGAAAGATCGTGCGCCTGAAATTGCACGTCAGATGCGACATTGCGCAGTCGATCAAGGTAATCCTGACGCGGCTAACGAATTGGGCATTGATCTTAAAACCGACAAGCTCTATACGGACGCCATTAATGCCTTTCAGAAAGGTGTGGCATCCGGGGACCCAATGTCCACGTGGTTCTTGCGATTCGGTTTTGACACGAATCCATCGGACGAGATGTCTTACATCGGACAGCCTAACGATTCTGAACGCTCGCGCCGCTACGGTTCGATCTGGAAGTTCCTCAACGACCATGACGGCCTGAATCCAAAGGTCCCAGACATCGACCGGATCGTGCCCCTGCCGCCCGCGAAGCTGCCAGAGTGGGACGGTACATTCCAATGGCAGAAGGAACAGGAAGCCGCGAAGCCGCCGCAGAAGCCAGACGACAAACTGATTGAACGTCTCGCCCGCGAAAAGCACCTCGATTCCGCGACCGGCCTTCCCCTTACGCCTGTGAAAAGCGCGATAGCCGAGCGCGTGCCGTTGGGTATGGTGGCCCGCGCTGGCGAAGTTTGTCCACAGGATAGTGTGTGGCACGAAAAGCAGTGGGTATCAGTCAGCTATGACGCGATACGACGCATCAGGAAAGGCGAAACGATGCCGCAGCTTGTTGTCAATAACCCCCCGCCTGATTCCAGGTCTTGAACCGCGCTTATCGGCTCAACGCAGCATCTGCATCGGCGTCTTGAAGGCAATCACGGCCATCGGCGTGCGACCGCTCGCGGATATCTTCGAGAGCGCGGCGTGCACGTCTGACGCGTGGGATGACGCAACTCAATGCATTCGAAGGCGGGCGCAAGGTGCTTGTTCCCGAGGAACTCGACATAGGCGCCGCCGTCCTTGCGACCGTGGCGACGCCAGCGCTTGATCGCGATGGTCGGATGCCACGCGGCGTAGAGATCGGCGATCGTCATATCGTCGCCTCTAGCGCGCGCTTTGGCGCCGGCGCGTTTTTCTTCGGCGGGATAGTCGCGCTTGTCTTTCGCTGCGGCCTTGATTGCCGCGACCTTCGCGAGCGCCTGAACCAGCGTAAGCTGTCCCTCCGCCTTGCCGAACGCGCCGATCGCTTGCTCGCTCTTGGTGTTATCGATCGAGTAGCGCGCTTTCCAAGCCTTGGCGCCAGTAGGTGACACAATCAGCCGTAGGCCCGATGCGACCGCCAGCTTGACGGATTTGTTGGTCCTGTAGACGTCGAGATATGGACCACTAAGAAAACAAGTTTCGTAGAAACGCAAGCGCATCAGACTGCGTTCAACAAATCAAGCCAAACCAAACCCAAACCAAGCGCCAGCCACCACCTTCACGGCTTGAACGAAGCCGCCCGAGGCCGCTCGCTCATCGCCCGATTGCGGTGATGCGCGCCGTGGCGCAAAAGCCGCACCAGATCATGCGACATCGCATCGACGGTAAAGCGCTTCGTGAACGTGGCGAGCGCCTGCGCACGCATCTTCGCGGCATCGGCGGCGGGCAGCGTGAGCCAGCGGCGCAGCATATCGGCGGCACCTTCCACGGTGTCGGTCCCGACGATGCCCGCGCCATCCGCCTTCACTTCGCGCCAGATGTTGACCTTGTCGGAGATCAGCACCGGCAGTGAGCAGCCGAGCGCCTCCGCCACCGCGATCCCGAAGTTCTCCTGATGCGACGGCAGCGCGAACGCGTCGCTTGCATGGAACGCGCCCCACTTGACATCGCCCGCGAGCATGCCGGTCCACGTGATGCGTTCCGCGATGCCCAGCTCGCGCGCGAGCGTCTGCAGTTGCGCGCCCCATTCGCCGCCATCGGGGCCGGCCATCACGAGATGCGCGTTTGCATCGAGATCGCGCACGGAAGCAAAAGCCTTGAGCAGCAGATCGCAGCCCTTTTTCTCGTGGATGCGGCCGAGAAACAGGATCAGGCGCTTGTCGACAAGTTGCGGATACGCGGCAAGGAAATCCGCGCGCAGACGCTCGCCGTCGCCCGGAGGCGGATTCGTTCCGAACGCGACGACTTCCTCGTTCGCGCGATAGAGCCGGAACGATTGCCGCGCGAGCACGCGCTCTTCCTCGGCAGTGAAGAGGACGCGCTCCGCATCGCGCAGCACGCGATATTCGGCCCACGGCCAGTAGAGCGATTTCTTCAGATGCTTGAGCGGATAGGTGCGCTTGAACCACGGGTCGAGCATGCCGTGCGGGAACACGTAGTACGGCACGCCCATGCCGCGCAGCGCCTTCCACGCGGCATAGCTATGGTATTGCCAGAGGCCGTTGACGATCACCGCATCGAAGCGCGCCGCGTGGTCGCGCAGCCACGGCACGAGGCGCGGACACAGCCCGTAATTCCCCTTCGACGGCCCGAGCGCGTGCACCTTCAGCGGAAAAGCCGCGAGCCAGGGCGCGTGCGGATCGTCGAGCGTCACGACTTCGACGTCGTGTCCCATCGACTTCAGGCTGATCCCGCTCTGGCGAACGCCTTCCGTAGGGCCGCCGGCGCGGGGGTCGATGGTCGAAAGCAGATGGAGGATCTTCATGTGCATGTACGGGTTGAACCGGTAGAAGCAGGAACGCGGCGCGGCGCCGTGCCCCGCGCGGATGCGTCAGGGCAGGCGCCGGATGTCGGTCAGCCGAGCGGCGCGAGCGTGCTCGAGCCGGAAGGCGGCTGGTGTCGTCCATGCGTCAGGGACGGCGTCTGTGCCGGATGCGACGGCAGCATCTCCGGGCCGCCTTCGCCCACGCCCGGCTCGAACGGACCGTATTCCGGACCGAAATTCGGGCCGAAATTCGACCGATAAGACGGCCGGGCCTGCGCCGGGCCGCCCATCGCACGCAGACGCATCGCGTGAGCAATGCGCCCGTAGCTCGCGACGAGCAGGCCGAGCGCAACGCCGAACACGAGCCCCGAAAAACGGTTGCCGAGCGGATTGCCGCCGACCGAAGTCGCGGGCAGCGAGGCGAGCACGAGTAGCGCGCGGCCGAGCACCGGCAGGTAGAGCACGTCGGGCGCGCGACGGCGCCACGCGCGATAGGCCTGCGAGCCGCGCCACAGCGCGAAGATCACGCCGATCGGCAGCGCGAGCCCGAACAGGATGCCGCCCGCGAACAGCTGATAGACCCAGAAGTTGTGGCCGGCCGCCCATTCCTTGATCGCGTAGAAATCCTTGGCGCTCATCTGGCCTGCCAGGTCCGGCAGGTAGGTGGGCGAATAGCGATAGTCGTGGCCGTATCCCATGCCCGCGAGCAGCGACACCGCCGACGAGGTCGTCTGGTCGTACTGGTCCTTCATTTCGGCGAGACGCGTGATCGTGGTCGGATCGCGCCCGGATTCCGTTTCCGCCGAGAAGAAGATGCGCTGCGTCCAGTGCTCCGCGACGGTCGGGAACACGGCGGCGGCCGCGAATACCATGCCGATCAGCAGCACGCCGATCATCGTGGCGCGCGCGCCGGCCTTGAGCAGCAGGCGCGGCGATGGCGCGGCGAGCCAGGTGGCGAACATGAAGAGCAGCACCGTGCCGACGAGCAGGCTGCGCGTGACGCTCAGGAGCTCGATCACGACCGTCACGAGAAAGAGCACGACCGACATCTTCGTGAGCCGTTTGGCGACGACGAATTCGTGCAGCAGCAGTCCCTGCAGGCAGAGGAAGGTCACGGAGACGATCCGGAAGCGGACGTTCTCGAGGCCGCCGCCCGTCGCCCAGCCGTAGGCGAAGCTGAAGAAGAGCGAGATGACCATCGACCAGAACATCACCTTTTCGATCTGCTCGAGGCGCTCCTGATTCCACGGATGACATCCGACGAAATAGCCGAGCAGCATCAGCAGAAACGGCAGGATGACGCGCAGGTAGTTGCCCATGTCGTTGCCCTGCACGAGCTGCGTGAACACGCTGCCCACGATAGTGACGAGCAGCGCGGCAGTGATGAAACTGCGCAAGCGCGAGCGGCGCGCAAAGCGCGGCGCGATCAGCATCAGGGCGATGCCGCCGGCAACCGTCGGGACCACGAGCAAAATCTGCAGGATCTTGCTGGACGATTCTGCCCCCTTGAAGTCGAGCGCGAGGGGCAGCAGGAACATCCACATCCAGAAGAGGGCGTATTTGTTGCGCATATGGTTCTCTCTCGGCTACTTGCTCTTTAAGCTCTTCATGGCGGCTGCGAGGCCGCTGCGTACTCGGCAACCCATTGTCGCGCTCCATTGGAACGCAGTCACGGACTCCCGGGTACCCCCGTATTTGTGGGTCGAATATATCAGCGGCATAAAGCGCACGCCGTCGCGGCGGCGCCTAAGAACTAGCGTTCGGCGCGAAACGACTGACGCCCGTGTGCGCCGCACCACGCTTGAGGCGAGCGTGCTGGACGAGGGCCAGCAGAAGTGTTGCGGGTCGAACATTGGTGCCGTGCCGATGTCCGCGAACGACAGCATGTTGGCGGATCAAACCGGCATTCTCGGCAGAAGATTCATAGGCCGGAAAGCTCCGAGAAGACGCCAGGTAAAAAGCGCTTGCGGCACGCTGTCCGAGCCGTCGGGCGCGTCGTCCAAAGGTCCGTCGCAGCGATACGAGGCGGCATTGCCAGGACCGTCATTAAACAAAGACCTTCGAATAATAGGGGGAGGCCATGGGCTTGTTCGGCGCGAAACGCACGCAAGTGGCGAAGCCGGCATCGAATTGCGCACCCGCGCGATCGATCGAACTCGATTTCATCCGCGGAATCGCGATCATTGCGGTAATGGGCTACCACTTCCACTCGTATCCGACCGGCAGCGCGCTCATTGCGGCGATCGAAATGCCGCTGAAAAGCTTCGGCCACGAGGGCGTCAACCTGTTCTTCACGTTAAGCGGCTTCCTCGTCGGCGGCCTGTTGCTCAAACAATATTCGCAGGACGGTCGCATCGACGCGGGACGCTTCATCGTCCGGCGGATGTTCAAGATCTGGCCCGCGTATTACGTGCTGATCCTTTTTCATGTGTTTGCAGGGCGCCATCCGACGAGCACCTTCCTCGTCCAGAACCTGACGCACATGCAGAACTACTTCGGGTCGTCGATTGCGCAGACATGGAGTCTCGCGGTCGAGGAGCACTTCTACTTGTTCCTGCCGGTGCTCCTGATCGGCTTTGCGCGGCTCAAGCTCAAGGCGAACGCGATCATCGGCGTGCTGTTCGCGATCTGCATGCTGGTGCTCGTCGCGCGCAGCGCGGCGGTCGCGAACGGCGACCTGAACGGCACGTTCTTCTACACGCAATACCGCATCGACAGCCTGCTCTTCGGCGTGCTGCTCGCGACGCTCTACTGGCTCAAGCCGGCCGTCTATCGATCGATCGCCGCGCGCAAGAAGGCGCTGATCGCGGCGGTGGTGCTGCTCGTCGCGTGGCTCGTGTTCGGCACGCGCAATGTCGCGCTCGACCAGAGCATCGGCTACACGCTCCAGGCCATCGGCTTCACGGCGCTCATCGTGCTGACGATCGAATACTCGGGCTCGATCCGCGATTCGTTCATCTATCGCGGCATTGGCTGGATCGGTCTCTACTCGTATGGCATCTATCTGTGGCATTCGCTCGCGCTCGCACCCGGCGACATCCTGATCCGCAAGGCGGCGGCGCTGGGCCTGCCGGCCATCCCGTCCTGGGCGTTCATCATGGCGGCGCAATTCGCGATTGCGATCGGTGTGGGCTACGTGACGACGCGCGCCGTGGAATTTCCGTTCCTGCGCATCCGCGATGCGCTCTTCCCGGCGAAGCGCAAGGCGATCGAAGTGCCTGCGGCGGGCCACGTTTCCTGAAGCGGTTGTTTCGCAGACCGGAAATATGAAAAGCGGCGCATGCGCCGCTTTTTTCATTGATGCGAGATTCGCCAGGCTTTCAGGCAACGGCCTGCCGCAGCGTCTGCTTGAACTGGCTGAGCGTGTTGCGTTCGAGCAGATGCTGGGCGCCCGGCGTCGCATGCGGCGCACCGGCGAGCACGGCATCGAGCGCGCGGTTGATCGTCGGCGGGCTCAGGTCGTCCACGACCGGGCCCAGTTCGCCCGTGCGGCAGAACCAGCCGATGAGTCCGTCGGCCGTGGCGACCACCGGCTTGCCGAAGCGATACGCCTGCACCAGCACGCCGCTCATGCCGTAGTGCCCCTTGTAGCCGAGCCACACGACATCGCATGCCGAAAAGAGGTCGAGCTCGGTCTCGCTCGAAATGAAGGTGTCGAGCACGACCGGTTTCGGCACGATCTTCGCGGTGACTGCCGCGAGCGTCGAGCGCACGTCCTCGTCCTGCGCGCCGGCGATCACGAGCGTCGGCGCGTTCGCGTCGGCCGGACGCGCGGCAAGCGCCGCAGCCAGTTCGAAGACGCCCTTGCGATCGTTGATCGCGCCATACACGAGCACGTGCTTGCCGCTGCCGAGGCCGAGCCGCGCCTTCGCGAGCTGCGGTTCCGCCGCGCGCGCGTCGGGGAACGGATCGGCGAGATATTGGATCGCAGCGGCCTGCTTCGGCGCGCGGGCGTCGCGGTGGCCGATGTCGGTCCACCAGTCGGCGAGCGTCGGATCGATCGTGAGGAGCGTCCTGAGTCCGGGCGCGCCGATCGCGCGCATGAAGAGGAGCGCCTTCGCCGCATTCACGAGCGGGCGGCGCGGTGCTCTCACGCCGACCTGCTCGTGATGGAAGTTCGAGCGCATCGTGATGCCGACCCACGGCGTCACGCCGAACGGCGAACCGAGAAACGGCAGCGCGAGAAAGAAGTAGTCGACGTAGGGCACGACGACGAGCGCGACCCGGTGGCCGCGGCTCGCGATATCGAAGGCGTGGCCAAAGTCCTGATGAAAGCGCGCGTAGCTGATCGACGACAGCCGCGACGACAGCCCCCGACGTTCATTGCGGCCCGGCGGCGCGACGAATTCGATCTGCAGTTCGGGGCGGTCTTCTTCGCGGATCTTCCTCGCGAGCGGATGGCTCGCGTTGAGCGGGTCCGTGACGATCAGGCAACGATAGCCCGCTTCCATGTAGGCGTTGGCCGCCCATTCGGCGTAGCGCCAGCGGTGGCCGCTGAAGTTCGGCTCGATGATGAGGACGGTGTCGTTTGGCATGCGTCGGTGGTATCCGAAAGGTGAGGAATCGCGGACCGTACTTTTGCGCCATCGGGCGCGGGTGCGGTGCATGAAGGATGCATGAGCGGCATTGAGCCGACGAATCCAACACTAGCATTGCTTGATAAGCAGCACGCGCCAATTTCCCGCGATTTTCGGCGTCAGAAGACAGTGGCGAAGCCCACACGATGTGAAATTTCGGGCCGATTTCGACTACGCGTTGGCGTCCATTGGGGACTTTGCCACGATACCTTTTGCTTACTTCGTGGAAAAAGTACGAGCGCACGGTCGTGGCGCCGAATCACACCACTTTGAAAGCGCGCCTTCGCGCCCCCTGCGAGCCCGTCGGTCCGCACGGCGCAAGGCGCAGCGGTCCGGAACCATCCAGTAGCGCGGGGAATAATTAGTGAGATCAGTCCGGCTTCCATTCTTACCGGCGCGCGCGCGATTCGATCACGATGCGGCGTTTTGGGTACTGCTTCAACAGGTCGTCGTGCGCGGGTTCGTCGCGGTCAAGTTTCTGGCGATCGGGCGCATTCTCGGCCCGGAGGCGATCGGCGCGGTCAGCATCGCGCTGCTCGCGGTCGCGATCGCGGAGTCGCTTTCCGATACGGGCCTCGCGCAAGCCGTCGTGCAAGGACGCGACGCGCCCGATTCCGGCGAACTGAGCGCCGTCTGGGCGACGCTCACCGCGCGCGGCGTGCTGATCGGCATTCTGATTGCCGCGCTCGCGCCTTTCATGAGCAGCCAGTTTCACCTCGGCGGCTCGATCGGGCTCCTGCTGCTCGCCGCGCTCCTGCCGATCCTGCGCGGCATCGCCTCGCCGGCTTACTTCATCGTCACGCGGCAACGTGGCTTTCAGAAGCTCGCGGGCGTCGAGACGTCGGTGGCGTTCACGGACTGCGCCGTCGGCCTCGTCTGCGCGCTCGCGGGCCTCGGCGCGTATTCGGTGCTGATCGGACTCGTCGCGGGCGAGGTCCTCAAGACGACGCTCACCTGGACCACGATGTCGCCGCGCCCGCCGCTGCGTCTGAAGTTTTCCGGCATCGGCCATTACGTGAACTTCAGCCGCTGGATCTGGGCGGGCAGCGTGGTGAACCTGCTCCTCAACCAGTTCGACAAGGTGATCGTCGCGAAGCTGCTTGGGCCGCTTCAGCTCGGCGCGTACCAGATGTCGTCGAAGCTCGCGCAGATGCTGCTCGCCGATGCCGCCATCGCGATGTCGCAGTATCTCTTCCCGACCTTTTCCGAACATCACCGCCGCGACGTGCAGTCCGCGCAGCGCCTGTTTCGCCGCTATCTCGTGCTCGCGGCGATCGGGCTTGCGCTCTTGGTGATCGTGCTGCGCCTCGTCGCGGAGCCGCTCTTTCAGCTCGTGCTCGGCACGGCCTGGCTGCCTGCCGTGCCGCTCTTCAAGATTTTCGTGATCAACATGGCGATCGGCGCGGTGATCGCGGTGCTGGTGTCGTGGCTGCGCGCGGTGGGCATGCCGAAGGTGGCGACGCACGCGTCGATCATCCAGGCGATCGTGCTGTGCGTGACCGTGCCGGTCGCGACGCATTACTGGGGCGTTACCGGCATCGCCTGGGCGATGACCGTCGGACTGGGGTCGGCTGCGGGCTGGATGCTCTTTAGAATTGTCAGGGAGGCGTGATGCGCATACTTCACCTGGTTCTGGCTCCGCGATTGTCCGGCGCGGAGGTGCTGGCGAAGGATCTTGCGATCCATCAGCAGCGCGGCGGCGAGACGGTCGGCGTCACGGCGCTCACGCCGGCTCACGACGATTTCGGCCCGCTCTGCGACGAACTGACCGAAAACGGCGTGCAGTGTCTCTTCCCGGAGCGGATGCACGGGCGCGTCGGCAAGCTGTGGAATCTCTACCAGACCGTCAAGGGTTATCGGGCCGACGTGCTCTTCGCCCACGCGACGATCCCCGCGTTCTATGCTCGGACGCTGCCGCTCAAGGTGCCGGTGGTCTACGTGATGCATTCCGCGACCAACGACTTCGAGAGCTACGTGTTCCGCCGCGTCGAGCGGATGCTGTCGCGGCGTGCGCGGGCGGTGATCGCCGTGTCTCCGACGAACATCGACGATTACGTCGGCGCCGTCGGCCGCCATCCGTCGATGACGCTGATACCGAACGGCGTCGACATGGCGCGGTTTGGCCGGCGGCCGCTCGCGGGCATCGAGGACGCGGACGGCGCTTTACAGATTGTGCAGGTGGGACGTTATACGTCGGTGAAGAACCAGCTTTCGACGGTCCATGCGTTCGAGCGCGTGGTGCAGACCGTGCCCGAGGCGCGGCTTTTGTTGTGCGGCGTGATCGAGGACCCGGCGTATCATGCGGCCGTGGGCGATCTGGTGTCGAAGCTCGGGCTTTCTGCGCGCGTGACGCTCGACGGGCCGCGCTCGGACGTCGCGGACCTGTTGCAGCAATCGCGCGTCTTCGCGATGCCGTCGCGTTCGGAAGGGCACAGCATTGCGTTTCTGGAGGCGCTGGCCTCGGGCGTGCCGGTGGTCGCGAGCACGATCCGGCCGTTCAGTTTTGCTGCCGATTTTCCGGGCGTCCACCTTTGCGATCCCGACAATACGACCGCCTATGCCAGCGCGCTCGTCGAGGCGCTCGGGGACCCGCGGTCGTTGCGACCGCTCGGCGGACTGACGCTCGCCGATACGGCGGCGCGGTATCTCGCGGTGGCGCAGGAAGTTACGCGGGGGATGCCGCGGACGGCGCCGGCGTGAGGTTTTTTTGTCTGCCGGCTGATGGGCTTGTGCTTCTGTGGAACTTGCTTTCTTTGCGGTCTATTAGCACTGCCCCGGACAGGGGCAGAGCCAATAGACCGACGCGAAAGCAAGTTCCCCAACAGAGAAGCGCAGAAGCACCGCACGGTGTCACCAGCGCCCGCCCTCGGCAACGCCGGGCCCCTGGTCCCTGAAACTTTCCCCCAAATGAAGCACGATGCTGCTTGTGCCCGTCGCGAGCGCGCTGTCCGGCACGAGACCCGACCGTTGCACCAACCAAGGAGCTTCGCAAGATGAGCACGATCAAGACGAAAGATGGCACCGAGATCTTCTATAAGGACTGGGGCAGCGGCAAGCCGGTGGTGTTCTCCCACGGCTGGCCGCTCGATGCCGATGCCTGGGATCCGCAAATGCTCTTTCTGTCGCAGAAGGGCTATCGCGTGATCGCGCACGACCGGCGCGGCCACGGGCGCTCGGGCCAACCGTCGGAAGGCAACGAGATGGACACCTACGCCGACGACCTCGCCACGCTCCTCGACACGCTCGACATCACCGGCGCAACGCTCGTCGGCCATTCGACGGGCGGCGGCGAAGTCGCGCATTACATCGGCCGGCATGGCACGAAGCGCGTCGCGAAGGCCGTGCTGATCGGCGCGGTGCCGCCAATCATGCTGAAGACCGAAGCGAATCCGGGCGGCCTGCCGATCGACGTGTTCGACGGCATCCGCGCCGGCGTCGCCGCGAACCGCTCGCAGTTCTACAAGGACCTCGCGATGCCGTTCTACGGCTTCAACCGCGACGGCGCGAAGGTGTCGCAGGGCATCATCGATCTGTTCTGGCTGGAAGGCATGCGCGGCGGCATGAAAGGCCAGTACGAATGCATCAAGCAGTTCTCGGAAGTCGACTACACCGAGGATCTCAAGAAGTTCGACATCCCGACGCTCTTCCTGCACGGCGACGACGACCAGATCGTGCCGATCGCCGCCGCGGCCGAACTGGCGTCGAAGATCGTGAAGGGCTCGACGCTCAAGGTGTATCCGGGCGGCCAGCACGGCATGTGCACCGTCGAGGCGGACAAGGTCAACGCCGATTTGCTCGCGTTCATCGAGTCGTAACGACGCGCGTCTTCGCCGGCCCTATTTCTTCAGCGGATGGGGCCGGCGGAACACCAGCCAGCGCGGCACCTTGAAGCGCACGATGCTCATGTAGAGCCACACGTAGGTCGCCGCGAACACGACAACGAAGCAGAACAGATGCAGCGTGTGGCGCCAGAAGAGCGTCGCCGGAATCACCGCGACGAGGCACAACAGCCAGAGGTAAGGCGACGTCAGCGAATTGCGGCGCGTGAGTTCGCGCGCGTTCTGCGCGCCGACTGCCCAGCGCATCAGCCGCTTGTAGACGAGCATGTGCAGATGCACGCCGTCCGGAATGCCCGGCGAGATGCCGCGAATGAACTTCTTCCGGTAGATCGAGAAGCACGTCTCGAAGATCGGATACATGAAGAGCAGCACCGGAAACCACGCGGAGACGTCGCGGTTGCGCATCACGAGCATGATCGCGAGTTCGGCCAGCATGAAGCCGACGAAGTAAGCGCCGCCGTCGCCCAGAAAGATCAGCCCCGCCGGGAAGTTCCAGATGAAGAAGCCGATCACCGCGCCCATCATGATGAGCGACGCGGACAGCACGATCGGGTCGTGCACCTGGAACGCGACATACGCGAGCGAGGCGAACATCATCACGGCGACCATCGACGCGAGGCCGTTGAAGCCGTCGATGATGTTGATCGCGTTGGCGAGCGCGGCGACCGCGAGCACGGTGACCACGCATGAAATCACCGCATACGAGAGCAGGAAATCGAGCGGCGGCACGCTGATGCGCGTGACGTGGATGTCGAGCACGGCGTAGGCGAGGGCGGCCGCCGCCATCGTGCAGACGAGGCGCACGAGCGGGCTCACGCGCTTAGTCAGGTCTTCGATCAGGCCCGAGAGGAACGCGGGCAGGCCGCAGCCGATGATCGCGAGAATGCCCGCCGACACCACCGGATACGCCCAGTGCAACTGGATCGCGGAGGCCGACAGGCCGCACAGGATGCCGACGCCGCCAATGCGCGGCACCGGCCGCGTGTGGAATTTCTGGACGCCGGCGAGATCTGTATCGCCGATGAATCCTTCATGCAGATGCGCGAATCGCACGATCAGAAGCGTGACGAGAAGCGAAACCAGAAAAGCGAGCGCGAAACTAAGCATGAAGAATGACCGTTGATATGAAGCGGACCCGAGCGGCCCTTTAAGCGAACCCGTTGGGGTTCTGCGACTGCCAGCGCCAGTGGTCCGCGCACATGCGCGCGATGCCGTGTTGCGCGCGCCAGCCGATCAGCTTCTCGGCCGCGGAAGGGTCGGCGTAGCAGGCGCCGACATCGCCCGGGCGGCGCGCAACGAGCTCGAAAGGCACGGGCTTGCCCGACGCCGCTTCGAATGCCTTCACCACGTCGAGCACACTGTAGCCCTGGCCTGTGCCGAGATTCACGACGAAGCTGCGGTCGAGTGTCGTCAGCGCGTCGATGGCGGCGATGTGGCCGCGCGCGAGGTCGACGACGTGGATGTAATCGCGCACGCCGGTGCCGTCATGCGTATCGTAGTCGCTGCCGAAGATGCGCAGGCGTTCGAGCTTGCCCACCGCCACTTGCGCGACATACGGCATCAGGTTGTTCGGCACGCCGGCCGGGTCTTCGCCGATCAGCCCGCTCTCATGCGCGCCGACCGGGTTGAAATAGCGCAGCGTCGCGATGCGCCACGACGGATCGGACAGTTCGAGATCGCGCAGCACCTGCTCGGCGATCAGCTTCGACTGACCGTAGGGATTGGTCGCCGAAAGCGGAAACGATTCGTCGATGGGCACGCTCTGCGGCACGCCGTACACCGTCGCCGACGAGCTGAACACGAAGTTCTTCACGTTGCGCGAGCGCATCGTGTCGAGCACGACGAGCAGGCTGTCGAGATTGTTGCGGTAATACTCGATCGGCTTCGCCACCGACTCGCCCACCGACTTCAGCGCCGCGAAGTGGATCGCGCCGGTAATCGGGTGCGCGTCGAAAATCTTGCCGAGCGCGGCTTCGTCGCGCGCGTCGTTTTCGTAGAACGCAACCTGCTTGCCGGTGATCTGCTCGACCCGCGCGAGCGATTCGGCATTGCTGTTCACGAGGTTATCGACCACGACCACGCCATAGCCGCCGTTCAGCAGTTCGACACACGTATGCGAGCCGATGAAGCCCGCGCCGCCGGTGACGAGAATCGTGCCCTTGTTCTGTGCGTTGCCAGTCATCGAAGAATCTCCGGGATCTTGGTCAGAGTGAAATGCCGGTAATGGCGCGTATTGTGCCTTTATATCGCTCGACGACGGTTTTTTCGTCGAATTCCCGCGCGACCTTTTCGCGGCCCTTCGCAGCCATGTCCATGCGCTCGCGCGCGCCGAGCGTCAACATGCGTTCGAGCTGCTCCGCGAGACTGACGGCGTTTTTCGCTTCGCAGAGAAAGCCGGTCACGCCGTCCTCGACGACTTCGCGGCAGCCCGGCACGTCGGTCGCGACGATCGGGCGGCCCATCGCCGAGGCTTCCATCAGCGTGCGCGGCACGCCTTCGCGGTAGGAGGGCAGCACGACGCAATCCGCATTGGCGATGTGCGGGCGCACGTCGTGTGCTTCGCCGAGATAGTCGATCAGATCGTCGCGCTGCCACGCCTCGACGTCTGTGCGGCTGATCGCGCTCGGATTGTCGACGCCCACCGGCCCGAGCAGTTGAAAGCGCACGTGCGGGTAAGTCGCGCGCAGCCGCCGCGCGGCTTCGACGTATTCCGCGACGCCCTTGTCCCATAACAGGCGCCCGATCAGGATGAAGACGAACGCTTCGCGCTCTGGCAGCGGAGTGAACGCGTACTCGTCCAGATCGACGCCTTCGCCGTGCAGGAGCCGCGCGCGCTCCGGGTGCGCGAGCAGGTTCTGATCGAAGAAAGCAGTACGGTCGTCCTGATTCAGGAACCACACTTCGCGCGGAAAGCGAAACGCAAGGCGATAAAGACGCTTTGCGATCATCGCCGTGCGGCTCTTCTGGATGAACACGTAGCCCAGGCCGGTCGTCACCGCGATCGACGGCACGCGCGCGAGCCACGCCGCGATCGAGCCGTAGATATTCGGCTTGATCGTGTAGTGAAAGACCGCGTGCGGGCGCGTCGCGCGGTATTCGCGCCAGAGCGCGGCGAGCGTCTTCAGGTCGTCGCGCGGATCGGTGCCCTTGGAGGCCACCTTCAGTTCGACGAACCGGCAGCCCATCGCGACGAGCGGCTCGACCGTGCGGTCGCGCGGCGCGATCACCGTGACCTCGACGCCGCGTTCGGTCAGCGTGCGCAGGAGGCCTTGCCGGTAGGTGTAGATGGCCCACGCGGTGTTGCAGACGAGTGCGATGCGAAGGCGGCTGGCGGATGCTGTCATGGGGAAGGGGTTCGGGAAAGAGCGCGCGTCTTCAGGCGGCGCAGCGCACGATAAGGCAGCACGAGATGCGCGATATTCTTCGCCACGCCGATCCAGTCGGGCAGGTTGCCCGCGCGGAAGTAGCGCAGTTGCAGGCGCAGCGTCGACAGGATCTGCGTGCGCCGCTTCGTGGCGCTGATGCCGGTTTCGTTCAGCTCGTAGTAAAGGCCGAACTCCGGCAGGTTGGCGCAGTCGTGGCGCTGCATGAGTCGCAGGAACAGATCGAGGTCCTCGGCCGCGCGATACCGCGCGCGGTAGTTGCCCGCGTCAAGCACGGCGTCGACGCGCAGCATCATCGAGGGATGCGCGAAGCATGTGCGCATCAGCATCACGCGGCGGATCGCGGCGGGATCGGCGGGCGGCGTGAGGTCGAAAAGCGGCGCGCCTTCCGTGCTCACCACGTGCGCCCACATGCCGAGCGCGGCCACGCGCGGATGCGCTTCCAGATACGCGCGCTGCTTCGCAAGCCGCGCGGGCGTCGCGAGGTCGCCCGCGTCGATGCGCGCCGCATAGCGGATGCCGCGTTGCGCGAGTGCATCGATGCCCGCGGCCAGCGCGTGCTCGATGCCGCCGTTGGCGGCCAGGCGCAGCACGTCGATGTCGAGGCCCGGAATCGGCGGCGCGACGATCGGCGGCGTGCTGCCGTCGTCGACGATCAGCACGCGCACCGGCGCGTCCTCGCGAAACGAAGCGAGCGTCCGTTCGAGTTCGCTTTGGCCGTTGAACGCGGGAATCAGGATGGCGACGTCGTCGAGCGGGCTCATCGGCGCAGTCTGAAGCGGATGTAGTAGAGATTGACGCCCGCAGCCGCCAGATAACCGGCGGCGAGCCCGAAGAGCGCGCCGTGCGCGCCAAGACGCGGAATCGCGATCCAGTCGACGACGAATGCAACGCCAAGCGCAAGCAGCCACTTCGCAAGCAACACGAACTTGGCCTGGTACTTCAGCACGACGAGATTGCCGATCGCCTCGATCCCGGCCGGCACCGAAAGCCACACGGCCCAGCGGAAGATGTCGATGGCGGCCTCGAAGCCCGGCCCGAACACGCGCGTGATGATGAACGCCGCGAGCAGATCGAGCACGAGCGCGCCGCCGATCATCAGCGCGGCGGTCATCGCGGTGAGCCGCACGACGTTGCGCTTGACGCGCTCCACATCCTGTACGCGGTAGACGAATGCGGGCGCGATGGTCTGCGCGAGCATCAGCGCGAGCGTGATCCAGTTTTCGTTCAGCTGCTGCGCGGCCGAATAGCGCCCGAGGTCGGCGAATGACACGAAGCGTTCGAGCATCAGGCGGTCGAGCTTCAGGAACAGGTACATGCAGATGAGGCCGATCCAGAACACCGTGCCCGCGCTCGCGAACTGCCGGAACAGGCGCGGATCGAACCGCCAGCCGAGCGTGCCGCCGCGCCGGCGCATGTAATAGAGCACCAGCACGCCTGCGATCGCCGCCGCTTCGAGCGCCCACAGCCAGCCGAAGCTCGCGAAGCCCGCGCTCGCGCGCACGAGCGCATAGACGAGCAGCGCCTTGACGATCGCGGCGGCCATGCTCGTCACGAGCTGCGGCTTGCTGTAGGTGCGGCTCTGCAGCCACGCGTTGATTACGCCGACGAGCGGCTCGCGAAACAGCATCGTCACGGCGAGCCCGGCGAGCATCGCGCCGACGAGCGCATCGAGATGGCCGAACGCGATCCACGCCCAGGTGCCGGCGAGCGCGAGCGCCGACACGCCCATGCGCAGCACGAACGCGCTGCCGAGCACGCGGCCGAGCGTGTCGTCGCGTGGGTCGTCGCGTGTATCGTCGCGGTGTTTCGATGCATGCGTCCGCTCGACGATGGTCGGCACCAGAATTTCGGCGCCGCACACCCACGTGACGGGCGCGAGCACGAGCAGCAGCGTGTTCGCGTACTGCCACTTGCCGAACGCATCGGGGCCTAGATAGCGCGCGAGCAGGCCGCTGATCGCGATCGCGACGACGATCTGCGTCGCGCGTTCGAGCCCGAGCCAGACGATATTCGCGAGCGCCTTCGCGACATCGGGGTTGCCGATGCGGGAAAGCCGACTCAGCATGGGCGATGACCGGGCACGCGCCGTGCTCGCGTTGTCTGGTTACCCGCGTTCAGTGCGTTTCGCGCCATGCCTCGCGTGCAAGAATGTGCGCTGGCCCGCTCAGACGCCTCATTTCGTGCCAGTTTTGACGTGTTCAGGGCTAAAGAGCGTCCGGGCATTGGATTAGAATGTTTGCGCAGGAAATTGCATGCGAGTTGCGCGGAAAGCGCGGAAAGACTGCGATTATAAGTGTGAACGGGCACGCTCCCGGTAGCTGCGCCCGGGCGCGAAGCTGCAATGTGGTATCGGCTGAATTTATTTCGTCACTTTTTCGAAATTGCCCGCACGCGTGGTCCGCATGGCGCGTGCATGTCCGTCAGTCACGACCTGCACGCCCCGCTGGCTGCATCGCCGAGAATCCATCAATCAAATAGACAGGTAGCCATTCCATGAGCCAGTCACAGATTTCCCAATCCATCTTCAAGGCATACGACATCCGCGGCATTGTCGGCAAGACCGTCGATGCGGACGTCGCGCGCAATATCGGCCGCGCTTTCGGCAGCGAAATCCGCAAGCAGGGCGGCGACTCGGTCGTCGTCGCCCGCGACGGACGGCTGTCGGGACCGGAACTCGTCGGCGCGCTCGCCGACGGCCTGCGTCAGGCCGGCGTCGATGTCGTCGATGTCGGCATGGTTCCGACGCCGGTCGGATACTTCGCCGCGAGCGTCCCGCTGCCGCTGCCTTCGGGCGAACGGCGCGTCGATTCGTGCATCGTCGTGACGGGCAGCCACAATCCGCCCGACTACAACGGCTTCAAGATGGTGCTGCGCGGCGCGGCGATCTACGGCGAGCAGATCCAGGCGCTCTATCAGCGCATCGTCAACGAAGACTTCGAGACCGGCGAAGGCACCTTCACCGAGTTCGACGTCCAGCAGATCTACCTCGACCGCATCGTCTCCGACGTGAAGCCGGTGCGTCCGATGAAGATCGTCGTCGATGCGGGCAACGGCGTCGCGGGCGGCCTCGCGCCGCGTCTTTTCAAGGCGCTCGGCTGCGAACTCGTGGAGCTTTTCACGGATATCGACGGCAACTTCCCGAATCACCATCCGGACCCGGCGCATCCCGAGAACCTGCAGGACGTCATCAAGGCGCTCAAGGAAACCGACGCCGAAGTCGGCTTCGCATTCGACGGCGACGGCGACCGTCTCGGCGTCGTGACGAAGGACGGCCAGATCATCTATCCGGACCGCCAGCTGATGCTGTTTGCGCAGGAAGTGCTCTCGCGCAACAAGGGCGGCCAGATCATTTACGACGTGAAATGCACGCGCAATCTCGCGAAGTGGGTGCGCGAGCAGGGCGGCGAACCGGTGATGTGGAAGACCGGCCACTCGCTCGTGAAGGCGAAGCTGCGCGAAACGGGCGCGCCGCTCGCGGGCGAAATGAGCGGCCACGTGTTCTTCAAGGACCGCTGGTACGGCTTCGACGACGGGTTGTACACCGGCGCGCGGATGCTCGAAATCCTCTCGCGCGTGGCCGATCCGAGCAAGCTCCTGAACGACCTGCCGAACTCGCTCTCGACGCCCGAACTGCAACTGAAGCTGGAAGAGGGCGAGAACTTCGAGCTGATCGCGCGCCTGCAGAAATCCGCGAAATTCGAAGGCGCCGACGACGTGCTGACCATCGACGGCCTGCGCGTCGAGTATCCGGACGGCTTCGGACTCGCGCGTTCGTCGAACACGACGCCCGTCGTCGTGATGCGTTTCGAAGCCGACAGCGATGCGGCATTGAAGCGCATTCAGGAAGACTTCCGCCGCGTGATCCTCGCCGAGAAGCCGGACGCGAAGCTGCCGTTCTGAGCTTCACGCACCGCCAAACGGCGCGCTCCGTCGGGACCGCGCCGTTTTTTTTTATGCGTTCCGCGCGTGCGTGCGCGCTAAAATCGCCCATCTCATTTTGTCCACGCGCCGCTGTCGACTCGCGGCGCCCATCGTTCCCAGCGTGCAAAAGATCTTGATTGTCCGGGTGTCGTCGCTTGGCGACGTCGTCCACAACATGCCGGTGATCGCAGATATCCGGCGCCGCTATCCCGATGCGCAGATCGACTGGCTCGTCGAGGAAAGTTTCGCGAGCCTCGTCGAACTCGTCGACGGCGTGCGCCGCGCGATTCCGTTTTCGCTCAGGCGCTGGCGCAAGCGCTGGTTCTCGGCCGCGAACTGGCGCGAGATTGGCACGTTCCGGCGCGAACTCGAAGCCGAAAAGTACGACCTCGTGATCGATTGCCAGGGCCTCATCAAGACGGCGTGGGTGGCGAGCTGGGCGCGCGGGCCGCTCGTCGGTCTCGCAAACCGCACGGAGGGCGCGGGCTTCGAATGGCCGGTGCGCTTCTTCTACGACCGCCGCGTGCCGATCGAGCCGCGCACGCACGTGGTCGAACGCACGCGTCAGCTCGTCGCGGTCGCGCTCGGCCTGCCGCGCCCCGAACCCACCGACGACATCGACTTCGGCCTCGACACGCGGCGCGCCGCGCTCGCGCTGTCGCAAGCCGGGCTGAACCTGCCGGTGCCGTATGTCGTCTTCGTGCACGCCACGTCGCGCGCCGACAAAGAATGGCCCGATGCCGCGTGGATCGAACTCGGGCAGGCGCTCGTGCGGCGCGGCGCGTCGATCGTGCTGCCGTGGGGCAGCGACGCCGAGCGCGCGACGAGCGAGAAGCTCGCGAAGGAATTCGGCGCGGCCGCGATCGTGCCGCCGAAGCTCTCGCTGCCGGCGGTGGTCGGCTTGATCGAGGGCGCGGCCGCGACGGTCGGCGTCGACACCGGCCTCGTGCACATCGCCGCCGCGCTGAAGCGGCCGACCGTCGAGTTGTACAATTTCTCGACCGGCTGGCGCACGGGCGGCTACTGGTCGCCGCGCGTCGTGAATCTCGGCAGCGCGAACCATCATCCGACGCTCGCCGAGGTCAAGGCGGCGCTCGCGGGCTTCGGGCTGCTCTGAGCCACTCAAGCGTGGCGTCGACGGGAGGATTGCGCGCCGTCAATCGCGCCATCTTTCCGGCGCGGCCCGGGCGACCGGAGCGTCCCGCGCCGGGGCACAATCGCGGCACGGCGGCGGATACCCCGCCGCGCCCATCGGAATATCGAAGGCACATGACCGAATCTCAAATCATCGAAGTCGCGTCGGGCGACTGGCAGGGCCGGGACCTATCGGTGCCGCGCGAGACGCTTCTCGCGGGCGTCGAGCGTGGCAAGGTGCTGTACTTCCCGAATCTGCGCTTTGCGATCGAAGGCGGCGAGGCCGCGCTGCTCGACCCGAAGATCGCCGACCCGAAACGCAAGAACATCAGCCTGGTGCCCAATGGCGGCGCGCTTGCCGGCGTGCTCGGCGACGCCGTCATGCAGTCGGCGGTACGCGCGCTCGTCGGGCGCTATCAGGCGAATGCGCGCTCGCTCGTCGACGGGCTCTTTCCGGAGTACCGCGGCAAGCTGCGCGTCGCGCCGACGAGCCTCAGGCTGCACCAGGTGGAAACGCGCGAGACGTCCTGGCGCAAGGACGACAGCCGCCTGCACGTCGACGCGTTTCCGTCGCGCCCGAACTACGGCGAACGCATCCTGCGCGTCTTCACGAACGTGAATCCGCACGGCGCGCCGCGCGTGTGGCGCGTGGGCGAACCGTTCGAGGACATGGCAAAGCGCTTCCTGCCGACCATCAAGGCGCAGATGCCGGGCGCCGCGTGGCTCATGAACCTGCTGCACATCACGAAGTCGCCACGCAGCGAATACGATCATCTGATGCTGCATCTGCATGACGCGATGAAGGCCGATCTCGACTATCAGAAGGCGTCGCCGCAACAGGAAATGCCGTTTCCGCCGGGCTGCGTATGGGTCTGCTTCTCCGATCAGACCTCGCACGCCGTGATGTCCGGCCAGTACATGATGGAGCAGACGTTCTTCCTGCCCGTCGACGCGATGGCGCAGCCGGAGTGCGCGCCGCTCGGCATTCTCCAGCGCCTGAAGGGCAGGGCGCTCGTTTGAGCGCCGCACGCGACGCGCGGATGCGCGCATGCTGAGGCTCGTCTATCGCGCGCTGTGGTGGATCGTCGCGCCGCTCGCGGTCTTGCGGCTCCTGATCCGTTCGCGCAAGGAGCGCGGCTATCGCGAGCATATCGCCGAGCGCTTCGGCCGAGGCCCGGGCCGTCGCGCCGACGATCTCGCGCCGCTCATCTGGGTGCACGCGGTGTCGGTGGGCGAGACGCGCGCGGCGCAACCGCTCATCGAAGCGTTGTTGAAAGCGCATCCCGAAGCCCGCATCCTGCTCACGCACATGACGCCGAGCGGCCGCGCGACGGGCGAATCGCTTTTCGGCGATCGCGTGCTGCGCGGCTACCTTCCCTACGACGTCCCGCGCTTCGTGCGGCGCTTCCTGCGCGCGTGGCGGCCCACGCTCGGCATCGTGATGGAGACCGAGGTGTGGCCGACCCTCATCGACGAATGCAAGCGCGCCGACATGCCGCTCGTCCTGACGAATGCGCGGATGTCGGAGCGTTCGTACCGTCGCGCGGCGAAGTTCGGCCGCGCGACGCGCGAAGTGTTCGGCGGCTTCGCGCGCGTGCTGGCGCAGAGTCCGTCCGATGCGGAGCGGCTCACGGCGCTCGGCGCGCGCAATGTCGCGGTGCTCGGCAATCTCAAGTTCGACATGAGCGCGCCGCCCGAACTCGAGGCGCGCGGCCATGCGTGGCGCGCGGCGATCGGCGATCGGCCGGTGTGGGTCGCGGCGAGCACGCGCGAGGGCGAGGAGGCGCTGGTTCTGCAGGCCTTCGCCGCGCTCGATGTGCCGAACGCGCTGCTGATTCTCGTGCCGCGCCATCCGCAACGTTTCGATGAAGTCGCTGCAATGGCGGCGGGCGCCGGTTTGTCGTGCGTGCGGCGTTCGGAGTGGGCGCCGAAGGCGGTCGCGGCGGCGTCGGGGGCGGCGGCCGCGCGGCCGTTGCCGCCAAGCGTGCAGGTGCTGCTCGGCGACTCGATGGGCGAACTGGGCGCGTATTACGCGGCGGCCGATCTCGCGTTCATCGGCGGGAGCCTGTTGCCGCTCGGCGGCCAGAATTTGATCGAAGCGTGCGCCGCGGGCGTGCCGGTGCTGATCGGGCCGCATACGTTCAACTTCACGCAGGCGACCAACGATGCAATCGCGGCGGGCGCGGCATTGCGCGTCGACGATCCACCGGGGCTCGCGCGCGGCTTGCACGAGCTGTTCAACGACAAGCCGCGCCGGCTCGCGATGAGCGCGGCGGCGTCGGCGTTCGCCGCGCGGCATCGCGGGGCGACGGCGCGCTCGGTGAGTGTGCTTGGGGCGTTGCTCGAAGGACAGGAACTGGCGGCGAAGTGAAGCCGCTCGCGCCCTATACCGCCAGCAACCCCTTCTTCTCGATGAACGCGACCACGTCGGCCAGTCCATCCAGCGCCTTCAGATTGCACATCACAAAGGGTCGCTCACCGCGCATCTTCTTCGCGTCCGATGCCATCACGTCCAGATTCGCGCCCACATGCGGCGCAAGATCGGTCTTGTTGATCACGAGCAGGTCCGATTTCGTGATGCCCGGTCCGCCCTTGCGCGGAATCTTCTCGCCGCCCGCGACGTCGATCACGTAGATCGTCAGGTCCGACAACTCCGGACTGAACGTGGCCGCCAGATTGTCGCCGCCCGATTCGATGAACACGATGTCCGCATCGGGGAAGCGCGCGATCATCTGATCGACGGCTTCGAGGTTGATCGAAGCGTCTTCGCGGATCGCCGTATGCGGACAGCCACCCGTCTCCACGCCCATGATGCGCTCGGCGGGCAACGCGCCCGCGACCGTCAGCAGGCGCTGGTCTTCCTTCGTATAGATGTCGTTGGTGATCGCGACGAGGTCGTACTTCTCGCGCATCGCCTTGCACAGCATTTCGAGCAGCGTGGTCTTGCCGGAGCCGACCGGACCGCCCACGCCGACGCGCAACGGCGGCAGTTTCTTGGTTCGGCGGGCAGCGGCGGAATAAGCGGGTGCGTTCATGTTGGATCGGTTGATTAGGAGCGAAAGAGCCGCGAGTACTGCGACTCGTGCCGTGCCGACAGGATGCCGAGCTGCGGCGCAAAAGTGTTGATCTGTTCCGACGTCGTGGCGAGCGACTGCGCGACCGCGCGATCGATCGGCTCGCGCAACGCGACGATGATCCGCTGTCCCGCGATCTGTCCGAGCGGCACCGACTTCAAGGCGGCCGCCGCCTGGTTCTCGACCCAGCTGAACGCGTAGGCGGCGAGCGCTGCTTCGGGCGAGACGTCGTGAGCGCAGGCGGCGAACGCGAAGGCGGTCGGCAGCGCGACGGGCTTGAGCGTATCGAGCGTCGCGCGGCGGTCTTCGTCGCCCCATTCGAGCGAGGCGCACAACTGCGCGAGCGACCAGCCCATTTGCTGCGTCTCGCGCCGCAGTTCCGCCGATTCGCGGCTCGCGAGGAACTCCTCGTCGGCGATGGAAAGCGCGGCGCGATCGTGCATGCGCCAGCGTTCGATCTGATGCGCGAGAAACGGCAACTCCCCGCGCGCGAGGACATGCGCGAGGCCGCTCGCGATCCAGTCGCGGGCGCTGTCGCCATCGTGGATCAGGTCGTGTTCGATCGCCGCTTCGAGTCCCTGCGAATAACTGAACGCCCCAATAGGCAGTGCCGGCGACGCCAGATGCAGCAGCGCGGTGAGTTCAGCGATGCGCATGACCGTGATGACCGTGGTCGTGTCCGCACGTCGAGTGATCGTGGTCGTGCGAATGTTCGTGATCATGCGGGTGCGCATGGCCGTGATGCTCGTCGAAGACCTTTTGCGCGAGCGCGTAGTCTTCGCCGAACGTTTCGTCGTGACCGTGCTTGTGGCCGCCACCATACGCGCCGGTCTCCGGCTGGAACGGCGCTAAAGCATGCTCGACCTGCGCGCCGAGGCGTCGCAGCATCGCTTCGAGCACCGGATCGGCTTCGAGCTTCAGATAGTCCGCGCCGACTTCGAGCGGCGTGTGGCGATTGCCCAGATGGTAGGCCGCGCGCGTGAGCGTGAGCGTGTCCGGCGCGCGCACGACGAGCACGTCCTCTGCCGCCGCGATCACGCGAACGAGCGCGCCATCGTCCGCGACGAGCAGGTCGCCGTCGGCGAGCACGGTGCCGCGCGGCATCAGGAGCGCCACGTCCTCGCCGCTGTCGAGCGTGGCGGCGAGGCGGCTCTTGCAGCGCGCATCGAAGGCAAGGGTGAGGGTCGCCGCGCGCTTGACGAGCACGGGCGCGAGTTTCGCGGTAAGACGTTTATCGATGGTGCGCATGGTCAGAAGAGGAAATAGCGCTGGGCCATCGGCAGGACCGTGGCCGGATCGCAGGTCAGCAACTGGCCGTTCGCGACCACCTGATACGTTTCCGGGTCCACGGTGACCGAGGGTTGCCAGGCATTGTGGATCATGTCGGCCTTGCTGATGTTGCGGCAGTTCTTCACCGGCACGACGAGCTTGTTGAGTCCGTAGCGATCCGCGATGCGCGCATCGGCCGCCATCTGCGAGACGAACGTGAGCGAGGTCTTGCCGAGCGCGCCGCCGCGCGTTGCGAACATCTCGCGGTAGTGCACCGGCTGCGGCGTCGGAATGGAGGCGTTCGGGTCGCCCATCTGCGCGACGGCGATCATGCCGCCCTTGACGATCATCGCGGGCTTCACGCCGAAGAACGCCGGCTCCCAGAACACGAGATCGGCCCACTTGCCCGGCTCGATCGAACCGACTTCATGCGCGATGCCGTGTGTGATCGCCGGGTTGATCGTGTACTTCGCCACGTAACGCTTCGCGCGGAAGTTGTCGTTGCGCGCGTTGTCTTCGGGCAGCGCGCCGCGCTGCACCTTCATCTTGTGCGCGGTCTGCCAGGTGCGGATCACCACCTCGCCGACACGGCCCATCGCCTGCGAATCGGACGAGAGCATCGAAAGCGCGCCGAGGTCGTGCAGGATGTCTTCGGCCGCGATCGTCTCGCGGCGGATGCGCGACTCGGCGAACGCGATGTCTTCCGCGATCGACGGATCGAGGTGATGGCAGACCATCAGCATGTCGAGGTGTTCGTCGAGCGTGTTGATGGTGTAGGGGCGCGTGGGATTGGTCGAGGAGGGCAGCACGTTCGACTCGCCGCAGACCTTGATGATGTCCGGTGCGTGGCCGCCGCCCGCGCCTTCCGTGTGATACGTGTGGATGGTGCGGCCCTTGAACGCGGCAACCGTCGTCTCGACGAAGCCCGCTTCATTCAGCGTATCCGTGTGAATGGCGACCTGCGTGTCGGTGTCGTCGGCGACGGAAAGACAGTTGTCGATCGCGGCCGGCGTCGTGCCCCAGTCCTCGTGCAGCTTGAGGCCGATCGCGCCCGCCTTGATCTGCTCGGTGAGCGGCTCGGGCAGGCTTGCGTTGCCCTTGCCGAGAAAGCCGAGGTTGACCGGCCAGCCATCGGCGGCCTGCAGCATGCGCTCGATGTGCCACGGACCCGGCGTGCAGGTGGTCGCGTTGGTGCCCGTCGCGGGACCGGTGCCGCCGCCGAGCATCGTCGTGACGCCGCTCGCGAGCGCTTCGTCGATCTGCTGCGGGCTGATGAAGTGGATGTGCGAATCGATGCCGCCTGCGGTCACGATCATCCCTTCGCCCGCGATCACTTCGGTGGCAGCGCCGATGGCGATGGTCACGCCCGGCTGGATGTCGGGATTGCCTGCCTTGCCGATTGCGAAGATGCGTCCGCCCTTGATGCCGATGTCGGCTTTCACGATGCCCCAGTGATCGAGGATCAGCGCGTTGGTGACGACCGTATCGACGACGTCGTTGGCGACGCGCTGCGACTGGCCCATGCCGTCGCGGATCACTTTGCCGCCGCCGAACTTCACTTCTTCGCCGTAGGTCGTGAAGTCGCGTTCGACTTCGATGAGGAGATCGGTATCGGCGAGGCGGACACGGTCGCCGGTGGTCGGGCCGAACATTTCCGCGTAGGCGCGGCGGCCGATGCGTAGCGTCATTTCATGTCATCCGGAAAGAGAGTCAGAGCGGGCCCATCACGAGGCCGTTGAAGCCATAGACGGCGCGATCTCCCGCGAGCGCGACGAGTTCGACGGTGCGTTCCTGTCCTGGCTCGAAGCGCACCGCGGTGCCGGCGGCGATGTTCAGGCGAAAGCCGCGCGTTCTTTCTCGCTCGAACGTGAGCGCCGTGTTGACTTCATAGAAGTGGTAGTGCGAGCCGACTTGCACGGGCCGGTCGCCGGTATTCGACACGACGACCGACACGGTTTCGCGGCCCGCGTTGAGTTCGTGTTCGCCGTCGTCGATCAGATATTCGCCGGGGATCATGGCTTGCCTCTTCGTCGATTCAGGGAATCGGATGGTGGACGGTGACGAGCTTCGTGCCGTCGGGGAACGTGGCTTCGATCTGGATGTCGGGGATCATTTCGGGCACGCCTTCCATGACATCGTCGCGCGTGAGGAGCGTCGTGCCGTAGTGCATCACCTCGGCGACGGTCTTGCCGTCGCGGGCCGCTTCCATCAGCGCGGCTGAGATGAACGCTATCGCTTCAGGATAGTTCAGCTTCAGGCCGCGGGCGCGGCGGCGTTCGGCCAGGAGCGCTGCTGTGAAGATCAGCAGTTTGTCCTTTTCTCTTGGAGTCAGTTTCATTTGGCGCTAGGCGGACTGGGTTAGGGAGCGGGAAACACCGTCGGATGGTTGGGCGCTTCTGTGGAACTTGCTTTCGCGTCGGTCTATTAGCTCTGCCCCTGTCCGGGGCGGGACTTACTTTCTTTGGCTAGCGCAAAGAAAGTAAGCAAAGAAAGCAGCTTTTTCAGGCAGCAGTCACAGCACGTCAACGCACTAGAATTACAGAGTGGACATACCGCCTAAGTGTCGCGCTCAAACATCCACGCGGCATGGCGCGCAGTACCACTGACACCTCTCGAACTTCAACAACGTGGTATGCGCTCCGTTCAGCTCCGTCCACGCTTCGCTCGGACGACGGGCACAACAAAACCAGCGGCTTTCAATCTCCACCGCGAAGCTCAGCACGCGATCCGATTTACCCCTCGTTAGCGGAGCGGCAACGGATGAATGACTGCTGTGCCAATCTGTTTGCTGTGCGATGACACAGTGGTTAGTCGCACCAAGTCCCTTGGTCCTTTGCGGGCGACACTTAGGCGGTATGTCCACTTAGTACTTAAACTGAGTTGCCGTTTCGAGACTGTTGCCTAGAAAAGCTGCTTTCTTTGCTTACTTTCTTTGCGCTAGCCAAAGAAAGTAAGTCCCGCCCCGGACAGGGGCAGAGCTAATCGACCGATGCGAAAGCAAGTTCCACGAAGACAGCCATACTACGTACAAAAACTACCTCATTGAATGAACTTGCGCAACTCGACGCTGGAAGGCCGCTCGAAGATATCCTCCGGCGTGCCGCTTTCCCACACGCGCCCCTGGTGCATGAAGACCACCTTGTTGCTCACGCGCCGGGCAAAGCGCATTTCATGCGTGACCATGATGAGCGTCATTCCGTCGCGGGCAAGACCTTCGACGACGGCAAGCACCTCGCCCACGAGTTCGGGATCGAGCGCCGACGTGATTTCGTCGCAGAGCAGGACGGTAGGCTTCATCGCGAGCGCCCGCGCAATGGCGACACGCTGCTGCTGTCCGCCCGACAACTGCTCCGGGTACGAATCGAACTTGTCGGCGAGACCGACGCGCTCCATCACCTGCTCGGCCGTCGCGCGCGCCTTCGCCTTGTGGAGCTTCTTGACGACCGTCTGCGCGAGCATCACGTTCTGGCCCGCCGTCAGATGCGGAAAGAGGTTGTACTGCTGGAACACCATGCCGACTTTCAGGCGCAGCGCGCGCAGATCGGCATGGCGCGCATCCATGTGCTCGCCGTCGATTTCAATCGAACCTTCGTCGATGCTCTCCAGGCCGTTCAACGTGCGCAACAGCGTGCTCTTACCCGAGCCGCTGCGCCCGATGATCGCGACGACCTGCCCGGGTTCGACCGAAAAATCGATTCCTTTGAGCACCTGATTCGCGCCGAATTGCTTCTTCAGATTGCGGGTTTCAACGAGCGGCATTCCATTTCCTTTCCAACGTGCGCGCGTAACGAGTAAGCGGATAACAAAGCACGAAATAGATCACGGCGACGAGGCCATACACGATGAACGGCCTGAACGTCGCGTTGGAAATCATTGTGCCCGCCTTAGTGAGTTCAGTGAAGCCGATGATCGAGACGAGCGCCGTGTCCTTCACGGCCTGCACGCCGAAGCCGACCGTCGGCCCGATCGCGATCCGTGCGGCCTGCGGCAGGATCACGTGACGAAGCTGCTCGAAGTAGCTCATCGCAAGGCTCGACGACGCCTCCCATTGCCCCTTTGGCACCGCTTCGACGCAACCGCGCCAGATCTCCGCGAGATACGCGCTCGTGAAGAGCGTGAGCCCGACCGTCGCGGCGATCCACGGCGAAACTTCCACGCCGAGCAGCGGCAGCCCGAAAAACACGAGGAACAGTTGCATCAGGAGCGGCGTGCCCTGAAAGACTTCGATATACGCCTTCACGATCGTGCGCAGCAGGCGCGACTTCGACACGCGCATCACAAGCAGCGCGAAGCCGACGACGCCGCCCGCGACAAACGAGACGATCGACAGCACGACGGTCCAGCGCGCGGCGAGCAGCAGGTTCGTTAAGATCTGTTCGAACGAAAACTCGATCATCGCGCGCCTCGCAGATTGCGCGAGAAAAGGCGCTTGCCCGCGGAGTTGAGCAGCCAGCGCAGCACGATCGCCATCACGAGATACGCGGCCGTGATCAGGAAGTACGTCTCGAACGCGCGGAAGTTGCGCGACTGGATGTAGCTCGCCGCATACGTCAGGTCGGGCACCGAGATCTGCGAGACGACCGCCGAACCGAGCATCGTGATGACGATCTGGCTCGACAGCGCAGGAAATACCTTCGCCAGCGCCTGCGGCAGGATCACGTGCCAGAACGTCTGGCCGCGCGTCATCGCAAGCGATGCCGCCGCTTCGTGATGCCCCTTCGGCACCGCGGCAATTCCCGCGCGGATGATCTCGACCGAATACGCGCCGAGGTTCAGCGTCATCGCGAGAATGGCCGCCGTGTATTCGCCGAGATGCACCCCGAGCGCGGGCAAGCCGAAGAACACAAAGAAGAGCTGCACGATGAACGGTGTGTTGCGGATCGCTTCGACATAGCCTCGCACGAGGGAGCGCAGCCACGCATGCCGGCTGTCGCTCGCCGCCGCGCCCGCCACGCCGACACCGATGCCGAGCGCGGTCGACACCGCGGTGAGCGCGAGCGTCGTCGCGGCGCCGCTCGCGAACATGCCGAGATATTCCCCGAGGTCGGCGAACTGGAGTTCATAGGCCATTAAAAGCGCTGCCTTTATCGAGTTGCACGCACATCACGCATTCACAGGCTCGCCGGCAGCGGCTGGCCGAACCATTTCTTCGACATCGCTTCTAGCGTGCCGTCCTTCTTCGACTGATCGATGGCGGCGTCGACCTTCGCGAGCAGGCGCGGCTCGTTCTTGTTCAAGCCGACGAAGCACGGCGAGTTCTTGATGACGAACTTCGCTTCAGGACGGCGCGGCGGATTCTTCGCGAGGATCGCAGCGGCGACGATGTTGCCCGCCGCGATCAGTTGCACCTGGCCCGAGAGGAACGCGGAGATGGTCGCGTTGTTGTCCTCGAAGCGCTTGATGGTCGCGTTCGGCGCCATCTGCGTGAGCGCAATCTCTTCGAGCGCGCCGCGCGTCGCGCCGACCGTCTTGCCGGTCAGGTCGGCGGGGCTGCTCACCTTGATGTCGGCGGGACCGAACACGCCCTGGAAGTACGGCGCATAGGCAGTCGAAAAGTCGAGCACCTTCTCGCGCTCGGGCGTCTTGCCGAGCGACGAAATCACGAGGTCCACCTTGTTCGTCGTGAGATACGGAATGCGGTTCGCGCTATTGACCGGCACGAGTTCGAGCTTCACGCCCATCGACTTCGCGAGCAGCGCGGCCATGTCGATGTCGTAGCCTTGCGGCTTCATGTCGGCGCCGACAGCACCAAAGGGCGGATAGTCTTCCGGCACCGCGACGCGCAGCGTGCCGCTTTTCGCGATCGTGTCGAGCGCGTCGGCGTGGGCGGTGATCGGCGACAGGGCGAACAAGGGCACGGCGACGGAAGCGGCAAGGGCCGCGAGCGCCGCGCGACGCGCACGAAAAAGCGTGTGGTTCATCGATGATCCTGTTGTGTGTGATGCGCGTCTTTCATCGGGCGCGCTCTGGAGCCGGATCACTTAAGCGAGAGTCGTGCCATCGCGCCGATACGCCGGCGGTGCGGGCGCTCGCGCATTTGCCAACGCTATCACGCACAAATTCGGGGCGCAATAAAGCGCCACGCTGGTGCGCTAGCGAGACGGGATCAGGTGGTCCACAGACGCAGCGGTTTTGCGACGATGCCGTGAACCACGGGTCGCAAACGCGTCCAGCAATCGGTGAGCGTGCGTTGCAGCGGCTCCATCGAGCAACTCACGGCGCGCACGATCAGCACGCCGGGCGCCACGCACGAGGCGCCGGCGCGCAGGCTGTCGTTGAAAGGGAGATGGTCCACGAGCGATTCGGCGAGCGCGTCGTTGCATGGGGCGCCGATGGCCCACATCGTGCCGTAGCACGCGAAATCCGCGAGGCCTTGCGGGATGCCGCGCAGCGGATCGCCCGCGTCGATGCGCGCGCGCTCGAACCAGCGCAGCTGTCCGCGGTGGCTGCGGATGCTCGACACGGCGCGGATCTGGCCCGCCGACCATCGCTCGCCTGCGGCCTGTCGTCCGAGCTGCATCGCATCCCAGCCGATGGCGCTCGCTTCGTCGTCGATCGTCAGCGCGAAGTCGAGTTCCACGTTCGACGAGTCGAACACGATGTTGTTCTGCGGCAGCCAGTCGAGCTTCGCGCCGGCGCCCACGCGAATCGCGATGCGCTGTGTCGCGAGCTTGCCGTTCGACTTGTACCACTTGGTGGCGCCGGGTGTCGTGACGACGGCGTGGGTGTGTTCGGCGAGGTCGATATCGATGGCGAGGCGGTCGCCGCCCGCGACGCCGCCCGGCGGATGCACGACGACCGCGTGACACGTCGCGTCGCCTTCCGGATAGAGCGGGCGCTGCAGGCGCAGCGGCCCTTCATGCCGGCGATGCGTGAGCACCGTGCGTGCGTGCTGACGGGTAAAGCCGAGTTCGAGGCGGCCGTGCCATTCGTCGGCATGCAGGAGTGCGGCGTGGGGTGCGTGGTGCATGAACGGGAGCGTGGCCGGGGAGCCGCCATGGTACGGCGGCGCGCTGACGGAAGCAATGAGGAGGCGTTTCAGACCGCGATCAGTTCCCGCACGCCGTGCTCGTCCATCTCCGAGCCCGCCCCGCCCGCGACGATTTCTCCGCGGCTCATGACCCAGTAGCGGTCGGCGAGTTCGCGCGCAAAGTCGTAATACTGCTCGACGAGCAGCACCGTCATGCCCATTTCGTCGACGAGCTGGCGCAGCGTGCGCCCGATGTCCTGGATGATCGACGGCTGGATGCCTTCGGTGGGTTCGTCGAGGATGAGCAGTTGAGGGTCGCTCATCAGCGCGCGGCCGATGGCGAGCTGCTGTTGCTGACCGCCGGAGAGGTCGCCGCCGCGGCGATTCTTCATGTCGCGCAGGACGGGGAAGAGTTCGTAGATGCGGTCCGGCACTTTCGACGGCGCCTTGCGGCTCGCCGCGCCGACGAAGAGGTTTTCTTCTACCGTGAGGCGCCCGAAGATGTCGCGGCCCTGGGGCACGTAGGCGAGGCCGGTTGCGACGCGCTTGTAGGTGGGCATCGACGAGATCTTCGTGCCGCGCCAGGAGATGGTGCCGTTTCGGGTCGGCAGGACGCCCATCAGGCAGCGCAGGAGCGTGGTCTTGCCGACGCCGTTGCGGCCGAGCAGCACGGTCAGCTTGCCGTCGGGGACGGTCATCTTCACATCGCGCAGGATGTGGCTGCCGCCGTAGTACTGGTTCAACGAGTCGACTTCTAGCATTTGCACGCGTCCTTTCTTGACTGTGTCGTGGCAGTCACACCGTTTGATGGTCTGATGGTCTGATGGTTCTGTGCTTCTGTGGAACTTGCTTTCGCGTCGGTCTATTAGCTCTGCCCCTGTCCGGGGCAGAGCTAATAGACCACTAAGAAAACAAGTTCCACAGAAGAAGCAGACGCATCGGAAAAAGCCAAGCGTCAGCGCCCCAAGTACGATTCAATAACCGTCTCATTGCGCTTGACATCGTCGAGCGTGCCCTCGGCGAGCACGGACCCCTCGGCCATTACCGTGACCTTCCCGGCAGCCCCTGACAGCGCCGCAACAAACTCCATATCATGCTCGACGACCATCATCGAACACGTACCGCGCAGCTTGTTGAGCAAATCGGCGAGTTCCATCGTCTCGTGATCGGTCATGCCGGCCGCCGGCTCGTCGAGCAGCAGCAACGCCGGCTGCTGCATGAGCAACATGCCGATCTCGAGCCGCTGCTTCTGCCCGTGCGACAGCTCGCCCGCAAGCCGCGTCGCCTCGTGCTGAAGACGGATCAGTTCAAGCGTCTCCTCGATGCGCGCCTGCGCCGTGCGGTCGAGCCGCGCGCGCAACGACGCAAACCAGCGCTTGTCCGTCTTCATCGCAAGCTCGAGGTTCTCCCACACCGGATGATTTTCGAACACCGTCGGCTTCTGAAACTTGCGGCCGATGCCCGTGCGCGCGATCACCGGCTCCGACATGCGCGTCAAGTCGAGCGTCTGGCCGAGAAACACCTTGCCGCCGTCCGGACGCGTCTTGCCCGTGATGACGTCCATCATTGTCGTCTTGCCCGCGCCGTTCGGGCCGATCACGCAACGCAATTCGCCGACGTCGATCGATAGCGTCAGCTTGTTCAGCGCGCGAAAACCGTCGAAGGAAACGGTCACGTCCTCCAGGTACAAAATCGTGCCGTGCGACACGTCGATCTCGCCCGGCGCCAGCACGTGGCCGAGGCCGGTGATGCCGTTGATGTTGCGTTCGCTCGTTTCCGGCAGCGGCGGCAAGTCGACGATCAAAGCGTTGTGAGCGGTCAAGGCGCATGCCCTCCGGTTTTGTTCCTGCGCAGCGCCGCGTCGATGAGGCCCATGATTCCGTTCGGCAAGAGGAGCGGCACGAGCGTGAAGATGAGGCCCAGGAAAAAGAGCCAGTATTCGGGGAAATTCGCCGTGAAGAAGCTCTTCGCGCCATTCACCGCGAAGGCGCCGACGATCGGACCGATCAGCGTGCCGCGCCCGCCGACGGCGACCCAGATCGCCATCTCGATCGAGTTGCCCGGCGACATCTCGCTCGGGTTGATGATGCCGACCTGCGGCACGTAGAGCGCGCCCGCAATCCCGCACAGCACCGCCGACACCGTCCAGATGAAGAGCTTGTACGCGAGCGGACTGTAGCCGAGGAACATGAGGCGCGCTTCGCCGTCGCGCACGCCCGTGACGACACGCCCGAGCTTCGACGTGACGATCCCGCGCGCCGCGAGAAATGCGAGCACGAGCACGGCGAACGTGATCAGGAAGAGGGCCGTGCGCGTGCCCGGATGCGTGATCGGAAACCCGGCGATGCGCTTGAAGTCGGTGAAGCCGTTGTTGCCGCCGAAACCCGTCTCGTTGCGATAGAAGAACAGCATCGCGGCGAAGGTCATCGCCTGCGTGATGATCGACAGGTACACGCCTTTCACGCGCGAGCGGAACGTGAAGAAGCCGAACACCCACGCCAGAATGCCGGGCACCAGCACGACGAGCGCAAGCGCATACCAGAGATGCTCGGTGCCTTCCCAGTACCACGGCAGCTTGTGCCAGTCGAGGAACACCATGAAGTCGGGCAAATCGCTTTGATACGTGCCCTCGCGGCCGATCGAGCGCATCAGGTACATGCCCATCGCATAGCCGCCGAGCGCGAAGAAGAGCGCATGGCCGAGGCTGAGAATCCCGCAGTAGCCCCACACGAGATCGAGCGCGAGCGCGCCGATCGCGTAGCACATAAGCTTGCCGATGAGCGTCATCGCGTAGGCGGAGAGATGGAACGTGCTCGTCTCCGGCAATACGAGCGCGGCGACCGGCACGCAGATGCCCATCGCGACGATGAGCGCGACGAGCGCAAGCCAGCCGCTGCGCGGCAGGAGCGCGGCGCGCGGCGGCAGGCCGAGCGCGAAGCCTTCGCGACGCGCGCGGTCGTCGGGTTGCGGAGCGACGTCGAGGTTCGCGCCGACGTCGGGTGAAGAAGCGGTCATCTCAAGCCTCCGCGCTGCGGCCCTTCAGGGCGAACATGCCCTGCGGACGCTTCTGGATGAACAACACGATGAGCACCAGTACCGCGATCTTCGCGAGCACCGCGCCCCAGAACGGCTCGATCGTCTTGCTGATGAGCCCGAGGCCGAAGCCGCCGATCACCGTCCCCGCGAGCTGCCCGACACCGCCCAGCACCACCGCCATGAACGAATCGATGATGTAGCTCTGGCCGAGATCGGGACCGACATTGCCGATCTGCGAGAGCGCGCAGCCGCCGAGTCCGGCGATGCCCGCGCCGAACGCGAACGCATACGAATCGACGCGCGCGGTCTTCACGCCGACACACGCCGCCATGCGGCGGTTCTGCGTGACCGCGCGCACGAAGAGGCCGAGGCGCGTCTTGGTGAGCACGCCCCAGGCGATCAGCACGACGACGAGCGAGAAGCCGAGGATCGTCAGGCGGTTGTACGGCAAGATCAGGTTCTGCATCACGTTGACGCCGCCGCTCATCCACGAGGGGTTCGTCACCTGCACGTTTTGTGCGCCGAAGATCATGCGCGTCGCCTGAATGAGGATCAGGCTGATGCCGAAGGTCGTCAGCAGCGTTTCGAGCGGGCGGCCGTAGAGATGCTTGATGACGAGCCGCTCGATCACGATGCCCACCGCCGCCGCTGCCACGAAGGACACCGGCACGGCAAGGAGCGGATACCAGTTGAACGCGGCGGGCGCGTAATGCTGCACGAGGTTCTGCACGACATAAGTGGCATACGCGCCGATCATCAGGAACTCGCCGTGCGCCATGTTGATGACGCCGATCAGGCCGTAGGTGATCGCAAGGCCGAGCGCCGCGAGCAGGAGCACGCTGCCGAGCGAGAGTCCGGCGAAGAGCGTGCCCGCGATCTGGCCGCGCCGCTGAATCGAATCGAGGTCTTCGATGCCCGCCTGCGCTGCCGCGCGCACGCGTTCGTCGGATTCGTTGTAGCTGCCGTCCGCCTTCTTTGCGACGATCGGGCGCAGCAGTTCGTTCATGTCGAGGTCGTGGCGCGCGGCGACCAGTTGTACGGCTTCAAGCCGCTTCGCCGCGTCGGGATCGTGCAGGGCGGTCATCGCCCACAGGGTGTCGAGGCGCTTCTTCAGGTCGGCGTCGGTTTCGGCGGCGCGCGCCTTGTCGATCAGCGGCTTGGCCGACGGATCGGGATTCTTCAGCAGCGCGGCAACGGCTTCGCGGCGCTTCGTGACATCGGTCGATGCCAGCTGCAGCGCCGACAGCGCGCCCGCGACTTTCGCGCGCAACAGGTTGTTCAGCGTGATCGCCTGCGCATCGGGTGCGTCGACGATCTTGCCCGTCAGCGGGTCCTTGTTGCCGTCGTCGCTCTGCACGAGCACCTGGCCCTTGTCGGTGGCGACGAGCGAACCGTCCGCGAGCGCCGAGAGCACGACGACCGACGTCGCGTCGGCGTTCGCGGCGAGCTTGTCGATGGCGGCGGATTTGGCGTCGAAGTCATCGGCGCCGAGCGGGGCGAGATCGTCGGCGGTGAGGGCGGCGAAGGCGGCGAAGGCGGCGAAGGCGGCGAGCGGGGCGCAGGCAATCATCACTGCGCAGATTGCGCGTCGGACTAGCCGCGCGAAGGTGTGGCTGGGCAAACCGGTCATTATGGCCTTTCAGATCGAGCGGGGTCGTGCGTGAAGACGTCCCGCCCGTTGCGACGGATCGCGACAGGGCGGGACGGTACGACGCTTAAGGCGCTTTACGCCACGCGCGAGCGGCGCAGGAACGCCGGGATCGACGTGACGATATCCGGCTTGCCCTGGTTGCCGGCGATATACGGGCTCCACGGCTGCGCGCGGACCGCGGTCTTCGTTTTCCAGACGACGTTGAACTGACCGTCGCCGCGAATCTCGCCGATCATCACGGGCTTGTGCAGATGATGGTTGCCGTCCATCGTCAGCGTGAAGCCGGAAGGCGCCGCCATCGTCTGTCCGATCATCGCGATGCGCACCTTGTCCACGTCCGTGCTCTTCGCCTTCTCGACGGCCTGCTTCCACATGTGGATGCCGACGAAGGTCGCTTCCATCGGATCGTTGGTCACGCGCTTCGTGCCGCCCGGCAGGTTCTGCGACTTGACCCACTCGGCCCATTGCGTTTCGAACTTCTTGTTGTTCGGGTTCTTCACCGACATGAAGTAGTTCCATGCCGCGAGATGCCCGACGAGCGGCTTCGTGTCGATGCCGCGCAGTTCTTCCTCGCCGACCGAGAATGCGACGACGGGGACGTCGGTCGCCTTCAGGCCCTGGTTGCCGAGTTCCTTGTAGAACGGCACGTTCGAGTCGCCGTTGATCGTCGAGATGACCGTCGTCTTTCCGCCCTGCGAGAAGGTCTTGATGTTCGCGACGATGGTCTGATAGTCGCTATGTCCGAACGGTGTGTAGACCTCCTGAATATCTTCATCCTTGACTCCCTTCGAGTGGAGGAAGGCGCGCAGGATCTTGTTGGTCGTGCGCGGGTACACGTAGTCGGTGCCGAGCAGGAAGTAGCGCTTGGCGCTGCCGCCTTCGGGTCCCATCAGATACTCGACGGCGGGAATCGCCTGCTGGTTGGGCGCGGCGCCCGTGTAGAACACGTTGCGCGACATCTCTTCGCCTTCGTACTGGACGGGGTAGAAGAGGAGGCCATTGAGTTCCTCGAAGACGGGCAGAACCGACTTGCGCGAGACCGAGGTCCAGCAGCCGAACACGACGGCGACCTTGTCCTGCGTGAGGAGCTGGCGGGCCTTCTCGGCGAAGAGCGGCCAGTTCGACGCCGGGTCCACGACGACCGGCTGGAGTTGCCGGCCCATCACGCCGCCGTTCTTGTTGATGTCCGCGATGGTCATGAGCGCGGTGTCTTTCAGCGACGTCTCGGAGATCGCCATCGTGCCTGACAGGGAATGCAGAATGCCGACCTTGATCGGACCGGTATCGGCGGCTTGCGCCTTGGAGATCGGCAACTGGCCCGCGAGGGCGAGCGCGCCGGACATCGAGCCGAATTTCAGGAGACTGCGTCGTTTCATGTGTTTCCCCTTGCCGATATGTTGTGGTGAGTCGTCGTGGACAGGCGTTGTTCGGGCTGGCGGTTCGCGCCTTGGCGGACAAGCAGCGCATTTGTTACTGCAAGGGGTATGCCAATCTGCAATAGATGCTGGATTGGCGCGGGTTTGCGCGGCGTTTGGGCGGCCAGGCCGAAGGCGGACGAGCGCGACTTTGGGCGTGTTTTGGTGCATCGCGCGGCGAGCGTGCCTCGTGGCGGTGCGTGCTGGAGGAGGCGAAGTCACCTTCGCGGGGCGGGGTGTCGATACCGTCTGGGGTGGATGCCGTATGAAAAGCTTGCACTGGCCGCATCCCGTCTCGGCGACAGCGCAGGGAGCAGATCGAAAAGCTGATGACGCTTGCGGTTTCCATACGCCAGCGTCCTGCCATAACCACAGAGGATCGGTATGCGCAGAGAAACTGCTGCAAATGCCGGTGTCGATATGAGGAAAACTACAAACGCATGCACGGATGCAACGAGGAACTGTTCCGGGTTCTCGCGATGGGTGCAAAGCGTATCGCCCAAAGTCGTCTCAACGCGCCCATGCGGAGAGCCTGCTGGCCGAGGACGCAGCGCGCGGCACGTCGGAAAGTGAATGGCGTGCGTCAGCTCTTTGTTAATTTTCGTCAAATTATGTTTATCTCAATTTGTTTAAGTTGACCTAACGAAAAATAAGTGATCAGTTAGCAGGTTTGGCAGCTAACGCTGCGTCGCTGGTCTTTCAAGGAGCAGGGAGTGGCAGAGTTTGATCCATTACGGCAGGGCGTCACGGGACGACAAGCGTATTTTCTCGCCATACCCGGAACGGACAGTGCGGCAACTTTGTCGATCGTGTCGTTCACGGCGACCGAAAAGATGGGCGACCCGAATGTCGTCCATATCGAACTGACTCACCCGCAGCAGCTATCGCGCGCCGACTATCTGAACCGTGATGCCGTTTTCAGCATCGAGGCCGACGATGGCACCGTGCGGCGCTTTTCCGGTTTCATCGCGCGCTTTTCAACGGTGCAGACCACGAAAGATTTCGTCAAATTCGAGATCGAGCTGAGGTCGCATCTGGCACGGCTGAAGGCCGTCACGCGCAACAGGATTTTTCAGCACGGCTCGACGCCGGACATTCTGAAAGCAATCCTGCAA
>NZ_JARUXL010000001.1:2444012-2525648 GCF_031451455.1 Caballeronia sp. LZ024 | reverse complement strand
CAATACGCTCGACGCATATTGGGACGATGACGCGCATCGCTATGCCAGAATGAATGCGCGCTTTGGACGCAACGGAGAAACGCCGCGTCAGGATATGTCGAGCATTGTCACGGGACCGATTCTGGAATGCCTGAACGCGAATTTTTGTAACGCGTGGAAGCATAATGCAAAGGTTGATCTACTGACGAAGCGCAAGCCATTGGCAGCCCGTCTGAAGGTGCGCCCTGACTTTGGAATTCCTGTCATGGCGCAGATTACGCGCACCCAGTCTCAGGAAAGCAAGCAGGATATCAAGTCGCTTTATCTTCAGGTGGCGTGCAACGCGACGAAGTTCATCTATATCGAGAACCAGTATTTCCGCTGGGAACCGCTGGCTAAAAAGATCAAGGAAGCTGCCGCGAAGCAAGTCGCATGGGGCCGCGATCCCGGAAAACACGGGTCGATTTATCTTTTCGTTGTGACCAATTCAAGCGATGACGGGATGGGTGTTGGCACGGTAAGTACCTACAAGATGCTCGATAGTCTTGGGCGGGCAAACCTCATGTCCGGTATGGCGAAAGAGCATCAGGATATCCAGCAACAGCACGACGTCATGAGCGCGGTGAATGAACTTGCGATCGCCCGGATGAGTTCTGGAACGGACGCTGCGGCGCGTCAGAAGGCTGCACAGAAGAAACTTGATGACGCTCGACAGGGGCGCAATGGACCGCTTACGCCAAAGGACATCCCCGGTCTGAAAATTCACATCTGTACGCTGGTGGCGCCCGATTCGCCAGGTGACAATTGGATGCCGGTTTATATTCACAGCAAGATCATGATTATCGATGACGTGTTTTTGACGCACGGCTCGGCGAACATCAACACGCGCAGCATGGAAGTGGATAGCGAGCTGAACATCTGTCATGAGCGGATGGACGTGACACAGCCATTGCGCCGGCGCTTGTGGAATATCCATACAAAAGGAATCAAGGATGGAGCATCGGACTCGCCAGAAGATGCTTTCATGGCATGGAAAAAAACCATTGATCAGAATGCGAGGAATCAGAAATCTGGGTTGCCGCCCATCGCTTCGCTCATTGGATTCTCGCGTACGTCAACGCTAAAAAGCCAGTTGGACTGATGTCTATGCCGAGAGTATCTCTATTAATTCTTTTGGCGTCATTGTTGTGTTCCTGTTCGAACAAGGAGAACGCTGTGCCTTCCCCCTCTGACATGGCTGCGGTTCGTGCGCGCCTGACCTTTACATGTGTTCACGCGGCCGATCACTTGCCGTCCCTTGATCCGACTGCCAATGAACTTTTCACATACGCGCGCTATCTGGACAGGCAGGACGGCCCGAAAAACTACGACGAGATAACCCGTTATTACCGGATCGCGGCGGCTTATGGACACTATAAAGCCAATAACAATCTTCAGGGCTTGCTGGAGAATGGTGTGGCATCTTCGCCCGACGCGCCTTCGGAAGCTGTTGGTCTGGCGATACAGTTAATCAAGGCTGACATACCCTGGGGCTACTACGACATGGGCCACTACCTTGAAACGGGTTATGGCGTTGAGCAGGACGCCGATAAAGCGCGTCAGTATTTTCGTCAGGCGGCCGATCTGGGTGATCCCGACGCCCAATATTATGTTGGGGACTTGCTTTCGCCACGAGATCGCGCCCCGGACATTTCAAGACAGATGATGAAGTGTGCGACCGATCAAGGACTTGGCAAGGCAGCCAGTTATTTGGGCATAGATCTAAAGACAGACAAACTCTATGCCGAAGCCGTACGGGCATTTCAACGAGGGGTAGAGGCTGGTGATGCCGAGTCTGCTTCTTTTTTGGAAAATGGATTCAACACGCAGCCGTCCGATCCGCTTAACTATATGGCGTTGCCTGCCGATCCAGAGCGAGCACGTCGATACAAGCTGATTGGCAAATTCATCGGCAGCAACGAAGGCCGCAATCCCACGGTGTCGGACATCGACCAGATCGTGCCGCTGCCGCCGACGAAACTGCCGCCATGGGACGGCACGTTCCAGTGGCAGAAGGAACAAGACGCGGCTCAGCCGCCCCAAAAGCCCGCCGAAACGCTGGTCACAAGACTGGCCCGCGAGAAGAACCTCGACCCTGCGACGGGATTCCCCCTTGCGCCGGCCAAAAGCGCGGAGGACGAGCGTGTGCCGTTGGGGACGGTTGCCCGCACGGGGCAGGTATGTCCGCAAGACGGGCTCTGGACCGTGAAGCAATTCGCGGACGTTTCCTATGACGCGACGCGCCGCTTCAGAAAAGGCGAAACGATGCCCCAACTCGTGATGAACAACTCTCGTCTCATTCCGGGCCTCGACGCTCTGCTCGGCATGCGCAAGTTTCGGAGGGACAGCGAATGGACCCTGAAGGCTTACGTCGAAGAGGCGTAGTGGGTTTCGTGACAGGACCGATCGTCGACTACCTGGACCGCAATTTCTGCCAGGCCTGGGACGACGCGACCGGCCAAAGCATCACCCCGGCACGGGCGATGTTGGCGTGCCGGCTGAAGCTGCGTCCTGAACACGGCACGCCGGTCATGGCGCAGGTTCTTCGCACGCAGTCACAGCACGGCAACGGCGGCACGAAGGACATCTCTTCGCTGTACCTTCAGGCGGTGAACAACACGACGAAGTTCGTCTACATCGAAAACCAGTACTTCCGGTATATGCCGGTGGCCGACAAGCTGCGCAAGAACGTCAATGCGCAGATAGCGGGCGGACGCAATCCGGCGAAGCACGGCATGGTCTATCTGTTCGTGGTCACGAACTCGAACGACGACGGCATTGGGCTCGGCACGGTCAGCACCTACCAGATGCTCGACGCGCTCGGATACGGCGACCGGATGCCTGGCGTCGAGAAGCTGGAGAAGAGCGACCAGCTTTCACCGCAGGCACAGGCGCTGGAGAAGCAGCTTGCCAGCGAGCAGGCGGCCGTCCAGCGCCTGTTGAAGCAGGGCGCGAGTTTTTCGGAGGCGCAAGGGCTTGGGAACTACCTTCAGGACGAGCAGACCCGGCAGGTTGAAATACAGCAGCAACTCGACAAGATAAGGCAGGAGCAACGCCGGGTGGCGGACCTCAGCCCGAAAGGCGTGACGGAGAAGGGAGATCTCGTGCCGCCACAGGACATGCCCGGCATGAAAGTGCTGGTCTGTACCCTGGTCGCCCCGGACGCGCCGGCCGGTAAGGCGTGGGACTACGTCTACATCCACCAGAAGCTGATGATCGTTGACGATGTGTTCACCACGCACGGTTCGGCCAATGTCAACCGGCGCAGCATGGAAGTCGATAGCGAACTGAATATCTGCCATGAGCATGGCGGCGTGACGCGCGCGCTGCGCAAACAGATGTGGGCGCTTCATACGAACAATCGGGGGGCGCAAGATGACGTGTCGGAAGCGTATCTCGCGTGGAGCTACGTCATTTCCCAGAACACCAAAAATCAGAGCCGAAAGCAGGCTCCGATGGCGTCCCTTGTGGGTTTCCTGCGTACCTCGCCTAATCGCGCTTACGCGGATTGAACCATGAGACGACGCATTCTTATCGCCCTGCTGGCAGGTCTTGCCTGCGCCTGTACAAAGGAGAATCCCTTGGCCTCACTCCCTGATCTGAGCGCCGTGCGCGCGAATCTCGCCTTTACCTGCGTGCATGAGGCTGACCATCTGCCGCCGCTCGATCCCGATGCGGACCAGTTGTTCAAATACGCCCGCTGGCTGCAAAAGCAGGACGGCCCGAAGGACTTCGGCGATATCGCACGGTATTACCGGATCGCGGCGGCCCACGATCACTACAAGGCCAACACCAACCTTCAGCAGTTGGTATCGACGGGGCTGGCTGATTCGCCGAACGCACCGAACGAATCAGTCGATCTGGCGATCCAGTTGGTGAAACAGGGTGTGCCGGCCGGCTATTACGATATCGGTCACTACCTCGAACTCGGCTACGGCCTGAAGCAAAATAGTGAGACGGCCCTGCGTTATTTCCGCAAGGCAGCGGATCTGGGCAGCCCGGATGCGCAGTATTACCTCGCGGAAAAACTGTTCCCGATCGACGCCGCACCGGAAGTTGCGCTGCAAATGTATCGGTGTTCAGCGGATCAGGGACATGGCAAAGCCGCGACCTCCAACGCTATAGGTCGTGCGGCAGAAAAGTTCTACGGCGAAGCAGTCAAGGCTTTCCAGCAGGGCGTGGCGGCGGGAAACAGTGAGGCCGCGTGGGCTCTGGAAAATGGCTTCAAAGGTCCCCCACCGGATGATCGTCTGTACTACCTTGCTGTTCCGAACGATCCCGAACGCTCGCGCCGCTACAGAGTGATCCGTAAATTTCTCGACAGTAACGAAGGTCTGAACCCCAAAGTCCCCGATATCGACAAAATCGTACCGCTGCCACCGGCACCTTTGCCCGCGTGGGACGGCACATTCCAGTGGGCGAAGGAACAGGCTGCGGCCGTGCCGCCGCAAAAGCCCGACGACAAGCTGATTGAACGTCTTGCGCGCGAAAAGAACCTCGACCCTGCGACGGGATTCCCCCTTGCCCCTGCCAAAAGCGCGAAGGACGAGCGCGTGCCATTGGGGACGGTTGCCCGCACGGGGCAAGTATGTCCGCAGGACGGGCTCTGGACCGTGAAGCAATTCGCGGCCGTTTCCTATGACGCGACGCGCCGCTTCAGAAAAGGCGAAACGATGCCACAGCTCGTGATGAACGATCCTCGTCTCATTCCGGGCCTCGACGCTCTGCTCGGCATGCGCAAGTTTCGGAGCGACAGCGAATGGTGTATTTCAGCATTTTTTTCATTAGCCCGTCGACCAATAAACCACCGATGCCGGACTTTCTGAGACGCTACCGGGGCGAGTCGCCGATTTTCAGGTAAATTTTTTGTGAACATTTAAACATGCGATTTTTTTCAAAAATTGTTTCTTTTATTCTCGCATTGTCAGTACCGCTATCTTCCGTGCATGCGGCAGATAGCCGGCTCGACCAGTTTAACCAATCGACCCCATCGGACGGGGCAAGCGCCGATGAATCGGACACTATGTTGATATCCGCGTTCAAGGGACGTCCCTTTGTATGTCGCAATGCTGTGGACTATACGCCACTGGATGCGGACGAGGCCAAAGGTAAATTCAGCGAATTTGTTCGCTATACGAAGCAGGGCGACGCCGATGAGAAGCTCTGGCTGAGTGAGACTAATCGGAAGAAACGCGATGATCTGTTAAAAACGGCAGTCGATGCCGGAAGCTGGAAGGCCGCTTATGTCGATTCGATTTGGTCGATCCGTTTCCCAAGTTCGAGCCAGTCGCGACAGAACGCATCCCGACAGCTTGAACAGCTTGTTCGCCAGGGAATTCCAATCGCCGCATACAAATACGCCACGTATCTATATGGTCGAGACGACGAAATGATGTATTACCTTCTGAAGCAGGCAATTGACAGAGGGAGTCCAAATGCGATGGAGCTAGTTGGCAGGAGCATAATTGCCCGATCAAAGCAATTGCGCTCATTGGCTAAAGCAATGCTCGATTGTGCGGCGAATCAGGGCAATGCAAACGCGTACGCCGGTCTCGGCCGGCTTGCCGACATGGAAGGTCACAAGATTGATGCTTTTCATCTCTGGGTCAAGGGACTGAACAGCGGGTGTGACCAATGCGTCGATAATTTGGCAAGGCTTGCAAAGATTCGGAACGGCTATGATCCAGATAATGTATCAATGATCGACTTGCTGCCGGAATTGAAGCGGATCACCCAGTTTTACACAGATAGCTTTATGTACGGAGACACAGAATTGCCTGACCTGTTTCGTCCGCTGCCGGTTGCTTTGGAGTTCCATCCGTCCGATGACGAACTTCTCAAACTTTTAGAGTTCGAAGCTTCTGCGGACAGCGAATAGGCGTCTTTTTCTATTTGATGGACAGCAAACCGTTCTCGAATTCTGAGCCGGAAAAATCACGACACCGGAAACGTGGACGGCGGTAGTCGTGATACGCAAACGGCGTGTCGTGCAGGAGGTCCCCGAAGGGGCAGCGGAAGATTAAACGGAGCCGGTAACACGTGGGCTTCCTAGAAAGCTCCCGCGAATTCCCCGCTGGCTCCCCACACGGGACGTGTTTTGATCAGTCCTGGAACAGGGTCATCCGCTGGAAGCCTTACCTGGCAACGCTTGCGTGGAATGCGAGCTTACACAAATGACGCCCCTGTCCGGGGCAGAACTAGTAGGCCACGGCAAAGCAAGTTCTCCAGAAGCACGAAGGCATCCGACGTTTTAAAAAAACCCGTCACGAACCTTACCGATTGACCATCCGAGCCGGCACACTTAACACGAGCACTGCGCCAAGAATCAGAAACCCGGCAAGCATATACATCCCGCTGGAATTCGATCCCGTGACCTGCTTGAGCCATCCCACGAGATACGGACTCAGAAAGCCAGCGAGATTTCCAAGCGAATTAATCATCGCAATGCCGGCCGCGGCGCCCGTTCCTGCGAGAAACGCCGTCGGCAGACTCCAGAACAGCGGCAGCGTCGTGAGAATGCCCATCGTGCCGAGCGTCAGGCCGAGCATCGCGAGCGCGGTGTTGTTCGCCCAGATCACCGACAACACCAGTCCGATCGAGCCGAGCACCGCCGGAATCGCGATGTGCCAGCGACGCTCGCCGCGCTTGTCGGCGCTTCTCGCGACCAGCAGCATGCCGACCACCGCCGCACCATAGGGAATCGCCGAAAGCAGGCCGATGCTCAAGGCATCCGTGACGCCCGTCGCCTTGATGATCGTCGGCAGCCAGAAGCTCACGCCGTAAAGCCCCATCACGAACGAAAAATAGATGAGGCTCATCATCCATACGCGCCCGCTCGACAGGATCTTGCCGATCGGCATGTCTTCCTTCTCGACGTTATCCGCCGCGATGTTGCGCTCGAGCAGGTCGCGTTCCTCGGCCGTCAGCCACTTTGCCTTCGCGATGCGGTCATCGAGCAGCATCAGCACCATGATCCCGACGACGACCGACGGAATGCCCTCCAGCAACAGCAGCCATTGCCAGCCGTGCCAGCCGTTCGCACCGTCGAAGCTCTTCATGATCCAGCCCGAGACCGGCCCGCCGATCAGCCCGGAGAGCGCGATCGCGGTCATGAACAGCGTGGTCATGCGGCCGCGCCGGTGCGCCGGATACCAGTACGTGAGATACAGGATGATGCCGGGGAAGAACCCTGCTTCCGCGACGCCGAGCAAAAAGCGCATCACGTAGAACATCGTCGGCGTGGTGATGAACATCGTGAGCGCGGAGATGATGCCCCACGTAATCATGATCCGCGCGATCCACACGCGCGCGCCGACCTTGTGCAGGATGACGTTGCTCGGAATCTCGAAGATGAAGTAGCCGAAGAAGAAGATGCCGGCGCCGAAACCGTAGACGGCATCCGACAAACCAAGGTCGGCGCTCATCTGCAGCTTCGCAAAGCCGACGTTCACGCGATCCAGATACGCCACCACGTAACAGAGCAGCAGCAGCGGCGAAAGCCGCCACGCGACTTTGCGATAGGTGGCTTCCTCGAAGGCGGAAGGCGCGCCTGCGCCGGGGCGATGCAGCGGCGGTGCGGTGCTGGTCATGTGTTGTCTCCTCGATTTTTTAGTAGAAAGCGCTTTGCAAGAAAGCGCCCGATGCTGCTGGATTCTAGCCGCTCGGATGGACGCCAGACAGCTCAATTGATCGGGGAAAACACGGATGCGCGGGCGCGCTGCCGCGCCCGCTTGGCGCACGCTCAGACGCAGCGTCCGCCGTCCACTTCGAGGCTCACGCCGGTGATGAACTCGGCGTCGTCGGAGGCGAGATAAAGCGCGGCGTTGGCGATGTCCTGCGGCGTCGAGAGGCGCCCGAGCGGAATCGTCGCGAGGAATTTCTGGCGGTTCGCGGGCGTGTCTTCCATGCCCATGAATTCGGACAAGAGCCCCGTTTCACCCATCACCGGATTGATGCAGTTCACGCGGATGCGGTCCGGCCCGAGTTCGACCGCGAGCGCCTTGCTCGCGATGATCACCGCCGCCTTGCTGCCGTTGTACCAGACGAGGCCCGGGCGGGGCCGCACGCCCGCCGTCGACGCGATGTTGATGAACGCGCCGCCGCCCTGGGCTCGAAAATACGGCACGAACTGCTCGACGCTCCAGTAGAGGCTCTTCACGTTCACCGCGTAGACGCGGTCGAACTCGGCTTCGGTCACGTCGAGCACCGGTTTGTTCCGGTGCGTCGTGCCCGCGTTGTTCACGACGACCTGCACGCTGCCGAAGTCCTCGATGGCCGCATCGAAGAGCGTCTGCCAGTCCTCGCGCTTCGTGACGTCGCCCTGAACCGCGATCGCGCGTCCGCCCGCGAGCGCGATCTCGCTCGCGACGCGCTCGGCGCCGGGTCCGTTCAGATCGTTCACGACGACGTTCGCCCCTTCGCGCGCGAACGTCTTCGCGATGCCCTCGCCGAAACCCGAGCCGGCGCCCGTCACGATGGTCGTTTTGCCTTGCAGTCGCATGGTGTCTCCTTGTTTGCCGGCCCGATCAGCCGTGTTTGATTGCGATCGTCTTCAGGACCGTGAAGCCGTAGAGCGCCTCGAAGCCTTTCTCGCGGCCGTGCCCCGAGTGCTTGACGCCGCCGAACGGCAATTCGACGCCGCCGCCCGCGCCATAGTTGTTGATGAACACCTGTCCCGAGCGCACGCGGCGCGCAAGGCGCATCTGACGGCCGCCGTCGCGCGTCCAGATACCGGCGACGAGCCCGTAGTTGGTGTCGTTGGCGAGCCGCAATGCGTCGTCTTCGCTGTCGAACGGCAGTGCGGCGAGCACCGGGCCGAACACTTCCTCGCGCGCGAGACGGTGCGTCGGCGGGACATCGCGCAGGAGCGTCGGCGCCTGATAGAAACCCGCTTCCGGCGCTTCTGCGACGACTTCGCCGTGCGCGGCCATCGCGATGCCGTCGTGTTGCGCATCGGAGAGGAAATCCCACACGCGCTGCTGCTGCTTCGCGCTGATAAGTGGCCCGCAGTCGAGATCGAGCCTGCTCGGCCCGACCTTCAGCGCCGAAAAGGCTTGCGCGAGCCGCTCGACGAGCGGCTCGTAGGCGGCGCGCTCGATCAGCACGCGGCTGCCCGCCGAGCACGTCTGGCCGGCGTTCTGCACGATCGCCGCGACGAGCACGGGCAACGCGGCGTCCATGTCGGCATCGGCGAAGACGATCTGCGGCGACTTCCCGCCGAGTTCCAGCGTGACCGGGATGTGGTTGTCCGCGGCCATTTTGGTGACGGCCGCGCCCGTCGCGGGCGAGCCGGTAAACGAGATGTGATCGATACCGGGATGCCGCGCGAGCGCCGCGCCCGCCTCGTGGCCGTAGCCCGTCACGATGTTGAGCGCGCCTTCGGGCAGGCCTGCCTCGGCGGCCAGTTCGGCGACGCGCAAGAGCGACAGGCACGCGTCCTCGGCCGGTTTGACGACGCACGCGTTGCCCGCCGCGAGCGCCGCCGCGACGCTGCGCCCGAAAATCTGCAGCGGATAGTTCCACGGGACGATGTGGCCGGTCACGCCGTGCGGCTCGCGGATCGTCAGCACCGTGTAGCCCGTCTGGTAGGGCAGCGTTTCGCCGTGCAGCTTGTCGGCGGCGCCCGCGTAGAACTCGAAATAGCGCGCGATGCCCGCCGCGTCGGCGTGCGCCTGCTTGAGCGGCTTGCCGGTGTCGCGCGCTTCGAGCTGCGCGATCTCGTCCTGGCACGCGGCGATCAGCATCGACAGCCGCGCGAGGATGCGTCCGCGGTCCGCGGCGCTCGTGTGGCCCCAGGCGCCGTCGTAGGCGGCGCGCGCCGATTGCACGGCGCGGTCGATGTCGGCGGCGTTGCCGCGCGCGAGCTGCGCGAACACCTGCCCGTCGGACGGATCGACGACCGGAATCGTTTCGCCGACCGCCGGCGCGACCCAGCGGTTGCCAATGAAGTGCTTTGCTTCTTCCATGCGTGTCTCCTAATAGCGGTTCTTCGTCCGACGCTTCCGGCGATTATCGCGCCATCGGACGCGTCCGAACCCAAATCCCGATTGGCTATAATGACGCATTCGCGCATTTTCATTTCCAATGCGTCCCGTTCGCGCGTCGCGCGGTGCGCGTCACCGGCTTCAGAACCTCAACTTTCTCAGAGAGCGCTCATGAGCTTCAACAACGTACCCCCGGGCAAGGACCTTCCGCACGATTTCAACGTCATCATCGAAATCCCTGCGCAAAGCGATCCGGTCAAATACGAAGCCGACAAGGACATGGGCCTGCTCGTCGTCGACCGTTTCATCGGCACCGGCATGCGCTATCCCGTCAACTACGGCTTCATTCCGCAGACGCTCTCCGGCGACGGCGATCCGGTCGACGTGCTTGTCATCACGCCGTTCCCGCTCCTGGCAGGCTCGGTCGTGCGCTCGCGCGCGCTCGGCATGCTGCAGATGACGGACGAATCAGGCGTCGACGCGAAACTGATCGCCGTGCCGCACGACAAGATCTGCCCGATGACGGCGCACATGAAGTCCATCGACGACGTGCCCGAGTACCTGAAAGACCAGATCAAGCACTTCTTCGAACACTACAAGGCGCTCGAAAAAGGCAAGTGGGTGAAGGTCGAAGGCTGGGCAGACGCCGACGCCGCACTGAAGGAAATCACCGACGGCGTCGCGAACTACAAGAAGTAAGCGGTTCGTCGAGCGGGTCAAAGAGCCGCGCGTGCTCCGGGCAATCCGGGCACGCGCGGCTTTTTTGCGTTTGATGCGTCCGGTGCGTTCGGTACGCTAGGCGGGTGTCTCCGGCGACGCGTCTTCCTCTCGCGCCGGCAGCACCGAGTCGAGCGTGCGCACGCCCGCGACGAGCGCGCGTTTTTCCATCGCGGAGAGCCGCTTGACCCAGTATTCCGCGCGCGACGCCTCCGAGCGCCCGGCCAGTTCGAACGACGCCAGCACGGCAAGCGGCTTTCTCGAACGCGTGTAGCGCGCGCCCTTGCCGCTCGAATGCTTTTCGAAGCGTGCGGTAACGTCGGTCGCGATGCCGGTGTAGATGCTGCCGTCGGCGCATTCGATCAGGTAGAGAAACCACGGCATGGCGAGCGGGACCGCGTTGAGTTGGCGGCATTATCGCCGAGAGCACCGCTTTGAGGCGAGCCTTCGCGCCAAAGCGGACGGCGCATTTTTTCGACTTGCGCGAGAATAGGCCCTTCGCGGCGCGCTCCGTTAAATGAATCGACGGCGCCGCGCTTCGGATCACCCAGCGAGGACGCCTCTTGAATCGCGATGTCGAAATACATGTGGTCGATACGCTCGAAGGCGTGAGCGCCGACGACTGGAACCGCCTCGCCGGCGACAATCCGTTCGTGCGTCACGCGTTCCTTTCGGCGCTGCAGGACACGCGCTGCGCCATCGCGCGCACCGGCTGGCGCGCCCAGCATCTGCTGCTCAAGCGCGGCGGGCAGCTCGCCGGCGCGATGCCGCTCTATCTGAAGTCGCATTCGCGCGGCGAGTACTTTCGCTTATGTAGGATGGCCTAACTTGACTTACTGAACGAACGGCCTATAACTCAATAAGTGAGGGATGGCGCAGGAGGTAAAGGCATGCAGCCTAGTGAAACACCGGAAAAGGTTACTTTTGGCGCGGAAATTCGCCAACCGTTATCTGTGCGCTCTTTTGTGCCAGGAAACAGGCTGGAGTTACGCCGGTGACCCAGCGAATAATGGATGTCGTCTTGCAGTCAGTCCGTGTCGAGCACGGATTACGGAAAGTTACAACGCGGTGTGTTAGTCTCGGCGAGTCAGGAATTGCGTCTGAGAGCATTCTGTGGCTTGCGCTAGATGCATTACCGCGCGTGCTGCCTGAAATCATGTTCTACCGGGTCAGTGGCGCACTACGGACAGCACTGGAAAGCAAGTTCGGACGAGGGATGCTTTCAAAGCCGCCTGAGCACATCAGTTCTAAAGACCTTCGTGAACTCCTTTCACACGTAAGCAATTTAACTTCAGATGACAGCCGGGATAAGGCGAAAAGACTCCGGGCTTTCGCTAAGGCACTGTCGTTATGTCCGCGTCCTCTTAGTGACGGGATGAGCGTGGCTGAAGCGGCTTCTGACTTTTTAACGCTTAAAAGATTGCCGGCGCATGGCAACTATTTTGAGGTAACCACGCGCGCGAGGGTAAACGGAATTGAAACCAGCTCGCTGAGGGTAGTCAACCTAGACGTACTCGGAATCAAAGCAGGCGGACTACTTTCAGAGGCGCTATTGGGTGCACCGGACCCGCTTCTTGGCGTGGACTTTTATCGATTTACATCACTGCTGTCTCGCGTCTCGGCGGTTGAAGAGGGCCGACGGCTTCTCTCGACGCCCGCAGTTCTTCAAGAAGCAAGCCACGTATATCGGCTCTTTGCCCTGGCAGACAGTCTTTTACCCAATTTCAAAAGTCGGAGCGATTATTTTAATTCGTTCAAGAAAGTCATGCGATTTAGCTTGGCACATCTCAAGAGCGGCCAGTATTTCGCCGACGCGGCTTACGGTGTGCGATGTCACCCGTTTAAAGAGTCGGACCACACCGAAGGAAACGCGTCCCCGGTAAGCGAACAGGTCGTTTTGCAGAAGAAGGAAGATGCAGACCAACTTCAGCGAGATGATTCCCAAAGAGGGTTACTTGATTCCTTGAAATTCATTTCAGCGTCGGACGATAGCGAAGCTTACGATAAGGCGACCCAGCAAATCCGCGCCCAAATGGACACATATCTTATTGCTTGCGAGCAGGTGCTTAACGAGCAAAGAGAATGTGTGGAACGAATGGATGCCATCCTCTCGGGAGGGCCCCCTTCGACGGTAACCCGTCAACTGTTGAAGGGTTATAGGAACGGTATTATTCCTTCCTACGACACAATGCAGCGCCTTCCGCAGGACGCTCTAGACTGGTTTCTTTTATCGTTTGTCCATAACGAGCAAATGTTCTCTCATGGCACATCCAAGAATAGAGGTTTTGGACTATCTGTTTTTTTGTCGAATTATGGGTTTGAGCCGACAGCCGGTTATGCCTTCGACGTAGCGTTATCGCAGTTTTACCTTACGCATAGCTCCATGATTGCTTGCTTCATAATCTTGGCGATTACGACCGGTTGGAACGGCTCAACAGTTGCGACGCTGAGCCCAAGCAGAATCCGGAAGACGGGAAGTGGTTACCGAATGACCGGCATTAAGACAAAAACGAATCAACTTCAACAGGAAGAAATAGAGGAAATTGAATCTCGAACAGATGATAAACTAGCCTGCCGTGCAATAGAATTACTTCTCTGGCATAACAAAAACGTTGATTTGTTTGCTGAACGCAGAACCGAATCAGTTTTTTGCCCTATGCGACTCAAATTTGACGGGCCTCGGATTGCAAATCTGCCTCGGTTCGATAGGACTTTATTGGCATTCCTCAAGGCTAATAATCTTCCCCGCATAACGATACGCGATTATCGGAACCTTCGGCTCAACTATACTTACGTCGCCGGAGGTGGGGATATTGTCGCCACCCAAATCCGCGCTGGTCACGCGAGCCTTGCTACTACGGCTCGTTATATTAGGGGAAGAATCCAGGCTGAGTTACACGACTCAAATATCCGTAGATATATGCGAATTTTAGCCAAATCGATTTTGTGGGTGACCGGCCGAAAGCAACTAGATAATACCGAAGAATCCAAGGCTGCGAGGCGATTGCTCTTTCCCCTATCGCCACACTCAGCGGAAAAGAGCGATAGTGCAGCCGACGCGTGGCTGGCATCAATCGGTGAGATGCGCCTCGAAATAACGGAAAGCGACGCCATCCATTGCTGTTATCAACAAAAGTTTTACGAAAAAAATTTGAGATTTTTAATTTCTTTCAACGAGAATAGATTTTTGGAATATCACTTGGCGAGAATAGTTTTCTGTGCTGCGTTACATAGGCTTCTCAAAGAAAGTCCATTCTCCTACATAGTTAGACGAAAGGAATTCGATATTTGAGTGCGAAACCCCGGGATACAGTTGCGGGCTTTGAAGACTGGCGCGTGCTGGACAGCTTCAGCTAAGGAGGGTTCCATGAATCGGCGAAGAGCAGCGATTACTATTCGTAAAGCGATGTCGATTGGCGGCGAGGAGCACCAAACTATCAATGCTGGCAGGGATTTCTTCGAGGCTAGCCGACACAAAAGATACAAAAGCGCTTGGGACGACGCTGAGATTCGGCTTGATGTGGCTGACGCTGACGTCAGCAATCCGGATGTGCAGGTTGTCTTTGATGGACGGATGAAAATCGATGTCTCAGGAGGAAATAGTGCGCATAAGGTCATCACTCTCGCCGAGCGTCCAGACTTATTTGCAACATTAAAGGTGCTGATAAATGAGGACTGTCACGCTTGCGACAAGGGAAATGTCCGCGTTGCAGCCGTAAGAACGATAAACCATTTCGTCCGGTTAATAGCCTGGATGTTCTCACGCGCTCGCTACAAGTTGCAAAACGTTGAACCGAACCTTCTCAAGGAACTTGCCATAGAACTGGGCCGCGGTGGATGGTGGGACGTATTGGAATACGATAAGCGACTTGACTTGCTTCTGAAGCGAGCAGCAGGAGACGTTAAGCTCGCAAAGTCGTTAGAAGGAAGTGGGCACACGGACAAATTTACCTGCAACATGGATGTTCTTCGCTCTGAGTTGCGTCTGCCGCTGATGGGCAGTCAGCTTCCACGGCAAGTCGTGCGGCGCATTGCGCAGCTTGCGGGCTCCAGTAGAACAGTAGCCGATGACAATGACCCGCCTAAGGTCACGCTTCACAGCCTGTACTTGCACTTCAAATTCCTCAACCGCTGCGCGCTCATCGAGGGCTTTGATTCCTTCCTACACCCGCCGTTCAAGTCACCGCAGGCCCGCGCCCGAGCGTTGTATACAGGCAGTCATCGCGAACCTCGAACTGAGAACCTAGGTGTTGAAGACGTAGTCACTATATTTACCGAGGCACTCATGTGGGTCCACGTGCGCGCGGACGGCATCGTCATGCTCTGCGAGGCGGCGCGCAAAGAACTGGAGCTATGGGACCCAGCGGACCTCTTTCCGGAAGCCATCTCCGACAGGGTGACTTCCCAGGTTCTGGCTACGCACGAAGCAATCGCTGAGAGATTCGCTCTCCCTGACGGCCTGCGGGCACTTGCGCGGGACGGCGAACATAGCCTGCGGCATTTTATTCTCAAGCTGCAATTCTCTTGTGCAATTGCTGTCCTTTTCAATCACGGCCGAAGACGTGAGGAAGTGATTGGGTACCGCGTGCCATACGGGTTGTATCGCGGCTGCCTGACTCCCTCAACTGATGGTGGTGGGTCGTATCTAGACATATACATTGAAAAGACCCTCCAGCGTTACGCGTCTATGTGGGCAAACGAAATCGTAGAACGCGCCGTTGATGTACTCGAGCGACTTGGACAGACGTTTCGTCCCCTTGGAACCGACGCGTTGGCACCTGCAGGCGAACTTGCCGACGCTCGAAAAGACAAGTTATTCGTTTGGCGCCATTTCTCGCACGCCGGGTTCGAGAGTGAGCCGAACATGTTCAACTTCGCTGCTGCGGCCAAGCTGTTCTTCGCGGACTTAGATGTCTCAGTCGAGAAGGTCAGTGCTTCGCACATCTACCGGCGTTGCTTCGCGCTTATCTACATGTATCGACATGACCACCCTGTTTTAATGGCTCTCAGCAGACACCTCTGTCATCTCACATTGGAAACGACGCGAGTCTACGTCACCGACGGCAAAGATGTTGAGGATGCTCGGAGCATCGAGAGCCTTTTTGCTGCTATCGACGCAGATGACGCCGGGTTCCGTGACGAATTCGAGGACGTACGGTCAACCTACTTTCAAGACAAGATTCTACAAATTCTCAAAGGGGAAAGCGTCAGCGGCCAGTTCGCACGAATCGTGGCCAAGATTGGACGCAAGCTTGAAGCTAATGCGTCGTTCCGCGAAGCATCCATAGATGAGAAAGCGAGGCTAACTCGCGAAGAGGCTGAGAAGGAGGGGTATGCTACAGAACCAAAAGCGAACACGTCTTGCGCGGCCGGCTCTGCTGAAAAGACAAAGCGGCAAGCGAACTGCTACAACCAAGAAGAGGGACGCATAAGTCCCGAGACGGCCAGCGCAGAGACGTGCGCAGACTGTATCCACGCAATCACTACGTGCAATCACCGTTCGACGTTAGAGAAGGAGATTGAAGAGCTGACGAAGGCCGCGAACGACGCAAAACGACCGATGCAACTCCGCTTGTCTGCTCAAGATGCGGCAGATGGGCTCAAGGCCATCGCACAAAAGGAATTGGATACCGCTGCAGAGATGCAGGCAATGATGGGGCGGCTAGTGAAGGGTTGGAAGCCTATCGTATTCAGGGAGAAGTCACATGCCTGAGCATGTATCAGTCACCGAAAAGCGCCGAGTAACGGAGCAAATAGACCGTAAATTGGGCGTCCTTCGTCGCTGGAGTAGAGCGATACCGTGGAAGGCTAAAGATGACGGTCAGCCTGCAAGAGACGAAAGAGGCGAGCTCGTTCTTGAATTCTTCCCGACAAACATCTACGCATTCTGCGACTGGGACGGTACTCGGAACTCGAGCTTCGTAAGGCAGAAAGAGGGACTGGACTTCAAGGGCCCAAGTAGGTCGGCAATGACGCGAACTACTCATCTCTCATCGCGACTTCTGGTCGAAGAGATGTTTCGGACGTTGAAGGCCCGGGCAAACCATCAACTTCTACGCGCAAATAAAGCCGACTTGATAAATCGCCTTTTAGGCGAGCGCTCGTGGCAACGCAAGCTTATCCAGCAACAGGAGACGGAAATTGCGGTTTTGCTCGATGAAGTTGCAGTCATGGAAGTAGAGATTGAGCGCGAGAAGAAGACGCGCCGGAGCAATGAAGAGGAACTACTGGGGCGTATCGAGAAGCTCGAAAAGCGAAACGCTGAGTTATCTAGCATTGCGCGAAAGATAGCTCCTTTGCAATCGATGTAATTCAGGAAAGCTCTATGAGCACTATCTCGAATCAAGAGAAAGGTGAGAAGGCCGCGCAACTGCTATCCGACTGGGTTAAACGCACGCCATTAGAATCGATGCCATTAAATCAGTTTGGCAAAATCAATCGTTCCAGGATTTGCAAAACTTTTGACATTTCTCCTTCCACGGTTGGCAGCAACGACGGCATCCGCAAGGTGTTTGATGAGTTGGATGAGCGATTACGCAATTCGGCTCCAATGCCTAGCCGGTCGCATCCGGCCAGGGCGCTGCGACCATCCGTGGAGTCGCAGGGAGTTTCGCCAGCCGAGGCTGATGCCTTGCGGCGAAAGCTGGCGAGACTTTCTTACCTCGAGGAATACGTCATATGGATTCCGGGATGAATACCTTCAGTGTCACCGGCGTCGTTACTAGAATCACCAGTGAAGGAGCCTTCGGCGGTGCAATCTTCAGGCTTCGTAGCAAATCGACATCTAAAGGCGTTCGGGTCCGTGCTTCGTACTGTGTAATGCGTGACGCGCCTTGGCTTGGAGAGGTATTGGAGGCGAAAGGAACGTATGTCGATTCCGCCTATGGTCCGCAGTTCGAAGCCTGCCAGGTAATTCGCGGACTGCCAGAACTCGACCAGATTGTGACTTTTGTTGAGCACCACCCGTTCTTTGTCGGTGTTGGTCGCGCCGCGATTTCCGACCTCTGGCGAAAAGAAGGCTCCCGGCTCTACCAATTGCTGAACGACCGAAGAGTCGACGAGTTGACTGCTAAAGCCTTGACTATTCGTCAGGCACACGTCCTTGTACGCGGATGGACCCACTACAACGCCGATGTTGAAATAGGACGCCATGCAACAGAGCATGAACTACCTCAATCGGTCGTGCGGAAAGCATACGAAATGTGGGGGCATGATGCGTTTGCGAGGATTGCGGAAGACCCATATTTACTGCTTCTTTTCAGCCGCTGGGCGACGGTCGACCGCGTGGCTACAAGCCTATTCAATGTAGACTCTAACTCGCACCTTCGGTGCCGATGGGCTTGCATCAAGGTGCTCAACGACGCTGCGGCCCAAGGCGAGCTGAGGCTCACTCAAATTGAGGCTACTAAGCGCATCTCGCGCCTACTCGGCACCGGTAAGCTTGCCGATAAGGCAATCAAAGAGTCTGTGCGAAGCGGACACGTGAGGAAGCAAAATCGGGTGAGAGAAGCGACTCTCCAAGCCCAGGGCGCTTCCATTCTTGAGGACTCTATTTCTGATGTGCTCGCACGCCGACGTGTTACCAGACATATCTTCGAAGAGGGCTTTGCTCTCGAAGAGCGGGATGAAGCACGCTCTCTTCAGATAGTGATGTTTGGTGAACGGTCAGGAGTCTGGCTGAACGTGAAGACACCGGCAATGCGGCGCACCATCCACCTGTTCAGTTCCGATAGCATATCGTCTCGATTGGGGCGGGGGGCAGCAGGACAAGCGCTGCTTTCTGTTCAAGAGGTGTTGGCCTTAGGGGTAGAGGCTACGCAGGGCTTCGATATTGCTCTAGTCCACGACGCGTCGACGCTGAGTTTCTCCGTGACGCACGGTCTTCTTCGCCGTTTAGAGCGCGTGATGCGGGTCGTTTTCTTGTGCTATGCGCCTTGCAGGCTCGAGCCCCACTTCCAGGCAAACATCATCGACAGTGCGCAACCCAGTCGAGGCAAGCAGACACTCCGCCGCAGGAATATTCCTCCTCACCGTTGGTCGAAGACCACGCATGAAGAGTCGAACTCAGACGGGTTGCAGTGCTCGATGGGAGGCGCAAGCGGTTTTACTCGTCTCTGCGTTGAGGTAAATGACTTGCGAACTGGGTACGACGTAGCCTGTGGACAATTCAGATTGTGTTCTTCCGTAGGAAGCTCGCTCTTCGTCACTATGTCGCGACGCGTGGGGAATTTGATAAATCGCCAGTTTCACGTTGAGAATTTGGATGCCAGAAAGTACCAATCTCTACCGTGTCCGCTTGCCGCACTGTCCCGTCAACAATTTGCAACGATTGGAGACATGGTCATTTGGGAAGGACAAGATTTCGGACGGCGGTTATTTCGGGGCGCCCGCGGACAAGTCCTTGATGTTTTGAAACGCGGGTACATAGAGTTTGACGACGAGGGAAGGGTGCGGGAACTGGCGATGACCATACGTTTCGATGGTGTTGGCGACGTGAAGGTTGGACGCGATGAACTATCTTCACTGCGCCTTGGGTATGCGACGTCGTTTTTAGACGCCGTTCAACCAAGAGTCGAGTTCGCGGTCGTTCTGTTGGCGCGAACTCGCTTTCTCTCTTCAGACGCAGTTGCAATGGCGACATCGCGCTCCGCCGCTGGAACTGTAGTCGTCGGAAGCGCCAACGAGATGCTAGCGGCAGGTGTAATAACGTAACGCCAGTTTGATAAAGGAGTGCGTTAATGAAGCAAAAGACGGACGACGAACAAGCATTTAGGGTTGCGCTCGACTACTCTGAGACAGCCATTGCAAACGTGGTAAGGCTGCCCGCACGAAGACTTACGAGGAAGATTGAGCCATGCATGCGTATGGTCCGCTTCCGAGGAGGTCGGAGAATACCCATGTATCGCGACGCCAAGCTCCGACGCATTGACGCGTTTAATCATTACGCACAATACGTGGCAAGGGAACTGCTTGAGATATACCAGCGACCTGGTTCATTGTCGTACGATTCTGGCATCGATGAAGTCGCTCGCGCGTTGCAGCTACTTTCGTTGTTTTTGAACGAGTTTGGAATCACGTGGAATGAGCTCAACGACAAGAGGCTCGAGTCTTTCCGTGACTGGCTGAATGAGCGCACAAAGAAAGACCCGCGAGTCCGAAACGACTTGTCGTCACAGAGAACATCCAACTACAGGCTTAGAGTTATCTACGCGTTTTGCTGTTGGGCGCAGGAAGAAGCAAGGCTCTGCGAGAACTTGATTGGGAAGGGAAAAGAATACCGGATTCAGAGTGTCATTGTGGAAGCGAAGCGAGCTGGGAAATCGTTTCCCGACAAACGGATGCACCCGAAATGCTTTCCAAGTGTGGGCGAAAATTCTCGCATTTCGGATGACCAATATTGGGCAACAGAAGAAGACGCTGACGCATTGACTACATGGTTTCGGAAGAATCGGGGGCCGGATGTGGCCGAGCGAAATGTGCTATTGATGCGACTGGCGCAGTACACCGGCTGGAGACGAAATGCGCTATTAAGCCTGACGACTGACTTGTTTTCTCTCGAGTGCATCGAAAACGCCGCTGCAAACGGAGAGACAACGCTATTGATTAGGCCGTCGACACAGAAGTCCGGTAACGCGTTTAAAAAGCCGGTCAGCCTCCTTTGGTGTCGAATGGTCAACACTTATATCAACGGTGGTAGGGCGCGAATTATGAAGAGACTACTGCTGACGGGCGCGCAGCAGTGCAGCGCTGTATTTGTGAACGTTTCTGATGGTACTCCGCTCACTCCAGCGCACATCTCAGCAGAGTTTGGCGACGCCTTTCGGGCAGTCGGTGCGCCGCTAGGGGCCGGATTGCACTCCTTCAAGCGCTTGTTTGGCGATAACACTGCTGATGAGGTTATTGCTTCATTCAAGAGCCGTGGTATCGCTCTTACATGGGAGAACTTGGCGGCAACGATGAAGAGCGCGCTCGACCATCGAGGTGACTATTCGTGGGAGTGTTACGTCCGTGCAGTTAAGCGCGTGAAAGGCTCGAGCGTTGAGGCCCGACTGCGCGAGCAGATTACAGATGCGAGTGCGGAGGCGGCCCTCCTCGAGGCGCGGCTGGAGCAACTTGAATCTCAGGCGGTGGAGATGGAGTCGGACCTTAGGAAGCAATTGGAGGCAGCCCAACAGGAAGCTCGTCATTGGAAGGAGACAGCACAGGCCCCAAAAAAGCGCGATAAGACTAAGCTCGGCTCTTAAAAGGCGTGTGTGCCTCAAGCTCGCCAATATGCTCGTCCATTGCTGACGTTTCTTCGTCCAGGAATTCACTGATGGCATGAGCAAACCGGTCGTCCGCAATCCAGTGTGCTGACCAAGTGGGCGTCGGAAGCATGCCGCGCGACATCTTGTGAACACCTTGGGCTCCGCCTTCGAACGCGTCCAGGCCGTTCAAAATGCAGTACTCGATGCCTTGCATATAACAGGTCTCGAAGTGCAGGCCCGAGACGAACTCACGAGTTCCCCAGTACCGACCGTACATGACGTTGTCGCCAATGATGTTGAGCGCACACGCGAGTCGCTCCCCATCCGCTTCTGCGATGACAAGGAACAAACTTTCCGGCGCTGCCTCATGGATGAGACCAAAAAACTCCCGCGTCAGGTACGGCGGGTTCCAGTGCTCACGGTATGTGTTCTCATAGCACGAGTAGAAGAAGTCCAATGCTTCAGCATCAATCTCAGTCCCGCGCAGCCACTGATAGGAGACGCCGGCTTCTGCGACGTGTCGACGGTCCTGTTTTATTTTTTTGCGCTTTTGCTGGTTCATTGTGGCCAAAAACGCGTCGAAGTTCGCGTAGCTGTCGTTTTTCCAGTGAAACTGGACACCTTCTCGTAGCATGTACCCTGCATCAGTCACGGCGGCGACGTCTCGCTCGTCGGAAAAGAGCACATGTATCGAGGACACGTCCATCTGACGTGCCAACTGGATTGCGCCTCGTGCCAATAGCACCCGGTCATCGTGATTGTTTGCAAGCAGGCGTGGCCCTGTCACTGGCGTAAAAGGCACTGCGCTGAGTAGCTTCGGGTAATACCGCAGACCATGCCGCTGGAAGGCGTCCGCCCAACTATGGTCAAACACGTACTCTCCCCTGGAATGAGCCTTCAAATAGAGCGCCATGGCGCCCGCGAGAGAGCCACCACGCATCAACAGGAGGTAATGTGGCTGCCACCCAGTTCGCTTCGAAGCACACTTGGTATCGTGCATCGCGGACAGGTACGCGTGCTGAACGAAAGGGTTTGCGCCAGCGAGGGCATTCCACTCCTTCGCGTCGACGTCTACGAGCGACTCAACTACCTGAATTTCAATTTCGCGAATCACATTGCCTCGTCTAGCTTTGGCGGAGGTGGCGAGCCCGTCGAATGTCGTCAGGACGCAAATGCGTATTTTGCAGCAACTTAAATCACCGTGTTGAGAAGGGAAGGTGAGGGCGCCAAACGAGTTAGACGGCGGCGGTCGGAATTCAGTCACCTTGTGGCGCATGACCTGGCCGCCACGGGTCCGGCCCGGGCAGCGGAGCGCCCAACTTTCAACATGAAGACCACCCTTAGCTTTCTTTTTGCTTTCTAGAACGCGCCGCACCTTTTTTAGGGACACGGCCACGTCGGCTGGCGCAAAGACCGGAGCGCAGGCTTGCAAGAGGCTGCGAGAGCGCCTCTATCGTCCGGTAGGGATTTTTTGTTGCAAACCGCCGGCGCCCCGTCGAACGGGGCTCTACGCGGGTGCTGCTCCATGTGCGGTATCAGCTGGGCTAATACGCCGCGGTAGATTTGTGACGACATCAATCGAATCGCGCGACCGCCAGACCTACCTCGACCTCCCAAGAACTAGCTGACGTCCTTAATCTTTCCGTGCGAACCGTAGTGTTGCGAGCAAAACACCGCCCATGGCTGCTGCCACCGCGTGCCTCGCTTTTCGACAAATGCATGTTGCGGTGGAGGCACGACGTTGTGTCGGCGCGGCTCGTAAAGCAAGGTATTGACCCTCCCTTATTGGCGCTGCGGATTCCCACTGAAGGGGGGCTACCCAGCGTATCGCGCGGGAGAACGCGGACACGCCATAGTTCGAGCCCGAGTTGATTGCCAGGCGCGCTTATGCAGCGACTCGGAAAGCTGGAAGGCCGAAAATGGCGGGCCTGTTCTCCGTGCCGTGGGGACAATCTCACAGAAGGTCGACAGGCTTCACCCGAAGTGCCGCAGCTAGCCGTTCAAGCGTTGATAGCTGGAGGGCCGCTACATTGTCTCCTTGCGCTTCGATTCGCGAAATATGGTTACGGTCCATTCCGATACGCTCACCGAGTTCTTGCTGCGTAATCCCTTCGGCTTCTCGCATCATCTTCACTTTCGCGCCGACTTGGCGACTGCTGACTGGGCCGCCAGGTGGGCGGCGAACAATCGGTCCCGTTGTTGGCGATTCGAGCAGGGCTCGGACATCCACTCCCAGTGCTCGTGCCAGTTCATCCGCGCGCTCAAGATTCATGCGCGACGAGGAGCGCTCGTACCTGCCGATTACTGTTCTGTCGGACCCCATCGCGCTGCCTAGTTGTTCCTGAGTCCAATTGAGGTCCTCGCGAAACCGCCTCAGGTTGCGGATAAAGCGCTCTTGTAACGTCATCGGTCACTTCTAAAATGGAACGGCACCATTCTCCTGCTTCCAATCTAGCTGTCTACGACTGCTGCGTTGGAGACAATCGCGTTGGAGGCGTTTACATATACAACGCAGCCGTCTACACTTACTCGTACACGCCATCCGTTTTAGCATCGACGTAAAGCGATATTTCCTTTCTGGGGTCCCGAGTGCCAGTACCGAAATATGGGGACAGCCTTTTTAGGCTGTTTCGAGACACGCCCTTTCCTAGGATTAAGCTGCTCGCCGGCGGAAACGCGGATGAGCGGAGTCACGCTTTGACCTGCGTAAGTGACTGCGACGTCCTCGTTGTCGCCGGAGGGCTCGGCGACATTGTTTCGAGCGTGGAAGCTTTGTCTAAAAGCGGACTTCCCGTCGTGTACGTTCCCGGAATTGAAGAGTGCCGCGGAAGAGAGATTACTTCGGTCGCGGCGGCAGGCCGAGAGGCAGCTGCGGACACCCTCGTCAACGTGCTGGAGCGCGACCAAGTCGTTTTAGATGGCGTCCGTTTTCTGGGAGCGCCGCTATGGACATCGCCCGAGGACTCGCGCCTCGATATCGTAGGTTGGTTCGCGAAGACAGCGACCGACTTGAAACCAATTGGATGCGCCGATTGGTGGAGGGAAGCGAGCAATGCAGCCGACGCGTCCGCCATCTGCGCCGCAAATGAATGGGCAATGCCTGACTTCTCCACCGCAGAAGGGCATGTTGAGATGCATCCAGCCGTCGCTATGGTCGAGCATCGGCGAACCCTCAAGTGGCTGGCCGACAGGCTGGCCTACAAGTTTGACGGTCCGACAATAATCGTCTCTTACTTTGAACCGCGGGCAGTCGAAGGCGTCCACACTGATGCATCGTTGCGTCCCAGTCGTAGCCGACTGCTACTGCGCGAAAATCAGGAATCGGTCGACCTTTGGCTTTACGGCCACGCTCGTGTGCAAGAGGACGTCGTCATCGAAAGTGTTCGCGTCTTCGGTGGGCATACGGAACCGGACTTTGACATCGGCGATTTCATGGCCGGCAAGTTAGCCGAAGTCGCGGCGAAGAGAGCGAGGCGGGGCAAGGTGGACATGCCTCCGCGGGAGCCACTTCAAAGCCCGACTGTGGAAATCGAGACAGGACTTTTGCATCCGCTGTCCCGTGCCTCTAGTCGCCTTCTCGCGCAAATGAAGGCGGTTGAAAAGAGTGTCAGCACGATTGTGCCGCATACCATGGGACGGAGTCCGACGCTCCGCCAGTGCGTGCGGCGCACTATTCACGCCGAAATGCAGCTATTCAAGCGTGCGGGTCACGAGGCATGGCAAATCGAACGGGAACTCTACCCGCCGAGCAACAACGTCGAGGCTGCGCTCATGCACGCTCGGACCGACTATGACCCGCCTCACGGCTACCCGTCGCAAGAATCAAAGGAGAGCGCCTTCGATTATTACCGCATGCTCGACGAGATGAACAAGCATATCGACTGGCTGAGCGAGTTACCGAGTCGTGCTCATGGACGGCTTCAGCGGTGGGCGCGCGGAGCATATGACATCCTGCAGGAGCTTCACTCGCGAGATATCGAAGCTAGAGCGGTTGCGCCATCGCCACATGCTTTGCGCCTGGAAAGGCTTGCCCGTCGTCTTGAGGTAAAGGTCAAAGCAAAAGACTTTGATTTCGAAACCATCAGGACAGAGGCCAGGAAGGCGCTCGCATTCGACGGTGATTGGAGCTTCGCCCTTTATGTGTCAAGCACAGAAAGCTTCGAGGGCTCGTCGGGCCGACTGCTCTCGCTTGCGGAGTTAAAGGGCATCGTTACGGCGGTCAACTCGCTGGCGCCCTCGTGCTCGCAGTGAGAGAAGAATTGGCCGTGCATATGTTTCGCTCCGATTCTCCGGAATATCCCAGCATCTTGAACGTATCGAGTATTCCCCACGACCATGCGCGAAACAAACCGAGTGGTGCCCGACGTGACAAAGCAAGTCAGAAATCTGAGGGTCGATGCGCCAACGCTGTACCTAAACTTCGGGGGAGTGCTGAACGTTGGGCACGGGCTCGTCGGCGACGACGGGGTAGTCACCTTGGATTCGGGACGAGAGCTGTTCGAGCATGCGCCGATTCTTATCAACTTCTTGACGTCGCAGCCAATGGTTCAAATTGTTCTCACAACTTCTTGGCTCCAAACGCTAGGTGCAGAAAGAACAACTGAGCTACTGCCCGACGAATTACGTCGACGCGTTGTGGGAACCACGCGAGAAACGCCACCGCGACTGGCAGAACTGCGCGATGGCTCCGCTAAGGCGTGGGTGCCCATCCATCATGCTCGAAAGCACGCAATTCGACTGTGGCTCGCGCTGGACGATGAAGCTTGGGGCGTTCCGTCAGGTTTTGAGCATCATTTCCTACGAACATCGTCAGAAACAGGACTCGGTGCTCTCGATGTGCAAAGGAAGCTTCAGCTTTGGCTCGCCGCAACAGGCATTGGCACTGATTGAACATCTACTCACATGACGCAGCAACTGATTGAAATTTTTGATTGGCGCATCTTGCGGATATGCGCGGGAACTTGTCACTTTGTCGGATGCCGGGCGACACACGGGCGAGGGCGTGTCAGTTCCGAGATTAAGTCATTTGACCGCGAGGTCTTACAGGGCACCACACGCTCTGGAAATCGCTACAAGCTCGAAGGACCGAGCAAAAGCTCAGTCGCTGCGGATGCGGTTTGGCGGCAGTAATGTATGAAGAGCGGTGTTGAGAGTTGGACCGACGTTACATGCGAATGGCTCTCCTGTGCAGTGCGGGAGACCGAAGAACCGCCGACGCACGACGCCCGTGCACACTCCGACCGCAACCCGCAACAATGAACGCACAAGCGGGCCCCAATGCTGACGCGGCGGGCGACGCCACGGAAAAACGTTCGCCAGCGCTAACGGAGGGATGCATGACGGAAACTCGACAGCGGTCTCTTGACAGCATTCGGCCTCGTATTCCTGGATGCAAGGACCTACTGCGCGACGCCAAAAATGAGTCGCTCTCCCTGCATACGCGTTATCGATTGGCGCTCGAGTGCATGTATCTTTGCTGTGTCGAGGTTGTAGAGTCCGAAGGCGTGCCGGTCGATGAAATTGCGCACTCCAGACTTAAAATTCTTGATGTAGCCCTTCCGGCGCTAAAACTACCCGGCAAAGACAGCGTAACTGTCGACGTGCTGCTTTATTGGTCACAACGTAGTTCACCGTTCGTGCCGGCAGTTTCGGTGACCGATGTCTGCGAGTTGGCGGAACGCATTTACGACGCGATGCTCTGTCGCATCGGGTTTGATAACGGATGAGCACGGGGAAGAGGAAAAAGGCCCGACTCAAAGACCGAGTAATGCGTTCGATTCACCGTCGCGTAGGGGTCGTGGTTCTTCGGTCGGACCTGACCAAGCTAGGTGGCCGCTCGGAGCTCACGCGGGTCCTTGCCGCGCTCGTAGCCACAAGGAAACTTGTACGAATCAGCCACGGCGTGTACGCAAAGACGAAGATGAATAAATTCACTGGGACGCTCATGCCTGCTGCCACTTTTGAGTCAATCGCTGCCGAAGCTTTCGACAGACTCGGGATTGCGGTCGGTCCCGGAATGCTAGCTGAAGAATACAACTCCGGCCGGTCTACCCAAATACCTATCATGCCAGTCGTGACCACGGGGCGACGCCGTATCACCAGGAAAATACAGGTTGGGAGCAAGCGAGTTATCTATGAGCGAACCAGAGGAACGAACTAGCGCGCTGCCGTTTTCCGAGAAGCCGGGCGTGAGCTTGCAGACTGACGTCACTCTTTATTTGGGCGATTGCACCGGCGAGAGCCTATTCATTGCCTGCGAGGGAACAACCATTGAATCGGGCGGTTCGACGTGGCAACGGGCTCTTGATGCACTTACTCAACCGTCACCTCCCGGGCCTTACCCTGTTACGAATCGCTTTACGATTTTTGTCCACGAAACGCTTCCGGATGTAACCGACGATACGCATGTGCTGGCCGCGTATCGCGTCGATGTCATGTGCGAACAGAGCGTGGCGCACGCTTATGTTCACAGCACGGGTTCGCGCGCTGATTTTGACCCCGTCCGCTTCCGCATTGGCGACGACGTTGTTGAGATAGCGCGTGCGATTTTCCGGGCCGGGTCATGAGAATCTTCAATATAGAAGTGGAGGAGAGACACTCAATGAAGGTAAGAGACATGATTAGTCACTTGCGCAGGGCGGACCCGGATGCCACGGTGATGCTTCTCTCCGACGATGCGCTCGAAGAAGAAGCTCAAGCAGTCTGCTCCGTTCGTTCGGGCGAGACGACGTGGACATACGAGCGGGGCTTAAGTAAGGGCCGGCCGTACGAAACTCTGCATCCCGGAGAACCTCATAGTACCCTCCGATACGACTGCGAGAACGTGATTTACCAAAACGTCTCTGTGATTTTTCTTTCGGCGTAGCAACGCCATGTCACGTCAGTCTTCCTTGCAGGAGCGCGGCTGGAGCATCGCAATGCGACGCATTGACGCGGAATTCGACATCCCGCAGTTTCTGGCGTCCTCTCTTGTACGCACAATCGCTGCGAGCAACTTTCGCGTGCCGGAAAGCAAGCGCGAAAAGTTTCAGAAGTTGCCGGACGATGTGATTGCTCGCGTGGAAGCAATTGTGCGCCACGCTTACTTGGAAGTAGGCGTGGCTGTCGGCGGCGACGCCCTGCGCGGGTATCTTCGGCAGCAAGCTTTCGCCGCTCGCCGCGAGATGATTGCAAATGCAGAACTCATTCCCGAATCCGATTTCCGCGAACGCCTTGGCATAACAAAACGGAGTTTGGAAAAAATCGTAGCAGACGGGAGCGTCTTCGCAATGGAAGTCGACGAGACGCAGTATTTCCCTTCACAGCTGGTAGACCCATCACGCAATCAAAAGCGATTGCAGGCAATCTGCCGAATCATCGCGCCCGCGCCGGCGACTAGCCGCCTCGACTTTTTGACGTCGCCACGCGGTAGCCTTGGTGACCAAATTCCTCTTGAAATGCTAGACGATGACATTGATTTCAAGCGTCTGCAAACGGTGGCTGCCGCATGGGCGGCGGAGTGGTCCCGCACGACCGTGACGATGTACGAGGGCGAACACGACCGTGAGCCGAAGGAGCTTCAACCGCTGTACACGGCGGCGGCGGAGATTGACCCCCGGCGGCCATTGTGGGAGCGCGCTTCGGAAGCGCTTTATACACATGGGTACGAGTGGCCGCTCGGCCCATATCGGAATGTGCGGGAATTTACCCTGTTCGTTGAACGTCAGACGGCCGGTCAACCGTCGGCAATTTCAGAAGCCCGTGTGAATATTGCCGTGGATGGGGAGGTCATTCGGATTCGTATTGCCGCGGCGTCTGGGACGACGCTCGGGTCGAAGGCGTTCGATGCTGGCAAGAACATGAACCTGATTAGCCTAGCGAAGCGAGTTATCGCGAATCTGAAAGCGAGCGCTATTCGGCTCGCGGATATTCCACAAAACGTGCGGTCACCGTCGCATGAGGGCGCAGCGGCGACTGACGAAGTCATGTCGACGAAGGAGGCGGCTGTGATTCTCTGTGTGTCGCGGCAGCACGTCGTGAAACTTATCAATGACAGATTGCTGCCATTGCATCACCGTGTCGGCAAAGCCCGGTTCGTTCGGACAGTCGACGTGCTCGCGTACAAGGAGAAGAAACTCGTCGAGGCTACGGTATGGCTTGCGAACCAGGCCGAAGACAAGGGACTACCAGGTCAATGACGACACCGTCGCGCTCGTGGGAAATCCGATTGGACGCAAAGGATGGTTAGAGCGCCAAGAAATAGACCGGCTTATGGAAAGGCTGGATGCACCACTTCGGCTGGTAGCAAACAAAGAAAGTCGTCGCGCACTTTCCGCGAAGAATCGACGGCATACGATGCACGGATTGTTCGCTCGGAAGCGTTGCGTACCATGGGAACAGAGGCACGTGATTATTCGATGCGTTGACTAAGAGGAAGCGAATGCTGAGAGCTATTATGGAACAATGGCCCAGTGGGGCGAACCGGAACGGCGTGTAATCGCGACCGCTAATATCGCGCGCCTAAGACGCGGCACGCTTGTCGATTACGAACTGGAACTCAGGAAGACCTGTGTTGCGAAGTGGGCAAATTTCCGACGCTTTGCAGCTACCCTCGATGGTCTCGGTCGATATGGCATTTGATGGCACGGAGCATCGTTGTCGCGCTCAACAGCGACGTTGAACAGCTGCCGGCAAAATCGACGCTTCCCGAAGTGCCCGTGCACGAAAGCGGTCGCCTGCAATACGTGCGCATTGGAGGACGCCCCGTCGGGCTAAAATCCGCGGCCTTCCGCGCTGCGCGACCTCACTCAATTTGCCTCATAGGGTGTTGAATCGAAGATGCCGCACGCGTCGACAGCTTCAATCAGCTAGGAGGTCGAACTCGGCCGCCTGGTCACTGCTGGCGGCTCGCGAGCAACGTGTTGAACGCGAACCGCTCATAGCCAAATGTTGCGCCAACTCCTGCTTTTGGGCAAACGGGGGAACCGCAAACGGCCCCCGGGAATTGGTCAAGGCGCTGCACCCGGTCCGAGGGAGCCGTCTTCGGACGCTATCAAATGAGGTCGGTCACGCTGCTGTGGCGCGAAATCGTTTCTTCGAGGTGTTTATTTCGTTGCACAGTTCACAGAGACCGACGTCGTAGTAGAAAGGGCGCGACGGTCCGGCATACCTCGAATTAAAAGCAGGCAATGAATATCGGTGCGGGTCATGTTGGAGCTAAACTTGAGGCGGTACATTTGCTCGGCTGTTTGCACTGGTTGGTCGGGGGTATTTACTCGCAGAATCGGAACTTCTGCACTCCCGGGAAGTCGTAGCCTCGATGCCGCCTAACTCGTCTTGAACTTTCCGACTAATGAATCGCCGTCCAAATCTCGCCGCGCGACTGGCAGCCGGAATTGCCAGTAGCGAATTTCGCAGACTTCTCGCTGCGAAGCTCGACATGTCGCTAAAACGTTCGAAGTTGTCATCGAACAAGATAGCCGCCTTGCTCCATGTGCAGGAGAGTGAAGTAGCTCTTTGGCGTGCCGGTGCGACTGTTCCAAATAGCGCTCAGTGCCAGCGTTTGGCCTTGATTCTCGGCGTCGACGTTGCTTGGCTATCTGGAGGCGGCAGCGCTCCGCACGACGATTGAGATTAAAAAATGCTCATCGTCGAGGTGAAGGCCGACGCTCCGCCTTTTGCGCTGAGCTATCCCTGCGGGTTGCCGGTGGGTCGTACCCATCGGTCAATCGAGGCTATTCGCACGGGTGAGTCTCGTGCCAACGTTGGCTGGCTGCATAGCGTGCCTTATTACGCCGGATACTTTGCTCCGTCGGAGGCCAGTCTTGTCTCCCCGAAGGAGCTAAGCCCTGCCTTCGCGCCTCGTAAAGCTCTGCCATCACCTGCGCGCGGGTCCTCGCAACCCCGGGCTCGTTGCTATTTGCGCCAAGCGCGCTCGATGACACGCTGTCTGTCGTAGCAACGGGCGGCCGACAGGGGGCGTATTGAGCATTGGCTACGGACGTCGTCACGGCAAGCACGACGGCAACGATTGACTTTTTCATGTCTGACTCCGCGATTTCAACCATTCACGCCATTCACGGCGTCTCCCCCCGTCCGAACAGCTATAGTAGGTCAATGTACAGGCAGGTCGGCGCTCGTCTCGCCGGCAGCCTTGCGTCGGTGGGGACGATTCGCGCCCAGCGGTGATTCTGATGACGATTGGCGTATGTACAGTTATGGTCGCCGTCAGCGAAGGCAACATTAAACCAATGGGTCGCAGGGGTGCGGCAACGCCAATGAACAACGTTATACGGGGCTCCCTTGCGTGCCAGCGCCCTTATCAGCGCATTGAAACATTGTGGAACGTGCGGCATGTACGTGACGTGGCCCTTAGATGAACTTTTGGTCATCTTTTTGTCCAAGCCGAGGAAAAAACTAGGAGACAGGGGCTAGCCAACATGTCCGCGAAGCAGACGCTTTAGGCATGCGATGTCGAGTCTCGCTCAGCACCGCCGAGAGCGATACGAAAGGTAGAGGACTCAGACGTCCCTCTGAGCTCGGTATGGGACGGCGAGCACACGAGCACGCTAACCGTCCAACAAGCTGAATGTCGCTACGACATCGTTGGCCGAAAGCGATGTCTTCATTGGCTTCTATTTCACACCGCGCTTTTCTTGCCACTTTTTCATCTCGACGATTTCTTTCTTCTGCTCGGCGACGATGTTTTCCGCCATCTTGCGGGCCTGCGGGTCTTTCCCGTACTTCAGTTCGATTTTCGCCATTTCGATTGCACCTTGGTGGTGTGGAATCATTCCGGCGATAAAGTCTTTGTCGGCATCGCCCGTTAACGGCACGTCCATGTGCTGCATCATGTCGGAGCGGCCCTGCATGAACGCCTGGGAAGAGGGGTTCTTGCCGGAAGGCGACTCCTTGCCCATTTTCATGCCGGGCATAGGCGAGCTTGCAGGTTGTTGCGCGAATGCTGCGTTGGTGAGCGATGCGGATACAACTCCCGCCGCGATTGCGGCGCACATTTTGGAACTCAACTTTTTGCTCATACCATCCTTCCTGTTTCGCGTCCTTGGTCAAATCGCAAAAAAAATGCTGCAAAAACTGCGTCCGCGGTAGGGACGGCGACCGCAGTGATAATTTTTTCGCGCAATCTCCATGGCTTCGCGAGTTGCAGGTTTAGCTCAATGGTGCTCGGTCCGGAAAATAAATGCCGTGAGGAGACTTGCCAACGTGAATTGTGCTGAGCAGCTTCATCGCTTGGAGGTCAATCACTCCCACATATCTAGTGAATCGGAATGTCACCCAAAGAAACCGCTTGTCGGGCGTCAGTTCCATGTCATCTGGGCCAGGAAGCAAGCCGGTGATTGTGTTGACTACGCTGAGCGTCTGAAGGTCGATAACGCTAATTGTGTTACCCACCCGATTGCTTACCAGAACGCGCCGACCGTCCGCAAGTGAGCGGAAATTGTGGGCGCCGCGGTCAGTATGAATGGTTTTGACGACCGTCTGTGTTCGCCAGTCGACCACGGAAACGTAATCAGCGCCCGTCATGCCGATGAGCAAATATTTCTCGTCGGGTGTGAAGAAAAGTCCCGCGGGCGCCTTGCCAACCTTCATTTTCCACTTGACGGTTTGTGTCGCAAGGTCGATTGCGGCGAGCTCCCCGGACGTCTGCAAAGTGATGAAGACCGTCTTGTTGTCCCGTGTGAAAGCCATATGGCTAGGCGTTTCCGCGAGCGGTACTCGTTTGGCGAGAGCGAAATTAGTACCATCGTATCGGTAGATATCGATTCGATTGAGCCGTAACCCGTTGGTGACAAACCACTTCGTATCGAACGAGAAACCCAACTGGTAGGGGTCTTCGATGCCGTCAATCCAACGCTGAACCTTGCCAGTCCTCGGCTCGAGCAGGACCAGACTATTACTCACCGAGTTTGCGACGATGAGAGACTTATTGTCCGGTGTGGCCATCAGATGATGCGGTTCCTTACCGACCGGAATGGTGTTTAACACCGTCTGAGTAGACATGTCGACAAAGCTCACGCTCGCGTCGGCGGAGTTCAGTACGGTGACGAGCTCGGCATGGGCAGCGGTTGAGGCTAGTAAAAATCCGTACAAGGCGGGGAAAAATCTCATATGGTGGACTCCTCCAGCGACGGGCTGGCCACGCACTTGGGGAACGTCAGGGTGAAGGTCGTGCGTCCATTGCCACTCTCTACCTCAACATGGCCGCGATGCAGTTCCATGATGGACTTCACAATGGCAAGCCCTAGTCCGGAGTTCTTCCCCGAATCGTGCCTGGCCGGGTCGATGCGATAAAAGCGGTCAAAAATATTGCCGAGATGCACCGGAGGGATGACCTTGCCCGAGTTGGTTACTGAAATGCTCATACCGTTCGGCAACTCGACCGCCTTCAGAATTATGGTCGAACTCGGTGCCGCGTGGTCTAAGGCGTTACTGACAAGATTACTCACTGCACGTCTGAACATGGTCGTATCCGCTTTGACGGCGCCGTCCCCTTCGATAACAAGGTTGTGTCCGCTTTCATCAGCAAGGCCTTGAAAGTATGATGCGAGGCGTCGCAGTTCTGAGCCAATGTCTAACGATGACACTCTTAGCCCTTGCCTTGCATTGTCCGTCCGAGCAAGAAACAGCATATTTTCAATCATGCGCTGAAGGCGTTCACATTCCTCGATATTCGAATCAATAAGCGTTTCGTATTCTTCAACGCTTCTGGTCTTGGATAACGTAATCTGGGATGAACTGATTACGTTTGCCAGCGGCGTACGCATGTCATGGGCGAGGTCCGAGGAAAACTGTGATAAGCGGACGAACGCGCGTTCAAGGCGGTCTAGCATTCGATTTACAGAGACTGCTATGTCATTCAGCTCGACAGGACCGCGGCCGATATTGAGCCGTTCGCTCAAGTTGTCTGCCTCAATGCGGGATGCTTGACGACCTATGCTTTTAACCGGCGTCAGACCGCGCCTCGCGACGAGATAGCCCAAAAGGCCGACTAGAGTCGAACCAACTGCCGCGGCGCCCCAGACGTCGAGACGGTAGCTGCCCAGCAGCGACTCTCTGTCGGCTGCCGTGCGCGCGAGAAGTATGCGAACGGGCTCGCCTGAAGGCAAGGTTTGATTGGCGAAGACGCACCTAGCCGACCCGATTAGGCCGGCCGCGCATGTGTACGGAATTCGTTCAGCCCGGCTTGCGTCGTACAGGGATGGAAGATGCATGCTGAGGGCCTCAGAATGCTGCGCTACAACGGTCCCTGCTTTGTCTAGCACGGCCAGATACACACCTGGGTGTGATAGCAATATTTCGTGAAACACTACTTGCGCCGAACGGACCCCTGCCACCGTTCCGGCGTCGTGGGTTAGCTGGAGAAATTGGCTAAGTTTTCCATCAATCTCGATGTCGTCACGCCTTTGAAGTTCGGCGGAAAGCGAGGTATAGAGGAAGGCGCCCATCAGCGCGAATACCATCGCCGCGACCAGGAGAAAGGCGAAGGCGAGGCGACCGGACAGTGAGTAGTGCCGGGCATGCTCGCTCATGTCCGGTCCTCCAGGACATAGCCCATGCCGCGCACCGTGTGGAGCAGCTTACGTTCAAAGGATGCGTCGATTTTGGAGCGCAGCCGCTTTACCGCGACGTCGACTACATTTGTGTCGCTGTCGAAGTTCATATCCCATAACTGCGACGTGATGAAGGTGCGGGTTAGCACCTCTCCCTGGCGTTCTGCAAAAAGTTGAAGAAGCGCGAACTCCTGGGCGGTCAAATCGATGCGAACGTTTCCGCGCCGCGCCCGCCGCTTGAAAAGTTCAAGCTCGAGGTCAGCGATGTTGATGACGTCGCGCGCCCCACGCGGCGAGCGTCGGAGCAGCGATTTGATGCGTGCCAAGAATTCAGCGTACGCAAACGGCTTCGACAGGTAGTCGTCGGCACCTAACTCAAGTCCCTTTACCTTGTCCTCGACGGTGTCCCGGGCGGTTAGGAGAAGAACCGGTGTCGACTTCTGCTGGCGCAATCGGCGCAGCACCTCAAATCCGTCTAATTGGGGAAGCATTACATCTAAGACGACGATATCGAAGTCCTCATGCAATGCGAGGAAGAGTCCGTCCTTGCCATTGGTGGCGACGTCGACATTAAAGCTCGCCTCTGTCAGACCCTTGTGCAGGTACGACGTCATTTTTTGTTCGTCTTCAATGAGAAGTATGCGCATACCGAGCCTTACAATCGTCCTTACGATGGTGAGATTAACAATTGCCGCCATTCAATGAGATGGCGAAGAAATGACATTTTGGTCATTTTCACCGCTTCGATGACAAAGCAGTAATGTTCACGCCACGGTGGCGTCACCGTCGCGTCGGTATCGTTCCGTCAAATACCTCTTCAAACCTTACAACGGGTATAAACCCGCATGCTAGACTCTGGCCCCATGATTAACTGGCGAAGTCTTCTCACTGTCGTTCTGCTGATGCTGAGCTTGTCGGCTCCGGCGTTCGCAAGCGCCCCGTTGGACTGCGAACTTGCGCAGGCCGGCGGAGAAGGTTCGTCCGTCAATCATCGCCACCTTCACCACATGTTCCATACATCGACGAATTCCGTCGTGTCGATGGATGCCGCCCGATACAATCACGACTCGCACGAAGCCTCCCACAGTCACGGCAGTGAACATTGCAGTTCCTGCGCGTCGTGTTGCTTCGGGAGCGCGTTGCCGCCTGTTGCGGTCGTTGCAACGCTCATCGAACTAGCCCATCCCGTGGCTCCTACACCACCGCCCATCCGTGCAGCCTGTTTTTTGACGGGTGGCATCGAACGGCCCCCTCGCACTCTCCTCGCTTAAGTCGAGCCGTCTCGCCCGTGGCGTGACGCACCATTGTTCTGGCCGCAGTTTTTGCGGACAGCTGACTTACGTCGAGAAAACCCTCATGCGAATTATTTTAGCGGCGCTGCTCACTGCAGCTGCGGCGATGCCTTCGTTCGCGAGCGAGGCGCCGTCTCTCCCCGAGCCGACTGACGCCGCCGCATCGGTGCCGGCCGAGAGCGTTCCGTCAGTAACCGGCGCCTACCAACCGTTCCGAGACGAGCCGGTCGCGTCTTGGCGCGAGCTCAACAACGCCGTAGCCACGCCAGCCAAGAAGCGTGGTGTGACTGGCATGCCGGGAATGGGAGGGATGGGCCACTCGAGGATGCCCGCCCGAACGGCTACTCGCAGCGCAAAAACTGACGGGACGAGCAGCGACGGGAAGGGGCAAACGAACTACGACATGATGGCCGGAACGGACCATTCGCAAATGTCCCCGAATGCAGTCCCCGCCCCTAAGACGGGTGCGGCCGGTGACTACAAGAAAGGGCACATGAATCACGAGGGCATGCACGAATGAACCAGCACCTTTTTCCTGCTGGCCGTCTGGTCGCGACCGTAAGCGTCGTCGCGGTGCTGGCCGGGTGCACGACATTTTCCAAGGACGGCGGCTTCAACACAGTTTCTAACGTCGCGTCGGAGCGATTGGGAAAGGATGCTGTCGTCGTAAAAACTGACGAAGACCGCAACGCGGTCTTCGAGCGAACCAAGGAATTGTTGGCCAAGCCGCTCTCAATGGACGATGCAGTACAGGTCGCGCTTCTGAACAATCGCGGATTGCAGGCTTCTTACGGCGAGCTCGGCATCTCTGAGGCTGACCTCGTGCAGGCTGGACGCTTGCCGAACCCTAGTTTCACATTTAGTCGGACGCATTCCAGCAACGATTTGAGTATCAGCCGTACGTTCTCAATCGGCATTTTGAGTATCTTCACACTGCCGCTCGCCACTCGAATTGAGAGCCGTCGTTTTGAGCAGACGAAACTGCTTACTGCCGACGCCATGCTCAAGGTCGCCGCTGACGCTCGCCGCGCATACGTCACTGCAGTAGCTGCGCAGCAGTCGGTTGCTTATGCAGAACAAGTCAGGGATTCGGCAGAGGCGGTCGCAGAACTCGCGCAACGGATGCAACAAGCAGGCAACTTTAGCAAGCTCGACTACGCTCGGGAACAGGCGTTCTACGCCGACTCGGTGGCTCAACTAGCCAAAACGCGTCAAGAAAGCGTCTCAGCCCGCGAGAGGTTGACCCGTATCTTGGGGCTGTGGGGGTCGGGTGCCCAGTACCAGCTTCCGGACCGTCTGCCGGACCTTCCCGCGTCGCGACCTGATTTGAAAGACTTGGAGAGCTTTGCGATGCAAAACCGGCTGGACATCCAAGCGGCGCGGTTGCAGACGCGAAGCGTGGCCACGTCGTTGGGTTTGACTAAGGCGACACGCTTTATCAACGCGCTTGATGTCGGCATTCTGAATAATTACGAGACCGACAAGGGCCACGAGCACGGCTACGAAATCAGCGTCGAAATCCCCATCTTTAACTGGGGCGGTTCGAAGGTCGCGCGCGCGGAAGCAATCTACATGCAATCGGCGAACCGGTTGGCGGAGACGGCGGTCAACGCTCGCTCGGAGGTTCGCGAATCATACTCGGCCTATGCAACCGGATACGACGTGGCCAAGCACTATCGCGACGAGGTTGTCCCGCTGCGCAAAACAATCTCCGACGAGCTTTTGCTTCGCTACAACGGCATGCTCGCAAGCGTTTTTGAGTTGCTGGCGGATTCACGCGAGCAGGTCGGCGCTGTCAACAGCTATATCGAGGCGCTAAAAGACTATTGGATTGCCGAGACTGATTTGCAGCAAGCAGTTGGTGGTCGCCTTCCTGCGCTCGCAGTGGCTCAGTCTCAGCCTCGGCCTCTGACGCAACCTGTGTCGCCCACAAATACTGAAGGTAAATGAAATGGTTTCACGTCGAAACTTCATCGGCGGCTCGGGTGCTGCTCTGCTTGGCGCCGCCCTTGTGAGCAAGGCCGGAGCTGCGTCGTTGCCGGAAGCTCCGAGCATGGCGAGCGTGGACATGCAGCCGCCGTTGTCGCCGCCTAATGGCCGCCCCTACACGCCGGTCGCGACGCTCAACGGCTGGTCGTTGCCCTGGCGCATAAAGAACGGCTGGAAGGAATTTCACCTAACGGCCGAGCCGGTCGTGCGGGAAATGGCTGCCGGGATGAAAGCGAACTTGTGGGGCTACAACGGCCAATCCCCAGGCCCGACCATCGAAGCTGTCGAGGGCGACAAAGTTCGCATCTTCGTGACGAACAAGCTGCCGGAGCACACCACGGTGCACTGGCACGGGATGCTCCTGCCGTCCGGCATGGACGGCGTCGGAGGTTTGACGCAACCGCACATCCCGCCAGGCAAGACCTTCGTCTACGAATTTCAACTCGAAAAACACGGGACGTTTATGTATCACCCGCACGCGGACGAAATGGTCCAAATGGCGATGGGCATGATGGGTACGTTCATAGTCCACCCGAAGGACCCGAACGTCCTGCGCGTCGACCGTGATTTCGTTTTCATTATGTCCGCGTACGACATTGACCCCGGGAGCTTCACGCCCCGTGTGAACGAGATGACCGACTTTAATATGTGGACGTGGAATTCCCGCGTGTTCCCGGGCATTAACTCGCTGCCGGTCCGTATGGGCGACCGCGTTCGCATCCGATTCGGCAATCTAACTATGACCAATCACCCAATTCACCTGCATGGCTACCACTTTGAAGTAGCGGGCACGGACGGGGGCTGGATACCGCCTGGCGCGCGTTGGCCGGAGGTGACAGCAGACGTGGCTGTGGGCCAGATGCGAGCCATTGAATTCACGGCGAACCGGCCCGGCGACTGGGCGTTCCATTGTCACAAGTCGCACCACACGATGAATGCCATGGGGCATCAGGTCCCGAACCTGATTGGCGTGCAGCAGAAAGACCTGGCAAAGCGCATCAACAAGCTTGTGCCGGACTACATGGCAATGGGGAGTGCGGGTGGCGCGATGGGTGAAATGGAAATGCCGTTGCCTGATAACACGTTGCCCATGATGACCGGAACAGGTCCGTTCGGACCGCTCGAGATGGGGGGTATGTTCACGGTGGTGAAAGTTCGAGAAGGCTTAGGCCGAAACGATTATCGAGACCCTGGTTGGTACAAGCACCCGAAGGGCACCGTCGCATACGAGTACACCGGCGACATGTCGTCAGAAAGCTGATTTTCAAAGCATACGGCGTACCGCAGATTTTTCTTAAACAGAAATTGGAGAGAGAGCATGAAGCAGACGTTTATATCGATTGCATTAGGACTTGCAGTGGCTACCTCTGGCGCGGCTTTCGCCGCCGGCGAAATGGGCAACATGGACATGTCGAGCGGCGCAAAGCAGACCGGGGCGACCAATCCGTCGATGTCACATGGTGAAGTCAAGAAGGTGGACACGGCATCGGGAAAGTTGACCATCAAGCACGGTCCGCTTGAAAACCTCGGCATGGACGGCATGACGATGGCCTTCAAAGTAAGGGACCCGGCCATGCTGTCGCAAGTCATGGTGGGAGACAAGATTGACTTCGTCGCTGAGGAAGTCAATGGCGCGCTGACCGTCACGAAACTGCAGAAGCAGTGAAGGCCGGTTGGAGCATTGGCGTGCGGCAGCGTTTCGATGAGCCGCACCAGCGTATTTTCAGGGAAATTCAGAAATGAATGCATTGAAAAGAAAGTTCATGGTTACGGCATTCACGACCGGTGCCATCGCGTTGGCCCCAACTATTGCGCTCGCACATGGGAGGCTTAAAAGCGCCGAACCGCCTGTGAACGGCACCGTGTCGGCGGCACCGAGCGCATTGCGCCTGACGTTCAATGAAGACCTTGAGCCGGCATTTAGCACCGTCAAGCTGACCGACGGAAGCGGAGCCGCTATCGGTGGCGAAAAAGCCAAGGTTGATGCCGAAAACAAGCGCGTTTTGACGCTTGGTGTCCCAAAGTTGCCGGCCGGTACATACTCGGTGCAATGGGCGGTGATGACGGGCGACAGCCACAAAGCGAAGGGCACGTATAAATTCTCGGTGAAGTGATGAACTACGGGTCCTTAGACATCGCACGCCTGGTTCTGATTGCGCTGCAAAACCTCGCATTTGCCACGATGGTGGGTGCCTTGTTGGGCGCGCGGTGGTTGAAGGGAACTGCGCCCGGATGGCAGGTGCGCGTATCTGCAAAGCTCGCATCTGTCTTTAAAGCCTCGGCCGTAGCGGCGTTGGTGTCGAGCACTTTCGGGTTTTGGGTGCATTGTGCGTTGATGAGCGAGACGTCACTTCAGGACGCTTGGCCTGCCGTGCGTTCCATGGTGATAAAAACGCAATTCGGCCATATTTGGGCAATCGGGACGGGACTGATATTTTGCGCCGTTGCGGTGTCGTTCATAAGGGCAAGGCGCCTAGATATACCCGCTCAGCCTCTTATGTGGCTCGTCATAGCTGGAGTGGCGTTGGCAAAGAGCAATGCGGGGCATCCGGTCGATGCGGGAATTCTGAGTCTTCCGGTATGGGCCGACTGGGTGCATCTTCTCGCGATTAGCTCTTGGGTTGGAATGGTTCTCGTTGCAACATTCATCGTTTCGCCGGGGATTTCTCTCGCCCGGCCAACTGAGCTCTCCGGCGCAGCAACGTTTATTCAAGCAATGTCGGACGCGGCTACCGTTGCGCTTGTCGCTTTGTTCTTGACTGGCGCCTACAACGGGTGGCGCGGTGTCAGTGCGCCCGAAAACATTTTTGGTTCGTGGTACGGTCTGGTGCTCGTCTTTAAGCTCGCACTCGTGCTAGTCGCGGCGGCACTAGGAGGCCACAATCGATTCTTCGAGATGCCTGCGCTGCTTGCTTCGTTACGCGGCACGTCTTCGGACAATCAGGCGCGCCATCTGAAACGCTTTTCCACGGTTCTGCATGTCGAGTCGTGGGTGCTAATTGGCGTGATTGCCGTTGCGACGGTCCTCGTATCGAGCCCGCTTCCCGGTACAGAGTGACTTCTCCTTTCGGGTCCGGTATCTCGGAAGGTCTTGCGGTTCTATCGGACTGCGTCCGGACTGCGTCCGATATATCCACGCGATGATTCTATGCGGGGTTGCTGTAACTATAAGTTTATCGGCGGACGAGCGCGGCGAGTCATTCTTTGGGCCAAGGGCGTTTCCTCTGGGCCTTTTTTTTACAAAGGCGCATTTGGCCACGAGCAACTCGTTCCATCGTTGGTTGGAACCGGGTCGCGAATCGTGAACTATAAAGAGCGCGCCGATTGTCTCGTGTGGGTTCTTTTGAAGACGCCTCCGCCGGGTAACGCGAGATGACAACAGTCACGTACCTGGCCTCCGCATTGCTCGATGTGGTTGCCGGTACTTCAACCGGACCTTCCACTGGAGAACAACATGCCACACGGACAGCTTCAATCTTGCATCTCAGCTTGCGACGCCTGTGCTACTGCCTGTGACCACTGCGCTGCATCTTGCTTATCTGAGGGTCATGCAACGGAGATGGCCGCTTGCATTAAGCTTGACATCGACTGCGCTGCGGTGTGCAGGCTGGCATCTGCCGCGATGGCGAGGAGCAGCAGCCACGTTAAATCCATTTGCGCGCTTTGCGCCGAACTCTGTGAAGCATGCGCTGCAGAATGCGAGAAGCACGAGGCCGGGCATTGCAAACAATGCGCTGCTGCTTGTCGAAAATGCGCCGCCGAATGTCAAACAATGGGCTGACACCGAAACCGGCGGTGTCGACAGACGTAGGGATTTCGCTGCTATTGCTTCATCGCCGGTCCGAACCACGTCCTCATTTCCAATGCTCAACATGGCGCGTTCATTACATGTTAGTCATCTTGCCGTAACTAGGTGCGACGTGTTTTCAAATTAGTTTAGGAAGAGTGACTCGGCTTTTACCTGCCCAGAACCGGAATCCATGGACTTCACAGGTCCGTCGCCTGCTTTGTAGAATCATTGGCAAGCGTATTGGGCAAGTTCGCAGCAAGGCGAGCGAGCACGCGCATCTGATACGCTTGCCCCGACAGCGCTGCAGCCACGGCTGACGGCCACGTTTAAGGAGTCGTGCAAACGACGGCCTTGTGACTGATTCTCGATAATGCGACCGTCATGAACTAGGTTCCATGGGTCCGACGACCCAATTCCGGGGGTCTTCGGATTCTCGCGCCCGACCACTTTAATCTGACTTGACCGCTTTTTCGGAAGAACAGTGGTCAATTAGCTGCGTCGCATCTCAAGGTCCGGGCGACGAGCGTTGCGGACGTGCGGAGGACGCAAGCTAGTTGTGCTGAAATTGCGAGATGCCGGTCGGGCGCAGCAATAAGCATCGTATTGAACTAAAAAATCACCCAGCACGCCTGCCTCTCGCGGTAGGCTCGACTATCCACATCTTTGGTTTGAGAAAGGCATTTCCAATGCAGACTGAAGAGCGGCGGACAAGGGTTCTTCGACAAATTCCACGCAGTGTGTGGGTACTTGGGTGTGTCAGCCTGCTCATGGATGTTTCTTCCGAAATCATCCATAGCCTGTTGCCCATGTTTCTCATGGCGAGTCTCGGTGCTAGTGCAACGACCATCGGCTTGATTGAGGGACTCGCTGAGGCGACAGCCCCAATCGTCAAGGTGTTCTCAGGTACCCTCAGCGATTACCTCGGTAAGCGCAAATGGCTTGCAGTTGCGGGATACGGATTGGGCGCACTAAGCAAACCGCTATTTGCAGTGGCGCCAACCATCGGTATCGTTGTAACGGCGCGCGTCATAGACCGGGTTGGAAAAGGTATCAGAGGTGCGCCGCGCGATGCTCTCGTGGCCGATGTCACGCCGCCGCATCTGCGAGGTGCAGCATTTGGTCTTCGTCAGTCGCTTGACACCGTCGGAGCGTTCCTCGGACCGTTGCTTGCCGTTGTAATCATGCTGGTGTGGGCAAATAACTTCCGGCTCGCGTTCTGGCTCGCCGTCATTCCCGGTCTGCTCGCAGTAGCCCTGTTGACCTTTGGCATCGAAGAGCCAGCGCGGGAGGCGGGCACAAAGCGGGTCAATCCTGTTCGCTGGGACAGCATTAGGCAGCTCGGCGCCAGCTATTGGTGGGTAGTCGGCGTGGGTGCGGTATTCGCACTGGCTCGGTTCAGTGAAGCTTTCCTCATATTGCGCGCCATGGGCAGCGGAGTGCCGATTGCGTTGGTCCCGCTGACGATGGTCGCCATGAACGTCGTGTACGCGCTGTCAGCCTATCCGTTCGGAAGACTCGCCGACACGATGAACCACGTCCCATTGCTGGTCGCTGGTCTCGTGATTTTGATTACTTCGGAATTGCTCCTCGCCCACGGCTCCCACTGGAGCGTCGTGCTCGTGGGTGTCGCGCTGTGGGGCCTGCATATGGGGATGACGCAAGGGTTGCTGGCCACGATGGTTGCTCATACCGCGCCTGCGCAACTGCGTGGCACCGCCTTCGGTTTCTTCAACCTGCTCAGCGGCATCGTTACGCTTGCGTCTAGTGTTATTGCCGGTGCCTTGTGGGACGGCTTTGGTGCAGCTGCCACTTTCTATGCGGGAGCAGGTTTTTGCGTGCTGACCATCGCGTTGCTTTTGTCCGGAAGGACGCCTGGCACTGCGGCGGGTCGCTGAGCCGGCGTGCCTGAAGGGATGCCAAACGTGCCATCTTCGCCTTGACGGTGACAAGCCACACGGCAATAAAAAGGTTCTGCAATCACAATCGTGCTGAGATTGAAGGTCTTCCTACTTAGTGACGGTGTGTCGCGCTGACTGCGCCGGCCCCGGCAACAAGAACCGCTGAATTGCCTCGAATAAAATCCAAGCCGAGATGATGAGGAACGCACACCCATTCACGAACACCGCGAGGACTTCGAGCCGCTTGTGGCCGTACAAAGTTGCGCGGTCGCCGGATGCCGGCCATAGTGAAAAGCTATGAAGCTGAGTCCGAGGGCTGCCATATAACCTACCTGTGGCCCGCATCCGCCAACAGGGCCAGCGAGCCCGACAGGCCGCCTCCGATAACTCGACGAACATCAACAGGGCGCTGATGAACTCCCATCCGATGCGTCGCGGGGCTGTTACGCCACGCAGTTGGTTGCGACTACAAACTCCGTCATTTAGAAGACGCTCAGCCAGCAGCAGGGCATCTGCGTGTTGCCTAACCTAGGTGGGAAGTGTTTGCATTCGGCTGGGCACTCTCCATCGACGTCAGCCTGTGAATAATTCCGCAGTTCGCAACCGGCTGTTCCCCCGCGCATCGTTCCCGCAGCGCGATTAGCTGCGCTCGGAGCTGAAGCAGTTCGTTGATACGCGTATTGACGTGCTCAATGTGCTCATCGACCAACGCGTTGACGACACCGCAACCGGTGGCCGGACCATCGGCGGCCTTGAGCAGCGAACGAACCTCGTCGTGCGTCATGTCCAAGGCGCGACAGTTCCGGATGAAACGCAGACGGTCAATGTGGCCCTCGTTATAGCTGCGGTAGTTTTTTTCCGTCCGGTCCGCCTCTGGTAGCAGACCTTCCTTTTCATAGAACCGGATTGTGTCGGTCAGATTGTGCTGGCGGCGCAGAGCACCACGACGAGTCCGAATGCAGACCGTCATCCTCGGACGGTCACGCCCACTGCTGCAAAGGCGCGTCTGACCACGAGCATAAGCACGAACACGGCCATGGCCACAGCCAGGAGCATGGCAATTGTCATTTTCATGCGGCCGGCGACAGCTGCTGCGCACCCGCAGCCGTTTCTCTTGGCGCCCTAGCCGCACCGGCTGCCGTTCGCGATACTGTCCGGACGCAAATTCGCGTGCTCCAGATGGACTGCCCGACGGAGGAGGCGTTAATCCGTAGAAAGCTGACAGGCATGCCGGCGATTAGGGGAATGGAATTCAACCTGATGCAGCGAGTGCTGACGGTTGTCCACGAGCCCGAGGCGCTTACCTCGGTACTCGAAGGCTTGCGGTCGCTGGGATTTACGCCCGAACTGGCCGGTGCAGGTGACCGACCGGCGAATGTGCCGCAATCTGAGCACACGCCGTGGTGGCCGCTCGCACTTGCCGGCGCCGTCGCAATTGGTGCCGAAGCCGCCAGTTGGCTCGGGCAATCGACATGGCTCGTTGCCGCGCTTGCTTTGCTCGCGGTATTCGGCGCCGGCCTGACGACGTACAGGAAGAGCTGGATTGCCGTTCGCAACGGCAACCTGAACATCAACGCACTGATGAGCATTGCTGTTACGGGCGCGCTGCTTCTCGGCCAGTGGCCGGAAGCAGCGATGGTCATGGTGCTGTTCACGATTGCGGAACTCATCGAGGCCAGGTCGCTCGACCGTGCTCGGAATGCCATCCATGGCCTAATGCGGCTGGCGCCGGAGAAGGCGACGGTCAGACAGGCAGACGGGACTTGGGCTGAAGTCGAACCGAATTCCGTCACGCTCGGCTCAGTCGTGCGAGTAAAGCCGGGCGAGCGCGTCGGTCTCGATGGCGAAATCACCGGCGGTCAGTCGACCATCAACCAAGCCACCATCACTGGCGAAAGCCTTCCGGTCGAAAAGGTGGAAGGGGACGCCGTGTTTGCGGGAACAATCAATGAATCCGGCTCGTTCGAGTACAAGGTCACGGCAGCAGCGAACAACACAGCGCTGGCGCGCATAATTCACGCCGTTGAAGAGGCACAAGGTTCGAAGGCTCCAATACAGCGATTCGTCGACCAGTTCGCGCGCATTTATACGCCCATTGTGTTCGTTGTGGCACTTGTTGTTGCGGTAGTGCCTCCGCTACTCTTTTCTGGAAGCTGGTTCGACTGGATTTACAAGGCGCTTGTCCTGCTCGTCATTGCTTGCCCCTGCGCGCTGGTTATCTCGACTCCGGTCTCGATTGTCAGCGGCCTCGCGGCAGCCGCGCGTCGCGGCATCCTTATCAAGGGTGGTACTTATCTGGAGCAGGGACGCAAGCTTAAGTGGCTCGCGTTGGACAAGACTGGAACCATCACCCATGGCAAACCGGTTCAGACGGAGTTCGAACTCCGTGTCACGGACATCGATGCTTTCCCCGTCCGCTCACTCGCAGCGAGCTTGGCAGGCCGTTCCGACCACCCCGTATCGATGGCCATCGCCCAAGCTGCGGAAGCTGACAACATACCGCAACACCCGGTCGAGCAATTCGAAGCAATTCCAGGGCGAGGCGTTCGCGGCTTAGTGAACGGAAGGAGTTACTCGCTTGGCAACCACCGCCTCGTCGAAGAACTCGGCCGCTGCTCCGCGGAACTGGAAGAGCGACTTGACGCGCTTGAGCGTCAAGGCAGAACGGTTGTGATGCTAATTGATGAAGTTCGCGTGCTGGCGCTCTTTGCCGTAGCGGATACTGTCAAGGACAGCAGCCGCGAGGCGATTTCGGAGCTTCACAAGCTTGGTGTGCGCACAGCAATGCTGACCGGCGACAACCCTCACACAGCGCAGGCAATCGCGCAGCAGGTCGGCATCGACCAGGCTGAGGGCAATCAGTTGCCGGAAGACAAGCTACGCACGGTGGAGCGGCTGTCTGGCAACTCAGTGATGGTTGGTATGGTCGGCGACGGCATCAACGATGCCCCGGCACTTGCGCGAGCCGATATCGGATTTGCAATGGGAGCAATGGGAACAGATACGGCAATCGAGACGGCAGATGTCGCGTTGATGGACGATGACCTAAGAAAAATTCCCGCGTTTATTCGTTTGTCGAAGGCAACACACTCGATTCTTGTGCAGAACATTACACTAGCACTCGGAATCAAAGGTGTCTTCCTTGCATTGACGCTTGTCGGTTACGGAACCATGTGGATGGCCGTGTTCGCCGACGTCGGAGCGAGTCTGCTCGTTGTCGGCAATGGCCTTCGTCTGCTACGCAAGTGACCAGACGGACCACGTTAACAATGGATTGAACAAACCCGAGGTTATGATGGGATGGTTGGAAAGAATGCGTGGCGGCTATCACGGCGGCCGCGTAGCCGCGATTACGGATATCGCGTTCGCACGAGGGTGGACATGGACGCAACGGCGGGCACGGTGATGGACGTGGACACGGCTATGCTCACCGTGAGGACCAGACATCGGGAAGGACACCCGCCAGCCCACCCTGTTCAGAGCGCAGTTATCTTCCCCCAGTGCAAGATGGCGAATTCCCAAGGCGCGCGCTTTTGCAGTCAATGCGCTACGTTGCTCGTTCCGGCAGCCTGCGGGAAGTGCGACAGCGCGCCGGTAGCGGCTGTGAAGTTCCGTAGCCAGTGCGGCACTGCGGCGACCTGATGACGCCCTCCGTCAAGCTAGCAGTTCTCACGGTTTCTCCGCTAATTGCAGCAGGCGCGGGGGCGTTCGTCGCGTCGATTAAAACGCCGGGCGCTCGCGCGACGAGCGTCATTCAGCACTTCACCGGTGGTATTGTGTTCGCGGCCGCAGCCCTTGAATTACTTCCGCAGGACAGAACGCACTCCACAGCGCCAGTTGTCATTGGATTTGTTCTCGGCCTGATACTGATGCTGACCATCCGACAGTTGTGTACCAAGCTGGAACGGCGGTTTGAAGATTCGAGCCTGCCGACGGGTCTGATTATCGTGACTGCCATTGACCTCATCGTCGATGGCCTTGTGCTCGGAATAGCATTTTCTGCGGGTGAAGAGACGGGCCTAATACTGACGGTAGCGCTCACTCTCGAAGTGCTCTTCCTCGCGCTGTCGGTGGGTACAGCGCTCGCCGCTGCGCGCGTTCGCAGGTTGTGGACTCTGGGCGCGCCGGTTTTGCTGGCGGCGCTGCTGAGCATATCCGCGGTCGGCGGTCACGTGTTGTTCGCCGGCCTGCCGGCGAACTTCTATGCAGTGCTGCTGGGTCTCGGAACCGTCGCTCTTATCTACCTTGTCACAGAGGAACTGCTGGTCGAAGCGCACGAAGTACCCGAGACGTCAATTGCCACCGCAGCGTTCTTCCTGGGCTTTATTGTCTTCTTCATAATCGAGGCATCCGTCAAGACAGGATGAGCTGCCCGTTTCATGACTTCTGTCATCTTGCAATCATTCAAGCGCTCCGTCGCTTCTTCATACCGGTGCCAGTAGTTGCTTGGGCGAGGGCGGTCAAGGAGAAGACGATGGAAAGGCCGATATTCACGGTAGTAGTAACCCTCGTCGCAACGGGCGACGCCCCGGCGCAAGCTGCAAATATCTGGGCTTTCGCGCGAATAGTCCGACCAACCTTGGCATCGCTGCGTATTGATTGTGAAGGTCCACCGACCGTTCACGCTAGCCAGATAATAGCCGTGACAAACCCGGAAGTGAGCCTCGGAACGTTTGCAGCAGCAAAAACGCATTGAGGGATAAGACGATGGCGGCTGCTACCGTGGCCAATATGGTAGTGCCCATGCGGTTCTTGCGGACGCCCATGATGTCTCGTCGACAACTGAACCATAGCAGCGCCATCATCGGAAACGGCAATGCAAGACTCAATACGACCTGGCTTAAGACGAGCGCGTTGGTAGCGTTCACCCCGAAACCGACAACGACAAAACTGGGCACCATTGTGACGACCCTTCGGACCCAAAGCGGAATACGAAAGCCAATGAAGCCTTGCATAATAATCTGGCCGGCCATTGTACCCACGACCGAACTCGATATCCCGGAAGCGATTAGCGCCAGGAGAAAAATGCCCGCGGCCCCTATGCCCAGCAGCGGCCCCAGTGTGTGGTATGCCGTCTCGATTTCGGCGATATCAGGGTGTCCCTCGTGGAATGCGCCGGAAGCCATGATGACCATGGCCATGTTTATAAGACCGGCAGTGGCCAATGCGATGATGACCTCGATGTTCGAATACGCGAGCAGCGTGGTGCGTTCAGCTTCTGTCTTAGGTAGCACGCGACCTTGAGTCAAGGCCGAATGAAGAAAAAGCGCATGTGGCATGACGGTCGCGCCAATAATGCCGACAGCAATGGTGAGCGCTTCTGAGTCCGGGAGATGCGGCGAAAACGTATGGACGAGGACGTCGGGCCACGTAATCGGTACGATGAATAGCTCGGCCAGGTATGAGATGCCAATCACGCCGACCAGTCCACCAATTGCCAGTTCGAGTGGACGAAATCCCGCGCGCTCAAACAACAGAAGTACGTAGGTCACGAGAGCGGTGACTACCATGCTGGCAAACAAAGGCATGTGGAACAGCAGGGACAGGCCGATTGCTCCGCCCAGAAACTCGGCCAAATCCGTTGCCATCGCTGCTAACTCGCTCACACCCCACATGAAAAGGACGAGCGGCTTGGGGAAGTGTTCGCGGCAAAGCTCCGCGAGGTTTCGACCGGTAACTATGCCGAGTTTTGCGGAGAGCGCCTGAAAGAGCATAGCTATCAGGTTTGCCAGCAGCACAACCCAGAGGAGCGAATAGCCGTACTTCGCGCCAGCCTGAATGTTCGTCGCGAAGTTGCCCGGGTCCATGTACGCGATTGAGACGACCACGGCCGGTCCGACAAATGGCAAGAGCAATGGCGCCCCTCCGCCTTCGAGCCGCTCTCGTATCGCCGATGTGGTTCGCTCTGTGAGCGGCTTACGCCTGCCTTTGTCACGAGCGCGGTCGTCCATAGCAACTCCACCGATACCTGCGAGCAGACTCGTCGAGACTTCTGCCGCAACATCATTTCTAACATGAAACTTTATCGGTGACTACGTGCCCCAAGGTTTTCGCTCGAGCCGAATCAAGCCCAGCGAGCAATTGAACGGGGAGCGCATCCATTGCTTGTCGTTGCACCGCACCGATAGGCGCCAGTCTTCACCGCGTGCTGCTAGCTGGCCGCGTCACGAATTGCTTGCCAGCAGCTGGCGCAGCGCCCTCGCTGCATGCGGTTCGTCTACAACCATGTCGCTCGCGCGTCGTCAGCAGCGACACAAGGACGGCCTGAACTCGAACTACGTTGATGACGCCGCCGCGTTGACCGCGCTCAAGCCGACGTCGGCTGCGTGATATCTCCAGCGTCCCCCATCAAACGTCGATTCGTCACCTCTACATAGCGTACGGGAATTTTTCGGCCGGCGGGCGGGCTTTCCTCGCTTCATGCTCAAGCGGGCCGCGCAGAGCTATTCCCTGTGGCGCAACGGCTTTACCTCGCATGGCCGCAACTGTCCGAAGCGAAACAGGAACCTGACTTCCGAAGCTCAGGAATCCCCGGGCTTTGGGATGGGAAGGGCGTCAAGCTGAAGTTCCCTGCATGTGAATCAGTGCGATGGGTCGTGATGATGGTGATGGGCGTCGTTATGTGCAGCCTGATGCCCATGACCGCTGTGGTCGTGCTGGCCGCCCTCCATCATGCGCATCATCTCCGGACCACCGGTCCTGAAAAATACAATCGTCAACACGATGAAGATTGCACCAAAGATGATGTTGAGCACGGTGGTGTAGTTGAATGTAATAGCTGCGTTGACGACTGCTGTATGCCGTTCCGTCGGAACCCATCCGAGCGACTGGAACAGCGCTTCAACCACAAGTGCGGCTGAGACCATCGCGAGATAGAAGGTCACAGCGAGAAAGCCGGTCATCCGGCCCCCGTAGTACTTCCTGTAGATGTTTAAGATGGGAAGAATGATGAGGTCGCCAAAGATGAACGAAGCGACGCCACCGAAGCTGATACCACCATTCCACAGCACGGCGGCGAGGGGCACATTTCCCACGGAACAGGTAAACGACGCGACGGCAATCAGGGGTCCGACAAACGCACCCCAAATCATCGCGGCCGTCGGATGACTGACGAGGAAGAATTTCTGCCAGAAGCTGTCCGGAACCCAGGAGGCGAGCGCGCCTGCGACGAGCAATCCAATCCCGATGTCTCGCCAAAGCATCGACCAGTTCATCACGTAGCTGTGACTGATTGCTATCCATCCAGTTCTGGATGAGAGTCGTTGCTTCCAGTTCCCGTGCTGTTCGCCCATCGACATAGCGGCATGACCTTCCATGCTGCCGGCGACTCCCTTGTCCGCCTGCTCGATGGCCTTCTTCTTCGTAGAATCTTTGAGGAAGACCCGGAAGAGCAGCACCAGAACGACAATCATGATTGGGCCGCCGACGAATTCGGCGGCGGCGAATTGCCACGAAATCAGCACCCACATCAGCACGCCCAGTTCCAGCACCAGATTCGTCGCGGCGAACTGAAACGCCATTGCCGCGGTAAAGTCGCCGCCCTTACGCACAATTGAGCGAGCCATGGCGACAGCAGCGTAGGAGCATGAGGAGGATGCCGCGCCTAGCAGGCTGGCCACGGTCAGCGACCGGGCGGATGAGTCAGGCAGCAGCCTCGACATTTCGGACTTCGAGACGGCAATCTCAATCACGGCAGAGAACAGGAACCCCAGGCTCAAGCCCCAGAAAATCTGCCACAGCATCGTGAAGGCCATCCAGAATGCATGACCGAGCGCGGTGACAATCTGCATCGCAACCTCCTGTGTCGAAACTCCTACAAAAAGCCGCGCACGGCTAGAAACGAAGACGCGGTGCGACGACTATCCGAGCCGCACTTCATTTACCTTCTTAACCGATGGAACTGCCAACTGACCTTTGAGTGATAATTCGCAACCTCAGTGAAAGCGACCAGACGCTCTCATTGCGAAGCCGAATCGACCTCCAGGATTCTTCTGGTGATGTCGAGCTTTCCCGTCGGACTGACAGGAGTGACCGGGCGCGTAGTCGAATTGGCGCAACCGACGCGTGACATATCCGTCACTTTGAATTCCATTATTACTTTCATTAGCAACTCGCGGACCCAAGCATCAACCTTCCCATGACAGGAATGTCAAGGGCTGTATTCTCGCCCGATTTGGTGACCTGGTGCGACGACAAAGTCCACGGAACATGGGTAAAATGACGTCGATATAATTCAGCCATGAAATTTCTCCGGACATTGCTTCTCCTATTGCTTTGCGCTGTGCTGCCCATTAGTGGGCTGGCGGCCAGCGGCTTGACTGGAGAATGTCCAATGCAGATGAGCATGGGCGCCGATGATGGCAGTGCAATGCCTTCGGAGATGCCTGGGTGCGAGACGATGAAATCCTCGCAACCGGCGAAAGCCAAAGGCTTCCTCTGCAAGGTAACGGCGCAATGCCAGCTTGGTAGCCTGTATCATCCGGTGTCCACGACTGAAGTAACCCGTCCCGCCGGGCTATCCATCGCCGTCGTATTCCACTACGCACAGTCGCTGACCGTCCGTGAACTGGCCGGTCTCTGGCGACCTCCGCGCGCCATCTAATCCCTTTCTGACAGGTTCACCGCACTTGCGGTGAGGTCGTCCTGCGTTCAGGACGTGGATTCCTTTGGGATTCCGCCGTTGGGGTTAGAACATGCCTTTAACTATTGGCACGCCGTCATACCGGCGTGCAGCACTGCGCGCGCGTTCGCTTTTTGCCGCGCTGATTCTCGCGAGCGTCGCCGCGCACGCGCAGGAAACGCCCGTCACGCTCGATGCGGCACTCCAGTCCGCTACCGACCGCTCTTCCGCAATGGGGGCTGCGCAGGCCTCGGTGCGTGCCAGTTCAGAGGTGGCTGTAAAAGCTGGCCAGTTGCCGGACCCAATGCTGAAAGCCGGCGTCGACAACCTGCCTGTGACCGGACAGCAGAAATACACCATCGGCCAGGACTTCATGACGATGCGCCGTATCGGCATCGAGCAGGAATGGGTATCGAGCGACAAGCGGCGGCTGCGGTCCGCATTAGCGAATGACGTAGTGGACCGCGAGCGGGCCGGCTACCTCGCCCAGCTGGCAAATACGCGCCAGCAAACAGCCACGGCGTGGCTGAACGCCGTGTATGCGAAGAAAGCCGTAGTGCTGCAGCAGGAACTCGTTGGCCACATGACCCATGAGCTGGAGGCGACCAAAGCGTCCTATCGAGGAGCTAAAGCAACGGCCGGCGATGTGACACAGGCTCAGGCAATGCTTGCACAGACGCAGGACCAGTTGCTCAAGGGCCAGCAGACGTTTCAAACCGCGCTCATCGGCCTTTCTCGCTGGACGGCAACACCCGTTTCTGATGTGACCGGCGAGCCACCGGCGCCACAGTCGTATGTCTCGTCCCTACCTGCCGATGCGCTGCGCGAAGTCCAGCCAGCACTTATCGCCGCGTCAAGGGACATCGCCGTAGCGGATGCTGATACCGCGGTTGCCAACAGTGACCGCAGTCCCAACTGGACGTGGGAGGTGTCGTATCAGCAGCGCGGCGGGGCGTACTCGAACATGGTGTCGGTCGGCGTCAGCATCCCGTTGCCTATCAATCGCAAAAACCGTCAGAACCGCGATGCCGCCGAAAAGGCGGAACTCGGCACTAGGGCCCGTCTGATGTACGAGGATGCGCAGCGTCAGGTGGAAGCGGATATTCGCACGCAGGCGGCAACTCTCGCCAGCGGTCGCGAACGTATTGACAACCTCCGCAATTCCCTGCTGCCCGCTGCGGACCAGCGCGCTCGACTCGCGACTGCAGCGTACAGGTCAGGCACAGGCTCGCTTGCGGACACCTTCGCTGCCAGGCGCGCGCAACTCGACTCCCAGCTTCAGGTGCTCGACCTGCAGCGAGACGTATCGCAGACATGGGCTCAGCTCGAGTACCAAGTCGTACCCGCCTCGATGTCCGTGAGTCAGTGAAGGAGAACAACATGCAGAAGAAACAACTGGCACGCTTGGCCCTGATAGTGTTTGCCGCTGCGGCGTTGCTCGGGGCCGGCTATGTCGCCGGCACGCATCGTTCGGCGATGAGTGGCGAGAGCGCTCTTGCGGCTACACCTTCCGGCGACAAAATCGACCCGAAGACTGGCCGGAAGGTACTGTACTGGCACGACCCGATGGTGCCAAACCAGCATTTCGACAAGCCGGGCAAGTCACCTTTCATGAACATGCAGTTAGAGCCGGTCTACGCTGATGAAGGTGGCTCGAACGGCATCAAGATTGACCCGAGTCTTCAGCAGAATCTGGGCATTCGCTACGCAACGGTGCGTCGGCAGGAAACAACGGACGGATTCGACGCAGTGGGTACTACGCAGTTCGATGAGTCGAAAGCTGATGTCGTCCAGTCGCGGGTGACCGGCTACATTGACCATCTTTACGCCAGCGCGCCGATGCAACGCGTAACGAAAGGCGCTCCGATTGCGTCCCTGTTCGTTCCAGACTGGCTTGCGCCGCAGGAAGAGTATCTGGCGCTGAAACGTGGCGGCATGGACGACGGCATGCTCGCGGCGTCACGTGCGCGCATGCGGGCGATGTCGATTCCGGACGGTGTGATTGCAAGTCTCGACCATACCGACAAGGCACAGACGCACATCACACTGTCTGCACCAGAAACCGGTGTGCTGACCGAACTGAACGTGCGCGATGGCGCGATGGTGTCGCCCGGTCAGACGCTTGCGAAAGTGTCCGGACTCAGCAGGCTGTGGCTCGTTGTCGAGGTGCCCGAAGCCCTGGCCCTCCAGGTTCAACCAGGGATGACCGTGGACGCCGTGTTTGCCGGCGACCCGGCGCAACATTTCATGGGGCACATCCGCGAAATCCTGCCGGGCATCAGCACGAGCAGTCGCACGCTCCAGGCACGCCTCGAAATCGACAACGCGAACTTCAGATTGACGCCGGGGATGCTGATGCGGGCGCGCATCGGCGCCGCGAAAAAGGTTTCGCGGTTGCTGGTTCCCTCGGAAGCCGTCATCACGACGGGTAAGCGGTCGGTGGTCATCGTCAGGAATTCCGACGGCAGGTTGCAACCTGTCTCGGTCACCGTTGGCAACGATGCCGGCGACGATACCGAGGTAAGCAGCGGCCTGACTGAAGGCCAGCAGGTCGTCGCATCCGGCCAGTTTCTGATTGACTCAGAAGCGAGTCTGAAATCCGTTCTGCCGAAACTCGAAGCAACCGCACCGAGCGGTGTTAGCGCGCCGGCTCCGGCATCTGCCGCGGCAGCGCCGCAGACCTACGACACCACAGGTAAGGTCGAGCAGGTGACGGCCGGAGACATCACGTTTTCACATCAACCCGTTCCAGCGCTCGGCTGGGGCGCGATGACGATGGCATTCGGCAAACCCTCGCCGACGGCGTTTCCAGACGTGAAGCCTGGCGAGACCGTGCACTTTGTTTTCAAGCAATCTGACGACGGCTACCAGTTGACCAAGGTCGAACCGGTCGGAGGCGCCAAATGATTGCGCGTCTTATAAGGTGGTCTATTCACAACCGCTTCCTGGTTCTGCTCGCGACCGTGCTCGTTACGGCATGGGGCGTCTATTCGGTCACGCAAACGCCGCTCGATGCACTGCCCGACCTGTCCGATACCCAGGTCATCATCAAGGCGTCGTATCCTGGCAAGGCACCGCAGGTCATCGAGGACCAGGTGACCTATCCGCTTACGACCACGTTGCTTGGTGTGCCTGGGGCCAAAACCATCCGCGCGTATTCGTCGTTCGGCGATGCATTCGTCTACGTGCTGTTCGACGACAAGACCGACCAGTACTGGGCACGCTCGCGCGTGCTCGAATATCTGAATCAGGTGCAAAGCCGCCTGCCGCAGGGCGCGACTGTTTCGCTTGGCCCTGATGCAACTGGCGTGGGTTGGGTCTACGAATATGCACTCGTCGACAAAACCGGGCAACACGACCTCGGACAACTGCGCGCACTGAACGACTGGTTCCTGAAGTTCGAACTGAAGTCAGTGCCGGACGTGTCTGAAGTTGCAAGCATCGGCGGCATGGTGCGCCAGTATCAGGTTGTGCTCGACCCGGACAAACTCCGCGCCTACAACATCACGCAGGGGATGGTGGCCGACGCGCTCGGCAAGGCGAACCAGGAATCCGGTGGGTCTGTCGTCGAAATGGCCGAATCGGAGTACATGGTCCGCTCGTCAGGTTACCTGCATACGCTCGACGACTTTCGCAACGTCGTACTGCGGACGAACGATGCCGGTACCCCGGTTCTGCTCGGCGATGTAGCCCGGATTCAAATCGGACCGGAGATGCGACGGGGTATTGCCGAGCTGAATGGCCAGGGGGAAGTTGCCGGCGCCGTCATCGTCATGCGTTCCGGCAAGAACGCGCTGACGACTATCGATGCGGTGAAGGCGAAACTGGCCGACCTGAAGCGCTCGTTGCCGGCTGGTGTCGAAGTCGTGACCACCTACGACCGCTCCCAGCTCATCGAGCGCGCGGTGGATAATCTCAAGGACAAGCTCATCGAGGAATTCATCATCGTTGGGTTGGTCTGCGCGGTGTTCCTGTTCCATTTGCGCAGCGCGTTCGTGGCGATTTTGTCACTGCCGCTAGGGGTGCTGGCCGCCTTCATCGTGATGCGCTATCAGGGGGTGAATGCGAACCTGATGTCGCTGGGCGGCATCGCAATTGCCATCGGGGCGATGATTGATGCGGCCATCGTGATGATTGAGAACGCTCACAAGCATCTCGAAGCGTACGACCACGAGCATCCGGGTGAACCAATAACGACGGCACAGCGCTGGGAACTCATCGCGACATCTGCAGCGGAGGTGGGGCCGGCGTTGTTTTTCTCGCTGCTCATCATAACGCTGTCGTTCATTCCGGTGTTCTCGCTCGAGGGGCAGGAGGGGAAGCTGTTTTCGCCGCTGGCTTTCACCAAGACCTACACCATTGCCGCTGCTGCCGGGTTGTCAGTGACGCTGGTGCCCGTGCTGATGGGCTATCTGATTCGAGGTCGCATTCCCTATGAGAACTCGAACCCAATCAATCGCGTACTGATTCGACTGTACCGACCGTTCCTGGAAGCGACGCTGCGGCGGCCGTGGGTTGCCATTGGTTTGGCGGTCGTTGCGCTGGCCGCTTCGGTGATTCCGCTTTCCCAGCTCGGCGGCGAATTCATGCCGCCGCTTGATGAAGGCGACCTGCTGTATATGCCGACAGCGCTTCCGGGAATCTCCGCCGAGAAGGCCAGCGAACTGCTGCAGCAGACGGACCGCCTTATCAAGACTGTCCCTGAGGTCGCAACGGTCTTCGGCAAATCTGGGCGGGCGGACACCGCGACTGACCCGGCACCGCTCGAAATGTTCGAGACGACGATTCAGTTCAAGCCGCGCGGCGAGTGGCGACCAGATATGACGCCGGAGAAGTTGATTGATGAACTGGACCGGACGGTCAAGGTGCCTGGCCTCTCGAATGTGTGGGTGCCACCTATTCGGAATCGTCTCGACATGTTGTCCACCGGCATCAAGACGCCCGTTGGCGTCAAGATTTCGGGCCCAGACCTCACACAAATCGACAAGGTTGCGGCCCAGGTCGAAGCAGCGGTCAAGGGTGTTCCGGGCGTCACATCGGCGTTGGCTGAACGACTGAACGGGGGCCGCTACGTTGACGTCGACATCGACCGACTCGCGGCCGCTCGTTACGGGCTTGCCGTGGCGGACATCCAGTCGGTTGTGTCCTCGGCCGTTGGCGGTGACAACGTCGGAGAAGTGATTGCCGGCCGTGAGCGGTTCCCCATCAACATCCGCTATCCACGCGAAATTCGCGATTCCCTCGAGAAACTGCGTCAGCTACCAGTCGTCACGGGCCGCGGGGCACAAATCCAGCTCGGCGATGTGGCGCACATCACGATTGCCGACGGTCCGCCGATGATTCGTAGCGAGAACGCCCGTCTTTCCGGCTACGTCTATGTGGACATCCGTAACACGGACCTGCAATCGGCTGTGAAGGCGATGCAGCGCGCTGTCGCCGATAAGGTCGTATTGCCCCCCGGTTACTCGATTGCCTGGTCCGGACAGTTCGAATATCTGGAGCGCGCTGCCGCGAAGTTGCGCACGGTCATTCCGGTGACGCTCCTTGTCATCTTCGTGCTGCTGTTTCTTACTTTCAACTCCGCAGCCGATGCGCTGTTGCTGATGTCGACCGTGCCATTCGCTTTGGTCGGTGGCTTCTGGCTCATCTGGATTCTGGGCCACGCGGTATCTGTCGCAACCGCCGTTGGATTTATCGCGCTCGCGGGTGTCGCGGCTGAGTTCGGCGTCGTGATGCTGCTCTACCTGAAGGGCGCGCTCAATCGTCGGCTGGAGCTTGGCGAACCGCTAACTGAGGCGCTTCTGTTCGATGCAATTCGCGAAGGCGCCGTGTTGCGCGTGCGTCCGAAAGCGATGACGGTTGCTGTCGTGCTGGCTGGTCTCATCCCCATCATGGTCGGGCACGGCGCCGGTTCAGAAGTCATGCAGCGCATCGCCGCACCGATGGTAGGCGGCATGGTCACGGCGCCAATCCTTTCAATGTTCGTTATCCCTGCAGCCTGGTTCCTGCTGCAACGCCGCCGCGCGCGAAGGCTTGGCCATGCGCGGCACCCCCATGCAGTACCTTCCGGCATGAAAGTGCCATCTACCCAGACTGGAGAAACTCAATGAAAAAGCTGATTGTTGCGTCTGTTGCTCTTGCAGCTATCGTTGCTGCGCCCGCGTTCGCTGGTGATGATATGGCCGGCATGGACATGTCCAAGCCGTCGGCTTCGAAGACGTCATTGAACACTGCGCTCACCGATGCGGAGGTCAGGAAGGTGGACGCTGCGACCGGCATGGTCACGCTGAAGCACGGCGCGTTGGAGAACGTCGGGATGCCGCCGATGACGATGGCGTTCAAGGCGAAGGATGCCGCGATGGTCAAGCAGGTTCACGAGGGCGACAAGGTCAAGGTCCGCGTCGAAAACGTCAACGGCACCCTGACCATTATGAAACTGGAAAAGCAGTCGTGATGAAGCGTTGACACCGCACTCGCGGGCTCGCGGAGTGGCAGTGGGCCAGCGGTCACGCGTTTGCGCTGACATCTTGTGAGTAGAGGCACTGCAATGCGAGTGACATCATCCGACGTACGGCGGGGAATTTGCCGTCAAACAGACGCAGCGAAGCACGCGTTGCGCATCGCGCTTGGCTTGCTGTTCGTATTCGTGTCTCTAGCCGCTTACGCGGTGAACGAATCTGACCTGCTACCCGTCAACGAAGCCTTCCCATTGACGGTCAGCGTCAGCGGTCCGCAACAGGTAACGCTCGACTTCGGCACAAAATCTGGCTACTACCTGTACCGGGACCGCTTCAGCTTCGCCGTGGATGGTAAGTCAGTGACGCCGGACCAGATGCCGCCCGCAGAATCGAAAAACGACCCGACATTTGGCGTGGTCCAGGTCTATCACCGGCCTGTGCAGATTCGCGTTCCGTTGGCCCGCGCCAGCGCGGTGAGCACTGTGCTCTCTGTCACGTCGCAGGGGTGTGCGGACCTCGGGGTCTGCTACCCACCGCTAACCCGGAGCTACCGGATAGCTTCCAACGGCATCGTCACCCCCATTGCGAACGAAGGGAACGCATCAGCGGGGGCGACCGTGTTTCCAGTTGTCGTCGAAAACCGGGGTATCGCTGTATTCGGCCTGACTCTGCGACCGGCGAATGGCCTTGGCCTTCCCGAACTGCTGGGCTTCCTGCTTGCCGGCCTGTTGATGGCCGGCACGGTCTGTATGTATCCCCTCATTCCCATTGTGACCACTGTCGTCGGCGGAGGTCAGCAACGGCCAACCGTGTGGCGCGGCTTCGCGCTGTCGGTCGCTTATGTGCAGGGACTTGCGGTTACCTATGCGGTCGCCGGCACCATTGCGGCACTCGTTGGCATCCCGTTGGTGGCTGTCACGCAAAAGCCCTGGGCCCTGGCCACCTTTGGTTTGCTCATGGTCGTCCTTGCGCTCGGTATGTTCGGTCTATTCAGACTGCAGTTGCCAACGGGCTGGCAGACCAGGCTTACCGAGTGGAGCAATCGGCTGCCCGGCGGCCGGATTGTCCCTGTGTTCGTGATGGGCATGCTCTCCGCACTGATTGTCGGCCCATGCTCCACACCAGCGCTGGCCGGTGCACTGCTGTATATCGCCAACAGTCGCGATGTCGTCGGCGGAGCGCTGGCCTTGTACGTGATGGGCGTCGGAATAGGCATTCCGCTACTGCTCGTCGGCACGTTCGGCACACACGTGCTACCGAAATCCGGTCCCTGGATGGTTGCCGTTCAGAACACGTTGGGCGTCACGCTGCTTGCAGCAGCATTGTGGTTCGTCTATTCGCTACTGCCGGATTGGCTGCTGATGGCATTAGTCGCTTTGCTGCTAGCCGATTGCGCGATGATGCTGCGCGCCCTCGACCCGCTGCCGCCGGACGCCCACGGCGTGGTTCGCGCAGGCAAAGCAATTGGTGTACTGCTGCTGGCCGCCGCGATTGCCGAACTGGTCGGCATTGCGTCTGGGAATTTTGACGTTCTTCAGCCATTGCGCGGTGTTATACGGGGGGCACAGACCGAGACGGTCAGTGCAGAGCGTTTTGATTCGATACGGTCGACTGCCGGACTCGACCGGGCGCTTGAATCGGCACGCGGCCAGCCCGTCATGGTGGATTTCTACGCTGACTGGTGCATCAGTTGCAAGGAACTCGAGCGATTTACCTTTACCGATGCGCGCGTGGTAAGCGAGTTCGCCCACTGGAAACTGCTGCGTATTGATGTGACGAAGAACACACCCGAAGACGCTGAGATGTTAAGGCGCTTCGGGCTTTTCGGGCCACCGGCGCTCATTTTCTACGACCGCAATGGGCATCAGCAGCTCGACGCGCAGCTGGTCGGGTTTGTGGGTGCTGACGCGTTCCTCGCGCATCTAAAACGTTGGGGCCAGTGATTTACCGGGTAACGCGTGAGCGTCATCCTGTCCTTTGGCGATGCCGCGTGGACCACCTATACTGAAATGATGAAATTCTGGGCAAAGCTCGTCGCCTGTCTGCTTATCGCGTGGCTGCCGCTCCTCGGCTACCCCGCGCAGGTGGCGCTTTGCCCGGAGATGTCGTCGTCGACCATGCAGTCTCAGATGAAAGCGCCGCATACACCGGGCATGGTGGCGTGCGCACAAGATGCAAGAGCCCACGTAACGGGTTCCCAGCTCGCATGTCACGGCAACCTGAGCGGTCTCGGCTGTGGTATGGCGGTCATACCCACGACGCACAAGACGGCAGTCGTGACTTCCTCGCCCGTCTACCGGGCCACCAACCTCATTCTCATATCGCAGTTCATCCCCGAACTGCCAGCGCCTCCACCTCGCTCCCTGTAGTTCCCGCGTCGATGAGTCTCGAACGGCCCCGCGTCGTTGTGCACGCACGCGTGTCGCGAACGCGGAGAGCGTCGGCTCGCGCCTCGACAACTGCTTTCTCAGTGACACGATTTAACCGAATCCGGAGATACATATGAACGCCAAATCACTACTGACTGCTGCCCTATTGACACTCTCGTTGGGTACGGGCGCTGTGGCAATGGCTGCCGGTGGGACCGGCAATGACGCGAGTCGCCCCCCGCAAACGCGCGAGCACAGTCCCTCCATGATGGGCGGCGGCATGATGGGTAGTTGTCCAATGATGGGCGGCAATATGGGTATGGACCCGAAGACCGCGATGCGCATGCATGGGGAAATGATGAAGGCGATGGGCGACATCATGCTCAAGTACTCGGACCAGGCGGGTACGTCTCCATCGAAGTGACGCGGATTTCTTCCCAACACTGATATCCAATCCAGTTCCCGAAAGGAAACACTTATGAAGTGCAACACAAAGACCATGGCGACGACTGCACTTGCGCTCGCACTTGTTATCGCCCTCGGAGATTGGGCGCTGCCTCAGTTCAGAGGCGCTCTCGCTCCACTCATCCTGGTCGCCTGCATGCTGGTGTGTCCGCTCTCGATGCTGCTCATGACGCGTGCTAAGAAGTCCAGTACCGACCAGCAGGACGTGCAGAGTAATGCAGTGACGGAGCCGAAATCGTGACCTGATTCATCACGCCACGTTCAAGTCACGCGGAGCGGCGCGATGTTGCTGCCCATCACGCTGCTCCGCGACTGATACGAAGGAGGAAGTCATGTTCGACAGTGCTCGGATACTTAACGTCGTCATCGTTATCTTCGCCGTCATTGGCCTCGTCGCTGTGCTTGGCAACGCCGGCATGACTGTGATGCACGTAAGCATGATGCACGGCATGCGTTCTTGCAGTGAAGCGATGCGTCTCTGGCGATAGCCGCCGGCCTGTGAAAAAAAGAGTTGCAATGAAAAATCGGATACAGCGGGCCGCACCGGGTCGAATTACCGCGTTTTCAGCTCGACCGACATCGAAATTCTTCGCTTTGTAGTGCGTGTGCAACTGCAATCCTACTGACCGTAGCCGCGGGAAGCTTCTATATCCGTCCGGTTTCATTCGGCGTTTACTTAACGGCTGTCCTCGCTCCCAAATCCCGGACAGAAACGACGATGCGCGAGATATCTTGTCTAGGTTCCGTGATGAACAAATCAGGCGCGAAGCCGCGGGTTGACCGTCTATCCCGCTTACGGGAGTGGTGTAGCGCATTAAGGTCGGTGAAGGCGGCATCGCTTTTCATGCAGCACTCAATCGCCCGGTCTCACGTCCTAAGGTGAGACACCTTGCGAAGCCGAGTGCGGCGTCCGCCCACGGCCGCACGGACTGGCAAGCGTTCTTGCATGGCGGCAGCCGCACGACAAGTTCTCGATAAGTCCCGCGTGCGCGTCGTCGGCTAGCGCTTTGCGCATCGCAGTTCCCTTATCGCACAAAAGATAAAATCAAAGGCCTGTCCCGCCGCCGCCGCGCGGCCATTTGTCCACGTTCGGAGGTCGCAGGCGGCGCATGCTTAGAGCCCGTCGGACTTTCCGCTCTTGGTTTTCTGCTCGGTAAGCTCTACGCTGACGGAGTGACCATGTGCTGGATTGCGACCCGCCGGAAGCACTCCCTCCGAAGTCGGAGGCCGCAACTGAGGCCACTTAAAGCTGCGTTGCTATGCATTTACTCTTTGTCGACGACTCACGCGCTTGTGCCGAAATACTTGCAGACATCGCAGTCGGCATTGGTCATACCGCTGCTATTGCGCACGATGGGGCTGAATGTCTCGCGCTTACGGCCGTACAGCCGTTCGACCGGATTTTCTTGGACATCGGACTGCCCGACGCGGACGGGTGCGATGTCTGTGACCGCATCCGCAGTGAAGGACCGTCACGCGACGCAACAATCATAGCCATTACCGGGAACGCCGACGTTGTCCAGCGGAACGACCCCCGGTGCTTCGACGGCTACCTACTGAAGCCGGTTGCATTGGCTGATTTTGAAGCGACGTTGTCGCCAGACCTTGAAGAGCCGCGTCTGCTTCACCGGCGGCCCGCAAGGTAGCGTCGCCGGGACAGGTTGAAGCCACGTTTATATTCCAAGGGGGCCGCCGCCTTGGTTCCGCTTACCGCGCTCTCGGTCCTCTGGCATGCAAGTCCCGTCGCGCATCACCGTAACTCGTTGTCAGGGAATTGGTCGACAGCACGCATCAGCGCGGACGCACCTCCAGAAGTTCTAGTTCACCGCTTGAGAAGTCCAGAACGCCTTCGATACGTCGTCGCGAATAAGGCGGACTAACGACAGCCGTCGAGTGGTCCATCTGCGCAGTCGCCAACAAGCGGGTGACGAACCATGCCCTCGATATGTGCCAATTCTTGGTCGAGGAAATGCACGGTCGGCATGTAACCTCTCTTCTTCCTCAAAATCGATTACAGGCCGGGACATCGATGCGAACCTGCCGCCACGTCCATGTCACACCCAAATTTGTATAAGAGCGCAATCGGCAGACCGCATCGTTCTTGGTGAACGAAGCGGTGGGAATCGCGCGAAAGTGTAAAATGTTTTCCAAGGCTTCCGCGATTTAGCGCGCGGCGGTGAAGCGACGTGCCGGCATCCAAGTGATATGTGCGCGATAACTCACATCTTTGTCCTGATGCTGGAAAACCGCTCGTTCGACAGCGTGTTCGGCCTTGCGAATCTTTCCGGGCAGTCTCCAGACGGAACGCCGACATCCGCTAACGGGCTGCTAGTTAAGGCCGTCACTAATGTCGGTCGCGGCGGTACGGTCTATCGACTGAGAGAAGGGTCTCCGTATTTTCTCAATTTCGACCCAGGGCACGAATTCACCGATTCATGCGTCCAACTGTGCGGGCCGGCGGTGGCAAGCACGTCCGCCGTCCAGAAGGACACCCTTGTTTTAGGCGCGGGCGGATATCCACCATTGGCGCCAGATTGGTCCAAGACGGGCTTTGCGGCGACGTACGAAGACGTGAACGGCATCATCGCCGACGCCTTCAGCGCCTTCACTCCCGACCAATTGCCGGTCCTAACCTTTCTCGCCTCTCAGTTCGGCGTGTGCGACAACTGGTTTGCGTCAGTCCCCGGGCCGACGTGGCCTAATCGCTTCTTTGCCGTCGCCGGGACGTCGTCCGGGCTGGACCATACACCAAGCAGCGCGCAGGTTCTTGAGGCTGTAGCCTTGAATGAGCCCATCTTCACTTTTGCGAACGGCACTGTTTTCTCGAAACTGCCGCCGTCGGACTGGCTTATCGTGCGGGGCGATGTGGCACAGACGCGCTGCATCTACGGCATGCAAAATCAACGGAGCCGGTTCTCGACGATGGAGAACTTCATCGCTCAGGTGTCCGACGGCTCACTGCTTGAGCGGTTCATTTTCATCGAGCCGGAGTATGACGCCCTGAATGACTTCAGAAATGGAAACTCGATGCACCCGGCTGGCGACGTTCGTCGCGGAGAAGCACTGGTCAAGTCCCTGTATGATGCAATTAGTGCTTCGAAGTTCTGGCCGAACAGTCTGTTCCTTATTACGTTCGATGAGCACGGGGGCTTCTTCGACCATGTTCGCTCCCCGCCGGCGGTGCCGCCGGGCGCACAAGAGAACCCACGACTGAAAGAGCACAACTTTTCCTTTGACCGTTTGGGAGTGCGGGTGCCAGCCCTTGTCATCTCGCCGCATGTTCCACCGGGTACCATTGACCACACTCTGTACGACCACACGTCGTTATTGAAGACTGTCGACAAGGCATTTCGATTGGGCGGAGCGTTGAACCTCACTGCGCGCGTGCGTGCCGCAAATGACTTTACGAAGATGCTCGCGCTCACGACGGCCAGGGCAGACGTTCCTCTATGTCCCTCGCCAGTCGCGATTGGGGACGAGCGCCCGTCGAGTACCGGCGCTCCCCGGAGCAAGCACCCCTTTCTGCCGCTGTATGCTCGGGGGTGACTTCCGGGAAGGCGCACCATTGTGGCGCGACTAGCGGTTAAATCGCAGACGAAAATTGAGGCATCGTATGACCACAGGCTCCGACGACGACATCCGTTCTTGTGCATATGAACTCTGGCTCGAGGCAGGCAGCCCAGAAGGGCGCGCAGACGAATTTTGGGAGCAGGCGCGCTCGCAACTTGTAGAGCTAGAGGCGCCTACTCAGGAAGACGTTGTTGCGGACTCTGATGAATTCGCAGAGGCACCGTCCACGAAGCCAGCCTCCCAAGACAAGCGGTCGTGACATTCATGCCTCCACTTCTATATGCGGGTTCAATGTCGGCCGCATTTTCTTTGCCTCACTTGCGAGGAGGCGCATCAATGCGGCATTGGCGTCGGGCTTTCTTAGCGCAGCCGACACTGCAGAAAGGCCAACCCGCTCATATAGGGTGTGCATCGAGTCGTCGAGGGTGAAGACGGCGAGTGTGGCCGCGATAGACGTCGCGAGTTTCCGCCTGTCGTCTCGACATGCGATGCGAGTCATCAACGGCCCGAGCCAATCCTGCGAGATGCGCGCAACACGCGAAAGCACCATTGACAGGGCGAAACTCGCATCAGGAACTTGCAGTTCTGGCGCACAGCACTCGATGAGTGCATGCTCGTCTGCACTCATCGCTCGGACCAGCCTGTCTTTCAGCGCGAGCTGGCGCTCGGACAACTGTTGGTCGCATAAAAATGTGCGTACGTTTAGTAGGGGATGGTCGGAGCATATGGTCGCCATAAAGACGCCGCTCTGCGTTGGGATTGGCACCATCAGTTCGCTTCTCTGCAAACCGGGCGAACGCAGTGCCTCGGCTAACAATATCGTCCAAACCGCCGACCACGACGTCAACGGCGCGATTTCTGAGTTAAGCGCGCAGAAGTCGATATTTCGTACGTCACGCGCGTCGAAGTGACCACTTCGCTGAATGAGGCGCGCAATCGCGTGCTTGCCAAGCAAGCATCTAATCGGAAGCAGAAGTGGAATGATGCCGTTCGGATAAGCCGTGGCGAGCACCTGCACTGGGATGGCTTCTTCCTGCCATTGAGTAAGCGGGTTCGAGTTCGGGCCGCCCAGGAAATGCATAACTCTCAACCTCTTCCGAGCGCTTCCCTGCTCAACGTCAGAAATCACTGACTTCGCAAGGGCGTCACGTACTCGCGTCGCCCAATTCTTCCACTGCGTGCGCTTCGAAAACCCACATTTTGGAGCAGAAAGGGTGAGGCGGTTCATCTGGTGCAACGAGCGGACCAAACTCTCAAGATGCTCCCTCATGAACCGGCTCGCCAAGCCCCTAGATAGACTAATATCCATCGGTTCTCCATTCAACTTGCCCGTTCCGAGAGGCAGTACACCACCTGCGTAGCACCCTTGTGATGCCGACGCCGCAAACGCAGCCTGAATTCAAAAGACCTTCCGTCTAACCAGGAGTTATCGGCAAGCGAACGATTTACTTTAGGGTCGAATCTCCACGCATCGTCTCCGGTGCGCGCACGCGCGTTCTTCGGGGTTGGATTCCGCCGGCCGATGTCGCCCGCTTCGGCGCCGTGCGTCGCCGCCGTCATTCACGACAGGTAAGAGGCCGACACAGCAGCTGTGCGTGGCGATTCCGGCCGTCTCTATAACTCATATGCGCCATCGACGTCGTCGCAAGAAAGAGCCCCGCGCCAGTGCTTGTCTTTACGTCATGTGCGCCGTCAGTAATGTGGGCGCTCCGCAAAGACGTTCATGGTCACAGAGACGGCCTTTGACGGAGGGTCAATCTTCACTGTATATATCTGCGCCTCATCAGCAGAAACATCTTCATTGCAGGGGGAGTACGGAACGCTCTCTTTCCGCCTGCCATGGCGTTCGCGGCAATGTCCGTGCTAAAGGCAATAGCTTCGCCTTCGTTGTTCCGCTACGATGCGCGCACTTGCTCCATCCGGGCAATCGCCGCAATAAGGACGACACAGGGGAACTCTTCCAATTGAACAAGCAAGTGCCAGTGGTCAAAGGACACGATACGCCCTTCGACGGTCTCTCCATCGTCGAGTTCGATTTTGATAGTCGACCCGCTACGCCGTGCTTGGTTCAAATCTATGCCGCAAAGAGATTCCGCCATGGTGCCCCTCCTGTTGTTTGGAATCGCCGAAACGTCATGAATCCGTTCGCGACGCCATAGTTCGCGCGCTGGATAAAGCGTTCTACGTTGCTCATCGCAGACTGTAAGTGGCTGCGTTCCCATCTTGTCAAGCCTGGTGTCCGTAGGGCGCCGGCAATCAATCGCTTGAGCAGCACAACGTGCTCCTTTAGTCGTCTTGCCACGCCGGCGCTTTCGAAGGAGCACTAGCGGTCGCTATTTTGCATAACGGCCGCTGAATCGGGCGTGGCCCGGGAATGACCATTCAGCAATCTTTCTGACATCTTGGGGCGGAGAGTGACCGCCTTCACGTATTTGTCTCGAAAACCGAACTGTCAAAAGAACGAAGCTCAAGACGTCCCGTAACGCGGCAGTCCGGGAACCAGATGGCGAGCGGATGACATCTTCGACATCGAAATGTCATCTTTCTTGGCCGTCCAAATGAGTCGTGCAATGATTCAATGGTTGCTGGCCGGAACCCGGGAAAAGAATTCTTGGAGAACTCGCCAATTGAGCAAACCCAGTTCTATCTGAATGGGTCCGCATATTCGCCTTGCCTCTTTCGAAAACCGGCGCTTTGTGTCCTTCCGAACGTGAAGCGAGTTGACCACGTTGTACGTTCAGGGCTCTCAGCGGGCTTCAACGGAGCCCGGCCGCGGCTGGCCTAGCCGACCAACGACGTTATTTGCAGAGGTAGCGTGAAAAAGAAATTTATCGGGCTCGACCTGTTGCGGTTTGCGCTGGCGTTTTACTTGATGATATTTCACTCGATTCACGAGTATCCCCAGAACGTCGCTATCCCGTTTATTGATTTGGCCGGCCTGGGCGGGTTTGCAACGAGCAGCTTTTTCCTTTTGTCGGGCTTCATACTGAGCCACGTTTATTTCGGTCAATCGACCGAACTGCGCGGCGGCACCTGGGCGTTCTTTGTTAAACGCCTTTCGAATCTGTACCCTATACACCTCATCGCACTCGCGCTGCTGATGATTGTTTCGTTGTCCAGCACACGAGCACTGAATCAGTTTGCCCTCATGACACTGGAAGACGGTCCAAAGAATATGGTCGTCCTTGGGTCGGCAGGGACAGCGTTCAACTTCGCCCTGAATCTATTGATGCTGCAGGTGTGGAATCCGCTCTTCGGGTCGGTAAACCCTCCGTCGTGGTCATTGTCGACGTTGTTGTCCTTCTATGTCATCTTCCCGTTCGCTGCGTCTCGATTGCTTCCGGCCCGCAACAAGGGGTGGATTCTTATCGCGCTATGGGTTCTTTATCTCGTTCCGCCTGTGCTCGCGAGTGTGATGAAGTGGTACGGTCCGCTTGCTGTGGGAATTGTGACCCGTAACCCACTGCTTAGGTTGCCCGAGTTCTTCGGTGGCATCGTCCTGTACGGCCTGTTCAAAGAAGGTAAACTGGAATGGATATATGCAACACGAGTCCAAAGAACTGTTGGGCTGCTGTTCGTCGGTGTTTGCTTTGCCTTGGCGTCTCGGGTGATAAGCGTCGGCCCGCTCTACGCGCGTTATCTGGTTCACAATGGAGCGCTTATGCCGGCGGAGGTAGCGCTAATCGTGCTATGCGCTCGGGTAACTGTGCCGACGCCGTTTGAACGGATATCCGTTACTCTCGGAAACTCTGCACTGTCAATCTTCGCTATCCACGTACCTCTCTTTATGGTGCTTATCAAAGTGGTGAAACTGTTTTCCATAGGGGAGTCGCCCGTGTGGTGCGCAACAAATTTCGCATCTTGCGTCTCCGCCTCAAAGGAAGTGATACCTAGCATGGCGACTTATCCGCTTTACCTGGTCGGGACGGTATTTGTTGCAGTGTACTTTCAAGAGAGGTTGGTCAATCCGATGAGAAATTTGATTCGGCGCAGGCTGCTAGCGAAGACGAAGAAGGTGTCGAACGAGGCGGTCAGTCCGAACGCTTAGTTCGGCAGTCGCACCGCGTCAATACTTTAACTGCTGCCGTTCGAGTTTCCGGGCGTGCCCGAACGGCTGCACGTGACGGTCCGCGGGTCGCGCCCGCTAGGTCTCGCAGACGCCAGCATTAACGGTATTTAGTGCCCCTGCGCGAGGGCGCGCGGTTGCCGCGGAGAAATCAGAGTCTGCCGCGAAGACAAATTTCTGAGCTTCGAGCCGTGGCCAATGCTAGAACGCATTTTAGGACCTGATTCATGCCCAGCGCAGATTGCTCCGCCGGCCGGGTCGAGACGCTACTCTTGCCGTGCAATCTGAGCGAAGCCTCCAATCGCTCGATTTGGCGTGATTGCAGGTTTTTCAGGAACTTCTTTAACAGAATCTGTGGATAAGTATGTCGAGGTCGCCAGCGCTATTGACAACCTTCCCACGATGGACGGAAATCGGACCGTATGGTCGTTGCCCGGGCCGGGTCCGGTGGCTAGTTACCTGCCCGCCGAACCTCAACGGTGACGTGCGATAGTGACGCGACGTTCTGCAGAACGCCATGGTAGAACACCGCGCTCCGAGCCGGGCAGTCCGTGGCAACTGAGAGGACTGCACTCATGTGGCCGGGGCCCACACGCCAGACGTGCAGGTCGAGTACCTTGTCGCCTCGGTCCTCAATTGCGCTGCGCACCGTTTGCGTAGTTCGTTCATCAGTATTGACGTCCAAAAGAATAGGTCCCGTGTCCCTCATAAGTCCGTATGCCCAATTTGCAATGACCAGAGCGCCAATGATGCCCGCAAGCGGGTCCATCCAGTTCCACCCGAACGTCCAGGCGAGGAGTAGCCCGACGATTGCCAGGACCGAGACGGCAGCATCTGCAATCACGTGAACATACGCCGAACGTATATTGTGGTCGCGATGAACGGAGCTAGTGCGCATCGCATGCGCGTGACTATGCTCCGCGAAATCGACCTCATGATTTTCACCTGCCAACCTGACTATAGCCTTGAACTCGTGCGGCTCCGAAATGCTGGCGGTCGATTCGAGGAAATCACCTTGGTCAACGAAGTCGAATTTTTGTACGGAGCCGCCCGGGCGGACCGTGTCGACAGACAGACATGACGTCGGAAGTTTCAGCGCGTCTCCTGCCGGCGTAATTCTAAAAACCGGAGGAATGCCATGTTCAAAGATACTCAAGGTCTGATGGCCGAACTTGGTGGCTATAAGTTGTGCGTCTCCCCCATGGTTTGCCGCATCAAGCGGGTGGTCACTGGATTGGTCGTGTTCATGTTCATGCCCATGCCCATGCCCGTGATGGTTCCCGCGCAGGAGCCAGACGCTCGCGAGATTGACCGCTAAGCCGAGCACCGCAATGGGAATTGCCTCCCTGAAATGAATCGGGATGGGGGAGATAAAGCGTGCAACAGCCTCATAGCCTATGAGCAAAGCAATCATGGCTAGAACGATTGCGCTAGAGAATCCTGCAAGGTCGCCAAGCTTGCCCGTTCCGAACACGAAGCGCGAATCGGTCGCATGTTTTCGAGCGTATGTGTAGGCAAGGGCGGCGATGAGCATTGCGCCGGCATGTGTGGACATATGCAGACCATCGGCAACGAGCGCAAGCGACCCAAACAACGTACCGCCGACAATCTCGAGGACCATCATTGCAGAGCATAGTGCAATCACCGCCCATGTCTTGCGTTCGTTTTGCTCATGGGCTGCGCCGAGAAAGATGTGGTCATGGCCCGCGCAGAATGCGGTGTTTTTCTCATCATTCATTTTTACTCTACTTGAAATAGCTGTGAACAACTTCGATTAACTGGTCCGCCGCGCTGCCGTGGGGGTTTTCGCCGTTATCGACATCAACGAGGTGGTTCCTGATGTGGTCTTCTAGCACGACGGCCAATAGTCCGTTCATCGCCCCCCGACAACTCGTAATCCGTTGCAGAACGTCTGAGCATCCGTACTCTTCGGCGAGCGCTCGCTCAATGGCTTCTACTTGTCCCTTGATACGGCGAACCCTGTTCAAAAGCTTCTGCTTATCCTTGATGGTGTGTGCCATTGTTTCTCCGATTCCAACGCGAGTGTATACTTCATCGCATAACCTGATAGGGGGGAGGGGTATAGGCGGCTTTTCCGAAAGCCAAGCATTTTGCGTAAGATGTCAATACAAGATTTTTTCCGTTTTAGCTTTTTTTAAAAGCCCGTAGCCTATGCTCGTACGTCATAACGCCGCCTTCACAGCGCTTCTCGCAGCCGCGCTTTTTGGTGCAACCACTCCACTCGCTAAGACGTTGCTGGGTAACCTCTCGGCGTTCATGGTCGCTGGTTTGTTCTACCTCGGTAGCGGGCTGGGGCTCGCCGCTGCACTGCTTGTTCGGCGTCTGCGGCGCTCTCATCGGGAGAGTCAACAAGTGAGTCGGATTCAACTCTCGGAGGTGCCGTGGCTGGTTGGTGCCATTGCGGCCGGTGGTATCGCAGGACCGTCGTTGCTGATGTTGGGCCTCAGCACGACGCCCGCGGCAACGAGCTCTCTTCTTCTCAATCTCGAAGGTGTCTTCACAGCAGTCATTGCGTGGGTAATTTTCCGAGAGAACGTCGACCTTCAGATATTCTTTGGGATGGTCGCTATAGTGGCAGGTGGCGTCGCCCTGTCTTGGCACCCCGGGGCCGCTGGGCTATCGACAGGCGCGCTTCTCGTCGTCGCAGCGTGCGTGGCGTGGGCCGTTGACAACAACTTGACGCGAAAGGTATCAACTAACGACGCGATGGTAATTGCCTGCATGAAAGGGCTCGTCGCGGGTGCGGTCAACCTCTTCGTTGCGCTTTTACTAGGTGCGCGCCCGCCAAGCGTCGTCACCATGGCGGCTGCCATGGTGACGGGCTTCGCTGGTTATGGCGTCAGCCTTGTCCTTTTTGTTGTTGCGCTTCGGAACCTGGGCACGGCGAGAACCGGCGCGTATTTCTCAGGTGCGCCCATTTTCGGTGTCGCGTTATCGCTCGTGCTGTGGCCCGAAGTCCCTTCGTTTCTGTTCTGGACAGCGTCTGTCCTGATGGCCGTAGGAGTTTGGCTTCACATCCGCGAGAGGCACGAACATGCTCACACGCACGAGGTTCTCGAACACAATCATCGACACCGACACGATGTACACCACCAGCACACGCACGACTTTGCGTGGGACGAGCGGGAACCGCATACCCATCCACACCGGCACGAACCCATCACGCATGTGCATCCGCACTTTCCCGACATCCATCATCGCCACATGCACTGATGCGCGACAACTGGCGCGTGTAAGCAATTACTATATTGGTTTTGCTTGGTCCGACGAGTCGACCGCACGGTCGTTCCTTCTCCGAGCGTCTTCATCGCAAATTTAGCCGAGCCGCGCGTTACCGCGCCCCTTCCTCACCCAAACGATAAGATTTTCTGTCTAGAGACTATCGAAAGGCGTTGCGAAGGTCGCCGAAGTGGGGCCGTTAAAGCTACCAGCTATCTCGAGTGTTCGTGAGCTGTGCGCCAAATTTCCCATGCCATTTCGACGCAAAGCAATCAATCGCTCGTCAAGAAAATCACCGTCGCGTAGGCGACCAGACCGGCGATTGCCGCAATGAATATCAACGTTGCAGTTAGTGTGCGCAGTTTGTTCATTGACAATTCTCGCCAAATCAAAGCGCACCCCGTGCTGTATGTGGTCTCGAGTTGGCCGCGAGTCAGGGCGCGTCGCGCCGGTAAAGGTCTAGGAGGAGAATGCAGATTACAGAGAAGCTCCGCAAGCGGTATTCCAGGTTACCGTCTCTCGGCCTGTCCCGGTTCGGCAATCGCGCCGCAACTACTCACGCCAACGCTCCGTGAACATGGCATCGCACGACGACGTACTGGGCGGAAACGTCCATCGATGTCGGAGATGCAATTTCGCGTCGCAGCGGAATTTCAGCTCGCTATTAGACCGAGTTGGTCGTGCTCGTTTGTTCTTCCACTGCCGTCCTTCGCTTCGCTATCCGCCCTAAATCAGGAGCTTTCATAAAAGCATCCTAAACCTACGAAGATGAATCGAGACAAGAACCTCGGCATGTAAAACATGGGCTCTCCGGGCGACGGCAAGGGAACCGCTACACCGAGTTGACCCGGTGCCCCTGAGCGCAAGCGGCTTTGGACCATAATGAACGACGGTCATGCCGTAGCCCTTGGCGGTTCCACAGCGCGCGCTGCACGACGGAAGCTTCTTCAGTCGACACATGTTCGACTCGCAGATTGTTTTCGGTTACCGGCAGTTCCTCCTGAACTAGCTTGTAGCGACCTCGGGCACGGCGTCCCGCGTCACCTCAACTCTCGGAAGCGCTTGCAAATGACTCGTTGATTGCAAGGGCATTACCGTTTGGTCATTTACTTGCCATGTTGGACTTTATAGTGCTTTTTCACTTTCCAACGAGAGCAGTGTGCAGTTAATCTCGCACCCAAGGTCGGCAGGACCGCGCGGGAAGAATGCGATATCACTGGCTAAGCGCGGCGACGCGTTTAGCCAGAATGTCATTCGCGTTTGAGCAAACGCTCGGACGTGCCCATCGACGGGCGGCTGTTCATACATGTTAGAGGCGACGCCAGTTGGTCGTCATATTCGACTGGCGCGCGCTAAACCTTAATCAGCTCTGTGAGGGCTTGTCGTGAGCACGGTAAAGCAGCAAATGGACATTGCGGTAAACGCCGGTAGCCGACGTCGATTCGTACAGGGACTCGCATCGGGCGGTATTATTGCCGGCCTCGGCGGGTGGTCTTTTGTTTCGCGTGCTGCCAGTATAGAAACCGGACCGGCGGAGCTCACTGGGACGCAATTCGATTTAACAATCGACTCCACGCCTGTTGATTACACCGGCCGAACACGTCCCACCACGTCAGTCAACGGGTCGATTCCTGCTCCGATTCTAAAATGGAAGCAAGGCAGTGAAGTCACAATGCGCGTGACGAATCGACTCGCTGTGCCGACCTCCATCCATTGGCACGGCATCCTCGTCCCATTCCGAATGGACGGTGTCCCCGGCATCAGTTTTCCTGGTATTCAGCCTGGCGAGACTTTCACCTACAACTTCCTAGTGAGGCAGGCGGGAACCTACTGGTATCACAGTCACAGCCGGTTTCAGGAACAAACGGGGCTATACGGCGCACTGGTTATCGAACCTGCCACCGGCGAAAGCATACATACGGACCGTGACTACGTTGTGATGCTCAGCGATTGGACCGATGAGAATCCTGAGCGAATCATGGAGAAGCTGAAAGTGTCCAGCGATTACTACAACTACCAGATGCCGACGACGCCGCAGTTTTTTCATGACGTGCGACAAATGGGGCTAAAGGGCGCGTTAAAAAAGCGGCAGATGTGGAACGAGATGCGAATGAATCCGACCGACTTTCATGATGTCTCGGGAGCCACTTATACATACCTCGTGAACGGTGTTACGCCTGCGGGCAACTGGACGGGTGTTGCGCGCGCAGGCGAAAAAGTAAGGCTCCGTTTTATCAACGGGTCGTCCGAAACCTTTTTCGATATTCGCATTCCCGGCATGAAGATGACGGTTGTGTCGGCGGATGGTCAAGAGGTCGAGCCCGTATCGGTTGACGAGTTTCGGATTGCTGTGGCGGAGACCTACGACGTAGTAGTGGAGATGCCCGACGACAGGCCCTACACGATTTTTTGTCAATCAATGGACCGAAGTGGGTACGCCCGCGCCACTCTCGCACCGCGAGTTGGCATGAAAGCCGCCATTCCGCCCATGGACCCAAAGACCTGGCTGAGCATGGATGACATGGGAATGGGCGGCATGGGTGACATGAACGACATGGGCGACATGAACGACATGAACGACATGAACGACATGAAGGACATGGGCGACATGAAGGACATGGGCGACATGAAGGGCATGGACCATACGGAGGGCATGAAGGGGAAACTCGGCGGAAAAGGCATGGCCGGCATGGACGATGTGGGCGATGGTGGCGACAGGGGCGAGATGGCGCTCCGGACGGGACCCGAAGTTGACATGCGACCCATGAAGGTTTCGCGCTCATTAAGTGACGCTGGGCCACGGTTGCGCGGAAATGGGCGGAAGGTGCTTACGTATGCGGACCTGCACACCGTCGGTGGCCCACTGGACAATAGACCACCTACCCGCGAAATAACGTTGCGCCTTACTGGGAACATGGAGCGCTTCATTTGGGGATTTGACGGCAAGAAGTTCTCTGAGGCGGAGCCTATTGCTTTCATTTACGGCGAGCGGTTAAGGATTACACTCATCAACGACACGATGATGAATCATCCGATTCACCTCCACGGCATGTTTCAGGAACTGGAGGACGAAAGCGGCAGGTTCCTCGTTCGAAAGCACACCGTGAATGTCCAGCCAACGAAACGGGTGAGCTATCTAATTACAGCAGACGCTCCCGGACAGTGGGCATTTCACTGTCACCTTCTGTACCACATGGAAGCGGGAATGTTCCGCAAAGTGGTTGTCGCATGAATTCAAATCAATTTCCCGCTCGCTTCGCTCGAAGCGTACCAATCTTCGCTATCACGTCGGCGTGGATTGCCCTGTGCATAGCCTCCCAATCGGCTATTGCAGCCAGTGATGTTTCGACAATTGAAGATATGTCCGAGATGAAGGGCATGGGCAACATGGACATGCCACGAAACGCGCCAGATGCCTCCGGGCATCACGGCCAGCCTCCGCAAACGGAGGGCCGGTCCGAGATGAATGACATGCCCGGAATGAAAGGAATGGGGCACATGGAGATGCCGAGTGACCAGCCTGCAGGCACGTCCCGTGGACGCTCTGAGCGTGGCGAACAGGGCCATACCGGTCACTCCACCGGTTTCGATTCTAGCGGTTCCCAAATTCAACAGGGCGGTCCGTCCGACGGTCCCAATCACATTATCAGAGTTGCCGAGCCTAAAATTCCGATGGAGAACCGGAATCAAGGCATACCTATGCCCGGAATGGATATGGCGGATGACGACGTCTACCATCAAATTCTTCTCAATCAGTTGGAGTACGTTAAGGCAGCAGGTGGACAAGGATGGGCGTGGGATGGGGAGGCTTGGGTTGGCGGCGATATCAATAGGTTATGGTTAAAAAGCTCTGGCGAGCGGCTGTACGGCAAAACAGACGACGCACGCGTTGAAGCGCTGATATCCCATGCGTACTCGACCTATTGGAACGCACAAGCCGGGTGGCGCCATGACTTCGGCAACGGTCCGACCCGTGATTGGGCTGCTATCGGCGTCGAGGGCCTCGCGCCATACTTCTTCAATGTACAGGCGACTGGCTATATCGGGACGTCTGGCCGAACCGCCTTGCAGCTGAAAACGTCCTACGACTTTCTGCTTTCGCAGAAGCTTTTCTTGACGCCCGAAGCTGAAATGAACATCTATGGGAAGTCGGACCCGGAGCGTGAAATCGGCAGCGGTATATCCGATATCAAGCTCGGATTGCGGCTCCGTTTCGAAGTGCGACGGGAGATAGCCCCGTACGTCGGATTTGTCTGGGGACGGCGCTTCGGCCGTACCGCGGATTTCTCGCGTCGTGATGGTGAGCCAGTGACGGACAAGGAACTCGTTGTCGGTGTGCGGCTCTGGTATTGACATTCAAGTGAGGGGTAGGTACCAGTGTCCGCGTACACACCGGCGTAGTTTCGACACCCGCCAGGCTCTGCGTAGACATCCTCAGCGCCTAGGTTTGCGCCGGTTAGAACGCAGGCACGCTGCCTCAATGGCGCAGCCGCGCAAGAAACTACCCTTGCTTGAGCATCGCAGCGGCTCGTCTGCCAACGGTTTCCGACATCTTGACGGGTCGCCCGGCTGTCACCGAACTCGACAGCAATCAACTCTTCAATACCGGGCTGTACCCAGCCGCATTTATTGCACTGAGCACATCCTCGGACGATACCGGGGAAGACACTCTTACCGTCTTCTTTGCGATATCGACCTCCACTGACGCGGCGGGGTCGACTTGCTTGACTGCATTGGTGATGCTTTTCGCACAGCCTCCGCAGCTCATGTCTTCAACTTGAAATTCCATGCTTCCCTCATCCGGTGATGTTTGTGACAGTAGTATCGACCTTCCCACCGAAGGAAGGTCAAGGAACTATTAACATGGAACTGGCCGGCTACCTAGGGCCGCGCTGCAGCGAACCTTCAGAAATTAACAGCCCGGCCGGAAGTCTCCGCACGGCAAAGTCGACCGACGCACGTCTTCCTAGAGCGCGAGAAGCGTTGCTATCTAGAGCTGACTAAGATGCACGACGTGCTTGAACACGTAGCCCATGTTCTTGCAAGTCGGCAGTGGTTGTTCAAACGCTCGGAGGTCCCCAAGTGAAATCAAAAATGGCTCCGGGGTTACATCTTAGTCATCTTCCAGTCATTTTTGCTACCTGTGTAATGCGCTCTCGGCCTGCAAGCTACGCTGTTAAGCTACGCCCGTTGAAGCGCATTTTCCCCAAACGTCTTGCCGGCTACGCGGCTGTCATCTAAGGAGTCGGAGGAATCTCGATTGCGTGGTCCGCACCGCGCGCTCAAGGCGCGTTAACTCGCGTCTCGGACATGGTGTCAAGTATGCGCGAGCCCGATTATTCATATGCCGGAGGATGCGATGATTCAAACGCCCAGAGTTGATGGAAATTTCGCACGCGCGCCCGGAACCACGTTGAAGAGCCAATGGTCATGGCTGCGCCTCTCGAAAACTATTCTAACGACAGTCGCCATGTTGGCCTTTGGGTTCCCCGCGAGCACGACGGCGGTTGCAGCAGAGCAGGGCAGGGGACTCACTGCCAACTTCGAAATAGCACTTATGGAGCAGATAATCGACCATCATTATTCGGCCTTGAGAATGACTGAATTAGCGGCCGGTACAGATACCCGTCGTACGGGCGACCTTTCACCTAACGAAGGCACCTCTCCCACGCCGGCGTATCCTGCGACGCGGTCCAAAGCTTCGATGGCGGAAGTTAAATCCAACGCTCGCATGGAGAATCGTACGCAGAGAGAGCAGATTCTGCAGTTAGAACAGTTTCTAACAGAGTGGTATGGAGTCAACTATCAACCAAAGGTTCGTCCGGAGCAGCAGCCGGCTATTGGAATTTTGGAACACGCGCAGTCGGGAAGGACGTTTGACCATGCTTATCTTGAGGTTTTCGCGCGCCACCATTACGAATTGTTTGAACCGTTGAACGGTTGTATCACAGGAGCGGATAGGCGTCACGTTGCGCTGGTTCGTCTCTGCACAGAGATGTGGCACGCTCAGACTGCCGGCGTTGACGAGATGCGCGAGCTCCTGGAGCAAAAATTCGGCGTTGTCGACTATCAACCCTTTGACGGCGACAGGCCGCTGCGGACCAGGCCGGCAAGCCCGCGTGGGTACCACAGTGGCGGCGACTGAAGCAGAAAACACTTCGTCGCCCGCCGCATTTAACGCGACCCACCGGACGCAGCTGTCGAACGACCTCGGTGCAGTAGCCGGTTTCCTGTTTGATGTTGGGAGTGGGCGGTACCCGCTTCCACCATCGGGTGACGGCGCGGCCTCCCGTGACGCGTGGCGAATAGACCTCGAAGAGGTGCGCGCGCAGTCTGCGAGTCAGGCGAAGCAACTTGAAGCGAGCAGGCAAGAGGACGCAACGCACACGCAGGTTCAGGGATGGCTTCGAGACCTTGGACACTCATTCGGATATAAGGTCTGGATTGCGACAAATGATAGGTCCCGACCGTACCGTGATGGGAAGCTCGCCGATGGATGCCTGGTTCAGTTACCACTTTCGCTTTCTATCGCGGGAGGGGAGACGGTGCCGCTCATCGACGTCATCTGGTTGAATGACGAAGGCTCTGTTGTTGCAGCCTTCGAAGTCGAGCACTCAACGTCAATCTACTCCGGAATCGTGCGGTTGCTCGACTTGGCATTGGGCTCCGCGGACACTATTCATCGGCACCTGTACCTTGTCCCCCCTGATAGTCGCGAGTCTGACGTGCGTAGTCAGCTTCGAAGACCGGCATTCTCCCTGGTGGCTAAATTGGGCATTAGGTACATTCGATACAGTGCGTTGAGAGAACATCGAGAAAACATTGCGCGTTTCGGAAGCGGCATTAAGCCCATTGAGGCTATCGCCTCAGAGCTCTAGGTTTCGTCTGTCGGCCGGAAAAATAAACGGGGTCGCCAAGGGGTATTCTGTGCCGTCTTGGAGGACCTCAAACCGCTAGGCGCCGTACTTGGTGGAGTATTAAACTTCGGCAAAGCTAATGGTCGCTCTTACCGTTGGCGGCAAGCGTTCGCGTCTCGGACTAGCGATTCCTTGAGGTGCAGTGGAGAGAATTGCGACTGCATCGGGCTTGGCGTCTGGAAGTTGAGTGACTGAATGGTCATCCAGCCGTCACGGTCAGTTCAGACGCCACTCTTCAGAATGGTTCCCGTTGCATGCCGACTCACCGGCGTAGCTTTAACCAACGAGGTCCTTATGAAACTGCATCACTTGGCTATCGCCTTTTCTTTTAGCGCTGCCTCTACACTTGCACTCGCAGACTCTTTACACAACTTCCCTCAACAGCAGGCAACGGGGGCGACCGCTACTTCAACCGGACAACAACCTGCTTCCGCCTGGCAAGCGCCGGCTTCCAATTCCGCCATGCCCGTTGGAAAGACCCGACAGCAGGTCGTCGAGGAACTGATTCAGGCCCAACGAGACGGACTCCTTCCGACGAGCAGAAGCGACTATCCGTCGAGCGAACGTCTCATCGAGATGAACAAGGAACGTTATGCAGGTCGTCAACGGTTCGGGCAAGGTAAGTGAGCGTCAACTGGCCCGTCGATTGGCTGGTACAGTCATCAAACTGGCACTGGGCACAGGCGAGGTCAAGAGTGAAATCAATTGTCTTCGGCGCGAGGATAGCACTGGGAGCGGCGTTAGCAAGCAACTTGCTCGCCGCATGTAGCGGAGTTTCAAAGCAAGATGATTCACACCCGGAAAGCATCGCACGATTCGGTTCGAGCCCTCACTTAAGGCAAGACTTCCCCTGTCAAAATCTACACGTGAAGCCGCCAGACTGTCCACCCCGATAAATGGAGAACGGTTGAGCACTTCCTCCAACGCGACAATGCCCAACGAGAAACGTTGTTACGGTTGCGAACGCCGAAATTGAGGCCGCACGTTTTGCAGCCCTGAGTTGATAACCATTATTCGAGGCGGCGTAACTTTGGAGCAACCGCCCGCGGACGTTGGTTGAAGGACCAAGCTATACCGTATGCGCATCCTAATCATCGAACACGAGCAGAAGATGAGTTCTTACCTTCGTAAAGGGCTGACTGAGGCTAGCTTCAAAGTCGACACAGCCGACAACGGACGTCACGGATTGTTTCTGGCGTTACACGAGGAATTTGACCTTATTCTTCTTGACGTGATGCTCCCAGAGATTGACGGCTTCGAGGTTTTGAAGCGCCTCCGTGAGCAGAAGCAAACGCCGGTTCTGTTGCTGTCGGCGCGTGACGGGGTCGACAACAAGGTGAAGGGCTTCGAACTAGGAGCCGACGACTTTCTCCCGAAGCCTTTCGCGTACGTGGAGTTGCTGGCTCGCATTCGCTCGTTGCTACGCCGGGCACCACGTAACACGCGGGATTTTCTTTTCATAGCCGACTTGGAGATTGAACTTGTCAACAGGCGGGTGAGGCGTGGCGGTGTTCGTATTGACCTTACGGCGCAAGAATTTACACTCCTTCAATTGTTTGCGGACCGGCAGGGAGAGGTGTTGACCCGGACGTTTATTACGTCGCAAATTTGGGATATTAACTTCGACAGCGACACGAATCTGGTGGACGTCGCAATCCGAAGGCTAAGAACGAAGATTGATTCACCTTTCGAAAAGAAGTTGGTGCATACCGTCCGCGGGATGGGCTACGTACTGGAGGACAGGTCTCCAGCGGGAGCAAAATAGTGCTGTTGAGCTTCATTCTGAGGATTCGAAGACGGAGATGCCGCGGTTGCGCTTCTACGACTCCCGCAAAGATTTGTCCGCGGGGTTTTCTGGGCGGCCGACCGGAGTAGTCGGTCTTGAACTCGCCATCTCGTCTTTGTCTTGTGCCGTTAAGCATGCGTTAAGCATGGCTGGCGCAACATATCGTGAACGCAATCCGATTTGGACGGGGGCATCGAGATGGAACGAACTCTTGGTCTCACGCTCGCGAGCGGTCTCTTCCGGAGAGGGTGAATACTGCTTCACTTAGGGCTTTCTTTCGACGCATCGCCTGTTAGTTAAAACTGTGCAATGTCTGTACCGCAAAAGAGCGCGGCTTGGACGTCTACGCCAAGTGGGGGCGAGCGTTGGATTTCTAGGTACAAAGGCAATCTTACAGTCCAGGAGGCGGACTATGCGTCTACTACTTGTAGAGGACGATGGCATGATTGCCGAGTGCGTCCTTGACGCATTGAGAGTGCTCGGCCACGCGGTTGACTGGGCGAACGATGGAAGAGCGGGGGAACTGGCGCTCGGAAACGGCGTCTACGACCTTGTTTTGCTCGTAAGCGCGCGATTTCGCACACCTAGCTTGCGTTGTTAAGAAGGCTCACGATTGCGTCCGCAACCTCACTTTGCGGACGCAATCCATGACAGAAGATGA
>NZ_JARUXL010000001.1:2355933-2443912 GCF_031451455.1 Caballeronia sp. LZ024 | reverse complement strand
CGACTTGACCGCGTAACAACGCTTGATCCAACCGCCGTATTGACGCGACCGTTGCTACGCGGCCATCTTGGCCCCGTGTGTGGGAGATCGAGCGCTTACTTTTGCTCGATTTGGGGCTGCCAAAGATGGATGGCTTTCGCCTGCTGAAAGGCTATCGTGCCCAAGGTGGCAGTTCTCCGGTCATTGTCGTGACGGCGCGCGATGCAGTGACGGACCGAGTTTCAGCGCTTGATGCGGGTGCTGACGACTATCTGATTAAACCGTTTGACCTGCATGAGCTGGCGGCCCGCGTGCGCGCGCTCCTGCGACGCCGCGTCGGGCAATCGCGACCAATGTACGTTCACGGAGACATAACCCTTGATGAGAAGGCTCGCCAGGTATTCGTGCATGGAACGGAAATCCCACTTTTGCCCAGAGAGTTTTCCCTGCTAAGAGTTCTTATTGAGGAGCCTGAGAGAGTCTTCGGTCGAGCGGAACTACAGGATAAGATTTACTCGTGGAATCAAGAGGTAGAGAGCAATACTATCGAAGTGCACGTCCACAATCTACGGAGGAAGCTTGGAGTTGCAAACATTGTCACCGTTCGGGGTGTCGGATACCGTCTGGCGGCAGCGGGATGAAGTCTGTCCGCTCTCAGCTATTGGTTGGCCTGATAGTTGGACTTGGCGCGATGACCGCGGTCGCTGGGTTTGGAATCTTTCGGAGTGCCCTTGAAGAAGCGAACGAGCTCTTCGATTACGAACTGCGTTCGGTCGCCATTTCCGTGCCGCAATCGGTCGTCGCTGACACGAAATTAGCCAACACGCAGTCCGAAAGCTTCGAAGATTTGACCGACGACCGGGTCGTTCTCCAGATTTGGGATGCGTCGGGTGGTCAATCATATCGCTCGCCGTCCGGCGGCATGCTGCCGCGGCAGCGTCCAGGAATTTAGACTATTGAAATAGACGGACGCAATTACCGCGTGCTTGGTTTGCAACAGGCGTCTAGATTTATTCAAGTCGGTCAGCCGATGTCTATACGAGACCAACTAGCAATTCAACTTGCGCTGAGAACGCTCTGGCCTCTGATTGTAATCCTACCACTCGAGATAGTATTGGTCTTGTTGGTGGTCAAACGAGCCTTACGTCCGGTCGATGTTCTGTCGAAATCGCTGGCGGCCCGGTCCCTTGATACCCTAAACCCGATAAACATGGCTGCGGCGATACCCGCCGAGGTCAAGCCGCTCGTGGAAGCCCTAAACGACATGCTTAGCCGGCTTGCAAGGGCCATGCATAAACAACACGTCTTTGTGGCCGATGCCGCACACGAACTCCGGACACCTTTAGCAGCAATCAAGCTACAGATTCAGGTAGCAAGACGGGACAGCGCAAACTTGAGCAGCGGTGAGGTGCTTCAAAAGCTTGAGGAAAGGGTGAATCGCGCGATTCACCTCGTGAATCAATTACTGTCCCTTGCCAGAGAAGACGCTAAAAGCGGCGCCCATACCGGCTGTGCTGACCTTCGACGCGTGGGCGCGCAGGTAGTTGGCGAGCTCTCGATATTGGCAGAGCATACGAAGGTGGACCTTGGCTTGGAGTGTCTGGGATTCACCGCCTCCGAAAGCTCGATATTCGTCGTTGGCGACGAGGCGTCGCTTATTACCATGGTAACGAACCTCGTCGACAATGCCATTCGATACACTAATCCCGGCGGTCGGGTCGACGTTCGCATTTGCGAAGATGGTGGCGGCGCGATGCTCGCCGTCGTTGATGACGGTCCTGGTATTCCCTCAAATGACCTTGAACGAGTCCTGGACCGGTTCTACCGTGTCGAGAATGCCAACACCCAAGGTAGTGGATTAGGATTGGCCATCGCCGTGGCTGTCGCTGCAAAACACGATGCAAAGCTCACACTCAGGAACCGGGCAGACGCGCACGGATTGGAGGCCGTTGTGACCGGGCTTCGCCGAATCTCAGGCAACGCAGTTACAGAAATGTTAGACCTGGACGGACCTATTACGCTCTAGGCTCGTTCTCTAATTCGCAGCCGCAACGTAAGCCGCGCCTTGTCGATAGTTCTTCATCGATACCGTGTCGGCCGATGCTGACTCAAACTCCACGCGGAAGTTACGTTTGCAGGCCAATCCGGCGCGGCTCGTTGACCAATCTGCACGCGCTGAAAGCAGCAGCCAGACGAGCCGGTCGCCATCAGTGATGTCCATACATGGAGCGCGAAGCCGTCGAACCCGACGTACGATGCCCCGATTGTGTCGCGCCGCTTGTGACGCCACCTACTCCTTGAGTAGCGGCTTGTGTTGAGGGATTTCCTGCCGCAATGCGGGCTTCGGCAGCTTGAACGTCGGAGGGATAGGTAGTATTGTCCCGCTTTGCCGGATTGTATCCGGCCTTCTCTAACTGAACGAGTTCGGCACGCACTTGTGCCCGGGTGACCGGTGCATTCGACTGCTGAGCGAAAGAGGCCAACGGTGTCGCCAACACGGCAACTATGACCACGGCTTGAAGGGATTTCATGATTGGTACCTCCACAGTAATTTCCGTCGCGTACAGCCCTGTCCGCGACCGGTAACTGCAGAATAAGGTTCGCATGCTTAAGCGGACATTATGCGAGCTATTGGATTCTCGATGGCACTAGCGGTGAAGTTCGTTTAAGGAAATCTTAAGGTCGCGCATGCCATTCTCTTTGTGGGGTGGAAACTCGCCGGTTTCTACGTTGGCCTACTCCGAGTGGCGAATCACATTGTTTCCAGCGCGCGCTTCACACGTGCTGACGAACTGGTCTCGCCTCAAGCCATTACGTGCGAGGGTGTTGGCGCACGCTGCGTGAGGGTCGTGGTTCCCAATGGATTCGCCACTTTCGGGTGGACTTTCACGGCACACGAAGGCCGGGTGTCGACCCGCCGGGTCCAGCAGCTTCGAATCGACCTTTATAGTCTGTGGGCATCTCCGCCGGTGAAGTCACAGCGCGCGCTACCGACGTCCAGCACGAAGCGCGTGCGGGCACCTCGCGACACCTGGCCTGCGGAAATCTGAATTGCGCTAAGTGGCAACTGGCGCGCGGACCGTGGAGATGTCGATGGAACACGCATACGAACATCTATTGCGCCTGCTAGCCGGCCACCCGGTATGGACGCTCGCGGTCGCTTTCCTCGCTGCGTTTCTCGTAGCGGTCGCAATTGTTGGCACATTCAGCCCGGGTAGCACTGCGATGTTCGTAGCCGGTGCGCTTGCTGGAACCGAGTCCTTAAATTTAGGGACGCTGTCCCCATGCGCGATTGCTGGCGCAGTATTCGGGGATGGCATGGTATGAGCTACTGGCTCGGTACCCGCTATAGGTCGCAGATTTGCGAGTTGTGGCCCTTTCGGACGCACCCGCAAGTCTTTGAGATGTTCTTCGGGGTCTTACAGGACGTCATCAGCGGCGACTCACTTGTATGGGCTGACGTGTCCGTTTATCACTTCCTTCAATCTGTGCGCAGCCCATGGGGCGACACGGTCATGTTGAACCTTGCCACGCCCGGCCATTGGAGGCGCGGCGCTTGCAGCGATTTGGGTGTCCGCTGTCGCTTTTACTGCCGTGTGGCGGAGGCCGGTAGTGCGACCATCGCGTTGGTTCATGCCAGTCCTCATTCTGACGATTGTGTGCGTCAGTGTGGCGCTGCGGCTTGACGCAGGAACAACCGCACCGAAACCCAACAGGGAGCTAACAAAGGCATCTGTCATCGCGACAACGTCGCAATGGACCGACTCTCTGTGGCGGAGCTTCCCTTGCTATCGCTCAGACATAGAAGGTGACCGGAAGGGAGCCTCTAGCTATCCAGTGGTCCGCGAAGATTGAGCAGATAAAACGTCTCCTTCGAGCTCAGGGTTGGGTCGACGGAGCGAAGCTTTCTGCGCGCAGCCTGCTTTCCCTCGCTTTCCCCAAGGTTTCAGCGATGGCACTGCTGGTGCTGCCAGAGCTAAACGAGGGTGTGCCGTCTTTATACGTCTTCACGCATGCCGGCAGTACGACAGACGAACGCGACGTGCTGCGTTTCTGGCCCACGGATTATGCGATTGAGGAGCAGGGCGCGGCGTTAGCGCCCGTTTGGGCGGGTTCGCTGGTGCATGAACGGCTTTATCGCACATCTTGGCCAATCAACGTGCAACGTGCCGTTGACCCTGAGAGGGCGCCTTTGGCCGTGCATGACCAGTTGCTCGCCCTCCCAGGGGTGGCCGTGTTGGCAAGGAAGGATTGTCATGGCGTTCCTGTGACGCTACTAACCTCGCGCTCCGGCTAAGGGAGCACGGTGGGTCACGAGCCGGTCGAAAGCTGGCGAGCGTGGCGCTCCGCACTCGCGAATGGACCTGCCCCGAGTGTGGCAAAGTCCATGACCGGGATAAAAACGCTGCAGGGAATCTCCTCGCAGCCGGATTTCGAGCCACGCGTTCCGCAGGGGCGCGGAACTAAAGCCTGTGGACCGAACAGAAGTCCTTTTGCGGACAACTCTCGGGGGCGGTGCGGGTCGGAACAGGAACTTGGTTCGCGAAGGCGAGGAACCCTCGTCCTTCAGGCGGGGAGAGCGTCAGAAAGCTTCGACCTGTGCTGCCGCGACGGGCCGCCGCCTAAAATTTAGGGCCCTGGCGAGGCTGAGTGACGTCGCTACAATGTCTTTTAACTCTTTCACTCGAAGTGAACTTCCTTGGACATGTTAGCCATTGGTCTTTGTGGGAGACTGTTATCCCAAGGACACCGCGACCGCTGGTCGCGGCGTGCGTGACCATCTGGCTCCGCCGTTGGAGAGAGGTTTCCCGTGTTCGCTACACGACGGTTTACATCAGCAGAACCGGTGCTGCCATCGTTTATCACGAAGATTCCAGCATACCGGATGGTGCGAGGCCAAAATCTCACGGTGCACGTCCCAATCTTCGATGCTTCGAAGACCAGATGGCTGTGATATGAGTGATTTGTCACCGCAGGGCAGAGACAGCCTGGCAGATGAGACAATTATTTCAGGATACCAGCAAGACTGCGGTCCGCAGGGGCTGCAAAATAGGCAACGAAGGAGCAGGAGATGGCTTCGCTAACAATCTACGCAGCTGGAAGAGGCCCGCGGGGACGCTGACAAACTGTCCACGCAACTCATTCGCGAAAACGAGACGGTGTTCATGGAGGACCTGTGCATCAAGGGATGATACGCAGCTCTTTCGCACAAAGTTGCAGCGACGCTGCGTGGGTGCGCTACTTAGACAGCTCGCCTACGAGGCGGTGCGGTATCGCCGCACGTACCGGCGGGCGGACCGGTTCGTCGCGTCGAGCTAAACCTGTTACGCCTGCACGTTCCGGCCGAAGGCACTGCCGTTCGACATTCGGCTGTGGAGTTGCCCGGATTGTGTCGAGATACTCGAGCCGAAGCAGGAACGCAGCGAGGAATATCCTTGCTGCGGGCCTCTCACAGCACGTGCCAGTTGAGTTCCCGGACAAATTTAAGGGACCGGCGCATCGGCTATCGGCTCTCCTTGCATCAGTTGAAAGTTGGTTCATAAACTCTTCGGGCGTTAAGCATGTGTTAACCATCGAACGCGCAATATCGCTATGACTTAATCGTCTTAACGGAGGTTCGAATGAAAAAAGTCATTGGCTTCACGCTGGCTTACGGCCTGTTCATCGCCAGCTTCGGTGCAAATGCCTTCAACGGGCAATCGCTTTCGAAAGATGCGAAGTTCGACATTAGCGAGGCACGCGCTATCGCGCTGAAGGCACATCCAGGAAAAATCGTAGACGAAGAACTGGAGAAGGAGGCCGGCGGCACGGGGCTGCGGTATTCGTTCGACATTCGTAACGGGAGGGCGACCCAGGAAGTCGGTGTAGATGCTAAGACCGGAGCTGTTTTGGAAAATAAAACGGAGGGACCTAACCCCGACTAGGATTCGCAACGAAGTACGCCGGGCAACACTGCGAATCGCACGTACTGTGCTCTGACATTCGCTGCTACCCCAGCGAGTTCTTGGGTCGTCGCCCGCCTTTTTCCGGCGTGCTTCGGTCAATCTGACTTTGTCGGGCGAGGCGCCCAGTTGCGTCGAATAGTCATCATGGTCCCGACGAGGCGGGAAACGTAACTTGCGCTTCTCGGCTCAGTTCGGGGCGGCTTGAGTCGAGTCGCGTCGAGACTTCTTATGCGGGGAACCTGTGCTGTTCGCAAATATACTTCGTCGAGCGGCGGATAGTGCTTTAGTTAGGCTCTACGGCGGCCAGCGAGACCGACGGAAGACAGCCGCCCCTCAGTACGCTCCACAAAGAGGGGGCGTTCCAGAATCCGAAGCTTTGGAAATAGCCGGTTCATGCCGTTAGCGCTCAACCGGGCCGTCGCCCGCATCTACGAGAAACGGCCGGTGTGGGCGACATTGAGGTCAAAGAGATGCGGGGTTGACGACACTTCATGTTGCCTTAAGCGCGCAAGTCGCACACTTTTTATCTAATGCACATCCACACATGTGTGCGGTCGTGTGGTTGAGCGCCGCTGACCCGCTCTTGGACGGTCCTTGAAGGAGAGTCAAAATGAATATCAGGTACTTCTACATCGCATCATTTATGGCGCTGATGCTTGTAGCAACGTATGCCAATGCGACCTCGACGACCAGCTACACGAAGGTCGTACACCTTCGTGACGGTACTATGGCAACATGTGTGGTCAACGGTCCGGTTAACGGAACAACTAGAACTGGCGGTCAAAGTACTCTCACGACGGCCCAACGCAACGAGGCCGAGGTCGATGCGACCGCTCGACTGCGTCGTCTGCCGGCTCATCCGAAGGACTATCCCACCCCGCGCACCGCGCCAAGGGTAACTTGCTCTTAAGTCCGCGATACGTCGTCTTCGATAGCTTGCTTTTTTACAATCGTTCAGACAGTGTATTAACAACGAAATTTCAAGTGCATTTGCGTTGTCGAATTTATCACGGCAGCACACCGATTCAGAATAGTGCGTGCTATAGAAAGGACTAAACCGTCATCTACTGGTAACGCAAACCAGTTTGCGACGACCAGTTCGACCGTGAGACGGCGACTTCGACTACACCTCTCGTAGGCGGCTATATGAAGGTTCTCGATTTCGAACTGATGTCATGTATCAGCCTTCGTAGGGCGCCTGAACCTAGCGCTGTCGCTCTGCTTAGCGCTCGCCCTGCGCCCGGTTGATAATCGGTCGCTCGCCAACGGCTCCATCGGGAAGAGTCCCGTGCCGTTCGGACTTTAATCAGCCTCAGCACGCCGACCTCATTCCAATGAGCCGCAGTGATTATCCACCGAGCATCTGCTAGAGATGAAAACGCTGCGGTAAGCGTTTGAACATCACGATGTGCGAAGCGATTGAAGAACTGCACGTGGAAAAGATTGGAGGAGTTTCGACGGAAAGAGGCTAGTGGCGCTGGGAATCTCTAACGGCCCGGCGGTGGTACAGACGATTCCTCCACAATATCGAACGCGAGCGTGATTCTTTCGCTGCGCCAGACGACGTCTTGGAGGAAGCTCATTCCCTAAAGTCAAACCATCCGGGCTGGCTAAGCCTCCCTTAAGAATTGACTCACTATGATTGCTCCAGGCGGGTATGTTTGTGGGTGTTGCCGCCTATCCAATTTGAATAAAGGTGAACAAATGCTAGTCAGCGAGAAAACCACGGTGCCTTCGGGAGCCTGGCTTAGCAAAGTCCCGCAGGTGACGCTGATGTTCTGGTTTGTTAAGGTGCTTGCGACCACCGTCGGAGAAACCGGTGGAGATTCGCTCTCCATGACGTTAAAGCTTGGCTACGGAATTAGTACGCTGATAGTGCTGAGCTTTTTTGCAATAACGTTGGCAATCCAACTCCGCGCAAAGACGTATCACCCGTTTGCGTATTGGGCAGTCGTTGTAGCGACGACTACCGTCGGCACGACTACATCCGACTACATCGACCGTACCTTGAAGATGGGGTACGTGTCATCGTCGGCCATGCTTCTCCTGGCTGTCTTGCTGGTTCTCATCGTGTGGCGCGTTGTCGTTGGTCGACTCGAGTTCGAAAACATCACGACGAAAACTGAAGAGCTATTTTACTGGCTCACGATTCTGGTCTCAAATACCCTCGGAACAGCGCTCGGAGATTTCGTCGCGACCACGACCGGGCTGGGATTTGAACGCGGTGCACTGGTTTTTGCGAGCTTACTTTTATTGGTCGCAGCGGCACACTTCTGGTGGAAGAGGATGCCCACAAGCGTCGCATTCTGGGCGGCTTATGTGTTGACCCGTCCATTAGGTGCGACGCTAGGCGATACATTAACGAAAGGTCACGCGGACGGGGGGCTCGCGCTCGGCACGATTCCTTCTTCGCTAACTATCGCCGGCGTCATGATTGCGGCAATCGTCGTAGTAGCGATGCGCGAACGCAGCGCGCCGCGCATCCGTTGAATCCGACAGCAAGAACGCATTCCGATTAAACACGCGAGTAGCACGTGATAATCGGTGGCTTCGAGACGTGGGATTTGCTGATTGTGCCACGAAGCGGCGGGCCGTTGGCACTTCAAACGACGCAGGTGCGTCGTGCATGCTACCTACAAGATAACTTAGGTTGAACCAACCGCGCTTGCTCTAAATGGCCCCACTCGACGTCAACTCGTCATCGACGTGAAGGCCGCGGTTGACCACGCTTGTCGTAACGCTTGGACAACACCGACCGGGGTGAAGACGCCCAGCGCTGAGCCGGAACATGTCGCCAGCTTTGTCATCGCTGGCGTACCGTTCCTCAGGTCGGGGTTCCTCGTCACACTTGCGAGCGCGACCGCAGTGAAGGTAACAGTGTCAGGGGCTTTTGTGCACCAGTCTCCGTACGTGCACTGGCCGCCCGGTATCGCCCAATCGCGCTGCGAACTGGGAGACCTGCTTCTTGTCGTACGCCCGGACGCTGCGAACAAGCCGAAGGAAGGCGTTGCGTTACTGATTCAGACGAAAATGAGCGCGTCAGGCCAGGTCAAGTCGCCGGAGGTAACCCAGCACAACCTCTACTCGACGTGGCCGAAGTTCAGGGTTGAGGGAAGTGCAATTGATTGCGAACTGCAGGCGTCGAAGATTCCCGAGAGCTCCGTCGATGAGTTAGGACGGTACGGTCTAATCGCTCGCACGAATCCGCCAAAGCGCTACAAAAGGGAAGGGAAGGTAGGGCGCCTTGGGGGCTCGTTTCGCCGGCGATACCACTGAAGGCTTCAGCCGGGCTGGGCCTGCCTGAAGCATTAGTTGGCATGCTTGACGGGACAACAGGGGTGAGATTCGACGCGTCGGCGGACCCCTGGTCCAAGCTTGTGCATTTCTTGTTGGACGAGACCTTCAGTCGGCCATTTGCGCTCAAATCACTTTTTGGAGGACAGCAATATCCCCGAGGACTCCACGCATTTCTCATCGCTCACCCGCGTCGTTCTGCGGGAGAGTTTAGGTATGCGACCGTTTGCGGAAACTTTGTTGCCTGGTTCGATAAGAGGCGTCGTGGGCTGCTGGAAGCGATTGAAACGGGTGAGCCGAACATCTATTCTTTTAGTGTCGGGCCGGATGGACAAATGCTGCCGCCAAATGTCCCTTCACTCGGATTGCGACCTCAGCGCGGCGGCGGTGGCATCAGCACGGTGATGGTCGATTTTGGAGGCCTGCCTGAAAGAATCGTAGGTTGAATAGCACTCAATGTAGCTAAGCGATTCCTAAGCTAGCAAAGGTAGGATGCTCGTTACTTTGCGCACGCCGGCGATTGACAGGATAGGAAACTCGAGCTTCGCGAAGCACAGGAGGTGCTAACGTCTTATCGCAAGGGTGTCGAAGGCGCAGTCTTTCATGCAAAAAACTGGAAGGATTATGGTTACGCGATATAGACGGCCCCTGCGACTTGCGAATGTCCGTTACGACTTCGTTTCTCGAATTCTGCACTGGCTAACGCTTGCTCTGGTAGGTGCTCAGTATGCGCTCGGTTGGCTCATGCCTGATGTCAAAGGGACGACGCCGCCGATGGGTCTGCAGGTTTGGCATATGAGTCTCGGTACATCGTTGTTGCTAGTCGTGGTACTCAGATTGGTATGGGCGTTATACCGAGAAGCTCCGCCTCCGGCATCCCGGTCGCGCGTGCTGAACGTTTTGGCGTTGGTTGTTCATGCGATGCTATATTTTCTCCTTCTCGTTGTGCCGCTTCTTGGATGGCTCAACGCCAACGGGCGAGATTGGCGTGTACGGCTGGCGGGCGTTATCAATCTTCCCCAAATCGCCACCCAGGGTTCTGGTGGGGCCGCGCTCGGAGAACTGCACAGTGCAGGCTCGATTGTTCTGCTGGTTTTCATCGGATTGCACGTAGCTGCTGCCGTTGTGCATCAGGTGGGATTTCGCGACAAGCTTTTGCAACGTATGCTTTAGGTGAACATGGTTTTCATCTGCAATCTAATCAGCGTTCGCCAGAACGTCATTAAGAATGGTTGGCATTAACGGTTATCGAGAGGTGCGGGGGTTTTTATATCGAGATGAGGGGAAAACGATACGGTGTTGTCTTGATAAAATCGCGGGAAAATCATGGCGTCTGCACAAGAACTCAAACGTTATCGCGCAAACCTGGTCGACGAACTACACAGCGCGGCACTTTACGAGACGCTGTCCCACGTAGAGGGGTCCAGCAGTCGTAAGCAGGTCTTTATCGAACTCGCTCGTCGGAGCGCCAACATGCGCGCGTGTGGGCCGAGAAGCTGCGGGCCAACGGAATTCAAGTCTCCCAAGGCCGAAATCATTTCGGCAAAGCGCCGGGAGGTATTCGTCTGCCTGCGTGGAACGTACCAAATCCCCGAGCGTGCTTCTCTGCAAAAGCCGACAACGATTGCTGCGCGCCGTTGCGGCAGCCATTCGTCTGCGTCACACCCGTTCCGGGTGGAGAAATTTCGCGGTAGTAGATACGGAAAAAAGAAGCCCGACATCGCTGTCGGGCCAAAGGGGACGGTCTCACTTACCGGCAAAAACGGTATTGGCATACGCGTTACGACTTCGCCGGGCTAGACCGTCCGCGTGGAAGGTGACGCCACCTTATTTGGCGCGTCCGATGTTAAAGAGAGGGCAAGGCATCGCCTAGAGACAATACGCCTGCAAGCTTAGGTAACGCTTATGGCGTCGAAATTCGTTCTATTCCATATGAGCGTGTCGATGCGAGCCGGGGCTGTGGGTGGCGGGAGTATCGCCCTTTGCATCCTGCGCGGGGTCATGCATTGATTCCATTCCTTGCATATTTTTCATTCCTTCCATCTCTTCGTCCGGAGGTGCTTTTGCCACCATGTCTTTGTATTCCTGCGGGCTCATCTTAGGTAGCTTCCGTACGAACGCTACCATGCTCCAAATGGTTTCATCGTCGTGCGACAATCCCCAAGCGGGCATTGCGCTCATTTTTAGCCCATGCTTGATGACCCAGAATGTGCTGCGGGGGTCGAGGTCTGCCTTAGCGAGTTCGGGAGGGTGGGGGTAAAGGCCGGGGGCGAGCTCAGAATCCTTAACGCCTGGAGCCAGGTGGCACTTCACGCACATTGATGCGTATTGGCCCGCGCCCTTCAGTATTAGTTGCGGGTCTTCAAGGTTCGGCGGAGCGATTCCTTTCGCGTGCGCGTCAACCGACCGACTCCGAAACGTCTGAAGGATTCTGTAGGTCAACGGCCAGTGAGGCGCGTCTGCTCCTACGTTATAGCTGCCGGAGAAAACGAACGTCGTCGAGCCGACGAGCGCGGCGACAGCGATTGTTGCGACGGGTGCGACCCAATGTTTCATATGTTCACCGGTGGAAGGATGTAGGGGGCGTGCGACCACAGCACTCAAGCTGCCTCACCATCCATTGGAGAATTCGAACAGTAGCTTGGACCTCGCTGGGAATTCAGGCGCCCCGACCTGTCACCGTCTTGCGGTCGCTCGCTTCGTTCAACGGTAGGCGCCATGTCGTCAAGCGTGGCTTGAAAACGCAAATTCGACATTGAGTTGCTTCAAGATAGGGGTCAATGCCGAAGACGATACTGTTCGCGGTTGTGTTGGACGGTGCGCTGGCTCGGTGGATAGTCCGTCTTATTCGACGGTACGACGCCGTCTTTCTGTGCTTGCATCAACTCCCCATACACCTGTGCTCGAGTCTTGCCGGGGGAGCTTCCGGAACTGTTGCCGTCGACAGCGCCTCCGTAGGAACCGGGCGCAGCGTTTGTACTCTGACTCAACGAGGCGTCATTGAGCCGGTAAGTGTGTTCCGCAAGAGCAGGTGCGGTTACAGCAATCCCCAAGGCGGTAGCAATCAAAGCGCTCGCAATTTTCATTTCGCATCTCCAAGTGGTGTGCATTAGAGGCGAGTGTAGGTGGGGGACCCTGACTAAAGCATGGCTCCTAGATGAAAAATGCGCAATCCAAGAGCGGCTTGCAAGTTGTCAACGCACAAGACAAACGGTATTGCCTCTGCTCTCGTAGTGGGAAATATCACCGCAGCTAACAAGTGACGAATGAATGGCAAGAATGTAATCTTGGCGCAATTACCCGGGAGCGATTTGTCGATATAGTTTGCGACGTACGGATTCGGGCTCGGATGCGGTCTTCACGCGCCCGCTAGTGAGGCACTTCAGCAGATTCATACACCTGATAGCGCGCCGTATTTCGTCGCAGCTTCAAATAGCAGGTCCAATAAGTCTGAGGGGGTGCCTGGGGAGTATGCAGGACTCGCGAACCGCCGACGAACAAGTCGAACGTCCGGACATCCCAACAGAGATGTTGTGGTACTTGTCGAATGTGGATGCCTGAACCGCCGGCTGATTTACTGCGCGATGGACGTTCGTACAGGGCCAGGTGAGGTCGTCCGCATTGGGCCCGACAGCTACTGTCGGGCCTTTTTTTCACACGCGGGCAAGAGAGTAGGTAAATTGAAATTTTACCGGCCCCAATCACCTGAACACCTGGAGACCATCATCAAGTCACGCCGCTGTTCTCCTCGGTGTGTTATTCGTCGTATGGTGCGGAATATAACAGTGCACGGGTCCATTTAGTCGTGCCTACACGTCTCTGCCAATCCTGACAGTTTGCTTTTGACTTTCGCGCCCGACCACCTGGGAACAGAGCAGGCAATCAAGGCCATCGGTCTACCATATGTGATTTTTCGGAACGGCGATATCAGGAGAACTTGCTCCGAGCGCTTCCGTATGCGCCGAAGAGCGGGCAGTGGCAGTCGGCGGCCGCAGGTGGAAGAACTTCATACGGTGGACGCGAGGACATTCCGACGCGCTAGCGGCAGCGTTCGATACTTCCTTTTCGGAAGGCAGGACCTACACGCTCACGGGGTCTGAGACGCTGACTACCGAAGGAATTGCTGTCCTCGCAAGTCAAGCGACAGGCAAGCCCATGCCGTCGTGCACGTGACTGACGGACAACTCGCTACGGGGCTGAACGCCGCAGGGTTCCCGAGTTATTTGTATCTGTCCTAGTGTCGGCTGGGGTTGATGCAGGCGCGCAATCTCTCCATCGTCACGGACCATGTCGAGTAGCTTATCGCTCGCCCTCCGAGACTTCTCGCCGAGCATCTCTCGGAATCAGGGTCTACTTTGGAGGCTTGAGAGTTAGTCCGGCCGGCACAACGCACGCCGCTTCTGGAACGTCAGCGCGCTGCCGATTCGAGCGATGCCTGTGGTGATGCGTCTACAGCGAACATTGCGGTGTCTCGAGTCACGACCTCGAGGCTTCATAAATGAGATAACGATGAGCGAGCCCGGCATCGATTCCATTGTGCTTCTTGTCTAGACGCAATTCGTTGAGTTGTCGAACTTGTCCAGGACTTTGTAATGTTCGATGCTGCAGATTGCAACGTGTCAAGCCCAGCCCCGTGACCTCCGTAGATTCACATGGCGTTCTAGCCAAAGCTGTGGTGGTATTATGCACTCAAGGCATCTGGAGCCCATCCGTTGCGCCACCGCATTGCGGTCATGGCAAATCCAGGTTTGGCAGCGTGCGTTGACACCGCAATTTCCGTTAAACACCCAATTCAGGCCCGTGGCATGCGCGACGCCACGTCCTCTCGTCTGACGCGGATGCAACCTATGGAGTTGTGTAATGACGCATTTTCAATCGCCCGCGAATTTGGCGAAGGCTGCTGCTGAAATACTCTGTGCGTTTCTTAACGCAGGCAACAGCAGTATTTATCTGGAGCAAGCGACGCAAGTCTGGGAAATAATCAGCGGCGACGCAGAAAGCAGCCCGACTTCAACTGCAAGACGTCTAAAAGCAGAGCTAGAATCTTTGGGTATTCCGTTACGATATCGGAGTGCATTGCACGCGGTGGCTCTTATAAGAGAAAGCGAATCTAACTTCCGCGTTGCTTATCACGAGAGAAGGGCGAGAAAGCTTCCCCTCTGCTTGTTGACGACTTTAGTTGGGGGCGTGCAAGAGTCATGTGGCCCATTCTCGACGTTTTCGAACGCATTGACCGCTGTCGTCGAGGTCATTTGCGAAGTGATGCCAGAGCGGTATGAACCCGCACTATGTAAGCTGACAAAGTACCCGTTCGGCATAGATATCGAAATTGAGCCGATTAACTCTGACTTTCTGCAATTTACGCTCCGTTTTCAGTATGGGAGTTCGGACGACCTGAATGACTTTGTCGCAATTGATGATGACGGGCTTCGATGCGTCATGGAACAGGTTGTGACCAACCTTCACCGAGCCCGCCCTGGACTGCTGGTCGACAACGCCGCATTCCCAGCAACAAAGGCGCCATGGCTCAGCGCTCGTTTTTGCATTCTCGACTTACAGGGCGAGTGCGAACTTGGGCCGATGGATGAGGAGAATTTGTTCAAATTTTTCTCCGCGGGGGACTCCTGCGAGTCTGAAACGAGAGGGGCAACTTGGATAGTTCGGATAGGAACTAAGGCATTCGGAGTCGGCATCTATTGGATTGATGCTCGTCTGCCACCGGATAGACTAGAGAAAGTTGAAGAAACAGCACCGGGCGAAGTGGGAAAAGAAGTTTTCCGGCGCTACAGTCTCTTTGCACGGTCAGTCCGTGGGCGAACCAAAGAAGCAATTTCCGCTATGCAAGCGGGTTACCTTGAAGGATTAACGAAAGATAGTGCGGAGCTCAGGTCGCAGCGTGAGAAATCCGGCGAATGCGGTTGAAACGACATCGGGAAGGGAGCCTTCCCGATGTCGTTTCATTCAGTTTAGCGCAGCACAAAGCCCCGCAACGCGGGACGATGTATGGGCAGTGTTCTTTTTTGATTAGCCCAGACGCCTTTCCGGGTGCGGAGGAAGCCCGCTCATGCAGTCGCTCGCAAACCGCCGAGCGTTTATGCAAAAGGTCGTACAGTCAAGCGAGTTTGTAAGTACGCTGCTCGCTTGCAATCCATTGGTTCGACTTTTTAACGTCGGCCAACAAGTCGTCTGCGGGGCCTTCCACCTCTACCACGACGGACTTCGAGACGGACTTCGATGCACGTGTGTCCAAAATTCGAGCCTTCGCATGCTCGCATATCAACCGGAGCTCTTCCTGAGGTATGTCTCCAGTGCCTCTAAAAACAAGAACAAAGCGACTCATCACGTTACTCCACCCATGTGAGGCAACCCCCGACCTACGTCAGAGGAGCCAAAACCAAGCAATCTGCACTGGTTATATAGCAACCCCTTCAAGTCAGTTAAACGCTCTGGGCTGCGCGGCCTTCCTCTCAGTGTAGGCGAGGACTCCAGCAACCTGGCGGCAAGTCCCGAGACCACCGGGCACGCCATGGACGTTCCATCCATGGCAGCGTATCCCTTCGTGCCTACGGTCGAAATGACAGCTACGCCCGGTGCTGCAAGGTCCACTGCCCCCCAATTTGAAAATTGCGGAACAAAATCGTCGGCGTCACAGCCGACTGCACGCGCTATATGTGCCGCATGCTCAGACGCATTCGGAAACGTTCCTCGACGACCTAGGGCAGCGACCGAAATGACGCTCGAGTAAACGGCGGGGTACTGAGGAATGTTGCTTCCTTCGTTTCCACATGCCGCCACAACCAGGATTCCTGCTGCTTCTGCATCTTCGATGGCGGCTCGCAGGACGTCATCTTGCGCCGTCTGTCCGAGACTCAAGTTGATTACGTCGGCCCCGGCCTCGATGGCAGCCTTAATTCCGTCATACACGTAATTGGTCAGGGTTGCACTAGAATTTCGCTCAAAAACTCGAACGCTAATCAACTCTGCATTGGGCGCCAGACCTTGTGCGAGGCCCGTAGCGCCGATAATGCCGGCGACGTGAGTCCCGTGTCCAGTGCCATTGTCACCAAGGTCATCATCCTCGTCAGCTTGAGTGCAGGAGGTGCGTTGGGACACATTCCTGAGGTCGCAGTGGTCGTCGATGCCTGTATCAATGACAGCAACCCTGACTCGTGGCACGTCAGTTTCGCCAGCCCCGGGCGCAAGGGCCTCGGAGCAATAGTACTTCAAACAGTCCGGCACAGCCGGCGTCAGGCTCTGCAACGTAAACAAGACTTGCTTCGTCGACGTCTCGCCTCGCCGGACTTCTGCCCAGTAGCCCGAGATTGGGGCGACTCGAATGTATTCTGCACGCCCACTAACTGAGTCAATTGTCGCTAGGCCTCGATTATTCGTGACAGCACAGACAGGCTTCGCTGCGCCCAGCTCTTTCAGAGTCACAGACACACCCGTAAGAGGGCTGCCGCAAGAGTCGCACACCTTGATTTTGAACGCTTTGCCCGAGGTCCAGGTCAAGCCACTGAAGTCGAAGGGTGGCCTCGATTGCATAACTTGGTCTATGTCGACCGCAGCGAGACGATATGTGCGTACAGGATGCAGAGGAACGTTCAGATTTGCCGCCTCAAATGCACTTGCCTGTGCATCTGTGAGCTCGAGGACCGCAACGCCGCTATCAAGACTCGACGATATTACGGGAATCTGCGCGCCCTGCGGAAAAGCCTTGTGCAGCAGAGAGTGAAGGACTGCTTGCTTGCGACCGGACTGGGCGAACGGACCAACGAACTCTCTTTCTTCAATGGCCCGAGGCATGACGATGTATTGTTTAGTAATTGCAGACATTTTTTCAGCGAGTTCGATTACATGGCTTGCGGGCGAATGCGCATCGCGGCGCGGATATCGTTCATACGTACAGCGGAGGTTGCTACCAGTTCCTGTGCGAGGTCGCCGTAGACGTTGGCTGCACCCTCAGGGTCAGAGATGGTCAGCACGACCGCAAATGGAATGCCGTCCTTGGGAAACTCCGCCTGGTCTCGCAGAACGTAGTTGACGCAGAGTCGCCACTCCGCCGAACGCCCGGTACCCTTGAAGTTACCCTCGAGCACCTTCACCGGACTCCACTTCAGTCCGTCAACAAGCAACGCAGCCTCGCGAGAGCTTCTCTTCAATCCATGAGCATGAACCGGCTTCGCACGTCCTTGCCATCCGGCGCTCATTGCGTCTTCTTCGCCTTCCGAGTCATCATCTTCATCATCGTTAGGCCCGGCCTTGGCGGTCTTGCGCTGACGAAGCGCTAACTCGAGGTTGATGCGCGCGACTTCCGCCCCGTATCTGAAGTCAAGAGGCGGGGAGCAGACGAGAGTTAGGCGTGCGAGGCCGCGGCAACGGCCCTCGTCATCGACCAATTCCTTCGGCCAGCGAAAGTCGATGATGGTGTTCTCATCGACCTGAAGATTGTCATAGACCACGACGCCGAAAGTGTGCCGGTCAAGGGCGAGCGACTGATGACTCGCACGGGGATATCCGAAGCCAATCAGGCTCCGACCGATGCGACGGGCTTGCTGGCTCTTAAACGGCTTCTCAAAGTACGTGTTATGCAAGAACAAGGCTTGCACGACCTCACGAGGTGCTGCGCCCGCGAGCTCCATATCGAGAGCGGCAAGGGTCTTCGCCACCAAGGGAGCGGCCATACTCGTGCCCTTCACCGCAGCCAGCATGCCGTGCTCCGAGACGCTCAACAACCCCGAGACGTCGTTCTCGCCGTCAGCTCCGCCGATGTGGCAGACATCGGGCTTGACGGAGCCTCGAACGCCCGGTCCACGTCGGCTATAGCATGCCGGCACGTCTGGGAGGCAGTCTTTGACCCCAGCGCCGTTCATTGCGCCCACGGAAATGTTCAATAGTGAATCTGCGGGCCCCCAAAGCGTGTCCGACTTGCTTTCAATCAACTGCGCGGCCGCCACGCTGATGCGCTTATCCCATTCCGGCCGCTTGTCGTCACCGTGCGTGTTGCCTGCAGAGATGACGAAGAAGACGTCGTGCTCACGAGCAATCTTGTCGAGCCGTGTCGCTTCTTCGCTGAAATCGCTGTGTATGACGTCTTCCTTGTTGTTGAGGCTGAAATTGAAAACACGTACACCATGCTCCCTGCGGCAAATTTCCACGACACGCTCGAGCTCATCCATGAAGCGGGCAGACCCGTTACCGTAGTGCTTGCCGAAGTGTTCGTTCCCCGCATGAAGCGCGACATCAATCAGCCAGCAACCATCATCCTCAAAGCGAAGCCCGTAGCCGGGGTTGAAGTGCCGTGCTCCTACAAGCAGGCCCGCGATGTTGGTCGCATGGTCGAGTTCTCGATGGCTTGCTGGAATCTTCCCGTATGCGGCTTTCACCCACTTTTCGAACTTGTCCGAGATGCCGCCGTCGACGACCGCGACCATCGGATAGGCCGCGTTTTCTTCCGGTTCCGGGATATTCGCCGGCGTAACCGAGATAACTGTCGACCTGCGTTGAACCCTCTGCGGAACAGCCGATGCAGCGAGCGAAGCTGGTCGGTCGGTGGAGAGAATATGCGGAACCGACACTGTGCGAACGTTGGGATGTTCGCCAAGGAGCTCAAGAAGTCGGTTATGTGAGTCATCCGAATAGTCGCCGTCGACAATCAACTGTTCGCTAACGTTAGCGAGGTCAGAGACGCTGCGAAAAATGGCAAATCCAGGTGAGTCGGTGAGACCGACATACGCCATGTTGATGGTCGGCACCGAGTCGTCGAGGACAACATACACGCCCAGCGTCTGCGCTAGCTGCTTCAACGAACGAACGAACGACTCAGCCGGGGTGTCCAGAAGCGCCTTGCTCTCGCGCCCCCCTTCATGCTTTTCGAGAGCGCCTGATACCGAGTCGAAAAGTCGTACCGCGTACATCGGCGCGAGACCGGTTCTCGCGAATTTTCCAACCGCAGATTCCGAGTCGGGCAGGCGCCGGTCCGCGGCAGACCACAGTCGGAGGCCCTCCAGGGTGCCGACCTCAGAGCGCTCACGATTAGGATTGACCACCCAACGACCCTGGCTGTCGAAGCGTCGGGATGTGGTCTCGTCGGCACGGCCGACACTTTCGAGAATTCGACCTACACCGGCGACGTTCGTGCGGACAATAAGCTCGCCAATATCGTCACCACCGACGACGGGTGCATTGGCAGGCGTGAAAAGCTTTTTAACTGGCCGATGGGTCTTCGCCCAAGCCTTTTCTTGAAGTCGAACTTTTACAAAGCCCGAAGAGCAAAACCGCGCGGAATTCTGCTGCAATTGGTCTTGAACGATTTTTAGGCTCGACGTCACTTGTACTCGAAGCTGAGCGAACGCGTCATCACGGTCAGCAAAGAAATCGGTCTTCGTGCCACCCGCGTTGGTCTTGCGCGCTTGACGCAACACCTTCGGATTTTGTATGTAAAGGAGCGGATATTCCCCGGCCATCACTTTCTCCGGAGCCGGGTCAACTCACCCAGCGGCTTATCGTTGTTCTGTTAACTCCAAAGACTTCCCCGAGCTCCACTGTGTTGAACGCATAGCGCTCGATAAATGCTCGGGCAAGCTCTCGCAAAGGCATGTTGAGGATGCCAGTTGCCTCACTGGATACTCTAGCGGCGTGAATGCTTATGACAGTCTGCAACCGCTCCGCAAAGGATAGCGTCGGACTATCTAAAATCCAACTTTTTTTAAGCGACTTTACGACATCTTGAATCTCTGCACCTGACGCTCCTTCGAGGATGACGGCGAGAAGTTTAGATTGAGCGTCACCAAATTTGAGGGGCTCGGCATAACGCCCGATAATCTCAACTCGCGCGCCCAGCTCGGGCTTCGGGAGCTCGATTTGAAGCTCAAATCGTCGCCACACTGCTGGGTCGAGCAACTGGGGGTGATTGGTTATTCCGATGGTCAATCCGCGCTCTGCGCGCTCATCCAGCTTTTGCAGCAACGTGTTGACCACGCGCTTTATCTCACCGACCTCGTTTGGGTCGTCCCGCAGCTTCGCAATCGCATCGAACTCGTCTAAAACGAGCAGCGCACGATGTCTGTTTGCAAAGTCAAACAGGTTGCCGATGTTTCTCGAGGTCGTTCCGAGGAACGAAGACATTAGCCCGTCCAGACGTGCAACGATAACGGGCAGCTCAAGCTGCCGGGCGAGCCAAAGGGCGAGTTGGGTTTTGCCTGTACCAGGTTCGCCAAATAACACACAGCTTCGTGCAGGTTCGATGCCTACTTCAATGAGCTCTGCCGCGCGGTGCCACTCGTTCACCCACGATTCAATGCCGGCGGCGAGCTTCGGGGACAGGACAGGACCTTCGGTCGGCAACGACTTCACAACAGTGATGCTCGCTACGGGTGCTGAAGTCTCGCGGTCAACGGGAATGCGCGAGGTTCGCGTGAGCTCGTCGCCCGACAGTTGGACGACTGATTTGACGGTCGTGGCGTCGCTTTTCGAGTGCATAGATGTGCCCACCAGGTCGCGAATGGCCCGTGCGCCGTCTGTGTCTCCCGCTTTTTCCAGTTCATCTGCACTCAGCAGCACGAGCTGCGGGTCGGCGGCTTTTCCTAAGGCAAACTTGCACAACTGCACAAAGGAGGTTGAAGGGTGCAACTTTGGTGGCTTCACGTGCGACTTCCGCGAAAAATGTGCGTATGAGACTATATCGCGGCTCATCCGTCAACCGTCGTGCGCGGCGCTCCTTTTTCAACCTCGCTCCGACTCAGGGCGAGTAAGTTAGCTCGCGATGGCGCGAATCGCGTGCTGAAACCAGTGCCAGGCCGTCAGCGCTTTGCCGGAGGTGAAGAGGCCTGCAGCACCTAGGAGCACCATTTGCGTAACAATGTGCCGGCGCGGAGAGTTGCGCCACGTGAGTTTCCAAAGCCACGCGAACCAACCGAAGTTCGTCGTCGCGAAGGTGCGCAGTCCGGCCAATGCGTTGGAGGCCGTCGCCATCAACACGAACACCATCGCCGTCGCGTTCTGTAAAACGAGCTGACGGCCATAATCGCTCAGGGCTTGCCAAAACTGGATTGCTGATTTTTGCATCGCGAGTGCACCGACCGCGGGCGGAATGCTGCCTTCGATAGACTGAAGCAGCAGGTAAGCCGCAAACGCGAACGCGATGGCGGGAGCAGCAGACAGCATTGCCGGTTGCGTGTCTTTATTTCGCGCATACGCCGTTGCCGCCGCGACGAGGCTGGGTAAAACAGCCCAGGCGGCCGCTTGCTGCATCGCCGAGATGAGCTGCTCATAGTGGCGAAAGAATTGCCACGCTGCGAGCGCGCAGAAGACGATGGCGGCCGGCATTTCGCTGTCCGTTCTTCCGCCGTCGCGCGGCGGCTCGCGATACATGTTAGTCACATAGTTGTGACTCTGGTTGTGGCTGTTGTGGTTGGTCACACTGTCGCCAACGTGGTTGCCTTTGCCGTTGATTGTCACTGTCGAATTTCTGAAGTTGCTCATCGCTCGTCTCTTGTTTGGTTGTTTGCTTGCTGGCAAGCAGTGGTCAGACCGAGATGAACCCGGGATTTAGCGCGCTGAAGTCATATTTGTTCTTCACAACGGTGCGGCATTTCAGAGCGAACATGTCCGCGTCGAGCACCTCGCTCGGCGCGTTCCCGTGTAAGACGCGCAATGCTTCGGAAACGCACAAGGCTGCAGCGAACGCACCAACGAACGCCGCGCCGACTGCCTTGCCCGCAAGTTCAACAACGCCGCACTGGCCGAGTTCACCCTTTTCAAGCAAGTCGACATAAAAGTTGCCCAGAACCGGCTCTCTCTGCGGCTTTTGCGGCCACGTCTGAGCCGTTGTTCGCGACGCCGGGAAGGAATGCATGCGCACGCTCTGGAAATCGTCGTGACGGCTCCCAAGGCCGGCCTCGATGATGAGGCTCGCGCCCACATTTTCGAGCTCCCGGCGCGCTTCCGGATTGTCGACGCCGCAGAACAGCAGCGACGGCTCGCCCTGTCCTTTGCGCGTATCGCCACTAAAGTAACGCTCGACGATGGCAGTCGAGAACCCGCGGCTTTCGAGCCACTCCGCCACGACACGGGTTTTCTTGCGCCCGTTGTCCTTCGTGGCGGTCAAAACGGACGTGCTCTCGGTCGATATACCGACGCGGTCGACGTCCTGAAGAAGAATGTGCGGTCGCTCCTGCGTGAGCTTCGGATACGGCAGCAGGCTCAAGCACCACGCGAACGCCTGGCCCAGATGGCCCAAGCCGAGCAGCCAGACGGACGAGGGCAGCACCTGTAACGGCGGCCCGTCGAACTCTGGCGAATCCCACGCTGCCGCCGCCGGTGCCCATAGCGAAATGCCCCCCGGCTCATAACTGTTCGGCGCTCCATCGCTCACGTGATGAAAGGCCTGGCTGACCGCGAATGCCGCCGCTGCGACGGCCGACAGCGGCATAACGTATCCCGGCTCGTCGCCGTCAAGGGGATGCCCTTCATCGACCGGTGCGGTGCCTGCGCGCCACCCGGCCATGAGCAGGCGCACGTGAAACGGGGAGGTTCGCTTGTGGGCGGCGCCGATGGAAATCGTCGGGCGGCTTGGCTCAAGGTTCGCGATGTTCGCGCCTGCATCGCGAAGCGCATCTGAGAGCAAGCGTGCCGCGCCCAACGACGGGTGCAGCGGCGCGTCACCGCATCCAGAGACCGCCACCCCGCCGAGGAAAGCGCGGCGGCCGAGGATGACTACCGCGAGAGCGGCCACCTGCTCATGGAAGTCGATGGGCGCCGTCAGCTCGAGTTGCAACTGATACCTCTGCGCTATTTCGTGCGCTTCTTCGAAGGACTTCGCCTGCCCGCTGTCGATAAGTCGTTTGACGGTTCGATGGAGCGCGTCCGCATCGTATTGGAAAGACATGGCTTTATCTCACAGACCAATATAAAAGAAGGTGGAGTTCTGCGTCGTACGCACCGTCTCCCATTCATGAGCACCCCGGTAGAGATAGATGCCCATCTTGAAGCGCGAGAACTTACCCATCGCAAAGTCAGGAAGGATGAGTCCGATGTGCCCTTTCACCGCGACCATCGGGTTTCTTCTGTCCGTGTCGCTTTGCCCGAATCCGCCAGGATGAGTGTGGACGTCCGCAATAACGGAGACCTTTTGCTGACGGCAAATTTCCCAAAGTCGGCCCATGCAGCGCCCATCGATGTGCACGTAGCCGGAATTGAGCGCGTTGGGGTCAAGGTCATCGTAGAGAACAAATCCCGTAATCGTGCGAATGTCGTCTTCGCAGTGTCCGAGCAGGAAGGCGCCGCTTTCGCGAGCGCCGGCGCTGCGCGTACGCAGGTCTTCGACGAGCTGACGCCAAAGCGAAGCCGAGCACGCCAGCTTATGCTGCGGCGACCAGAGGCGGCGAAAAGTCCGGCGAATTGAGAAGAGCATGAATTTCCTCGAGATACGTAACAATCGAACCGTCTGGCTTCCACAAGCGGGCCGGCATTTGAGTCACCCAGTTTTGATGTCCCTCTATAGTCCGTCGGTCGCACGCGATGTAAAGGGCAGTTCCACCCAGCCAATCGGTGCGAAATACATCCCTGACCCGACCGCCCCTGCTGCCAGGCCATTTGTTGTGGGCGAGCGGGGCGTTCAGTGCCACATCCCATGGCTGTGCAGTCGGTGGCTTGACGGGGAAGCCTGCCAATTCAAAGCGAAGCGCGAATGCGCCGACGGCTGCGGTGACCTCGATAACAGCGTACGGCCATTCGAGAGACACGAGCTGCCAGCGACCATCGGCTACGCCCATCTGGAACAGCGGCCCGTTGATGTCAGCCTGGAATGCGCGGGCATCGGGGTTCACCGGCTGGTAAGGGGCGCTCACGGCTTTAGCCCTGGAAGCGTTCGTTCGGCACGAGGTCGAACGAGACGTGATGCTGGTGCTTCGGCGTAAGCGTGCCCAGATGCACAGAGGCCGCAGGGCGCTCGGTCGTGCCGTTCAATTGCAGCACATGTTCAGCCGCATGCATCGCGTCGATGCCGAACTTATCGTCAGCCCAATGCTTCAGGCGGTGAATCGTCATCGAAGGCGGTGCCTCGCGGGTTACTTCACGACCGTTGAAGTGAACCGTCACCTTGAGCTCATGATGGCGATGGAAGTGGAGCTTCGGGTGCGGTTTCGAGCGCACGATTTCAATCAGCATTTCCTCGGTCAGCACGACGTCGCCGTCTTCCTCGAACACCTTAAGGTCAATTTCGACGCCGCCGGCCACCGCGCGCACAATCTCGATAAGCGTGACCTGCTCAGGAGCCTCGAGCTTGTGCACTTGGCGCGAATCTTCTTTCTGGTAAAAAATAGGCATAATAATGTGTAGTCCGTAAAAAATAGGATTTTCCAAAATGTTCTGGCCGATGCCATACTTACTAATGACGGGCCCAACGAAAAACCGGCAAAACAAATCTAGAAAATCTTCAACTAATCATCAACGAGCATCGGGCGGCGAAGGTGCGTGCTGGTTAGAACCTCCATAGTTATATGGCAGCGTCGGTTGGAAACCGGCAACGCCGCTCTGCGGAAAATTTCGTTGTACGCCGGTGCCATACGCTAGCAGCATCCTCGAAGAAGCCTCCCTCAGTGATATGGCAGCGAGCATCAGAAACCGGCAAAGGATTTTTGTGAAAAATTCCGTTGCCCGCCGTTGCCACCAGTACTTGCTTCTGAAAACGCATCGGATGAGCCTTCATCAGTGATATGGCAGTGTCGGTCGGAAACCGGCAACGCGTTCTGCAGAAATTTCGATGGCCACGGATTCCGTACACCCGGCACTACCTGATGGAGACGACGCGCCGTTCTAATATTGATATGGCAGCCGTCGACGAAAGCTGGCAACGCACCTGAAGGGAGGTTTCGATGCTCGAACGGGCGGCGTGCTTCTCACGATACCGACACCGCAGATGAGTTCGTCAAGAGCGATACGGCTATCTCAGAGACAAGCAGAGCCCGGCGAAGCCCACAACGAGTTTCGTCACTCACGGGCGTCCTCGCTGACAGAAGTCGCAGCGTGCGCGAGTTTAGCTATCGGTCGGCAATGACATATGAGGCTCAAGCAGGGCTGCAGGCGAATGATGAATCCGCTTGGAATCAGCGAGGACAGCCGCTTGCGTCCATCGGGACTGTGGACGAAAACGGCAATTGGGAGCGGGGAGAAGAAGCAGCAAGGTAGACAGCTGCAACGTATGGAGTCGGCCACTGGCTGTGCGCAGAGCACCGCATCAGTGACCGAGGGAAGGCATACATCCAGAGGGCGAGACCTGCACCTTTGAGAGCCGTGAAGAATTATTTTGTGACCAATCGACTACTCGGGTTGTCTTATAGCTCGGTGGAGTACCGCTGCTTGACTTGAGAAATCTCTTCTGGCGAGAGGTGGGCCGATGCCAAGGCTTCCTCGAAAGTCTCTTGTCGCGTCTCGCGCGGCGTTCCAGTGCTCAAAGATGAGGTGGTAAGTCTAGCCATCTGAGGTCTTGCCATCAAATGTGTTACCACGCTTTCTTTGGCTACTTCCAAGCATGAGGCAAGGGCGTCAATCAGGCGGACCGGTATGGTCTCGAATTGAATCTGCCTATCTCGGAGTTTGACTACTACTTCCTTGGGTAACTTCAGTTTCGCGACAAACTGCCCAAACTCCGTTTTGGACAGCCGGGATATCGGGTTGTGGGCCTTCGCTGAGGACAAGGGAAGTCCCCGTTTGGCATATTCGTAGCGCAGGTTGTGGAATTGACTCACAGCGATTTGAGCCGCGGCCTCACTCGCCGCCGTCTCCACTGCTTCGCCGTGGAATCGGTCCTCGACTAGGGCGGCGGCGAACTCGATGAGCTCCGCCTTGAACTGCGGGAACATTCCGATGTAATGCTGCAATTGAGCCGGCGTAGGGAGGTCGTGCTCAGCCGCGAATTGCATAAGGACTTCGTCGGCTTCCGGCTTGGTCTGCTTGGGGTAGGACATCTTTTACTCCTGGAAGTGAGCCAGCTTTTCTATGATTTGTTCTTGTCGGTACAGGATTGCGCGACGCCTGATTTGGCAAATCGTGGCAATGGTCGTCTCGTTCGGGTCATCCGACTCCTTCTGTACGCCGAGGCCAAGAAGAATCGCGACTTCCCGCAAGGGTTTCGGTAGCTCACCCAGCGCTGCGAGGAGTTCCTGAGTGAAAACTGCACTTTCTGGGTTAGACCGGCGAAGCAAAGGCGACTCGGCATAGCCCAATGCGTCGGTGTCATCCGAGCCAGGTTGCTCGTCGTCCGCGGGAGTCATGGACACGAGCCGCTTGCGCCTTGATTTTTCTCGCCGCACCTCGCTGTGAATGAATCCGGCGACCGCGTGGGAAAAGGAAGCCTCGAAGAAGTCGAGCTTTTCACCATGCGTCATCAAGTCTTTAACGAGCGCTTCGTTGAACGCACCCAGCACGTTTTCCAAGGCCTCTTGCGAGTAGCAGTCGCGAATTTTCAGCTTATGTGCCGCCACGCTGGAAAAACGACGGTTAATACAAAGGATGAGTTCTTTCTTCGCCTGCTCAGGCTGGCCGTCGCGAAGGAGGGCCATCACAGCCTCACTGCTTAACCGGCTCTTGTTTCTCGCGGCCGAACCTCGGATGCGCCGAATCAGCTCGGGGCACCCCAATGGGCGGAGTTCGCGGAGCTCGTCTTCCACTCCCTCACGTCGGACCAACAGTTGGTCGGTACCGCGCGTTCTCTTAGTCAACTTCCGGGACATGAGCCCCTCCCTGTAATGCCTGATATTGTGTAATGGCAAGCAGCTCCAAAAACCGGCAAAAAATTTTAATAATTTTTGGGCCCCTTTGTTCCCCCGTTGTCTGAAATGGGAATGGGCGTGTCGGCGTTTGGAGCGACGCTCCGGGCACACTTGCGCCGACAGGTAGACGAGCGGGGAGTCCGGCGCAGGTTTAGTCGCGCCTGGCCGTCGACCGGGCTATCGACTGAAGAAGCGCGGCGTGGCATCTAGGAGCTTCCTTAAAGACACTTTCGATGAGCGCCGCCGGCGTGGTGAGTCGACGCCACGCTAGGGAGGAAAGCTAGCTGAGACCGGTGCAGGCAGGCAACCGTCCTTGGTCGGAACCGCCGCTGAGCCTGCACGCGTCAATGAACTATGGTTCCAGGGATACTGGTTGGTTCATCGAACATTTCGTCGTCGAGAACGTCGAACCTGCCCACCTTTGTCCAAAAACATCACAAACGATTTTGCACAAGTCATCGTATGTAAGCGCACAGAGACAGCGCGAACGGACTGTCGGCAGCAGAGCGTGGAGGGCCGTGCGTCGTTACGGAGGGGTGGGCGCGACATCAACGGGACAGGTGTCGTCCGAGCCGGAAATGACAAAGCCGCCCGAAGGCGGCTTTGAGTATATGCGTCGGAACGGCGCCCGCACTGTCCATTAGAGCTTAATGCTCAGGACCCATGCGTCGAGTCTGCTACTCGACACCCCGTTCAGATGGATGACATTCGTCATATGGCCCCACCTCTGCTAGAATACGCCTCGCTTTCGTGCCACTACGGCGGGCTGTTCGTCGATTTCAGCGACGCCCGCAGTATAGCACCAGAGTTAAATTTGTCAAACGATACGTCCCTAAGGGCGAATCTCACGGGGACGGTACTGTGGCAGCAGCAGGCGCACGCGATTTTTGGACCGTCAACGGTTCTCGGGATTTTGGATTCATTCCCGCTGGGCTGACACCGACGGCCGCCGAGGCAACGCCTGTGCGTTTGCAGCGAGGCGATGCTCAGGCTCTTTGGGGCTATGACCACATCTGGGCAGACCACGCGCCGTGGGTGCGCAATACCGGCCTGAGTATTCCGATGCTTTTGCTGACGAAGCTGTCTCAACCGGGCGCAGTCTACGGCTCTGAGGTCAGCTCAAAATTCAAGGTTGGCATACAACTCGCACCCCAAGCGGTTCTCATCCTCAAATATTCAGGCGGCGCCGAACCGTTTTTCGGCGTGACGTCGTTGTATCTCCGGCGAACGAAGCTCGATGGCGACTTCATCGGGCGTTTTCGAGGATGCTCGCACGCACAGGCGTTGCTCAAAGCGAACCCGGTGTTCGAACTTGCAGAGTTCGCTCAACGCGCTGATGGTGATGCTTACGCCGCTGCCCCCCAGCAAATCACTGCTTCCATAAGTACGCGAAAGCACCGACGGACGAAGCACGACCTCCGTGCTGCTCTTCCTCCGACGGGTACGGAAGGCTGAAGGCTTCCGACTTCGCCGCACCTTCGCAATCCCGCAACTGTCGCCGAGCGTGACCAAAGCCTCTTGCGGCTGATATCTCAGGGCCGTCGCGAACTTCTTCCCGGCGCTCATAAGGCTGTCCGCGCGCCGACGATAGCTGCTGGCCGCACTGTTTCGCTTAGGCGGAGCATCGACGTGTAAAGGGCGGGACTTCTGGCTAGCTTGGGAAACCTAAGACAGAGGACACAGTTTTGTCCTCTAAATATGCTGTTTCAAAAAAGTTTGCGTCAGGTCCGCTCGGCACCTACGCTGAAACGTCCACCTGTCGCGGTCCCGAACTCACGGCGAGGCCGTGGCTTGATAGGAGGCGATACGGACGTGACAACCCTGTGAACGGAGGCAGCGATGGCGAGTAGCCGCACGACACCCGTACCAATGGAATTCATGCGCCAATACCTGGGGCATCACAGCCCGGAGACTTTCTACCAATATGTCACCCACTTACCGGGTTCGGAGACCAAAAGAGGCCGAACATCGAGAGGCAACTAAATCGTCAGATGCGGCAGCTCGCGGTCTGGCTTCAGTTGCTCACGAATCCGCGGCGACATCGCGAGCTAAGCTTTCACTTCGTGCCTGATTTTGAGCCGGACGCCACGGCGATAGCTGCTCCTGGTCTGCTTCGCGATGCGCAAGAGCTGTCCAGACAGGACTCGTTGCAATCACACTTGGGGTCGCTGGAAGCGCGCTTGCGCGATTCAGAATAACGAATCGGTCCCAGATTCGAGTCAGAACTGAGCGCAGATGTCACGTGGACCCGGCGCATCGCGCTCAATCCCTGAGTGCCTGCGCGGCAACTGAGAGCGCTGAGCACCCACAGCGCTGAAGCCTCTTCTTCGACGCCCAGTGGCTTTTGGGTACGCGGCGGGACGACAAAATCCTCTCGAGTACGAAGCGCTGAAGGATAATATGCGCCCACACCAGCAAACCATTGCGGACAGCAACGAGCGCCACTTATGATTTTTGACAACAATCGATGGGTGTACGAGGGCCTTTCGCGGTTCAACTTCTTCCCTAATCAGAAGGCTCCTATCGGTGAATTACCTCCATGTATTACGAGTCGCCAATTGACTCCAGAAGTGGCCGAATTAGTGCTTGCAGCAGAGGGGCCAAAGGCTCGGGATACCACCGTCGGGTACGACGAGGTCTCGTATTTGATGACAAGGCATGACAACATTCCGCGGCGTCTCTCGCTCATTCATCCGGTGCCTTATCTTCGAATGGCAAGCCACATTTGGACGCACTGGAACGAGATTTCATCGGCGGTCGGCAGCGAGAACAGTGCAATCAAACCCGAGAGACACGATGACCCCCGCATCCTGATAATGAACTATGAAGACGTGCTATCAAAGTCTCGGCATATCTTGTCGGCGAGTTTTGGTAAGCGATTTAAGGTGGAAACGGACATTGCAAGCTGTTTCAACAGCATTTACTCGCACTCGATTCCTTGGGCCGTTGTAGGCGTTGCAGCCGAGAAAGCGCGAATGCGTGGTGAAGGCCAGACTCATTGGAGCGACCGACTCGACGCAATGCAGCGAACGGCAAAACGGAAAGAGACCGTCGGAGTAGCGATTGGGCCAGGAACATCAAGCGTTATTGTTGAAATTATCCTAGGGCAGGTCGATGAACGTCTTCGGGAAAAAGGCTACGAGTTCCGCAGGTTTATCGACGATTACATTTGTTTTGCCGAGACGCACGATAAGGCGCAAGCGTTCTTATCCGATGTTGGTCGCTTTCTCTCAGATTATAGACTCCATTTGAATTTGCAAAAGACGTCGATAGTCGAGTTGCCCGAGCCATTAAGCGCATCTTGGGTGACTGAATTGAGCAACGCGCTGGAAAGCCTGACGTTCGTTGTCGACGAGAAAGAGGGTGCGAAAATCTATTCTAACGGCGCGACCCAATATCTTGACCTTGCCATCAAACTGAATCGCGAGACTCGAGATGGCAGCATTTTAAAATACGCGTTTGGTTCTCTCATCGCGTGGATTCACGAAAGCGCGCTCTATGATGTTTCGGAGTATCTAGTCAATCTTGCGTGGCATTATCCCGCGTTGCTACCATATCTCGACTCACTCCACGAGAAATTTCCAACGAGCCTGGATTCATATGAACCGCAGCTTAATGCAATAATCATTGAGAACGCAAAGCACCGGCGTTCTGATGGCATGGCTTGGCCGCTTCATTTGATGCGCAAAGCAGGCCTCAAGCTGACGAATGAAGCAATTGAAAGCATTATGGCTTCCCGTGATTGCGTTGCCTACACGTTACTTTTCGAGATGCATCAAGCGGACGACCGGATTATCGATTTTGCGAAGGATTTGCTAGGGCAAGACGCTCTCGAACGTGACCAGTATTGGTTGTTGCTCTATCAACTGGCTTATCACAAGGCAATTTCCTCGCATGAGAGCGAGAAGGGGTTCGCTGTGATGCTTGAGCACATGGTGAATTTTGTGCCTTCTAACGACAAAACAACTATCGCAGAGGAATATTGCAATTATCTAAACAATCCGTTTTGGGAGGAGGGCGAAAAGCCTCTTTCGCTGGGTGATTGGGTTCTGAAGCAGGGCAATCCGGAGCGCGACCTTCAAGACGACCCGTTTGGGCAGTGATTGATTTGTAAGTGAGCTGAACTTATTTCCATTTCCCTTTCGCAAGCTTGTCCTTGAGTTCACTAATTCGTCGGTGTGCTTCGGGCCGCGGCGTTGCCAGCACTTCGATGGGGATGGTGACGCCAAGGATTTTGGCGAGATTGGAAACATAGGGCCGGCGCTCATCGGGAATGTCTGCTCGGGCTCGTTTGACTCGTTTGATGCCACAGACTGAAATCAGGTACTCGAGCGTTCGCTGGTCACGGGGGGATTCCACGACCACGTCCAGGCCCTGCAGGTCTTCTGGTCGCATGATAGGCTCGGGTCGAGTTAGTCGGTATCAATCGGTTATAGGACGGGCGGGGGCTTGGCGCCAGCGGCTGGCGAGTTTGAGCGCGGTTTTCCTCCCCCGGACCCCCTCCTGCATTCGGGCATGCTTGCCCTCATGCTCCTCGGGTCGTGCTCGACCCTCGGAATTTGAGAGACAATACCCAACAAACCCTAGTGATACAGTTTTGCTTCGCAAAAGGATTGACCACATAAGTTTTCGATCACGCCTGGGCCGACGCCTTCCAGCGCCACGGCATCCGCTACTACCCGAAGGCGCTGTCCGCGGTGCCGTTTTCGCCCGTCACCGGTCCGCGCCTGATCGCGCCGAATCACGAGGACCGCGTGACGCTCGCGCGCGGGGCGATCGAATTGACGAAGCGTCTCGATCTCTCGTCGCTGCACGTGCTGTTTCCGCAGGCCGAGGACGTCGAAGCGCTGACGGAGGCCGGCTACATGCTGCGCGAAGGCGTGCAGTTCCACTGGCAGAACCTGCCCGGCGACGGCTACGAGAGCTTCGCCGCCTTCCTCGCGACGATGAGCCACGACAAGCGCAAGAAGGTGAAGCAGGACCGCCGTCGCGTCGCCGATGCGGGCGTGACCTATACGTGGCTGCGCGGCGCGCAGATCGACACCGTGGCGCTCGACTTCTTCTACGCGTGTTACGAGAACACCTACCGCGAACACTGGAATCCGCCGTACCTGAGCCGCGAATTCTTCGCGCAGGTTCACGCGGCGGCGCCGGACAGCGTGCTGCTCGTGATCGCAGAAGCGGACGGCCAGCGCCTCGCGTGCGCGCTCAACATGATCGGCGGCGACGTGATGTACGGGCGCTACTGGGGCACGCGCGAGTTCATCTCGGGGCTGCACTTCGAGACGTGCTACATGCAAGGCATCGAATACTGCATCGAGCACGGGCTCGCGCGCTTCGAGGGCGGCGCGCAGGGCGTGCACAAGATGTCGCGCGGCATGTTGCCGACGCCGACGTGGTCCGCGCACTGGATCGCCGACCGTCGTTTCGCCCACGCGATCGGCGAATTTCTCGACGCCGAAACCGCCGCGATGGACCAGCACATCGAAGAACTGGAAGCGCATACGCCGTTCAGGAAGAAGACCTGAGGCAGGCGCGAGGACGCAAAAGCCCCGTGCGATAATCGATTGCCTTCGAGCCCCGTTTCAGCGCTTCACACGACTCCCGACATGAAAACCCGAATTGCACTAGCCCAGATCAACGTCACGGTCGGCGATTTCGCCGGCAACGTCGCGAAAATCGTCGATGCCGCGCGCGCCGCGCATCGCGATGGTGCGAAGCTTCTGATTGCGCCCGAACTGGCGCTCTCGGGCTATCCGCCAGAAGATCTGCTGCTGCGTCCCGCGTTCTATCGCGCGAGCGCCGAGGCGCTCGCTTCGCTCGCCGCGCAACTGAAGGCATTCGCGGGCTTGCATGTGATCGTCGGCCATCCGCATCGCGAGAACGACGGCGCGCCCGATCTGCCGATCGCGCGCGGCGTGCCGCCCGTCGATACGTTCAACGCGGCGTCGCTGATCGTCGACGGGGAGATCGTCGGGACCTATCTGAAGCAGGATCTGCCGAACGCCGAAGTTTTCGACGAAAAGCGCTACTTCGCCTCCGATCCCAAACCGTTCGTCTTCGATCTCGACGGCGTGCGCTATGGCGTCGTGATCTGCGAGGACGCGTGGCACGCGTCGGCGGCGCAGCTCGCGAAGGCGGCGGGCGCCGAGGTGCTGCTGATCCCGAACGGCTCGCCGTTTCATCTCGACAAGGAGTCGGTGCGCTACGACATCCTGCGCGCGCGCATCCGCGAGACCGGCCTGCCGATGGTCTACGTGAACCTCGTGGGCGGCCAGGACGAACTGATCTTCGACGGCGGCTCGTTCGTGCTCGATGCGAACGGCGCGCTCGTCGCGAAGATGCCGCAGTTCGAGGAAGCCGTGGGCTATGTCGAATTCGACGGCACCACGCCGGTGCAGGGCACGATTGCCGCGGACCTGTCGGTCGAGGCGCAGGTATATAGCGCGCTCGTCGTCGGCGTGCACGACTACATCGGCAAGAATGGCTTTCCGGGCGTGATCATCGGCTTGTCGGGCGGCGTGGATTCGGCCCTCGTGCTGGCCGTCGCGTGCGATGCGCTCGGGCCCGAACGCGTGCGCGCGGTGATGATGCCCTCGCGCTACACCGCCGACATCTCCACGACGGACGCGCGCGACATGGCCGAACGCGTCGGCGTGAAATACGACGAGATCGCGATCGCGCCGATGTTCGACGCGTTCCGCGGCGCGCTCGCGACGGAGTTCGAAGGCCGCGCCGAAGACGCGACCGAGGAGAACATCCAGGCCCGCATCCGGGGCACGCTCCTGATGGCGCTCTCGAACAAGTTCGGCTCGCTCGTGCTCACGACGGGCAACAAGAGCGAGATGGCGGTCGGCTACTGCACGCTCTACGGCGACATGGCAGGCGGCTTCGCGGTCATCAAGGACATCGCGAAGACGCTCGTGTACCGCGTCTGCCACTATCGCAACGGCGCCGACGCGTATGGCCGCCGCGACGTGATTCCGGAGCGGATCCTGACACGCGCGCCGTCGGCGGAACTGCGCGAGAACCAGACCGACCAGGACAGCCTGCCGCCCTACGAAGTGCTCGACGCGATCATGCGCATGTACATGGAAGAGGACCGTTCGCTCGCGGAGATCGTCGCCGCCGGCTACGCGAGCGACGACGTGAAGCGCGTGACGCGGCTCATCAAGATCAACGAATACAAGCGCCGCCAGGCGCCTATCGGCATTCGCGTGACGCATCGCGCGTTCGGCCGCGACTGGCGTTATCCGATCACCTCGCGGTTTACCGAACCGCTGGCTTGATCAAAGACGTCTAGAATCAAATGCATCTGTCCTGAGTTCCGACCATCCGAACGATTCACCGAAACGAGGCACGCCATGAAACGTATCACCGCAATCATCAAACCGTTCAAGCTCGACGAAGTCCGCGAAGCGCTGGCCGAGGTCGGCCTCACAGGTCTGACGGTCACGGAAGTGAAGGGCTTCGGCCGCCAGAAGGGGCATACCGAGCTGTATCGCGGCGCGGAATACGTCGTCGATTTCCTGCCGAAAGTGAAGATCGAAGTCGTCGTCGCGAATGACCAGACCGACCAGGTCATCGACGCGATCATCGGCGCCGCGCGCACCGGCAAGATCGGCGACGGCAAGATTTTCGTCGCCGATGTCGAGCGCGTCATCCGCATCCGCACCGGCGAGGAAAACGAAGCGGCGGTCTGACGCCGGTTCGTCTTTCCCGCGCATTCATCGCCGGCCTCGACGCGTGCACCATTGCGGCGCGCGTCGTGAGCCGCGCATCACCCGGCGCCGCCGCGACGCGCGCCAACTCGCTCCCGACGTCTTTCGAACGACTGCGACCCGCACGGGTCCATGCGGTAATATCGCCGTCTCCGTATACTTTTTGTAAGGATTTGTGGATGCATCACGCGATCGGCTTCATTCAGGATCTGGCGGTGATCATGGCGATCGCGGGCGTCGTGACGGTGCTGTTCCATCGCCTGAAGCAGCCGGTGGTGCTCGGCTACATCGTGGCGGGCGTGATCATTGGGCCGTACACGCCGCCGTTCCAGCTGATCCACGACGAAGCCACGATCCAGACGCTCGGCGAACTCGGCGTGGTGTTCCTGATGTTTTCGCTGGGACTGGAATTCAGTCTGCGCAAGCTCTTCAAGGTCGGCGCCACCGCGTTCGTCGCGGCGCTTTCCGAGATCGTGCTGATGATCTGGCTCGGCTACGAGATCGGCCGCTGGTTCGGCTGGAATGCGATGGATTCGCTCTTTCTCGGCGCGATGCTCGCGATCTCCTCGACGACGATCATCGTCAAGGCGCTTTCCGAACTCGGCATGAAAGGCGAGGACTTCGCGCAACTCATTTTCGGCATCTTGATCGTCGAGGACATTCTCGCGATTGCAATGCTCGTGCTGCTGTCGGGCATCGCGCAGACGGGTTCGGTGAGCGCGGGCGTCGCGTTCACGACGCTTGGGTCTTTGCTGCTCTTCATGACGGTCTCGCTCGTGGTCGGCATCCTGATCGTGCCGCGCGCGCTCGATTACGTCGCGCGCGCGAAAAGCGACGAGATGTTGCTCGTCACCGTGCTCGGCTTCTGCTTCGGCTTTTGCCTGCTCGTCGTGAAGCTCGACTACAGCATCGCGCTCGGCGCGTTTTTGATCGGCGCGATCATGGCCGAGGCGCGCAGTCTGCATCGCATCGAAAGGCTGATTGCGCCGGTGCGCGACATGTTCTCCGCGATCTTTTTCGTGACCATCGGCCTCCTGCTCAATCCGGCCGTGCTGATCGACTACGCGTGGCCGATCGCGGTGATCACCGTGGCGGTCGTGTTCGGCAAGATCGTGTCGTGCGGGCTCGGCACGTTCCTCGCGGGCAAGGACGGCCGCACGTCGATGCGCGTCGGCATGAGCGTCGCGCAGATCGGCGAGTTCTCGTTCATCATCGCGTCGCTCGGGTTGTCGCTCAAGGTCACGAGCCCTTTCCTCTATCCGATCGCGGTCGCCGTCTCCGCGCTGACGACGCTCTTCACGCCCTACCTGATCCGCGCCGCCGATCCGATCACGATGCGCCTCGCGCGCTCGATGCCCGCGCCGCTCGCCAACACGTTCGGGCTGTATTCGCAGTGGCTCGCGAGCATCGGACCCGATTCGGGCGGACCGACTCTCTTCAGCATGACGCGGCGCATCGTGCTGCAGATCGCCGTGAATCTCGCGCTCGTCGCCGCGATCTTCCTGGGCGCGTCGTACTCGGCGCCGTATGCGACGGGATACCTGTCGCGCTGGCTGCAAACCGACGACATGCAACGCGTCGTCCTGTGGAGCGCGGCGCTCGTCGTTTCGATGCCGTTTCTCGTCGCGGTGTATCGCAAGCTCGATTCGCTCGCGCTGTTGCTCGCCGAGGTGAGCGTGCAGCCGGCGAAGGCGGGGCGTTTCACGAGCGCGATCCGCTCGACGATCTCCGGGCTGATTCCGATCGTCGCGATGTTCGGGGTATTCCTGCTGGTGGCGGCGCTCTCGGGCGCGATCCTGCCGCCGTTCGGGCTGATGGTCGCGGTCCTGCTTTGCGCGGCCCTGTTGCTCACGGTATTGTGGCGCTGGTGCGTGAAGATTCACGCGACGATGCAGATCGCATTGCGCGAGACCTTCGAGGAACCGCGCGATCATTCCTGATTCTTTTCTCAGGTTTTCGATTCGTTCAGTTCCAGCAATAATGTGAGCAATTGTTTGATGGTTTGCCGCGTCCGGACCAGAGGCGGATAATCAAATTCTGTCCATTCTCACAGCGCTTCATGCGCCTGAAACGGAATGAGCGAAAACAAAACGCCTGACGCTGGCCCCGCCGGCACTCAATCTTCTTCCGCCGCCGCATCGTCGGCCGGCGCCGACAGCAAAGCGGCGTCGTCCGCGACGTCTGCTCCCGGCCCCCAGGCGAGCGCCGCCGAGCGCGCATCGACCGACCAGCCCGCGAGCGCCTCCAACGTTGAACCCGCCGACAAGCCCGCCGCCCAGCGCGCGGATGCGCGCGAGGCGCGGGCATCCGCGGCGAGCGCAACGGCCGCGCAAGAAGCGGCTGCCCGCGCGGTCGGATCGACGTCGGCGAAGGCGAGTCTCGCGGCGAACGTCGAATCGGCGACCGAAGCCGAAGCCGCCCTCGCCGCCGAGGCAGGCGACACGATCGACATGCCCGCGACCACCGCATCGCCGCGCGCGCTGCCGCCGGAATTCAGCTCGACGCCCGACATCACCGCCGCCAATCCGCCGCCGCCGATTCCGCCCGAAGCGCAGGCGCCGCCCGCGTATCTGCGCAAGACGGACTCGGCATGGTCGGTGTTCGGCCGCGTGATCGCGGCGCGCACGCGTCAGATCTTCGATCGCGCCGGGCAGCGGATCACGCAGCGCACGTTGCGCATCGGCGTGTCGGCGCGGATCTTTCATCCGGAGCCGGGCGCGAAAGGCCTGCGCGGCAAGACGCTGCAATATCTGGAGGAATCGATCGCGCACTGGGTCATGTCGCGCGACGTGCTCGTGTTCATGATCCCGACGGTCGGCCATCAGGGCATGCTGCATCCGAGCAATATTCGTCTGCGCGACTACGCGAAGCATCTCGACGGCCTGCTGCTGCAAGGCGGCGCCGACGTCTCGCCGCAGTCCTACGAGGAAGCGGCGACGCGTCCCGAATGGCCGGGCGACCGCGTGCGCGACATGTACGAGCTGGAACTGCTGCACGAGTTCATCGAGTCGGGCAAGCCCGTGCTCGGCGTGTGCCGCGGCTGCCAGCTGATCAACGTCGCGTTCGGCGGGACGCTGTATCAGGACATCGCGACCGATGTGCCGACGGCGGGCATCCACGTCAACGAGCAATACGACCAGCACCGCCACTCGATCCGTTTCCCCGACGGCTCGACGCTCGCGAACATGTTTCCGGGACACCGCGACGCCATGGTGAACTCGATCCACCACCAGGCGGTGCGGACCATCGGGCGCGATCTGAACATCGAGGCGGTGTCGGCGTCGGACGGGATCATCGAGGCCGTGCGCTACCGGCGCGCGCCGTTCGTGGTCGGCGTGCAGTGGCATCCGGAGTTTCATCGCGCGGGCGGCGAGGAACTGCTCGACTGCACGCCGCTTCTCGATACGTTCCTGCGTGTCGCGCGGGAAACACGCTTCTAGCGCTGCGTTTGCGGCGTCGTTGAAAAGCAGAAAGCCCGCTTGCATGCGGGCTTTCTGCTTTCCTGCGATCGGGAATGGAACGGCTCAGCGCTCCGACGCGCCGAGCGAAGGCAAGCCGGACTCCGTCTGACGCTGAAGCTGCTCGACCTGCAACTGCAACGCGCGCAGCTTGCGCTCGGCTGTGAGCTTGTCGCCCTGAAGCGTCGCCGATTCCGCCTGCAACTGCTGCTGCCGCTGCGAGACTTCGTTGTCCTGCGCCCGCGCGATCGACAGATCGGCGGAAAGGCGTTTCGCGCGGTCGTCGGAGACGGCGATCACGCGTTCCAGCAGCGCCTTCTGCGCCTGCAACTGCATGCGGCGAATCTCGTTTTCGGCGAGGTCGTAGCTCTTGCGCGCGAATTGAGCGTAGACCGTATCGGCGCGGACGTCGTCCTGGGTCTTCACGACGCGCCAGAAGCGCTTGTCCTGAAAGAGCGCGACGTAATACACCATCTCCTGCGGATAGAAGAAGAGCGTCGCGCCGTAGCTGCCGTTGTAGGTCGTGCGCAGTTCGGTGAGCTGTCCGGTCTGCACCATCTGCCTGAGTTCCGCGACGTTGCCCTGCGCCTGTGACGGGGAGAGCGCGTCGGAGAGATCGTCGACGTCGCTGGCCGGGAGCGCGGCGGGTGTCGGCGCTGTTGTGGCGCTTGCCGGACGGGGCGCCGCGAGCAATTCGAGCGCATGCGCGGCGGGCGCGAGCGCACCGCAAAGGGCGATTGCGACGGCAAGCGTCGCGTGCCGCAAATGAAGGGTAGACGTCATGGTGGCCTGGCGCCGATAAAGTGGATGAAGCGAATGAGGGCGCACTCGCGGGGCGGGTCGAGCGAGCGCGGATAAAAAGGGTGGGCGGATCACTTCATGAACTCGCCGGGCGCGTCGGTCACGCGCTGCTTCGACAACTGCACGCCGGCGCTCGACGCGTTGCCCGCCTGCACGCGGCCGCGCGGTCCGGAACGGGCGAGCGAACTGTTGTCGTCGAGGGTGGGCGAATGCTGGAGCATGTCGTACATCTCGGCGACGCTCATCGTGCGACTCGCCGGCGGCGCGGCCGGTTTGGCATCCTGATGCACGACGAGAGGCACGGCCGCGCGACGGCTGATGCGAGTCGCGTCCGCTTGAGCGTCGCGCGTCGCGATGAGCCGATCGTAGGCGACGGCGCGCGCCGAATTCGCCGATGCGTCGGCGCCGCGCCGCTTGCCGCGGTGCTGATCGACGCGGGCTTCGCGCGTCGCGCGCAGCGACTTCGTCGTGACATGCGAGGGCGCGGGATAGATCTCGCTCGCTCTCGAGTGCGCCGCTGCGGTTTTGACTTCGCTCTTCGCCGCGATTTTCGAAGACTTGTGCAAGACGCGGGCTGGGCTCGACGTCTTGCTGGAAAGCGACGGCACAGCGGACGCGACATCGCGCGCGACGCTATTCGTGGCCTTGGCGGCGACCGGATCGGTCGCGGCCGGGAACGCGCGCGCGACGACCGGACCTGCGCTTGCAGCACCCATATGAAGCGCACTTGCCGCACTGGCCGGAGCCGCGCTCACCGAAACAATCGGCGCGGCGCTTGCCGGAGCGGCCGCCGCGGCATGCTCCGCAACGACCGGTGCAGCTTGCGCGGCCGGCGTGATCGCCTGCGGTTGCTCGTCGCGCTTCGGGCCGTGCTCGGTGCCGAACATGAGCCAGGCGAGAGCGCCGGCGCTCGCGAGCGCGATCGCGCCGCCCGCGAGCTTCCTGCTGGCGACGCGCTTGACTGGAGGAATCGCGGAGGGAGCCGCCGCGTCCGACGCGGTGGATTCGAATGGGACCGGCGACGGAGCCGCGCCCCCGGTGAGGCGCCCAATGAACGCGTCGAAATCCGGGCGGGGGAAGTTGTGCCAGAGACTGGCGGGCGTGTACAACGAAGTCACGTCGCGGATCGTCAGCGCGCTGACATAAGCGGTCAGCAGCCTGGCGGCGTAGAACGGCACCTCATACTCGGAGAACACGGGCCGCGCATGAACCGCCGTCCATTCGTGCCCGAAGGACGCGGCCAGATTGGCGAGTGGGTACAAGGTGGGCAAAAGCAGATCGCCTTGTACATCGATCATGGGAGCGGTCATGGGTCTTCTCGGGTCCGAATTCGTGCGTCTTGAGTGCTCTTCTTTTCATCGAGCAACCTGCACGTGCTAGCCAGATGGCTATGTGCCAGACACGGGTATCGGAGGCGCAATACCCGGAGCAGCGACGAAAGCCCGGCGATCATACGGACCGGCGAAGTCGAAAACGATAAGAATTGTCCGATTTAACTTTTTAACAAACGGCTTGCCTTGACAGGCTTCAGCCGATGCGATAAAGGCGGCGCCCGTCTCATTCCAGCGCCAGCACATAGACGAGAGAAACGACGTCGATGCCGCCCATGCGATCGTCCTCGCGTGCGGCGAAGCGCCAGCCGCGCGATTCGTAGAAGCCCATCGCGGGCTGATTGCCTTCGAGCACCGACAGATGCAGTTGGTGCGCGCCGCGTTCACGCGCCCACGCCTGTGCGGCGGCGAGCATGGCCGTGCCCGCGCCGGCGCCCTTGAATCCCGGCAGCGCATGGAGGTTGTCGACGAGAACGCTGCCGTTGGCGTCCGGATCGACGAGGCAGACGAAGCCGATCGGCGCTCCGTCCAGTTCCGCGACCCACGCGATGCCTTCGCCCGCATCGATCGCTTCCATGCGTTTTATCCAGTGCGCCGTGCGCTCCGCGGGCGCTTCGTTGTCGAGGAACGTGTCGGGCAGGATGCCACGATAAGTCGCCGCCCAGCTTTGCGCGTGCATCTGTGCGATCAGCGCAGCGTCGGTGTGCGTCGCCTTGCGAAGACGTAAGAAACGAGATGCGGATGTATGCTTAGAGATAGACATATGTAAGGCGATGTTAATGTAAAAATGATCGAAATTAGCCGACGTTAGGACGCGCGCAATCCGCTTGGCGGCGTTAATATTGGGCGTCCCCGGATTTCAAAAGTCCTACGGGAAAACCCTTATCTCGGCAGCCGGTGCTGCCACCGTCGACAGCCCTCGGCGGCGGCTCGTTTTTAGAAAGCACCGGCGCCCGGTCCAATCGAGAGAGTCATGTCCACGTCACACCCCATTCTCGCCAACGAGTCCAAGTTCAAGACGGTATTCCGCGTCGTCAGCGGTAACTTTCTTGAAATGTACGACTTCATGGTCTACGGCTACTACGCCTCGGCGATCGCCAAGACCTATTTCCCGACCGGCGACGAGTTCGCCTCGCTGATGCTCGCGCTGTCCGTGTTCGGCGCGGGCTTCCTGATGCGGCCGGTCGGCGCCATCGTGCTCGGCGCATATATCGACCACCACGGCCGGCGCAAGGGCCTCATCCTCACGCTCACACTGATGGCGATCGGCACCGCGTGCGTCGCGCTCGTGCCCGGCTACGCGACGATCGGCGCGCTCGCGCCGGTCATCGTGCTCGGCGGGCGTCTGCTGCAGGGCTTCTCGGCGGGCGTGGAACTCGGCGGCGTGTCGGTGTACCTGTCGGAGATCGCGACGAAGGGCAACAAGGGCTTCTATTGCTCGTGGCAGTCGGGCAGCCAGCAGGTCGCGGTCGTGTTCGCCGCGCTGATCGGCGTGATCATGAACCGCGTGCTGCCGCCCGAGCAGATGACCGCCTGGGGCTGGCGCGTGCCGTTCCTGATCGGCTGCCTGATCGTGCCGTTTCTCTTCATCATTCGCCGCTCGCTGCGCGAAACCGACGAGTTCCTCGCCCGCAAGCATCGTCCGAGCATGGGCGAGATCGCGAAGTCGATGGTGCAGAACTGGAACATCGTGATCGCGGGAATGGGCATGGTCATCATGACGACCGTGTCGTTCTACATGATCACCGCCTACACGCCGACCTTCGGCAAGGAAGTGCTGAAGATGTCGGCGATCGACACGCTCGTCGTGACGGTGTGCGTCGGCTTGTCGAATCTCGTGTGGCTGCCGGTGATGGGCGCGATGTCCGATCGCGTCGGCCGTCGTCCGGTGCTGCTCGTCTTCACGATCCTCACGATCCTGACGTCGTATCCGGCCGTGCAGTGGCTCGTCGCGGACCCGTCGTTCCTGCGTCTGCTCGGCGTCGAACTGTGGCTCTCGTTCCTCTACGGCAGCTACAACGGCGCGATGGTCGTGGCGCTGACCGAAGTCATGCCGGTCGACGTGCGCACCACGGGCTTCTCGATGGCCTACAGCCTTGCGACGACCATCGGCGGCTTCACGCCCGCGATCTCGACCTACCTGATCCACGCAACCGGCAACAAGGCCGCGCCGGGCCTGTGGATGGGACTCGCGGCGATCTGCGGCCTGATCGCGACGCTCGTGCTGTACCGCTCGCCCGAGGCGCGCAACCAGTACAAGACGGCGTAACGGTCGCGCCAAAAACAAAACCCTTCGCGTCCATCGGGCGCGAGGGTTTTTTTCATGCGTCGCGCACCGCCGCCGCGACCTGCGCGACGACATCCGCCCACGCACCCGGCGCGCTCTGTCGATAAAGCCGCGCCTTCGGATACCACGCGCTCGACGGCGTGTCGATGCCCCAGCGCCAGTCGGCGGCATGCGGCAGCATCAGCCAGAGCGGCTTGCCGAGCGCGCCGGCCAGATGCGCGACCGACGTATCCACCGACACCACGCCATCCAGCCGGTCCACGATCGCACCGGTATCGGCGAAATTGCCGAGCCCGCCGTCGAGCCGGTGAATCGAATTCGCGTGGGGATGCGCATCGAGCGCGGCGCGTTCCTCGCTCGTGAGGACCGGCTGCAGCGCGATCCAGTCTATGCCTTCGAGCGCGAAAAGCGGATCGAGCAGCGCGAGCGGCATCGAACGCGTCTCGCCCGGTTGCAGCCGCCCCGACCACGCGATGCCGATCTTGCGTTTCGCCTGCCCGCCGATCGACCCGCGCCACTTGCGCCGGTAAGCCGCCGCAATCACGAGATACGGCGTGCGGGCGGGAATCGATTCGAGCGTCGTCATGCCGAGCGCGAGCGGCAGGCTCATGAGCGGACAGAACGCGTCGGCCTTCCAGGGAGAGTCGGCGCTGCTCGCGAGTTCGATCCGCGCTGCCTGCGCCGCGGGTTCGAGAAGCGGCAGGAGCGCCGGTTGCACTTGCAAGACGAGACGCCCGACGCGCTTCGCGGCGAACGGCGCGAAGCGCATGAACTGCAGCGTGTCGCCGAAGCCCTGTTCGCCGCGCACGAGCAGCGTGCGGCCGGGCATCGGTTCGCCGCTCCAGCGCGGCAGCGGCGGCGCTTTTTCCGCACCGGGCGTGGCGAGGCGCCATTCGTAGGCAGGCAGGCCGCGCGCGTAGTCGCCCAGGGCGAGCAGCGCGAGCGCGCGGTTCAGATGCGCGGCCGGTTGCTCGCGATCGAGGCGCAACGCCTGATCGAACGCGCGGATCGCCGCCGGATGATTGCCGAGCGCGAGATGGGAATTGCCGAGTTGCAGCCACGCGACGCCATACTTCGGATCGAGCCCGACCGCGCGCTCGAAGCGCGGCAGCGCTTCTTCATAACGGCCGAGCGCGGCGAGCGCATGCCCGAGCGCGAAGTGCCCCGGCGCGAACTGCGGCTGCATGCGGATCGTCGTCGCGAGCGCGTCGACGGCCTGCGCGGGCTTGCCTGCCGCATCGAGCAGATTGCCGAGGTTGAAATGCGCGGCGACGTAATTCGGTTCGGCGTCGATGGCGGCGCGAAACTGCGCGATCGCGCCGTCGCGGTCGCCGAGCGCGTTGAGCGCCATGCCGAGATTGTTGTGCGCGCCCGCGTGACGCGGACGCAGCGCGAGCGCGCGGCGAAACGCCTTCGCGGCATCGTCGAAACGGGAGAGCGCGGCGAGCGCGTTGCCGAAGTTGTTCCACGCCGCGGCGTCGCCGGGTTGCAGGCGCAGCGTTTTTTCGAACGCATCGGCGGCGTCTTCGTGACGGCCGACCGCCGTGTAGGCGTTGCCGAGGTTGTATTGCGCGAGCGTGAAACCCGGCTTCAGCGTGAGCGCGTTGCGAAAGCGCTCGATGGCGTCGTCGATGCGTCCGAGCGCCTTCAACGCATTGCCGAGATTGAGCTGGAGCCCCGCGTCGGTCGGACGCAGGTCCACCGCGCGGCGCACGAGCGCGGCCGCTTCCGCGTGCTGGCCTTGCTGGTGGCGCAGCACGCCGAGCAGATGCAAGGCGTCGACGTGGCGAGGTTCGGCGGCGATCGCGGCCTGATAGTCGCGTTCCGCTTCGGTCAGGCGGCCGTCACGATGGGCCGCGAAACCGCGGGCAAATACAGTGTCCATGAAGGGAAAAGAATGCGAACGCCGCATTTTCCCACATCGGCGATGCCGGTCCGCAAGATTGACAGACCGCGTGGCGAATCTATAACATATGAACACGTATTCACATGTTATGGGATGAAGGGCACCGTGGGCTCGATCTTCACCGCTTCCGACGACCGCGTGGTTCCGCTCGCGGATCTCTTCCGACTGCTCGGCGATCCGACGCGCCTGCGTATCGTGCTCGCGTGCGTCGACGAGAAGCGCGCGGTGGGCGCGATCGCGGAGACGCTCGGCTTGTCGGGCTCGCTCGTGAGCCATCACTTGCGCCTGTTGCGGGCTGCGCGCGTCGTGCGGGCCGAACGGCAGGGCAAGCAGGTCTTCTATCTCGCGGCCGACCGTCACATCAGCGCGATGATCGGTGAACTGCTCGAACACGTCGCCGAGCCGCAGGCCGATTTCCGACCGGACAACGAGTCATGAACACGCACACGCACGACCATCACGCGCATTCCCACGATCACGATCACGACGGCCACAAGCACGATCACGATCACGGTCACGGCGGGCATCATCATCATCACGCGCCGCAGGAAGGCCAGGGCCGCGTCTTCGCGCTCGCGGTCGGGCTGAACATGCTGATCGTGGTCGTGCAGGGCATCTACGGTTTCCTGGCCCATTCGACCGCGCTGCTCGCCGACGCCGGCCACAATCTCTCCGACGTCCTCGGCCTCCTGCTCGCCTGGGGCGCGGTGTGGCTTGGCAAGCGCCAGCCGTCGCAGCGCTATACGTTCGGCCTCGGCAGTTCGTCGATTCTCGCCTCGCTCGCGAACGCCGCACTCCTGCTGTTCGCGTGCGGCGCGATCGCGCTCGAAGCGATCCAGCGGCTTCTGAACCCGGCGCCCGTCGCGGGCCTCGACGTGTTCGTGGTCGCGACGCTCGGCCTTGTCGTGAACGGCTTCTCGGCGTGGCTCTTCATGCGCGGCAGCAAGGAAGACCTGAACGTGCGCGGCGCTTTCCTGCACATGGCCGCCGACGCCGCGATCTCCGCCGCCGTCGCCGTGAGCGGCCTCGTGATCCTGTACACGGGCGCAAGCTGGATCGATCCGCTGATGAGCCTCGTCGTGGTCGCGGTGATCGTCTACGGCACCTGGGGACTCGGGCGCGACGCGATGCGCCTCGCGATGGCGGCCGTGCCGCCTTCGGTCGACATGACGCGTATCCGGCAATACCTGGCGGAGATTCCGGGCGTCGACGACGTGCACGACCTTCACGTGTGGGCGCTCTCGACGACCGAAAACGCCATGACCGCGCATCTGGTGATGCCGGAGGGCCATCCCGGCGATGCGTTCGTCGACGGCATCGTGGACACGCTGCGCGCCGACTACGCGATGCATCACGCGACGCTGCAGGTCGAACTCGGGACGACGCATCACCGTTGTGCGCTGCACGCGCGCGCGTAAGGGCGCGGCCACGCAGCGAGGCTTCCCTCAGCCGAAACAGGGCACGCGCGGCGTACACTTGAGGACGTGATGATTCAGGGAGGAGTGCATGTTTGCGCCAAAGGTGAATCCCCACGACAAGCTCGATGTGGCGCCGGTCCTGATCGTCGGCGCGGGCCCGACGGGTCTCGCCGCCGCGATGAGTCTCGCCCGCGCGCACATCCCGGTGCGGCTCGTCGACCGCGCCCGCGAGCCGTCGCCGTATTCACGCGCGATCGGCATCCAGGCGCGCACGCTCGAACTGCTCGAACAGCATCGCATCGCGCAGCCGTTCCTCGAACTCGGCCATCGCGCGCGCGTCGCGAATCTCTACTCGAACGGCCAGCGGCTCGCGCGGCTCGATTTCGATCCGCTCCAGACACGCTATCCGTACCTGCTGTTTCTCGACCAGTCGCAAACCGAGCGGCTGCTCACCGAGCATCTGAAGACCTTCGGCGTGTGGATCGAGCGCGGCGTCGAGCTCACGGATTTTTCGCAGGGCGCGGCGGGCGTGCAGGCGACGTTGCGTCATGCGAACGGGCGCGACGAACTGTTGCGTCCGTCGTACATGATCGCCTGCGATGGCGCGCACAGCATGGTGCGGCATCGGCTCGACATCGGCTTTACCGGCAAGACCTTCGAACAGACCTTCCTGCTCGCCGACCTGCAGGCCGACTCCGACTGGCCCGACGACGAGTTCCACATCTTCGCGTCGGGCGCCGGACTCGCGGCGCTCTTCCCGATGGGCGACGGCCGCGCGCGCCTGATCGCCGACCTGCACTCGCCGCCCGAGTCCGACCACGGCCCGTCGCTCGACGACTGCCGCGCGATCGTCGAGCGGCGTATTCATCATCGCGTGACGCTGTCGGAGATCGGCTGGTCGTCGTATTTCCGGCTCAACAGCCGCATGGTTGACCGGCTGCGCGTGGACCGCATCTTCCTCGCCGGCGACGCGGCGCACGTGCACAGCCCCGCTGGCGCGCAGGGCATGAACACGGGCATTCAGGAGGCGCTCAATCTCGGCTGGAAGATCGCGCGCATGCTGTCGGGCGGCGCGTCGGACCGGCTGCTCGACAGCTATCACACCGAGCGCCATCCGATCGAGCGCGACGTGCTGCGCCAGTCGAGCATGCTCACGCAGATGGCGGAGGCAGAGCATGGTCCGATGAAGCTGATGCGCGATCACGTGATGCCCGCGCTTGCCGCGATCGGCCCGTTACGCGACGCGATGCGGCGCACGGTGAGCGAGCTGTCGATCCAGTACCGGCGCTCGCCGCTTACGCTTGAGCGTCTGCTCGACGGCGGTCCGCGCGCGGGCGAACGTGCGCCGGATGCGCGGGTGCATGTGCTCGACGGGCCGCTCGGACGTGCGCCCGGCTTCTGCTGTCTCTACGACCTGCACGATCCGGCGTATTTCTCGCTCTTCTTGCTGATCACCCCGGAAGGCGCCGACGACATCGCGCTCGCGCCTGCGACCATCACGGTGGCGCACGCGATGCGCGATCCCGATCTGAACGGGCTCGCGGAACAGGTGGAGCGGGTGCTGCCCAATGCCGTGCGCGTGTGGCGCATCACCGACATCATGCAAGGCGAGGGCGCGCAATCGCTGACCGACAACTACGGACGCACGCGGCCGTCGTTCTATCTGGTGCGCCCGGACGGCTACATCGCGACGCGCGGACGGGCGCCGTCCGACGTGCACGGTCTGTTGCGTCACTGCGAGACGTGGTTCAGCGCGAACGCGTCCGCGGGCGACGAACCCACGGACGCGCCTTACCGCGAAGACTGAAACTAGCCGACGGCCGCCGGGGCCGCCGCAGCCGGCGTCAAATCCTGCCGATGATCCGTCAGCGCCTCCCGCACGATTGGATGCATGGCCGAGCTCGCCTCGGCATCATCCAGCGAGTTGAGGATCGCGAGCCGCATGCGCGGCTCCCAGAACCGGCGGATGTGATCGGCGATGCTGTCGGCGGCTTCATGCTGGTCCGGCAGCGAATCGAAAAACTCGCCAATGCGGTTCGCCATGTCGATCAGGTTATCCAGATCCATGTCTATTTCCCCGAAGTCGTGACGAGCGCGTCGGAAGTCGCGTCAGTGCGCATTTCGAGCAGGCCGATCTGCTGCGCGTTGAAGCGCGAGTAGTCCTTCTGCCATTGCGACGGCTGCTCGACCGGCATCACCTGCACCGCTGTTACCTTGTATTCCGGACAGTTCGTCGCCCAGTCGGAGGAGTCGGTGGTGATCACGTTCGCGCCCGATTCCGGGAAGTGGAACGTCGTGTAGACGACGCCCGGCTGCATCCGCTCGGTGATCTTCGCGCGCAGCACGGTCTGCCCCGCGCGCGATTCGATGCCGACCCAGTCGCCCGCCTTGATGCCGCGATCCTCGGCGTCGACTGGATGAATCTCCAGCCGGTCCTCGTCGTGCCAGCGCGAGTTTTCCGTGCGCCGCGTCTGCGCGCCGACGTTGTACTGCGACAGAATGCGGCCCGTCGTCAGCAGCAGCGGGAACTTGCGCGTGACCTTTTCCGGCGTCGCGACGAACTTCGTGATGACGAACTTGCCCTTGCCGCGCACGAATTCGTCGATGTGCATCGTCGGCGTCCCTTCGGGCGCGTGCTCGTTGCACGGCCACTGGATGCTGCCGAGTTCGTCGAGCCGGTCGTAGGAGACGCCGTGGAACGTCGGCGTGAGACGCGCGATCTCGTCCATGATCTCCGACGGATGCGTGTAGTTCATCTCGTAGCCGAGCGCGCGGGCGAGCAGGATCGTCACTTCCCAGTCCGCGTAGCCCGGCTGCGGCGGCATCACCTTGCGCACGCGCGAGATGCGGCGCTCCGCGTTGGTGAACGTACCGTCCTTTTCCAGGAAGCTCGTGCCCGGCAGCAGGACGTGCGCGTACTTCGCCGTCTCGTTCAGGAAGATGTCCTGCACGACGATGCACTCCATCGCCGCGAGCGCGCTCGTCACGTGATGCGTGTTCGGGTCGGACTGGACGATGTCCTCGCCCTGGCAATAAAGACCCATGAAGGTGCCGTGCGTCGCGGCATCGAACATGTTCGGAATGCGCAGGCCCGGCTCGGGTTGGAGCTTCGCGCCCCAGGCTTCCTCGAAGAGGGCGCGCGTGGCGGCGTCGCTGATGTGGCGATAGCCCGGCAGTTCGTGCGGGAACGAGCCCATGTCGCACGAGCCCTGCACGTTGTTCTGGCCGCGCAGCGGATTCACGCCGACGCCTTCGCGGCCGATGTTGCCCGTCGCCATCGCGAGGTTCGCGATGCCCATCACCATCGTCGAGCCTTGCGCGTGTTCCGTCACGCCCAAGCCGTAGAAGATCGCGGAGTTGCCCGGCCGCGCATAGATGCGCGCGGCTTCGCGCACGAGTTGCGCGGGCACGCCCGTGATCGCTTCCATCGCTTCGGGCGAGTTGTCTTCCTGCGAGACGAAGTCGCGCCATTGGCCGAACGCGCGCGCTTCGCAGCGCTCGGCGACGAACGCCTCGTCGACGAGCCCTTCGGTGACGATCACATGCGCGAGCGCGTTGATCATCGCGACGTTGGTGCCCGGACGCAGCGCGAGGTGATGCGAGGCCTTGATGTGCGGGCCGTCGACGATATCGGTGCGGCGCGGATCGATCACGATCAGTTGCGCGCCTTCGCGGATGCGCTTTTTCATGCGCGATGCGAACACCGGATGGCCGTCGGTCGGATTCGCGCCGATCACGACGATCACGTCCGACTTCTCAACCGACGCGAAGGTCTGCGTGCCCGCCGACTCACCGAGCGTCGTCTTGAGGCCATAACCCGTCGGCGAGTGGCAGACGCGCGCGCAGGTATCGACGTTGTTGTTGCCGAACGCGGCACGCACGAGTTTCTGCACGAGATACGTTTCCTCGTTCGTGCAGCGCGACGACGTGATCCCGCCGATCGAATCGCGCCCGTACTTGTCCTGGATGCGGCGGAATTCGCTTGCCGCGTACTTGATCGCTTCGTCCCACGACACTTCGCGCCACGGATCGGTGATCTTCGCGCGGATCATCGGCTTCTGGATGCGGTCCTTGTGCGTCGCGTAACCCCACGCGAAGCGGCCCTTCACGCACGCGTGGCCTTCGTTCGCCTGGCCGTTCTTGTTCGGCACCATGCGCACGACCTGGCTGCCCTTCATCTCGGCCTTCAGCGAGCAGCCGACGCCGCAATACGCGCACGTCGTCACGACCGAATGCTCCGGCTGGCCGAGCATGATGACGGTCTTTTCCTGCAAGGTCGCGGTCGGGCAGGCGGCCACGCACGCGCCGCACGACACGCACTCGGATTCCATGAACGGCACGTTCTCGCTCGCGGCGACGCGCGATTCGAAACCGCGCGCGGCGATCGTCAGCGCGAAGGTGCCTTGCGTTTCCTCGCAGGCGCGCACGCAGCGATTGCAGACGATGCACTTCGACGGATCGTAGGTGAAGTACGGGTTCGATTCGTCCTTCTTGTCCTTCAGGTGATTCGCGCCTTCGTAGCCGTAGCGCACTTCGCGCAGGCCGACGACGCCCGCCATGTCCTGCAGTTCGCAGTCGCCGTTGGCGGGGCAGGTGAGGCAGTCGAGCGGGTGATCGGAGATATAAAGCTCCATCACGTTCTTGCGCAGCGATTGCAGTTTGTCGCTTTGCGTGCGCACTTTCATGCCCGCTTCGACGGGCGTCGTGCACGAGGCCGGATAGCCGCGCTTGCCCTCGATCTCGACGAGACACAGGCGGCATGAGCCGAACGGTTCGAGCGAATCGGTCGCGCAGAGCTTCGGCACGTTGACGCCCGCTTCGATCGCCGCGCGCATCACGGACGTGCCCGCGGGCACCGTCACCGCCTCGCCGTCGATTTCGAGCGTGACATCGACATCGGCGTGGCGCAACGGCGTGCCGTAGTCGGTGAAGTCGAAGGGATCGCGCCGCTGCACCGATGCCGCGCTCTTGCACGCGCAATTTCCGGAGCCGCAGCCGTTGTTCGTGTTGGACATGTCTTGTCTCCTGTCGACCAGAGTTGGCGCTGTCGACCAGAGTTGGCGCTTTAGCGCCTTACTCTGGTCCCATGCGCCTTACTCGGGTCCCATGCAATGTATAACTGCGTTAAGCCGCTTTCTGCGACGGCGCTTTGGCAAGGCCGAAGTCTTCAGGGAAATGTTCGAGTGCCGAAAGCACCGGGAAGGGCGTCATGCCGCCCATCGCGCAGAGCGATCCGGACACCATCGTGTCGCACAGATCGCGCAGCAGCGTGACCTGCTTCGGCGACGTATCGCCCGAGCGGATCTTCGCGATCACCTCGACGCCGCGCGTCGAGCCGATCCGGCACGGCGTGCACTTGCCGCACGATTCGAGCGCGCAGAAATGCATCGCGTACTGGGCGAGGTCGGCGAGGTTCGACGTGTCGTCGTGGACCACGAGTCCGCCGTGACCCACCACCGCGCCGACCTTCGCGTATTCCTCGTAATCGAGCGGGATGTCCCACTGGCTTTCCGGCAAATACGTGCCGAGCGGGCCGCCCACCTGGACCGCGCGCGCCGGCCGGCCGCTCGCCGTGCCGCCGCCGTAGTCGTAGACCAGTTCGCGCAAGCTCACGCCGAACGCGAGTTCGACGAGCCCGCCTTGCTTCACGTTGCCCGCGAGCTGGAACGGCAGCGTGCCGCGCGAGCGTCCCATGCCGAAGTCGCGATAGAACGAGGCGCCCTTCGCGAAGATGATCGGCACCGTCGCGAGCGTGATGACGTTGTTGATGACGGTCGGCTTGCCGTACAGGCCGACGAGCGCCGGCACCGGCGGCTTCGCGCGCACGATGCCGCGTTTGCCTTCGAGCGATTCGAGGAGCGCGGTCTCTTCGCCGCACACGTAGGCGCCCGCGCCCTTCGCGACGAACAGGTCGAACGCGTGCGAGCTGCCGAGCACGCTCTCGCCGAGCCAGCCGGCTTCGCGTGCGCGGTCGATCGCGCGGTTGAGCGTCGTGATCGAATGCGGATATTCGCTGCGCACGTAGATGTAGCCCTGGGTCGCGCCCGTCACGATGCCCGCGATGATCATGCCTTCGATCAGCACATAAGGATCGCTTTCCATGACGAGCCGGTCGGAGAACGTGCCGGAATCGCCTTCGTCCGCGTTGCAGACGATGTACTTCTGGTCCGCCAGCGCGCCGCGCACCGTGCGCCACTTGATGCCGGCCGGGAATGCCGCGCCGCCGCGCCCGCGCAGGCCCGATTCGATCAGCGACTCGCAGGCGGCATCGCCGTTCATGGCGAGCGCGTGGCGCAAGCCTTCAAGTCCGCCGTTCGCGGTGTAGTCCTCGACGGAGAGCGGGTCGGTGATGCCGATGCGCGCAAACGTCAGGCGCTGCTGGTTCTTGAGATACGGAATGTCGTCGACCACGCCGACGTTTCTTTCGTGCGCGCCGCCTTCGATGAACCCGGCGTCGAAGAGCGCGCCGACTTCCTCGGCTTCGACATTCGCATAGCCGATGCGGCCTTCCGCCGTCTCCACTTCGACGAGCGGTTCCAGCCACAGGAGACCGCGCGAACCGTTGCGCACGATCTGGACGTCGACGCCGCGCTTGGCGGCTTCATCGGCGATGGCGAGCGCGACTGCGTCGGCGCCGAGTGCGAGCGCCGACGAATCGCAGGGAACGTAGATGCGTGTCATGCCGTTTCCTCCGTGCCGGCGTTCGCGCGCGTTTGCGCGGCGGCGTAAAGCCGATCGAATTTCTGCGGCGTGACCTTCGCGTGCAGCTCGCCGTTGATCATCATCGACGGCGACAGCGCGCACTGACCGAGGCAGAACACCGATTCGAGTTCGGTATCCGCGTGATGGCCGCTGTCGAACTTGCAGCCCGTGTGGCCCTCGACGTGCTGCGCGAGCGCCTCGGTGCCCATGCTGCGGCACGCTTCCGCGCGGCACAGCTGCACGGTGACGCGCGCGGGCGGCTCAGAGCGGAAGTGGTGGTAGTAGGTGATGACGCCGTGGACCTCGGCGCGCGACAACGACAGCGCCTGCGCGAGCGGCGGGACGACCGCGGGCGGCACGAAGCCGACATCGTCCTGGATCGCGTGCAGGATCGCCATCAGGGTGGCGCCCTGAGTGGCGTGACGGCGCACCAGTTCGTCGGGCGCACTGACGGATACGGCAAGGGCTTGCTGCGGGTGTGTCATTGGGGGCTCCTCCAAGCTCGGCATATGTTTATCGTGTGCATATTCAGGACTTATAATTCCTTGCACCGAGCCGATGTAGTGAACAATAGGCGCCGTGATATATCTTGGCAATAGGAAGGAGGAGTTCATATGATCGACGTCCAATGCCGCGCCGAACTCGTGCTGCGCGACGCCGACGGCCGGGAAACCAGTCTCAGCGCGGTTGTGCCGCTCTTGCAGCTGGTCTCGCAGACCGGAAGCATCGCGAACGCCGCGGCCGCTAAGGGTTTGTCCTATCGGCACGCGTGGGGTTTGTTGCGCGAAATCGAGGCCCGGCTGGGCGGCGCGCTGATCACCAAATCGCGCGGACGCGGCTCCGTGCTTTCCGAACTCGGCGAATCGGTGCTGCGCGCGCAGCGCATCTCCGGCGAAAGGCTCGACGCGCCGTTGCAATCGGTCGCGAACGAAGTGGCGGGCGAACTGAACCGCCGGCTGTCGCGCGACGCGTCGCCGGTGCGCATCCACGCATCGCACGGTTACGCGGTCGCCACGCTCGTGCGCGCGCTCGGCGAAAAGCGCGTTCCCGTCGACATCAAGTATCGCGAAAGCGCGGAGGCGGTGAGTGCGCTTGCGCGCGGCGAGTGCGAGCTGGCTGGTTTTCACTTGCCGATCGGCGAATTTCGCTCGACCTGCGCGCAGGTGTACCGGCAATATCTCGATGCCGGCAAGCATCAACTCATTCACCTCACGCGGCGCACGCAGGGACTCTTCCTGCCGAAGGGCAACCCGAAGCGCATCGAGGGTTTACACGACCTCGCGCGCGGCGACGTGCGCTTCGTGAACCGGCAGCCGGGTTCCGGCACGCGGATGCTGCTCGATCTGTCGCTACGCAGCATCGGCGTCGATCCGGACGAGATCAACGGCTATGCGACCACGGAACTGACGCACTCCGCGATTGCCGCGTTCGTCGCGAGCGGCATGGCGGACCTCGGCTTCGGCGTGCAGCCCGCCGCGCAGCATTTCGCGCTCGACTTCATTCCGGTCATCGACGAAGACTATTTCTTCGCCTTCGAGCGCAAGCGTCTGGATGAAGGACGGCTCGCGAACGTGATCGGCATTTTGCGCAGCGACGCGTTCAATGACAGCGTCGCGCATCTCGAAGGCTACGATCCGGTGCGCTGCGGCGTGGTGGTCGGCGTGGAGCAGGGGCTGAGCGGCGTCGACGCGGCTTGAGCGACGGCATCGAAACCGTCGTCAGCGCCCGATTCGAAACGAACGGTAAAATTCGCCCCGCAGCAAAGACTGCCGCCCATCCCGAATTACGTTAACCTATCGGTTTGCCGTCCACGTTCCGCGCGTTGCCCGCGCTGCGCCCCAATCCGCCATGAAACTGCCTCTCGTCGCTTCTGCTTGTGCCGCGCTCGTCGCTGGCGCGGTCTATCTCGTTCCTGTCGCCTTTGCCCAAAACTCGCCGGGCATTCCGGGCGGCATCCTTCAGGACCAGTTCCGTCTGAACGAACATCCGCAAATGCAGTTCGCCGCGTCCGCGCCGAGCGACAAATATCAGCAGGGCAAGTCGGCCTCGCGTCGCCGTGCGGATAACGGCGATCCGAACGGCTGCAACCTGAAGTGCCCGAAAGAGGCTGAATAACGTCCCCAAGCATCGGCGAGCCCGCCTGAGCATGGGTTCGCCGGCCGCCGCTTTTCCCTTCGCCGTTTTGTGCTGCGCCGCGCACGTATTCAGCCCGCGCACTTCCACTACACTGAAAAATCCACCCGCTTCGTTGCCGCGACGCGCGCCGTCTCACGGCACGTGTTGGCTATCGCGCGCTGAAGTTCAACAAACGCTGCACAGCGACCGAAAAACACTACGAGATGGCGGGCGTTTGGTATGACGTCAGGAGTAACTTAGCAGGGCGTTGCCGAATGTCGTTTGGCGACGGGCCACTTCCATCCAGACAAACAATAAAGGAAGCGCGCTGGTTGATCCGCAGTCGCCCAGATTCAAATGCGGCGACATGCGGCGACGGGGGCCGTGGCTACCCGTTTGCCCGCCGGGCCGCCAGACGACGCTTCGGATATGCCGAGGGACTGCATAAATGCGAATTCTCCAGGTCATACTGGCGCCGCGCCTGTCGGGGGCCGAGGTGCTCGCGAAGGGCGTCGCGATCGGGCATCAGCGCGACGGCCACGACGTGTGCATCGCGTCGCTCATGCCGCAGCACAGCGACTTCGAGCACATCAGCGCCGAGCTGCGCTCGCATGACGTGACGTGTCTGTTCCCGACGCGCGCCCACGGCAAGGTGGGCCGGCTGCTGTTCCTGTATCAGGCAATCCGCGCGTTCAAGCCGGACATCATCTTCGCGCACGCGACCATTCCCGCGCTCTACGTGCGCGCGCTGCCGACGCGCGTGCCGATCGTCTGGGTCATGCATTCGGGCGCCAACGATTTTTCGAACAACGCGCTGCTGCGCGCGGAACGCCTGCTGTCGGGGCGTGCGAAGGCGGTGATCGGCGTGTCGCAGAAAAATATCGACGACTACGTGAAGGAAGTCGGCCTGCATCCGTCGATGATCGTGGTTCCCAACGGCGTCGACGTCTCGCGCTTCACCGACGACGTGTCCGCCACGCCCGTCGCCTGCAAGCAGATCGTGCAGATCGGGCGCTATATCCCGGAGAAGAACCAGTTGCAGACCGTGGAGGCCTTCGCGCGGGTCGCGAGGGCCGATCCGGACGCGCGCCTCCTGCTGTGCGGCGTGATCGAGAACCTTGCTTATCACGCGTCCGTGGTCGATCTCGTCGCGAAGCTCGGGCTCAAGGATCGCGTGGTGATCGACGGTCCGCAGTCGAACGTCGCGCAGATTCTGCGGGCGTCGGCGGCGTTCGCGATGCCGTCGAGCTTCGAGGCGCACAGCATCGGCTTTCTCGAGGCGCTGGCGTCGGGCATTCCGGTGGTCGCCAACGCGATTCCGTCGTTTGCGTTCGCGGGCAATTTCTCGGGCGTGCGTCTGCTCGACACGAGCGATGCCGACGCCTACGGCCGCGCCCTGCTCGAATCGCTGACGCAGCCGCGCGCGACGCGGCCGCTCAACGGGCTCACGCTACAGAGCACCGCCGACCGTTATCTCGCCATCGCGCGCGATGTGCTGAATCTGCGGGTGGGATTGAGCTGAGCGATTGCGTCGATGAGAAAGCGCCGCCGATGAGAATCGGCGGCGTTTTTTTTTTCGGCTGAACGATCGAGGGCCGGCCGCGTGTCGCGCTGCCGGCGCGTCTCTTACTGGCTGAGCGAGCGCAGCCAGAGCGATTCGGAGAAAAGCCCCGGCAGGTTGCCCCAGACCTGCAGTGGACCGAGCCGCGTGCCGCCGTCGAAGTCGTAGCCCGAGATGCTCGGCGCGCCGCCCGTGAAGTAGTACTCGCCGAGCGTCGCGTTGGCGCGCCGGAAGAGCATCAGCGTCGCGCGGTCGTTGCGGCGGACGATGGCGGGCATCGTGTCGGCGTAGGACGTGTCGGCGAGCGTCGCGATGCGCACCGGCGCGCCGAACGTTTTGCCGCCCTTCATCGTCCACACGTCGACGCTCGCGCTGTCGCCGCGCGGCTGCAAGAGGACGAGGTCGTCGATGCCGTCGCCGTCGACGTCGCCTGCCGCGGTCTTGACCCACGCGCTCGGAAATTGGGGATACGGCGTGCCGCGCTCGCCGCTCGCGAACGCGCTGCCCGTGCTCGCGAGCGGCATCACCGCGAGCGCCGACTTCACGTTTTCGATGACCACGACCCCGCCGTGCGCGGCGCCCGCGACGCGCGCCGGCAAGAAGCGCGCGGCGGCGTCGAGTTGCGGGGCTTCGAGCCAGCGGGCGGGGGCGCCGCTCGCCGTGTTGCCCGACGCGCTGCCCGTCAGCACCCACAGGTCGACGCCGGCGTCGCTGCGCTTTTGCGCGATCATCACGTCGGCGCGGCCGTCGCCGTTGAAGTCGCTCGCGACGTATTGCTGCGCCGTCGCCGGCGTGAACGCCGAGTCGGTCTGATACCAGAGGCGGGGCGGCTCGAAGCGGCTGCCGCTGCTGCGCAGGAGCCAGAACGCCGTGCCGCTGTTGCGCGGCTCGACGACCATCAGATCGGCGCGGCCGTCGCCGTCGAAATCCGCGACCAGAAAGCGTGCGCCGTCGAAGCAGAGCGTGTCGGCGGTGCAGGTAGGGGCGGTGGCTTCCGGATCGAACGGCACGGCGTTCAGATACCACGGCATCGCGCCCTCGAAGCGCGACATCTCCGCGACCCACACGTTGAAGCCCGGGCCGTCCTTGCGCCGCTGGACGTAGACCGTGCTGTCGCGTCCCGCGCCGCGCACGTCGCCGTAGAGCGCGCCTTCCTCGCGCGTGTCGGTCCATTGCGAGCGCGGCGACACCGCCCAGCGATACTCGGCGGTCAGAAGCGAGCAGCGTCCGATCGACACGGTGCCGTTCACCGCGCCGAGACAGCGCCCCGATGGCGTGTAGACGAGTCCGAAGTCCCACGGTGTCCAGCGCTGCGCGGCGGCGCTCGCGCTGCAGGCTTCCTCGACGAGGCGGCCGTCGCGCTCGGCGACGCACAGGCGCGTCCCCTCGTTGACGAGCTGCGCGTCGTTCTTGTCGCCGGGCGTGACGGGTAGCGGCTGCCAGTGCCAGTCCTGCGTGGCGGATTCGGAGCATGCCGCGAGGCGCGGACTCTTGCCCGCACCGCCGCCGGAACTCAGACACTGGCTCGAATATTCGTTGACGAGCTGGGTCGGACGCGGCCGGAAATCGGCGCCGGGGTCGCTCGTGCGGGCGGCGCTCCAGTAGCGGCGCGCAACCCAGTTGCCGTCCCACTGGAATTCGCCGAAGACGTGGCCGGCGTCGTTGCCGTCCACGGCGAAATAGCTACCGACGACATCGCGCTTGCGCAGCGTCTCCGTGGTGCTCAGGTTCTTCGGCAGGCCGCCCGTGGGGTAGGTGACGTGATAGCCGATCGGCAGGCTCTTGCCGAGGCTCTGCGCGACCGTGCGCGTGATGCGCGCCGCGTAGATGTGGTCGGGATGCTCGATGAACGGCACGGTGTCCGGGTTGAGCGTGTAGACCTCGGTCGCCTGCGAAAGGATCGCGCGCAACGTCGCGATGAGGGCAGGGCGGTCGTAGGTGGTGAAGCCGGTGCCGTCGCGCTGCATCGGGTAGGTGCTGAGCGTCGCGCCGCGGTCCCACAGCAGGCCGAGCGGCACCTTTCCGCCGCGCACCGCGCCACCCGGCAGACGCAGTTCCAGCAGCTTCACGCGCGGCTGTGCCTTCAGCACGAGTTCGTGGACCGGTTTGCCGGCGAACATCACGGTCGACTCGCTCCATTCGTTCGCGACGCCTGCCATGCGCGCGTAGGCGAGCTTGGTGCCCGTTTCGCGCAGCAGCACGTAGTCGAATTTCGCGCCGTTGGCGCCGCCGATCAGATGCACGACGGTGACGCACCAGCCGGCGTCGATCTTGTCGCTGATGCCGGGATTGACGAAGAGCAGGTCGTCGTCGAGGTGCGCGACGACGGTCACGAGCGTGCCGGCGTGACAGTTGGCGGTCGATGCGCCGGTCGTCTCTGCCGCGTGCGCGTGCGCCGGAAAGAACGCCGCGCAGAGCGCGCAGACGAGCGCGCGCCACGTGATCGACATCGACTTGCCCCTGCCCATGTTTCCTCCTTAAACGCCCGTTTAGCAGAATAAATCGGAAGATTGCCGGGGGCTAGCGCGGGAGTCGGTGGTCAAGCGAACATGGGCAGGGTTTCGGTGCGTGTTAGGAGAGCGTTGCCGTCGGGCTTCGCGCGGAAGGTCGCGACGATGGGCGGACAAAGAAAAAATCCCGTAAGGCTTTGACCTTACGGGATTTCTTTGACAGCAATTGGTGGAGGCGGCGGGAATCGAACCCGCGTCCAGTAGCGCTCTACGACCAGTTCTACATACTTAGTTCTGTCTTTTGATTTAACCGCACCGACGCGAACGAACACGCTTCGGTACAGCGATTCACTAGATTTTCGACCCTGGCGTCGTGACGCCACCAGGACTTAACTGACGTATATGACCTCTGTCGGTATTGCTACCGGTCTTGCGACACTAGCCCGTCAGTAAACTAGGCAGAGGACGGCGGCCCTTAGGCTGCCAGTGCGAACGTATCGTCGTTTGCAGTTACGTTTTTCCCATTGATTAACGAGGTGACGGGTCCTCGGTATGCCCTGGCCGCTTCGCAACCCCTGTCGAAACCAGGTCGCCCCCAAGCGGATTTCATTATCCCACAGAAGCCTAGTTGAGGCGAACCGCCCGTTTTGCAAGGCCGTCAGCCGATGTCGCGCAAAAGATGCTGCAGTTCGACCGGCGAGTCCACCACGTGATTCGCGTGCCAGCGGCGCGGCGGAATGTCGTCGCCGCAATAGCCGTAGGCCGCCGCGACCGTGATCATGCCGGCCGCAAAACCGGCTTGCACGTCGCGCAGGTCGTCGCCGACATAGACGATGCGCTCCGGCGCGACGTCGAGCAATTCTGCCGCGTGCAGCAGCGGGGCAGGGTGCGGCTTCGAATGCGGCGTGGTATCGCCGCAGACGAGGCACGCCGCGCGCGTGTCGAGCCCGAGTAGCGCGATGAGCGGCTCGGAGAGGCGCGTCACCTTGTTCGTCACGATGCCCCAGCGCACGCCGCGCGCGTCGAGCTGATCGAGCAGGACGTCGATGCCGGGAAAGAGCGTCGTCTCGATGCACAGATCCGCTTCGTAGTTCGCGAGAAATTCCTCGCGCATCGCCGGGAAGTCGTGATGCTCCGGTCCGATTTCGAATGCGCCGGCAAGCAGCCCGCGCGCGCCCGCCGATGCGAACGGCCGCAGTGTCTCCAGCGGCCGCATCTCGAGACCGCGATCGTGGCGCATCTTGTTGACCGCCGCGACGAGGTCGGGCGCGGTGTCGGCGATGGTGCCGTCGAGGTCGAAGAGCACCGCCTGGCACAAGCCCAGCCGGTCACCGTCCAGCACGTGCTGCGGGAGGGGCGTGGGGTCGTCGGGTAGGACGGTCGGCTTTTGTTCGCCCATCAGGTCGTCTTGGTTCATGGCGTCAGGCTTCGCGGCGGCAAGCCATCAGGTAGTTGATGCTGGTGTCGCTCGACAGGCCGAAGTGCTTGCTGAGCGGCCGGTACGTGATGCCCTTGATGTCGACGGGCAACAGTTCGGCCGCGCGCGCGAAGCCCGCGAGCTCCGACGGCTTGATGAAGCGCGCGTAGTCGTGCGTGCCCTTGGGCAGCATCCGCGCGATGTATTCGGCGCCGATCACCGCGAACAGGTACGCCTTCGGATTGCGGTTGAGCGTGGAAAAGAAGACCCAGCCGCCCGGCTTCACGAGCGATGCGCATGCGGCCACGGTACCCGCCGGATTCGGCACGTGTTCGAGCATCTCCATGCAGGTGACGACGTCGTACGTGCCGGGCTCGCGGGCGGCGAGCGCCTCGGCCGAGATCTCCTCGTAGGCGACTTCCACGCCGCTCTCCAGGCTATGCAGATCGGCCACGCCGAGCGCGCTCGACGACAGGTCGATGCCCTTGACCGTCGCACCGCGCGAGGCCATCGATTCGGACAGGATGCCGCCGCCGCAGCCGATGTCGAGTACGCGTTTGCCCATCAGATGCGCGTGCGCGTCGATCCATCCGAGCCGCACCGGATTCAGCTCGTGCAATGGTTTGAACTCGGCATTCGGGTCCCACCAGCGGTGCGCGAGCTCGCTGAATTTCTGAAGTTCGTGGGGATCGACGTTCGTCATGGTGAAAGCAGCCCTTCCTGATGTCGTGAATCGGTTAGCCCCGAGTATATAGGCGGCGCAAGGGGTGGGCAAAAGCGCCCAGGCGTCGCGGGCGCGCGTCGGCGGCAGCGGGAACGCGTGCGGCACGCGCGCGCCGGACCTGCTTGCGTGAAGTGTGCGCGCAAAAAAAACCCCCGCCGAGGCGGGGGTTCGATCCTGCGGCAACCTTGCTGCTATTACTGCGGTGCGCGCGAGGTACCGACAACTTCGACTTCCACGCGACGATCCGGTGCGAGGCAGGCGATAAGTTGCTTGCGGTTCTTCTGGTTGCAACCGGTCGTGACCGGGTTGCGCTTGCCCTTGCCTTCCGTATAGATACGGTTCGCTTCGATGCCCTTGCTGACCAGGTATGCCTTGACAGCTTGTGCACGACGCAGCGACAGGCGGTCGTTGTACTTGTCCGAACCGATGCGGTCGGTGTAGCCGGTTGCGACCACCACTTCCAGGTTCAGGCCGCCGATCTTCGATGCGAGATCGTCCAGCTTTTCTTTGCCAGCCGGCTTCAGGACTGCCTTGTCGAAGTCGAACAGCGCGTCAGCCTGGTAGGTAACCTTTTGGCTCACGATAGCGGGCGCCGGAGCGACCGGTGCGGGCGGCGTCGGTGCTTGGGCGACCAGCGCGCCATCGCACTTTGCGTTTGCCGTGGCCGGCGTCCAGAACGCATCACGCCAGCAAAGCTCGTTCGTGCCGTTCATCCACACGTATTCGCCCGTGCCGTTCACCCAGTTGTCGTTCACTGCTTGTCGCGATGCCGGCACCGACTGCGCCGAAGCCGATGCAGCCATAACTGCGGTAGCTGCAATGAACGCGAGCTTTGAAAGTTTATTCATATTTCTCCTCTCGAAATTGAGATTACCGCAGGTTTACTGCGAGCTTGTTGACGAAGACAAGTCATACATTGCTCGAAGTATAACATTACCGCGGAACAAAACGCGCCGTGTAGACTTCGAGCAGTGTCTAACTTTGTGCGTTGGCATTTTGCCATATCGTTCCCTTGCTTCGATAAAAAATATCCCCCCTCCTATAGACCCGCAACCTTATGTGGTGCTAGAGCAACAAGAAAGGGACAGCAAGCGAATGAAACTTTGCTCGGGCGCGTCGCTTGCGCATTTTGCGTGCCACAACACGCCCGTTTTTTAGCTTTTTTTGCCAATTCCCTGCCAAAGGGTCCTAACAGGCGAGGCGGCATCATAGCCCTTTCACATGACGATTTCACGCGCCGCCCCGCAGCAATTTGTAAGCGTGCGTGACCGTGTTCCTCCGCCGCCGATTCCGGTGTATACGAAGCCGCCCCGGCGACTATTCCATTCGTAACGGCTGCGAACTGTATGTATACGCAACCCGTCCGGGCGCGGATGTCGCGCATGTTAGAATCGCGTGATTCGCTGCGTTCGCAGCGTCGTTGCGAAAGCGCAGTCAAGCGGTAGCCGACCGGTGGCCGAAGGGCCCTGATGCGGGAGTCCTGATGGGGCCCATTAGCGCCCGAACCGGGCTCGCCGCCGCGCTGCCGTCGCACAGTTCAAGACACGGATAATGGATCAATTCGCCAAAGAGACTCTGCCAATCTCCCTAGAGGAGGAAATGCGCCGCTCATATCTCGATTACGCGATGAGCGTGATCGTCGGGCGGGCGCTTCCCGATGTCCGCGATGGCCTGAAGCCGGTTCACCGTCGCGCGCTGTATTCGATGCACGAGCTGAACAACGACTGGAATCGCGCTTACAAGAAGTCGGCGCGTATCGTCGGCGACGTGATCGGTAAATATCACCCGCACGGCGACGCCTCCGTCTACGAGACGATCGTCCGGATGGCGCAACCGTTCTCGCTGCGCTACATGCTGGTCGACGGGCAGGGCAACTTCGGTTCGGTCGACGGCGACAACGCCGCCGCCATGCGCTACACCGAAATCCGCATGGCGAAGATCGGCCACGAACTGCTCGCCGACATCGACAAGGAAACCGTCGACTTCGGCCCGAACTACGACGGCAGCGAGAGCGAGCCGCTGGTCCTGCCCGCGCGCATCCCGAATCTGCTGATCAACGGCTCGGCCGGCATCGCGGTCGGCATGGCGACCAACATTCCGCCGCACAACCTGCGCGAAATCGTCGACGCCTGTCTGCATCTGCTGAACAATCCCGAATCCACCGTCGACGAACTGATCGAGATCGTGCCGGCGCCGGACTTCCCGACAGCCGGCATCATCTACGGCGTCGCGGGCGTGCGCGACGGCTATCGCACGGGGCGCGGCCGCGTCGTGATGCGCGCGACCACGCACTTCGAGGAAATCGATCGCGGTCAGCGCATGGCGATCATCGTCGACGAAATTCCGTATCAGGTGAACAAGCGCACGCTGCTCGAGCGCATCGCCGAACTCGTCAACGAGAAGAAGATCGAGGGCATCTCCGACATCCGCGACGAATCCGACAAGAGCGGCATGCGCGTCGTGATCGAGCTGAAGCGCGGCGAAGTGCCCGAAGTCATTCTGAACAACCTGTACAAGCAGACGCAGTTGCAGGACACCTTCGGCATGAACATGGTCGCGCTCGTCGACGGCCAGCCGAAGCTCCTGAACCTGAAGGAAATGCTGGAGTGCTTCCTGTCGCACCGCCGGGAAGTGCTGACGCGGCGCACGGTCTACGAACTGCGCAAGGCGCGCGATCGGGGCCACATCCTCGAAGGTCTGGCGGTCGCGCTCGCGAACATCGACGAATTCATCGCGCTCATCAAGGCCGCGCCCACGCCGCCGATCGCGAAGCAGGAACTGATGAACCGCTCGTGGGATTCGTCGCTCGTGCGCGAAATGCTGACGCGCACCGAGACGGAAGCCGCGGGCGGGCGCATCGCGTACCGGCCGGAAGGGCTGAATCCGGCTTACGGCTTGCAGGAAGACGGTCTCTATCGATTGTCCGACGTCCAGGCGCAGGAAATTCTGCAAATGCGCCTGCAACGCCTGACGGGACTCGAACAGGACAAGATCGTTGGCGAATATCGCGACGTGATGGCGCAGATCGCCGACCTGCTCGACATCCTCGCGCGCCCGGAGCGGATTCGTCAGATCATCGTCGACGAACTCGGCCAGATTCGCAGCGAATTCGGCGACGATCGCCGTTCGCGCATCGAACTGAATGCCACCGAACTGAACACCGAAGACCTGATCACGCCGCAGGAAATGGTCGTGACGATGTCGCATACGGGTTACGTGAAGTCGCAGCCGCTGTCCGAATATCGCGCGCAAAAGCGCGGCGGCCGCGGCAAGCAGGCCACGCAGATGAAGGAAGACGACTGGATCGACACGCTCTTCATCGCGAACACGCACGATCACATGCTGTGCTTCTCGAACCGCGGCCGCGTGTACTGGGTCAAGGTGTATGAAGTGCCGCAGGGCTCGCGCAACTCGCGCGGCCGGCCGATCGTCAACATGTTCCCGCTGCAGGACGGCGAGAAGATCAACGTCGTGCTGCCAATCAAGGAATTCTCGGCGGACAAATACGTGTTCATGGCGACCGCGCTCGGCACCGTCAAGAAGACGCCGCTCGAAGCGTTCAGCCGGCCGCTGCGCAAGGGCATTATCGCGGTGGGTCTGGATGAAGGCGATTACCTGATCGGCGCGGCCATCACCGACGGCCAGCACGACGTCATGCTCTTCTCCGACGCCGGCAAGGCCGTGCGTTTCGACGAGAACGACGTCCGCGCGATGGGCCGCGAAGCGCGCGGCGTGCGCGGCATGCAGCTCGAAGACGGGCAGCAGGTCATCGCGATGCTCGTCGCGGGCGGCGAGAACCAGTCGGTGCTCACGGCTACGGAAAACGGCTTCGGCAAGCGCACGCCGATCAACGAATACACGCGTCACGGCCGAGGCACGAAGGGCATGATCGCGATCCAGACGTCGGAACGCAACGGCCGGGTGGTCGCCGCGACGCTCGTCGAGCCGGAAAGCGAGATCATGCTGATCACCAATTCTGGTGTCCTGATCCGCACCCGTGTTTCCGAGATACGCGAGATGGGGCGTGCAACCCAAGGTGTTACACTCATCAGTCTTGATGAAGGGACGAAGCTCTCGGGACTGCAGCACATCGCCGAGGCGGAAGCCGAGGCCGAGCTCGATGCCGACATCGACAACGCTGCCGACTCGAACGGCGCAAATGGCGCAAATGGCGTCAATGGCGAAGGCGACGTCAATGGCGATGAAGGCGGCGAAGCCTGATTCTCGTTTGTCTCGCGTGACTCGCGTTCTGCTTTCAAAAGCCTGAATGGATCAAGTCGTGCGACTCGCGTCATGCCGCCGGGCTCCGCTCGTTCGAAGACGAGCCGGGCCACGGCCGGCAAAGCGGTGTCGCACGGCTGTTTTGAATACTTTTCAAAGGGAGTAATGATGCAAAAACGATTTAAACAGTGGATGTTGCTGGCCGCCCTCGTGCCGACCTTCGCGATGGCTCAGTCGCTCCAGAATCAGGCCCCGAACCAGGCAGCCGCTCCGGCCGCCCCGGCAGCGGCGCCGGTCGATTCTGCGAAGCAGGCGGCCATCAACGATCTGCTGAGCGCCATCGACGCGCAAAAGCTCGTCGGTGCCATCGGCAACAGCGCGCAGATGCAATCGAAGCAGCTCGTTCCGGCAATCCTGTCGGACGCGCTCTCCGAAAACAAGTCGATGAACGACAAGCAGAAGCAGGCCGCCGTGCCGGCGCTGCAGAAGAACGCCGTGCCGAAGCTGGTTGACGCGGCAGGCCAGGTGTTCGCGACGGATTCGTTCCGCCAGGACGCCATGAAGGCTCAGTTCGACGCCTACGCGAAGTACTACACGACGGAAGAAATCAAGGACCTGACGGCGTTCTACAAGAGCCCGACCGGCCGCAAGTTCATCCAGGTGCAGGATCAGGTTGGCCGTGACGTCGTCAACGGCCTGATGCAGAAGTACATGCCGCAAGCCATCAAGGCGACGCGCACGCAGGCCGACGCTGAAGTCGCCAACGTGAAGCCGGCCAAGTAAGGCGCTGATCGGCCTGAACCGTCCGTCTGGGCGGGCGCCGTGCGGCGCCCGCGGATTGGCGGGTTTTCAGGACGGTGCGATAATGGCTGTTTGCGCGAAAGCGCAAACAGCCATTTCTTTTCCGGGCGCGGTTTTCCGTATGTGTTGTTCCTTCCCGCCGCGCCAGGCCATTCGGGGTTCCTAGATGCGCGTGTTCAATTTCTCCGCCGGTCCTGCGGCGATGCCCGAAGAAGTGCTGCGCCAGGCAGCCGACGAGATGCTCGACTGGAACGGCAGCGGCATGAGCGTGATGGAGATGAGCCACCGCGGCGCCGAGTTCATGTCGATCCACGAAGCCGCGCTCGCCGATCTTCGCGAGTTGCTGCAAGTGCCGGCGTCGCACCGCATTCTCTTTTTGCAGGGCGGCGGTATCGGCGAAAACGCCATCGTGCCGATGAACATGCTCGGCACGAAGCAGACCGCCGATTTCATCGTGACCGGTTCCTGGTCGCAGAAGTCGTTCAAGGAAGCGCACAAGTACGGCACGCCGCACATCGCCGCGAACGGCAAGACGGAGCAAGGTTTCACGCACGTGCCGCGCATCGCCGAGTGGCATCTCTCCGACAACCCCGCCTACGTGCATTTGTGCACGAACGAAACCATCGACGGCGTTGAGACCTTCGAGATTCCCGATCTCGGCGACATTCCGCTCGTCGCCGATGCGTCGTCGCACATCCTGTCGCGCCCGATGGACATCGCCAAGTACGGCGTGCTCTTCGGCGGCGCGCAGAAGAACATCGGCATGGCGGGCGTGACCGTCGTCATCGTGCGCGAGGACCTGCTCGACCGCGCGCTCTCGATTTGCCCGTCGGCGTTCGAATGGAAGACGGTCGCCGAGAACAATTCGATGTACAACACGCCGCCCACCTACGCGATCTACATCGCGGGCCTCGTCTTCAAGTGGCTGAAACGGCAGGGCGGTCTGGAAGCGATCGAGGCGCGCAACGCCGAAAAGGCGAAGCTGCTCTACGACACCATCGATTCCAGCGATTTCTACGTCAACAAGGTGGAGCGCCAGTCGCGTTCGCGCATGAACGTGCCGTTCTTCCTCGCCGACGAATCGCGCAACAGCGATTTCCTGGCCGGCGCGAAAGCGCGCGGGCTGCTGCAACTGAAGGGCCACAAGTCCGTAGGCGGCATGCGGGCATCGATCTACAACGCGGTGCCGATCGAGGCCGTGAAAGCGCTCGTCGAATACATGAAGGATTTCGAGCAGGGCCGCGCGTAGCCTGCGCGTCTTGCACTCCGCACTTTGACTTGCCCTCAACGCCCGCCCGCAAAACGCATGGACGACGATCTCAATTCAAGACTCAAACCGCTGCGCGAACGCATCGACGCGATCGACGCGCAACTCATCGCCCTTCTGAACCAGCGCGCGGAAGTGGCGCTGGAAGTCGGCGAGGTGAAGAAGCATTTCAACGCGCCCGTGTTTCGTCCCGAGCGCGAGATGCAGGTGATCCAGCGCCTGCAGGACATGAGCGACGGCCCGCTCGGCTCTGATCACATCAGCGCGATCTGGCGCGAGATCATGGCCGCGAGCCGCGCGCTCGAACAGACGATCCGCGCCGCGTTTTTGGGGCCGGTCGGCACCTATAGCGAGCAGGCGATGTTCGAATACTTCGGTCATTCGATCGAAGGCGTGCCGTGTCCGTCGATCGACGAAGTGTTTCGATCGGTCGAAGCGGGCGCAGCGGAATTCGGCGTCGTGCCGGTCGAGAATTCGGCGGAAGGCGCGGTGTCGCGCACGCTCGACCTGCTGCTGCAATCGTCGCTCACGATCGGCGGCGAACTGGCGCTGCCGATTCATCACAATTTGCTGACCTCGACCGGCAAGCTCGACGGCGTGACGCGCGTCTTCGCGCATCCGCAGGCGCTCGCGCAGTGCCAGCGCTGGCTCACGGCGAACGTGCCGCATCTCGAACGGCAGGCGGTGTCGAGCAACGCGGAAGCGGCGCGCCTGGCGGTGAACGATCCGACCGTCGCGGCCATCGCCGGCGATCGCGCCGCGACGCACTACGGGCTCGGCGCGGTCTTCACGCATATCCAGGACGATCCGCACAACCGCACGCGCTTCGTGATGATCGGCAAGCAGCCGACCGGTGCGAGCGGTCACGACCAGACCTCGCTGATCGTGTCGGTGGCGAACGAACCCGGCGCGGTGTTCAAGCTGCTGGAGCCGCTCGCGGCTCACGGGGTGTCGATGACGCGCTTCGAGTCGCGCCCGGCACGCGTGGGCACGTGGGAGTACTACTTCTACATCGATGTGGAAGGGCATCGCGACGACTCGTCCGTCGCGGCCGCGCTCGCCGAACTCGGCCAGAAGGCCGCTTTCCTGAAGATCCTCGGCTCGTATCCGCGCGCCCGCTAACGCGCGAGCTCGCCGCATCGACTGGAACTGGAGAACACCATGACATCGCAATTCGGCCCTTCGTATGTGCGCGCCATCGCGCCGTACATCGCCGGCAAGCCGATTTCCGAAGTGGCCCGCGAGTTCGGCCTGAACGAAGCGAGCATCGTCAAGCTCGCGTCGAACGAGAATCCGCTTGGCATGCCGGCGTCGGCGAAGCGCGCGATGACGCTCGCCATCGAGGAACTCGGGCGCTATCCGGATTCGAACGGCTTCGAACTGAAGGCTGCGCTCGGCGAACGCTACGGCGTGCCGCCGGAATGGATCACGCTTGGCAACGGCAGCAACGACATCCTCGAAATGGCGGCGCACGCGTTCGTCGAAAAGGGGCAGTCGATCGTCTATTCGCAGTATTCGTTCGCGGTCTATGCGCTCGCGACGCAGGGCCTGGGCGCGCGCGCGATCGTCGTGCCGGCGGTCGAATACGGCCACGACATCGATGCGATGTTCGCCGCCATCGAGGACGACACGCGCCTCGTCTTCGTCGCGAACCCGAACAATCCGACCGGCACGTTCATCGACGGCCCGGCGCTCGAAGCGTTCATCGCGAAGGTGCCGCGCCACGTGGCGATCGTGCTCGACGAGGCGTACACCGAATATCTCCCGGCTGATAAACGCTACGATTCGATCGATTGGGTGCGCCGCTACCCGAATCTGCTCGTATCGCGCACGTTCTCGAAGGCGTTCGGGCTCGCGGGCCTGCGCATCGGCTTTGCGGTTGCGCAGCCCGAACTCACCGATCTGCTCAACCGCCTGCGTCAGCCGTTCAACGTCAATTCGCTCGCGCAGGCGGCCGCGGTCGCCGCGCTGAACGACCGCGCGTTCCTCGACGAGAGCGCGTCGGTGAATGCGCGCGGCTACCGGCGGCTGACCGATGCGTTCGATCAGCTCGGGCTTGCCTACGTGCCGTCCTACGGCAATTTCGTGATGGTGCGCGTCGGGCACGACGACGCCGCCGGCGCGCGCGTGAATCTCGCGTTGCTCAAACAGGGCGTGATCGTGCGGCCGGTCGGCAACTACGGTCTGCCGCAGTGGCTGCGCATCACGATCGGGTTGCCGGCGGAGAACGAAGCCTTTATCGCCGCGCTCGAGAAGTCGCTCGCGTCCGTCTGAACCCGCGCGCCGCAAGGCGCTTTTTGGCAAGGTCCCGTGGCTGCGTTCACTTTCAACAAACTGGTTATTTTCGGCGTCGGGCTGATCGGCGGATCGCTCGCGCGCGCGTTGCGCGAACGGGCGGGGCTCGCGGGCGAGATCGTCGGCGTCGGGCGCTCGGCGAAGTCGGTCGCGCGTGCGCTGGAACTCGGCGTGATCGACGCGGCGGTTCCCATCGACGACGACCGGGCGCTCCGCTCGGCACTCGAAGGCGCCGATGTCGTGCTGCTCGCCGCGCCCGTTGCGCAGACGGAGCCGCTCCTCGCGCGCATCGCGCCGTTTCTCGACGCGCGCACGGTCGTGACGGACGCCGGCAGCACGAAAAGCGATGTCGTCGCGGCGGCGCGCGCGGCGCTCGGCGCGCGGATCGCGCAGTTCGTGCCCGCGCATCCGATTGCAGGCCGCGAGTCGAGCGGCGTCGATGCCGCGTTGTCCGAGCTGTACGTCAACCGCAATGTCGTGCTGTGTCCGCTCGCCGAAAACGCGGCGGAGTCGGTCGAACGCGTCGCCGCGATGTGGCAGGCGGCCGGCGCCGCCGTGCACCGGATGAACGAGGCGCAGCACGATCGCGTGTTCGCGGCGGTGAGCCATTTGCCGCACGTGCTCTCGTTTGCGCTCGTCGAACAGATTCTCGAAGCGCCCGACGCCGCGCTCAAGTTTTCGTTCGCCGCGGGCGGATTCCGCGATTTCACGCGCATCGCGGCGTCGAGCCCGGAAATGTGGCGCGACGTGTGCGTCGCGAACCGGGCGGCGCTGCTCGCGGAACTCGACGCATACACGGCCGTGCTCGCGCGCTTTCGCGCGGCCATCGACGCCGCCGACGGCGCCGCGCTGGAAGCGGCGTTCGACCGCTCGCGCGCCGCGCGCACCGAATGGCAGGAACGCGGGACGATCGACGCGGCCAAGGCGAACGGCGCATCCGGCACGACGAACGCGCCCAAATCCGCCGACGACTTCCCCGCGAAATAGACGTACACCGAGACGTACACCGAGACGCACACCGAGACGCACACCCCGCAGCCATAGGCGCGAATTAAGGACTTAATCATGGAATATCTCGATCTCGGACCTTTCTCACGTGCGTCCGGCACGGTCCGGCTGCCCGGCTCGAAGAGCATTTCGAACCGCGTGCTGCTGCTGGCCGCGCTGGGCGCGGGCGACACCACGATCACGAACCTGCTCGACTCCGACGACACCCGCGTGATGCTCGCCGCGCTGGCCGCGCTCGGCGTGACTGTCCGGAACGACGGCGAGCGCTGCATCGTGACGGGCACCGGCGGCGCGTTTCCGGTCAAGACGGCCGAACTCTTTCTCGGCAACGCGGGCACGGCGGTGCGCCCGCTGACGGCCGCGCTCGCGGTCAACGGCGGCGAATATCGCGTGCACGGCGTGCCGCGCATGCACGAGCGGCCGATCGGCGATCTCGTCGACGGTCTGCGGCAAATCGGCGCGCGCATCGACTACGAACTGAACGACGGCTTTCCGCCGCTCAAGATTCACCCGGCGCAGATTGCCGTCGACAAGCCGATCCGCGTGCGCGGCGACGTGTCGAGCCAGTTCCTCACGGCGCTTCTGATGACCTTGCCGCTTGTGAAGTCGCCGGGCGGCGCGATTCACGTCGAAGTCGAAGGCGAACTGATCTCGAAGCCGTACATCGACATCACGATCCGGCTGATGGAACGCTTCGGCGTTACGGTAGAGCGCGACGGCTGGGCGCGCTTCACCGTGCCGGCGGGCGCGCAGTACCGGTCGCCGGGCACGATCATGGTGGAAGGCGATGCATCGTCGGCGTCGTATTTTCTGGCGGCGGGCGCGATCGGCGGCGGTCCGGTGCGCGTGGAGGGCGTCGGACGCGCGAGCATCCAGGGCGACGTCGGTTTCGCCGACGCGCTGATCCGCATGGGCGCGAACGTGATGATGGGCGACGACTGGATCGAGGTGCGCGGAGTCGAATCGGACGACGGGCGGCTCGCGGCCATCGACATGGATTTCAACCTGATCCCCGACGCCGCGATGACGATCGCGGTCGCCGCACTTTTCGCCGACGGCCCGACGACGCTGCGCAACATCGCGAGCTGGCGCGTGAAGGAAACCGACCGCATCGCCGCGATGGCGACCGAATTGCGCAAGGTCGGCGCGACGGTGGAAGAGGGCGTGGATTACCTGATCGTCACGCCGCCCGCCGAAGCGCGCACGCCCAACGCCGCGATCGACACCTACGACGACCACCGCATGGCGATGTGCTTTTCGCTCGTCGCGCTCGGCGGCGTGCCGGTGCGCATCAACGACCCGAAGTGCGTCGGCAAGACTTTTCCCGACTATTTCGACCGCTTCGCGACGCTCGCAAAACCCTGAACCACCCGAACGACATGACTGTAACAACGCGTTTGCGCACCCTCATTCAATGAAACCGACCCGTCCCTTTCATCAGACCCCGGTCATCACCATCGACGGGCCGACGGCATCGGGCAAGGGCACGGTCGCCGCGCTGGTCGCCGCGACGCTCGGTTTCCACCTGCTCGACAGCGGCGCGCTCTACCGCCTGACCGCGCTCGCGAGCCTGCGCTACCGCATCGATGCGGGCGACGCCGACGCCCTTGCAAAACTCGTCGACGCGCTCCACATCACGTTTCGCGAAGGTTGCGCGCAACTCGACGGCGTGGACGTATCGGCGGAAATCCGCGCCGAGGAAGTCGGCAACCGGGCTTCCGCGATCGCGGTTCACCCGGAGGTCAGGCGCGCGCTGATTGCCCGCCAGCGGGCGTTCCGCAAGCTTCCGGGCCTCGTCGCGGACGGCCGCGACATGGGCACGGTCATCTTCCCGGATGCCACCCTGAAGGTCTTCCTGACGGCGAGCGTCGAAGCCCGCGCGGCCAGACGGTATAAGCAATTGATACAAAAAGGTTTTTCTGCTAATATGGAAAACTTGCTGAGAGATTTGCGTGAACGAGACGCGCGCGACAGCAATCGCGCCGCCGCGCCACTCAAGCCCGCAGCGGACGCAAAGACGCTGGACACATCCGGCTTATCCATCGACCAGGCGGTCGAGCAGATCATCGGCTGGTTCAGCGAAGTGAGCGTCGAGTAGCAGCAAAGAAGCGGCAGCAAAGAAGCGGTAAAAAGCAGCAAGGCTGGCGAGGCATCGCCGGTTCGCAAGGTGCTCCGTGAGAAACACGGAGCGTGTTTCAACCCCTTAACCCCGCGTGGCGTTCGCCTTTTTTGCCATTTTTTGCCTTTTGGCCCTCGGCCAGACAGGCAGGCATCGCGAAATAGCCAGGCAACTATCGATTTTTATGTCCGACCTGCAAACCTCCACCCCGAATACCGAATCTTTCGCGGCTCTGTTCGAAGAGTCGCTGACCAAGCAGGACATGCGCGCCGGCGAAGTGATCTCCGCTGAAGTCGTGCGCGTCGACCACAACTTCGTGGTCGTCAACGCTGGTCTCAAGTCCGAAGCCTACATTCCGCTCGAAGAATTCCTGAACGACGCGGGCGAGGTCGAAGTGCAGGCGGGCGACTTTGTTTCCGTCGCGATCGACGCGCTGGAAAACGGTTACGGCGACACCATCCTGTCGCGTGACAAGGCGAAGCGCCTCGCTTCGTGGCTGTCGCTGGAAAAAGCGCTCGACAACAACGAACTCGTGACCGGCACGATCACGGGCAAGGTCAAGGGCGGCATGACCGTCATGGTCAACGGCATCCGCGCGTTCCTGCCGGGTTCGCTCGTCGACACGCGTCCGGTCAAGGACACGACGCCGTATGAAGGCAAGACGCTCGAATTCCGCGTCATCAAGCTCGACCGCAAGCGTAACAACGTGGTGCTGTCGCGCCGCGCCGTGATCGAAGCCACGCAAGGCGAAGAGCGCGCGAAACTGCTCGAGACGCTGAAGGAAGGCGCGATCGTGGAAGGCGTGGTCAAGAACATCACCGACTACGGCGCGTTCGTGGACCTCGGCGGCATCGACGGCCTGCTGCACATCACCGACATCGCATGGCGCCGCGTGCGTCACCCGAGCGAAGTTCTGTCGGTCGGCCAGGAAGTCACCGCGAAGATCCTCAAGTTCGACCAAGAGAAGAACCGCGTCTCGCTCGGCATCAAGCAACTCGGCGACGATCCGTGGGAAGGCATTTCCCGCCGTTACCCGTCGGGCACGCGCCTGTTCGGCAAGGTCACGAACATCACCGACTACGGCGCATTCGTCGAAGTGGAATCGGGCATCGAAGGCCTGGTTCACGTGTCGGAAATGGACTGGACGAACAAGAACGTTGCACCGTCGAAGGTCGTGCAGCTCGGCGACGAAGTCGAAGTCATGGTTCTCGAAATCGACGAAGACCGCCGCCGTATCAGCCTCGGCATGAAGCAGTGCAAGCCGAATCCGTGGGATGACTTCAGCCGCAACTTCAAGAAGGGCGACAAGATCAGCGGCGCCATCAAGTCGATCACCGACTTCGGCGTGTTCATCGGTCTGCCTGGCGGCATCGACGGTCTGGTTCACCTCTCGGACCTGTCGTGGTCGGAAACCGGCGAAGAAGCCGTGCGCAAGTACAAGAAGGGCGACGAAGTCGAAGCCGTGGTTCTGGGCATCGACGTCGAGAAGGAACGCATTTCGCTCGGCATCAAGCAGCTCGAAGGCGATCCGTTCAGCAACTTCGTCGCGATCAACGACAAGGGCGCAATCGTCGACGGCATCGTGAAGTCGGTCGATCCGAAGGGCGCGGTCATCACGCTGTCCGGCGAAGTTGAAGGCTACCTGCGTGCTTCGGAAATCGCGCAAGACCGCGTGGAAGACGCTCGCAACGTGCTGAAGGAAGGCGACAAGGTCAATGCGATGATCATCAACATCGACCGCAAGTCGCGCGGCATCAACCTGTCGATCAAGGCCAAGGATTCGGCCGAGCAACAGGAAGCGATGCGCGGTCTGGCAGCATCGGACTCGAACGCCGCTGCTACCGGCACGACCAACCTCGGCGCGCTGCTCAAGGCCAAGCTCGACGGCCAGAACAGCTAAGCCTTAACGGTACTGCTGCAGTATGACCAAATCGGAATTGGTCGCCCAACTGGCGTCGCGATTTCCGCAACTTGTCCTCAAGGATGCGGATTTCGCGGTGAAGACGATGCTCGATGCGATGTCGGAAGCTTTGGCTAACGGTCACCGCATCGAAATTCGCGGCTTCGGCAGCTTCGGGCTCAATCGTCGTCCGTCGCGTGTCGGGCGCAATCCGAAGTCGGGTGAAAAAGTGCTGGTGCCGGAGAAATTCGTGCCGCACTTCAAGCCGGGCAAGGAATTGCGCGAACGCGTCGACGGCCGCGCAGGCGAGCCGCTGAAAGCGTCCGATGACGAAGACGACGATCTCTGATCGGCGTCGGAATCGAAGGCCGCCGTGTCCCGCCAGACGGCAATGACCGGAAAAAAGCACCCCACGGGGTGCTTTTTTTTCGTCCGACGCTTTCGTGTGCGCCAACGCAGGCGCGCATGGGTTCGACTCTTGCTGCAGCAGGCGATGCCGTTTCACTCTTACCGGCCGTCAGCCGTTGCACTGCCGGGGATACGCATCAATTACAATACCGGTCACTTTCGGCCCGGGTGTCGCTCGCGCGGATTCACGCGCGCAGTCAAACCGATGCCGTCCGCCACCGCCGTCGAGAGAGTCTCCATGAAATTTTTTGTCTGGCTGATCCGTGTTCTCGTCTTCGTGCTGCTGCTGGTTCTGGCGCTCGCCAACACGCAGACCGCGGAACTCAAGTTCCTCGCTGGCTATGTGTGGCAGGCGCCGCTGATCCTGATCGGCCTCGCATTTTTTGTCGTCGGCTTGCTGGCAGGGCTCGTGTCCGCGCTGCCCGCGATGTTCCGCTTGCGCATGGAAAACGGCCGTCTGAAGCGCGAACTGCGCATCGCGCGCGAGCAGCCGGTCGCGGTGGAAGAGCCGCCGATGCCGCCGCTCATCTGAGCCGCCGCCGGCCACGCCGGCACCCCAAACCCGACTCACCGACCTTACCGACCTTCAACGCATCGCATGGATCTAGACTTCTGGTGGCTGCTTGTCATTCCTGTCGCATTTGCGCTCGGCTGGATGGCATCGCGCTATGACCTGAAAACGCTGCTGTCCGAGAACGCGAATCTGCCGCGCTCGTACTTCCGCGGCCTGAATTTTCTGCTCAACGAACAGCACGACAAGGCGATCGATGCCTTCATCGAAGTCGCGAAGCTCGATCCGGAAACCATCGAATTGCACTTTGCGCTCGGCAACCTGTTTCGCCGGCGCGGCGAGACCGACCGCGCGATCCGGGTGCATCAAAACCTGCTGAGCCGCGCCGATCTGCCCGATGCCGAGCGCGATCACGCGCTTTTCGAACTCGGCCAGGACTTTTTGAAAGCGGGCCTGCTCGACCGCGCCGAGGAAACGTTCCGCTCGCTCGAAGCCGGCGAGTACGCGCTGGGCGCCCCGCGCGCGCTCCTGACCATCTACGAGATCGAGAAGGACTGGCCGAAGTCGATCGTGACGGCCGAGCGCATCGAGAAAATGGGCGCGCCGACGCTCGCAAAGGAAATCGCGCATTTTCACTGCGAACTCGCGCAGGAAGCGCTGCAGCGCAAAAACCCCGACGACGCGCGCGCCGAGCTGAAACTGGCGCTCGACGCGAACCCGGACAACGTGCGCGCGACCATCCTCGCGGGCGACGTCGATGCGGCGGCCGGCAATCTCGTCGGCGCGATTGCGTGCTGGAAGCGCGTCGAGGAGCAGAATGCGGCTTATCTGCCGCTCGTCGCCGAGAAATTGATGAACGCGTACAGCGCGCTCGATCGCGCGGAAGAAGGCGTCGATCTGCTGACCGACTATGTGAACCGCTATCCGTCGAACGACCTGCTCGACGTCGCGTTCAAGCACGTCGAGGCACTGCGCGGCCTCGACGCCGCGCACACGCTCGCGCGCAAGCAGATGCAAAGCTCGCCGAATCTCGCGGGCATGACGCGTCTGCTCGAAGCGCAGGAAGCGGTCGCGGAAGAGCCGCGTCGCGGCGAACTGCAACTGATGCGCACGCTCGTCAAGCAGCGCACCAAGAACCTGCCGCGTTATACGTGTCAAACTTGTGGTTTCCGCGCACGTCTTTTCTACTGGCAATGTCCCGGCTGCAGCGGCTGGGAAACGTATGCGCCGCGCCGCGTCGAGCCGATCACGGCGTCGGCCTGACAGCGCGAGCGGCAAGCCCGCCGGTATGAGGCGCTCGGGCCATCCCCCGTTCGCGTGCCTGCCGGCAACCTCAGACAACGGGAACGCGTATGAAAATTACCATCGTCGGCACGGGTTACGTCGGTCTGGTGACCGGCGCGTGCCTTGCTGAAATCGGCCACGACGTGTTTTGCGTCGACGTCGATCCCCGCAAGATCGAGATCCTCAACAACGGCGGCGTGCCGATCCACGAACCGGGCTTGCTGGAAATGCTCAAGCGCACGCGCGCGGCCGGCCGCATCCAGTTCTCGACGGACGTCGAGGCGAGCGTGAAGCACGGTGAAATCCAGTTCATCGCGGTCGGCACGCCGCCCGACGAAGACGGTTCCGCCGACCTGCAATACGTGCTCGCGGCGGCGCGCAATATCGGCCGCCATTCGAACGGCTTCAAGGTGATCGTCGACAAGTCGACGGTGCCGGTCGGCACGGCGCTTCAGGTGCGCAAGGTCGTCGCGGAAGAACTGAAGGCGCGGGGGCTCGATACGTCGGACGAGCACGGCTTTTCCGTCGTATCGAATCCGGAGTTCCTGAAGGAAGGCGCCGCGGTCGACGATTTCATGCGCCCGGACCGGATCGTGATCGGTCTCGACGACGACGAAGCCGGCAGCATTGCGCGCGACAAGATGAAGCGGCTCTACGCGCCGTTCAACCGCAACCACGAACGCACGCTGTACATGGACGTGCGCTCGGCCGAGTTCACAAAGTACGCGGCCAACGCGATGCTCGCGACGCGCATCTCGTTCATGAACGACCTGTCGAATTTGGCGGACACCGTCGGCGCGGACATCGAAGCGGTGCGTCGGGGAATCGGTTCGGATCCGCGCATCGGCTATCACTTTCTCTATGCGGGCTGCGGCTACGGCGGCTCGTGCTTCCCGAAGGACGTGCAGGCGCTCGTGCAGACGGCGCGTGAGAACGGCCATCGGTTGCGCATTCTCGAATCGGTCGAGGAAGTGAACGACGCGCAGAAGGAAGTGCTCGTGAACAAGATCACGAAGCGCATGGGCGAAGACCTCCGCGGGCGCACGTTCGCCGTGTGGGGCCTCGCGTTCAAGCCGAACACGGACGACATGCGCGAGGCGTCGAGCCGGCGTCTGATCGATTCGCTGCTCTCGCGCGGCGCGACCGTGCGCGCCTACGATCCGGTGGCGCTCGACGAAGCGCAGCGCGTGTTCGCGCTCGATCTCGCCGGCCGTCCGGACGACCTGAACCGCCTCTGGTTCGTGAGCTCGCAGAAGGAAGCGCTGCCCGGCGCCGACGCGCTCGTGATCGTCACCGAGTGGAAGGAATTCAAGAGCCCGGACTTCGCGCATCTGAAGAGCGAGCTGAAAATGCCGGTCGTCTTCGATGGCCGCAACCTGTACGAACCCGAGGCGATGGCCGAACTCGGCATCGACTATTACGCAATAGGACGTCCCCATGTCGAACTCGCCGGCGCCTGATCAGAAGCCCGAACAGTCAGGCAAGCAGGCACCCATTCCGGTGGTGCCGCGCGCACGCATCTCGGCGGCGCGTGTGCTGGTCGTCGGCGATGTGATGCTCGACCGCTACTGGTTCGGCAACGTCGACCGCATCTCGCCGGAAGCGCCCGTGCCGGTCGTGCACGTGCAGAAGAAGGAAGACCGTCTCGGCGGCGCGGCGAACGTCGCGCGCAACGCGGCGGCGCTCGGCGCGCAGGCGGGACTGCTGTGCGTCGTCGGGCACGACGAGCCGGGCGAGCGCGTGGTCGAACTGCTTGGCGAGAGCAAGGTCGCGGCGTATCTCGAACGCGATCCCGAACTGCTCACGACGATCAAGCTGCGGGTGCTGTCGCGCCAGCAGCAGTTGCTGCGCGTCGATTTCGAGAACTCGCCGACGCACGAAGTGCTGCGCGCGTGCCTCGCGCGCTTCGGCGATCTTTTGCCGCAGCACGACGTCATCCTGATGTCGGACTACGCGAAGGGCGGCCTGACGCACGTCACGCAGATGATCGCGGACGCGAAGCGCGCGGGCAAGCCGGTGCTCGTCGATCCGAAGGGCGACGACTGGGACCGCTATCGCGGCGCCACGCTCATCACGCCGAACCGCGCGGAATTGCGCGAAGTGATCGGGCACTGGAAGTCGGAGGAGGATCTTCATGAGCGCGTCGCGAAGCTGCGCCGCGAACTCGAATTCGACGCGCTGCTGCTCACGCGCTCGGAGGAAGGCATGACGCTCTTCACGAACGATCGCGTCGTGCACACGCAGGCCGACGCGCGCGAAGTCTACGACGTGTCCGGCGCGGGCGACACCGTCATCGCGACGGTCGCGACCATGCTTGGCGCGGGCGTGCCGCTGATCGACTCGATCGCCTACGCGAACCGGGCGGCGGGCATCGTCGTGGGCAAGCTGGGCACGGCGACTGTCGACTACAACGAACTTTTCGCTTGAGATCATCATGACCATCATCGTCACCGGCGCGGCCGGGTTCATCGGCAGCAACCTCGTGAAGGCGCTCAACGATCGCGGCGAACAACGCGTGATCGCGGTCGACAACCTCACGCGCGCGGACAAGTTCAAGAATCTCGTCGATTGCGAGATCGACGACTACCTCGACAAGACCGAGTTCGTCGAGCGGTTCAAGCGCGGCGATTTCGGCCGTGTGCGCGCGGTGTTCCATGAAGGCGCCTGTTCGGACACGATGGAAACCGACGGCCGCTACATGATGGACAACAACTTCCGCTACAGCCGCGACGTGATGGACGCGTGCATGAAGCAGGACGTGCAGTTCCTGTACGCGTCGTCGGCGGCGACGTATGGCGGATCGAGCCAGTTCGTCGAGGAACGCGAGTTCGAGAAGCCGCTGAACGTCTACGGCTATTCGAAATTCCTCTTCGACCAGATCGTGCGCCAGACATTGCCCCAAGCGAACACGCAGATCGTCGGCTTTCGCTATTTCAACGTGTACGGGCCGCGCGAGACGCACAAGGCGCGCATGGCGTCGGTGGCGTTTCACAACTTCAACCAGTTCCGCGCGGAAGGGCGCGTCAAGCTCTTCGGCGAATACAACGGTTACGCGGCGGGCGAGCAGACGCGCGATTTCGTCTCGGTCGAAGACGTGGTGAAGGTCAATCTCTTCTTCTTCGATCATCCGGAAAAGTCGGGCATCTTCAACCTCGGCACGGGGCGCGCGCAGCCGTTCAACGACATCGCATCGACCGTGGTGAACTCGCTGCGTGCGATGGACGGCGAGGCGTCGCTGTCGCTCGCGGAACTCGTGCAGCGTGGGCTGATCGAGTACATTGCGTTTCCCGACGCGCTGCGCGGCAAGTATCAGTGCTTCACGCAGGCCGACCAGTCGAAGCTGCGCGCAGCCGGCTACGACGCGCCGTTTCTGAGCGTGCAGGAAGGCGTCGATCGCTACGTGCGTTGGCTATTCGGCCAGCTATAAAAGCACGGTTCGTTTTTTTAAACTGGGTCTCACGGTCAGCGAGCGACGCTGACCGGTTCCTCACGGTTCTCAAGGGAGACTCAGATGATCAAGAAAGTAATCGCAGCGTTCGCGCTCGCCATGGCGGTCGGTTCCGTATTCGCGGCCGTCGACGTCAACACCGCCAACACCGACGCCTTGCGCGGCATCAAGGGCATCGGACCGGCAAAAGCCAAAGCCATTCTCGACGAACGCCAAGCGCACGGCCCGTTCAAGGACGCCGCCGAACTCGGCAAGCGCGTGAAGGGCATGGGCGGCAAGACGGTCGAACGCCTGCAGGCCGAGGGTCTCACGATCGGGCCGGCCAGCAAGACGGCCGCCGCTGCCCGTCCGGGCTCGGCTGCCTTCACGGCGAGCGCGGCGGGACAACCCGTCGTCGTGAAGAAGTAGAAGGGGCGCGGCGCACGCTGCCGACGCGCCGGTCGGCTCGTGCGCCGCTTTTTGTCGCTTTGCTGTTCGCGGTGGCCTGATCCGCAATCCCTGAAGCCGATAGGGGCGGTCGGCGTCGAAATGACCGGTGGGCTACAATCGTTGGATTCCCCGCCTCGTACGAACGCTCCGCTTATGGCTTACATGACAATCGAAGACACGATCGGCAACACGCCGCTCGTGCAGCTCGTCCGCCTCGTCGACGACGACATTCGCAGCCGCAACAACGTGGTTCTCGCCAAGCTGGAAGGCAACAATCCGGCGGGCTCGGTGAAGGACCGCCCGGCGCTCTCGATGATCAAGAAGGCGGAAGAGCGCGGCCGCATCAAACCCGGCGACACGCTGATCGAAGCGACGAGCGGCAACACGGGCATCGCGCTCGCAATGGCCGCGGCCGTGCGCGGCTACAAGATGCTGCTGCTGATGCCGGAAGACCTGTCGGTCGAGCGGCGCCAGAGCATGTCGGCCTACGGCGCGCAGATCGTGCTCACGCCTGTCACGGGCGGCATGGAATACGCACGCGATCTCGCCGAGCAGATGCAGCGCGAAGGCCGCGGCATCATCCTCGATCAGTTCGCCAATCCGGACAATCCGCTTGCGCACTACGAAGCAACCGGCCCCGAACTGTGGCGCCAGACCGAAGGGCGCATCACGCACTTCGTCTCGGCGATGGGCACCACCGGCACGATCATGGGCGTGTCGCAATTCCTGAAGGAAAAGAACGAGAAGATCGAGATCATCGGTGCGCAGCCGGAAGAGGGCTCGCGCATTCCGGGCATCCGCAAATGGCCGGAAGCCTATCTGCCGAAAATTTTCGACCGCAGCCGCGTCGACCGCGTGGAGAACGTGAGCCAGGCCGCATCGGAAGCGATGGCGCGCAGGATGGCCTCGGTCGAAGGCATTTTCAGCGGCATATCGTCGGGCGGTGCGTGCGAAGTCGCGCTGCGCATCGCGCGCCAGGTGGAGAACGCGACCATCGTGTTCATCGTCTGCGACCGGGGCGACCGCTATCTGTCGACGGGCGTATTTCCCGCCTGAGCCCGATTTCAGGCGCACCATGCAAAAGGCCGTTCCGACTGGGTCGGAACGGCCTTTTGTTTTCAGGCGCTCATGGCGAGTGCCGATGCCTCATTGCACCGCCGTGCCGGTGTCGCCTGCTGCAATCCGCGCCTTCACAGCTTCGCCCAGCTGATAAACCGCGAGCGCGTAGAAGAAGCTGCGGTTGTAGCGCGTGAGCGCATAGAAATTGCGCGTGCCGAGCGTGTATTCGGTGGGACGGCCGGGCGTCGGCAAATCGACGACCGTCACCGGCGTAGCGGCTTCCGCCGCGACATTCAGTCCCGGCTCGTTGAGCAGCATGCCCGCCTTGAGCAGTTGCGCGAGCGACCAGCGCGGTTCCGGCTGACCGTCGGCGCCGGCCTGCGCGATGCCCTGGCTGCCTTCGTCGCCGGCGATGCGCCACACGACCGGACGGCCCGCTTCCCAGCCGTGCTTGTTCAGATAGTTCGCGACGCTCCCGATCGCATCGGCCTGGCTCGTGCGCAAGTCGATGCGGCTGTTGCCGTCGTAATCCACTGCGTACTGGACGATGCTGCTCGGCAGAAACTGCGGAATCCCGATCGCGCCGGTGTACGAGCCGAGCACGGTGGTCGGATCGATCTGCGCATCGCGCGTCCATACGAGCAGGTCTTCGAGATTCTTGCGGAACGTCGCCTGCCGCTCCGCGCGGTTCGGCGTGTTCGGGTAGTCGAAGGTGAGCGTCGTGAGCGCGTCGAGCGCGCGGAAGTTGCCCATGTAGCGGCCGTAGATCGTCTCCACGCCGATGATCCCGACGATCACCTCCGGCGGCACGCCGTATTGCTCGGACGCGCGCTGCAAGGTCGCCTGATTGGTGCGCCAGAATTTCACTCCGGCGTTGATGCGCACCGGCTCGATGAAGCGCGACTGATACGCGCGCCAGTTTTTGACCGAAGGGGTCGGCGCGGGGAGGACGAGCTTGACCGCCGTCGCCGAATAGCTGACCCGGTTGAAGAGATCGTGCAGCGCGCTCGAATCGAAATCGTAGCGGGCGACCATGTCGTTGATGAACGCATCGACATTGCGGTTGTTCGCGTAGCGCTGCGGAACGATTTCTTCCTCGAAGACCTGCCCTTGCTGCGTCGGGGTTTGCGGCTGCGATTGCGCGAACGCATTCGCGGCGACGAGACCGCCGAGCGCAAAAACGACGACAGCCCTGGAAACGACGGAAGCGAAGGAACGAGGCCTGAACGCGTCCGGCAGAGCAAGCGGGGCAAACTTGAAGGTCATGGTGTGCGTTGTTGTAACGATGTGTGGCAGTGCGTCCGACAGTCGGGGCAGTATAACCGACGCCTCCTTGCCGGGAACCGCAAGAAGCCTGCCGCGCATGGCGATGAACGGCGCGCTCGAGGGGTGTGGTAACTTAACGTCAATCGCGCGGCATGTGGTCGCGCGTATGACGAAAAGACACGAGACACGCGGACCCGGCGCCACGCGGGCCGCCGAGAACGACCATGGCGACCGGCTTCTATTCCCACCCCGACTGCCTCCTCCACGACATGGGCGCGTGGCATCCCGAATGCCCGGGCCGTCTGCAGGCGATCGAAGATCAACTGATCGCGAGCCGCATCGATGCGCTGATCGAGCGCGAAGACGCGCCGCTCGCCGACGAAGCCGAACTCGCGCGCGTGCACACGCAGGCGCATATCGACTTCATCAAGCATCGGCAGCCGCTCGAAGGGCGCGCCGAGATCGATCCCGACACGACGATGTGTCCGCGTTCCTACCAGGCGGCGTTGCGCGCGGCGGGCGCGGCGATCGCGGCGACGGATGCCGTGATCGAAGGCCGTTTCGACAACGCGTTCTGCAGTGTGCGTCCGCCGGGACATCACGCCGAGCCGGCCCGCGCGATGGGCTTCTGCTTCTTCAACAACATCGCCGTCGCTGCGCGCCACGCGCTGGAAGTGCACGGTTTGCAGCGCGTCGCGATCATCGATTTCGACGTGCATCACGGCAACGGCACGGAAGCCGCTTTTTCCGGCGACCCGCGCGTGCTGATGTGCAGCTTCTTCCAGCATCCGTTTTATCCGTACACCGGCGCCGACAGTCATGCGCCGAACATGGTGAACGTGCCGATGCCCGCGTACACCAAGGGCATGGCGGTGCGCGAGGCGGTCGACATGCTGTGGCTGCCGCGACTCGACGCGTTCAAGCCGGAGATGATCTTCGTGTCGGCGGGGTTCGACGCGCATCGCGAAGACGATCTCGGCAACATGGGCCTCGTCGAGGACGACTACACCTGGCTCACCGAGCAGATTCGCGCGGTCGCGGACAAGCACGCGAAAGGGCGCATCGTGAGTTCGCTGGAAGGCGGGTACAACCTGTCGGCGCTCGGGCGCAGCGTCGTCGCGCATGTGCGGGCGCTGGCGGGCATCTAGCCGTATTTTCACATCCTCGCGCGCGCCAGATCGGCGCGCACGAGCGTCCACTCGACGAGCTCGCGGATCACGCGGTCGCGATCGAGATCGTTCAGCGTCTCGTGATAACTGCCGTCGAACATGAAGAGCATGCTGTCGGTCGAGCCGACGTTCGCGTCGAACGTGCGGCTGCCGGCGGGTTCCGTGAGCTTGTCGGCGGTGCCGTGGAAGATCAGCACCGGCAGCGTGATCGACGCGCGCTTCGCCGCGATGCGCGCCATCGCCGCGACGATTTGCGCGCCGGTGCGCGCGGGAATCGCACCATGATGCACGAGCGGATCGCGCCGGTTCGCCTCCACCACACCGGGCGCGCGCGACAACAGCGCGGGATCGATGGTTAGCGCCGGAGCGCGCGGCGCCAACCGGCTGACGAGCCGGCCCATTGCCAGTTTCCAGCGCGGCACGTCGTGGCCCGGTTCGAGCGCGGCGCTCGACAGGATCAGGCCCGCGAGCTTGCGCTTCTGCGCGCGCTCCGCCACGTAGAGCGCGGCGACCGCGCCGCCCATGCTGTGGCCCATCAGAAAGAGCGGCACGTTCGCGGGCGGCGTGGTTTCAGCGGCTTCGACCAGCACGTCGGCGTCGAGCAGATAGTCGTCGAATCGCTCGATCCACGCCCGTTCTCCCGACGATTTCCCATGCCCGCGCAAATCCACCGCGATCAGTTCGATGCCCGCGGCGTTCAGGCGCAACGCGAACGCGTCGTAACGCCGCGCGTGTTCGGCAAGACCGTGCACGAGCGCGATCCGCGCGACCGGCCGTCCGTCGACGGTCGCCGGCTGCCAGCGATGCAGAAACAGTGCGACGCCCTGACGCGTGGTGATCGTGCTGGTCGAATAGGTGCTGCGCGCGGGAATGCTCATGGGATGCCGGCTATTTTTGAGATGAAGCGATGATAATCGAGCCGTTCTTTAATGTCCGCGAGTTATGACGCACGCAAAATTCATTATTAAACCGAATGAGGCGGGTGCGGTAAAATTTGGGATTGACACTAAGAACTTTCCACGGCGGCCGGCTCCCGCGACATCCGCACGGAGCCTCCGCCGTTTGTATTTACATGATCGAAATACGCAATCTGTCGCAGCGGTTCGCGGGACCGCGGGGCTGGGTCGAAGCGCTGCACAACGTCAATCTGACGATTCCCGCCGGCGAAGTGTTCGGCATCATCGGGCGCAGCGGCGCCGGTAAAAGCACACTGGTCCGCACCATCAACCTGCTCACGCGGCCGAGCGAAGGCAGCGTGATCGTCGACGGACGCGATCTCACCACGCTCGCGCCGCCCGAGTTGCGCGCCGCGCGTCGCGACATCGGCATGATCTTCCAGCACTTCAACCTGCTCTCGTCGCGCACGGTGTTCGACAACGTCGCGCTGCCGCTCGAACTCGCCGGCATGAAGCGCGCCGAGATCGAAGCGACCGTCGCGCCGCTCCTCGATCTTGTCGGGCTGACCACGCAGCGCGACCGCTATCCCGCGCAGATCAGCGGCGGGCAGAAGCAGCGCGTCGGCATCGCGCGGGCGCTCGCGAGCAAGCCGAAGGTGCTGCTCTCCGACGAAGCCACGTCCGCGCTCGATCCCGAAACCACGCGCGCGATTCTCGACCTGCTGCGCAAGATCAACCGCGAACTCGGCCTGACGATCGTACTCATCACGCACCAGATGGACGTCATCAAGCAGGTGTGCGATCGCGTCGCCGTGCTCGACGCGGGGCGCGTGGTCGAAGAGGGCAAGGTCGTCGATGTGTTCATGCAGCCGCATCACGAAGTCACGCGCGCGCTGATCGGCGACGTCATCGCGCACGAACTGCCGCCCGCCATGAAGGCGCGCGTCGCCGAGCGGCTCAGGACGGGCAGCGGCCACTTGCTGCGTCTCGCGTTCACGGGCTCGGGCGTCGACCAGCCGATCCTCTCCGAGACGATCCGCCGCTACGAACTCGATTTCAACATCCTGCACGGCCAGATCGACGAGATCCAGGGGCAGGCGTTCGGCTCGCTCGCGGTGCTCGCGGGCGGTCAGCCGGTGAAGATCGCCGAGGCGATTACGTATTTGCGTGAACAGGGCGTCGTGGTGGAGGAGCTTTCGCATGTTGAGTGAAATGTTCGATATGTTCGTGCAGTCGTTCTGGGAAACGCTCGTGATGGTGGGCATCTCGGGACTCGTCGGCGCCGCGGTCGGGCTGCCGCTCGGCGTGCTGCTCTATCTCACCGACCGCGACGGCGTGTTGCAGAACGTCGCGGTGAATCGCGTGCTCGGCGGCGTCGTCAATGCGGTGCGCTCGACGCCGTTCATCATCCTGCTCGTCGCGGTGATTCCGTTCACGCGGCTCGTCGTCGGGTCGTCGATCGGCACGGCCGCTGCCGTCGTGCCGCTCACCATCGCCGCCGCGCCCTTCATCGCGCGGCTCGTCGAAACCGCGCTGCGCGAAGTCGATCGCGGGCTGATCGAAGCGGCGCAGGCAATGGGCGCGACCACGAGCCAGATCGTCTTCAAGGTGCTGCTGCCGGAATCGCTGCCGGGCGTCGTCGCCGGGCTGACGATCACGTTCGTGTCGCTCGTCGGCTATTCGGCGATGGCGGGCGCGATCGGCGGCGGCGGTCTCGGCGATCTCGGCATCCGCTACGGTTATCAGCGCTTTTTGCCCGAAGTGATGCTGACGGTCGTCGTGATCCTGATCGTGTTCGTACAACTCGTACAGTCGTTCGGCGACTGGCTCGTGCGCCGTCTCAGTCACAAATAACGCTTACTCACTCATCAAAAAAACCATGCAACGTCGATTCATTTTGAAGTTTGCCGCCGCGCTTTCCGCCGTCTCGCTCTTCGCGGGCGTCGCTCACGCCGATGAAGCCATCAAGGTGGGCGTCACCGGCGGCCCGCACGCGCAGATCATGGAAGTCGTGAAGCAGGTCGCCGCGAAGAACGGCCTGAAGATCACGATCGTCGAATTCTCCGACTACGTGCAGCCGAACGCCGCGCTCGCCGCCGGCGACCTCGACGCGAACAGCTACCAGCACGCGCCGTATCTCGATGCGCAGGTGAAGGACCGCGGCTACAAGCTGATCAAGCTCGCCGACACCGTCACGTTCCCGATGGGCATCTATTCGAAGAAGATCAAGTCGCTCGCCGAACTGAAACCGGGCGCGCGCATCGCGGTGCCGAACGATCCGACCAACGGCGGCCGCGCGTTGTTGCTGCTGCAAAAACAAGGCCTGCTGAAATTGCGCGCGGATGCGGGCCTGAAGGCGACGCCGCTCGACGTCGTGGACAACCCGAAGAAGCTGAAGATCGTCGAACTCGACGCGGCGCAGATTCCGCGCTCACTTAACGACGTCGATGCCGCCGCGATCAACACGAACTTCGCAATGGAAGCGGGTCTGAAGCCGAAGTCGGACGCGATCGCGATCGAAGATCCGAAGGGACCGTACTCGAACATCATCGCGATTCGCGCCGCTGACAAGGACAAGCCGTGGGTCGCGAAGCTCCTCGCCGCGTATCACTCGGCGGAAGTGAAGCAGTATATCGAGGGCAAATACGCGGGCGCCGTGATCGCGGCGTGGTAAGACGCCCGGACGCAGGTCGATTTGCACTTCGGGTTTCTTTCTATTTAAAATAGCACGATCGTTCGATAATATTCGGACCATGCTGATTGATCGGCAACCCGGCGGCCGCTCTCGACCATTCGGTGGATCGGAGGGCAGGCGTCGCTCGTATAATGAGACGCTGGGTTGACGTAATCGTAACTTTGGAGCGTGTGCATGAAAATCCTGGTGCCAGTGAAAAGAGTGGTCGACTACAACGTCAAGGTTCGCGTGAAGTCGGACGGAAGCGGCGTCGATATCGCGAACGTGAAGATGTCGATGAATCCCTTCGATGAGATCGCGGTGGAAGAAGCGGTGCGTCTGCG